>NZ_LACH01000001.1 GCF_000968015.1 Pseudomonas fluorescens
AAAGCCCTGCAAGCGTAAACCTGCAGGGCTGCTCGGTCAGGCTGCCCATCTCATTAAGCCCCGACTCGCAAGAGCCGGGGCCTTTGATTGAAGCGCTACAACGACTTAGCCGTTGAACACGTCATCCACGCTTTTCAGCGGGTAGTTCTTCGGATACGGCAGGGTCGCTACGCCGGTCTCGATTGCAGCCTTGGCCACGGCATCGGAGATCACGGTGATCAGACGGGCATCCATTGGTTTCGGAATGATGTACTCACGACCGAACTCCAGTTTGATGCCGCCGTAGGCGTCGCACACTTCCTGAGGAACCGGCAGCTTGGCCAGTTCACGCAGGGCGTTGGCCGCAGCGACTTTCATTTCTTCGTTGATGCGCTTGGCGCGAACGTCCAGGGCACCACGGAAGATAAACGGGAAGCCCAGCACGTTGTTGACCTGGTTCGGGTAGTCCGAACGGCCGGTCGCCATGATCACGTCGTCACGGGTGGCGTGAGCCAGTTCCGGGGAGATTTCCGGATCAGGGTTGGAGCACGCGAACACGATCGGGTTGGCCGCCATGGACTTCAGGCCTTCAGCGCTCAGCAGGTTCGGGCCGGACAGGCCAACGAACACGTCCGCGCCTTTCAGGGCGTCGGCCAGTGTGCGTTTTTCAGTCGCGTGAGCGAAAACAGCTTTGTACTGGTTCAGGTCGTCACGGCCGGAGTGGATCACGCCGGTACGGTCAACCATGAAGATGTTTTCGATGTTGGCACCCATGCTCACCAGCAATTTCATGCAGGAGATGGCGGCAGCACCGGCGCCCAGGCAGACGATCTTGGCGTCAGCGAGGGTTTTGCCAGCGATTTCCAGGGCGTTGATCATGCCGGCCGCAGTAACGATCGCGGTGCCGTGCTGGTCATCGTGAAATACCGGAATGTCGCACTGCTCGATCAGAGCACGTTCGATCTCAAAGCACTCAGGTGCCTTGATGTCTTCCAGGTTGATGCCACCGAAGGTGATGGAGATGCGCTTGACGGTATCGATGAAGGCTTGCGGGCTTTCGGAATCGACTTCGATGTCGAAAACGTCGATGCCGGCGAAACGCTTGAACAGTACGCCTTTACCTTCCATCACTGGCTTGGAAGCCAATGGGCCGAGGTTACCCAGGCCGAGAATCGCGGTGCCATCGGAAATGACTGCAACCAGGTTGCCTTTGCCGGTGTATTTGTAGGCCAGCTCAGGATCGCGAGCGATTTCGCGTACTGGTTCGGCTACGCCGGGGCTGTAGGCCAGCGACAGGTCGCGGGCGGTAGCGGTGGCCTTGGTGAGCTCGACACTCAGCTTACCTGGACGAGGATGGGCGTGATATTCGAGAGCGGCAGTTTTCAGATCAGACATGGGGGCATTCCGCTTTTACTGTTGGACAGACTGGTCAGCGAGGATACGCGCCTCGCAAAATCCCCACAAGACTGACCAGTCACCCCTGTCAAGCGCCCGGCCCTACGACTTTGGGCCAAGAGCCACGGAACACAAGGGATAGACTGTTCACAATCACAATAAAAAATGTCTACAATTTTTTATCACTGCGCCATCTGAAGCATCGCCGGGTCGGTCAATGGCAAAAGCCAGCGCGCCTGCCCTTCTTTCAGCCCACCACGCCGCGAACGGTCCAGCACCCAGCCACGGGCCTCGATCTGCCTGCCCTTCAACCGCTCGAGATTCGCAACATCGAACCGTCCCAGCAAATTGGGTGCAACGCGCAATACAACCGAATCCTGCAACTCGATCCAAACTCCACCGCGATTGCGCTGAACCTTGCTCACACGACCACTTAGCACAGCGAAACCGGAAGTGCTGATCTGATCCGCTTTCAGTACAGGGGATTGACGCCACAACCCGAGTCCGGCCTGACGGGCGCTATGTTCCGCCGCTTGCTGGCAGTCGACCAGATCGACATTCGGCGCGACCGCCACCTGAAAACCGAGTCCTTCAGCGAGCATCTGCGCTTCAAGGTTGGCGCCATCGGCGCTGTAGACATGGGCCAAGGTGCGGCCGTAATGATCTTTGCTCTCTTTACCGGGCAATAAACCGACCCGCCCATCGCTGGCGGCCACCAGAGCCTCCAGACGTTGGCGCGCGACCACCGCGAACGGCTCGTCGGAGCGGCCTTTCTTGCCCAGCTCCGGCGTATTCAAACCGATCATGCGCACGCTGCGGCCATCGCTCAAGCGCAGCGTGTCACCATCCACCACCCGTTGCACCACAACGGGTGTCAGCCCGCTCGGCGCCGGGCAGAAGGCCTGGGCAGCGGAAAGCCAAATCGCAGACACAAAAAAGGCGCCCGCGAGGGACGCCTTTTTCATCAGCAAGGTAAAGCCCATGGGGCTTTGCAACCTTACTCTGCAGCAGCAGGAGCTTTCTTGCCGAAAGCACCGAAGCGGTCTGCGAAGCGCTGTACACGGCCGCCAGTATCCAGAGTCTTCTGCTTACCGGTGTAGAACGGGTGGCACTCGTTGCATACGTCAGTACCCAGTGGCTTGCACAGGTTCGAACGAGTTTCGAACTTGTTGCCGCAGCTGCAAGTTACTTCGATGGTTTCGTACGCTGGATGGATATCGGCTTTCATGGTGTATTCCTCAGGCTAGTGTGCCGCCACTCAACACTATTGTTGAATACCGCACATAATTAGGCCGCGGATTCTACCAGACCTTTGCAATCACGCAAGCTGTCCCTTACACCGACCGTCTGCTAGGCTCCCGGCCCAAAGCGCCGTCCCTGTGGGAGCACTGTGGCGAGGGGATTCATCCCCGTTGGGTCGCGAAGCGGCCCTGAACCTGTGATTACGGTGTTTCAGAAAAACCGTATTCACCTGGTTTGCGACTGCTTCGCAGCCGAACGGGGATAAATCCCCTCGCCACACAGGCTCGCTCCAACAAGTCATGGCCCTGCTGTTTATTTTCCGCTTATCGAGACCCCCCCGCGTGCCCAACGCCATTCTGCGCCTCGCCCTGCCTTCGCCCCTGCGCCGTCTGTTCGATTACCGTGCCCCGGCCGGGGTCCTGCGTGCCCAGTTGCAGCCGGGCATGCGCCTGCGGGTACCGTTCGGCCGACGGGAGATGATCGGGATTCTGGTGGAGGTGACCGATCACAGCGAAGTGCCGGTAGAAAAGCTCAAGCCGGCCCTGGCCCTGCTTGATGCCACGCCGCCGCTGCCGCCAGCGCTGTTCAAACTGTGCCTGTGGACCTCCCAGTATTACCAGCACAGCCTCGGCGACACTTTGAGTTGGGCGTTGCCGGTGTTGCTGCGTCAGGGTGAGCTGGCCGAAGCACGGCAGGAACGCTTCTGGTCCGCCGCGCCCGGCGCCAGCCTTGATGACCCGCGCATCGCTCGTGCCCCGCGTCAACGGGAGGCACTGGCGACCCTGGCCCAACATCCCCACGGCGTCGCCCACCAGTTGCTGAGCAAACTGATGCTGAGCAAGGACAGCCTGGATTTGCTGCTGGCCAAGGATCTGGTGCACGTCGAAATCCGCAAGCACGCCCCCGACGCCCGCCATGAACACTGGCTGGCGCAGCCGGAGCTGCCGCTCAACCCGGAGCAGCGTGCGGCTTATGAGGCGATTCGCGCCGGCTTCGACAGCTATCACGCGTTCCTGCTGGCCGGCGTCACCGGCAGCGGCAAGACCGAAGTCTATTTGCAGCTGATCCGCGAAACCCTCGAGGCCGGCAAACAAGCGCTGGTGCTGATCCCGGAGATCAACCTCGGCCCGCAGACCCTGGCGCGCTTCGAGCAGCGTTTCAATGCGCGCATCGCGCTGATCCACTCGGCGGTCAACGACCGCGAACGCCTCGAAGCCTGGCTCGCCGCCCGGGACGGTGACGCCGACATTATTATCGGCACCCGTTCGGCGCTGTTCACGCCGATGAAGAACCCCGGCCTGATCATCATCGATGAAGAGCACGACGGTTCCTATAAACAGCAGGAAGGCCTGCGCTATCACGCCCGCGATCTGGCGCTGGTGCGCGCCCGCCAGGAAAACATCCCGATTGTCCTCGGCTCTGCCACGCCTTCGCTGGAAAGCCTGCACAACGCCTACACCGGTCGATACGGACTCTTACGCCTGAACGAGCGCGCCGGTGGCGCCAAACAGCCGCGTTTCTTACGCCTGGACGTGAAAAGCCGTCCGCTGGACAGCGGCATTTCCGGGCCGATGCAGCAGGCCATCGGTCAGACGCTGGCCGCCGGCCAACAAGTGTTGGTGTTCCTCAACCGCCGCGGTTTTGCCCCGACCTTGCTGTGTCACGACTGCGGCTGGATGTCCGAGTGCCAGCGCTGCGATGCGCGCATGACTGTGCATCAGCGCTCCGGTGAACTGCGCTGTCACCATTGCGGCTACGTCGAACGCGTCCCTCGGCATTGCCCGAAATGCGGCAAAGTCGATTTGCGACCAGTCGGCGCCGGCACCGAGCGCGCCGAAGAACGATTGGGGATTTTGTTTCCGGACGTCCCGGTGCTGCGGGTCGACCGCGATAGCACTTCGCGCAAAGACGCCATGAATCAGCTGTTCGCGACCATCCAGAAGGGCCAACCGTGCATTCTGGTGGGCACGCAAATGCTTGCCAAAGGGCACCACTTCCCACGGGTGACGCTGGTGTCGATTCTCGATGCCGACGGCGGGCTGTTCTCCGGCGACTTCCGCGCCAGCGAGCGCATGGCGCAGTTGATCGTCCAGGTTGCCGGGCGCGCAGGCCGGGCTGAAGAGCCGGGCAAAGTGATCATCCAGACCCATTTGGCCGACCATCCGCTGCTGGTGCAATTGACTGAACAGGGCTATTTCGCCTTTGCCGAACAGGCGTTGAGCGAACGGCGCTCGGCGGGGTTACCGCCGTTTGCGCACTTGGCGCTGCTGCGGGCCGAAGCGCACAAACCGGGGCAAGCTGAAGGCTTTCTTGATGAGGCGTGCAGCGAGGCTGAACGTTTGCTGGCCGAACAGAACCTGACCGGGATTGAACTGCTAGGGCCGGTGCCGGCTCCGATGGAACGCCGGGCCGGTCGTTATCGTGCGCAGTTGTTGCTGCAAGCGACGGCCCGGGCGCCGCTGCATCGACTATTAAGCAGCTGGTTGCTGGTGTTGGAGCAGATGCCGAGTGGGCGGGCGGTGCGTTGGTCCCTTGATGTCGATCCTGTGGATTTGTATTGATTTAGAGATCGCCATCGCGAGCAAGCTCGCTCCCACAGGGATCTACGGCATTCAGCGAACCAATGTGGGAGCCAGCCTGCTCGCGAAGAGGCCCTAATAGTCACCACATATCCATAACCTGCCCGCTATAGTTGGCAAGCCCGTCTTCGCAACGGATAATGCCCAGTTTTTCCACTAGCGCATCCAGGCGCCGCCGCGCTTGCGGTCGAAAGAGAACACCATGAAAGACACCATTCGCCAGCTGATCCAACAAGCCATCACCCAACTCGTCAACGAAGGTGTGTTGCCTGAAGGCCTGTCGCCGGCGATCCAGGTGGAAAACTCCCGTGACAAGACTCACGGCGATTTCGCCAGCAACATCGCAATGATGCTGGCCAAACCGGCCGGCATGAAGCCGCGTGACCTGGCAGAGAAAATCATCGCCGCGCTGCCGGCTGACGAAAACGTCACCAAGACCGAAATCGCCGGCCCCGGCTTCCTGAACTTCTTCCAGAACACCCAGGCCCTGGCCACTCGCCTGGACGCCGCCCTGGCCGACGCCCACATCGGCGTGCGCAAGGCCGGCCCGGCGCAGCGCACCGTCGTCGACCTGTCGGCACCGAACCTGGCCAAAGAGATGCACGTCGGCCACTTGCGCTCGACCATCATCGGTGATGGCGTGGCCCGGGTGCTGGAGTTCCTCGGCGACGAAGTGATCCGGCAGAACCACGTCGGCGACTGGGGCACCCAGTTCGGCATGCTGATGGCCTACCTTCAGGAAAACCCGATCACCAGCGATGAGCTGTCGGACCTGGAAAACTTCTACCGCGCCGCCAAGCAACGCTTCGACGAATCCGAAGAGTTCGCAGATCGCGCCCGTGGTCTGGTGGTCAAGCTGCAAGCCGGCGACCCGGACTGCCTGGCGCTGTGGACCAAGTTCAAAGACATCTCGCTGTCGCACTGCCAGAAAATCTACGAACTGCTGAACGTCAAACTGACCATGGCCGACGTGATGGGCGAAAGCGCCTACAACGACGACCTGATCAACGTAGTCAACGACCTCAAGGCCGCTGGCCTGCTGGTCGAGAGCAACGGCGCCCAGTGCGTGTTCCTCGACGAATTCAAGAACGCCGACGGCGACCCGCTGCCGGTGATCATCGTCAAGGCTGACGGCGGCTACCTCTACGCCACCACCGACCTGGCGGCCGTGCGTTACCGCAGCGGCAAGTTGAAGGCTGATCGCGCGCTGTACTTCGTCGACCAGCGTCAGGCCCTGCACTTCCAGCAAGTGTTCCAGGTCGCGCGCCTGGCCGGCTTCGTGACGCACCCGATGGACATGGAACACATGGGCTTCGGCACCATGAACGGCGCCGATGGCCGTCCGTTCAAGACCCGTGATGGCGGCACCGTGAAGCTGATCGACCTGCTGACCGAAGCCCAGGAGCGCGCCTACAACCTGGTGAAAGAAAAGAACCCGGAACTGGCTGAAGACGAACTGCGCAACATCGCCAAGGTCGTGGGCATTGGCGCGGTGAAATACGCCGACCTGTCCAAGCACCGCACCAGCGACTACAGCTTCAACTTCGACCTGATGTTGAATTTCGAAGGCAACACCGCACCGTACCTGCTGTACGCGTACACCCGCGTGGCCGGCGTGTTCCGCAAACTCGGCAAGGACTTCAGTGAAGTCGAAGGCCAGATCGTCCTCGAAGCCCCACACGAACACGAACTGGCGGCGAAGCTCGCGCAGTTCGGCGAAGTGCTGAACAACGTTTCCGACAAAGGCACGCCGCACATCCTGTGCACCTACCTGTACGATGTTGCCGGCCTGTTCTCCAGCTTCTACGAGAACTGCCCGATCCTCAGCGCCGACACCCCGGCGCAAATGCAGAGCCGTCTGCGCCTCGCCGCGCTGACCGGCCGCACACTCAAGCAAGGCCTGGAACTCTTGGGTCTGGAAACTCTGGAGCGTATGTAAGTTGGCTGCCAAGAAAAAACCTGCACCCAAGCGTGGCGCCAGCCGTTACCAAGCTCCTGCAAAACAACCGATCCCGGGCTGGCTGTGGATGGCCATCGGCCTGACGGTCGGCGCGTTTATTGTGTTCCTGATGAAGCTGGAACCGGGCAAGGGCAGCGAGAGCGTCAAGCGCGAGAAGATCGAGCAGCAGAAAGCCACCAAGATCGCCGAGGCCAACAAGACTCCGCCGAGCCCGACGCAACCGGTGAAGCCGAAGTACGACTTCTACACCTTGCTGCCGGAATCGGAAGTCATCGTGCCGCCGGATGCCGTGCCGGAGAAAACCCTGCCGACGCCACAAGTACCGGCCATTCCGACGACGCCGGTCACCCCAGAGCAAGCGGCGAAGATCGATACCGCGCGGGCTCAGGCAGCACTGGCCGGGATTACCCCGCCGCCAGCGCCACCGGTGTCCAAAGCGGCGCCAGTGACCAAGTTTTTCCTGCAGGCCGGCTCGTTCCGCAAGGAGGCTGATGCGGACAAGGTTCGGGCGCAGATCATCTTGCTCGGTCAGGCTGTGGCGGTTGAATCCGGCACCGTGAAGGACGAAACCTGGTATCGGGTATTGGTCGGACCGTTCAGCAACCGCGAACAGCTGACCACGGCCCAGAAACAACTGGCCGGCAGCGGGTTCAGCAACTTGTTGTTACAACAACGCCAAAGCCGCTGATCCTCTGCCACCGCAGCTCCCGCAGGAGGCACGAATCCTGTAGGAGCTGCCGCAGGCTGCGATCTTTTCGAGGCTTGCAGGGTGTTCCGTCTTACCCATGAACAAGAGCAAGATCAAAAGATCGCAGCCTTCGGCAGCTCCTACGCGCCTCGCACCGCTCGTCCCCTCTCCCTCTGCGCAGTTGAAATACGCTCCACCACCCCCATATGAGTTGGCATAAGGCATTTTCGCCCCGCTGCGTGGAGACTCTCCCTTGACCACCATCGTTTCAGTTCGCCGCCACGGCAAAGTCGTCATGGGCGGCGACGGCCAGGTTTCTCTCGGCAATACCGTGATGAAAGGCAACGCGAAGAAAGTTCGCCGCCTGTATCACGGCCAGGTGATCGCCGGCTTTGCCGGGGCCACCGCTGACGCCTTCACCCTCTTCGAGCGTTTCGAAGGCCAGCTTGAGAAACATCAGGGCCACCTGGTTCGCGCCGCTGTCGAACTCGCCAAAGAATGGCGCACTGACCGCTCCCTCAGCCGCCTCGAGGCCATGCTCGCGGTCGCGAACAAAGACGCCTCTCTGATCATCACCGGTAACGGCGACGTGGTCGAACCTGAAGAAGGTCTGATCGCCATGGGCTCCGGTGGCGGTTACGCCCAGGCCGCCGCCAGCGCGCTGCTGAAGAAAACCGATCTGTCGGCCCGGGAAATCGTCGAAACCGCCCTCGGCATCGCCGGCGACATCTGTGTATTCACCAACCACACCTTCACCATTGAGGAGCAGGACCTCGCTGAGTAAGCCTGTTTTGGCCACCACGCCACGGCTCACTTTTACCTGAGGACCGCCAATTACTATGTCCATGACTCCCCGTGAAATCGTCCACGAACTCAATCGCCATATCATCGGCCAGGACGATGCCAAGCGCGCCGTCGCCATCGCGCTGCGTAACCGCTGGCGCCGGATGCAGCTGCCTGAAGAGCTGCGCGTTGAAGTCACGCCAAAAAACATCCTGATGATCGGCCCAACCGGTGTCGGTAAAACCGAGATCGCTCGTCGCCTGGCGAAACTGGCCAACGCGCCGTTCATCAAGGTCGAAGCGACCAAGTTCACCGAAGTCGGCTATGTCGGCCGCGACGTTGAATCGATCATTCGTGACCTGGCCGACGCGGCGATCAAGCTGCTGCGCGAACAGGAAATGACCAAGGTTCGCCACCGCGCCGAAGACGCCGCCGAAGAACGCATCCTCGACGCCTTGCTGCCACCCGCACGCATGGGCTTCAGCAACGATGACGCCGCACCGTCGGCCGACTCCAACACCCGTCAGCTGTTCCGCAAGCGCCTGCGCGAAGGTCAGCTGGATGACAAAGAGATCGAAATCGAAGTCGCCGAAGTGACCGGTGTCGATATCTCCGCGCCACCGGGCATGGAAGAGATGACCAACCAGTTGCAGAGCCTGTTCGCCAATATGGGCAAGGGCAAACGCAAGAGCCGCAAGATCAAGGTCAAGGAAGCACTGAAACTGGTGCGTGACGAAGAAGCCGGCCGCCTGGTCAACGAAGAAGAGTTGAAGGCCAAGGCGCTGGAAGCCGTCGAGCAGCACGGCATCGTGTTCATCGACGAAATCGACAAGGTCGCCAAGCGCGGCAACTCCGGTGGCATCGACGTCTCCCGTGAAGGCGTACAGCGCGACTTGCTGCCGCTGATCGAAGGCTGCACCGTCAACACCAAACTGGGCATGGTCAAGACCGACCACATCCTGTTCATCGCGTCCGGTGCGTTCCACCTGAGCAAGCCGAGCGATCTGGTGCCTGAGCTGCAAGGTCGCCTGCCGATTCGTGTCGAACTCAAGGCGCTGACGCCTGAAGATTTCGAACGCATTCTCAGCGAACCGCACGCATCGCTCACCGAGCAGTATTGTGCCCTGCTGAAAACCGAAGGCCTGGTGATCGAGTTCCAGCCGGACGGTATCAAGCGCATCGCCGAGATCGCCTGGCAGGTCAACGAGAAGACCGAGAATATCGGTGCCCGTCGCCTGCACACGCTGCTTGAGCGTCTGCTTGAAGAGGTGTCGTTCAGCGCCGGTGACCTCGCCAGCGCCCACGACGACAAGGCGATCCTGATCGACGCCGATTACGTCAACAGCCACTTGGGCGAATTGGCGCAGAACGAAGACCTGTCCCGTTATATCCTGTAAGCCATACTTACAGCGGTAGCGAACCTGTGGGAGCGAGCCTGCTCGCGATGACGGCGGTACATTCAACCCTTGTGTTGACTGTCACACCGCTATCGCGAGCAGGCTCGCTCCCACAAGGTTCCACACATAACGGAAGTGCCGGTCATGACCCAACTCCCCACCGATATCAAACTGCACAAAGCCTCGAAAACCCTGTCGCTGAAATACGCGTCCGGCGAGGAGCATCACCTGCCCGCCGAGTTCCTGCGCGTGCACTCTCCTTCCGCCGAGGTCCAGGGCCACGGCAAACCTATCCTGCAATTTGGCAAGATCGGCGTAGGCCTGACCAAGGTCGAACCGGCCGGTCAGTACGCACTGAAATTGACCTTCGATGACGGCCACGACAGCGGCCTGTTCACCTGGGAATATCTGTACCAGTTGGGCGTGCGCCAAGAGGATCTCTGGAACGATTATCTTGCCGAACTAAAAGCCGCCGGAAAGACCCGCGATCCGAACGAATCCATCGTCAAGCTGATGCTCTAAATCAGGCCTTTCGCTCATTAGAAGGCATTTTCTAATTCCATCTGTTTGAATGCTCCGCTTCCGGGCCGGCGATTGGCCTGCTTGCGAAAAAAATTAAACTCGGGTAACCAATGGAGCTGGCAAGGTACCTGCAGTGCTCTCTGAACTAAAAAGCAGCGATGCAGAATTAACGGTCACCCGAGTAGTAGTACCTGGCATTGGCTGTGGACTGCACAGCTGAACCCAGGTACTCGTCTCAGGACAATGGAGCGTCGTAGATGAGTAACAAGAATAACGATGACCTGAAAGTTCAGGCCTCGGAAAATACCTTGGGGCTGAATCCGGTCGTTGGACTGCGTAGAAAAGATCTGTTGGGCTCTGCCCGCATGGTGCTGACCCAGGCCATCAAACAACCGATTCACAGTGCAAAGCATGTCGCTCATTTCGGCCTCGAACTGAAGAACGTGCTGTTCGGCAAATCCGCGCTGCAACCGACAAGCGATGACCGTCGCTTCGCCGATCCGGCCTGGAGCCAGAACCCGCTCTACAAACGTTATTTGCAAACTTACCTGGCGTGGCGCAAGGAGCTCCACGACTGGATCGGCGAAAGTAACCTCTCGCCCAAGGACGTCGCACGCGGGCATTTCGTGATCAACCTCATGACCGAAGCCATGGCCCCCACCAACAGTGCGGCCAACCCGGCGGCGGTCAAACGCTTCTTCGAAACCGGTGGTAAAAGCCTGCTCGACGGCCTCTCCCATCTGGCCAAGGACCTGGTGCACAACGGCGGCATGCCGAGCCAGGTCAACATGGGCGCGTTCGAGGTCGGCAAGAGCCTGGGCGTCACCGAAGGCGCGGTGGTGTTTCGCAATGATGTGCTGGAGCTGATCCAGTATCGGCCGACCACCGAACAGGTGCATGAGCGCCCACTGCTGGTGGTGCCACCGCAGATCAACAAGTTCTATGTTTTCGACCTGAGCCCGGACAAGAGCCTGGCGCGCTTCTGCCTGCGCAACAACATGCAGACGTTCATCGTCAGCTGGCGTAACCCGACCAAGGAGCAGCGCGAGTGGGGTCTGTCGACCTACATCGAAGCGCTTAAGGAAGCGGTCGACGTGGTCACCGCGATCACCGGCAGCAAAGACATCAACATGCTCGGCGCCTGTTCCGGCGGCATCACCTGCACCGCCCTGCTGGGCCACTACGCCGCGCTCGGAGAGAAAAAGGTCAACGCCCTGACGCTGCTGGTCAGCGTGCTGGACACCACCCTGGACAGCGACGTGGCACTGTTCGTCGACGAGCAGACCCTCGAGTCCGCCAAGCGCCACTCTTATCAGGCCGGCGTCCTGGAAGGCCGCGACATGGCGAAAGTTTTCGCCTGGATGCGCCCCAACGACCTGATCTGGAACTACTGGGTCAACAACTACCTGCTGGGCAACGAGCCGCCGGTGTTCGACATCCTGTTCTGGAACAACGACACCACACGGTTGCCCGCAGCGTTCCACGGCGACCTGATCGAGATGTTCAAAACCAACCCGCTGATCCGTCCTGACGCACTGGAAGTGTGCGGCACACCGATTGATCTGAAGCAGGTCACTGCCGACATCTTCTCCCTGGCCGGCACCAACGACCACATCACTCCGTGGAAGTCCTGCTACAAGTCGGCGCAACTGTTCGGTGGCAAGGTTGAATTCGTGCTGTCCACCAGCGGGCATATCCAGAGCATTCTGAACCCGCCGGGCAATCCGAAATCGCGCTACATGACCAGCACCGAGATGCCAGTCAAGGCTGAGGAGTGGCAAGAAAACTCCACCAAACACACCGATTCCTGGTGGCTGCACTGGCAGGGATGGCAAGCCGAACGTTCCGGCAAGCTGAAGAAGTCTCCAAGCAGTTTGGGTAACAAGGCTTATCCGGCGGGCGAAGCTGCACCAGGCACCTATGTGCATGAGCGGTAACTGACCCTGTGGGAGCGAGCTTGCTCGCGATAGCGGTCTAACAATCAACTTCAATGTTGAATGTGATGACCTCATCGCGAGCAAGCTCGCTCCCACAGTAAAGAGAGACAGCGACCCAATTCCACAGGGCTTGAAGCATGCCGCAACCGTTCATATTTCGTACCGTCGACCTGGATGGCCAGACCCTCCGCACGGCGGTACGCCCCGGCAAGCCTCACTTGACGCCCTTGCTGATTTTCAACGGCATCGGCGCCAACCTGGAGCTGGTGTTTCCGTTCGTCGCGGCGCTGGACCCGGACCTGGAAGTCATCGCCTTCGACGTCCCCGGTGTCGGCGGTTCGTCGACGCCAAGGCGACCGTATCGCTTTCCGGGCCTGGCGAAACTCACGGCGCGGATGCTCGACTATCTCGACTACGGGCAAGTCAATGTAATCGGCGTTTCCTGGGGAGGCGCCCTCGCCCAGCAGTTCGCTTACGACTATCCCGAGCGCTGCAAGAAACTCGTTCTAGCGGCCACGGCGGCTGGCACGGTGATGGTGCCGGGCAAGCCGAAAGTCCTGTGGATGATGGCCAGCCCACGACGCTACATCCAGCCGTCTCACGTGATTCGCATCGCACCGATGATCTATGGCGGTGCGTTCCGTCGCGATCCAACCCTCGCCGCCAGCCATGCCGCCAAGGTCCGCTCGGCCGGCAAGCTCGGATACTACTGGCAGCTGTTCGCCGGCCTCGGCTGGACCAGCATTCACTGGTTGCACAAGATCCACCAGCCAACCTTGGTACTGGCCGGTGACGACGACCCACTGATCCCGTTGGTCAACATGCGGTTACTGGCCTGGCGGATTCCCAATGCCCAGTTGCACATCATCGATGACGGGCATCTGTTTTTGATTACCCGGGCCGAAGCAGTGGCACCGATCATCATGAAATTTCTCGAAGAAGAACGTCAGCGTGCCGTGATGCATCCGCATCCGGCGCCATTGGGCGGCTAATCGGCCCATTGTCAGTCGGGAAGACGCAGTGCCGCGCAACAATCCGCAACAGCGTCTATGGTGTTCTGGTTCGATGTATCTGTATTTGGCCTGAAGACGAAGGAGTGTTGATTCATGCGCGAAAAACCAGCGAGGGAATATTTGCCCACTCCCGCCGCGTTCATCAACGCACAGAGTGCGATTACCGGCCTGCGTGGTCGGGATCTGTTTTCCACCCTGCGAAGCGTTGCTGCCCATGGTTTGCGCAACCCGGTGCACACCGCCCGACACGCCTTGAAGCTGGGCGGTCAACTGGGCCGTGTACTGCTGGGCGAAACCCTGCACCCGACCAATCCGCAGGACAATCGCTTTGCCGACCCGGCGTGGAGCCTCAACCCATTTTATCGCCGCAGCTTGCAGGCCTACCTGAGCTGGCAGAAGCAGGTCAAACACTGGATCGACGAGAGCAACATGACCCCGGACGATCGCGCCCGCGCGCACTTCGCGTTCGCCTTGCTCAACGACGCCATGGCACCGTCCAACAGCCTGCTTAATCCGCTGGCGATCAAGGAGATTTTCAACTCCGGCGGCAACAGCCTGGTGCGAGGCATCAGCCACCTGGTCGACGACTTCCTGCACAACGACGGCCTGCCCAGACAAGTCACCAAGCACTCTTTCGAGGTCGGCAAAACGGTCGCCACCACGACGGGCTCCGTGGTGTTTCGCAATGAACTGCTGGAGTTGATCCAGTACAAGCCAATGAGCGAAAAGCAGTATTCCAAACCGCTGCTGGTGGTGCCGCCACAGATCAACAAGTACTACATTTTCGACCTGAGCCCGCACAACAGCTTCGTCCAGTTCGCCCTGAAGAACGGCCTGCAAACCTTCATGATCAGTTGGCGCAATCCGGATGTACGTCATCGCGAATGGGGGCTGTCGACGTACGTTGAAGCCGTGGAAGAAGCGATGAATGTGTGCCGGGCGATCACCGGCGCTCGTGAGGTCAACCTGATGGGCGCCTGCGCGGGCGGACTGACCATCGCCGCCCTGCAAGGCCATTTGCAGGCCAAGCGACAACTTCGGCGGGTGTCCAGCGCGACCTATCTCGTGAGCCTGCTCGACAGTCAGATGGACTCGCCTGCGACCCTCTTCGCCGACGAACAGACGCTTGAAGCGGCCAAGCGTCGCTCCTATCAGAAAGGCGTGCTGGACGGCCGCGACATGGCCAAGATCTTCGCCTGGATGCGCCCCAACGATTTGATCTGGAGCTATTTCGTTAACAACTACCTGTTGGGCAAGGAGCCGCCGGCGTTCGACATCCTTTACTGGAACAACGACAACACACGTTTACCGGCAGCCTTGCATGGCGACTTGCTGGACTTCTTCAAACACAACCCGCTGAGTCATCCGGGTGGTCTGGAAGTGTGTGGCACGCCGATCGACTTGCAGAAAGTCACCGTCGACAGTTTCAGCGTGGCGGGCATCAATGACCACATCACCCCGTGGGATGCGGTGTATCGCTCGACCCTGCTGCTGGGTGGCGAGCGACGCTTCGTGTTGTCCAACAGCGGTCATGTACAGAGCATTCTCAACCCACCATCAAACCCGAAAGCCAACTTCGTCGAGAGCACGAAGCTGAGCGGTGATCCACGGGCCTGGTATTACGACGCCAAGCAAGTCGACGGCAGTTGGTGGACACAATGGTTGAGCTGGATTCAAGAACGTTCAGGCGCGCAAAAAGAAACCCACATGGCGCTTGGCAACCAGAACTACCCACCGATGGAGGCAGCACCCGGTACTTACGTGCGTGTGCGCTGACGTTCAACGAACCATTAAGAAGACTGGATGAAAACCCGCGACCGGATTCTCGAATGTGCTTTGCAGTTGTTCAATCAGAAGGGCGAGCCGAACGTCTCCACCATGGAAGTTGCCAACGAAATGGGCATCAGCCCAGGCAACCTCTACTACCACTTCCACGGCAAGGAACCGTTGATTCTCGGACTGTTCGAGCGCTTCCAGGCCGAACTGGTGCCTCTGCTCGATCCACCGGCCGATGTGGAACTTGCACCGGAAGATTACTGGCTGTTCCTGCACCTGATCGTCGAGCGCCTGGCCCATTACCGGTTTCTGTTCCAGGACCTGTCAAACCTCGCCGGGCGCTTGCCGAAACTGGCCAAGGGCATACGCAACCTGCTCAACGCGTTGAAGCGCACGCTGGCTTCGTTGCTCGCTCGATTGAAGGCTCAGGGGCAATTGGTCAGCGATACCCAGGCGCTGGGGCAGTTGGTGGAACAGATCACCATGACGCTGCTGTTCTCGCTGGACTATCAGCGGATTCTTGATCGCGAGGGTGAGGTGAGATTGGTGGTGTACCAGATCATGATGCTGGTGGCGCCGCATCTGCTGCCGCCGATCAAGGTCGCAACCGAGCAGTTGGCGCTTCAATACCTCGAAGAACACGAGTGAATCAGTTGAAACCACCCCTCACCCTAACCCTCTCCCCAGGGGGTAGAGGGGACTGAACAAGGTGTTCTTGGAGCTACATCGACCTGAAAGTCCACAGTCGAACTCAGGATCTGAAAACTCCCCGATCGGCTCCCTTTCCCCCTCTCCCCCTGGGGAGAGGGCTGGGGTGAGGGGTGGATCTTGAAACCACCAATTCCCTCATTGCAAACCACCCAAACGAAAACGCCCGACCTTCACAGGCCGGGCGTTTTCTTGAGCCCTGAAATCAGGACTGACTGGTTGGCGTCGAAGGAGCTGGCGCGACAGTCGGGGTTACAGCAGGGGTCGGCGCAGTAGCGGAGTTCGATGCGCTGACCGGAGCCGGGGTTGCCGGTTTGGCGGCAGCCACTGCTGGTTTTGGTGCAGCCGCTTTCGGAGCTGCCGGCTTTCTCACCGCTGGCTTCTTCGCTGCGGCAGGTTTGGCCGCTGGCTTGGTAGCGGGTTTGGCCGCTGCAGTTTTGACAGCCGGTTTAGCGGCTGGTTTTACTGCTGCTTTGGCCGCTGGCTTGGCTGCTGCAGGTTTCGCTGCGGCAGTTTTGGCCGCTGGTTTAGCGGCAGCTTTAGCCAATGGTTTGGCAGCGGGCTTCGCCGCAGGTTTGGCCGCCGCGGTTTTCGCCGCAACAGGCGCCACCTTGGCACCGGTGAGTTTTTCGATTTGCTTGGTCAGGGTATCGACCTTGCTGTGCAGTGCTTTGACTTCATTTCGGCTCGGTACACCCAGGCGCGAAATGGCGCTGTTCAGACGCTTGTCGAAAGCCCCTTCCAGCTCATCCCACTTGCCCAGTGCGCGATCTTTCACGCCGCTGATGCGCGACTTGGCCGACGAAGCAGAGTCCTTGGCAGCATCGACTTTCTTGCCGACAGCGCTCTTGGTGAGCTTCTCGGCCTTCTCGCCGTCTTTAACCAATGTATCGAAGAGTTTGCTGCCGTCAGTGTCGATCTTCGAGTACACGCCTAAACCAGCCAGCCAGATTTTGCGGGAGTAGTCTTCGACTTTCCCGATCCACGAGCTGCCTTCTTTTTCGGTGTTCTTTTTACCAGCCATCCCGTTCTCCTTAAGATTTACGCGCGACGCGTTCGAGCAATGCCGTCAGCTCATCGAGCTTGGCAGAGAGTGTCTCAACGTCATGTTTAGACGGAATGCCGATACGATTCAAGGTACTT
This sequence comes from Pseudomonas fluorescens, assembly GCF_000968015.1. Taxonomy (GTDB): domain Bacteria; phylum Pseudomonadota; class Gammaproteobacteria; order Pseudomonadales; family Pseudomonadaceae; genus Aquipseudomonas; species Aquipseudomonas fluorescens_W. The sequence goes on from NZ_LACH01000001.1 coordinate 17,123, forward strand.
GCGACACGCGAGTCAAAAGCCTTCTCGACCTTGTCGAGTTGAAGTTCGACCTTACCTTTGAAAGTAGTGACTTCACTCTTGGCTTCATCGATCTCGGCATTGGCCGCTTCAAGTTTCTCGGCAACTACTTTTTTGCCTTTCTTTTCAACAGTTTGACCAGCCTTGATCAACTCTTGAAAGTACTCGCTGCCCTCTTGGCCGACCTTGGCGTAGGCACCCAGGCCTGCCAGCCAGATCTTGCGGGCATAAGATTTAACGTCGCTCAGAGCAGTCGTCGAAGCGTCGATTTTTTTCTTCAAAATAACTTTGGCCATGGTGCACCTCACGCGCAGAAGGTTTGAGGAACTGCCCGCGAAAGAGTCGGGCTCAGGCACAAAGTAGTGAGAATAATTAGAAACGGCACCCTAACAACTGACACAAAACCTTGGGCACACCGCAAAACAAATGTGGGAGCGAGCCTGCTCGCGATAGCGGTCTGTCAGCCAAAATTGATGTCGACTGACAGACTGCTATCGCGAGCAGGCTCACTCCTACAAGAGTTGCATCTCACGCGAAAATCAGACCAACGCTTTATCGAGGGCCTTTTCGATTTCCGATTTGATCGTGCCGCTCATGGCCGACATCAACAGGCCAAGTTCGACATCGACCTTGATCGAACTCTCGCCCACATACACCGCGCCTTTCACACCGGAACGCTTGAGGTTCAGAGTGTCGCCAGACCATTGCGGCTCCAGGCCATATTGATCGGACAGTTTCTGCGCCAACTGGTCGGCCTTCTCGCGCGCCGCTTCCTTACCCAGGCCGTGGGAACGCTCAACACTAATACGGGCCATCGAATGACTCCTGCTTTATGAATACTTTCCTGAAGCATCTTGACCGCTACTGCGGCAAAACGTCCCGGTGGTTACCTATCTTACCTGCAGCCTTGCCAAGACAAAGCAGGCCACCGGGATTAGAATGTCCCGCATTCTATTTTGGTGACAGCGATATGACTGATCAGCGCAAAGGCAGCGATGCCGAACCCACCACTCACTTCGGCTTCAAAAACGTTCCGGAAAGCCAGAAAGCGGAAAAAGTCGCTGAAGTTTTCCACTCGGTAGCCGCCAAGTATGACTTGATGAACGACCTCCTGTCGGGCGGCATGCACCGTCTGTGGAAGCGTTTCGCGATCGAGCTGTCGGGCGTTCGCACCGGTAACCGAGTGCTGGACATCGCTGGCGGTACCGGCGACCTGACCAAGAAGTTCTCGCACCTCGTTGGCCCGACCGGCCAGGTCGTGTTGGCTGACATCAACGAATCCATGCTCAAGGTCGGTCGTGACCGCCTGCTGGATCTGGGTGTGGCCGGCAACGTCGAATTCGTTCAGGCCGACGCTGAAAAGCTGCCGTTCCCGGACAACCATTTCGACTGCGTGACCATCGCTTTCGGCCTGCGCAACGTTACGCATAAAGAAGACGCCCTGCGTTCGATGCTGCGCGTGCTGAAACCGGGCGGCCGTTTGCTGGTGCTGGAGTTCTCCAAGCCAACCAACGCGCTGATGTCCAAAGCCTACGACGCCTACTCGTTCGCCTTCATGCCGCTGATGGGCAAGCTGATCACCAACGACTCGGAAAGCTATCGCTACCTGGCCGAATCGATCCGCATGCACCCGAATCAGGAAACCTTGAAGTCGATGATGGTCGAGGCCGGTTTCGACCGCGTGACCTACCACAACATGACCGCAGGCATCGTCGCCCTGCACCGCGGCATCAAACCCTGATGTTGCTGGCCGGCCTGCTCGCCAGCGTTGAACTCGGTCTGAACCGGGTGCTGCGTCTCGACAGCACGGCGTTGCCGCGGCTGGCGCATTTGAGTGGCAAGGTGATTGCCGTCGATTGCCGCAGCCCGGCGCTGCAAGTGTTCATCCTGCCCAGCGAAGAAGGCTTGATGCTGGCTTCCCACTGGGAAACCGGTGCCGACTGCACCTTGCGTGCACCGGCCTCCAGCCTGTTGAAACTGGCCATGAGCAAGGACAAGACTTCGGTCTTGCATGCTCCTGAAGTCGAACTCGACGGCGACAGCGGCGTGCTGCTGGAACTGGCGGCGATCCTTCAGGACCTTGAGCTGGACTGGGAGTATGAACTCTCGCGCTGGCTGGGACCGGTCGCCACGCAACTGGTCGGCGGTCACCTGCGCAGTCGCGCACGCTGGTATCAGCAAGGGTTCGCCAGCCTGAACCAGAATCTTGGCGAGTACCTGGCCGAAGAATCGCGCGCCCTTGTCGGTCAGCGCGAAGCCGAAGCCCGTTTCAGTGAACTGGACCAGATCAAGCTCGATCTGGAACGTCTCGAGGCGCGCTTCGAGCGCCTTTCCCGATCCCTCGACCCAAGCGATAACGCATGAAGCTGCTTGCCGTCCGCCGTTTGTTGCGCATCCAGCGCGTTGTGATTCGCTACCGCCTCGATGATCTGTTGTTCGCCCTGCCACTGCCGTGGTTTCTGCTGGCGCTGCGCTACGCCTTGCCGTGGCGCTGGTTCCCGCGCAAGACGCTGGACCTGAGCCGTGGCGCGCGATTGCGTCTGGCGTTGCAGGACCTTGGGCCGATTTTCATCAAGTTCGGGCAAATCCTGTCCACCCGCCGCGACTTGCTGCCGGAAGACATCGCCGATGAGCTGATGAAGCTGCAGGACCGCGTGCCGCCGTTCGACTCGCAAGTGTCGGTCAATCTGATCGAAGAACAGCTCGGCAAAAAGATCAGCGAAGTCTTCAGCCGCTTCGACGTCGAACCGCTGGCCTCGGCCTCGGTGGCGCAAGTGCATGCCGCGCAGCTGAAAACCGGTGAAGAAGTGGTGGTCAAGGTCATCCGCCCGGGCCTCAAGCCGATCATCGCGCAGGACCTGGCGTGGCTGTTCATCCTCGCCCGCGCCGCCGAAAAGCTCTCGGCCGACGCGCGCCTGCTGCACCCGGTGGACGTGGTCCAGGACTACGAAAAAACCATCTACGACGAACTCGACCTGCTGCGTGAGGCGGCCAACGCCAGCCAGTTGCGGCGCAACTTCGACGGTTCGCCGCTGCTCTACGTGCCGCAAGTCTATTGGGACTGGTGCCGGCCGAAAGTGCTGGTGATGGAGCGCATCTACGGCATTCAGGTCACCGACCTTACGACCCTGGCCGATCAGCGCACCGACATGAAAATGCTCGCCGAGCGCGGCGTCGAGATTTTCTTCACCCAAGTGTTCCGCGACAGCTTCTTCCATGCCGACATGCACCCCGGCAACATCTTCGTCAGCACCGTTAACCCGTGGAGCCCGCAGTACATTGCGATCGACTGCGGCATCGTCGGTAGCCTGACCCCGGAAGACCAGGATTATCTGGCGCGCAACCTGTTCGCGTTCTTCAAGCGTGATTACCGTCGCGTCGCGCAGCTGCACATCGACTCAGGCTGGGTGCCGGCGGAAACCAAACTCAACGAATTCGAGGCGGCGATCCGCACCGTGTGCGAGCCGATCTTCGAAAAACCGTTAAAAGATATTTCCTTCGGTCAGGTGCTGATGCGCCTGTTCCAGACCGCCCGGCGCTTCAACATGGAAGTCCAGCCGCAGCTCGTTTTGCTGCAAAAAACCCTGCTGAACATCGAGGGCCTGGGCCGTCAGTTGTACCCGGACCTCGATTTGTGGAACACCGCCCAGCCGTTCCTCGAACGCTGGATGCGCGAGCGTGTCAGCCCCAAAGCCTTGATCGGCAACGTGCAGAGCCAGTTCGAACAGCTGCCGCACCTGGCCAACATGGCCCGCGACCTGCTCGAGCGCATGTCCCAGCCTCATGCCTACGACCCGCCGCCACCGTGGCACCGCCGCAAGGACGATTGGCTACTGCGACTGCTCGGCTGTGCGCACCTGGCCGGCGGCACCATACTCGCTGCCGGTGGGCCGCTGAACGAACTGGGTCATTGGCCGGCCGGGATCATGGTGGCCGTCGGCTTGTATCTGGTCGTTCGCCGATAGCCAGAGCCCCCGCACGCTGGCACACTGTTTCAACGCCTGCCCGACTAATGAAGTGTCGGGCCCGCTGTCGGAGTCGAAGATGAAAAACTGGCTGGACGAGATCAAGTGGGACGCAGATGGCCTGGTGCCGGCGATTGCCCAGGATCACAAGACCGGGCGCGTCCTGATGATGGCCTGGATGAACCGTGAAGCGCTGGAACTGACCGCTGCCGAGAACCGCGCCATTTACTGGTCACGTTCCCGTGGCAAGCTATGGCGCAAGGGCGAAGAGTCCGGTCACGTGCAAAACCTGCATGAGATGCGCCTGGACTGTGACGCCGACGTGATCATCCTGATGGTCGAGCAGATCGGCGACATCGCTTGCCATACCGGCCGTCAGAGCTGCTTCTACCGCGTCTTCGAGAACGGCGACTGGACAACTGTCGACCCGGTGCTCAAAGATCCGCACGCTATCTATTCCTCAGGACACACCCATGAGTGACACGCTGACCCGTCTGGCCGAAGTGCTGGAAGAGCGCAAAGGCGCCGCCGCCGACAGCTCGTATGTCGCCAGCCTGTACCACAAGGGCTTGAACAAGATTCTGGAAAAAGTCGGCGAAGAGTCGGTCGAAACCATCATTGCCGCCAAGGATGCCGCCATCAGCGGTGACTGCAGCGATGTGATCTACGAAACCGCCGATTTGTGGTTCCACAGCATGGTCATGCTCGCCCAACTGGGGCAGCATCCACAGGCTGTACTCGATGAACTGGACCGTCGTTTCGGTCTGTCCGGACACGCCGAGAAAGCCTCGCGTCCGTCCGCCTGAACAACTATTAGAGAGGAGCAGCGACATGGGCATTTTTGACTGGAAACACTGGATCGTCATCCTGGTTGTTGTCGTGCTGGTGTTCGGCACCAAGAAACTGAAAAACCTGGGCACTGACGTGGGTGAGTCGATCAAGGGCTTCAAAAAAGCCATGAACGATGACGAAAAACCGGCCGATCCGACCGCAACGCCGTCCCAACCGGTACCACCGGTTCAGCCGCAGAACTCGGTGAACCAGCCGCACACCATCGACGTGCAGGCGCAAAAAGTCGAAGAGCCGATCCGCAAAGACGTGTGAGCACTGACTAATGTTTGGTATCAGCTTCTCTGAACTGCTGCTCGTCGGCCTCGTGGCCCTGCTAGTGCTGGGCCCCGAGCGTCTGCCGGGTGCTGCGCGCACCGCCGGCCTGTGGGTCGGCCGTCTGAAGCGCAGCTTCAACGCGATCAAACAGGAAGTTGAACGTGAAATCGGTGCCGACGAGATTCGTCGGCAGCTGCACAACGAGCACATTCTGTCGCTGGAGCAGGAGGCGCGGAAGATTTTCACGCCGACTCAGCAGGAGGCTACACCGGTTCAGCCGGTTGAACCCGTGGCAGAGCAGACGATTCTTGCTCCCGCCGCTGCGCCTGTTGCAGTGGCTGCGGAACCTGCGCCCGTTGTTGCAGCGCCCCCGGTTGAACCTGTTACGCCTGCGGCTGCGCCTGTTGCGTCGGCCCCTCATGACCCAACACTGCCGCCGCGAGCCCCATGAGCGATCTCCCAGAAAACGACCAGCACATGCCGCTGGTTTCGCACCTCACCGAGTTGCGTACCCGCCTGCTGCGCTGCGTAGCGGCGATATTCATCATCTTCGCCGGGTTGTTTGCCTTCACCCAGCAGATCTACACCTTCGTCTCCACGCCGCTGCGCCAATACCTGCCGGTAGGCGCGACGATGATCGCCACCGACGTGTCATCGCCGTTCCTGACGCCGCTCAAGCTGACCATGATGGTCTCGCTGTTCCTGGCCATCCCGGTGATCCTGCATCAGATTTGGGGCTTTATCGCACCGGGCCTGTACAAGCATGAAAAACGCATCGCCGTACCCTTGCTGGTATCGAGCATCATGCTGTTCTATGCCGGCATGGCGTTCGCCTATTACCTGGTGTTCCCGCTGATCTTCAAGTTCTTCGCCGCAGCCACCCCGGCCGGCGTGGAAATGATGACCGACATCAGCAGCTACCTCGACTTCGTCATGACGCTGTTCTTCGCTTTCGGCGTGGCGTTCGAGATCCCCGTAGCCGTGGTGCTGCTGGTGTGGATCGGCGTGGTCGACGTCAAATACCTGAAGAAGATCCGCCCGTACGTGGTCATCGGCTGCTTCGTGGTCGGCATGATCCTGACGCCACCGGACATCTTCTCGCAGACGCTGCTGGCCGTGCCGATGTGGCTGCTGTTCGAGATTGGCATCCTGTTCGGCGGCCTGATCAGCAAACGCGGCGAACATCCGGACGACCAGCAGGCCGACGATCACAACGACCAGCCGCCAGCGACCCAACCGTGAACCTGTTGCTCCTCGAAGAAGCCGATTTCATTGCGGCTGACCGGGTGATCCTGCGCGATCGCCGGTTGACGCACATGCAGGAAGTCCATCGCTGTGTCGTCGGCGACAGCATGCGGGTCGGGCGTATCGGCGGGCTGATGGGCTCGGCCGAAGTGCTGCGCCTGGACGCCGATGAGGCCGAACTGCGCGTCACCCTCGACCAGCCACCACCGGCCAAGCTGCCGCTGACCCTGGTGTTGGCGCTGCCACGACCGAAAATGCTGCGTAGGGTGTTTCAGACCGTGGCGGCCATGGGTGTGCCACGAATCATTCTGGTGAACAGCTATCGCGTCGAGAAGAGCTTCTGGCAAACCCCGTTCCTGGAGCCCGAGGCGATTCGCGAGCAGTTGATTCTCGGCCTCGAACAGGCCCGGGACAGCGTGCTGCCGGAAATCGTCATTGAAAAACGCTTCAAGCCGTTCGTCGAGGATCGTCTGCCGGCGATCACCGAGGGCACCCTCGGCCTGGTCGGCCACCCCGGAAATTATCCACCCTGCCCTCGCGGCCTGGACGAACCGGTGACACTGGCCATCGGTCCAGAAGGTGGCTGGATTCCTTACGAAATCGACCTGCTCGGCAAGGCCAGCCTGCAACCGGTGCAGCTCGGCGACCGCATCCTGCGGGTCGAAACCGCCGTCACTGCGCTGCTCGCACGCCTCTTCTAAACCCAGACACTATCCCTGTGGGAGCGAGCTTGCTCCGGGCGGCGATCCGACGATGGCGGACTGCCAGTTAACCCATGCGTTGACTGACCCACCGCTATCACGAGCAAGCTCGCTCCCACAGGAAAATTCGTCGCCCCAACCAATGTGTGCGCCTACAGGTTCCCGCCCGCCAGCCGATACAGTCCCCATAAAACCAACGAATGGTTCGAGGGAGTTGCAGCATGTACCGATGGCTAGCCGAGAAACTGGGGAACGTCAGCGTCAACCGCAAACTGGGTGTCGGCTTCGGTCTGGTGCTGCTGCTTACCTTGTTGATCACCTTCACCGGCTGGACCGGCCTGAGCGGCGTGATGAGTCGCGGCGATAAGCTGGGGTTTATTGCCAGCCTTAATGACCTGACCAAAGACCTGCGCCTGGCCCGTCTGGATTACGAAATGCGTCGCGGCGAACAAGGCCCCGGTGCGGTCAACGATCTGCTCGGCCAACTCGATACCGGCCTGAAAACCGCGCGCACGTTGATCGAACAACCGGCCGACGTGGCCATGATCGACCAGCAACTGGCCGCCGTCAGTGAGTACAAACAAGCCTTCACGGCCATGACCCAGGCTGGTGCCACCCGCGAAGACGCCCGCGGCAAACTCGGCGCCACCGCCGACAACGCAGTGGCCCGTGTTGCCGAAGTTGAAAAATCCATGCTGCAAGGTGACAGCGTCGCCGATTTCAACAGCGTGATCGACCTGAGCAAACTGATCCAGCAAGCGCGCTTCCAGGTTCGCGGTTATACCTACAGCGGTAAAACCGAGGCCGAGAAACCTGCTCTCGACGCCATCGACAACGCGCTGAAAAACCTCGAAAGCCTGCCTTCCAAACTGCCTGAACAGCACATCGCCAACCTGCAGCAAGCGACGGATTCGTTAAAAGCCTACCGCGCCGCCGTCAGCCAGTTCCGCGACTCTCAGGTCGCCAGCGCCGCAGCCCTCCAACGCATGGCCGATCAAGGCCAGATCCTGCGCGACACCAGCAAAAAACTCACCGTGTCGCAAACCATCGTCCGAGACACCGACGCCGCGCACGCCAAAAACCTGCTGCTGCTGGCCACCGTCCTGGCGCTCGCCTTTGGCATGCTTGCCGCGTGGGCCATCACTCGCCAGATTGTGATTCCCCTGAGCCAGACCCTCAAAGTAGCGGAGCGCGTTGCTGCCGGCGACCTGACCCAAAACCTTATCTCTGAACGTCAGGATGAACTCGGTCAGCTACAGCGTGCCATGCAGAGCATGACCCTGGGCCTGCGCGCGTTGATCGGCGGCATCAGTGACGGCGTCACGCAAATCGCCAATGCCGCCGAAGAACTGTCGGCCGTCACTGAGCAGACCCGCGCCGGGGTCAACAGCCAGAAAGTCGAGACCGACCAGGTGGCCACCGCCATGAACGAAATGACCGCCACCGTTCAGGAAGTCGCGCGTAACGCCGAAGAAGCCTCCGAAGCCGCCGTCGCCGCTGACCAGCAGGCCCGCGAAGGTGACAAAGTGGTCGGCGAAGCCATCGCCCAGATCGAGCGTCTGGCCAAAGAAGTCGGCAACTCCACCGAGGCCATGGGTCATCTCAAACGCGAAAGCGACAAGATCGGCAGCGTGCTCGACGTGATCAAATCCGTGGCTCAGCAAACCAACCTGCTGGCCCTCAACGCCGCCATCGAGGCCGCGCGTGCCGGTGAGGCTGGGCGCGGTTTTGCGGTAGTCGCCGACGAAGTCCGCAGCCTCGCTCAGCGCACCCAGAAGTCCACTGAAGAAATTGAAGAGTTGATCGTCGGCCTGCAAACGGGCACCCAGCAAGTGGCGACCATCATGGACAACAGCCGCAGCCTGACCGACAGCAGCGTCGAACTGACCCGCCGCGCCGGTGGCTCGCTGGAAAGCATCACCCGCACCGTGTCGGCGATTCAGTCGATGAACCAGCAGATCGCTGCCGCTGCCGAGCAACAGACGGCCGTGGCTGAGGAGATCAACCGTAGCGTGCTGAACGTGCGCGACGTGTCCGAACAGACCTCGGCCGCCAGTGAAGAGACCGCAGCGTCTAGCGTTGAGCTGGCACGGTTGGGGACGCACCTGCAGATGCTGGTGGGACGGTTCAAGGTTTGAGGTGATGCGAGGGCCTCGGTTCGCTTGGGACCGAGGTGAAGCGATCGCGAGCAGGCTCACTCCCACAGGGGGCAGGTGTCAGACACAAATTTTGTGTGCTCCACCGACCAATGTGGGAGTGAGCCTGCTCGCGATTGCGGTCTAACAGGCGCTGAAGTTAGAGAACCTGGCGCAAGAAGGCCTGAGCCCGCGGATCCTTCGGTGCATCGAAGAATTCGGCCGGTGAAGCGTCCTCCAGCAATTTGCCGTGATCGAAGAACAGCACCCGATCCGCCACTTCCCGGGCGAAACCCATTTCGTGGGTGACGCAAACCATGGTCATGCCTTCCACCGCCAAGGTTTTCATCACGTCCAGCACCTCGCCGACCATTTCCGGGTCGAGCGCCGAGGTCGGCTCATCGAACAGCATGACCTTCGGCTCCATGGCCAATGCCCGGGCGATGGCCACGCGCTGTTGCTGACCGCCGGACAGTCGCGACGGAAACTCGTTGGCCTTCTGCGCAATACCGACCTTTTCCAGCAACGCCAAGGCCTTGGCCTCGCGCTCCTTCTTGCCACGCTTGCGCACGACTTTCTGGGCCAGGCAGAGGTTTTCCAGCACGGTCATGTGCGGGAACAGGTTGAAATGCTGGAATACCATGCCGACTTCACGGCGGTAGGCATTCACATCGGTTTTCGGGTCGGCCAGTTGCAAGCCGTCGATACTCACCGAGCCCGAATCGAACTCTTCCAGGCCGTTGAGGCAGCGCAGGAAGGTCGACTTGCCGGAACCGGACGGGCCGATCACCACCAGCACTTCGCCCTTGGCCACGTGCGTCGAAACGTTGTCCACCGCGCGAACCACGTGGCCGCGGGTGTCGAAAACTTTTACCAGATCGCGAACTTCAATCACTTTGCGCGAGCCTCCGCTCAAGCCGGCTGGCGATTTTCGACAGCGGCAGGTTGATCAACAGGTACAGACCGGCCACGCAGAACAGGATTTCGAACGGCGAGAACGAGGTAGTGATGACTTCGCGGCCGCTTTTGAGCAGCTCGGTAATGGCGATCACCGACACCAGCGAGGTGTCCTTGACCAGACTGATGAACTGGCCGGCCAGCGGTGGCAGCACCCTTTTGAACGCTTGCGGCAGCACCACGTGGCGCATCGACTGGCCAGCGCTCAGACCCAGGGAGCGCGCGGCTTCGTTCTGGCCACGGGCGATGGATTGCACGCCGGAACGGATGATTTCCGCCACATAAGCGCCAGTGAACAGCGACAGCGCGGCGATCCCGGCGAACTCCCGGGAGAGGTTCATCACCGTGCCGATGAAGAAGTAGAAAATGAAGATCTGCACCAGCAGCGGCGTACCGCGCACCAGTTCGACGTAGATCGTCGAGAGATCGCGCAAGGTCGGGTTGCTCGACAGTCGGCACAGGCCCGTGGCCAGGCCGATCAGCAGACCGAGCACTCCTGAAACCACGGACAACCATAAGGTGGTCCAGAGCCCCCACATCAGCGGTCCGGCGGCCCAATGGCGAGTCACGCCAATCACGTCGCCTTCAGCCACGTCATCACCTTGGGCGACTTGCAGGCTGTTGTCGTCGACGGTCAGGCGCTGCTCGACACCGGCATCATTGCGCAGGGTGACTTCAGCCTTGTCGCCCTTGCGCACCAGTTCGCTGACGGTGGAGATATCGGCGGCACGCTGGGATTCTTCGGCGTGATAGGCGAAGTATTGCGGCACACGGTTCCAGCGCCATTCGTAGGACATCAGCGAGGTGGCGTAATACAACGCGCCAGCCAGGCCGATCAGCACCAGCACGGTTAACACGTGCCACGGCCATTGGGCTTTTTTCTGTTTCATTGCAGGTTCCGGATTTGTGTTGCCTTGGAGGCACTCATCGCGAGCAGGCTCACTCCTACATTGGAATGCGCTCCCCTGTAGGAGTGAGCCTGCTCGCGATTGAGGCGACGCGGTCAGTCTGACCGGCGCTTATTCCATGTCCTTGAGCCAGGCGGTGTCTTTGAACCACTTGTCATGGATGCGATCGTAGGTGCCGTCTTCATGGATCTGGCGCAGGAAGTTGTTGATGAAGTTGATGCTGTCGTAGTCACCCTTCTTCAGACCGAAGGCCAGCGGTTCGTAGGTGAACGGCTTGTCGAGGAACACCAGTTTGCCGGCACCGACCTTGTTCACGGCCACGACGTTGTAAGGCGCGTCGTAGATGAAGGCGTCGGCCTTGCCGTTGACCACGTCGAGCACGGCTTCCTGCTCATTGTCGTAGCCGTGGTAGTTGGCTTTGGAGATGAGCTTTTTGGCCACCATCTCGCCGGTGGTACCGAGCTTGGAAGTGATGCGGTAGTCGGCGGTGTTCAGGTCTTTATAGGACTTGATGGTGCCTTCCAGCTCCTTGCGGATCAGCAGGGTCTGGCCCACCACGATGAACGGTTCGCTGAAATTCAGGCGCAGGTTGCGTTCCTGGGTCAGGGTCATGCCGCTGCCGATCATGTCGAACTTGTCGGTGAGCAGGGCCGGGATGATGCCGTCGTAGCCGGTGGAAACCATCTCCAGCTTGACGCCCATGGCCTTGGTCATGGCTTTTAGGAGGTCGACTTCGAAGCCGATGATCTCGCCGCGCTTGTTGGTCATTTCGAACGGCATGTAGGTCGGGTCCATGCCGACTTTCAGCGTGCCGCGCTTGACCGCGTCATCGATGGCACCGGCGTGCGCCGCGTTGACTGCAACCAATGCCGTGACGCCGACCAGCAGCATCGAGAGATACTTCTTCATCATCAAGTCCCCAAAACCATCGCGTTGTGAGGCGCGCAAACCGCAGATTTTCCTTGGAAAACCGGCAGATACGAACAGAAAGTTGTCCGGGCGCACCAATTCGGGGACGGATGCTAACGCACTCGTTCGTTTGCACAAGGGTTTAAGCAGGAATTGTTGTTCGACGCTGATCAGCGCAAAAAAAACCCCGCTTTCGCGGGGTTTTTTATTAGGCCAACTGAGGCTGCGCACTCAACGGCTTGAGCGGCAACAGCGGCGCATGGGGATCGGCTTTCACCGATTTACGCCACGCCTCCAGCCACTCGGATTGACCTTCGTTCCAGATCTGCTCATGCAGGCGACCCAGTGCTACCGGATCACTGAGCAGTTGCACGCGCTCATTGTTGTTCAGACCCTCAGGCCCGACTTTCAGCGCATGACGCACCCGTTCGATCCTCAACCATTCGATAGGCTCGGCCTCACGGTGGCGTGAAGTCGCCAGCGAGCACGCCAAGGCGTTCTGCTGTGGATCGACCACTGCCCGGACGAAGCCGTCGTTCAGTGCATGCCAACGGTTTTCGTGGGTGTACTGGTCAGTCGCCAGCAGCGCCTGTGGCGGATTGTATTCCTCAGGGATCAGGAACAGGCTCTCGTCACGGGACTTGAGGCCCAGGCCAACTCGACTGGAGATCACCGACACCGGAATCGACAGCATCAACGAACCGACGATCGGCACCAGCCACCAGAGGAAGCTCGGGTTCAGCCAGATCACCAACAGGGCCCAGAAGAAGCCCAGCAAAGTTTGCGGACCGTGGCGCTTGACCGCTTCGCTCCATGGTGTGGAGTCGTCGTCACGTTGCGGCGAGTTCCAGGTCGCGGCCCAGCCGAGGAACGCGGCGAGTACGAAGCGGGTGTGGAAAATCATCCGCACCGGCGCCAGCAGCATGGAGAACAGCATCTCCAGCAGCATCGACAGGGTTACCTTGAACTTGCCACCGAACTCTTTCGCGCCTTTGGCCCAGATCAGGATGATGCTCAACAACTTCGGCAGGAACAGCAGCACGACGGTGGTCGAGAACAACGCGATCGCCTTGTCCGGGTGCCATTGTGGCCACAACGGATAGAGCTGACGTGGCTCAAGGAAGTACTGCGGCTCCATCAGCGTGTTGACCGCCAGCAGCGCCGTCGACAGCACGAGGAAGAAGAACCACAACGGCGCCGACAAGTAAGACATCACGCCCGTCAGGAACACCGCACGGTGCACCGGGTGCATGCCTTTTACCAGGAACAGCCGGAAGTTCATCAGGTTGCCGTGACACCAGCGACGGTCACGCTTGAGTTCGTCCAGCAAGTTCGGCGGCAATTCTTCGTAGCTGCCCGGCAAGTCGTAGGCAATCCACACGCCCCAGCCGGCACGGCGCATCAGCGCCGCTTCAACGAAGTCGTGGGACAGAATTGCACCGGCAAACGCGCCTTTACCGGGCAACGGCGCCAGGGCGCAGTGCTCGATGAACGGCTTCATGCGGATGATCGCGTTGTGGCCCCAGTAGTGGGATTCGCCCAGCTGCCAGAAGTGCAGACCGGCGGTAAACAGCGGACCGTACACGCGGGTGGCGAACTGCTGCATGCGTGCATACAGCGTGTCCATGCCCGAAGCGCGCGGCGCGGTCTGAATGATCCCGGCGTCCGGGGTGGCTTCCATCAAGCGCACCAGACTGGTCAGGCAATCGCCGCTCATCACGGAGTCCGCGTCGAGCACGACCATGTACTTGTAATCACCGCCCCAACGACGGCAGAAGTCGTCGAGGTTACCGCTTTTACGCTTGACGCGACGGCGACGGCGACGATAGAAGATCTTGCCGAAGCCCTTGGCTTCACGGCAGACGTCCAGCCAGGCTTGTTGCTCGGCGACGCAGATATCGGCGTCGTTACTGTCGCTGAGGACAAAGAAGTCGAAGCGATCCAGGTTACCCGTGGCCGCAACCGACTCGAAGGTCGCCCGCAAACCGGCAAACACCCGTGGCACGTCTTCGTTGCAGATCGGCATTACCAGTGCGGTGCGAGCGTCCGTAGGGATCGGCTCGTTACCGGCGCTTTTACCGGAAATGCGGTATTTGTCGTGACCGGTGAGCAACTCGAGGAAGCCCATCAGTGCCGTCCAAAAACCCGCCGACACCCAGCAGAACAGAATCCCGAACAAGATCAGGATGCTGGTTTGCAGTGCATACGGCAGCACTTGCGTAGCCGTCTGCGACAGCGGTTGATGCAGCACTTCGTTCAAGTCGACGAACGACCAGCCCTGATACGGCATGATGCCTTTCATGTACCAGCCGGCGACGATGGTCTGGCCGAGCATCAGCACCAGCAGAATGTAGCGGCGGATCGAACCGACGGTGCGCCAGCGAGCAGCCGGCAGCACACGCTCATCCTTCGGCGGGGCCGGCGGATTGGTGCGACCGGTCAGACGACGCCAGCCACGCACCAGAATATTGGTGCGCCACGGCTCCGGCACGACTTTGGTCCGACGAATCGGCGGGGTTGCCCGCAGGCAAACCCGGCCGCTGGCGTCGAGCACCAGCATTTCAGCGTCGGCCAGTTCTTCGGCGGTGTTCAAGGTCAAACGACGCCCCACCGAAGCTTGAGCAGCCTCGGTCGGCGCGTCGAACGTCGAGGACGACAGGCGCTCATGCAATTCGCTGAACGACTTGCAGCCCGCGAGTTCCGCGCGCTGCTCGTCAGTCATCGGCAGATGCGCCAGATACTCGGCAAGAGTCTCTGGCTGTACTTGAGAATTACTCATCGGCAGGCAACTGGTAGCTCCAGGTCTCGGTCAGGACTTCTTCAGTCGGTGCCGATTCCGGTGTGGCTGGGGCCGCTTCGGCAGCAACAGGCTGCTTGGCGTCTTTGTTGTCCTTGTCCTTGGAAACTGCGGCTGGCTTGGCTTCTACCTGCTTGGTTTCAACCTGCTTGGCCTCAGCTTGCTTGGTTTCCTTCGCTTCCTTGGCTTCCTTGGCTTCCTTGTCCAGCTTCTCCTGCTGCCGTGCGGCAATCTTGTCAGCCTTGGCGACGGAAGAATTGGAGGCTGGAGACGATGCTTTGGCCAGGTCGGCAGTCACGATGTTCTTGACCAGAGCAGCACGCATCTCGGTAGGCTTGCCCGGATCCTTGATTTTCATCCGCAGCGTCAGGCGCCAGCCCTTGGTTTCAGGGTTGTAACGGACGCTGTTCTCGACCAGCTCGGCATTCTCGCCAACGCTGACCTGGCTACGAACGTCCGTATCATCCGGCAATGCCGCAAGGGACGGGCCTTCGAAGTCCACCAGATAAGCAACGCTGCCGTCTGGCTGACGAATCAGGTTGGACTGCTTCACGTCACCCGTGGAGCGCAGGGTCTGTTGAACCCAGGCGCTGTCCGGTGCGTGAAGCGCGGCTTCGTCGATAGTCCAGTGCAAGCGATAAGCGACGTCCAGCGGCTGGCCAGGCTCAGGCAGTTTTTCCGGACTCCAGAACGCAACGATATTGTCGTTGGTTTCGTCGGCAGTCGGAATCTCTACCAGATCGACGGAGCCCTTGCCCCAATCGCCTTTTGGTTCGATCCAGGCACTTGGGCGCTTGTCGTAGCGGTCGTCGAGGTCTTCGTAGTGGCTGAAGTCGCGGCCACGTTGCAGCAGGCCGAAACCGCGAGGGTTCTCGATCGAGAAGTTGCTCACCGCCAAGTGTTTCGGGTTGTTCAGTGGGCGCCAGATCCACTCGCCATTACCGGCATGGATCGACAGACCGCTGGAATCGTGCAGTTCACGACGGTAGTTCAGCACTTTCGACGGCTGATTGGCGCCGAACAGGAACATGCTGGTCAGCGGCGCAACGCCAAGCTTGGTGACCTTGTCACGCAGGAACATCTTGGCCTTGACGTCGACAATGGTGTCGCTGCCCGGACGCAGGGTCAGGCGATAGGCACCGGTAGCGCGTGGCGAATCCAGCAGGGCGAAGATCACCAGTTGCTTGTCACCCGGTTTCGGCTGTTGAATCCAGAACTCGGTGAAACGCGGGAATTCTTCGCCGGACGGCAACGCGGTATCGATGGCCATGCCGCGAGCGGACAAACCATAGGTGTGACCCTTGCCGACAACGCGGAAGTAACTCGCGCCGAGCATGGTCATGATTTCGTCTTGCTTGTCAGCCTTGTTGATCGGGTACAGCACACGGAAACCGGCATAACCCAGTTGTTCGGTGGCTTTAGGATCGAACTTCAAGTCGCCGAAATCGAAACGACTTGGATCGTATTTGATCTCTTCGACGGTGTTAGCTGTGATTTCGTTGATTTTCACCGGTGTATCGAAATGCATACCCTGGTGATAGAACGACAGCTTGAACGGGGTCTTCTGATCGGCCCACTCGGCTTTTTCGGTCAAGAAGCGAATTTTTTGATAGTCCGCGAATTTCATCTCGCGGAACTCGTTCGGCAGGTTACTGCGCGGAGCTTCGTACTTCTGCCCGGCCAGCTCTTTTGCCTTGACCGATACATCATCCAGGTTGAATGCCCAAAGCTGACCGGCGCTGAGCAGGCAGAGCAGTGCAGAGCCCGCTACCAGAGCGCTTCGTAACCGTTTGGCAGACAATTTTGGTGCATTACAGGGACTAACAATCACGAGCAACCCTCGCCGAAAACAGATCAAAAAACCAACGGCCAGTTAAAGTGCCTGTGAGGTGTGCGGCATGAAAAAACCGACCCTACAGACCACTCTTGCCAAGTTGGCGAGCATTGTTCCGACTCCTATGGGGCTAAATGATTCCCCAAGAGGTCCAGGACAAGTCTCTACCTAAGTCAAAATGGACCAACGAACGCTGATCCCCGTAGCGCGCGATTATCTAGTAGGCCGCGTTACAACGCATCAGGGGTAACAAAGTATTTATCGCGAAAAACCCCTGTTTTCAGTCGAAAAGCCCTTAAAAACTTGTTTCAAGCGCTTTCAGGTCTGTAACAGGAAGGTTACCGGGCCATCGTTGACCAGGTGCACCTGCATATCCGCGCCGAATCTACCTGATGCCACAGTGCCATGCACCTGTTTCGCTTTGCCTAATAGATAGTCGAAAAGTTCCTCACCCAGGGCCGGAGGGGCCGCGGTCGAAAAACTCGGACGCAACCCGCTCTTGGTATCGGCGGCCAGGGTGAACTGTGAGACCAGCAGCAACCCACCGCCTACATCCGCCAGGGACAGATTCATCTTGCCCTCGGCGTCACTGAACACACGATAGTTAAGCAGCTTCTGCAGAAGTTTGTCGGCGCTGGCCCGAGTATCCTCGGGCTCGACCGCCACCAGCACCAGCAATCCCTGATCGACGGCGCCAACCACCTCCCCCGCTACCTCGACTCGCGCGCCACGCACGCGTTGCAGCAGGCCCTTCATGCTTCTTCAGGGGCCAGGTCGAGCAAACGACGGGCCATCAGATTAGCGGCGCGAACCAGTGCGTCGGTAATGCCAGGTTCGGAGGCGGCATGGCCGGCGTCACGGATCACCTGCAATTCACTGTTCGGCCAGTTCTGATGCAGTTCCCAGGCGTTGTCCAGCGGGCAGATCACGTCGTAGCGACCGTGGACGATCACGCCAGGCAAATGGGCGATCTTGCCCATGTCGCGGATCAGCTGGTTTGGCTCAAGGAACGCATTGTTGGTGAAGTAGTGACATTCGATACGGGCGATGGACAACGCGCGCTGAGGCTCGGAGAAACGATCGACCACCATCGGGTTCGGGCGCAGGGTGGCCGTCCGGCCTTCCCAGGTGGACCAAGCCTTGGCCGCGTGCATCTGGGCAATCTGATCATTGCCGATCAGGCGCTTGTGGAAAGCCGAGAGCAAGTCTTCGCGCTCGTCCAGCGGGATCGGCGCGATGTAGTCCTGCCAGTAATCGGGGAACAGACGACTGGCGCCACATTGGTAGAACCACTCGATTTCCTGCGGACGGCAGAGAAAAATCCCGCGCAGAATCAGACCGTGCACACGCTCCGGGTGGGTTTGCGCATAGGCAAGCGCCAGGGTCGAGCCCCACGAACCGCCGAACAGCACCCATTTATCAATGCCAAGGTGCTGGCGAATTCGCTCAAGGTCGGCGACCAGATCCCAGGTGGTGTTGTTTTCCAGGCTGGCGTGAGGCGTGGAACGACCGCAACCGCGCTGGTCGAAGGTCACAATGCGATACAGGTTCGGATCGAAATACCGACGGCTCTGGGCATCACACCCGGCGCCGGGGCCACCGTGGATGAATACAACCGGCAAACCTTCCGGCGAACCGCTTTCGTCGACATACAGCGTGTGGGTTTCATCGACGGCCAGATCGTGCCGGGCGTGGGGTTTGATCTGCGGGTACAAAGTCTGCATTGCGCGCTCCGTAAGGGGTCGAGGTCATCCCTGGGGGGACTTCTATTATTCTGCCGTCCGGCATCATAAACCCGAATTACGCCAATGAGCATGCCTTGCAGAGTCAGAGTTTTTCAGCCCGTTTTTTCAGACAAATAGCCGAGCAGCGTTTCATAGAGTGCGTCGACCTCGGCGACCTGCCCCCGAGCCCGCAAACAGCCGTGAACCAACCCCTCCCCGTAATAGAGCGTCGCCGACACACCTGCTGCGTTCAGTCGCTCGGTGTAGAGCATGCCGTCATCGCGCAACGGATCGAATTGCGCGACGGCGATCAAGGCCGGCGGCAACCCACTGAAATCCTCGGCGAGCAACGGCATCGCGTAGGCACTTGGCTGTCCAGTGCCGCGCAAGTACAGGGCGTGATAACAATCCAGGTCGCTGCTGCTGAGCAAGGGAGCATCGATGCATTCGCTGCGCGACGGCAATCGGTGATCACCGCCCAGCCCCGGATAAATCAGCACCTGCGCAGCCGGCAATGGCTCCCCCGCATCGCGCAACGCCAAGCACAACGCCGCCGCAAGGTTGCCTCCGGCGCTGTCCCCGGCCACCAGCGTTCGCTCAGGATCGAGCCGGAATGGCCCGGTCCGTAGCGCGCGCCAGACACCCAGACAATCCTCGAACGCCGCTGGAAACGGATGTTCCGGCGCCAACCGATAATCGACGGCAATCACCAGCACACCGAGCGTCGACGCCAGTTCGGCGCAGATGAAGTCGTGGGAATCCAGGTCCCCCACCACCCAACCGCCGCCGTGCAGATACACGATGCACGGGCAACCGTTGGTCGGTGGCGAAACCGGCGGTTGATAAGACCGCACCGGCACACCGGCCAATTCAAAATCGACCACATAAAGCCCGGCGGGACGTGACGGAGTGAACGCCCGGCACATGTCGCTATAAGCCTGGCGCAGACCACCGAGGCTGCTGTCGGTGCTGTTGAAGCTGACGGTTTTCTCGACGAAAGCCGTCATCTGCTCGGATAACGGATAGGAACTCATCAAAGTTTCAAACGGGTCTGAACGGTCGCCACGCCATCCTTGCCATCAAAACTGGTGACACCCGCCAGCCAGCGCTGCAGATCCTCGGGATGATCACGCAACCATTGTTTGGCAACATCCTGCGGCGTCTTGCGCTCCATGATCGGCACCATCAACTGGCTTTCCTGGGCGGCGGTGAAGGTCAGGTTTTCCAGCAGGCGATTCACGTTCGGGCAGCGCTGGGCGTAGTCCGGGGCGGTCACGGTGGAAACGGTGGCGGCGCCTTCGTTCGGGCCGTAAACGTCTTCGCTGCCGGTCAGGTAGGCGATCTTCATATTGATGTTCATCGGGTGCGGGGTCCAGCCGACGAACATCACGAATTCCTTGCGATTCACTGCCCGCTGAACGGCGGCAAGCATTCCGGCCTCACCCGACTCGATCAGTTTGAAATCCTTCAAGCCAAATTGATTGGTCTCGATCATGGTTTTGATGGTGGTGTTGGCGCCGCTGCCCGGCTCGATGCCGTAGATCTTGCCGCCAAGTTGATCCTTGAATTTGGCGATATCGGCGAAGGTTTTCAGACCTGCTGCTGCGACATACTCAGGTACGGCGAGCGTTGCCTGGGCGTCGGCCAGGCTCGGTTTGTCCATCACCTTCACCTGATTGGCGGTCACAAACGGCGCGATGTTTTTGTCCATCGCCGGTTTCCAGTAACCGAGGAAGATGTCGAGGCGCTTGTCGCGGATGCCGGCGAAGATGATTTGCTGCACGGCGCTGGTTTGCTTGCTTTCGTAGCCGAGGCCGTTGAGCAGCACGTCGGCCATGCCACTGGTGGCGATCACGTCGGTCCAGTTGACCACGCCCATGCGCACGGCTTTGCAGGAAGCGTCGTCACTGGCCAGGACGCTGGTGCTCAGCAGAGCAGTGCCGCAGAGGATTGAGAGACAGCGGGTAAACAGTCTTTTCATTGGGAGGATCTCGTGCGGCAGCGGATTATTGTGGGCCCGGTGTCTTTGTGCACCGTGCCCAGAACATTACGCAGCGTCGAGAGGGTAAAAGCGAACTGTGGCGACCGTGTTTTGCACGGTGGCGACTTCATGGCGAAGTGCTTTACCTGTGGGAGCGAGCTTGCTCCGGGCGGCGTTCCGACGATGGCGGACTAGCAGGCAACATTAATGCTGAATGTCATGGCCTCATCGCGAGCAAGCTCGCTCCCACAGGGTTATGCGCCAGGTTCTAACGTTTGTAGTGCTTCTCGCCCCAGGCCAGCAGCCCTTGCAGCAATTCCTTGAGCACCACCTGCGTCGGCGCCGCCAGGTCCGGGCGATAACGGAACGGCTCGAACTCTTCCATGTACGTGCACTGGCCCAACTCCAGTTGCACCGCATGGATGTTCTCGGCCGGATTGCCGTAATGCCGAGTGATGTGGCCGCCCTTGAAGCGACCGTTCAGCACATGGCTGTAATCGCCGTGGCGCGCGCAGATGGCTTCCAGCTGAGTGGCCAACTGTGGATCGCAACTGGCCCCGTTGAAGGTGCCGAGGTTGAAGTCCGGCAGCTTGCCGTCGAACAGGTGCGGGATGATCGAGCGGATCGAGTGCGCATCGAACAGCAGCGCGTAGCCGAACTCGGCTTTCAGTCGCGCCAGCTCGTTCTGCAAAGTGCTGTGGTACGGCGTCCAGATCTGCTCCAGGTAAGTCGCGCGTTCCGCCGCTGACGGCTCATGCCCTTCGCGGAACAACGGAATACCGTCGAACAGCGTGGCCGGGTACAGACCGGTGGTCGCGCCGACATACAAAGGCTTGTCGTCAGACGGTCGATTCAGGTCGATGACAAAACGCGAGTACTCGGCGGCCAGGGTGCTGGCACCCAGCTCGGCAGCAAATTCGTAGAGCTGCGGGATATGCCAGTCAGTGTCCGGCAGGCTTTTCGCGTCGGGGATCAACCCGGCTTCGACCGTCGGGGTCAGGCGCAGGCCGGCGTGGGGCATGCTGATCAGCAGCGGCACGCGGCCTTGTTTGAAGTTCAGAACCTTATCCACAACTGTTCTCCTAAATGCTCACTTCAACGCCGTGACGCACGACGCGTTTTTCCAGGTCACCGCCCAGCCAATACGACAGGTCGGCCGGACGATCGATTTGCCAGGCGACGAAATCTGCACACTTGCCGACTTCCAGCGAACCGTGGGTTTCAGCCATGCCCAGCGCCGTGGCGGCATGAATCGTTGCACCCGCCAGCGCTTCTTCCGGGGTCATGCGGAAACAGGTGCACGCCATGTTCAGCATCAAACGCAACGACAGCCCCGGTGAGGTGCCTGGGTTGAGGTCAGTGGCGATGGCGATTTTCACGCCGTGTTTGCGCAAAGCTTCCATCGGCGGCAATTGGGTTTCCCGCAGGAAGTAAAAGGCGCCGGGCAGCAATACTGCGACGGTGCCGGACTTGGCCATGGCGATGGCGTCGTCTTCGGTCATGAATTCCAGGTGATCGGCCGACAGTGCGTGGTAACGCGCGGCCAGACTCGAACCATGCAACGACGACAACTGTTCGGCGTGCAGCTTTACCGGCAAACCGAGTTTCTGCGCGGCGATGAATACCCGCTCGACCTGCGCTGGCGAAAACGCCAGGTATTCGCAGAACGCGTCCACCGCATCCACCAGCCCTTCGGCGGCCAGGGCCGGGAGCATCTCGGCGCAGATGTGATCGATGTAGTCGTCGGCACGGTCCGCGTATTCCGGCGGCAAGGCGTGAGCCGCCAGGCAGGTGCTGCGCACGCTGACCGGCAGTTCGGCGCCGAGACGGCGGATGACCCGCAGGATTTTGCGTTCGCTGGCCAGGTCCAGGCCGTAGCCGGATTTCATTTCGACCGTGGTCACGCCGTCGCGCATCAGGCTCTTCAGACGCTTGGCGGCGCTGGCGAACAGCTCATCTTCAGTGGCCGCGCGAGTGGCGCGCACGGTGCTGGCAATGCCACCCCCGGCCGCTGCGATTTCTGCATAGCTGACGCCTTGCAGACGCTGTTCGAATTCACCGCTGCGGTTACCGCCGAACACCGTGTGGGTGTGGCAGTCGATCAGGCCCGGCGTCACCCAGGCCCCGTTAAGATCATTGACTGCCGGGTACTCGCCCGACGGTAGCTCAGCGCGTGGGCCGATCCACTCAATGTGCGCTCCTGACGTCACGATGGCCGCATCCTCGATGATCGAGTAGGCGCCTTGCGCCATGGTTGCGACGTGGCAGTGTTGCCAGAGAGTTTTCATCCGTGGCCTCCGTTAGGTTATCGATGAGAAAAAGAAGGTTCCCGCTCCACGGGTACTGCTTTCCCTGCCGCCGGTTTCACCCACGTCAGGTAGGCCAGCACCAGCAATACAATCCAGACCACGCCGACGATCAGAGCCGCCTGGGTGTCCGGGAAATAGCCCAGCACGCCAAAGATGAACAGCATGAAGGCAATCGCCGCCATCGGCGCATAAGGCCAGAACGGCACCGGGAATTTAAGTTGCGCGACCTGCTCGGCACTCATGGAGCGACGCATGGCCACTTGGGTGAACAGAATCATCAACCAGACCCACACTGTCGCAAAGGTGGCGATAGAGGCAATCAACAGGAACACGTTTTCCGGAATCAGGTAGTTCAGCAGCACGCCCAGCAGCAGCGCGACACTCATTACCACCACGGTCATCCATGGCACGCCATTGCGCGACAAGCGGGCGAAACCTTTGGGCGCATGCCCTTGCTGGGCCAGACCGTACATCATGCGGCCAGCGCCGAAGATGTCACTGTTGATCGCCGACACTGCCGCCGAGATCACCACGATATTGAGAATGGTCGCCGCCGAGCTGATCCCCAGGTTGTCGAAAATCTGCACGAATGGGCTGCCTTGGCTGCCGATCTGCTGCCATGGAAAAATCGACATCAGCACAAACATCGTCAGCACGTAGAACAGCAGGATACGCAACGGTACGGCATTGATCGCCCGGGGCAGCACGCGCTGCGGGTCTTTGGCTTCACCGGCGGTCACGCCGATGATTTCAATGCCGCCAAACGCAAACATCACCACCGCGAACGAAGCGATCAGGCCGCCCACGCCATTGGGCATGAAGCCGCCATGGCTCCAGAGATTGCTGATGTCGGTCGCCTGGGCGCCAGGCGCGGTGCTGATGCCGAACAGCATGATGCCGAAGCCACCGAGGATCATCGCGACGATGGCCGCGACTTTGAGCAGCGACAGCCAGAACTCCATTTCACCGAAGACTTTGACGTTGCACAGGTTCAAGCCACCGACCACTGAAACGATGCCCAGCACCCAGATCCAGCGGGCGACTTCCGGAAACCAGAAGCCCATGTAAATACCGAACGCGGTGACGTCGGCCATGCCGACGATGACCATTTCAAACGCATAGGTCCAACCGAGGATGAAGCCCGCCATCGGCCCAAGATAGGTGCTGGCGTAGTGACCGAAAGAGCCGGCCACCGGGTTGTGCACCGCCATCTCACCGAGGGCGCGCATGACCATGAACACCGCCGCGCCACCGATCAGGTAAGCGAGCAGGACCGCAGGACCGGCCATTTGAATGGCCGAGGCAGAACCGTAAAACAGCCCGGTGCCGATCGCCGACCCCAGCGCCATGAAGCGAATATGTCGGGCAGAGAGCCCGCGTTTCAAACCCTTTTCTGACTGCTGCATTGCTCGTCCTTATTTATTTTTATTCGACGCATAATCGAATCGCGAGCAAGTCGAATCGTCGCACCGTCGCTCCCACATTGGATTGCGTAAACCCTGTGGGAGCGAGCTTGCTCGCGAAGGGACCATTACAGGCTAGGCAGCAACTTCGCCGAAACCAGCTCGTTCAGGCAACGAGTCGCCAGAAGCTCGCTAGCAGCATTGATGTCCGGCGCAAAGAAGCGATCCTTCTCATAGAACGGCACTTCAGCACGCAGGATGGCGCGAGCCTTTTCCAGCTTGGTCGAAGTCTTCAGACCGTCACGCAGGTCGAGGCCCTGAGCTGCCGCCAACCATTCCACCGCGAGGACGCCGCGAGTGTTTTCGGCCATTTCCCACAGGCGCTTGCCGGCAGCCGGGGCCATGGAAACGTGGTCTTCCTGGTTCGCGGAAGTCGGCAGGCTGTCCACCGAGTGCGGATGGGACAACGCCTTGTTCTCGCTGGCCAGAGCCGCTGCGGTCACCTGGGCAATCATGAAGCCGGAGTTCACGCCGCCATTGGCCACCAGGAAAGGCGGCAGTTGCGACATGTGCTTGTCCATCATCAGCGAGATACGACGTTCGCTCAGGGAACCGATTTCAGCGATGGCCAACGCCATGTTGTCGGCGGCCATGGCGACCGGTTCGGCGTGGAAGTTACCGCCGGAGATCACATCGCCTTCAGCGGCGAATACCAGCGGGTTGTCCGAAACGGCGTTGGCTTCGATGGCGAGCACTTCGGCGGCCTGACGAAACTGGGTCAGGCAAGCGCCCATGACTTGCGGCTGGCAGCGCAGGGAGTACGGGTCCTGCACTTTTTCGCAGTTTTCGTGGGAGTCGGACACTTCACTGCGCTCGCCCAGCAGATCGCGGTAAGCGGCAGCGGCGTCGATCTGGCCTTTCTGGCCACGAGCGGCGTGGATGCGCGCGTCGAACGGCGAGCGCGAGCCCAGCACGGCTTCAACAGTCATACCACCAATGGCCAGGGCGCCAGCAAACAGGTCTTCGCCTTCGAACAAACCGCGCAATGCATAAGCGGTAGAAACCTGAGTGCCGTTGAGCAGCGCCAGACCTTCTTTGGCAGCCAGGGTCAGCGGAGTCAGACCGGCGACTTTCAGCGCTTCGGTTGCTTCCATCCACTCGCCTTTGTAGCGAGCTTTACCTTCGCCCAGCAGCACCAGCGACATGTGGGCCAAAGGCGCCAGGTCACCAGATGCACCGACCGAACCTTTCAATGGGATATGCGGGTAAACCTCAGCATTGATCAGGGCGATCAGCGCGTCGATGACCTTGCGACGAATGCCGGAGAAGCCACGGCTCAGGCTGTTGACCTTGAGCACCATGACCAAGCGAACCAGTGCGTCGCTGATCGGCTCGCCGACACCGGCGGCGTGGGACAGCACCAGCGAGCGCTGCAGGTTTTCCAGGTCTTCGCTGGCGATACGGGTCGACGCCAGCAGGCCGAAACCGGTGTTGATGCCATAGGCGGTGCGGTTCTCGGCGAGGATCTGTTCCACGCAGGCAACGCTGGCTTCAATCTGGTTCGAGGCGCTGTCATCGAGGGTGATTTTGACCGGCTGCTGATAGACATCACGCAGTTGGGCAAGGCTCAGTTGGCCGGGAATAAGGTTTAACGCAGTCATTTCGTGCTCCTTTTGAGAGTTTGTCTTCTCTTAGGTGAAGAGTACTCACCAGACGCTCCGGAAGTGTCCGTTGTCCGTCGCGTCTCGCCTTCTGGGGAGCCGCGCCTTGGCACGCTGGTGTTTTGTAAAAATCAGTTCAAGTTTGGTAACGCGCTGTGCAGCAAAATCGGGTCTTTCAAAACGGCGGCGGCACTGGCGATGTCTGGTGCCAGCCAGCGGTCCTGGTCGTAGGCCGGAACTCGCTCGCGCAGCAGACGCCAGGCGGCATCGGTGCCGGCGCCGAAGCGTTGCTCTTTCAAGAATTCAAACGCCTGAGACGCCAGCAGGTACTCGATGGCGAGGATCTGCGTGCAGTTTTCCAGGGCGCGATGCAGCTTCAGCGCGGCGTTGGTGCCCAGGCTCAGGTGGTCTTCCTGCAGGCCCGAGGTGACGTAGTTGTCGAGCACCGCCGGTTGCGCCAACTGACGGTTTTCCGCACACAACGAAGCAGCGACGTACTGGACGATCATCATTCCGGAGTTCACCCCCGGATTGGCCACCAGGAATGCCGGCAAACCGCTGACATGCGGGTTGATCAGGCGGTCCAGACGACGCTCGGCGATGGAGCCGATTTCTGCCATGGCCATCGCCAGCAAATCAGCGGCGAGTGCGACCGATTGGCCGTGCGGGTTGGCCTGGGACATGACGCGGAAGTTGTCCGGCGTGCCCAGCAGCATCGGGTTGTCGGTGACGGAGTTGAGTTCGGTTTCGATCTGCTTTATGGCGTGCTCAAGCTGATCGCGAGCGGCGCCGTGAACCTGCGGAATCGAGCGAATGCTCAGCGCATCCTGAGTACGAATGCCTTGGCTGCTGGCAATCACTTCACTGCCATCGAGCAGTGCCCGCAGGTTGATGCCGACTTGCTGCATGCCCGGGTGCGGCTTGAGGGCAATGATCTCGGCATCGAACGCGGCAATCTGGCCGCGCTGGGCTTCGAAGCTCATGGCGCCGATGACATCGGCCCACTGCAGCAGACGCGTGGCGTCGGCGATTGCCAGGCAACTGAGGCCGGTCATGCACGGCGTGCCGTTGACCAGGCACAGGCCATCTTTGGCGCCGAGCTGAACCGGTTGCAGGCCTTCTTCCGCCAGGGCTTGCTGTGCGGAAACGATCTGCCCGCGATAGCTGACATTGCCGACACCCAGCAGCGCGATGCTGACGTGGGCCATGTGGGTCAGGTAACCCACCGAACCCTGGGACGGCACTTGCGGGGTGATGCCGCGATTGAGCAGCGCCAGCAAGGCTTCGACCACTTGGCGATGAATGCCGGATTTGCCCTGGCTATAGTTGCGAATGGCGGCGCAGATGATTGCGCGGGTCTGTTCGTCGGCCAATGGTGCGCCGACGCCACAGGCGTGACTGAGCAGGGTGTTGCGCGACAGTTGGCTGAGCTGTTCGTCTTTGAGCGAGACATTGCACAGCGCGCCGAGGCCGGTGTTGACGCCATATGCGCGCTCGCCGCTGACGACGATGCGCTGGACGATCGCCTGGGCATTTTCGATCCGCGCCCAGACCTGTGGCGACAGTTCAAGCTGTGCGCCATGACGGGCTACGGCGACCACATCCTGCCAACGCAACGGGGCGTCGGCGATAACGATTTTTTCAGCCTGGGACATCTTTGACCTCAACCGTACAACTTGAATATTGATGCAGCTTCACCGGCCTCATCGTCGGAACGCCGCCCGGAGCAAGCTCGCTCCCACATTGGAATGCGTACCCCTGTGGGAGCGAGCTTGCTCCGGGCGGCGTTCCGACGATGGGGCCAGTAAACTCACCGCAAATCTCTTAAACCACCGCAGCCCGCCGCTGTACGAACCGGTCCACATACTCATCCGCCGGCGAATGCAGGATCTCTCTTGGCGTGCCCACCTGAATCAGGCGGCCATCCTTGAGAATCGCAATGCGGTTGCCGATGCGCACGGCCTCGTCGAGGTCGTGGGTGATGAAGACGATGGTCTTGTGCAGGGTCTTTTGCAGTTCCAGCAACTGATCCTGCATCTCGGCGCGGATCAGCGGGTCGAGGGCACTGAAGGCTTCGTCCATCAGGATGATGTCTGTGTCCGCCGCCAAGGCGCGGGCCAGGCCCACACGCTGACGCATGCCGCCCGAGAGCTGATGCGGGTATTTGTTTTCGTAGCCCTTTAGGCCCACGGTGTTGATCCAGTGCAGCGCGCGCTCGGAGCACATTTGCTTGGTCTCGCCACGCACTTTCAGGCCGTAGGCGACGTTATCCACCACGGTCTTGTGCGGCAGCAGGCCGAAGCTCTGGAACACCATACTGATCTTGTGCCGGCGAAATTCGCGCAGGGCTTCCATGTCGTATTGCAGGATGTCCACACCGTCCACCAGGATCGCGCCGCTGGTCGGGTCGATCAGGCGATTGAAGTGGCGCACCAGCGTCGACTTGCCGGAACCCGACAGGCCCATGATCACGAAGATCTCGCCGGTGCCGATGCTCAACGACAGGTCGTTCACGCCGACCACGCAGCCGGTTTCGGCCAGCACCTGATCTTTGGTTTTGCCCTGGCCAATCATGGCCAGCGCATCCTTGGAACGGTTGCCGAAAATCTTGAAGACGTTTTTGACTTCGATCTTGCTGATGGCTTCGTTGTTCATTTGCTCACCTCATGCCGTGCCCGACCATACGCCTGAGTAATACGGTCGATAACCACTGCCAGAATCACGATCGCCAGACCGGCCTCAAGACCACGTCCGACGTTGAGGGTCTGAATCCCCACCAACACGTCTTCGCCAAGACCACGAGCACCGATCATCGAGGCGATTACCACCATCGACAGGGCCATCATGGTGGTCTGGTTAATCCCGGCCATGATGCTCGGCAGGGCCAGCGGAAGTTGCACGCCAAACAGTTGCTGCCAGCGGTTGGCACCGAAGGCGTTGATCGCCTCCATCACTTCGCCGTCGACCTGGCGAATGCCCAGATCAGTCAGGCGGATCAGCGGTGGTGCGGCGTAGATCACGGTGGCGAAAATCGCCGGGACCTTGCCCAGGCCGAACAGCATCAGCACCGGGATCAGGTACACGAAACTCGGCATGGTCTGCATGATGTCCAGCAGCGGCATCAGGATCGAACGCAGGCGATTGCTGCGTGCTGAAAGAATGCCCAGAGGAATGCCGATCATCACCGAAATGATGGTCGCCACCATCATCAGCGCCAGGGTCTGCATGAGCTTGTCCCAGAGGCCGACTGCACCCACCAGGAACAACAAGCCAACGATCACGGCGGTGGTCACGACTTTGCGGGTCGCGTGCCAGGCAACGCCCGCCACGATCGCCAGCATCAGCCACCAGGGCGCCGCACGCAGCAGCCCTTCAAGATTGACGATGGCCCACAACAGGGTGTCGGAGATGCTGCGGAACACATCGCCGTAGTTGGTGACCAGTGAATCGACCCAACTGTTGACCCAGTCGGCGATGGAAAAGGTAAAGCTTTCGGGAAACATAAGAGACTCTCAATCAAGGGGTTGCGATCAAGCGTCCGACTGCCGCTCAGGGCAGCCGGAGAGGCTCAACCTACAAGGCCGCGTCGATTTTCTTGGCTGCGTCGTCGCTCACCCATGCGTGCCAGACTTCAGGATGTTCCTTCAAGAAGATCTTGGCCAGTTTTGGTGACTCGATCCGCTCTTTGGCCATGCGCCCGAGGTTCTGGTTGAGCAGGTCGATTGGCAGGTTGACCTTTTCCAGCACAGCCACCAGTTCCGGGGCTTGCTCGTGGAAGGTCTTGGACAGGCCGACCTTGATGGTCACTTGCTTGTTCACACCTGGTTTCTCATCGAGTTTGACCAGATCCACCTGGCCCATCAGCGGGGTTGGCGACCAGTAGTAGAACAGGATCGGCTCGCCACGCTTGTAGCTCGACAGCACCGCGGCATCCAGCGCCGGGCCGGTGCCCGGACGGAAGTTGGTGTAGGTGCTTTCCAGGCCGTAGCTTTTCAGCATTTCGCTGTTGTCGAGTTCACAGGTCCAGCCGGCCGGGCAGTTGTAGAAACGGCCCTTGGATGGCTCTTCGGCGTCCTTGAACACGGCGGAATACTTGCCCAGGTCAGCAATGTTTTTCAGGTCCGGCGCCTTGGCTTCCAGCTTGCGCTTGGCATCGCCTTCGATCACGTAACGCGGCACGTACCAGCCTTCGACAGCACCCACCACAGGAGCGCCGACACCGACGACCTTGCCGGCCTTCTCGGCCTTGTTCCAGACTTCGCTACGACCGACCCACTCTTCGGCGAAGATTTGAATGTCGTTGCTGCTCAGGGCGTTTTCCATGGTGATGGAGTTGCCCGGCAGGCTGTCAGTCTTGCAGTCGTAGCCTTTCTCCAACACGACTTGCAGCACGTCGGTCAGCAGCATGGCGCTTTCCCAGTTCAGGCCGGCAAATTTCACCGGTTTGCCCGACTCGCACCAACCCGCCGCCTGAGTGGCGCCGGCACTGGCCAGCAGGCCCATGGAAAGCAATGTGGTCAGCAGGGTCTTGTTCGATTTCATTGTAGTGACGCTCCTAATCATGAGTTGGCTTACGGCAGTCAAGAGGCATCCAGCCCTGTCCACGTCCAATCAGGCCTGCGCCGCAGCGCGACCGGCCCCGCTTGTTATAGGTGCTGCATTGCTGTCCTGCTCGACCGGCAGAATCAGGTGATCAGGTACGGAGCCGTGCCATTTTTTTGCGCACACGTAGTACAGGGCGGCGGGAATCACCAGACCGATGATCCAGGAAATATCCACATCACCCAGGGCCGCTACCAGCGGACCGGTATAGAACTTGGTGGAGATGAACGGCAACTGCACCAGCACACCGAACACATAGACGCTGATACCGAGGGCGTTCCACCGGCCGTAGCGACCATTCGGATCGGCCAGCGCCGGTACGTCATAGCGCTCGCGGGTGATGCAGTAGTAGTCCACCAGGTTGATCGCGCTCCATGGCGTAAAGAACGCCAGCAAGAACAGGATGAAGGACTTGAACGCACCGAGGAACGAGTGCTGACCGAGCAACGCCATCAGGGTCGCCGCACCGACGATGACCAGCACGAAGACCAGACGCTGCAAACGCGAGACCTTCAGTTCACCACGGAAGCCGCTGATGATGGTCGCAATGCACATGAAGCTGCCGTAGGAGTTGAGCGTGGAGATGGTGACCTTGCCGAACGCGATGCTGAAGTACAGCAGCGCAGCGGTGGCACCGGTTCCACCCAGACCCACGATATAGGCCACTTCGTGGCCGGCGAATTGCCCGTTGGCCGAAGCGGCAGCGAACACGCCGAGGACCATCGCCACCTGGGCGCCAATGACCGAACCTGCACCTGCGGCAAAAAAAGTTTTCACCGAGGAAATCTTGCTCGGCAGGTAGCGAGAATAGTCCGCCACATAAGGGCCGAAAGCGATCTGCCAGGACGCCGCGAGCGACACCGCAAGCAGGAAGCTGCTCCAGCTGAAGTGACGGATTTGCAGAAGTGCACCAACGTCAACCTGACTTATCAGACGGCTGAACAGATAAACAAAGGCAATCACGCCAATGACACTGGCGACACGGCCTATCCAATGGATCACCCTATAACCGAGCACCGTGACCAGCACGATGACACTGGCGAAAAGGAGGATACCGACGGTGTCGCTGACCCCGAACAACTGGCCCAGCGCCTGGCCGGACAGCACGGTGCCCGTGGCGGTGAAGCCAAGGTACATCAGGCACACCAGCACAATCGGGATAGCGGCGCCGTAAACGCCAAACTGAACGCGGCTGGAGATCATCTGCGGCAGGCCAAGCTTGGGCCCTTGCGCCGCATGCAGCGCCATGACGCCACCGCCGAGCAGTTGACCGATCAACAGACCGATCAACGACCAGAACACGTCACCGCCCAGCACCACGGCCAGGGCCCCGGTGACAATCGCGGTGATTTGCAGGTTGGCACCCATCCACAAGGTGAACTGGCTCAACAGACGACCGTGTCTCTCCGCTTCCGGGATGTAGTCGATCGAACGTTTCTCGATCAACGGTTTACTGCCTGCACGATCGCTGTTAACAGCCATGATTCAACCTCTGTGGATTGTTATTCTTGGTTTCACTCAAATTTCTGTAGGAGCTGTCGAGTGAAACGAGGCTGCGATCTTTTGCTTTTAAGAAGATCAAGATCAAAAGATCGCAGCCTGCGGCAGCTCCTACAGGTTTTGCGTTTTATTTGCCGGTAATCATCGGCAGGTTCAGACCCTGCTCCTTGGCGCAGTCGATCGCGATCTGGTAACCCGCATCGGCGTGACGCATGACACCGGTAGCCGGGTCGTTGTGCAGGACGCGAGCGATACGCTCGGCCGCTTCGTCAGTACCGTCGCAGACGATTACCATGCCCGAGTGCTGGGAGAAGCCCATGCCGACGCCGCCGCCGTGGTGCAGGGAAACCCAGGTCGCGCCGCTCGCGGTGTTGAGCAGAGCGTTGAGCAGTGGCCAGTCGGACACGGCATCGGAACCGTCCTGCATCGATTCGGTTTCGCGGTTCGGGCTGGCGACCGAACCGGAGTCCAGGTGGTCGCGACCGATCACGATTGGCGCGGACAATTCACCGCTGCGAACCATTTCGTTGAACGCCAGACCGAGCTTGGCGCGCAGGCCCAGGCCAACCCAGCAGATACGTGCCGGCAGACCCTGGAAGCTGATGCGCTCGCGCGCCATGTCCAGCCAGTTGTGCAGGTGGGCATCGTCCGGGATCAGTTCTTTGACCTTGGCGTCGGTTTTGTAGATGTCTTCGGCGTTGCCCGACAGTGCAGCCCAACGGAATGGACCGATACCGCGGCAGAACAGCGGACGGATGTAAGCGGGTACGAAGCCAGGGAAGTCGAATGCGTTTTCGACGCCTTCTTCTTGGGCCATCTGACGGATGTTGTTGCCGTAGTCGAAGGTCGGAATGCCCATCTTCTGGAATTCGAGCATCGCTTTAACGTGCACGGCCATCGATTGCTTGGCGGCTTTGACCACGGCAGCAGGCTCGGTCTTGGCGCGAGCGCGGTACTCTTCCCAGGTCCAGCCGGCCGGCAGGTAACCGTTGAGTGGGTCGTGGGCGCTGGTCTGGTCGGTGACCATGTCCGGGCGCACGCCACGCTTGACCAGTTCCGGCAGGATTTCAGCCGCGTTACCCAGCAGGGCGATGGAAATCGCTTTGCCTTCCTTGGTGTATTTGGCGATACGTGCCAGAGCGTCGTCGAGGTCGGTGGCTTGCTCATCGACGTAACGGCTGTTCAAACGGAAATCGATGCTGACCTGCTGGCATTCGATGTTCAGCGAGCAAGCGCCGGCCAGGGTCGCGGCCAGTGGCTGAGCGCCGCCCATGCCGCCGAGGCCTGCGGTCAGGACCCAACGACCTTTCAGGTCATCGTTGTAGTGCTGGCGACCGGCTTCCACGAAAGTTTCGTAGGTGCCTTGAACGATGCCCTGGCTGCCGATGTAGATCCAGCTGCCGGCGGTCATCTGGCCGTACATGGCCAGGCCTTTGGCGTCGAGTTCGTTGAAGTGTTCCCAGCTCGCCCAGTGTGGCACCAGGTTGGAGTTGGCGATCAGTACGCGCGGGGCATTGCTGTGGGTCTTGAACACGCCGACCGGCTTACCGGATTGCACCAGCAGGGTCTCGTCGTCATTCAGGTTGGTCAGGCTTTCGACGATCTTGTCGTAGCATTCCCAGTTACGCGCCGCACGGCCGATACCACCGTAAACCACCAGTTCTTTAGGGTTCTCGGCGACTTCCGGGTCGAGGTTGTTCATCAGCATGCGCAGCGGCGCTTCGGTCAGCCAGCTTTTGGCGGTCAGCTTGTTACCGCGAGCGGCACGAATTTCAACGTCACGAAACTTAGTAGGTTTCTGGGTATTGTCAGTCACGAAAAAGACTCCTCAGCGATCAATCCAAACCAACCCTGGCGGTGGGTAAGCCAGCCTGTGCGCGTCAAAGCGACACAAGCGAATCAGTGGACGTTGCGAGGAGTCTCGATCGACTCATACGCATACGTCTTTACTTGTACATACAAGCATATGCAATCAAGCGGCCAACTTGCTGGATGAGTGTTCAAGAAAAGTTTTGAAAGGGCTGGAAGGCGCCTGAATCAAGGGTTCTGGCAAAGATGAAATTTTTCGGGGGGATTTTGCGAGGGGTGTGACTGCTGTTACCTGAACGTGGTTTTGCGCCACGCTGGGGCGTTCGGTAACAAGTTGGTGCGCAATGGGGAACGTTGGAACGCAAAAAGATCGCAGCCTCGTTTCACTCGACAGCTCCTACTGGAGAATGGCGTTCATCCTGTAGGAGCTGTCGAGTGAAACGAGGCTGCGATCTTTTAAGAACGTTGAATCAGCGTGCGATCAGTTCGATCACGCAGCACGGTCCATTGCTGGAGACTTCCAGCAGGCCGACGTTACCGTCGAGTTGCAGGCAATCATGGCGACCGAGTTGTGCGGCACTGTTACCGACCTTCACTTCAAGCTCGTCGGTGACACTAAACACCAACACAGTCCCGGCCGAGCTGAAAAACCGTTGCCCGCCGTCCAGCCACTGCAATCGCGCGTTATAACGCTGCGGCGCATAAATCAAATTGAAGTCGCGAATCGGCCCACCGAGCAATGTGCAGGAAACCTGGCTCTCGCCGCTGAAGGCAAACGGGTCCAGCGGTAACAGTGGCTTTGTGTCCTGGCCATCAACCCGCAAGGTCATGCCGTCGCCTTGCAGGACAGTGATCACTCGCTCATAGCCGGCGAATGTCGAGAAGCCGCCCGACTCGCCGATGTCGGCAATCGACAGACGCCAGCCGAAACCCTCAAGGCCGGCGCCTCCATCACGGGTGATTTCTTCAGTGCTGCCGCCGCCGTTTTTCCATGGCATGCGTGGGTAATCAACGGCGCGTAAAACCTTCAACTCACTCATTTATGGCTCTCTATTTATGGAACCGCCCTTCCAGACGATGACGGGAACCGGGGTGGATCAAACGGGCGGCGGTCACTGGCTGACGGCCGGACCAGGTGCGGCGACGAATCAGCAGGCACGGCTCGCCCTTTTCAATCTGCAGCAACTTGCACTCGCTGGCCTCGGCCAGAATCGCCTCGACCACGTGCTCGCCTTCGGTCAGCGGCGCGACCTGGTTCAGATAGGCGTATGGCGTTTGCAGGGTGAAGTCCTGCTTGAGGTAGTCCGGCGCCACCAGCGCGTTGACGAAACGGTCTTCGATTTGCACTGGAATATCATTTTCGAAATGCACGATCAGCGAGTGAAAGACTTTCTGGCCTTCGCGCATGTCCAGCGCCAGTGCCCGCTCGGAACCGGCAGCCTCTTCTTCGAGGGTGATGACCTTGCAGGTGTGGCGATGGCCACGGGAGGCGATTTCGTCGGCGATGTTGTGGACTTCAAACAGCGCGGACTGACTTTTCGGCTCGGCGACGAACGTGCCGACACCCTGCATGCGCACCAGCAGACCGTCGGCGGTCATCTCGCGCAGGGCGCGGTTGATGGTCATGCGGCTGAAACCCAGCTGGTTGACCAGCTCGCTTTCCGACGGAACGCGGTAGTGCGGCGGCCAGTTTCCACTGTCGATTTGCTGGGTGATCATCTGTTTGACGCGGGCGTACAAGGGCGCCGGACTGTCGCCCATGTGTGCGGCCAACGGAGAGACTGCAGGCGGAGTCGGCACGGTTAATCCTTGTTCATTTGGTAGAGGTTGCTAGCTTGCCGGAGTTTACCGAGCAGGCAAACGTCTGTATATGTATATACAAATAACACACGATGGGGTGCTGAACCATGTCCGCCTTCTTTGCCGAACGCGCGCTGCTGCCTAGTGGATGGGCCAATAATGTACGTCTTGAGGTCAGCGCCGATGGCGTATTGACCCATATCCAGGCCGATTCCAATGCAGATGGCGCCGAACGGCTAAGCGGTCCGCTGCTGCCGGGTATGCCGAATTTACACTCCCACGCCTTCCAGCGCGCCATGGCCGGGCTGGCGGAAGTGGCGGGTAATCCGAATGACAGTTTCTGGACCTGGCGCGATTTGATGTATCGCCTCGTCGGAAAAATCAGCCCGGATCAACTCGGCGTCATCGCCCGTCAGCTGTACATCGAAATGCTCAAGGCCGGTTACACCTCGGTCGCGGAATTTCACTACGTGCACCACGACACCAACGGCCAGCCATACGCGGACCCGGCCGAACTGGCGCTACGCATCAGCCAGGCCGCCAGTTCCGCCGGGATCGGCCTGACCCTGCTGCCGGTGCTCTACAGCCATTCCGGTTTCGGCGGCCAGGCCCCGAACGACGGTCAGCGCCGCTTTATCAACAGCACCGAAAACTACCTCAAGCTTCAGTCGCGCTTGCAGCCGATCCTGGCGCAGCAACCGGCGCAGTCGTTGGGTTTGTGTTTCCACTCGTTGCGCGCGGTAACACCGCAGCAGATCAGCGAAGTGCTGGCGGCCAGCGACAAGCAGTGCCCGGTGCACATCCACATCGCCGAGCAGCAGAAGGAAGTCGATGACTGCCTGAGCTGGAGTGGCCGCCGTCCGCTGCAATGGCTGTACGAAAACACCGAGGTCGATCAGCGCTGGTGCCTTGTTCACGCAACCCACGCCAACCCGGAAGAAGTCACGCTGATGGCCAAGAGTCGCGCCATCGCTGGCTTGTGCCTGACCACCGAAGCCAACCTCGGCGACGGGATTTTCCCGGCGGTGGATTTCCTCGCTCAGGGCGGGCGCATGGGCATCGGTTCCGACAGCCATGTGTCATTGAGCGTGGTGGAAGAATTGCGTTGGCTGGAATACGGCCAGCGTCTGCGCGACCAACGGCGTAATCGTTTGTATGGCGCGGATCAGCCGATGGTTGGCCGCACGCTGTACGACGCTGCGCTGGATGGCGGGGCTCAGGCGTTGGGTCAGCCGATTGGTGCGCTGGAAGTTGGCAATCGTGCGGATTGGCTGGTGCTGGATGGCAACGATCCGTACCTGGCGACGGCCAGTGGCGACGGAATTCTCAATCGTTGGCTGTTCGCCGGCGGTGATCGTCAGGTGCGGGATGTGCTGGTCAATGGCCAGTGGGTTGTGCGCGACGGGCGTCATGCCAGGGAAGAAGAAAGCAATCGGGCGTTCACCCAAGTCCTGCGAGATCTGTTGGGCTAACGCAAAAAACTGTGGGAGCGAGCTTGCTCGCGATGGGGCCATCAGCCTCAACAATGATGTTGACTGATAGACCGCCATCGCGAGCAAGCTCACTCCCACATTTGTTCTCTACTAGCCGTCAGTCCGAGGTCTTGGCCATCTGCGTATCGGTCGCGCGCCAGATCAGCCGCGTAGTGTCGTAGCCCTGCTGACGCGCCTTGCTCAGCAGTTCCTCACGCACTACACCATTGACCGTCGGGGTCCGTGACAGCAGCCATAGATACTTGCGGCTCGGATCGCCAACAATGGCGGTCTTGTAGTCATCGCTGACATACAACACCCAGTACTCGCCCTTCGCCGCACCCGGAATCAGCCGCGAAAACCAGGTATCGAACTCGACCCATAGCTTGTCGGTTTTGCCCGGTTCCTGTGGCCAGGCCACGCCTTTGGCCTCTTCCCATTGCCAGTCAGCCGTCAGGCAGCGATTGAGCACCAACACCTTGCCGTCAGGCTTGAGCGTGTAATGGGCTTCGGATTGCGCGCAGTTGCGCTGGAAATACATCGGCAGACGAGCCAACTCGTACCAGGTCCCTTGGTACTTCTTGAGATTGACGCTATTGGCAGTTTTCGGTGCCAATGGATCTACGCCGGAAGTGGCGCAGCCGGCCAATACCAGGCCGGCAAAAAGGAGTATCAATAACCGCTTCATTGTTTTTCTCCCGTGGGCGTGTAGCCCCGGTTTACTTCAGGCCTTGGCCGGAAAACATCAGTACTTTGTCACCGGCGTACTGCACGCTGATAAAGCTGTTCTTGTCACCCCATGTGCAACTGGACATGCCGAGCGCGCCCGAGCAATCGGCGGGTTTGCCCAGCAAGGTTTCTACTTCGGCCTTGGGCATGCCTGACGACAGCTTCGAATAGTTTTCCTGATTAACCTTGCTGCACGCAGCCAACAACACGCAGAACGAAAGCAGGGCAATAGAACGCAGCGACATGGTGTAGCTCCTGGGGCGAAGGGGAATGGCATGGCTGCCAAGCTGAAGCTTAGAAGAGAAAACCCCTTTCTGGTTCCCTGGTCGGCCGGCTATTTATCAGGCCGCTCGTCTGCCTTTTTTCGAAAAATCAGCAACTTTCTTTCGCTATTGAGTATTTCGTCGGTTTTCGCAAAAGCCGCCTAATCTTTGGCGCCAGCTGGTCGACATAAAAGCAACGCAAGACGCCCTTTTTGATTAGCCCCCCTCCGCGGTAGCTCATTTAATGACCAGAAACATGAAGTTCAGCCACAAGATCTTGTTGGCTGCCGCCCTTGTGGTGGCCGTTGCATTCGCTTGTTTCATCCTCTTCAACGACTACCGCCAGCGGCAAACCCTGCGCAGCAGTACCGAATCCTCGATGCAGGAACTCGGTAGCCTGACCACCAGCAACATCCAGACGTGGCTGGAAAGCCGCATTCAGTTGCTGCAATCACTGTCCCAGCAGATCGCCGTGGACGGCAGCGCCCCGGCCAACCTCAAGCGCGCCATTGACCTGCCGGCCTACACCAGTAATTTTCAGCTGAGCTACTTTGGTGGCACCGATGGCGTGATGTTCTCGGTCCCGGCCGGCAATCGTGCCGCGGATTACGACCCTCGCGCCCGTGGCTGGTACAAGGCGGCCAACGGTGCGCAACAGACCATCGTCACCGAACCGTACATTGCCGCGTCATCGGGAAAACTGGTGATCACCGTCGCCACCCCAGTGAAACATCAGAATCAAATGATCGGCGTCGCTGGCGCAGACATTGACCTGTCCAGCGTCAGCGCAATCATCAACTTGCTGAACTTCGGCGGCCACGGCCACGCGTTCATCGTCAGTGCCGACGGCAAGATCCTGATCCACCCGGACAGCAAACTGGTGCTCAAGAGCCTGACCGACGCCTACCCGAACGGCGCGCCGAAAGTCAGCCCGGGCATGAAAGAAGTCGAACTCGACGGCAAGACCCAATTCATCTCCTTTACCCACATCAACGGTGTGCCTTCGGCAGACTGGTACGTGGCGCTGGTGCTGGATCAGGACACCGCGTTCTCGATGCTCAGCGAATTCCGCACCTCGGCGATCATCGCTATGGTCATTGCCGTAGTGATCATCATCGCGTTGCTGGGCATGCTGATCAGCTTCTTGATGCAGCCGCTGTTGACCATGGGCCGCGCCATGCATGACATCGCCGAAGGTGAAGGTGACCTGACCAAACGCCTGACCATCCACGGCCAGGACGAATTCGGCGCTTTGGGCACCTCGTTCAACCGCTTTGTAGAGCGTATTCACACCTCGATTCGCGAAGTGTCCTCGGCCACCGGCCAGGTCAACGAAGTCGCCTTGCGTGTGGTTGCCGCGTCGAACTCGTCGATGTTCAACTCCGACCAGCAAGCCTCGCGCACCAGCAGCGTCGCCGCCGCTATCAACGAATTGGGCGCCGCCGCCCAAGAGATCGCCCAGAACGCCGCCCTCGCCTCTCAGCATTCGAGCGATGCTCGCGCATTGGCCGAGGACGGCCAGCAAGTCGTGGATAAAACCATCGCGGCGATGCAGCAGCTCTCGGCGAAGATCAGCGATTCGTGCGGCAACATCGAAACGCTCAATAGCAACACCGTGAACATCGGGCAGATTCTGGAAGTGATCACCAGCATCTCCCAGCAGACCAACTTGCTGGCACTCAACGCCGCCATCGAAGCGGCCCGTGCCGGTGAAGCCGGTCGTGGTTTCGCCGTGGTGGCAGACGAAGTGCGTAACCTCGCGCACCGTACTCAGGATTCGGCGCAGCAAGTGCAGAAGATGATCGAGGAACTGCAAGTCGGCGCCCGGGAAGCCGTGATCACCATGACCGACAGCCAGCGCCAAAGCGAAAGCAGCGTCGGCATCGCCAACCAGGCGGGCGAACGTCTGGGCAGCGTGACTCAGCGTATCGGTGAGATCGACGGGATGAACCAGTCGGTGGCCACGGCGACGGAAGAGCAGACGGCGGTGGTGGAGTCGATCAACGTCGACATCACCGAGATCAACACGCTGAACCAGGAAGGCGTGGAGAACTTACAGTCGACGTTGCGTGCGTGTTCAGACCTTGAGCAGCAGGCGGCGCGGCTTAAACAGTTGGTGGGTAGTTTCAGGATTTAAGCCGCTCTCACTGGCCCCTTCGCGAGCAAGCTCGCTCCCACAGTGGATCTCTGTCGTGCACAAAATTTGTGTCCAACGGAGATCAAATGTGGGAGCGAGCTTGCTCGCGAAGGCGGCATCAGCCGCGATGAAGATTCAGAACCTTGAACCAGGTCCCGAAAGAAACGCCAACTCCTCAGCCGTAGACTCCCTTCCCAACACCGCATTCCTGTGCGGAAACCGTCCAAACCGCGCAATCACCCGCTGATGTTTCTCGGCATAGCTCAGGTAATCGGTAAACAGTGCTCGATCAGCCTCCGGCTGTTGGGCAACCAGATCGATGTACCGCGAAACCGCTTCGTTCTGCACCGCCAGATTCTCGCAATGCTCAAACACCAGGTAGATGAACACCCGATGGATCGGCCGCAACTGCCGATCGAAATCCGCAGCAATACCTTGCGCTACCAGTGCCTGAGCCCTGAGATCGCCTGAAAAGGATTTGGGAGTGTCACGAAAGATCATTCGTGGGAGTTGATCGAGTAACAGCACCAGAGCCAGCCAACCTTCGGGGCGTTGCGCCCATTCGGTCAATCCGCCGGCCAGTGCCTGCTCGACCCAGTCCCCGAAACGCGTGCGCGCTTCGAGGTCCTGGCTGTCGCGCTTGCCGAACCATAACTTGCCCTTCTCAGCCGCTATTTCGTTGGGGGATTCGAGCGTTCCGAACCACCATTCGAGCAACGGCTGCCAGGGCGCGGTCATGGTTTATTCCTTGTGGTAAGCCGTGACGCGTGCGACTTCTTCTTTCGAGCCGAGGAACACCGCTACGCGCTGGTGCAGGCCGTCAGGCTTGATGTCGAGGATGCGCTGATGGCCATCGGTGGAAGCGCCGCCAGCCTGTTCAACCAGGAACGACATCGGGTTGGCTTCGTACATCAGACGCAGCTTGCCCGGCTTGGAGGGTTCGCGGCTGTCGCGTGGGTACATGAACAAGCCACCACGGGTCAGGATGCGGTGTACATCGGCAACCATCGCGGCGACCCAGCGCATGTTGTAGTTCTTTTTCAGCGGGCCTTCATCGCCCGCCAGCAATTCGCCGACGTAGCGTTGTACCGGGGCTTCCCAGTGACGCTGGTTGGACGCGTTGATCGCGAATTCCTGAGTGGATTCCGGGATCGTGATGTCTTCATGGGTCAGCACAAAGCTGCCCATTTCACGGTCCAGGGTAAAACCTTTTACGCCGTCGCCCAAGGTCAGCACCAGCATGGTCTGCGGGCCGTAGATAGCATAACCGGCAGCTACCTGCTCGGTGCCTGGCTGCAGGAAGGCCTTTTCGTTCAAGGCTTCGTTCTGACTCAGGTATTCGCTCGGGCAACGCAGCACCGAGAAGATCGTACCGACCGGCGCGTTGATATCGATGTTCGACGAGCCGTCCAGTGGGTCGAATACCAGCAAGTACGCGCCTTTCGGGTATTTGCCCGGGATCTGGTAGGCATTGTCCATTTCTTCGGACGCCATGCCGGCCAGGTGACCGCCCCATTCGTTGGCTTCGAGCAGGATCTCGTTGGAGATCACGTCGAGTTTCTTCTGCACTTCGCCTTGGACGTTTTCGGTGCCCATGCTGCCCAGAACACCACCGAGGGCGCCCTTGGACACGGCGTGGCTGATTTCCTTGCAGGCGCGCGCCACCACTTCGATCAGGAAACGCAGATCGGCAGGGGTGTTGTTGCTACGGGTCTGCTCAATCAAATAGCGACTCAGGGTAACGCGGGACATGGAAGGCTCCGGTGGAATGGGGGGGCTAAAAACCCGCGCAGTTTAACGCGAGTCGGGGCGCATTTCCTCCTATCAGACGTGTTACACCCAATAGAGTTCATGCGCCCGGTTGAGCGTAGTTCGAAACCGGCTTTTTTACCGACCGATAAACCGCCTTCGCGAGCAGGCTCGCTCCCACAGAGGAATGCGGACCTTGTGGGAGCGAGCTTGCTCGCGATTGGGGTGCGCGGCACCCGCCTTCAGGGTTTGACCGGCGGCTTGCGCAACAGACTGAACGCCATCGAGGCCAGAAACAAAACACTGAGCAGCAACACCGCCCACAACCCGAGTTTCTTCCAGTTGATGTCCGTCGGCGCAGCCGTTGTCACGGTCGACGCTGGAGTGGCCACCGCCGCGCCTTCGACCGTAGCCTTGCCCAATGTCGCCAACTTTGCAGCGCTGTAATCCGGAATCAACGTCGACAGCGGCAGGCTCGCCGCCTTCACCGTGGCACTTCCCAGCGCTAGCGTATAAGGCCCTGCCCCGCGCGCCAGAAACACCAATTGAATGGAGCGCACGGCGAATCGCACAGTCGGCGCCTCGGCACCCAGACCGCCGCCGCGCTCGTCCACCGTCAGCTTCAACTGCTGCACGGTTTGCCCTGACAGCTGCAATTCGTTCTGCACCACGTCCTGGCCACTCTGGGTCAGGCGATAGAGCAAACCGTTGCTCAGCGGCTGCCACGGCAGGCTACTTTCCCGACGACCGGACAAGGTCACGGGCGCCAAACTGTTGGGCTGACTC
This sequence comes from Pseudomonas fluorescens, assembly GCF_000968015.1. Taxonomy (GTDB): domain Bacteria; phylum Pseudomonadota; class Gammaproteobacteria; order Pseudomonadales; family Pseudomonadaceae; genus Aquipseudomonas; species Aquipseudomonas fluorescens_W. The sequence goes on from NZ_LACH01000001.1 coordinate 59,624, forward strand.
AACTCGACCTGCAAGCGCTCGACATTCAACCCCATGGGTAATTGCCAGGTGTATTCACCGGCCTTCACGCTGCTGCCGGCCAGCGGTTGCGACCAGACAAGCGGTAGCGGCAGGCTACGGGTCTTGGCGCTTTGCAGTTGCGCCGAGGTCAATGTCGGGGCCGATTGCGGCGTGTTCCACAGCAATCGCAGATAACGGGCCGACTGACCTGGCAGAGTGACTTCATGTTGCTCGACCTGCTCGTCGGCAAACGTCAGGCGTGCCACCTGCCCTTCGCCCCAAGACTGCCAATGCTGCAGGTCGTCGCTGGCTTCGATGGTGAAACGCTGGAAACCGTCGCGTTCGCTGGTCCAGTCGAGAATCAACTGCTGCAACGGTGCTTTGATGCTGCTGGCGTCGAGCAACCAACCGCGCAGCATTTCTTCGCCCGCCTCCAACTGACTGGACGGCTGCACTTCGACCAGCGTGCCATTGGCGCTCGATTGCACCCGCACGCTCGGTGCGTGCTCGGTGGAATCCGCCGAGTTGTACAGCGGGAACCACTTCACGTCGGTCAGGGTACGGTTATCGCTGGTCTGCGCCGGCGCGCGCGCCAAGGCATACGCCTGAGCCTCACCGGCGGCATTGAATACGCGCACATCGCTGAGATCGGTTTGCCGCGCATTCAATTGCACGCTCAACGGCAATTCGAGGCGATACCACGGACCTTCGCCGCTGATCGACAACGGCACCTGTGTGGCGAAGTCCGCCAATTTCTCCTGAGCACTGGCCGACAGCACCACACCCAGCGCAACAGCGCCCAACCAGACACGGTTCAGCTTCTGACTCAAGACGACACTCCTTCGGTTTGCGGGGCCGGTTTTTCAGCCTCCGGCACAGCCTCGGCACGTTTGGGCGGCAACGGGGCGAAATAGCCCACCACCAACAGCAACACGCCAACGCCGATAAACGAGACGATCCGGGCGAGTCCGCCGCGGTTACTCAACTCGACAAAGAACAGTTTGGCCACCACCACACCGATCAGCGCCGCACCGATCAGCCAGACTTCGCGACGATGACGCAGATGGCCGCCGATCATCAGACTCAGGGCCATCAAGGTCCAGACGATGGACAGACCGGCCTGCACCAGCATGGATTCGAGCAACGCATTCAGCTCGAACGGCACACCGCCCCAATGGTGGGCCGTGCGCATCACCAGCGCAGTAAAGAACACAAACAGCGAGGCGCCGGCGATCAGTTGCGTGGCGTGATCACAGTAGTCCTTGCGAATCGCCAGTTGCGTCACGGCGCTGCGGGACCACACGTAGACGCCGAACAGCGCGAACAGCAGACCCAACTCCAGCGGGTTGATCAGCGGCACGTAAGGCAACGGCTCGGCAGTGCCGTCGCTGACAACGTTCGCCAACCAGAACCAGCCGAGCATCAGCAAGGCCAGCGGTGCCGCCGCGTACACACGGTATTCGCGTGAATAAGCCGACACCGGCCATGGCCAGGCCCGGGGTGCCGCCATCAGCACCAGATACAGGCTCGGCAGAATCGCCCAACCCAACCAGCGCCAGGCGTTGTACTGCTCGGACAACAGCAACAGGCCGTAACGCAACTCCAGGGCCAACACACCGATCAACAGCCAGCAGCCGAGCACGTGCGCGGTACTGAGGGCGCGCACCGGCAACATCGGCGCCAAACGCCGCAGGGAGATGAAGTGCACAACGAACACGGCCGCCCATGCCAGCCAACCGACGTTGGCCGCCGGGTGATAACGCGAGTGCCACGCAGCCAACAACACCAAACCGGCCGCAGGCATCAGCAAGGTGCAGAGCAAGCCCAGCGATGGCCATTTCAGGCGCAGCGCCAATACGGTCCACAGCGCCACGCTCAGCGCCGCGACCGCCAGCAACAACGTCGCGTGCAGATTCAACGGTGCGAAGCGCAGGACTTCACTCACCCACGCCAGTGCCCACCAACCCGCGCCCCACACCAGCAGCACTTCGGACAAACGCTGCAAGCTCAGCACATCGAAGGCTGAGGCATGGTTGCCGAGCTGCAAGCGCCAGGCGCCAACCATCGCGGCCAAACCCAACACCAGCGGCGTCCAGAAACCGCTATGAGCCAGAGGCTTCAACCCTTCGCTCGCAAGCGGCCCGAGCAAATCAGCCCCTGCCATCAGGAACGCCGCGCCGCCGATGACTTGCAACAGCAGACCGAAGACAAAACTCACGCGCTGCTTCAGGTACAGACTCAGCCAGATAATGAACAGACCGCTGGCCGCCCATACCGCACTCGCCGTTTGCCAAGGCAGGACGAACAGCACCGCCAGATTGATCAACACCAGACCGGCCAGCAGCACCACCGACAAGCCGCGCAGCAATCGCATGTCGCTTCGGACCATCTCATCGCGTGCCGCCAGCAACATGCCAACAATCAGCGCCAGGCCGATCAACGACGCGCTCAGCAGACCGCTCCAACCCGCACTGAACACGGCGCCAGACTCACCGCTCGAACCCTGTAGCCGCAGCAGGAACAACGCACCGCCGAGCAACTGCACGGCGAATGCGGTGAACAGGAACGTGCGCGATTGCAGACGCAAGCCAACAAACAAGGTCGCCAACCCCGCCAGCGCCCAACTGATCGCTGTGCCATGAGTGAAGAAAAACAACGGCGCCAGCAGATAGAGGAAGGTCAGACCGAGGCAAGCCAATACCGGCGGCCCTTTGCGCTCCCATTTCGACGTCTGCTCGGGCAAGGCTTTGCGCAACTGGTAGAAGCTGAACAACAACGCCACGCCGAGCATCAACGCACCGAGCGGCGCACCGTCGAGCAGGCTGCTTTCGCCGATCCGCAGTTCGCTGATAAACGCCAGCGCCGAGCCCAGTTGCAGCAGCAAGGCAAAGGCTCGGGCCAGCGGTCGTTGCTGACGCAGACCGAGCCAGAAGATGCCGGCGCCTTCGACGGCCCAGGCCGCAGCAGTCCAGCGCGCATCGAGCCCCAACGGAATCGCCAGGCTGGCGAAGATCACCCCCAGCGCCAGACAGGTTTCCGCCAACAACAACGCTCGTCCGCCCATCAACAGCCGCGCCAGGCCCATATAAATCATGCCCAACGCCAATGCGCTGAAGGCTGCGGCGAATTCCAAGTGCTGGACCAACGCGAACTGCAAGCCGAAGCCCACCAACGGAGGACCGAACAGCATCGTGCCGTCGACGTAATCGCCCTTGCGCGCCGACCAATGCAGCAGCGCCTCACGGCTATCGTCCTCAGGTGCGTCGCTCATTTCCAGCAACTTGCGCCGGGCGAACAGCAGACCGATGGCCAGGTACATCAGGAAAAACACAATCAGGAACGGCTCGGTGCTCCACAGCAGTTCCGGGGTATAGGAACGCAGGCCCCAGGCGAAACCGATGCCGAAGGTGCCGACGAACCCAATCAGGTTGAGCAGCCGCCAGGCCTTGAACCAGGCGATGGCGAGGATGCCGGCGTTGAGCAAGGCGAAGTAGCTGAACAGCGCGACATGGTTGCCGGCGCCGGTGGAGGTCAGGATCGGCGCGGCAAAACCGCCCAATGCTGCAGCGGCAGCCAGGCCCAAGGCATCCTGAGTGATGGCGAGGATCGCCGAGAACACCGTCACCGCGACCAGCAGGCCTAACGCCGCCGTGGGATCAAGCAGCGGATGCAGGCGCATCGCGGCAAACACGGTCAGGTACAACACCGCGATCCCGGTGCCTTGCAGCATCAACGCGTAATTGCTGTTGCGCGTCCTAAGCCACCAACCCAACCCCAGAAGACCCAATGCCGCCGCCGCAACACCGGCGTAACGCAACTCGATCGGTACCACCATGCCTTCGGTGGCGTAACGCAGCAGGAAGGCCAGGCCGAGAAACAACAGCACCACACCGACCCGCAGCACCGTGTTGCCGCCGAACAGCCAGTTGCGGGCGCCACTGATGGCGCGGTCGATGAAGTTCGGGGCGCGAGGGGTGGCAGGTTGTTGCGGCTCGCGGGCAACCGGTTCGGGTTTCCAGGCATCGACGGGCACTGGACGGCTGCTTTCGGCGGCGGCCGCGGTGATCGGTTCGAGTTCGGGAGGGAGCTCCCAGATCAGCTCCGGGGTCTCGGCAGGGATTTCGTCGAGCGTGAACTCAGGAGACGGTGCGGGTTCGTGGGTTTCCGGCGTCTTGACGCCTGACACCTCCAGCAATGACAGCCGTTGCTGCACCGCATTCAGCGCGATCTGAGCCTGATCCAGTAGCTTACGTTGCTCGGCGGCCTGTGAACCCAAGCGGCCGATGTGAATGGCCTGGCCAATACCCAACCCGAGCAGCGCGCCCAGCAGCGCATCGCTGAACGACTCGTCGAGTACCCAGCCCAGCACCAGCCCAATCAGCATGAACATCCATTGCATGGTCGATATCCCTAAACGCAGTGGCCAATCCAAGAAGATTAGCGCAGCCCGTACAGCAAAGATCGCAGCCTTCGGCAGCTCCTACACCGACCGCGTTTACCCAATGTTAGGTGAACGCTGACTGTAGGAGCTGCCGAAGGCTGCGATCTTTTCCGGGGCGCCAGTATATCGATCCGAGCGAAGGCTTACTCCAGCGCTTTCCAGATATCCGTGGCGTACTCGCGAATGGTCCGGTCGGACGAGAACCAGCCCATCCGGGAGGTGTTCAACACCGCCGAACGCCACCACTCCTTCGAATCGTGCCAATGGGCTTCAACCCGCATCTGCGCGTCCCAGTAAGCGTCGAAATCGGCGCAAACCAGGAAGCGATCGTAGTCGATCAGCGAATCGATCAATCCTGTGTAACGGGAAGGATCATCCGGCGAGAACACCCCGCCGCGAATCGCTTGCAGCACGTCATTCAGCCGATGGGACGCGGCGATATCCGGCGTCGCGTTGAACTCATGGTTCTGCTTGCGCGCTTCAACCTGCTGAGCGCTGAGGCCGAAGATGAACATGTGTTCGGCGCCGATGCGTTCGCACATTTCGACGTTGGCCCCGTCCAGGGTGCCGATGGTCAGCGCGCCGTTGAGGCCGAACTTCATGTTGCTGGTGCCCGAGGCTTCGAAGCCGGCGGTGGAAATCTGCTCCGACAAATCCGCTGCCGGAATGATGCTCTCCGCCAGACTGACGTTGTAGTTGGGCAAGAACACCACTTTCAGTAAACCGCGCACGGTCGGGTCGTTGTTCACCACCCGGGCGATGTCGTTGGTCAGTTTGATGATCAACTTGGCCTGGTGATAACTGGCCGCCGCCTTGCCGGCGAAGATCTTCACCCGCGGTACCCAATCGATTTCCGGCTCGGCACGAATGGCCTGATACAGCGCAACGGTGTGCAACAGGTTCAGCAGCTGACGTTTGTATTCGTGGATCCGTTTGACCTGCACGTCGAACATCGCCGCCGGGTTGACCGCAACGCCAAGTCGCTCATGAATGATGTACGCCAGGGCTTTCTTGCTGTGCAGGCGCTGTTCGGCGAACGCCTTGCGGAACGCGGCTTTCTCGGCGAACGGTTCCAGGCCGAGCAAACGCTCCTCTGGGTTGTCCAGCAGATCCGGGCCGAGCGCGTCGACCATCATCGAGGTCAGCTCCGGGTTGGCCTGGTAGAGCCAGCGGCGGAAGGTGATGCCGTTGGTCTTGTTGTTGATCCGGTCCGGGTAGAGTTTGTGCAGTTCGGAGAACACCGTTTTGCGCATCAGCTGCGTGTGCAGGCCGGACACGCCGTTGACGCTGTGGGAGCCAAGGAACGCGAGGTTGCCCATGCGCACCCGACGACCGTTGTCTTCCTCGATCAGCGACACCGCGCGCAGCACTTCGAAGTCATGGATACCCTTGGCCCGCAACGAATCGATGTGCTGGGCGTTGATCAAATAAATGATCTGCATGTGCCGCGGCAACATCCGCTCCATCAAACCGACCGGCCAGGTTTCCAGCGCTTCCGGCAGCAGCGTGTGGTTGGTGTAGGACAGCGTGTCGACGGTGACCTGCCATGCCGCATCCCACGCGACGTCGTAAACGTCGACCAGTTGTCGCATCAACTCGGCCACGGCAATCGAAGGGTGGGTGTCGTTGAGCTGGATCGCGGCATGATCGCCCAGGGTCAGGACCGAGGTGTGCATGTTGCGATGGCGGCGCAGCAAATCCTGCAAGGACGCGGCGACGAAGAAATATTCCTGACGCAGGCGCAGTTCCTGGCCCGCTTCGGTGCTGTCCGCCGGGTAGAGCACCCGGGAAATACTTTCGGCCCGGGCGACTTCTGCCACGGCGCCCAAGTGGTCGCCCGCGTTGAAGCGTTCCAGGTGCAAATCTTCCATGGCCCGGGCGCGCCACAGGCGCAGCGTGTTGACGCTCGCCCCGCGCCAGCCGACAACCGGCGTGTCATACGCAATCGCGCGAACGGTTTCCGCCGGGGTCCAGACTTGCTTGGACTTGCCGGTTTCGTCGGTGACGGTTTCGACACTGCCGCCGAAGCCGATCGGGTAAACGACCTCTGGTCGTTCGAACTCCCAAGGGTTACCGAAATCCAGCCAGTGTTCGGTCTGTTCCTGCTGCCAGCCGTCGACGATGGCCTGGCGGAACAAGCCATGTTCATAACGAATGCCGTAACCGTGACCGGCGATTCCGAGGGTCGACATGCTTTCCATGAAGCACGCGGCCAGACGACCGAGGCCGCCGTTGCCCAGCGCTGCGTCGGGTTCCAGCAGGCGGATGCGCTCAAGGTCGACGCCGAGCTCCGTCATGGCTTCACGGGCGACGTCCAGCAGACCAAGGTTGCTCAGGCTGTCGTAGAGCAGACGGCCGATCAGAAATTCGAGGGAGAGGTAATAAACCCGCTTTTGACCTTTGCGGTAGATCTGCCGGGTGTGATCCATCCAGTGCTCGACCATGTGATCGCGCGCCGCCAGGGCAATGGCTTCGAACCAGTCGTGGTCGAAGGCGTGATCCGGGTCTTTGCCCACCGCGTAGGTGAGTTTGGTCAAGACGGCGTCGCGAAATGCGGCCACCTCTGCTTCGCGAACAAGTGGTTCTTGAGTCATTGATAGGACCTCGAGCGAGCGTGGAGTAGTTGAGCCTAGACGGTCTGACAGGCCGTTGGAACTCTGGTTCGGCAGTTTTTCCTTATAGAGCGAGATAGATCGACATTACGACGTCATGTACCGGAAAGAATGCAGGGCCCGTGCCGGAATAACGGTGTTATTGGGCGGCACACGAAAAAATCTGGCGAAAGGTTGTTCAAAAATCCACCAGTCCCGGTATGATCGCGCGCCCTGATGCACGCTGGTAACAACCGATGATGAAGTCCAACCTGATCGCCGCCGCGGAGATCGATCGCCTCGATACCTGGGCCAAGTACTCCGCCCCGATGTGTGGTTCGTGCGTTTCCAGCTGCTGCACCCTGCCGGTCGAGGTCAAGATCAAGGATCTGATCCGTATCGGCATCGTCGATGAATTCGAGCGCGGCGAGCCGCCAAAGAACATCGCCAAGCGTTTGCAAAAGGAAGGGATCGTCGAGCGTTACAACCAGAAGTCCGAGATCTTCACCCTTCAGCGCATGAGCAACAACGATTGCCTGTACCTGGATCGTAAGAGCCGTCTGTGCACTATTTATGAAAAGCGCCCGGATACTTGCCGCAACCACCCGAAAATCGGGCCGCGGCCGGGGTATTGCGCGTATAAGCCGAAAGAAGTGGCGCGCGAGAGCAGCGAGAGCCGTCGGACCCTCGAGAAGTTCTGATCCAGAATCTCGCTGCCTGACCGGGCCTCATCGCGAGTAAGCTCGCTCCCACAGGGGAATGTGTCGTACACAATATTCGTGTGTCAGTGCAGAACCCTGTGGGAGCGAGCTTGCTCGCGATGAGGCCGGCACAAACACCGCATAACCCCCAGACAAACAAAAACGCCCCCGACCTTGCGGTCGGGGGCGTTTTTTTAGCTGCTAACTAAGTCGAAACTCAGTTACCGGCTTTCTTGGCAGCGCGGGTACGCTCGCTTTCGCCCAGGATCTTCTTACGAAGACGGATGGACTTAGGAGTGACTTCGCACAGTTCGTCTTCTTGCACGAACTCAAGAGCTTGTTCCAGGGTGAAACGGATAGGCGGAACCAGAGCGATGGTTTCGTCTTTACCCGAAGCACGCATGTTGTCGAGCTTCTTGCCTTTGGTTGGGTTAACGCCCAGGTCGTTGTCGCGGCTGTTGATGCCGACGATTTGACCTTCGTACACGTCTTCACCGTGGCCCAGGAACAATTTGCCGCGAGCTTGCAGGGTTTCCAGCGAGTAAGTCAGAGCCTTACCGGTAGCAACCGAAACCAGCACGCCGTTCTGACGGCCGGACATGTCGCCGGACTTCATCACGTCGTAACGGTCGAAGATCGAGGTCAGGATGCCTGCACCGGAGGTCAGGGTCAGGAACTCGTTACGGAAACCGATCAAGCCACGAGCCGGGATGTTGTACTCAAGGCGCACACGGCCCTTGCCATCCGGAACCATGTTGGTCAGGTCGCCTTTACGGATACCGATCTGTTCCATGATCGAACCTTGCGATTCTTCTGGCAGGTCGATGGTCACGTTTTCGTACGGTTCGTGCTTGACGCCGTCAACCATGCGGATGATCACTTCCGGACGACCAACACCCATTTCGAAGCCTTCGCGACGCATGGTTTCGATCAGTACCGAGAGGTGCAGCTCACCACGGCCGGAGACTTTGAACTTGTCGGCGGTGTCGCCTTCTTCAACGCGCAGGGCAACGTTGTAGAGCAGTTCTTTGTCCAGACGTTCCTTGATGTTACGGCTGGTGACGAACTTGCCTTCTTTACCGCAGAAAGGCGAGTCGTTTACCTGGAAGGTCATGGAAACGGTTGGTTCGTCAACGGTCAGCGGCTTCATCGCTTCGACGTTCAGTGGGTCGCACAGAGTGTCGGAGATGAACAGCTGGTCGAAGCCGCTGATGCAGACGATGTCGCCGGCAGCTGCTTCTTCAACGTCGATACGGTGCAGACCGTGGTGACCCATCAGCTTCAGGATACGACCGGTACGCTTCTTGCCGTCGGCGTCGATAGCGACAACCGGAGTGTTCGGCTTGATGCGACCACGAGCGATACGGCCAACGCCGATAACACCCAGGAAGCTGTTGTAGTCCAGAGCGGAGATTTGCATCTGGAACGGACCGTCACGGTCGACTTTCGGCGCAGGTACGTTGTCGATGATCGACTGGTACAGCGGGGTCATGTCTTCAGCCATGTCGGTGTGTTCCAGACCGGCAATACCGTTCAGGGCCGAGGCGTAGACGACTTTGAAGTCCAGCTGTTCTTCGGTAGCACCCAGGTTGTCGAACAGGTCGAAGATCTGGTCCAGAACCCAGTCCGGACGCGCGCCTGGACGGTCAACCTTGTTGATGACCACGATTGGACGCAGGCCGGCTTCGAAAGCCTTCTTGGTCACGAAACGGGTTTGCGGCATAGGGCCGTCTTGAGCGTCAACCAGCAGCAGAACGGAGTCAACCATCGACATTACACGTTCAACTTCGCCGCCGAAGTCGGCGTGGCCCGGGGTGTCCACGATGTTGATGTGGTGGCCGTTCCAGTTGATGGCGGTGTTTTTCGCCAGAATGGTAATACCGCGTTCTTTCTCCTGGTCGTTGGAGTCCATCACGCGCTCGTCGTTGAGCTCGTTGCGCTCCAGGGTGCCGGATTGACGCAAGAGTTTGTCTACCAGGGTGGTCTTACCATGGTCAACGTGAGCAATGATGGCGATGTTGCGTAGATTTTCGATCACTTGTGTATCTCGATCAGAGGATTCGGTGTGCTGACAAGTCTTGGCAGCGATTTACAGTAGAGTCAGGCCTTGCCGTTACAGCTTGACGGCAGAGTCGGGGGGCCGGTGACGCAGGCCACAGGCATACAGCCCCGGGCTCTTAGCTCGGTCGATAAACGCGCACATTGGCATGCCCCTCACTGAGCAAATGGTGGGCATGCAGGCGACTCATCACGCCTTTGTCGCAATACAGCAGGTACTGGCGAGTAGGGTCCAGTTCCTTGAAACGAGCGTTCAATGCATAAAACGGCATCGCTTGTACCTCAATGCCAGCCAAGTCCAGCGGGTCATCTTCAGCGGCATCCGGATGACGGATGTCGATGACGATCTGACCAGCCAGCGCTTCACTGACTTCTTCGATCTGCAAGTCCTGGCCCAATTCGTCGATCACGCGATCGATCGGCACCAGTTTGGCGTTCTCGAGCGCACGCTCAAGTACTGCCATGTCGAACTGTTGTTCTTCGTACTCCACGCGTGGACGCTTGGCGTGGGTCTTGGGGTTCACCGAGATGACCCCGCAGTATTCCGGCATGTGCTTGGCGAAGTCGGCAGTACCGATTTCGTTGGCCAGGTCGATGATGTCCTGCTTGTGACTGGCGATCAGCGGACGCAAGACCAGCTTATCGGTCACGCAGTCGATCACGGACAGGTTCGGCAGCGTCTGGCTCGACACCTGGGAAATCGCTTCGCCGGTGACCAGCGCTTCGATGTCCAGCCGATCGGCAATACGGGAAGCAGCGCGCAACATCATACGCTTCAAAACTACGCCCATATGACTGTTATCGACTTTCCCGAGAATTTCTCCCAGTACTTCCTCGAACGGTACACTCACAAATAACACGCGTTGGGAGCTGCCGTACTTCTTCCAGATGAAGTGCGCGACTTCCATGACGCCCAGTTCATGGGCTCGTCCGCCCAGATTGAAGAAGCAGAAATGGCTCATCAGCCCGCGGCGCATGATCTGGTAAGCGGCGACGGTGGAATCGAAGCCACCGGACATCAGCACAAGCGTCTGTTCCAGGGCACCCAGCGGATAACCGCCGATGCTGTTGTGCTGGCTGTGGATCACAAACAACCGTTTGTCGCGAATTTCGATGCGAACTTCGATTGCAGGCGTTTTCAGCGAGATTCCGGCGGCGCCGCACTGACGACGCAGTTGACTGCCGACGTATTTCTCGACGTCCATCGAGCTGAATTCATGCTTGCCGGCACGCTTGCAGCGCACCGAAAAGATCTTCCCGGCCAATGCATCACCGAAGTGCTGCTTGCACTTGGCGACGATGTCATCGAAGTCGCCCAGCGGGTATTCGTCGACTTGCAGGAAATGCGCGATGCCCGGCATGCAGCTCAGGCGCTCGGTCATCTCCTTCAGGGCTTTGGGCTCGCTGACGCGGGTTTCCAGCTCGAGATTGTCCCACACACCGTTCACCACCACAGCCGGGTCCAGGTCGCGGAGCACGGTACGGATGTTTTTAGCCAATTGGCGGATGAAACGCATCCGTACCGGGCGGCTCTTGATGGTGATCTCGGGGAAGACTTTTACGATTAGTTTCATGAAAACAGCGCGCGCTGGGCCAGCCGAAAAAGGGGGGCGCGGATTATAGCGGAAATTGCTCAAGGTTTAACCAGTTAATGTACAGAAGGTTTTGCGCGCACCAAAACGGGTCATTTGTTGGATTTGACGCTACATTACGGGGCGCTATTTCCAGCTTTGCTCCGGTTTGCACCTTTATAAGCGTGAATTTGGGGCAAAAAACCCATGGTGGGGCACTGGCATGCAATTTGCTCCCTTGTGAGGCAGGTTGCCTTGGCAGAGTATTCGCGCCGGCATCACCCACATTCTAAGGGCATCCACTACTTAAGCCCGAAGCCACCCGGAGGACACTATGTCGAAGTCGGTTCAACTCATCAAAGATCATGACGTCAAGTGGATTGATCTGCGCTTCACGGACACCAAAGGCACTCAGCACCACGTGACCATGCCGGCTCGCGACGCGCTGGATGAAGCTTTCTTCGAAGAAGGCAAAATGTTCGACGGTTCCTCCATCGCTGGCTGGAAAGGCATCGAAGCCTCCGACATGATCCTGATGCCGGACGACAGCACTGCCGTTCTCGACCCGTTCACCGAAGAGCCAACCCTGATCCTGGTTTGCGACGTGATCGAGCCTTCGACCATGCAAGGCTACGACCGTGACCCACGTGCGATCGCCAAACGTGCCGAGGAATACCTGAAGTCGACCGGTATCGGCGACACCGTATTTGTTGGTCCAGAGCCTGAATTCTTCATCTTCGACCAAGTGAAGTTCAAGTCCGATATCTCTGGCTCGATGTTCAAGATCTACTCCGAACAAGGTTCGTGGATGTCCGACCAGGACGTGGAAGGCGGCAACAAAGGCCACCGTCCAGGCGTCAAAGGCGGCTACTTCCCGGTTCCGCCGTTCGACCACGACCACGAAATCCGTACCTCCATGTGCAACGCCATGGAAGAAATGGGCCTGGTCATCGAAGTTCACCACCACGAAGTGGCAACTGCTGGCCAGAACGAAATCGGCGTGAAGTTCAACACCCTGGTTGCCAAGGCTGACGAAGTTCAAACCCTGAAGTACTGCGTACACAACGTTGCTGATGCATACGGCCGCACCGCGACCTTCATGCCTAAGCCGCTGTACGGCGACAACGGTTCGGGTATGCACGTTCACCTGTCCATCGCCAAAGATGGCAAGAACACCTTCGCTGGCGAAGGCTACGCCGGCCTGTCCGACACCGCTCTGTACTTCATCGGCGGCATCATCAAGCACGGTAAGGCACTGAACGGCTTCACCAACCCGTCGACCAACTCTTACAAGCGTCTGGTCCCAGGTTTCGAAGCTCCGGTAATGCTGGCCTACTCGGCTCGCAACCGTTCCGCGTCGATCCGTATTCCTTACGTGTCCAGCCCTCGCGCTCGCCGTATCGAAGCTCGCTTCCCGGATCCAGCAGCCAACCCGTACCTGGCCTTCGCTGCCCTGGTAATGGCCGGCCTGGACGGTATCCAGAACAAGATCCACCCTGGCGATGCTGCTGACAAAAACCTGTATGACCTGCCGCCTGAAGAGGCGAAAGAGATCCCACAAGTTTGCGGCAGCCTGAAAGAAGCCCTGGAAGAGCTGGACAAAGGTCGTGCGTTCCTGACCAAAGGCGGCGTTTTCAGCGACGACTTCATCGACGCTTACATCGCCCTGAAAAGCGAAGAAGAAATCAAAGTACGCACCTTCGTACACCCACTGGAATACGAGCTGTACTACAGCTGCTAATCCGGGTAGCGCCTGCGCAAGCGGCGTGACAAAAAAGAGGCCTCCTTCGGGAGGCCTTTTTTGTGGGCACGATTTAGCGATCACCGCAGTTTCCATGTAGGAGCGAGCCTGCTCGCGAAGGCGCCAGGTCAGTCAATATCAATGTTGAATGATCGATCGCTATCGCGAGCAGGCTCACTCCTACAAGGGTTTTGTGGCGCCTGGGAGATCTCTGCAATTCATGCCCAAATGTTAACGAGCTGGGTCAATAGCCACCCTCTGACCTATGCTGCAACCCAACGCCTTCGCTTCCGGTCAATTTTATGGGTCGTGGTTTTCTACTGATTTTGCTGTTGATCACCCTGCCCGCCGTCGCGCAGATCTATAAGTACACCGACGCCGACGGCAACACCGCCTACAGCAATCAACCGCCCGATGGCGTGAAGGCTCAGCCGGTCGAGTTGCCACCGCTTAACAGGGTTGAGCCCCAAGCCCCTTCTGCGCCACCTGTCGAAGCCACCAGCCGCGAACAGCCGCGTAGCGCTTACGAGGTGCTGGAGTTGACAAACTTACCCACCACCGAAGCCCTGCGTGCCAACAACGGCACCTTCACCGTCAACGTTCTGATCAAACCCCGCCTGCAAGGCCCTCATCTGTTCAGGCTGTTGCTGGACGATCAACCTTACGGCCAGCCGAGCAACGTGCCGATCCTGCAACTGCTCAATATTGATCGCGGCACACACAGCCTTGCGGTGCAGGTGATCGATGGAGAGAACATCGTGCAGCAAAGTCCCACCGTGACGTTCACCGTACAACGGGTGCATAAGCCGTGAGGCTGTGGCTGCTGATCACCTGCTTGATCGCCCTGCCGGTGACGGCCGAGGTGTTCACCTACATCGACGCCCAGGGCAATCGGGTCTACACCGACCAGCCGGGCTCCGGCAATGCCAAGCGCGTGCCGATGGCGCCGGGTAATCGCATGTCCGCCAACCCTGGCGGCGCAGCACCGGCGAATGCTGGAAAGAAGACCGAAACAAAACCACTGTTCCACTACGACATGTTGAGAGTACTGGTGCCGGAGCCAGACGCCACGGTGCGCAGCAGTGCTGGCGAGATTATCGTCAGCGTCACCAGCGAGCCCGGCCTGCAACGAGGCCATCGCTACCAACTGCTACTTGACGGCCAACCCACCGCAGCGCCCGGCCTGAGCCCGGTATTCGCCCTGAGCAATATCGATCGCGGCAGCCATAACCTCTCCGTGGAAATCCTCGACGAGCAGGGCCGCACGGTCGAGCGCACCGCCAACCAGCCGTTCCACATGCTGCGCATCTCCCTCGCACAGAAGCGTCAGGTCAAACCCTGCGCCCTCCCCGATTACGGCCAACGGCCGGAATGTCCGCTCAAAGACAAACCACCAGAAGAAAAAAATCCCTTCCTGCGCTTCTTCTAACGCCATTCAGCTTTGCGCACTATATTGGTGCGATTAGTTGCACCGTACCCACATACCAACCCATTTTGGTTCGAAAGTTCCCGTCAACGCTGGCAGAACGCCACGCAAACGAGCGTCAAACGCCCGTTTCAGGCCTTAAACGCTTCTTTTCGGAGCCTTGGTTTGGTTTTTGCATTTTCCCTGCATCAGCGCTGTATTCATGCGCGCGCCCTGCTCCAAAAGAGGTCCTGATGACCATTAGCGACGCACTGCATCGATTGCTACTCGACAACCTGACCACCGCCACCATTCTGCTCGACGCTGAACTGCGCCTCGAGTACATGAACCCGGCGGCGGAGATGCTACTGGCCATCAGCGGTCAGCGTAGCCATGGGCAGTTCATCAGTGAGTTGTTCACCGAATCTACCGAGGCGCTGAACTCCCTGCGCCAAGCGGTTCAGCAGGCGCATCCGTTCACCAAGCGCGAAGCGATGCTCACCGCCCTCACCGGCCAGACGCTGACCGTCGACTACGCGGTAACGCCCATCCTGGCCAACGGTGCCACGATGCTGCTGCTGGAAGTCCACCCTCGTGACCGCTTGCTGCGAATCACCAAGGAAGAGGCGCAACTATCGAAGCAGGAAACCAGCAAGATGCTGGTGCGCGGCCTAGCTCACGAAATCAAGAACCCTCTCGGCGGGATACGCGGCGCGGCGCAATTGCTCGCCCGCGAACTGCCGGAAGAAAGCCTGCGCGACTACACCAACGTGATCATTGAAGAGGCCGACCGCCTGCGCAATCTGGTCGATCGCATGCTCGGCTCCAACAAGCTGCCGTCGCTGGCGATGTGCAACGTCCACGAAGTTCTGGAACGCGTTTGTCATCTGGTGGAGGCCGAAAGCCAGGGTTGCATCACTTTGGTGCGCGACTACGACCCAAGCATTCCCGACGTGTTGATCGACCGTGAACAGATGATTCAGGCCGTGCTGAACATCGTGCGCAATGCGATGCAGGCCATCAGCACCCAGAACGAGCTGCGACTTGGCCGCATCAGCCTGCGTACCCGC
Organism: Pseudomonas fluorescens; assembly: GCF_000968015.1. Lineage (GTDB taxonomy): Bacteria > Pseudomonadota > Gammaproteobacteria > Pseudomonadales > Pseudomonadaceae > Aquipseudomonas > Aquipseudomonas fluorescens_W. The sequence goes on from NZ_LACH01000001.1 coordinate 75,202, forward strand.
GCCATGCGCCAGTTCACCATCGGCCACGTGCGCCATCGACTGGTGACCAAGATCGAAATCATCGACAACGGCCCGGGCATTCCCGCGGAGTTGCAAGAAACCATCTTCTTTCCCATGGTCAGCGGCCGTCCGGACGGTACCGGGCTGGGCCTGGCCATTACCCAGAACATCATCAGCCAGCACCAGGGCCTGATCGAATGTGACAGCCATCCAGGCCACACCACCTTCTCGATCTTTCTGCCACTGGAACAAGGAGCCACATCGACATGAGCCGTAGTGAAACCGTGTGGATCGTCGATGACGACCGTTCTATCCGTTGGGTCCTGGAAAAAGCCTTGCAGCAAGAAGGCATGACCACGCAAAGCTTCGACAGCGCCGATGGCGTGATGAGCCGCCTGGCGCGCCAGCAGCCGGACGTGATCATCTCCGACATCCGCATGCCGGGTGCCAGTGGCCTGGACCTTCTGGCGCGGATTCGCGAACAACACCCACGGCTGCCGGTCATCATCATGACCGCTCACTCCGATCTGGACAGCGCTGTCGCGTCCTATCAGGGCGGCGCGTTTGAATACCTGCCCAAGCCGTTCGACGTCGACGAAGCGGTGTCGCTGGTCAAACGCGCCAATCAGCACGCCCAGGAACAGCAAGGCCTGGAAGTCCCGGTCGCCCTGACGCGTACGCCAGAAATCATCGGTGAAGCGCCGGCGATGCAGGAAGTGTTTCGCGCCATCGGACGCTTGAGCCACTCCAACATCACCGTGCTGATCAACGGCGAATCCGGTACCGGTAAAGAACTGGTGGCGCATGCCCTGCACCGTCACAGTCCACGGGCGGCTTCTCCGTTCATTGCGCTGAACATGGCGGCGATCCCGAAAGACCTGATGGAATCCGAGTTGTTCGGCCATGAGAAAGGCGCGTTCACCGGCGCCGCCAACCTGCGTCGCGGGCGCTTTGAGCAGGCTGACGGCGGCACGCTGTTCCTCGATGAAATTGGCGACATGCCGGCAGACACCCAGACTCGTTTGCTGCGAGTATTGGCGGACGGTGAGTTCTATCGCGTCGGCGGCCATGTGCCGGTGAAGGTCGATGTGCGAATCATCGCCGCGACTCACCAGAATCTGGAAACCCTGGTGCACGCCGGGAAATTTCGTGAGGACTTGTTCCACCGCCTCAACGTGATCCGCATCCATATTCCACGGCTGTCGGACCGTCGCGAAGACATCCCGACCCTGGCCAAGCATTTCCTCAGCCGCGCCGCGCAAGAACTGGCGGTGGAGCCGAAGCTGCTGAAAAGCGAAACCGAGGAATACCTGAAGAACCTGCCGTGGGGCGGCAACGTGCGTCAGCTGGAGAACACCTGCCGCTGGATCACGGTGATGGCTTCGGGCCGCGAAGTGCACATCAGCGACCTGCCGCCGGAGCTGCTGAACCTGCCGCAGGATTCGGCACCGGTGACCAACTGGGAGCAAGCGCTGCGCCAGTGGGCCGATCAGGCGTTGGCTCGCGGTCAGTCGAGCCTGCTCGACAGCGCTGTACCGGCGTTCGAGCGGATCATGATCGAAACCGCCCTCAAACACACCGCCGGCCGCCGCCGCGATGCCGCGGTTTTGCTGGGCTGGGGGCGCAATACCCTGACGCGCAAGATCAAGGAATTGGGGATGAAGGTTGATGGTGGGGATGATGATGAAGGGGAAGAGGGTTAAGCAGCCTTTAGCTCGTCGCTGACAGTTACATCCAATCGCGAGCAGGCTCGCTCCCACAGTGGACTTTGGGTGTTTTCACAATGGCGTGAACACCGCTAAACCTTGTGGGAGTGAGCCTGCTCGCGATGCTTTCGGGGCCATCGTGCACCGACTGAATGCACCGTGAACCGCAATCGCGCACGGCAACAGATCCGAAATCCCGCCTGAGTTCGCAATCGAACCCCTACCGAAAAAACACGAAAGCCCCGGAATACGGGGCTTTCGACGTTTCAGCGCGACATTCTGTTTCAACTTGTTAAAACCTGGCACGCCCCCTGCAATAGTCCATTCAGTGATTCAGTTCACTACCCGGTTTCGGGGACCTTGGTACAGGCAGGCCGGGGATTCCCCTCTTTACATCGGGCTCACACCGCACAAGCGACGAGCCCAAGCAGTTTTGGGGCCCTTGATACAGGCAGGTCAGGGGTTCCTTCTTTACACCGGGCTCACGACGCAATGCGCGAGCCCTGCCGTTTTGGGGACCTTGGTACAGGCAGGCCGGGGATTCCCTCTTTTATTGCTCTCGGAGATGGATCTCCAGCCGCCAGCGGTCATCGACCTCGCTACCGGCCCACTCGCCCTGCAGTGGCCGAGCCGCCACCACCGTCAGCAACAACCCCCCATCACTCAAACGCACGCGCCAGTTCACGCTCTTGTCGTTGATTTTGAGCTGACCTTTCTGCGCCTTGCCTTCAGCCTCGAACAACAGCGCGAGGCTACCGTCGACGAACTCGCCGTGAGCCTTGGGTTCGTTGTTGAACCACACCACCAGCCCGTCGTTCGTCACCTCGACCTGCTGCAGTTCGCTGGGGTCGGGCGTGGTCAGGCGACCGATCATCAGCCCCACCATCACCCCGACAATCGCCAGCGAAGCCATCACTCGTGGGAATAGCTTCGAACGCGGGTCAGCTTCAGGCGTAGAATGCCGTTCATCTTTACCTTCGGAGCCGTGCATGTTTCACGTCATCCTTTTCCAACCAGAAATTCCGCCGAATACCGGCAACGTTATCAGGCTGTGCGCCAACAGTGGCTGCCACCTGCATTTGATCGAACCGCTGGGCTTCGAGATGGACGACAAGCGTCTGCGCCGGGCCGGCCTCGATTACCACGAGTATGCCACCCTGCAACGCCACGCAGACCTCGCCAGCTGTCTGGAAAGCCTCGGTCATCCTCGGTTGTTCGCCTTCACCACCAAGGGCTCGCGGCCGTTCCACGATGCCAGCTTCGCCGAGGGCGATGCGTTCCTGTTCGGCCCGGAAAGCCGTGGTTTGCCAGCGGAAGTGCTCGATGCGCTGCCCAGCGAACAACGCCTGCGCCTGCCGATGCGAGAAGGCTGCCGCAGTCTGAACCTGTCGAACACCGTGGCGGTCGCCGTGTACGAAGGCTGGCGCCAGCTCGGGTTCAAATAACGCGGCATAAAAAAATGTGGGAGCGAGCTTGCTCGCGATGGCGGTGTGTCAGTCAACATTAATGTTGAAGCTGATGACCTCATCGCGAGCAAGCTCGCTCCCACATTGGACCGCTTATTGTACGGTTGGAGTTTCGCCAGCCGCCTGCATGCGTTGCAGTTCTTGTGCGTACAGCGCGTCGAAGTTCACCGGGGCCAGCATCAGGGCCGGGAACGAACCACGGGTCACCAGGCTGTCCAGGGTTTCGCGAGCGTACGGGAACAGGATGTTCGGGCAGAACGCGCCGAGGGTGTGGCTCATCGAAGCGTCGTCGAGGTTCTTGATCAGGAAGATACCGGCCTGTTGCACTTCAGCAATGAACGCCACTTCTTCACCGTTTTTCACGGTAACGGACAACGTCAGAACGACTTCGTGGAAGTCGCCTTCCAGCGCCTTTTGACGGGTGTTCAGATCCAGACCGACGCTCGGTTCCCACTGCTGGCGGAAGATGGCCGGGCTTTTCGGGGCTTCAAAGGACAAGTCACGTACGTAGATGCGCTGCAAGGAGAATTGCGGTGCGGTTTCTTCTTCGCTAGCGGCAGTGTTCTGTTGGTCAGTCATCTCAGATCCTTTCTGATCTTGGGGTCTTATAGGGAACGCATTCAGGCCTTGAGCATGGCGTCGAGCTTGCCGGCGCGCTCAAGGGCAAACAAATCATCACAACCACCCACGTGGGTGCTGCCGATCCAGATCTGCGGCACGGACGTACGTCCGGCCTTCTGAGCCATGGCGGCACGCACCTGCGGCTTGCCATCGACCTTGATCTCTTCGAAGGCCACGCCTTTGTTCTCAAGCAGGTACTTGGCTCGCGAACAGTAAGGGCAGTAATCGCTGGAATAGACGACGACGTTGCTCATATCACTTCACCAGCGGCAGGTTGTCGCCTTTCCAGCTGGAAATACCGCCGGAGAGCTTGGCGGCGGTGAAGCCGGACTTCATCAGTTCGCGGGCATGCGTGCCGGCTGTCTGGCCCATGGCATCGACCAGGATGATGGTCTTGGCCTTGTGCTTTTCCAGTTCGCCGACGCGAGCAGCCAGTTTGTCGTGAGGAATGTTCACCGCGCCAACAATGTGACCGGCGGCGAAGTCTTTGGTCGAACGAATGTCGATCACAACGCCCGCGTCCTTGTTGACCAGCCCGGTCAGTTCACCGGTGCTCAGGCTGCGGCCGCCGCCTTGCATCTGATAAGCGATCAGCAACGCCAGCAGTACGACGAAGATACCGACGAGCAGATAGTGGTTAGTGGCAAATTCAATCAGGTGAGCAACCATCGAAGGAGGTTCCAGGGCGTTAAAATGTCGGCCAGTATACACAGCCACTATGGTGGGCCAAACCCCGTCCGGCGGTGACGCGGCCGGAACTTCGCTTTAAACTGCCACTCCCTTTTCCATCGCCCTCTTTTAATTCAGCCACGAGTGGAATCCATGACTACCACGCCTAAACCTTTGGTCCTGATTATTCTCGACGGCTTCGGTCACAGTGAGAGCCCTGAATCCAACGCTATCTTTGCGGCGAAGAAGCCCGTACTGGATCGTCTGTGGGCCACCGTGCCGAACGGCCTGATCTCGGGCAGCGGCATGGACGTCGGCTTGCCGGATGGCCAGATGGGCAACTCCGAAGTCGGCCACATGAACCTCGGCGCCGGCCGCGTGGTGTACCAGGACTTCACGCGCGTGACCAAATCGATCCGCGACGGCGAGTTCTTCGAGAACCCGACTATCTGCGCCGCAGTGGATAAAGCCGTCGCTGCCGGCAAAGCTGTGCATTTCATGGGCCTGCTGTCCGATGGCGGCGTTCACAGCCACCAGGACCACCTGGTTGCCATGGCTGAACTGGCTTTCAAGCGCGGCGCCGAAAAAATCTATCTGCACGCCTTCCTTGATGGTCGCGACACGCCGCCGAAAAGCGCTCAGTCGTCCATCGAACTGCTGGATGCGGCCTTCCAGGCCCTCGGCAAAGGCCGGATCGCCAGCATTGTTGGCCGCTACTTCGCCATGGACCGCGACAATCGTTGGGACCGCGTGTCCCAGGCTTACAACCTGATTGTCGATGGCAACGGCGAATTCAACGCCGCCACCGCTCAGGAAGGCCTGCAAGCCGCGTACGAACGTGGCGAAAGCGACGAGTTCGTCAAAGCCACCTCCATCGGCGAGCCGGTGAAAGTCGAAGATGGCGACGCCGTGGTGTTCATGAACTTCCGCGCCGACCGCGCCCGTGAACTGACCCGCGTATTCGTCGAAGACGATTTCAAGGAATTCGAACGTGCCCGCCAGCCGAAACTGGCCGGCTTCGTCATGCTGACCCAATACGCCGCCAGCATTCCTGCGCCATCGGCCTTCGCCGCAGGCAGCCTGGATAACGTGCTGGGCGACTACCTGGCGAAAAACGGCAAGACCCAGCTGCGCATTGCCGAAACCGAGAAATACGCCCACGTAACCTTCTTCTTCTCCGGCGGCCGCGAAGAACCGTTCCCGGGTGAAGAACGCATCCTGATCCCGTCGCCAAAAGTCGCCACTTATGACTTGCAGCCGGAGATGAGCGCCCCGGAAGTCACCGACCGCATCGTCGATGCCATCGAAAACCAGCGTTACGACGTGATCGTGGTCAACTACGCCAACGGCGACATGGTCGGCCATAGCGGCGTGTTCGACGCGGCCGTCAAAGCCGTTGAATGCCTCGACCTGTGTGTCGGTCGCATCGTCGATGCGCTGGAAAAAGTCGGCGGCGAAGCGCTGATCACTGCCGACCACGGCAACGTCGAGCAAATGTCTGACGAATCCACTGGCCAGGCGCATACCGCCCACACCACCGAACCGGTGCCGTTCATCTATGTCGGCAAGCGTGACTTCAAGGTTCGCGACGGCGGCGTGCTGGCGGATGTGGCACCGACCATGCTGATGTTGATGGGCCTGGAGAAACCGGCCGAGATGACCGGCACGTCGATTCTGGTGTAACTCGCCCTTCCAAACACCACCAAACCCTGTGGGAGCGAGCCTGCTCGCGATAGCAATCTAACAGCCAACAACTATGTTGAATGTCAGGCCGCCATCGCGAGCAATCGAGCGTCGACCGGCTGCTCCCACATTGGTTTGTGGGTGTTTTTGGGTCCAGTCATCACGCAGCCCCAATTGGGCGTTTTTTTTGCAGCGCTTGGCGGGCATACTAGGCTGTCCCTTTCCCTGGTGCCGCCCGCCTCTATGCTTCGCGTCCTGATAGCCCTTGCTCTGACATGCCTGCTCCAACCGGCCTTTGCTGACGAGCGCGCGCAAACCCAACAACAGTTGGACGCCACGCGTCAGGACATTGCCGAGCTGAAAAAACTGCTGGGCAAGCTCCAGGAAGAAAAATCCGGTGTGCAGAAAGACCTCAAAGGCACCGAGACCGAGATGGGCAAGCTTGAGAAGCAGGTCGAAGCCCTGCAAAAAGAGCTGAAGAAAAGCGAATCCGAGCTGCAGCGACTCGATACCGAGAAAAAAAAACTCCAGAGCGCGCGCATTGAACAGCAGCGACTGATCGCCATTCAGGCCCGCGCGGCCTATCAGAACGGCCGCCAGGAGTACTTGAAGCTGCTGCTCAACCAGCAGAATCCGGAAAAATTCGCCCGCACCCTCACCTATTACGACTACCTGAGCCAGGCCCGCCTGGAGCAGCTGAAGAATTTCAACGAAACCCTGCGCCAACTGGCCAATGTCGAAAAAGACATCGCCATGCAACAGGCGCAATTGCTGGTGCAGAAAAGCAGCCTCGACAGCCAGCGCGACGAACTCGACAAAGTCCGCAAGGAGCGTCAGCAAGTCCTGGCCAAGCTCAGCGACGACGTGAAGGCTCGCGATCAGAAACTGGCAGCCCGCGAGCAGGATCAGGCAGACCTGTCTAAAGTCCTTAAAACCATTGAAGAAACCCTGGCCCGTCAGGCCCGTGAGGCAGAAGAAGCGCGGCAAAAAGCGCTGATCGCCCAGCAGGAAGCCGAAAAAAAGCGTTTACGTGAGGCTCAGGCTGCAGCAGATGCTGACGCCACTGACGCCCCACGCAATCCCGTTAAATCGACACCTGGCGCGCTGGTTTCAAGTTCAGGCGAGACCTTTGGCGGCCCCTTTGCTTCAAGCCGGGGAAAACTTCCGTGGCCCGTTGATGGTCGACTGCTGGCACGCTTTGGCGAAACCCGTGGCGACGACGCCCGCACCAAGTGGGACGGCGTGATGATCAGCGCCTCCGCCGGCAGCCAGGTGCACGCCGTGCATGGCGGTCGCGTGGTGTTCGCCGACTGGTTGCGTGGCGCCGGGCTGCTGGTGATTCTCGACCACGGCAACGGTTTTTTGAGTCTTTATGGTCACAACCAGACGCTGCTCAAGTCTGCGGGTGACGTGGTAAAAGCCGGTGAGTCCATCTCCACTGTCGGCAACAGTGGCGGGCAGGACACGCCAGCGCTGTATTTCGCTATTCGTCAGCAGGGTCACCCGAGTGATCCGGCGCAATGGTGTCGTGCGCAAGGATAAGTACGCCATCTACTTCAGGAGTTCGTTCGACATGCTGCATCTGTCTCGCCTTACCTCGCTGGCCCTGACGATCGCCCTGGTGATCGGCGCGCCTCTGGCGTTCGCCGCTCAACCTGCTCCGGCCGTCGCGCCTGCGGGCACTGCTGCGACCACCAAGGCGCCATTGCCGCTGGAAGAGTTGCGCACCTTTGCCGAGGTCATGGATCGGATCAAGGCAGCCTATGTCGAACCGGTGGACGACAAGACCCTGCTGGAAAACGCCATCAAGGGCATGCTCAGCAACCTCGACCCCCACTCCGCCTACCTGGGCCCGGAAGACTTCGCTGAATTGCAGGAAAGCACCAGCGGCGAATTCGGCGGCCTGGGCATCGAAGTGGGCGCCGAAGACGGTTTCATCAAGGTGGTTTCGCCAATCGATGACACCCCGGCCTCCAAGGCTGGCATTCAGGCTGGCGACTTCATCGTCAAGATCAACGGCCAGCCGACTCGCGGCCAGAGCATGACCGAAGCCGTCGACAAGATGCGCGGCAAGATCGGCCAGAAAATCACCCTGACCCTGGTGCGCGACGGCGGTACACCGTTTGACGTGACCCTGGCCCGTGCCATCATTCAAGTGAAGAGCGTGAAGAGCCAGCTGCTGGAATCCGGCTACGGCTACATCCGCATCACCCAGTTCCAGGTCAAGACCGGCGACGAAGTTTCCAAGGCCCTGGCCAAGCTGCGCAAGGACAACGGCAAGAAGCTCAAAGGCATCATCCTCGACCTGCGTAACAACCCGGGCGGCGTGCTGCAAGCGGCGGTGGAAGTGGTCGACCACTTCATCACCAAGGGCCTGATCGTTTACACCAAGGGCCGTATCGCCAACTCCGAACTGCGCTTCTCCGCCACCGGCAAGGACGAAAGCGAAGCCGTGCCAATGGTCGCACTGATCAACGGCGGCAGCGCCTCGGCCTCGGAAATTGTCGCCGGCGCCTTGCAGGATCAGAAACGCGCAGTGGTCATGGGCACCACCAGTTTCGGCAAGGGCTCGGTACAAACCGTGCTGCCGCTGAACAACGACCGCGCACTGAAGATCACCACGGCGCTGTATTACACGCCGAACGGCCGCTCGATCCAGGCTCAGGGCATCGTCCCGGACATCGAAGTGCGCAAGGCCAAGATCACCAACGAGGCGGACGGCGAGTACTTCAAGGAAGCCGATCTGCAAGGTCACCTGGGCAATGGCAACGGCGGCGCCGACAAACCGACCGGTTCCAGCGGCAAAGCCAAAGCGATGCCGCAGGATGATGATTACCAATTGGCCCAGGCCTTGAGCCTGCTCAAAGGGTTGAGCATCACCTCCGGCCGCTGAGATGCGCCTGCGGTTAATCCTCGGCTTGTTGTGCTGTCTGGCGGGTGTTGCTCACGCATCGCCCGTCGCGACGGCACCGCAAAAGGCCTATCTGAGCCTGATCATCGATGACCTGGGGCAGAACCTGCCGCGGGATCGCCGCGTGCTGGCCCTGCCCGGCCCGGTCACCACGGCGATCATGCCCGATACACCCCACGCCACCGAATTCGCCCGCGAGGCCCATCGCGCCGGCAAGATTGTCATCCTGCACATGCCCATGGACCCGGCCACCGGCCCGTTTGCCTGGCACCCCGATTTGCCCATCGAAGAGCTCGAAAAGCGCCTGATCGCGGCGTTCCACGTTGTGCCGTATACCGCTGGTATCAACAACCACATGGGCAGCCGCATGACCGTTCAGCAACCGGCCATGGCCTGGCTGATGGCGGACTTGCAGCGCCGACACAAGTTCTTCGTCGACAGCCGCACCAGTGCGCAAACCGTGGCGGCCGCCGAGGCGCAGAAGATTGGTTTGGCGAGCGTTTCGCGGGATGTGTTCCTGGATGACGAGCCCACTGAAGCCGCGATCCTTACTCAGCTACAGACGGCGATCAGCCTGGCGCGCAAACAGGGCTCTGCGGTGATGATCGGGCATCCGTATCCGCAGACATTGGCGGTACTTGAACGTGAACTACCCAAGCTCAAGGCTCAGGGCATTGAGTGGATCGACATCAAACAGATGATCAGCGTGCGCGGCAATCGTGCAACGGCAGCGCACGGCAAGGATGGCCAGTACCGCCTCCCGACCGCCCGGTAATTGCTCGCAGCCCACTCCATTTCGCGATAACTATTTATACCTGCCGGTACACCGCCGCGTGCCACGATAGCGCTCACCCTGAATTTCATCACCAAGGAATGGACATGAAATACCTGAGCTTCTTTTGCTTCGCAGGCCTGATTGGCTTGCTGGCTATTTCCGCAGCGCAGGCCCGCGATCTGGGCGAAGGCGCCGTCAACGACTCACCGTCAAGGGCACTGCAAAACAGCGAACACTCTTATGAAATCTGGAGCGGCGTGGGACTACTCAGTCTCCAATCGGGCTTGACCTGCAGCGCCGTTCTGCTGGATACGCGAAACCGGCAAGGCCGAGCCACCGGCCCTGCTTACCTGCTCACCAGCGGTCATTGCGTGTTGTTTCAGTACGGTTCGGCACGGACTAATCTGCCTTTGAAAGCCAGCATCACCTTCCACTACTTTCATGACATGCCACAGCGTAAGCGCCGATACGCCATCCGGACTGCCCGATGGAGCAGTCTGGTCGGGACCGATCTTGCAGTACTGGAGGTCAACGCAACATTGGCGTCGCTGATACAGGCCGGGGTCAACCCGCTCAAGCTGGCGTCCCATCAAACCGACGAGAGTCATGCTGCGCTTAACATAGGCGCGCCGAGCGGCTTTACCGAACAAGGGCTTCGATTGAGTGCCTGCACTGAACAAACCGCCGGAACGTTCATCGATCACCCCGGGGTGTTTCCTTTGGCCATGAAAAACAGCTGCGACCTTCACGGTGGCAGCTCCGGCAGCCCGATGCTGAACCGCCGCACCAATGAAATCACCGGCATCGTCAGTAAAGTCGTGACCTCGCGCAACACCCCAGCGCCGCTTGGTTGTGAGCACTCGACGTCTTGCAAGGCCGCCCGTTTCAACTACAGCTACCCGGCCAACTTTCTGCACACGTGCTTTATTGACGGTGTCTTCACCAGCGATGGGGCGAACTGTTCGTTGGAGCCGGTCGAGCTGACTGTCACGGAGCCCTGGAAGCTCAAGTCATACATTCATAGAACGCAAAACGCGAGTGAGCAGGTCGTATTGCCTACATGGGACTTCAGGTTCTCCCTCGAGGCACCCTTCTATCGCTACAAAACGGTCCATAACGCCAGGGACTGCAAAGCTCCCGACCATTACAGCCCCGCCATCAGCGCTGAAGATGCTTACATCAATACTGAAATCGGGCCACAAAGCGGCGCACATGCACTGTGCATTATCGGCGTCGCCTCAGGGGAACTGCAGCTGACAAGGGCAATGTTGAATAACGTGTTTACAAGTGCCGTGTACTTGAGCGCGACACCGGCTCCGTCTCAGGTTGTATCGAAGTGATGGTTACAGATACTTCGCCATGATGTCGTCCACCACGCCTTCCTTGCGCAGTTGATCCAGCGCTGCCTGGAGCTTGGCGACGACGTCATCCGGCACGTCTTTGTTCAATGCCAGGTACAACTCGGCGCTGTTGAAGCGCAGCACGGTCTTGAGCCCGGTCACCCCGTCCTGGCGAGCCAGGTAACGTCCGGCCGGATCACCCGTGGCCCACAGATCAATCTGGCCATTGACCAGCTTCTTCGCGTTGTCCTGATCCCGCAGCACGACTATCGGATTCAACCCCTGCTTGGCCAACGTCTCGGCAATCGCATCGCCTTTATACGCACCAATCTTGTATTTGCGCGCCTGCTCCAGCGACTCGAGGCTGATCTTGCTATCGGCCTTGGCCAGCATGATCCAGTCATCCGGCCCGATCGGGCCAACCCACTTGAACAGGTTCTCGCGGTCCGGCAACCGTGCCATCACAAATACGCCGTAACCGGGCTTCTCCAGGGCGAGCTTGTAGATTCGCTCCCAAGGAAAACGCAACGTCAGGCTGTAGGTGACGTCGGCGCGTTTAAACATCTCGCGGACGATGTCCACCGCGATGCCATTGATGTTTTCGTCCTGAGCGAAGTTTTTGCCGTTCTTCGCCATGTTGTACGGAGGGAAATTTTCAGTCAGCAACACCAGGCCGGTGTCGGGATTTTCTGCGGCATGTGCTCCATTGACGAGCAATAGAGAAGCGCTGGCGAGGACAAGAAGAAGGCGTTTAAACATGTCTGGCTACCGAAATCCATGGCGTGCCCAAGAGTGCCCTGAGCCCGCCATGATGTCCACTGGCCTGTATCGGTTTGTTTAACGCATCACGATGCCGCGATGAGCCATGTAGGCCTTGGCTTCCTGCACGGTGTATTCGCCAAAGTGGAAAATACTCGCCGCCAATACGGCGCTGGCGTGGCCTTCGATGATGCCGTCGGCCAAATGCTGCAGGTTGCCGACACCGCCCGAAGCAATCACCGGGATACCCAGCGCATCGCTGATGGCGCGGGTAACGCCCAGGTCGAAGCCGTTTTTCATGCCGTCCTGATCCATGCTGGTCAGCAGGATTTCGCCCGCACCGAGGCCTTCCATCTTCTTCGCCCATTCAACGGCGTCGAGACCGGTAGGCTTGCGACCGCCGTGGGTGAAGATTTCCCAGCGAGGGGGCTCGCCCGGACCGGAAACTTTCTTCGCGTCGATGGCAACGACGATGCACTGCGAACCGAAATGCTGAGCCGCTTCACCAACAAACTCAGGATTGAATACCGCAGCAGTGTTGATCGAAACCTTGTCCGCGCCGGCATTCAGCAGGTTGCGAATGTCCTGCACGGTACGCACGCCGCCGCCCACGGTCAGCGGGATGAACACCTGGCTGGCCATGCGCTCGACGGTATGCAGCGTGGTGTCGCGACCGTCGACGCTGGCGGTGATGTCGAGAAAAGTAATCTCGTCGGCACCCTGCTCGTCGTAGCGACGGGCGATTTCCACCGGGTCGCCGGCATCACGGATGTTCTCGAACTTGACGCCCTTGACCACCCGGCCGTTATCCACGTCCAGGCAAGGGATGATGCGTTTGGCCAGCGCCATGGTCAGTCCTCAGCCTTTGTACGAATCGCAGAAAGCTTGCGCTTCAGCGACATCGAGAGTGCCTTCGTAGATCGCCCGACCGGTGATCGCGCCGATGATGCCTGGTGCTTTCGCGTCGAGCAGCGACTTGATGTCACCCAGGTTGTGGATGCCACCGGAGGCAATCACCGGGATCTTCGTCGCGGCGGCCAGCGCAGCGGTGAACGGTACGTTGCAGCCCTGCATCATGCCGTCTTTGGCGATGTCGGTATAAACGATCGCGGACACGCCATCAGCTTCGAATTGCCTGGCCAGGTCGATCACCTGAATGGTGCTGATTTCAGCCCAGCCGTCAGTGGCGACAAAACCGTCTTTGGCATCCAGACCGACGATCACTTTGCCCGGGAACGCGCGGCAGGCTTCGGCGACGAAGGCCGGATCTTTCACGGCTTTGGTGCCGATGATCACGTAGCTCACGCCGGCCTTCACGTAGTGCTCGATGGTTTCCAGGGAACGGATACCGCCGCCGATCTGGATCGGCAGGTTCGGGTAGCGCTTGGCGATGGCGGTGACCACTTCGCCGTTGACCGGCTGGCCTTCGAAGGCGCCGTTCAGGTCGACCAGATGCAGACGACGGCAACCGCCCTCCACCCACTTGGCAGCCATGCTCACCGGGTCATCGGAGAACACCGTGGAATCTTCCATGCGGCCCTGGCGCAGACGAACACAGGCACCGTCTTTAAGATCGATAGCGGGAATAATCAGCATCTGGCAAACCTTCAAATTCGATTGTTCAGCTTCGCTCGAAAATCAGTTTTTCTCGAGCGCCCACAGGTCGCTTTCGATGCTTTCGAACCTCTCTTTGAGGTGCGTCTGCACATCGAAAATCGCCCTGTTGTAATAGTGCGGCGCAATTTCACGGGTAAACAGCTCAAGGATTTCAGCCGCTTCGAACGAACCCAGGTCCAGTTCGAAGCGATCCTCCATGAAGCGTTTGATCTTCTGGTTGGCCTCGTTCTCCTGTTCAGGAGAGAGGGTCAGGATCGGTGGCTTCTTCTTGACGGCCATTTACCAGCGACCATCCCACGCGGCGAAGTTCTGCAGCAATTGCAGGCCATGGGTATGGCTCTTCTCCGGGTGGAACTGCACGGCGAAACGCGAGCCATCGGCCAGCGCCGCAGCGAAATCGACACCGTAGTGACCGCCACCCACCACTTGCCGCGGGTTGCCGGCAGCGATGTAGTAGCTGTGCACGAAATAGAAACGCGCCAGGTCCGGAATGTTGTGCCACAGCGGATGACTCACCGTCTGCTTCACTTCGTTCCAGCCCATGTGCGGGACTTTCAGGTGTTCGCCATCTTCGTGCAGGTCTTTGCCAAAGAACTTCACCGCACCCGGAAACAGGCCGATGCAGTCCACGCCGTCGTTCTCTTCACTGCTGTCGAGCAAGGCTTGCATGCCGACGCAAATGCCGAGAAACGGACGGTCCTGGCTGACTTCGCGCACCAGCGAATCGAAGCCCAGTCGACGAATCTCCGCCATGCAATCGCGAATCGCGCCGACGCCGGGGAATACCACCCGGTCGGCCTCGCGAATCACATCGGCATCGCTGGTGATCAGGACCTTGCCGGCACCGACGTGCTCGAGGGCCTTGGCCACCGAGTGCAGGTTGCCCATGCCGTAATCGATAACCGCGACCGTCTGCATTACAGAACGCCTTTGGTCGACGGCATCTGACCGGCCATGCGGTCATCCAGCTCTACCGCCATGCGCAGTGCGCGGCCGAAAGCCTTGAACACGGTTTCGATCTGGTGGTGGGTGTTGGTGCCACGCAGGTTGTCGATGTGCAGGCTGACGAGGGCGTGGTTGACGAAGCCCTGGAAGAATTCCTGGAACAGGTCAACGTCGAAGCCGCCGACGGTGGCGCGGGTATAGGGGACATGCATCTGCAGGCCAGGACGACCGGAGAAGTCGATCACCACGCGCGACAGCGCTTCATCGAGCGGCACATAGGCATGGCCGTAGCGACGGATGCCTTTCTTGTCGCCGATGGCTTTGGCGAAGGCCTGACCCAGGGTGATACCGACGTCTTCCACCGTGTGGTGGTCGTCGATATGCAGGTCGCCCTTGCTGACAATATCCAGGTCGATCAGCCCGTGACGGGCGATCTGGTCCAGCATGTGCTCAAGAAAAGGTACACCGATATCAAATCGGGCCTTTCCGGTGCCATCCAGGTTGATCGAGGCTTTGATCTGGGTTTCCAGAGTGTCGCGCTCGACTGACGCCTTACGTTCGGCCATCACCAGCTCCGCAAAATCATTGGGCGAAAAAGGCAACCATTATAGGGGCGCGGGCGCGAAACAGAAACACGGGAGGTGATATCACTGACGGATAGAACCCCCGGCTGTCGCGGGTAGACATGTCCATACAAGCCATTTCAGACACCCCAAAACAACTGTAGGAGTGAGCCTGCTCGCGATGAGGCCCTCCCATTCAACATTTCTGTCGACTGTCAGACCGCTATCGCGAGCAGGCTCACTCCTACAAGGGTGATGCGTTTGCCTGGCTTAGTGGAACAACACTGCGGTCTTCTGCAGCGTCACCCAAACACCCCACGCCAACGGAATACCCACCACCAGCCACGCAGCCACTGCCAACGGCTTGGTACCCGCAGCCGCTTTCCACTCCAATACGGTGCTGCTGTCAGCGCCCTTGTCGTGGCCCAGCGCCTGTTCGGCGGCCAGTTCAGCGTCGGTCATGAAATACTTGTCAGCCACCGGACGCACCAGCAGGTTACAGATGAAACCCAGCACCAGCAGGCCCGCGAGGATGTACAAGGTGATGTCGTAAGCCGCGGCGCGTTCAACGCCGATGCTCAACTGATACTCACGCAGGTAGTTCACCAACACCGGCCCCAACACGCCCGCCGCTGCCCAGGCCGTCAGCAGACGACCGTGGATCGCGCCGACCATTTGCGTACCGAACAGGTCCGCGAGATACGCAGGAACAGTCGCAAAACCACCGCCGTACATCGACAGGATGATGCAGAACGCCGCCACGAACAGTGCAACGTTGCCCAGGTGACCGAGGTTCGGGATCAACGCGTACAGCGCAAAACCAAGAGCGAAGAACACGAAATAAGTGTTTTTGCGGCCCAGGTAATCCGAGAACGAGGCCCAGAAGAAGCGGCCACCGATGTTGAACAGACTCAGCAAACCGGTGAAACCGGCAGCAATCGCCGCGATCGAGGCCAGTTGCGAAGCGTCCAACTGACCGAATGTCAGGCCGTTACCCAACAACGTGCCAGCAAATACTTCCTGCAACAGCGGCGAAGCCATGCCGAGGATGCCGATACCCGCCGATACGTTCAGGCATAGCACCAGCCACACCAGACGGAATTGCGGGGTTTTCCACGCCACGTTCACGTGGACGTGACGGTGGGTGATCATCGCGTTGGACGCTTTCTTCGCCGGAGCGGTCCAGCCTTCAGGCTTCCAGCCGGTTGGCGGAACGCGGTAGGACAGTGCACCACCGATCATGAACACGAAGTAAATCGCGGCCATCACCAGGAAGCTCTGCCATACGCCGACGCTGGTTGGCGAAGCGAAGTGGCCCATCAAGGCTGCGGCCAGCGGAGCGCCGACCATCGCGCCACCGCCGAAACCCATGATCGCCATGCCGGTCGCCATGCCGCGCTTGTCCGGGAACCACTTGATCAGGGTCGAGACCGGCGAGATGTAACCCAGACCCAGGCCGATACCGCCAATGACCCCGGAGCCGATCCACATCAGCCATATCTGGTGGGTATAGACCCCCAGCGCTGAAATCAGCAGACCGCCACACCAGCACAGCGCCGATACAACGCCAGCCTTGCGCGGCCCGGCGTGTTCCAGCCAGCCGCCCCAGATGGCGGCCGAGCAACCGAGGAAAATGAAGAACAGGGTGTAGATCCAGCCGAGCATCGAAATCGGCCAGTCGCATTGGGACGAGAAGACTTGCGAGATGAAGCTCATGTCCGGCGCGCAGGCCACTGCCTTGGTCACGCCCAGGGCTTTGGACAGTGGCAACCAGAACACCGAAAAGCCGTAGGCCATGCCGATGCACAGGTGGATGGCCAGGGCGGCCGGTGGTACCAGCCAACGGTTGAAACCGGGCTTGGCGATGATGCGCTCCTTGGACAGGAACGCGGGCTGGTCGGCTTTGAGGCCGTCCGCCGTAATGCTCGTGGTCATTGTGTATCCCCCAATTATTAGAATGGTTCGTCAGCGCTCCTCACCCCCAGCCTTTATGCGCACGCATGACCGTTTTTGAGGTGAAGCTCCATTTTGGTGCGACATCACGTCGCAGAAGGACGGACGAACCGGCAGAGGTTACCATCTGTACGTGACAGAAAAATCAAAGTGCTATCACCTTTTGTATGTCGTCAGTTCTCGTACCACTGAAGGAGCCCTCATGCCGATCATTGTCGAGCCGCTAAACGAAGCCACTTATCAGGATCAGCAAGATCTGCAGAAGATCTACCGCGATGCGCCGGACTGGCTGTTTGCCCCGTTTGCCGGAGATTTTCAGCTGATCGAAGCCTGCCTGCTGGACGGCTCGCTGATCGCTGGCCGCTTCAACGATCGGCTTTTGGGCGCGGCACGTCTGCAACGGCACTCGGATGTCTGGCATCTGTCCCAATTATGTGTACGAAAAATTACCCGTCGTCGTGGCGTGGCCGAGCGCCTGGTGAATGAAGCGCAGAAAATGGCGTCGCAATCGGGCGCGACATTGCGCTTGCTGGCGCCTGCCGGGCATCTGGAGGCTCAAGCGCTGGCGGCCAAACTGAAAATACCGCTGGATGTATTGCCGACGTGATCGCTGACCGGTCGTCCGCTGCAGAGCGCTATACTCCCCGGCTAAATTTCGAATTCGACTAACTACAAGGACTCGCCCATGAAAGCGTTCGGCAAAATCCTGGGTCTGGTACTTCTCGGGCTGTTGCTGATCATTGTGGCGCTGGGCTTTGCCCTGACCCACCTCTTTGATCCCAACGACTACAAAGACGAGATTCGCCAGATAGCCCGCGACAAGGCCCACATCGAGCTGACGCTCAATGGCGATATCGGCTGGAGCCTGTTCCCGTGGCTGGGCCTGGAGTTGCACGAAGCCAGCGTCGCGACTCTGGCCAAGCCCACCGAGCCGTTCGCTGACTTGCAGATGCTTGGCTTGTCGGTCCGTGTCCTGCCGCTGCTGCGCCGTGAAGTGCAGATGAGCGATGTACGCGTCGAGGGCCTGAATCTGCGCCTGACCCGCGACAAGGACGGCCACGGCAATTGGGAAGACATCGGCAAGGTACCGGCGCCGGCCACCCCGCCCGCGACCACCGGCGAACCAGCGACCGAGACCACCGCCCAAGCGGAAAAACCGGCCCAGCCGATTCGCCTGGACATCGACAGCCTGACCGTGAACAACGCCCGCGTTGAATACAGCGACGAGAAAACCGGCAAGCAATTCAGCGCCGAAAGCATCCAGCTGAGTACCGGCCCGGTGCATGACTCCACGAACATCCCGGTCAAACTCACCGCGTTCCTGGGCACCAACCAGCCGGTCTTGCGTGTCCGTACCGAGCTCAACGGCGAGCTGCGTTTCGAGCGCGCACTGCAGCGCTACAAACTCGAAGACATGAAACTCTCTGGCGAAGTGGCTGGCGATCCGCTGCAAGGCAAAATCATGACCTTCGCCGCACAGGGCCAGTTGCTGCTGGATAAAGCCGCGAACGTCGCCGAATGGACTGGCATCAAGATCTCTGCCAACCAACTGCGCGCATTGGGCGAACTGAAAGTCAACGACCTCGACAAAACCCCGCAAATCAGCGGCGGGCTGTCGATCGCCCAGTTCGATCTGGCGAAATTCGTCGACAGCATCGGCCAGAAGCTTCCGGCGATGGCTGAAGGCAGCCTGAGCAAAGTCGAGTTGGTCAGCCGCCTGGCTGGCACGCCGACCAGCGTGGTGCTCGACAACATCAATCTGAAAGTCGACGACAGCACCTTCAGTGGCCGCATCGCCGTCGAGGACTTCGCCAAACAATCGCTGCGGGCGACCCTCAAGGCCGACACCTTCAACGTCGACCGTTACCTGCCGCCAAAATCTGCCGAAGCCAACAGCGCTACGCAGGTGCGTAAGGCCGAAGTGGCCAGCACCGAAGCCGATGCCCTGGCCGGTGCGGGCAGCACGCCGCTGCCGCAAGCACCGACCAAAGACGCGTGGAGCAATGAGCGCCTGCTGCCAGTGGAACGCCTGAGCAAACTCGACGTAGACGCTGACCTGACCTTCGGCCAACTGACCCTCGATAAATTGCCGATCCAGAACGCTGCGCTCAAAGCCACAGGCCAGGGCGGCCTGCTGACACTCGAAAGCCTTCGCGGCGACCTGTACGACGGCAACTTCGACGCCAAAGGGACGCTCGACGTGCGCCAGCAGGTGCCAGCGCTGAACATGCAGACGAGCATCATCAAAGTACCGGTGGAAAAAATCCTCGAGAGCCAGGGTAAAAATCCGCCGGTCAAAGGCCTGGTGACGGTCAACAGCAACCTGACCAGTAGCGGCAACAGCCAGAAAGCGCTGATCGAAACCCTCAACGGCAACGCCAGTTTCGTCATCAACAACGGCGTGCTGCTCAATGCCAACCTCGAACAACAGCTGTGCAAAGGCATCGCCACCCTGAACCGTAAATCCCTCAGCGGCGAACCACGGGGCAAGGACACACCGTTCCAGGAGCTCAAGGGCAACCTGACCTTCCGTAACGGCGTGGCCAGCAACCCGGACATGAAAGTGCGCATCCCGGGCATGACCGTCAACGGCGACGGCGATGTCGATCTTCGGGTGTTGGGCATGGACTACCGCGTAGGCGTTATCGTCGAAGGCGACAAGAGCGACATGCCGGACCCGGCCTGCCAGGTCGGTGAGAAATTCGTCGGCATCGAGTGGCCACTGCGCTGCCGTGGCCCGCTGGAACTGGGCGCCAAGGCTTGCCGCCTCGATAACGAACGCATGGGCCAGGTCGCGAGCAAACTGGCCGGCGAACGGATCAGCGAAAAAATCGACGAGAAGCTTGGCGACAAGGTCAGCCCTGAATTGAAAAACGCGTTGAAGGGGCTGTTCAAGCGATGAGAGCCGAGCAGTTTTCATCGGCGGTGCTGGACTGGTACGACCGCCACGGCCGCCACGACTTGCCTTGGCAACAAGGCATCACCCCATATCGGGTGTGGGTCTCGGAAATCATGTTGCAGCAGACCCAGGTCAGCACGGTGCTGAACTACTTCGACCGCTTCATGGCCTCGTTGCCGACGGTCGAAGCCCTGGCCGCTGCGCCGGAAGACGAAGTCCTGCACCTGTGGACTGGCCTGGGTTACTACACCCGTGCGCGCAATTTGCAGAAGACCGCGAAGATTGTGGTCGAGCAGTACGCTGGCGAGTTTCCCCGCGCTGTGGAAAAGCTGGTTGATCTGCCGGGTATCGGCCTGTCCACAGCCGGCGCCATCGCCAGCCTGAGCATGGGCCTGCGGGCGCCGATCCTCGACGGCAACGTCAAACGCGTGCTGGCGCGCTTTACCGCGCAAGAGGGTTACCCGGGCGAGCCTAAGGTCGCCAAACAGCTGTGGGCGAACGCTGAGCGCTTTACGCCGCATGATCGGGTCAACGCCTACACCCAGGCGATGATGGATCTGGGCGCGACGCTTTGCACCCGTAGCAAGCCGAGTTGCCTGCTCTGCCCGCTCGAAAAGGGCTGCGAAGCGCACATGCTCGGCCTGGAGACGCGCTACCCGATCCCCAAACCGCGTAAAGCCGTGCCACAGAAGCGCACGCTGATGCCGATGCTCGCCAACGGTGACGGCGCGATTCTGCTTTACCGTCGACCTTCCACGGGCTTGTGGGGCGGTTTATGGAGCCTGCCGGAACTCGATGACCTCGACGACCTGCAACATCTGGCTTCGCAGCACTCACTGGAGCTTGGCAGCCAACAGGCGCTGCCGAGCCTGGTACACACCTTCAGTCATTTTCAGTTGTCCATCGAACCCTGGCTGGTTCAGGTCCAGGAGGCCGGCCATCACGTGGCCGAGGCCGACTGGCTCTGGTATAACCTCGCCACCCCGCCGCGCCTGGGCCTTGCCGCCCCGGTCAAAACCTTGCTCGAACGCGCGGCCGCCGTATTGAACGCAGGAGAGTCGTCATGACCCGCACCATCATGTGCCGCAAGTACAAAGAAGAATTGCCCGCCCTGGAGCGCGCTCCATTTCCAGGCGCAAAAGGTCAGGACATTTTTGACCACGTCTCGGCCAAAGCCTGGGCAGACTGGCAAAAGCACCAGACTCTGCTGATCAACGAAAAACGCCTGAACATGATGAACGCCGAAGACCGCAAATATCTTCAGGGCGAGATGGACAAGTTCTTTTCCGGCGAGGAATACGCCAAGGCTGACGGCTACGTTCCGCCGGCTGAATAATCCCGCTTTTTCGAGGGTCGGAACGTAAGCGACGGTAATAATTAAAATTTTTTTGAAAACTTTCTTGACGACCCCCTGAAAAACCAGTTTAATGCGCCCCGTTGCCCAGATAGCTCAGTCGGTAGAGCAGGGGATTGAAAATCCCCGTGTCGGCGGTTCGATTCCGTCTCTGGGCACCAAATACCGAAAACCCTGAATCGCAAGATTCAGGGTTTTTTTATGCCTGCGATTTAGCTGATGACGTTTCGCAGTCGTCGCTAGTTCTCAGTCCCCCAGTGGAAGACCAGGTTACGAGCGGCGCCGCCGCCTACATCCGCCATATCACGCCGCACTTCACCTCTATGCGTGGCGACAACGGTGTACTTGCCGGGAGGCAGCTGAACGTAGACCAGCGGACCAGCCTCACTCAGCGTCAGCACGGGCTGCCCTTGGGCTTTCTGAATGATTACATCCACGTCGGGAATGTATTCGCTCGCAGGCCCGGTGGAGAAGGTCATGTGCAGGTTGTACCCAGTGGTTTGCTGGATGGCCTTTGACTCATCCTCGCCAACACCGCCGGACAAGTAAGCGATCCCGTTTTGCTCTTGCCTCTGGACTTGCACACCTGAGCTGTCGATGGGCTCCAGGCTGGCGGCCGGTGAAATGGCTGGAAACATCAACACGCCGACTGCGGCGATGGGCAACATGAGTGAATGGACGTACTTCATGATGGCGACTCCCGGGCTCCACAGAGCCCTACCGTTACTCCTTTTAGATTTCTCGCTGAATGCTCAAGTTTTAGATTGATTAGTACTTGGTTTCACTGCGAATCGGACTACACGTTGTATTCCTCAAGCGCGGATTGTCGTCGGCGTGATCCCGCAAAACCAGTCGGACTTTCCTTCCGGTTTACCAGCCGCGCCCTGCAGCGCTGACCAAGCTCCTCCTGCAATCCTCTTCTGCCTGTTCATCCAGCCGCGGAAGACTTCATGAGCGCACTCAAACCTGATAACACCCAAGACCCACAACTCGCCTCGCTACTGGGCAATCTTGGTGAACTGATCCGCCAGGCGCGGCAGAAGGTGCTACGTGCGGTCGATACCGTCCAAGTGCAAACCTGCTGGCAGATCGGGCGGCATATTGTGGAGTTCGAGCAGGAGGGGGCCCGACGGGCGGGTTATGGCAAGCAGTTGCTGGCATCGTTGGCAAAGGTGCTGACTGCGGAGTTCGGGAAAGGTTTTGATGAGACTAACTTGCGAAAAATGCGATTGTTTTATCAGACGTTTCCAATTCGAGACGCACTGCGTCCCGAATTGAGCTGGACCCACTACCGCAGACTGCTGCGAGTCGATAGTGACACGGCACGCAAATGGTATATGGACGAATCAGCCAACCAAAACTGGTCAAGCCGCGCCCTGGAACGCCAGATCAGCACGCTCTATTACGAGCGCCTGCTGATGAGTCGGGACAAGCTTACCGTCATGGAAGAAGCCGCTACTAACATCCATGCGATGAACGACAGCCCTCGAGAATTCATCCGGGATCCCGTGATGCTTGAATTTCTCGGCCTGCCCAATGCAGGAGTTGTTCTGGAAACCGAACTTGAACAAGCACTCATCGAGCAACTTCAAGGCTTCCTGCTTGAGCTGGGCAAAGGTTTCGCTTTCGTCGCCCGCCAACAACGCATCAGTACCGAGGGTAGAGACTTCTACATCGATCTGGTGTTCTACAACTACCTTCTCAAATGCTTCGTCATCTTCGATCTCAAGCGAGGCGAATTAACTCACCAGGATGTCGGGCAGATGGACATGTATGTACGTATGTATGACGACCTCAAGCGCAACGACGAGGACGGGCCGACCGTCGGCATCATCCTTTGCGCGCAAAAAAACGAGTCAGTGGTGCGTTACTCGATGTTGCAGGGCAACGAACAACTGTTCGCCAGCAAGTACAAGCTGGTGCTGCCAAGCGAGGAGGAGCTTCGTACGGAACTGGATCGGGAGCGGGCGGCAATTGAAGAGAGACTGCTCGACCAGTTACCCGAATAAACACCGACGGATTGTTCATACGCTGCGCGAAGACTATCGTTGGCAGCTACCCGCAAAGGTCCGACGCCGATGAATTTGCAGGACATGCCCTCACTGGCACCCACTCAAACCGAGTTGCCACCGCGAATATCTACGGCGGGCGAACCGTTCAAGGAACCCGCCGCCGACGGTTTCATCCTTGGCGGCTTCACCTGGCGGCATGCGCATCAAGACTCGACCCGTCCTGTGGTGATCATCAACGCCGCCACCTCAGTCCGCTGTCGCCACTACTCGCGCTTCGCCGATTACCTGTACGCCAACGGCTTCGACGTGATCACTTACGACTACCGTGGCATCGGCGAATCGCGACCCGCGTCGCTGAAAGGGCTTCGGGCTTCATGGTCAGATTGGGGCGCGCTGGACTTTGAGGCGATGCTCAAGCGCGCTCAGCGTGAATTTCCCGGACAACCCATCGATGTTGTCGGTCACAGCTTTGGAGGCTGTGCAGCGGGCCTGGGAGCTTCCGGGCATATGATTCGACGCCTGGTGACCGTCGGTGCGCAATTCGCTTACTGGCGCGATTACGCGCCCGCCCATCGCTGGCGGATGTTCGGCAAGTGGCATCTACTGATGCCGTTGATGACATTGCTTTGCGGTTACTTCCCAGGCAAACGTCTCGGCTGGCTAGAGGACACCCCCGCCGGCGTGGTTCGCGACTGGAGCATGCCCACCGCGCACTACGAGAAACGCCCCAGCGGTCGCGTCCTTCACGCAAAATCCGGGCGACTGCCCTTCTCATCCGTCACCGCACAAAACCTGGCCATCAGCATCAGCGACGATCCTTACGGCACGATTCCGGCCATCGAACGGCTGCTGGGTTACTTCACCAACAGCACGAACGCCCACTTGCGAATCGCCCCCGAAGACATCGGCGAACAAGAAGTCGGACATTTCGCCTTTTTTCGTAGCCCATACCAAGCCACACTATGGCCCATTGCATTGTCCTGGTTGCAGACCGGCAAGCTGGCCCCCGACACACCCGGGCGGCTAGTGCCACGCAACTGACTGATGCGCCCATTCAACGGAATACGGAACGACGCCCATGGCCTCAGCCAACAAGCAGAACAAACGCGCCACACGCGCCAAAGCCAAGGCCAAGCAGAACCGCACCCAACGGGCTGCCGCGCCGGTCGAGCTGGACCCGAACGATGATCGCATCGACTTCGAATCGGTGGACCTGACTGAACTGTTCAAAGAAATGATCGACGCGCAAAAGATCAGCCAACAAGCGATGTGCGCAGCGTTTCTTGAACACCCGCTGCTCGCGCTGGTGCTGGAACAGGAAGGTGAAGAAACAGCGACGGACTTCATCCTCGCGGCACTGATCGAGTATCGCCAGTGGTCCGCCGAAGTGGACGAAGCGGCCGCCTTGGCGTGGATCGAATCCCCAGCCTTCCAGGCTGACTACGTGGCGGCGTCCGACGCCATCGCGACCCAAACACAACCGAAAGCAAACTGAGTCCCCATGGCATCCCTGAACAAGCAACAGAAACGCGCCAAACGCGCCAAGATCAAAGCCAAGCAAATCAATATCCACGGCCGCAAACCCGCCGCGCTGGACGATGACCTGGGCGAAATCGGCGAGCCGATCCCGGAATACACCCTGGCGATGTTCAGCAAAATGCGCGACGCAGAAGCCACCAGCCGCAACGACATGCTGCTGACCCTGCTGTCGAACCTCGCCGGCATCATCAGCGACCACCCAGAACTGCTGGACATGGAAAACGCCGACAACGAAGCCATGGCTGCCACTCACCTGGCCGCCGACATGCTGATCGATTACCGCATGTGGGCCGACGGCATGGACCGCGACACCGCCCAGGCCTGGCTGACGGATCCGCAATTCATCACTGACTTCGGCACGGCGCTCGACAGCTATCGCGAGTCGCTGGATGCACTGGAAGAAAAGGCTGAGTAAACACTCGCCTCAGAAACAAAAACGGCCGCTTGTCATCACTGACAGCGGCCGTTTTTATTTGAGAAGCCAATACCCAAAACGATCTGACATGACCCCTCGTCAGCGGCCACGTATATCCCATTGACATATCCCTTAAGAAATCTATTCTTTGGACTCACAGCACCCACAAAAACGCAGGAGGCCAAAATGGAACAGACCACCCTTTTCATGAGTAATCGAAGCCAGGCTGTCCGCCTCCCCAAAGCTGTGGCGATGCCAAGCGATGTGAAACGAGTCAACGTAGTTGCCATCGGCAGAGCTCGCATCATCACCCCCGCAGACGAAACATGGGACAGCTGGTTCGACGGGGATAGCGTGAGTGCAGATTTCATGACCGAGCGTGGACAACCCGCCGATCAGGAGCGTGAGTCGTTCTGATGATCAAATACATGCTCGATACCAACATCTGCATCTTCACCATCAAAAACAAACCGCAAATCGTACGAGAAGCTTTCAACCGCCATAACGGGCAGCTATGCATCAGTGCTGTCACGCTGATGGAGTTGATCTACGGCGCCGAAAAATCCGCCGCACCAGAAAAGAACCTCGCAGTAATCGAAGGTTTTGTGGCACGCCTTGAGGTCTTGCCTTTCGACAATGAAGCGGCCGCGCACACCGGAATGATTCGATCCGAGTTGGCCAAGGCCGGAACGCCTATCGGGCCCTACGACCACATGATTGCCGGCCACGCGCGTTCACGTGGATTCATAGTGGTAACCAACAACCTACGAGAATTTGAACGGGTTCCAGGGCTACGCGTAGAAGACTGGGTTCACCCCGATTGATCCAGTACAACTGACAGAAACAAAAACGGCCGCTTGTCATCACTGACAGCGGCCGTTTTGCGTTATGCGGTGCAAATCAGTTCAGCACCACCGCACCCATCTTCTGCAACTTGCGACGACGAGCCACAAACAAACCGGCAGCCACCACCAGCAAACTCAGCAGACCGGTCGCGAGGATCTCCACGCGATGCGCTTCCTGGAACAGCATGATGGTCAGGGCCGCAATGATGAATATGATCACCGCGTAGGTCAGGACCGGGAACAGCCACATGCTGAAAGCGATTTTCTCGCCACGCGCCATACGCTGCTTGCGCATACGCAGTTGTGAAATCGCGATCACCAGGTACACCAGCAGCGCGATAGCGCCGGAGCTGGCCAGCAGGAATTCGAACACGGCGGCCGGCGCCACGTAGTTGGCGAAAACCGCGATGAACGCAGCACCGGTGGACAACATGACAGCCCAGTACGGCGTGCCGCTCTTGTTGGTGCGCTGGGAAACGGCCGGTGCATCACCGCGCTTGCCCAAGGAGAACATCATGCGCGATGCAGTGTAGAGCGCCGAGTTCAGGCAGCTGGTCACAGCAACCAATACCACGATGTCGACGATCAGCTTGGCATTCGGGATGCCCATGCGCTCAAGCACAGTCTGGTAAGAACCAACGCTGGCGAGGATCGGGTCGTTCCATGGCACCAGGGCAACAACGATGAAAATCGATACGAGGTAGAACAAGCCGATCCGCCAGATCACCGAATTGGTGGCCTTGGAGATTTGCTGGCCTGGGTTCTTCGATTCCGCGGCCGCGATGGTCACGATCTCGGTGCCCATGAAGGAAAACATGGTGGTCAGGATCGCGCCCAACACTGCGCCCATGCCGTTTGGCAGGAAGCCTTGGGTGTCGAACAGATGCGAAACGCCGCTGACCTGGCTGTTCGGCAGAAAGCCGAAGATCGCCAGAACGCCGAGGCCGATGAAACCGATGATCGCCACGACTTTGACCAGGGCGAACCAGAATTCGAATTCACCGTAGTTCTTCACACTGAACAGGTTTGTCACCGTCAGCAGCAAAGTGATGATCAACGTGAAGGCCCAGATCGCCACATTCGGGAACCAGGCGTGCAGGATGGTCGCGGCGGCGTTGGCTTCCAGCGGAATCACCAACACCCAGAACCACCAGTAGAGCCAGCCGATGGTGAAACCAGCCCAGTGACCGATCGCGCGATCGGCATACGTCGAAAAGGAGCCTGTGTCAGGCGAAGCGACGGCCATCTCGCCGAGCATGCGCATCACCAGCACCACCAGCATACCGGCGGCGGCGTAGGCCAACAGCACGGCCGGGCCTGCGGCGGCGATGGCGTGGCCGGAGCCGACGAACAAGCCGGCGCCGATTACCCCGGCAATCGACAGCATGGTCACATGACGCGGTTTGAGCCCCTGTTCGAGGCCATTGGAGCTTGGGGTACTGCTCATTGAAACTACCTTTGTAAGGAAAAGCGAATGCGTGCATCCCGCCTGAATTTCTTTCTCGTAAAAAGAAACCAACGGGGCGTTCTGGATTCTGTACGCAATAATTGCGCCAAAATGTTTCAAAACCGTCTACCACGGCGATCTCATCCAGACCGGACAGTCATCGCAACCCATTGAAATTAATGGCACTTTGCCAGAACGTTACCCTGCGACTCACTTTGAGAACGAATTCGCGCACCGGAAACACACCCGGAAAATGCCCGACGCACAATAAAAGTGCAGATCTGGAACGTTTGGCCGGTTAGCGCTTCCAACCCCCCGCCAAAGCTGGCAACATCGCGCCCTTTTTTGGGACCGCCCCCGCTTTTTTTATCAACAGGCAGGGTTCAAACGGCTGTTCGGTTGATAGCAGCGCGACAGTCTGCTGTACCGATGCGACAACCTGCCACAGACCACCCGTTTACCGCCCGTAGCGCTGTTGGCTGCCATTCAGACGCTATGCTAGCTTGGCCGCCTCGCCAGGAAGGCCGCCAACAGCAGGAGCGAAATACTTATGAGGAACGCACATGGCTGAGGCCACGCCCGCGCTTGAAATCCGCAACTTGCACAAACGCTACGGACAGCTTGAGGTGCTCAAAGGCATCTCGCTGATCGCCCGCGACGGCGACGTGATCTCGATCCTGGGTTCTTCCGGTTCCGGCAAGTCCACCTTCCTTCGTTGCATCAACCTGTTGGAAAACCCGCACCAGGGCCAGATCCTGGTGGCCGGCGAAGAACTCAAGCTCAAAGCCGCCAAGAACGGCGAACTGGTCGCTGCCGACGGCAAGCAGATCAATCGTCTGCGCAGCGAGATCGGTTTTGTATTTCAAAACTTTAATCTCTGGCCGCACATGAGCGTGCTCGACAACATCATCGAAGCGCCGCGCCGCGTGCTCGGTCAGAGCAAAGCGGAAGCCACCGAAGTCGCCGAAGCCTTGCTGGCC
This sequence comes from Pseudomonas fluorescens, assembly GCF_000968015.1. Taxonomy (GTDB): domain Bacteria; phylum Pseudomonadota; class Gammaproteobacteria; order Pseudomonadales; family Pseudomonadaceae; genus Aquipseudomonas; species Aquipseudomonas fluorescens_W. The sequence goes on from NZ_LACH01000001.1 coordinate 103,701, forward strand.
AAGGTCGGCATTGCTGACAAGCGCCACGCCTACCCGGCGCAACTCTCCGGCGGTCAGCAACAACGCGCGGCCATTGCCCGCACGCTGGCCATGCAGCCCAAGGTGATCCTGTTCGACGAACCCACCTCCGCCCTTGACCCGGAAATGGTCCAGGAAGTACTTAATGTCATCCGCGCATTGGCCGAAGAAGGCCGCACCATGCTGCTGGTCACCCATGAAATGGGCTTCGCCCGTCAGGTGTCCAGCGAGGTGGTGTTCCTCCACCAGGGCCTGGTAGAAGAGCAAGGATCGCCACAGCAGGTGTTCGAAAACCCGCTTTCGGCGCGCTGCAAACAATTCATGTCCAGCAACCGCTAACGGAGCTACCCGCATGCAGAACTACAAAAAAATCTTCCTGGCTGCTGCCGTCACCCTGGCCTTCAGCGCCGGTGCTGCCGCCGAGACCTTGAAGATGGGCATCGAAGCGGCCTACCCGCCGTTCAACAACAAAGATGCCAGTGGCAATGTCGTCGGCTTCGACAAAGAAATCGGCGACGCCCTGTGCGCCAAGATGAAAGTCGAATGCACCGTGGTCACGTCTGACTGGGACGGCATCATTCCGGCCCTGAACGCCAAGAAATTCGATTTCCTGATCTCCTCGATGTCGATCACCGACGAGCGCAAGCAAGCGGTGGACTTCACCGACCCGTACTACTCCAACAAGCTGCAATTCATCGCACCGAAAAACGTCGATTTCAAAACCGACAAGGACTCCCTGCAAGGCAAAGTGATCGGTGCACAACGTGCGACCCTCGCTGGCACCTGGCTGGAAGACAACATGGAAGGCGTTGAAGTCAAACTCTACGACACCCAGGAAAACGCTTACCTGGATCTGACCTCCGGTCGTCTGGACGGCATCCTGGCGGACAAGTACGTCAACTACGAGTGGCTGAAAAGCGACGCCGGCCGTTCTTACGAGTTCAAAGGCGACCCGGTGGAAGAAAGCGACAAGATCGGTATCGCTGTACGTAAAGGCGATGAGATTCGTACGAAGCTGAACACCGCACTGAAAGAAATCGTCGCTGATGGCACCTACAAAAAGATCAACGACAAGTACTTCCCGTTCAGCATCTATTGATTCTGACCTGCCGGGCCGGCGCCGTTATCTGACGGCGCCAGTCCCTGGCATTGCCTGCCGCGATTTGAAAAGAAATCCATGACTATCGATCTCTACGGATTCGGCCCGGCGCTCGCCGCTGGCGCGCTGATGACTGTGAAACTGGCACTCTCGGCCTTGTGCCTGGGCCTGGTGCTCGGTCTGCTCGGCGCCTTGGCCAAGACTTCCCCGTACAAGCCGTTGCAATGGCTTGGCGGCACTTATTCGACACTGGTACGCGGCATCCCGGAATTGCTCTGGGTGCTGTTGATCTACTTCGGCACGGTCAACCTGATGCGTGCCTTGGGCGAGTTCTTCGGCAACCCCGACCTCGAACTCAATGCTTTCGCCGCCGGCGTGATTGCGCTGGGGCTGTGCTTCGGTGCCTACGCCACGGAAGTGTTTCGTGGTGCAATTTTGGCGATCCCCAAAGGTCACCGCGAAGCGGGTGTGGCGTTGGGCCTGTCGAAATTCCGTATCTTCACCAAACTGATCATGCCGCAGATGTGGCGCATCGCCCTGCCCGGTCTGGGTAACTTGTTCATGATCCTGATGAAAGACACCGCACTGGTATCGGTCATCGGCCTGGAAGAAATCATGCGTCACGCGCAAATCGGCGTGACCGTGTCCAAGCAACCGTTCACCTTTTATATGGCGGCCGCGTTCATGTACCTGGGCCTGACCGTACTCGCCATGAGCGGCATGCACTTGATGGAAAAACGCGCCGCTCGCGGCTTCGCGAGGAGCACCCAATGAACTGGGAAGTCATCATCAAGTGGCTGCCGAAACTGGCCCAAGGCGCAACGCTGACCCTGGAACTGGTGGCCATCGCCGTGATCGCCGGCTTACTGCTGGCGATTCCACTGGGCATCGCGCGCTCGTCGCGCCTGTGGTGGGTGCGGGCATTTCCCTACGGCTACATCTTCTTTTTCCGTGGCACACCGCTGCTGGTTCAGCTGTTCCTGGTCTACTACGGCCTGGCGCAGTTCGATGCGATCCGTAACAGCTCGATGTGGCCGTACCTGCGCGATCCGTTCTGGTGTGCCACAGCGACCATGACGTTGCACACCGCGGCCTACATCGCCGAAATCCTGCGCGGCGCGATCCAGGCGATTCCACCGGGCGAGATCGAAGCGGCGCGCGCCTTGGGCATGTCCCGGGCCAAAGCGCTGGTCTACATCATCCTGCCCCGAGCGGCGCGTATCGGTCTGCCGGCTTACAGCAACGAAGTCATCCTGATGCTCAAGGCCAGCGCCCTGGCCAGCACCGTGACCCTGCTGGAACTGACTGGCATGGCCCGCACCATCATTGCCCGGACCTACCTGCCGGTGGAGATCTTCTTCGCGGCGGGCATGTTCTATCTCCTGATGGCTTACGTGCTGGTTCGCGGCTTCAAGCTGCTGGAGCGCTGGCTGCGCGTCGATGCCTGCCAGGGGCGTTGATTCCCGCGTGCTGACGGGCGAGGCCTTACTCGCCCGTTTCGCTGCGCTGGATGCTTTTCTGATCGAGCACCAAGCACTGTGGAAGCCTCGGCCGTTTACTCATCTGCAGCTTCCCTGGGAAGCGTCCTACCCCGAGTTGGCGACCTGGCTACGAGGGCGATCGCTGGAGGACGCGGAACACGCTCATAACAACCCAGCTCTTTTGAACGCACCGGAGCCATTTGCCTCATTGGCGGCGATGTCCCTTGAGTTGAGCGCGGTGGATGAGTTGCCAGCGCATACGCTTGAAACGGCGGGTCATCGACTGAATGTTGATGTGCCGGGGCGCAAGTGGCAGCAGATCGAAGCCTTCGCCAGTCGCTTGCAGTTTGCTGACGCGCCGAGCCATTGGCTGGACTGGTGCTCGGGCAAAGGCCACTTGGGTCGACGCCTGCTGCAAACCGGGCAACAACTGACCTGCCTGGAATACGACCCGGCGTTGGTCGCCAGTGGTCAGGCACTCAGCCAGCGTCATCAATTGCACGCACTGCATGTCGAGCAAGATGTACTCGCTGCCGATACTGCCTTTTTCCTGAATGCTGACCACACGCCGGTAGCGCTGCATGCCTGCGGTGATCTGCATGTGCGGCTGATCCAGCTCGCCAGTGCGTCTGGCTGCAAACAATTGGCCATCGCGCCTTGCTGCTATAACCGGATCAGTCTGAGCGTGTATCAGCCGCTTTCCTCGTCGGCCAGGCGCTCCGACCTACCGTTGTCCCTCGATGATCTTTCGCTACCGATGAGCGAAACCGTCACCGCGGGCGCTCGCGTCCGACGTCAGCGTGACACCTCCATGGCCCGACGCCTGGCCTTCGACCTGCTGCAGCGGCAACTGCGCGGCATTGACGAATACCTGCCCACCCCTTCCCTCCCCAGTGCCTGGCTGGATAAATCCTTCGCTGATTACTGCCATCATTTGGCCGCGCTTAAAGAGTTATCCACAATCGGCCCGCAGGATTGGTCAGCACTTGAAGCCGCTGGTTGGCAGCGATTGGCCGAAGTACGCAATCTGGAACTGCTGCGCGGACTTTTCCGACGCCCGTTGGAACTGTGGCTGGTACTCGATCGAGCCCTTTTCCTATTCGAGCAAGGGTTTGCGGTTCGCCTCGGTACCTTCTGCGAAACCCCACTGACACCGCGTAATTTCCTGATCCTGGCTGAGCGCCCTTAAAGCACCTCAGCCTGTGGATAACTCTGGGGATGAAATTATCGTGGATCCAATATATACGGCTGTTTCGGGGCTGAAACACAACTGTTCAATTTTCGTACACCTGTAAAAAAATCGGAAAAACAGGCATTTGCGATCAAATGAGAACGGCTCCACAAATTTGCCTCTAAGCAGGTGCGGTAGAGATCCCGTTGTGCATAAGCGTTCAGCCAAAACAACATAAACGACCTGCGAAACCTCGACTATCTTTGCCAAACGCCAGAATTGCCTGGCGCTCAAACAGCAAGGAGCTGGGAAAAACATGAGCACATTGAACAGTGCACAGGAAGCCGTCGATACCGTCGCCAACCAAGCCATTGATGCTGCGCTGCAGCAAACCTTCGCGGTGGGTGGCGCCATCATCAACAACGCAACGGGCGAGGTCATCGCCGCGCTGCACAACAACGTGCTGATGCCTTTCCCCGGCAGTGGCACCACGTACTTTCTACCTCATGATCCGACCGCCCACGGCGAGCGGCAATTGGTGGACTGGTACTACGAAAACGTCGCGCCATTGAACTTGCCACCGCCCAATCAGTTGACCGTTGTCACCACTCTGGACCCCTGCGCCATGTGCGCCGGTTCGCTGCTGACGGCAGGATTTAACGTCGCCGTCAGTGCGATCGATGACTACGCAGGCATCAACTACAACAGTCAGTTCACCTTTCCGTCGCTACCACCGCAGATCCGCCAACAGGCGCAAGACACCTGGGGTTATTACGCGATTGCGGCGCCTGTCAGCCGGGCTTATCAGGGTTCGACCAGTCCGGTGTTCGGCGGCCAGACCATCGACTCGGCGGCTTACTTCCTCACCAGCTCGATCTTCTCCGCCAGCGTCAACACCGTGCGCGAGGCCAGCAACAACAGCGGTCTGCCGCCGGATCAACTGCAAAACCCTGCAAACCTCCCGGCCAACAGCAAAGTCCGCCAGGCACTGACTGCGCTCAGCCCGTTTGCGCTGACCGTGCAATCGGCCAACCCACGCGACCCCGGCGCAGAACTCGCCCCGCCACTGTTACAAACCGCACAGCACAGCCCGGTGTTCAACTCGGTGGCCCTCATCGATCCGTTCGGCAACCTGCTGGTGTGCCTGGGAGGCGTCGAGAACCAGTCGCCGATTCGTACAGCGTTCATGGAAACCACCCGCAACTACGCGGTCATGCGCTGGACCCTGATGAACGACCCCGACCCGGCGGTTCGCGCACAGGCCGAGCAATACCTGACGCATCCGAAATACGGCACCTTCGTCTTCCTCTACGCCCCCGACCCCACCACCCCGCAGGCCGTGATGACCTTCGGCGCGTACGGTTCGACCATGGAAGGCCCCGTGCCCCAGAGCTATCCGTCCAACCTCCAATACGTGCTGCTGCCGGGCAACACCACCGCACAAGCGCTGTCGACACTGGCCCAAAACCTGCCGCCGTTCTACACGCAAAGCGTGCAAGTGGCACCCGCGCAGGTGTTGAGTCAGGACCTGATCAACGCGGTAAAAAACGGCGTGTAATGCTTTAAAGCAATCGCACAGACCGGTCCCGCAGAAGCGTCCGCGGGGCCGGTCTGACGCTTGCGCAAAAATAGTCTGAATTCAGGGGTTTACAGAACCAATCCAATCGCTATAATCGTCGCCCTAACACGCCGGTATAGCTCAGTTGGTAGAGCAACTGACTTGTAATCAGTAGGTCCCGGGTTCGACTCCTGGTGCCGGCACCATACAAGGTTCCATAGAAGGCTTTCAAAATCTCTGGAACCCCCGAAAAACCCGCCTTCTGGCGGGTTTTTTCGTTTTGGGGTTCTGTCGGGTTACGTCAAAATCTGGTGGATTCCAGCCGTTTTAGGGGTAATGTTAGGGGTAAGGTAATTCGATAAAGGGGGAGTACCCTTATGTCGCGCACCACTGCTCCACTCTCCGATTCGGCTTGCCGCTCAGCCAAGCCCACCGACCGCGCCTACAAGCTTTTCGACGGCGACGGCCTCTACCTTCTAGTCCAACCCAATGGCCGTAAAGGCTGGCGTCTCAGGTATGTCAAACCTGATGGACGCGAAGGACTGACCTCGTTCGGCAGCTATCCCGTGGTCGGCCTCGCCGATGCGCGCAACAAGCGCCTGGAGGTCAAGCGGATGCTGGCGAAAGGCATCGACCCCATAGAGACCAAACACCAAACCAAGACGCAGGCCGCAATCAAAGGCCGAACCTTTGAAAGCGCCGCACTGGACTGGCACAAAGCGATGTCTGCCAAATGGGCTCCGGGCCATGCCAAGACCGTCCTGAGCCGTCTCAAAACCCATGTCTTCCCGCTGATCGGCGCTCGCTCTATTGTCGATCTGGACACCCATGACCTGATGCAACCTCTGGAAGCGATCCAGAAACGCGGCACGATTGACGTCGCTTTAAGGGTACAAAACTACCTGCAAAGCATCATGCGCGAGGCGAAACGTGCTCGACAGATCGCGGCAAACCCTGCCTCCGACCTTGAAGGTTTGATCAAAGCTCCTAGGGTGATTCACCGCCCTGCTTTATCCTTATCGCGTCTGCCTGAATTGCAGGAGCGTATCGACACCTACAGAGGCCGCGCACTTACCCGGCTGACGGTCATGCTCTCGCTGCATGTGTTCGTCCGCTCCAGCGAACTGCGCTTCGCCCGCTGGAGCGAGTTCGACCTCAAGCGCGGCACCTGGGAGATACCGGACACTCGACCCGCGTTGGACGGAGTACCCTTTTCAACAAGGGGTACGAAGATGGCCGGCGACATCCACCTTGTACCCTTATCGCCGCAAGCCGTGACCCTGCTTGAACAGATCCACGTCCTCACCGGCAAATTCGACTTGGTGTTTGCAGGCGATGCCAAGCCCTGGAAGCCCATGTCTGAAAACACGGTGAACAGCGCACTCAGAAAGATGGGCTACGACACCAAAACTGAAATCTGCGGCCATGGCTTTCGCTCAATGGCCTGTAGTGCGCTGATTGAATCTGGACTGTGGTCCGAGACCGCCATTGAAAGACAGATGAGCCACAAGGAACGCAACAACGTCCGCGCCGCTTACATTCACAAGGCAGAGTTCATCGAGGAGCGTAGGCTGATCATGAACTGGTGGAGCCGGTATCTGGAGGCCAACCGGCAGGAGCACGTCACTCCACATGAATTCGCGAACCAGACCGGAGCGAACGTTACTCGCCTAAAAGCAAAACGTGGCGCAACCGAGTAAGCGCTCGGTCTTCATATCTCAGTGATCCGCTTGTCCACGCGGGTCCATCCAAACAGGGCTGCAAAGCCGCCCTGCTTGGATGGACCTCACTAAAAAAATATAAAGCCCACGCAACTGTCTGTGGAAAACCACTGATTTCCACCGGTGGATAATTTCATCCACAGCCGCAGAACTCCCGAAAATTCGAGCCTTGACCCAAATTATCCACAGGCGTAGAAAAGATCAGGCAAAGCGCTGTCGTTGACAGCAACCCAGGTAGCCAGAACCTTTAAGGCTACGCCACACCGTGGTGGTTCTCCCAAAGTGCGATTAGCGTCCGGCAGCTCGCACGGTCACAGCGATGTGATGGATGCCTACTTCTACCAGAGTGCCACTGCGGCAACTCATCCCCCTTCATAGCTACCCTGCAGCAACCTATCCGCTTGGCCATTTCATTGCGCCAACCTGCGCCCGTCTCTTTCTTCCGGAAAGAGACGGGCGCTTCTACCACTGCTGCAGCCCAACTCGTACAAGGCTTTGCGGCATTCCCCCTCGTGACAATCGGCGTGACAAACACCGAAGTCACCGGCAACAGCAATGCAGATGATGGTGCCGCAGCCCAAGGAATGGGTTGCACCTGACTGACAGTCAGGCATGCCCCGGTCATCTCATCACTGCCTTCACCCGACTCAGGATCTCGCGGCGCTGATCTCGTCAGCCAGTGCAGCCTCCACCCGCCCACTTCTTCGGAAGTGCTCAGGAGGTCAGATCATGAGATGCCCAAGCTCCCGGTCGTAAAGAGCCGCCAGTCCCGCGTTAGTGGACAACCCTCACAGGTCGCAGGGACCTTGATCCCTGATAACACTCAACATTCTTGGCGGGATGACGTGGGGGAAAAACGGATCTCTGGATGTCTTAGCTGTTTTTAGATGATGCCTTGGACCGGCTGTATTTCGGAGTAACCCGACAAAGATCTACCGTGATTTTCAGAGCTACTGAGGGAATCTTCACGCCCAAGCACAAGCGTTCCCGCTATACTTCTGCTTAGCCTACGACCGGCAGAATACGAGCGTTCACCTCCGAAAAAGCTTCGATAGCTGAAGCCGCTACCCCATAAAGGTCCCGTTTCAGCTTTGGTTCCACGATCACCCGGCCTGGCTAACCCTTGCCCGCCACCATCAGCGATTACCCCATGACTAACAGCGACATCGTCCAAAAACTCTGGAATCTTTGCGACGTTCTCCGGGACGACGGCATCAACTACAGTGACTACGTCACCGAGCTAGTCCTGCTGCTGTTCGTCAAAATGGAGTATGAACAAGTTCAGAATAACGACGATTTCGCTCATAAACTACCAGAAGGAATGCGTTGGCCTGATCTTGCCAGTAAATCGGGCCCCTCCTTACTCACCCACTACCAGAAAATGCTAAAAACGTTAAGTGTCCATCCTGACAAATCGATAGCAGCCATTTACTCAGACGCACAGACACGCCTAAAGGAACATCACCACCTAGAACAGCTAATAAAAGGACTAGATCGACTCGATTGGTTCAGTGCTCGAGCCGATGGGCTTGGAGATCTTTACGAAGGGCTTCTAGAAAAAAACGCAAATGAAACTAAGTCTGGCGCCGGCCAATACTTCACTCCTCGCCCACTAATCGATAGTATCATTCGCTGCATTAAACCTAAGCTTGGAGAAACCATCCAAGATCCAGCAGCCGGTACCGCTGGCTTCTTGATTGCAGCGGACACATTCATAAAAAGCACGACAAATAATTTTCAGAATTTAGATGCGGAAGATATAAACTTTCAGCGCAACCATGCATATATTGGTATTGAGCTTGTACCAGGCACACGTCGCTTAGCATTAATGAATACCTTGCTTCATGGGATCGATGGCACAGTACACCTAGGTAATGCCTTGGGTGCCGAGGGAGAACGGCAATCAAAAGTTGACATAATTCTTTCAAACCCACCTTTTGGAACTGCGAAAGGTGGTGGTGGAACCACTCGCGGGGACATCCAGTACAAGACAAGCAATAAACAGTTGGCTTTTCTCCAACACATATATCAAGGGCTTAAACCTGGCGGACGTGCAGCGATTATAGTACCGGACAATGTTCTATTTGAGTCTGGTGTTGGTGTCGACGTGCGGCGAGACCTAATGGAAAAATGCAACTTGCATACCATACTTAGGTTGCCAACGGGCATATTTTATGCCCAAGGAGTGAAAACAAACGTCCTATTTTTACAAAAGGGTAGTACAACCAACCCTCTTCAAACGATAGGATGTACTGAGAACACTTGGGTTTACGATATGCGAACCAATATGCCAAGTTTCGGAAAGCGAACACAGCTTGGGATCCAGCACCTGCTTCCATTTGAACGGGCTTATGGTTTAGATCCAAATGGGAACAGCATTCGCAGCGAGTGTCTAGATGACAATGACGGTTCTAGTCGATTCCGCAGTTTTACACGCGAGCAGATCCGTGAGCGAAATGATTCTCTGGATATCATTTGGCTGAAAGACGCAGGTTGGGCTGATAGTAATCTGCTGTCATCACCCGAAATCTTGGCCGGCGAAGTTATGGGCGAATTGACACAAGCCTTACTAGAGATTGAGGCTCTGATGAAATCCTTAGGGGCCACAGAAGAAATATTTTTACAAAAACAATTGCTGGCCGAACTGATGGAATTATCTATGCCTATGGACACTGGTGATGAGTGAATTACCCTACGGCTGGCATCCGGTAAGGCTAGGTGATGTTCTGACACTTGTGAACGGAAGAGCATACAAAAAGCAGGAGATGCTAAATAACGGCACTCCTATACTCCGTATACAAAATTTGAACAATGGTCAAAATTGGTTTTACTCAGATCTGGAGTTGCCAGTCGAAAAATATGCCACAGATGGTGACCTTCTGTACTCTTGGTCCGCGACATTTGGTCCATATTGGTGTACCTGGGAAAAAGTAATTTTCCATTACCACATCTGGAAAGTTGTTCCAACGGAGCTTATCAATAAACGGTTCGCATACTATGAATTGCTCCGAATCACTGAAGATATAAGAAACGCGGCTCATGGGGTCGCCATGCCCCATATGACGAAGGAAAGAATGGAAAACTGGGAGATAATACTCCCTCCTATCTCTGAGCAGATCCGCATAGCAGATTTACTCGACGACCTATTGAGTAAAATTCATTCTCTGACTGACCGATTAAACAATTTGCCGATATTACTAAAAAAATTTCGACAGTCTGTTTTAACAGCCGCAGCATCGGGCCAATTATCCGATAACTGGGGGGATCGCTCAAAAAAAGAATGGTCATATGAGCGCGCGGGCGATGTATGTGAAAAGGTACAAAGTGGCGGGACGCCCAAAGAGGGCTTTGCCGAGTCGGGGATCCCTTTCCTTAAAGTCTACAACATAGTTAATCAAAAAGTAGATTTCCAATATCGCCCACAATATATAAGCGAACAAATTCACACGGGCCCATCCGCTAAATCAATTGCGAAGCCTGGCGATGTGCTAATGAATATAGTGGGGCCACCACTTGGGAAAATTGCAACAATCCCCGACTTCGCCCCCGAATGGAATATAAACCAAGCCATAACACTTTTTCGGCCTAACTCGAGAATCATAGGGGATTGGATTTCTATTGTTCTTGAAGGCGGTGATAGCCTACAGAGCATACTTAGTGAAACGAAAGGCTCTGCAGGACAGGTGAATATTTCCCTATCTCAATGCCGAAATTTTATGTTCCCGATCCCACCAATCTACGAGCAAACTGAAATCGCCCAACGCGTTGACAAGCTTCTTAAGTTTGCAGAGCGCCTTCTGAAAAAATCAGAACAGGCAAAAAATCTGTTAGCGAAGACATATAACAGTTTGCTGATACAAGCGGCGAACGGCGAACTTACCGCAAAATGGCGTAGCACTACAACCTTGACTCCATGGGATGCAAGTACATTTAGGGACCAAGTAACGGCTGCTAAACTTAAAGGTAAGCCAAGGACCCGACAAGCCGATAAAAATGAAAGCCACCCCAAACAGAAGGTTCGGCCCCAGATGAGCAGATCAACTTCGGGTATAATTAAAGCACTTGAGTCCTCGGAAACTCCGCTTTCAGGACAAGAGCTTATGAAAGCGGCTGGTTATCCGAATGACAGCACTACAGAGCTATTGGAGTCGTTTTTCCTCGAGTTGCGAGAGGCGCTACGAGATAAAAAAATCCAAAAACTTCCCCGCGACAACGACAAACAAGACTGGTTTTCACTAGTTAATTAATACAGGGACGTTTGATGAAAGTAGATAAGCTACATATTCGGTCGCAATTCAAGAACCTCGAAAATGTCGTTGTCGATTTTGACGAGCACAACCTCATGACTGTGATTGTTGGCCGTAACGGATCTGGCAAGTCTAACGTATTGGAAGCTTTAGTAGCGATTTTTCGAAATCTCGACTTAGGCGAAGAAGCGCCCTTTTCTTACCACTTGACTTACCGGCTTGGCCAAAAAGAATCCTCACGTTGGCAAGAAATCCAAATTGACGCGGATCCGTCACGTGGCAGCCTGGCAAAACAGTACACAAGTAGATATAGAAATCTGATTAAAAACGATGAAACCGAGTCGTCAACAGATGACACGGTGTGGACCTCTATACCATTTTCAAAGTTGAAGAGGAACAAGGACAGCCTTGCCCCCTTTCTCCCAAAGTATGTGTTTGCTTACTATTCCGGGCCTAGCGATAGGCTAGAACGGTACTTCAGGAAGCACCGAACAGATTTCTATAGAAAACTACTCAAGGACGAACTAAATTTAAAAGGGGATATTAGGCCTTTATTTTACGCCAAACCGCATCATAGCCAGTTTGTCCTGCTGGCGTTTTTCCTATCCGAACAAGATAGTGTTGAAAAATCTTTTTTACGCGAGCATTTGGGAATTGAGGGTTTAGATAGTATACACTTTGTAATGCGGCAACCTGAATGGGCAAAGCAAAAAGGTGAGCTTTTTTGGGGGGCTAGGGGTGTAGTCAGAAGATTCCTTGACGATCTAATAAAATTTACCATCGCACCGGTAAAAGTCACTCGACAAGAAGACACATCCCTCACCGGTAGCAATATAAAGAATGAGTTTCTCCACTTGTTCTTACCTGATTTGAAAGCATTACGTGATTTCGCCAAAGATTTGTCGCCTGGCGAGCTTTTCAAGATGCTAGAAAGCACTCTGCTTTCTGAGATCATTTCCGGAGTAAGCATACGTGTCAAAGTATCTAGAAGTGACACACCGCTTACTTTTAGCGAGCTTAGCGAAGGCGAGCAACAACTATTAACGGTGTTAGGTTTACTGAAATTCACAGGAGGTGAAGATTCGCTTTTTTTACTTGACGAACCAGACACTCACCTCAATCCATCTTGGGCGGTCAAATACCTTAGTTTCCTCCGAAACTTTGTTCCTAACCATGAGACAAGCCATCTTCTTATGGTAACCCATCATCCACTAGCAATTGCCGAACTTGAAAAGAATCAGGTCCAAGTAATGAAGTCGGATGATAGTGGAAAAGTGCATGCTCAAGAGCCAGAGGAAAGTCCACGAGGCATGGGTATAAACCTTATCCTTCGTAGCGACATGTTCGGCCTCAGCACTACATTAGATGACATTACTCAAAACAAGCTTGACTCACGAAATCGCCTTGCTAGTAAGGATGAACTCTCGGAGGAACGAATTCAGCGAGAGCCAGAACAGCCTGCCGAAACAGAGCTGGAGTATTTGGCGCGTTTGAATAAGGAACTTTCAAATCTTGGATTCAACTTATCTTCAGATGACCCAGATTTTATGGATTTTCTAAAGAAAAAATATCATGGTGTTTCTAGCGAGGCAAGCTGATGCGCTGGATTTGTAAAGACGATGTCGAAGAATGCTTAAGCCAGGCGTGGCGTGATGCGGCAAACCTTGCTCAACAGACTTTACTTACTGAGCAGGACCCCATCAAGCGAAAAGCGATTCTAAAAAAATCTGCCTCATCTGATATCTGGCGATCTTTCTACGAGTTGCTTCCTGAAAATCTCAAAAAAAAATGCTGGTACTGCGAGGTTGATGATATTCGGGCGGACATGCCTGTGGACCACTTTCGTCCAAAAAATAAAGTTGAAGACGAGAAGGAACACTCAGGATATTGGTGGCTAGCGTACAATTGGGATAATTATCGGTGCGCATGCACTTTTTGCAATAGCAGGCGTGTATTTGATGAGACCGAAGGTGGAAAAGCCTGCAAATTCCCCCTGTCCAATCCGCAAAGCCGCGCATTTACGCCAAATGATATCCAGCTTTTAACAAATGAAATTCCTGACCTTTTAGACCCGTTCAATCCAGATGATGAGAAGCTTCTCTGGTTTGATCGAGATGGAAAGCCAGAGCCTAAACCCGGAGCAACTGAAGAGGAGTGTCGCAAAGTGAAAAACTCTATTGATATTTTTCACTTACACGAAACACGAATTGTCAGATCCAGAAATAAGATAAGGCTTGAAGTTGAAAACTTCGTGACTAAAATTCGGCAAGGTCAAGACGTGCATCAAGCTAAGATAGCACTACGTAAAATGGTCCGGAACACCGAGAGGCTATCCCGAGCTGCAATCGTGTATTTACGACCACATCGTGATCTTCCGGAAGTAATGGAAATATTACAACTCGATTAACCTATTTACTTTCGGCTTTAAACTTATATAGACCAAACTTAAATGCGTCGCCCCTTAAAGGTTTTTTCATTCGGGGGTGTTTGCACTTATTCCTGTTTTACTTAAAAGGATATTTTTTGGGATAGTACTTCTTCACTTCGAATAAAACCTGATGAAATACAACCAGTTAGGACTTTTTTCGACTCCTGGTGCCGCACCATACAAAACAAAGCCCTCGTAGAAATACGAGGGCTTTGTTGTTTCCGGGGTTTGAGTTTCTGTGTCCCCTAGGGTTTCGATCAGTCGAACTCCGTCGATTCCGAAAGGTGCTCCCAAGCGTCGATTTCCGCCTGAAGGTGCGCAATCTTTTCGCGCACCAACCTCACTGCATCTTTACCCAGTAACAGATGAACCGGCGGTTTTTCCGCAGCCACCAGCGTCAACAACGCCTGCGCCGCTTTGTGCGGATCGCCGGCCTGCTTGCCACTTTTGTCTTCACGCGCCTTGCGGACCGGATCGAACACCGCGTCGTACTCACTCAATGTGCGACCCGAACGGATCATCGAGCGACCTGCCCACTCGGTACGAAACGAGCCCGGCGCCATGGCGGTCACGTGGATGCCCAGACTTTCCACTTCTTTAGCCAGCGCTTCACTCACGCCTTCGAGGGCGAATTTGCTGCCGCTGTAATAGGCGATGCCCGGCAAGGTGATGAAGCCGGCCATGGAGGTGATGTTGACGATGTGCCCGCTGCGCCGCATACGCATACCGGGCAGAACCGCCTTGATCATTGCCACCGCGCCAAACACATTAACGTCGAACTGGTGCTGCAGCTCAGTCAGCGGCGACTCTTCTAGAATGCCCTCATGACCATAACCGGCGTTGTTCACCAACACGTCGATCTGGCCCACCTCGCGCAAAATATCGGCGACCCGCGGCTCGATCGCCGGAAAATCGGTGACATCGAGTACGAACGCTTTGGCGCGATGAGCATCTAGAGCTTCGAACGCAGCACGCTCGGATTTGCGCCGCACCGTCCCCACCACCGTGTGCCCCGCCGCCAGCGCTGCTTGCGAAAAAGCCAGGCCGAGGCCTGAACTGACCCCGGTGATCAGGAAAACCTTGTAGACATGGATGGTCATGGTGCGTTCTCCAAAAAAACGCCGTCGATATTGATCGACGGCGCTGTGGACAAGTCACTCAGGTCTTAGTGACCGGCGCTCTGACCACCATCGACGTGCAGGATTTCGCCGGTGACAAAGTTGGCGTTGTCCAGATACACAACCGCCTGAGCGATGTCGCTGATCTCACCCATGTGGCCGACCGGGTGCAGATTGCCCAGCGCTTCATGGGTTTCTTCGCCGTGCATCGGGGTCTTGATGATGCCTGGGGAAACGGCGTTCACCCGGATCCCGCGCTTGGCGTATTCAATCGCCAGGGACTTGGTCGCAGCGTTCAAACCACCTTTGGTCAGCGAAGCCAGTACCGACGGCACACCGTCAATCGCGTGGTCTGTCAGGCTGGTGGTGATGTTGACGACGTGGCCTTTGCCTTGTTTTTCCATCTCGTTGATTGCGAGTTGGGTGATGTAGAAGAAGCCGTTCAGGTTCACCGACAGCACGTTGGCGTAGTCTTGCGCGGTGTACGCGGTGAACGGCTTGGCGACGAAGATCCCGGCGTTGTTGACCAGGGTGTCGATGCGGCCAAATCGTTCGATGGCTTCACGGATGACTTGCTGGGCGACTTCCGGGTTGCCGATGTCGCCCGCCACGGTGAGGATGTCCGGGTCGGTGGACGGTTTGATCGAACGCGAAGTGGCGACAACCTTGTAATCCAGATCACGGAAAGCCTTGACCATGCCGGCGCCGAGACCTTGGGAGGCGCCAGTAATAACGATGACTTTTTTCGAATTGCTCATGATGAACCTCAACTAATAAATGATGGTTTGAAAAAGTAAGTAATCAGGCTTCGGCGGGGGCCTTCGCCATTTGTCTCAACATCTGTTCGTAGTACTCGACCGACTGCGAACCGGACACTAGGTGACGACCGTTAAGCACCATGGCCGGAACCGAATTGATGCCGCGCTGGCGGTAAAACTCTTCAAGCTCACGCACTTCTTTGGCAAACGCTCCGGACGCCAACACCTCTTGAGCAGCCTCCGCATCCAGTCCCGCTTCAACAGCCAGACTCACCAGCGTCTCGCGATCGCTCGGGTTCTGGCCGTCAGTGAAGTAAGCGCGCAGCAGGATTTTTTTCAGTGCGACCTGCCGCCCTTCCTGCAACGCCCACATCAACAACCGGTGAGCATCAAACGTGTTGTAGAAGTGGCTGCGTTTCTCCAGATCAAACTTGAAGCCGATGGCCTCACCACGTGCGATCTGCATCGCTTTGCCGGCGGCGACGTCTTCGGCGGTCCGTCCATACTTGCGCATCAAATGCTCGACCGCTTTTTCGCCGACTGCCGGCATGTCCGGGTTCAACTCGAAGGGCTTGTAGGTCAGCTCCACCGAAACCTCACCGGCCACGTTCTCGATCGCCTGCTCCAACGCCGTGGCACCCAACGCGCACCACGGGCACACCACGTCGGAGATGAAATCGATGGAGACGGACGCGGTCACGACTTGTCCTCCGCCTCTGCCAGTTGCCTGCGGTACTGGGTGGTGGTGATCCCGGCGTAGCCCCAGTTATCGGTGTCGACTTCTTCGATCACGATGTGGGTCAGGTGCGGATCCTTCTTCAGGACGCGTTCCAGGGTTTCAGTGATTTCGGCGATCACCTGAGCTTTCTGCTCAGAGGTAACGCCATCGCGGGTGATGCGTACGCTTACGAAAGGCATGAGGAATCTCCAAGTGACCTTCCCTTCGGAATGAATGGGTAGGCGTTGGAGCTCAATGTAGGAAGTTAGCTGGAGGGGATAAAGGTGGGGGCGGGAACATCATTAGTTACGTGATGTAATGAGCGCGGACGGAAGACATTCATCAGTCGAGCAAGAACCTGTGGCGAGGGGATTTAGCGAAACGTCACACCGCCCCGTTAGGCTGCGAAGCGGCCCCAGCGTATTTTCAGACAGACTAAGTTGTCTGGATTACGACTGCTTCACAGCCGAACGGGGATAAATCCCCTCGCCACAAATGTGGACGCCCGCGCTTGAGTGAACAGTGTTACGAATCAATCGGGGCTTTTTGCATTCCGGCTCACACCTCGCTGACTTCAAACACAAACGAAATCTTCCGACTGCTCGCACTCCACACATATCGAATGTGCTTGCCTTGCTTCGGAATAGTCACGGCCGGCGGACGAAACGCTGCGACACATTCATGCCCAGACAGCCGAACGCTGTTGTAAAGCAGCCCCCACGACAAGGTTTCACGCAGTTGCCGGGCAAAGGCTTGTGACGGCCCGTAAGCGTCAGGATCCGGTTTGTGCAGTTCGGGGTAGTTTTGGCGGATGTCGTGCATCGGTTTGACGACTTTGTTGACGTAGGTGCGCAGGGTCAACTCGATGTCGGGCTCGTTGGTCGCGGCGAGGAAGCGTTCCTGGTGATAGCTCGTTTCGGCGATGGCGGCGGCCTGGCTGCTGGCGGCGTAGTAGACGCCGTAGGTGCCGTCGGTGAAGCGGCTGGTTTTACCGATGTGGGTGAACGCGGCCATGACCGGTGATGAGCCGGGGCCGGAGATTCGGTCTTCGGGCAGCACGCGGGAGAGCACGCCGGCTTCTTGCACCAACCGGTCGTTGGTCAGGGCTTCCAGGGCGTAGGCGGTTTGCAGGTCTTCGGGGTCGAGCACGTCTTCAAACAGGGTGATCGGGGGAAACGCGCTATTGATCATCCGGTAAGCACGGTTCCACTCGGGGAGCGCTACTTCCGGGGCCATCAGCCGCGGATACCATCGAGGTAGCGACGCACATCAGCGATGTCCACCACCCGGCCGGCGAGCATATAGCTCAATGCGGATTGACCATTGAACGGTGCGGCGGTGTTCGGACTGCTGACCCATTTGTAGGCGCGGTCGCGGTTGTTACTGAAGATGATGCTCAGGGCTTTGTGAATACCCATCAGGTAGGAGATGCGCTCCAGGGTGTCATGAGGGAGACGCACATTGGGCGGCAGGTGTTTGTATTTATAGAAGGTGGTGTTGCCGACTTTGCCCAACAGCGTGCGCTGTTCTTCGGCGGTGCAGCCCCAACGCTCCATCAGGTTGAAGAAGAACTTGAGCGCCACACGGCCGGCTTCCGGGGTGTCGAGCTCTTGGGGAGCCGTGCGGACGGGGGATGAAGTGGCCATTGGAAGGACTCCTTCGGGCAAAGGGATATGCCTTCAGAGTAGTACAGATCTGAACATTCTTTCAGTTTTTGTTCGCTTGCGGATTTTCTAAGGCTTAGAGACGATCACGGTTTCCACGGTGAGCGTTGAGCTCTAAATCGCGCCCACAAAAAAGCCCCGAACCAGTCGGGGCTTTTCCTTTCTCAGCCTTGCATCAGGCTTCGATGGTGCAACCGATCATCAGAAAATGTTGATCGGGTAATCCACGAACACACGCACTTCATTACCGCTGGAGTTGTACTCACTCGATTTCTGCGAGACACGCAGGATCGAGCTGCGCAGTTTCACGCTCAGGTCTTTGGCCGGGCCGCTTTGCACGACGTATTTGAACTGGTTGAAGATTTCGCGCTCGGTACCGCCTTCGCTGGTGGAGGTGGTGATGTTGTCGCCGCGCACGTAGGCGAAGTTGTAGCTCAGGCCTGGAACACCGAAGGTGCTGAAGTCGAGGCCGTAGCCCAGCTGCCAGCTGCGTTCGTCTTCGGCGTTGAAGTCGGACCAGTAGGAGTTCGCCAGGTAGATGGTGTTGCCGCCGTCGCCGATGCGACCTTGATCTTTCTGGTAGCCGCCGTAGGGGTAGCCCAGGTTGCTGTCGCCGGTGCTGCGCTGGTGGGCGAGCGTGAACGAGTGCGCGCCGGTGGCGAATGTGGCGGCCAGGCTCCAGATTTTGTTGTCGTCGCCGGTGGCACCGCTTTCGTGGACGTAGGAATCGTCCAGCTTGGTGCGGTAGCCGTTGAAGTCCAGGGTCAGGGACTGATCCTTGTCGATCGGGAACACATAGTTGGCGTTCACGTATTGCTTCTTCAACACGTCTTCGACGTCGGAGGCGTACAGCGCAGCCTTGAACTGTTCGGTGAACTGGTAACTACCGCCCAACACGTTGATCGACTTCAGGCCGCCACTGTCATGGCCTTCAGCGCTTTTACGCGATTCGGCGGTGAAGCGACCGGCATTCAGTTCCAGGCCTTTGATCTCCTTGGAGGTGATCAGGGTGCCGGTGTAGCTTTCCGGCAGCAGACGCCCGTTGTCGTAGCTCAACACCGGCAGGGCTGGCATCTGGTCGCCGTAAGTCAGGACGGTGCTGGATACGCGGAATTTTACCGCGCCACCGGCTTTGGCCAGGTCGCCGGCCGGGTTACCGCTGTCGCCTACCTTGAAGAAGTCGATGCCTTGGCCGCCGCTATGGCTACCACGGTCCAGGCGCAAGCCGTACAGACCGAAGGCATCAACGCCTACACCGACGGTACCTTGGGTGAAGCCCGAGGTGTAGGTGCCGATGGCAGCCTGACCCCATTCACGCTGGTCATCGTTGCCGTCTTTCTTGTCACGATTGATGTAGGCATTGCGCAGCAGCACTTTGAGGCTGCTGTCTTCAACAAAACCCTTGGATTCGGCCTGGTCGTTAGCCATGACCTGTGTAGCACTCAACATCCCCAGAGCGATCAGGCTGATTCGCTTGTTCAACATGTTGTTCTTTTCCTTATGATCGGTTGATACGCACTGTGTCGAACGGCTGAAACGGCGCTATCGCACTCTTTTTTCACCCCAAACAAAAAGGCCCGCGCACGAAGAAATCGTGGCGGGCCTTTTTGTTATTTTATGAGTCATGGCGGTTAGCCACAGGCGCGGGGCGGATCCTAGCCGCGACCTTAACCATGTGTCAATTTCATGAATCGTCTGTAAATAGGTGAAAAACGTCTAAGAAATCACTTGTCGACGTCAATGGGCGCAGCCGTTCAGGCCACAGGCTTGAAGCTCCGATGACGACGCTTGTGCGGGAAGCGACTGACTCAGCCATGCCGCGAACGCTTGCGGCTTGCCGAGCCACGGGCCGATATCGATCAGGGTAAATTGGCCGTTGTGTTCCAGGGCGAAGGTCGGGAAACCCTGGCCGCCGACTTCGGCCAAGCGTGCTCGACTGTCCTTGATGTGGCGATCGGTTTCAGCTTCGTTGAAAGCGGCCTGAAACGCTTGCGGTTCAAGACCGATGTCTTTCGCGAGTTCTAACAACACAGCTTCATCGGCTATGCGTCGACCTTCCTCGTAATGAGCACTCTGCAAACGCCCCAGCAACTCCAGTCCGCGGCCGGCGATCTGCTCGGCTGCCAGCACCGCGGCAATCGGCGGTGCGGAATCGAACACCGCTGTCTCATCGCGCAGCAATCCTTCGAAATACGCCTCACCGAACGGCTGGCCGGTGTACTCGGCAATGCGACGGTCGTGGGGCATCACGTAGTTGCGCAGTTGTGGCGAGACGGTCTGGCGGTTGGCGCCGGTCATCATGCCGCCGCCGTGGGCCATCACTGGCAACACAGCCTGAGCGGCTTGCACCAGCGGTTTTGCGCCGTAGCACCAGCCGCATAAGGGGTCGTAAATGTAGTGAAGGATCATAGGAAGACTCCGGCAGGGTGTAGGAAAACGAGATGCCGGCAGATTAGTCCCCCGCCCGTTTCTGAAAAATGCTGGAATGGCTTTCAGTCTGTTTCATGAATCGGTCGAATGGCCTCACGGCCCCACTGTTGCCATCTCGACACAATTCGAAATAATCAAACAGCAAAACCTTTCAAGAATAATTAACGGAAGCAAATAGCAAGCATTACCATTCGCAACCTCGAATTTCTCCACCCTTCGGATGCGCTTCAGATGCCTGCCCCCTTTCGCCTTACGCCCGTCACCCTTGGGCTTTCTGCTTTTCTGTCTGCCGGTTTTACCTGTGCCGCGACCACCGTTCTACCCGAAACCTCGATCAGCGCCGAAGCGGAAGCCGATGACCCGCGTGTGAAAGAAACCAGCACCGCGACCCGCACCGCCACGCCGGTGCGCTACGTTCCACAAGCCATCGACTCGATCAAAACCGCGAACGTCATGGATTACGGCACCAACGATCTGGGCACCGCGCTGAGCGGTATCCCCAACGTCAGCAGCGGCGCCGATACACGCTTCGACAGCCTGCGCATCCGTGGTTTCGACGCCAGCAACGACTTCTACCTCGACGGCATCCGCGACGACAGCCAATACGTGCGCGACTTGCACAACATCGAACGCATCGAAGTCCTCAAAGGCCCGGCCGCTGTTTTGTATGGCCGTGGCAGTCAGGGCGGGATCGTCAATCGGGTCAGCAAATTGCCTGAATTCGGTCGCCGCTCGACCATCGAAGCCCAAGGCGGCAGCGATGATTTGCGCAGCCTCTACGCCGACCTCAGCACCGACCCGAGCGAGAACATCAGCCTGCGCTTGAACATGGGCAACATGGATCAAAACAGCTTCCGCGACGGCGTGAGCGGCAATCGCCAACTGTTCGCTCCGTCGATGAGCTGGCAACTGACGCCGGACCTGAACTGGCTGGTGCAGTACGAATACAGCCGCTACAACCGTACGCCGGATCGCGGTATCCCCGGTGTAAACGGGCGCCCGGCGGACGTAGGACGGGATACGACCTACGGCAGCGAGCACGATTTCATCGACGACAAGTCGCAATCCCTGCGCTCGAAACTCAGTTATGAGCTCAGCGACAACTGGCAGCTGCGCCATACCCTGGGCGTGTTCAAGCTCAACAGCGATTTCGACAACACCTACCTGACGGGTTATACCCCGGCGACCAACAAGGTCACGCGCCAGCACTGGCAACAGGACCTGACCACCCGCAACGTCTACAACAACGTCGAACTGGAAGGCGGTTTCGACACGTTCGGCCTTGAGCATCGTTTGTTGACCGGCATCGAAATCGGCAGCCAGCGGCGCGACCCGACCCTGTACAACGCGGCGACTTCCGGACGGGGTAGTTCTCCCGTACCGGCGCTGGACCTGTACAACCCCGACCGCAATTTGCGCCATACCGGGCGGATGCAAGTGTCCAGCAGCACTCACACCGAAGTCGAAAGCCGTGCGGTGTACGTGCAGGATCAACTGCGCCTGAACGATCAATGGCAACTGCTGGCCGGTCTGCGTTACGACACCTTCGATATCGAGTCGACCAACAAGCTGCGGGACATTTCCGAAGATCGCGACAGCCATAGCACCAGCCCGCGTGTAGGACTGGTGTGGACGCCGCTGCAGAATCATTCCTTCTACGCCTCCTGGACCAAGACTTTCTCCCCGGTCGGCGGTGGTTTGATCGGCATCACCCCAGGCGCTGCCGGCAACAGCAACGACCTGAGTCCCGAGCTGACCAAGCAAAAGGAAATCGGCGTGAAGAGCGACTGGCTCGATGACCGCCTGAGTACCACGTTGGCGATCTACGAACTGGAACTCTACAACCGCCGCACCAGCGACCCCAACGATCCGACCGTCACCTTGATGACCGGCGTGCAACGTTCCCGCGGGATAGAGCTGACCGGAACCGGCAAGATCGCTGGCAACTGGTACGTGCGCGGTGGCGTGGGTGTGCAGGACGCGACGGTCGAGAAGGACAACAACGGCTTTGAAGGCAAACGCATCAGCAACGTGGCCAAGCATAACGGCAGCCTGTTCCTGACCTGGAAACCGGAAATGGGCTGGTACGTCGAAACCGGTCTGACTTTGGTGGGCCAGCGTTATGCCGACAACCTCAACACCACCGTCCTGCCGGGTTATGGCCGTTGGGATGCATTGACCGGGTTCCGGCAGAAGGATTGGGATTTGCGCGCGGCGCTGAACAACATTAGCGACAAGACCTACTACTCGTCAGCCACCAGTGCGGCGCAGATTCAGCCGGGTGAACCGCGCAGCCTGGTCGTGACCGGGACCTATAGCTTCTAAACACCGTTTAACCGGTGTGGATCACAAATAAAGTGTTCACACCAATCCCCTGTGGGAGCGAGCTTGCTCCGGGCGGCGTTCCGACGATAGCGGTGGATCAGTTGACATCAATGTTGACTGTCCCGCCGCCATCGTCGGAACGCCGCCCGGAGCAAGCTCGCTCCCACATTGGTTTGTGGTGATCACAAATCTGTATTTCAAAAAAACCTTCGCCCATAAAAAAAGCGCCGCCTTCCCGGCAGCGCTTTTATCAATCCTTTGTTTTTTCTTCTTATCCTTCCATCACATCCCACAACGCTTCCAGCTCCGCTTCGCTGAATAAACCAGCGGGGTAGCGTTCGATCATCGTCCGGCGCGGATCAGGTTCTCTGATCTGACGCGTTCCATTGGACTTCAACCAGTGCGCCAGGACCTGGAGCGATTCGCTGTTTACTGCCAGGGGATGCAACGCCCGCTCGCTCACCACATTCATTTCGGCGTTCATTTCCGCGCTCTCTCCTGGTTTGTGAGCGGCTAACTTATCCAAGGTTTATGACAGAACATCGCAGTTCTCCCCCTCCCTGTTTGCACCATGAGAGATACAAGAGCTGTGCCAAGGTTTCGTAACTGTCGATAAGCGGATACAAAAAAGCCCGCGGTCCTGAAGGACTGCGGGCTTTCTGCAAGACGGGAAGGCAAAACGCTTGCCGAACCGATTCTGCAATCAACTCAAGCTGTTACAACCTCACTCACTCTTTGTGCGGTGCTGGCTGTTGTTGGGTAAGGCAGTGGATGTTACCGCCTCCCAGTAACAGTTCGCGGCCGGGCACCATCACCACTTCGTGCTGCGGGAACAGTGCCTGCAAAATCTCTTTTGCCGGGCCATCCAGCGGGTCGTCAAAACTCGGCGCGATGATGCCGCCGTTAACGATCAAAAAGTTCACGTAGGAACCGGCCAGACGCACGGTCGGATTACGTTCCTGAGTCCCGTCCACCGGATCAACACCCGCGCACTCTTCTTCGGTCGCATACAGCGGCCCCGGAATCGGCATCTTGTGCACCGTGAATGGGCGACCCTTGGCGTCGGTGCTGCTTTCCAGCACGTTCATTGCCGCCTGGCAGCGCGGGTAGTTCGGGTCCTGCGGATCATCGGTCCAGGCCAGCAACACTTCGCCCGGGCGTACGTAGCAGCAGAAGTTATCCACATGGCCGTCGGTTTCGTCGTTGAACAAACCGTCCGGCAGCCAGATGATTTTATCCACAGCCAGATTCGCACTGAGCACCGCTTCGATCTCTGCACGGTTCATGTGCGGATTGCGATTGCGGTTAAGCAGGCATTCTTCGGTGGTGATCAGCGTGCCTTCGCCATCGACGTGGATCGAACCGCCCTCAAGCACAAAGCCCTCGGTGCGGTATCGCTGGCTGCGCTCGATCTCGAGGATCTTGCCGCCGACCTGCGAGTCGCGATTCCACGGCGAATACAGACCACCGTCGAAACCGCCCCACGAGTTGAAGTCCCAATTCACACCACGGACTTCGCCACTGTTATTGATGACAAACGTCGGGCCAGTGTCGCGAACCCAGGCGTCGTCGCTGGACATTTCCACCACACGAATATTCGGCACGTCCAGACGGGCACGGGCGTTTTCGTATTGGCCGGCGGAAACCGCCACGGTCACCGGTTCGAAGCGGGCAATGGCTTTGGCCACCGCGACGTGCGCGGCCTGCGCCGGTTTGCCACCCAGGCGCCAGTTGTCCGGGCGCTCGGGCCAGATCATCCAGGTCTGGGTTTGCGGCGCCCATTCGGCTGGCATGTAAAAGCCATCAGCGCGAGGGGTGCTGTTCAAAGTGGTCATAGCGATCAGGACTCCAGGGAACCGTCTAGGGTCTTTAGTGTGCCATACAGGTTCGGGCGACGATCACGGAACGAACCCCACGCGCTGCGGATGTGCTCCAGCTCATCGAGGTCGAAGCTTTGAACCAGCACGCCTTCTTCGGTTTCGTTGAGTTCTTGAACCTTCTCACCGAACTGGTTGGCGATGAACGACGAGCCGTAGAACGTGATGTCGTAACCGTCCTGCTCTTCGTTGCCGATGCGGTTGCTGGCGATCAGCGGCATCAGGTTGGCGCCGGCATGGCCTTGTTGCACGCGCTGCCAGTGATCACGGGACGAAATGGTCTTGTCGTGTGGCTCGCTGCCGATCGCGGTCGGGTAGAACAGGATTTCCGCACCGAGCAACGCCATGCTGCGCGCGCATTCCGGGAACCACTGATCCCAGCAGATGCCCACACCGATTTTCGCGTAACGGGTGTTCCAGACTTTGAAGCCGGTATCGCCCGGATTGAAGTAGTACTTTTCGTGGTAGCCAGGGCCGTCCGGGATATGGCTTTTACGATAAATCCCGAGGTTGCTGCCGTCGGCATCGATAATCGCGATGCTGTTGAAACGCGCGCGGCCCGCCAGTTCGTAGAAGCTGATCGGCAAAACGACTTGCAGTTCCTTGGCAACTTTCTGGAAGTGCTTGATGGCGACGTTGTCTTCAACGGTCGTGGCCAACTGCAGGTAATCCGGGTTCGGCTTCTGGCAGAAGTACGGAGCCTCGAACAGTTCCTGGATCAGGATGATCTGCGCGCCTTTCGCCGCGGCCTCACGGACCAGCCGCTCAGCGGTCTCGATGTTGGCTTCAAGGTCCCAGGAACAGGCCATCTGGGTGGCGGCGACGGTAACGATACGGCTCATGAATCATCTCCGGGGCAATTGCTTGAGGGTCGAGCGTGACATCGACCAATGACAGAAATGGGAAGCACCGGTCGTGGCGAGTCCACACCGGGGCAGCGGCGACTTTATAGCCGATAAAAATCGGCTTTAAAAGCTTAAAACAGTCCATCTGTCGAATTTAACTCAAGCAACCCAGATAATAATCGAACTTTACGCTATCCCTGTGGGAGCGAGCTTGCTCGCGATAGCGGTCGTACATTCAACATCAATGTTGGCTGGTCTGGCCTCATCGCGAGCAAGCTCGCTCCCACAGGGGATAGGTGTTTACAGACCCTCTGCGAGCACCTTCGACAACATGTCCACGAAGAAATCCACGCTCTGACGCGAAGTCACCATTGGCGGTTTGATCTTGAGGATGTTCAGGTAATCGCCAGTCGGCTGCATGAAGATCCCCAGCTCGCGCAACCGATCACACAGCGCCGTGGTTTCTTCGGTCGCCGGTTCCAGGGTTTCGCGATTGCGGATCAACTCG
Organism: Pseudomonas fluorescens; assembly: GCF_000968015.1. GTDB lineage: Bacteria > Pseudomonadota > Gammaproteobacteria > Pseudomonadales > Pseudomonadaceae > Aquipseudomonas > Aquipseudomonas fluorescens_W. Next base: position 129,667 of record NZ_LACH01000001.1, read on the forward strand.
ACGCCCAGATAGAAGCCGGAACCATGCACCGCGCCCACCAGCGGATGAATATCGATCAGCGCTTCAAGCCGTTCCTTGAAATGTCCTCCCACGACCTGAGCGTTTTCCCAGAGCTTTTCTTCTTCCATCACATCCAGCACCGCCATGCCGATCTGACAGCTGACCGGGCTGCCACCGGCCGACGAGAAGAAATAGCCCTCAGCCTCCAGCGCTTCGGCGATTTCCCGACGGGTAATCACTGCGCCCAACGGCTGGCCGTTGCCCATGCCTTTGGCCATGGTGATGATGTCCGGCACCACGCCCTGCTCTTCGAACCCCCAAAAAAAGTTGCCCATGCGGCCGTAACCGACTTGCACTTCGTCAGCGATGCAGACACCGCCCTGTGCACGAACCAGCGCATAAACCTGTTTCAAATACCCCGGTGGCAGCGAGATACCGCCGGCATTGCCGTACACCGGTTCGCAGATGAAACCGGCCAGCTGACGCTTCTGCTCGGCAATTTTCGCCAAGTTGTGTTCGACGCTGCGCACGTAGTCCGGCGCGCTATCCGGCCCACGGAATTCGCCGCGATAGGTGTTCGGCGCGGTGACTGGATGCACCCAGTCCGGACGGCTGCTCAAGGCCTTCGGGTTATCGGCAATCGAAGTCGAGACCGCGTCCGCGCCTACTGTCCAACCGTGATAGGCCTCGAGCACACTGAGCATGTCGCGACCGCCGCTGTAGGCCCAAGCCAAACGGATCGCGAGGTCATTGGCCTCGCTGCCGCTGTTGACCAGGAACACTCGATCCATGGAATCCGGCGACAGTTTCAGCAAACGTTCGGAGAACTCGGCAATCGCCGCGTAGTTAAAACGCGAGTTGGTGTTGAGCAGTGACCACTGACGACTGGCGACCACGGCCATGCGCGGATGACCGTGGCCCAGCACCGCCACGTTGTTGAGCATGTCGAGGTAGGAGCGACCTTGCATGTCGATCAGATGATTGCGCCAGCCACGTTCGATGCGCGGCGGGTCGACGTAATAGTGCTTCTGGGTACGGGCGAAACTGGCGTCACGGCGCGCCAGCAACGTCTGCGAATCGAGTTCTTCTTCGGCGTCACAGGCCAGCCCCAGCAGCACCGCCGGTGACGGGCACAACGCTTGCCAGGCCGCGGCGCGAGAAGGCGTACAAAACAAGGGCGCATTGAACGAAGCGCCTCGGCACAACTGCACGATCAGTGGCCCGCTGACCGAACCCAGCACCTGGCCTTTGACCAGCGCTGCGCCCGTGTGCAGCGACGGCGTCACGCCCCACAGCCGCACACTCAGTTGCGGGCCATCCAATTGCAGAACGCCTGCCGCGGGCTGATGCACCACCCCGGCAAACGGTGACTCGACCGCCGTGCCGTGGGGCACTCGCAATTCGACGTGCAATGGGCAAGTGTCCGGCTCAGTGGCGCTGTCAGGCCGGGTGCGGGACAAGCGATATTGCCCATAACGACTCGCCGCCAAACCATGAGCCGCGGCAGCTTCGGTCAGCAGCCGCTGATCGATCTCCTCCTGCTCCCAGTTACCGGCCTCGAAATGCGGGCTGAGCACGCCCAGATCGATCAACGCAAACTCACGTCCCACCAGACTCGGCAGCAGCGGCGCGAAGCCTTCGCTACCGATGCTCGGAAGACTCTGACCGACCGAGGTCAGGATCGCCGCTTCCATCAGCGCCAACGGCACCGAGGTAGCGACGCGGAAAATCTCCCACTCGTGGGTGAGGTTGTCGCGGCTGTATTCGTTGCCCGGATCGATGCTGACCTGCTGTTCGCCGCTGAGCACCAACACCGCCGCACGGGCGACGATCAGCGGCCAGAGCGCCTGTAGCTCTTCATGCGTGAGCGGATTGACAGCGTGATAGGCCTGGACCGCCGGCAAAATGTAGAACGGATCGCCATCGGCGTGGTGCAGCAGCGCCGCACACGTCACCGACAGATCAGTGATGCGCCAGGTACGAACCAGGTCGCCGAAATCGATCACACCCTGCAATTGCCACTGGCGTTGTGAATCTCGCTGCCACACCACGTTGTCGTCGGTGATATCCATATGAATGGCCTGCACCGGCAGCTTATCCACAAGCGGCTGCAAATGACGCTCGGCCTGTTCAGCGACACCGGCGATCAGCCGGCGTTGCTGGTCGTCCTCGATGACCGGTAGCAAATGAGCGATCAACGCGTTGGCGTGGCGGGCGTCCCATTGAAGGGTGCGCTCGAGGCCCGGATGGTCGAAACCGGCCAGGGCCAGGTCCATTTCACCGCAGAGCCGACCGAAGCCGGCCACTACTGAACCGGGCAGATGATCCAGGTGTGTGAGCGATTGGCCTTCGATGTAATCGAGCAGGCGCACATGCACCGGTTGGCCGCCGACTACAAGGGAGAGAAGGTCTGCACCGTTTTTGGCGGGAATCACTCGTGGCACATGCACATCGGGGTGTTCACCCAAACGCTTGAGCCCGGCGTGCTGGGCGTGCAGCTCCTGCGCCGAGTAATCGCCACGGCAGATTTTCAGGACAAAACGCCCCTGGTCGCTGTCGACCCGATAGTTAAGATCCTGCTGGCTGCCGAGGGTCTGCAATGTTCCACTCAGCCCGTAATGTCCCTTCAGCAGCTCAAGCGCTTGCTCCGCAGACACTTGCGGGCTGGGCAAACTGGCGCGATGAATCAACGTGGCGAGTGGCATACAACGACCCCTGAAATTTTATTAGGCGCTTATATCGCCACTGCTTTGGACGATACGCAACCCCCCTTCAAGCCAGCGACCTCTCTATTGAACTTTCCTACGCCAATCTCGGATTGCCTTCCGCCGACCTTGACCCCAACCTATGACCCGTACGGGTACACGAACCTTTCAAGGTAGAAACGAATACCCTGACAATGCGCCGCCGGGAGATCGCTAGCCCTTCTATGGATCAACCACCGCGACTTCGAGGATTTTATCGCCCGAACAATCGCGCCCCTCGCACCGGCCACCACTTTGCGCAAGAATGTCGCCCATCAACGCCAATTGCTGGAGAAAGACCATGAAAGTAGTCACCACCGACCTGCCCGGTGTTCTGATCATCGAGCCGAAGGTATTAGGTGACGAGCGCGGCTTCTTCTATGAAAGCTTCAATGCCAAGGCTTTCAACGAAGCGACTGGCCTGAAGACGAATTTCGTTCAAGACAACCATTCCCGCTCGCAAAAAGGTGTATTGCGCGGCCTGCATTACCAGCTGGAAAACACTCAGGGCAAATTGGTGCGCGTCACAGTCGGTGAAGTACTCGACGTGGCGGTGGACATTCGCCGCAGCTCGCCACACTTCGGCAAATGGGTGGCCGTGCGTCTTTCCGCCGAGAACCGTCGTCAAATGTGGGTCCCGGAGGGTTTCGCCCACGGTTTCGTAGTGCTGAGCGAGTTCGCCGAATTCCTCTACAAAACCACCGACTACTACACCCCGTCCGCCGAGCGCAGCATTCGCTGGAACGATCCGGACCTGGCCATTGATTGGCAACTGGATGAAGCACCACAACTGTCCGGCAAAGATCAGGCTGCCGTGTTCTTCAAGGACGCTGACGTCTTTTCCTGAAACACCGTCTGAATCTTCGCCACATAGTCGTGCCTGACCCACGGCGCGCAGACTGCGCCCGCAAGCCTAGGCATAATGCGCCTGTACCCACAGGCGCTCGATGCTCATGACTCCGACCCTTCCCCGCAGACCCCGCTGGCGCAGCCTGGCCCTGCTCGCGCTGTGCCTGGCGCCGTTGCTGTGGCCGCTGGAGCATCTGGCCGAGCGTTACTACCGCAGCGAACTGGCCGGGCAGAACCGTCAGACCCTCGACCTTTACGTCGCCAACCTGCTGGGCACCCTGCACCGTTATGAAGTGTTGCCGCAGATCCTCGGCGATCTGCCGGCCCTGCGAGCCGTCCTCGGCGCGCCCGACGATGGCGTCACCCAGGGCAACGCCAATCGCTTGTTGAAAAATATCAGCGCCCAGACCGGCGCCGAAGTCATGTATCTGATGGACACCACGGGCAAGACCCTGGCCGCGTCCAACTGGGACAAACACGACAGTTTCGTCGGGCGTAATTTTTCCTTTCGTCCGTACTTCAGCGAAGCCATGGCCGGGCGGCTTGGGCGTTTTTTCGGTTTGGGCACGACCTCGGCCAAGCGTGGCTATTTCTTCGCCGCCGCCGTGCGTAACGGCGAAAAGATTATCGGTGTGCTGGTGGTCAAGGTCGACCTGGACCATACCGAAAGCCTATGGGGCAAAACCCCGGAACAACTGCTGCTGACCGACCATAACGGCGTGGTCATTCTCACGTCGCGGCCCGAGTGGCGATTCCGCTCGACCCGCCCGTTGGGCGAAGAAGAACGCAAGGCTATCACTGCGATTCAACCTTATCCGACCCGTGATCCCAAACCATTGCGACTCAACCCCAACGCCTGGCTGACACAAACCCAGCCCATCGCAGAAACCGGTTGGAACGTCAGCATTCTCGCCCCACGCACCTTGATCGATCGCCCGGTACGCACGGTCGTCGCCATCGGCGGCGCGACGTTGTTGGTCTTGATGTTGCTGCTGGGTCTGATGATGCAACGCCGCCGTCATTACCTCGAGCGAATCGCCTTCGAAGCCAAGGCCCGTCGTGAACTGGAAGGCCGGGTAGCCGAGCGGACCAGCGACCTCGAAGGCCTCAACCGTCGACTGAAACAGGAAGTACTGGAACGCGAACAGGCGCAGCAAGAGCTGGTTCGCGCTCAGGATGATCTGGTGCAGGCCGGCAAACTGTCGGCCCTTGGCACCATGTCGGCGAGTATCAGCCACGAATTGAATCAACCGCTGGCGGCGATCCGCAGCTACGCAGAAAACGCCGAAGTGCTGCTCGATCATCAGCGCACCGACGATGCGCGCGGCAACCTCAAGTTGATCAGCGAACTGACCGGGCGCATGGCGTCGATCATTGCTCATCTGCGCGCCTTCGCCCGGCGCGATCGCCACGCCCCGGAAAGCGTTGCCTTGCAACCGGCGCTGGACGATGCGCTGGCGCTGCTGGCCAAGCGTCGACGCAGCATGGAAGTCGAGCTGATCCGCGACTTGCCGGCCGCCACCCTGTGGGTCGAGGCAGGGGAAACCCGTCTGCGTCAGGTACTCGGCAATCTGCTGGCCAACGCCTTGGACGCCCTGACGGAAAAAGGCCCGCCGCGTAAGCTCTGGTTGAGTGCCCAATCCACTGCCGACGGCGTCAATCTGTACATTCGCGACAATGGCCCCGGGTTCTGCCTGGAGGCACTTGGCCGCGCCAGCGAGCCCTTCTACACCACCAAGACCCGCACTCAGGGGCTTGGGTTAGGGCTGGCGATTTGCGAAACCCTGATGCGCGCCTTCGGGGGTGAACTGTCGTTCGCCAACCACAAGGAAGGTGGCGCCCTGATTACCCTGAAGCTGCGTGCAGGCGCACCGGGTGTGAGCCTGCAACCGTCCGAGGACCGAAGTGCATGACCATCGACAACCGCATCCAGGTCGTGCTGATCGACGACGATCCGCACCTGCGACAAGCCCTGAGCCAGACCCTGGACCTCGCCGGCCTGAAAATCCTGCCGCTCGCCGAGGCCAAAGGCCTGGCCGCGCAACTGGAGCGTGACTGGCCCGGCGTGGTGGTCAGTGACATCCGCATGCCGGGCATGGACGGTCTCGAATTGCTGACTGAACTGCATGCCCAGGACCCGGAACTGCCGGTGCTGCTGATTACCGGTCACGGCGATGTGCCGCTGGCCGTGCAGGCCATGCGCGCCGGGGCTTATGACTTTCTGGAAAAACCCTTTGCCAGCGACGCGTTGCTCGACAGCGTGCGCCGCGCCCTGGCCCTGCGCCGGCTGGTGCTGGACAACCGCAGCCTGCGTCTGGCCCTGAGCGATCGCAATGAACTGAGCACCCGACTGGTCGGGCAATCGGCGCCGATGCTGCGCCTGCGCGAGCAGATCGGTGCATTGGCGGCGACCAAGGCCGATGTGCTGATCCTTGGCGAAACCGGCGCCGGTAAAGAAGTTGTCGCACGTGCATTGCACGATCTGTCGAGCCGTCGAAACGGTCCGTTCGTCGCTATCAATGCCGGCGCCCTGGCCGAGTCGGTGGTAGAAAGCGAGCTGTTCGGTCACGAGCCAGGCGCCTTTACCGGCGCGCAAAAGCGCCGCATCGGCAAGTTCGAATTCGCCAATGGCGGCACATTGTTCCTCGATGAAATCGAAAGCATGAGCCTGGATGTGCAGGTGAAATTGCTGCGCTTGCTGCAAGAGCGAGTGGTCGAGCGCTTGGGCGGCAATCAGCTGATCCCGTTGGACATCCGCATCATCGCTGCGACCAAGGAAGACCTGCGTCAATCCGCCGATCAGGGCCGCTTCCGTGCCGACTTGTATTACCGCTTGAACGTCGCACCGCTGCGTATTCCACCGCTGCGCGAGCGTGGCGAAGATGCGCTGATGCTGTTCCAGCATTTCGCCGATGAAGCCAGCGCTCGTCACGGACTGCCACCCCACGAGTTGCAACCGGGACAACGTGCCCTGCTGCTGCGCCACACCTGGCCGGGCAACGTGCGGGAATTGCAGAACGCCGCCGAACGCTTTGCCCTGGGCCTGGAACTGGCCTTGGACAACAACGCGGCGGATGGCGCTGTCGGCATGACGGTCGAAGTGGTCAGCGGCGGTCTCAGCGAACAAGTGGAAAACTTCGAAAAAACCCTGATCGCTGCCGAACTGGCGCGCCCTCACAGCTCGGTGCGCAGCCTCGCCGAAGCCCTGGGCATCCCACGCAAGACCTTGCACGACAAGCTGCGCAAACACGGGCTGAACTTCGCCGACAGTGGCAGCAGCCACACCGACGAACCCGATTGAGCTACCGTCAAATCATCATCTTCAAAAAAGAGATCCGTGCATGAGCCGCGACAGCCGTCATCTGGAATCAGTCCTCCATCGCGACATTCCCCTTACCCGGGACATGGGCCTCAAAGTGCTCGACTGGCACGACCAGCAACTGCGCCTGCACTTGCCGCTGGAAGCCAACGTCAATCATAAAAGCACCATGTTCGGCGGCAGCCTGTATTGCGGCGCCGTGCTGGCCGGTTGGGGCTGGTTGCATCTGCGTTTGCGTGAAGAAGGGGTTGAAGGCGGGCACATCGTGATTCAGGAAGGACAGATCAGCTATCCGCTGCCGGTGACCATGGACGCGACAGCGATTTGCCATGCGCCGAGTGCGGCGGTGTGGAAGAAGTTCTTGGCGATGTACAAGCGGTATGGACGGGCGCGGTTGACACTGCATTCGCGGATCGTCAATACGGACAGTAATGACGATGCCGTGAAGTTTACCGGGCAGTACGTACTTCACCGCTAAAGCAGAAGATCGCAGCCTCGTTTCACTCGACAGCTCCTACAGAGAAACGCGTCCCCCCTGTAGGAGCTGTCGAGTGAAACGAGGCTGCGATCCCTTGATCTTCAGGCCCGAGCCAACGCCAACAACTTTTCGCGCCAGGCAGCCTTCGCTGGCAGCGCCAGGAAAAACTCATTCAACAACGACTCCCGCGCCGGATAACTGAACGGCGTACCGCTCAAATCCAGCACCTCACCGCCCGCCCCTTCCAGCACGCCTTGCGCCGCCGCCGTGTCCCACTGCGAGGTCGGCGCCAACCGCGGATAACAATCCGCCGCCCCCTCCGCCAACAAACAGAACTTCAGCGAACTGCCGATATTGGCCAATTGCAGTTCACCCAGACTGTCGCTCAACCCGGCCAGCAAGCGCTCCTGCTCAGGACTCGAATGCCGACGACTGGCAACCACCGTAAACGCCTCACCTGCTGCTGGCACGTCGCGAACCTGAATCGGCAAAGGTTCCGCGTCTTTATCGCCACGCCACGCGCCCAGACCCGCACCACCGACGTAAAAGCGCCCGTTGGTCGGCATCGACACCACGCCAAACACCACACGCCCCTGCTCGATCAGCGCAATGTTGACGGTAAATTCTTCGCTACCGGAAATGAACTCCTTGGTTCCGTCCAGCGGGTCCACCAGCCACCAACGCTGCCACCCGGCGCGCACGCTCTGGGGAATGTTGGCGTCTTCTTCGGACAGCACCGGGATGCTCGGGTCCAGCGCCGTCAGCCCGGCCAGGATCACATGGTGAGCCGCCATGTCGGCGGCCGTCACCGGGGAATCATCGGATTTTGCAGTCACGGCGACGTTGGCACGCCAAAACGGCAGAATCGCTTCACCGGCTTTCAATGCCAGTTCAACAACAGGCGCCATCAACGGATGGGGGAAAATCATGGCTGGAACACTCCACGCTGAGTCAGTAGATCACGGGCAAGATACAGGGCTGCCAATGCACGGCCCTCAGTGAATCGCGGGTTCTGGGCCAGGGCCGACAACTCACGCAGGTTGATTTTGTCCACGCCCATCGGCTCGGGCTCATCGCCTTCAAGGCTTTCTTCGTACAGATCAGTGGCCAACACCACCTGGATCTTCTGGCTCATGTAACCGGGCGACAACGACAACTCAGTCAGATGCTCCAGTTGCCGCGCGCCATACCCGGCCTCTTCTTTGAGCTCCCGCTCGGCCGCTGCCAGCACGTCCTCGCCCGGCTCGATCAAGCCTTTGGGTAAGGACAGCTCGTATTCATCGGTGCCGCCGCAATACTCTTCAACCAGCACCGCGTGCTCCGCATCCAGCATCGCCACGATCATCACCGCGCCATAACCGGCGCCCTTGCCCACCAGTCGCTCATACGTGCGCTCTACGCCATTGGAAAAGCGCAACTTCAGCTCTTCAACGCAGAACAAACGGCTGGTGGCGACGATCTCGCGGGCGAGGATGGTGGGTTTCTGGCGCATGAAAAGCTCCTTAGCGTGAACGCGTTACTATACCCGGCCTATCCTGATTGTTTACCTCGGATATCTTTTTTACCGCTGGAGAAGTTTTTTATGTCCCTGCTGCCCTGGCGCGACATCGACACCGTTCTGCTGGATATGGACGGCACGCTGCTGGACCTGCATTACGACAACCATTTCTGGATGGAACACCTGCCCCAGCGTTACGCCGAGTTGCACGGGGTGAGCCGGGCCATGGCCGAGATGGAATTGCAGCCGTTGTTCGAACGCAACGCCGGCCAGTTGCAGTGGTATTGCCTGGATTTCTGGAGCGCCGAGCTCAAACTGCCGGTGCGCGAACTGAAACTGGAAACCGCGCATTTGATTGCCCTGCGTCCGGATGCGGACACCTTTCTAGCCGCCATCAAACAGGCGGGCAAGCGCGTGGTGATGATCACCAATGCGCACCGTGATTCGCTGTCATTGAAGCTGGAAAGGATCGAACTGGCGCCGTACTTCGAACGATTGATCAGCTCACATGATTACGGTTTCCCCAAAGAAAATCCGCAGTTCTGGGAGGCGTTGCAGGCGGACATTGGCTTTGATCCGGCGCGCAGTCTGTTTATCGACGATACGTTGCCGATCCTGCGCAGCGCGCGGAATTTTGGGGTGGCACATTTGTTGGCGGTGAGTGAGCCGGACAGCCGTAAAGGTCCGAAGGACACGGCGGAGTTTGCGGCGGTGGGGGATTATCGGGAGCTCATCGCAGGGCTATAGAGCCTGACGCGGTCATTGTGGCGAGGGGGCTTGCCCCCGTTCGGCTGCGAAGCAGTCGTAAAGATTTTGGGGCCGCTTCGCGGCCCAACGGGGGCAAGCCCCCTCGCCACAGGTCTTGGTTACTCAGGAATCCGCAGCGACTGCCCCGGATAGATCTTGTTGACGTCCTTGAGCATCGGTTTGTTGGCATCGAAGATTTTTTGATACTTGTTGGCATCGCCATACACGCGCAAGGAAATCGCGCTGAGGGTGTCGCCCTTCACGACCGTTACAAACTTCGCGGCCACAACCACCGGCCCGGTCACGGTGATCTGGTCATCCACACTCCCGACACCGGCGATATTGCCCACCGCCAGCAGGATTTTTTCCTTCTCTTCCTGACTGCCGACTTCGCCGGTCACGATGACCTTGTCGCCATCCACCGTCGCCTGCACATTCGGGTTACCCAGGCCGACCTTGCTGATGTGTTCCTTCAACTGCTCGCTGGCATTGGCGTTGCCTGGCGTCAGCAGATCGATAAGTTTTTCGCCTGCTTCTTTCACAAAGCTAAAAATACTCATAGCGCACTCTCCTTGGGTTTTGGGTTCCAGACGCAAAAGCCTAGACCAAGGTTGCAATACACGGCTCCAACCCGACCAATGACGCCGCTTCCCCCCAAGCGCTAGAATCCGCACCTTCCCGCGCCCTGGAGCGAAGATGGACATCAAGCAACTGAAATTCCTCATCGCCCTCGACGAAACCCGGCATTTCGGCCAGGCCGCTGCGCGTTGTCACATCACCCAGCCGACGCTGTCCATGCGCTTGCGCAGCCTCGAAGAAGAACTCGAGTTGCCGCTGGTCAATCGCGGGCAACGCTTCGAAGGTTTCACCGCACCGGGTGAACGGGTGCTGGCGTGGGCGCGCACCGTGCTGGCGGCCTACGACGGTTTGCAGGCCGAAGCGGCAGCCTGTCGCGGCAATCTGGTCGGTACGTTGCGTCTGGGCGTGGTGCCGCTGTCGAGCTTCGATCCGCTGCCGCTGATGCAACGCCTGCACGCCGAACACCCGAACCTGCGCTTCGAACTCTCGGCCCTGAGTTCTGAACAAATCCTGGAACAACTGGCGAACAATCGCCTGGACCTCGGCGTTTCGTACCTGGAGCGACTGGATGGCGAACGCTTCGATTCCCTGGCGTTGAGCGAAACCCGCATGGGCCTGCTCTACGATCAACGCTTCTTCAGTTTCGGTGAGGCGCCGCTGAGTTGGGAGTCCCTGATCGAACTGCCGCTGGGCATGCTCACCAGCGGCATGCATTTTCGGCAGTCCATCGACCACAACTTCCACAGTCGCGGCCTCACCCCACAGCCGTTACTGCAAACCGATGCCGTCCATCAATTGTTACAAGCGGTGCACGGCGGATTCTGCTGCGCCGTGATGCCGCTGGACGGAGGCCTGGAAAAACTCACTGATCATTTGCGCCTGCACCCCATCGAAAATGCTCAAACCCTCGCCCGGCTGGGGCTGATCATGCGTCGCAGCGCCCCGCGTTCGGCGTTCGCGGAAGCCTGTTTCGCGATTCTTCAGCAATCGCTGCGGAGTTCTTGATCGACGCCATCTATCGGTAGATCAGTATTAGCGATTAGACGTGACAAGTTGACGCGCCTAGGCTTAAAGCAGCCTAAACCGTCGGTGATACCTCATGAATGCCAAGCGCCCTGCCTGCGTGGCGCCAGCGCTCGAAACGCCAGCCCCCGCCGCAAGTCAGACGTACAGTTACTGCGACCTTCAAGACACCGAATCAGCCAGCACCGCGCTGGCCGAAGAAGTCGCGTTGGCGATCGCCTATAACGGCATCAGTCAGGCGGTCATGTTGGTGACGCCGACGGACCTTGAAGACTTTATCGTCGGCTTCAGCCTCGGCAGCGGCATCATCGAAGACGCTTCCGACATTTATGACCTGCAACTCAGCGGTTCGGGGTCAGCGCAGTACGCGCAAGTGACCATCGCCAACCGCGCCTTCTGGAATCTCAAACAACAACGTCGGCAAATGGCTGGCACCAGCGGTTGCGGACTCTGCGGTGTGGAAGCGGTGGAGCAGGCGTTGCCAGACCTCAAGGTCCTGCCCGGCGCACCCTTGCCGCCCGCCGAATGGCTCGATGGTTTGCGTCAGCGCATCGGTGCGTTCCAGCCTCTTGGCCAGTACTCCGGCGCGGTGCACGCCGCCGTGTTTATGAACAGTCAGGGCCAATTGCTGCTGGGCCGCGAAGACATCGGCCGACACAACGCCCTCGATAAGCTGATTGGCGGACTGATCCGTCAGAAGATCCCGACCACCGGCGGGCTGGCGATTGTCACCAGCCGTTGCAGTCTCGAATTGATCCAGAAAGTGTTGCGCGCCGGTATCCAGACCCTGGTCAGCCTGTCGTCGCCCACGGGCCTTGCCGTGCAATGGGCCCGTCGCCACAACCTCAATCTCATTCACCTGCCGCAGAAAAGTGCGCCGCGGGTCTACAGCCCTGCGACGGAGAACCAAGCGTGAGTCAACATCGTCAAGCCGACCAGAAACCCGTCCCCCGCTACAAACCCTACAAAGGCCCGGCCGGTGGCTGGGGCGCGCTGGCCAGTGTTGCCCGTGCCTGGTTGACCAGCGACAACGCGCTGAAAAACTTGCGCATGATGCTCAAGACCAACAAGAACGGCGGGTTCGACTGCCCCGGCTGCGCCTGGGGCGATTCCAATGAGGCCGGCATGGTGGCGTTCTGCGAGAACGGCGCCAAAGCAGTGAACTGGGAAGCGACCAAACGCCGTGTCGACGGCGCGTTCTTTGCCAAACACAGCGTCAGTTCGTTGCTGGAACAAAGTGACTATTGGCTGGAGTATCAGGGCCGTCTGACCGAACCACTGAGCTATGACGCCGAAACCGATCGCTACAAGCCGATCAGTTGGGAAGCGGCGTTCTCCTTGATCGCCAAACATTTGCAGGGCCTGTCGAGCCCAAACCAGGCCGAGTTCTACACCTCGGGCCGCGCCAGCAACGAAGCGGCGTACCTGTATCAATTGTTCGTGCGTGCCTACGGCACCAATAACTTTCCCGATTGCTCGAACATGTGCCACGAGGCCAGCGGTGTGGCCATGGCGCAAAGTGTTGGCGTCGGCAAAGGCACCGTCACCTTCGACGACTTCGAACACGCCGATGCGATTTTTGTCTGGGGTCAGAACCCAGGCACCAACCACCCACGGATGCTCGAACCGTTGCGCGAAGCGGTGAAACGCGGCGCTCAGGTGGTCTGCATCAACCCTTTGAAGGAGCGCGGCCTGGAACGCTTCCAGCACCCGCAACACCCGATCGAAATGCTCACCAACGGCGACAAGCCGACCAACACCGCGTACTTCCGTCCGGCATTGGGCGGCGACATGGCGATCATGCGCGGCATGGCCAAGTTCCTGCTGCAGTGGGAGCGTGACGCTCAGAAGGCGGGTGAGCCTGCCATATTCGACCACGACTTCCTCAATGAACACAGTGTCAACGTGCTGGAATACCTGGGCATCGTCGACGACACCTCGTGGGAGCAGATCGTCGAACAGTCCGGACTGACGCTGGTTGAAATCGAGCAAGCGGCGCGGATGTACGCCAACGGCAAAAACGTGATCATGTGCTGGGCCATGGGCATCACACAGCATCGCCATTCGGTAGCGACCATCCAGGAAATCGCCAACCTGATGTTGCTGCGCGGCAACATCGGCCGGCCCGGCGCAGGTCTGTGCCCGGTGCGCGGCCACAGTAACGTGCAGGGCGACCGGACCATGGGCATCAACGAGCGTCCGCCGGTGGCATTTCTCGATTCCCTGGAGCGTCGCTTCAACTTCAAGGTGCCGCGTGAAAACGGTCACAACGTGGTCGAGGCGATCCACGCCATGGCCGACGGCCGCGCGAAAGTCTTTATCGGGCTGGGCGGTAACTTCGCCCAAGCCACCCCGGACAGTTCACGGACCTTCCAGGCCCTGAGCAACTGCGACCTGACCGTCCAGATCAGCACCAAGCTCAACCGCAGCCATTTGGCGCACGGTAAAGACGCGTTGATCCTGCCGTGCCTAGGCCGTACCGACATCGACATCCAGACCGAAGGCCCGCAAGCGGTGACCGTCGAAGACTCGTTCAGCATGGTCCACGCCTCCAACGGCCAGTTGCAGGCGCTGTCGAACCAGATGCGCTCGGAGCCTGCGATCATCGCTGGCATCGCCGCCGCGACCCTGGGCAGCAAACCGGTGGACTGGAACTGGCTGGTGGCCGACTACCGACGCATCCGCGACTTGATCGCCGACACCATTCCAGGCTTCAAGGACTTCAACGAGAAGATCCAGAACCCGGGCGGGTTCTACCTCGGCAACAGCGCCGGTGCTCGCCGCTGGAATACCGCGTCGGGGCGCGCCAATTTCCGTCCGAACGTCCTGCCTAAAGATCTGGTGCACGAACGCACTCGCGCCACCGGCGTATTGCCGGACCTGATCATGCAGTCGATGCGCTCTCACGATCAGTACAACACCACGATTTATGGGCTTGATGACCGTTATCGCGGCGTAAAAGGTCAGCGTGATGTGTTGTTCGTCAACGAAGCCGACATCCTTCGCCTGGGGTTCAAGCCGGGGCAGAAGGCTGACATCGTGTCGATCTGGGATGATGGCCGTGTACGTCGAGTGAAGGGCTTTACGCTGCTGGCGTTTGATATCCCTGCCGGGCAAGCGGCGGCTTACTACCCGGAAGTGAATCCGCTGGTGCCGCTGGAAAGCATCGGGGACGGCAGCCATACGCCGACATCGAAGTTTGTGGCGATCCGGCTGGAAGCGGCGAGTGAGACCGGGCTGATTATGGCGAAGTCGGCCTGAGGTATTGCCTGATTTGGCCCCATCGCGAGCAAGCTCGCTCCCACAGTGGTTTTGCGTTCGACACAAATCAAATGTGGGAGCGAGCTTGCTCGCGATGACGGAAGCATATTCAACGAATCTTCCGGATCAATCACTTTTCAAACGCCCATAAAAAAGGCCGTTTTGCATGAAAACGGCCTATCCGAAGTAGCTAAAGACCGGCGAAAAACACTTAAGTTCCAGCTAAAAAACAGTAACTTATAGAAATGTGCTCAAGTCGTGTTACTCGTCGGATTTCGATTGTCACGACCATGACACAGCCTCAGGATCGCGCCGTCATCCCCTTGAGGTTCCTCTAATGAAGTTCTCCTCGATTCTCTTGTTGTCCCTTGGCCTGGTCAGTGGCTTCGCTTCTGCCGGCGGCACCACCGAAGCAGGTGTGGGCGGCGCATTGGGCGGGGTTCTGGGCTCGGTCGTCGGTCAGTCATTAGGCGGCAGTACAGGTTCCACCATTGGCGCGGCCCTCGGCGGCGCGGGTGGTAGTGCCGTTGGCGCAGACAAACGCAGCCGTGGCGAAGCCGCTATTGGCGGTGCGTTGGGCGCAGCGGGCGGTAACGTGGTCGGTCGCAGCATGGGCGGCACCACCGGCAGTCTGATCGGCTCCGCAGCAGGCGGCGGCGCCGGTGGCGCGCTGGGTAACTACATGGGCAACAAAAGCGATGACGAAGATGATCGTCGTTCCTATCGTGGTGACCGTGATGATCGTCGCTACTACCGTGGAGGCCGCCATGATCGCGGCCACCATTACGGGCATCGCAAGCATCGCTATCGCGACTGAGGCTTGAATCGCCTCGTTTACCGGTAGATCAAAAAATCGCAGCCCAAGGGCTGCGATTTTTTTTGCCCGTCACACCACCAACCGCTCCAGTGCCCCGCGCAACCCGGCAGGAATCGCCACCGGCTGATTCGACGCCCGGTCTACAAACACATGCACAAAGCGCCCTGCCGCGCAGGCTTCGTCTTCCCCGGTCTTGAACACTGCCAGCTCGTACTGCACCGAACTGTTGCCCAACTTGCCCACCCGCAAACCGATTTCTATCCGGTCAGGGAAGGCGATGGATGCAAAGTAGTCACAGGCCGAACTCACCACAAAGCCCACCACTTCGCCGTCATGGATATCCAGGCCGCCGACTTCGATCAGGTAGGTGTTCACCGCTGTGTCGAAGAAGCTGTAATAGGTAACGTTGTTGACGTGACCGTAGGCGTCGTTGTCGTGCCAGCGGGTGGTGATGGGTTGGAAGTGGGGATAGTCAGTGCGTTGATTCATGGGTTCTCGCCTTGAGGATCGTTCCCACGCGGACGGTTCGACGCCTCGACATGGGAACGTTCGAACAGTGAAGTCTACCGATCAGCAAACCCTTTACCCACCGCCGCCAGCTCCCCGATCAATCGAGCCGGTTTCCACTGATCACCCTGCTTGGTTTCCAGCTGCAACAATCTCAAATGAATATCCGCCAATCCCTGTTGATCCGCCCAGGCCATCGGCCCACCCTTGTCCGCCGGGAAGCCATAACCGTTGAGGTACACCAGATCGATGTCCTGCGCCGACTCGGCAATCCCTTCCTGAAGGATCTTCGCTCCCTCGTTGACCAGTGCCAGCAAGCAGCGCTCCAGAATCTCCTCAGGACCGATCTCGCGACGCTGGAAGCCCAACCCTTCGCTGACCTTCAACACCAGCGCATCGACTTCAACATCGTGCTCAGCCTGGCGACTGCCCGGCTCATAGTGGTAATAGCCATTGCCACTCTTCTGGCCGAAACGACCCAATTCGCAAAGCCGATTGTCCACCTGAACCTCAGGCGCATCCTGCCCTATGCCGGCCAACTGCCGAGCGCGCCACTCCAGATCGATGCCGACTACGTCGTACATGCGGAACGGCCCCATGGCAAAGCCAAAACCTTGCAGTGCCGCATCGACCTGATAGGGATAAGCGCCTTCGAGCAACATCTTGCGCGCTTCGAGCACATACGGATGCAGCATGCGGTTGCCGATGAAACCGTGGCAGTTGCCCGACACCACGCTGACCTTGCCCATGCGCTTGCCCAGCGCCAGAGCGGCCTCAAGCACCACTGGTAAAGTCTGGGCACCACGAACGATTTCCAGCAGTTTCATGATGTGCGCCGGGCTGAAGAAGTGCAGGCCCAGGACCTGTTGCGGACGGCGAGTAGCCGCAGCGATGGCATCGATATCCAGCGCCGAGGTATTGCTGGCCAAAATCGCTTCAGGCTTGAGCAGACTGTCCAGCTCGCGGAAGATTTTCTGCTTGAGTTCGAGGTTTTCGTACACGGCTTCGATGACCAGATCGACATCGCAGATCGCCGCGTAGTCAGCAGCCGCCGTTACCCGTGCTATGCGAGCGTCCGCTTCGGCCTGATCGATCCGTCCCTGACGCACGTTGTGGGCGTAGGTGTCCGCCACGGTAGCCAGCGCTTGTTCAAGCATCTGTGGATTGTTATCGACCCACTGCACCGGGACGCCGGCGTTGGCCAGACACATGACAATGCCACGGCCCATGGTGCCCGCGCCAATGACGGCGGCGCGCTGAATATTGAACGGTGTCTGGCTCATAGTTGTTCTCTTGTTGGCGATCCAAAGACAGCCTTCACCATAGTCAGCCACCGCGCTTTTTTGAAATTTATTCCTGTGATGAGCAACATTCAGCGGATGGATGTGCTTCGAAAACACCGACTCCCCCTGTAGGAGCTGCCGAAGGCTGCGATCTTTTGATCTTGATCTTCGGGAATTTCAGCACCGCCAAAGATCAAAAGATCGCAGCCTTCGGCAGCTCCTACAGTTAGAGGTGCGACTGGGACCAGTCGCGGACTTCGGCATACGGATAATCCTCCAGCGCCGCAAACCCGGGAATCGACCGTGCCTTGAGCTTGGTGAACAGCGGCACGCCGATACCGCATAAAAACCGCGTCACGCGTTCCGCCGACGGAACGTTGCCGGTGTGCTGCTCATGCTTGTGGATAAAATCAGCGCACAACGCCTCGAAGTTTTTATCCACAAGCGCCGGTAATTCCGGTGGCGTCGGCAACCGCGCCACATCCCCGTGACACACCGAACAATGCCCGCACTGCTGCGGCGCATTTTCATCGCCGAAGTACTCGGCCAGGCGATAACCCAGGCAATGGTCCGTGGCGAACAGATCCAGCATGGCGTGAATCCGCGCGATCTCGGTGCGCTCGTGCCGGGTGAAGTAGGCGTGTAGCTCGGCGCTCAAGGCCTGGCTGTTGAAGTCCGTTTGCAGCAGGCTGTAGACCTCGGTCATTTGCTTGCTTTCGAGCTCGACCCAGCCCTTTTCCTGGAAATAATCCAGCGCCTTCACCACGCGATTACGCTCGGCCTGATGCTGTTCATAAAGCGCGTCGAAATTCACCGTGGCCCAGGTCCGTGCGCGACTGGAAGTCTGGATGATCGCCGCGACGAAGTCCTTGCGCTCACCCTCGAAGCGGGCCAGCAAGACCTCTGGCTCCTGCAAGTACTTGAAGCGATATTCGGCGTAATAGGCGTAACGCGGCGCAATGATCCCGCGCAGTTCCAACTGCACCAGTAAGGTCTTGAGCGGCAATTGGCGGATGTTGCTGTGGTCCGCCAACGGCCCCAAGAGAAACTCCCACTGCCCCTCGGGCGCGGCGGCTTGCAACTCGTCGAGCACATAACGGATGCCATCCAGCTCAGGCGTATCGCCGTATACGAAGTTTTCCAGCACGTTGAGGCTGTCGCGGTTGGCCAATACCAGGCAGTCGGACGGCTGCCCGTCACGCCCGGCGCGGCCGATTTCCTGGCTGTAGTTTTCGATGGATTTGGGCAGGTCGAAATGCACCACGTTGCGAATGTCGCTCTTGTCGATGCCCATGCCGAACGCGATAGTGGCAACGATGCAATTGGACTGCCCACCCATGAACCGGCGCTGGATGGCTTCGCGTTGTTCGTGGGGCAGACCGGCGTGGTAAGCCTCGGCCTGAATGCCGTTGCGGGCCAGATGTTCGGCAATGTGCTCGGCGGTTTTCTGCAGGGTGACGTAGACAATGCTCGGCTGGTCGGGACGCTGGCTCATCCATTCGACAAGGCGTCGGCGCTTGTCCTGCCCACGCACCGGCTCGACCAACAGATTGAGGTTTGGCCGATAGAAACCGGTGGTCACCACATCGTCGGGGGCGATGGCGAACTTGGCCTCCATGTCAGCGATCACCTTGGGCGTCGCAGTGGCGGTCAGCAGCAGCGCCTGAGGGATGTTGAACTGGCGCTGATAGTCGGGGAGCTTGAGGTAGTCAGGACGGAAATTGTGGCCCCACTCCGAGATGCAGTGCGCCTCATCCACCACCAGCAGCGAGATCGGCACCTGCTGCAAGAAATTGCGGAAACGCTCGTTCTTCAGGCGCTCCACGGAGATCATCAAAATCTTCAGCTCGCCAGACTTGGCCCGGGCCATCACATCGCTGGCGTCATCGCGGCTCTGGGCCGAATCGATACTGCCCGCCGCAATACCGTGGCGCTGCAGGAACGCCAGTTGATCCTGCATCAACGCCAGCAGCGGCGAGACCACCAGCGTCAGGTGCGGCAGCAGCAAGGCTGGCAATTGATAACAAAGGGACTTGCCCGAACCGGTGGGGAAAATCGCCGCCGCCGAGCGCCCGGCCAACACCGCGCTGACCGCCGCTTCCTGGCCGGGTCGAAACTGTGGATAACCGAAAACCTGTTCCAGGGTGTTGTGCATAAGCTGTCACTCCGTTGACCGCTGCGAAGCCCAAAGCCTAGCCGGCAAACGCAGCGAGTCGAGAAAAGGTCGGGGACCAAAACGATACGGGATGATACAGCTTCGACCCAAGGTCCTTTGCCACAGGATGAAACAAACGAAACACTTTGTTCCTCGCTGTGCCGCTCAATCTGACGTTAAGGTCTCCTCGCACAACCACCGTCCGCGCACTTCACATCACGGCAGGACGCCTGATGAGCGCGGCACTTGAACAAGGAACGACCATGCCTCACAAACTGTTTTATGCCATCGCCCTGATCCTGACATCCTTGCTGCTGAGTGGCTGCGATGGGCTTCCCGGAGAACCACCGTTGCTCGCTACATGCGACTCTCTGGAGTGTTCAGCCCAACAGGCTTGGCGAACATCCTGATGACCGCAGGGTAGATGGCTACGGCGCCATCACGGCCACCCGCAGCTGCTCGTTCAACACCTGCTCGTGAAACACCCGGCTCTTGCTCGCCCACACAGCATGAGCCGGACTGATTTCGCCGGTGAACGCCGCCGCTAACTGACGCAAATCCGCAACGCTGCGCACGCGGGGGCAGAAGGATTCGCCGTCGCAGTTCTGGCTGGCGCTACGGCAGGTGGTCAGCAGCCGGTCCCAAAGCCCGTCACGCACCTGCCTGACCGACTTGAGCTTCACATCCTGCACGCCCAGTCGTTGTTTCAGGCTCTGTTCGTCCAGCGCTTCGCTGGCCAGCAATGCCTTGCCGAACATCAGCACTTCAGCACGGAAAGCGGTGTCCATGCTCGCCTGACTGGTCAGCGCATCCGGCCAACCGGTGCGGTCCATGTTGGCCAGGACCATCGAACTACCTGCATCAGCAGCATCTGCTGCGCGACAAATCCCGGCCCACAGCAACAAAATCGAGGCCATACGTAGCCATTGCATACTTAATTCCCTTTAAGCGTTGGACGGACGTTTCGAAACGTCCTACTGATTCTGGCGCGCGCCATACAGAGGTTTGATGCGTTGCGCCTGACAAACCTGTAGGAAGTTTTCCGTCTAAGGGTTTAGGTGTAAAAAGCCTCGGGAAACGCGTAGGTTCGGTCCGAAAAGGCAGGTAAAACCCCTACAAGCCCTGTCCATCGAAGCTGTATTGCCGCGCGGCGCCGTGCCCTTCTATAGTCTGCGGCGCGGCTGAAAACAGTGTCTCGGCCTGCCGGGAGCCACCTCCCGATTTCGCACAGGACGAACCTCGATGAACACCTTCCACACGTTTACAGAACGCTATCGCCCGCTCAAATCCCGCTACAGCGACACCCCCGTGCTGGTCATCGATACAGAAGCCGACCCCCACGAAATCCTCGACGCCGCCCGCCAACGCATCCGCGCCGCCAGCGAACTGCTCGAAACACTGTATTGCCTGTGCTTCAAACAGGCGGATGCGAGCGATATTCCCAACATCGTCAATGCGCTGTATCTGCTGACTCAGGATGGTAATGAATTGCTTGAAGTCGCTCGCCAACACCTACCGAAACTCACCACTGACTGAGCCCCACCACAATGCCCTGTGGGAGCGAGCTTGCTCGCGATGAACGATAACTCGGTGTACCTGATGAAAAACGAATCGCCCGACACTCAAACCGACACTGAAAAACAGCTCAGCGGTGCGAACTACGACGCATGGTTCAAAGCACAAGTACAAACCAGCCTCGACGCCCCTTGCCCAAGCATTCCAAATGAAGAAGCCAAACGCCTGATGGCAATCAAACGAGAGAAATTGCGGAAGGTATAAGTCCGTAGGCAACGCCCTATCAAAGCTTCATCCCGGTCCTACAACCGAAGACACCTTGTCGCCTATCGCCAACCGGCGGCTCACACCTATAGTCGGGCTGTCGCTGCCAAATCAGCGACTCGGGCTTGGTCACTCGATGGAATACATAAACGCGTCCGTTGTATGCTGCCGGCACCTCAAGTGTCTGCACGCTATATGGTGGCTGTGTTTGGGACGCCATTTGGCGTGCCGGTCTTATGTATTCCTCCGGCTGACCAACCCGAACACAGTCCGCCTCCATCGCTTGGTCACGATGGTGGTGGTTTCAGCTGATGCATTTGAGAATACATAAAATGAATAAATTGAACCCGTTCCCCGATCGCTACCGCCCACTCCAAACCAACCTCACCGATTCCCCGCCCCTGCTCATCGACACAGAGGCCAACCCCCAGGACATCCTCGAAGCCGCCCTCCAGCGCATCCGAGCCTCCGGCGACCTACTCAAAACCCTACATTGCCAATGCTTCAAAAACGGTGACGTGGAAGACATCCCGCATATCACCCACGCCCTCTACCTGTTGACTCAGGATGGCTGCGACCTGCTCAAAGTCGCCCAACAACGCATGATGGGCTGGAAAGCACCAACCTGACGCCGAGCGAAGATAGTCGGCCCCTTCCCCCAGAGCCCGACGATCAATAAGCTCCACCCAAGCCCAACCGGACACCCCCGCAATGAACCTCGCCCCCAACTTCCCCGACGACCACCCCATGCACTTGCTCATGCAGTTGCTGCACGATGAACTCGGCCTGCCCGAACGCAAAACCATCAGCCTCACCACCTCGATCAACTTCGATCTTGGTTGCGATGGCGCGGACGCTCGGCATCTGATTGAAGCATTGGAAGAACAATTCGCCATCGACTTCATCGACTACGACGCTTATCGGTATTTCCAGCCTGAAGGATTTGATGTGTTCCTCAAACGTCGGGCAAAGGGGCGCGGAGACAAAATCCCCCTGACTATCGGCATGCTCTACAAAGCGATCAAAGTGCAACGGTGGGATACACAGGAGTTGGAAGGAAACTAGCTAAACCTGAATCGCGCCCATAAAAAAGCCGCCCCAAAGGGCGGCTTTCTCATTACATCAAACCAAATCTTACAACTTCGGCCCAGCAGCCTTGATCGCGTCGCTCACTTCAAACTTCTTGAAGTTCTCAACAAACAACCCAGCCAATGCCTTAGCGGCTTCATCGTAAGCAGCCTTGTCAGCCCAGGTGTTACGTGGGTTCAACAGGCCGGTTTCAACGCCCGGTACGGCCAATGGCACGTCGAGGTTGATGGTGTCGAGGTGTTCGGTTTCAGCACCGATCAACGCGCCGCTCTGGATCGCTGCGATCACGCCGCGAGTGGTCGGGATGTTGAAGCGTTTGCCGACGCCGTAGCCGCCGCCGGTCCAGCCGGTGTTGACCAGGTAGACCTTGGAGCCGAAGCCGCGGATGCGCTTGATCAGCAGCTCTGCGTATTCGCCGGCCGGACGCGGGAAGAACGGTGCGCCGAAGCAGGTGGAGAAGGTCGACTTGATGCCGCTGCCGGAACCCATTTCGGTCGAGCCCACCAGTGCGGTGTAGCCGGACAGGAAGTGGTAGGCCGCTTGTTCTTCGCTGAGGATCGACACTGGCGGCAGTACGCCGGTCAGGTCGCAGGTCAGGAAGATCACAGCGTTTGGCTCGCCACCGAGGTTTTTCTCGGAACGCTTGGCAACGTGCTCCAGCGGGTAGGCGGCGCGGCTGTTCTGGGTCAGGCTGACATCAGCGTAATCGGCGTGCTTGGCGTCATCGATAACGACGTTTTCCAGGACTGCGCCGTGCTTGATGGCTTTCCAGATGACCGGCTCGTTCTTCTCGGACAGGTCGATGCACTTGGCGTAGCAGCCGCCTTCGATGTTGAAGACAACACCTTCACCCCAGCCGTGCTCGTCGTCACCGATCAGGTAACGGCTTTCATCGGCGGACAGGGTGGTCTTGCCGGTGCCGGACAGACCGAAGAACAGAGTCACGTCGCCCGCTTCGCCGATGTTGGCGGCGCAGTGCATTGGCAGTACGTCGGCAGCCGGCAGCAGGAAGTTCTGCACCGAGAACATGGCTTTCTTCATTTCACCGGCGTAACGCATGCCAGCGATCAGCACTTTCTTCTGAGCGAAGTTGAGGATCACGCAACCGTCGGAGTTGGTGCCGTCACGCTCTGGCACGCACTCGAAGTTGGCAACGTTGAGCACTTGCCACTCATCACGGCCAGCCGGGTTGTATTTTTCCGGGTTGATGAACAGGCAACGACCGAACAGGTTCTGCCAGGCAGTCTGGGTGGTCATCTTCACGGCCAGGTAGTGGTCTTCAGCCGCACCTACATGCACGTGGGAAACGAAATGCTCTTGCGCGTTGTTGAACGCCTCGACGCGAGCCCACAGGGCATCGAACTTGTCGGCCGGGAACTTGCGGTTGATCGGGCCCCAGGCGATGGCGGCTTGGGTGGAAGGCTCTTCAACGATGAAACGATCGACTGGCGAGCGGCCGGTGCGGTGACCGGTGCGAACAACCAGCGCGCCGGTATCGGCAAGCTCGCCTTCACCGCGACTCAGGGCTTCTTTTACCAGATCATCAACACTCAGATCGGTGTACACGGCGTTATTGGCTTGCGTCATGAGGTTCCCCGTCGGCCAGTGGCCGAGTGCTCCAAACGTTTTGTAGTAGAAAGTCGTGCACTACTACCGCGAAAAAAGTGGGCCGGATTATGCCAGAAAAGCCCAAAAATAGTAGGGCCCTCCCGTCGTAACGGCGTTATTCCGGCACTATCCAGTGAATTTACCTGCGCTGAACCGTTTTAGTGACGGGTATCTGACGGTGTATCAACACCCGCGCCGGCGAATAATTGAACGATATCGGCGGCGTCGAACAGGTAGCGCTCGTTGCAAAACTGGCAATCAATCTCAATGTTGCCGCCATGTTCGATCACGAGCGACTGGGCATCTTCCAGACCCAAACTGACCAGCGCATTGGCAGAACGTTCGCGGGAGCAGCTGCAACGGAAGCGTAGTTTCTGCACATCGAACAGACGAACCTGCTCTTCGTGGTAGAGACGATGGAGGATGGTTTCGTTGTCCAGGCTCAGCAATTCATCGGCGGTCAGGGTGCTGCCCAGCGCGGTGATGTGCTGCCAGCTGGCGGCGCGTTCTTCTTCATCTTTCAGACGATCAGCAGGCAGTTGTTGCAACAACAGGCCACGGGCGCGACGACCATCGGCGTACAACCAGAAACGCGTACCGACTTGTTGGGACATCACGAAGTAGTTAGTGAAGCACTCCGACAGGGTTTCGCCATCGAGGTCGACGATGCCCTGGTAACGCTGGCCCTGGGTCGGGTCGACGGTCAGCGCCAATACGCCGTTGGGCATCAGGTCGGCGAGGGTCGCGTCGGGGGCGATCTGGTCGGCTTCGTATCGGGCCAGGCCACGGATTTCGCGCTCGCTGGAGCACTCGATCATCAGCAGCGGGATCGGACCTTCGGAGCGGGCCTGGAGAATCAGCAAACCATCGAACTTCAAGGTGCCGACCAACAACGACGCCGCCGCCATCAGCTCGCCGAGCAGTTGTGCAACCGGCTCCGGGTACGGGTGTTTAGCGAGGACTTCGGCGTAGCTACGCTCCAACCCGACCAGTTCGCCGCGGGTGTCGCTGTCATCGAAAATGAAGCGTTGGGTGTAGTCGGTATCCGGTAAATCGGTCATAGGTCTGGGTATCTGAAGTAATGACAAGATGATTTCAAAATGAAAATTGCGCCTCTGCCGCACCATTTGGTGCGCAATGTTCAGCCTTGGGGGGCATTTTATGAACAATCCGGGTTTGTTCCAAGCAAGGTGGAACGGACGCGGCCTGGCTTATGCATTTTTTGCCTCTGGAACTGCTGGCCTTCTGGTTATGGCCTACGGATCAGAGGCTGCGCGTGATTTTCGACGAGTGGTTGTTTCACCCCCTCAACGCGACGCTGGCGCCTCACGACACAGAAGCAACGGCCCTACTCGTTGTTGCTGCTTCCACGAAACTTGAACAAATCCCGTCGCTGCTTCTTGCTCGGCTTGCCATCGGTGCTCACGCCCATTGCACCGGCCTTACGCATGGCCGCAGCCGCCTCACGCTTGGCGATGCTGGCTTCGGTTTCGGCGTAGAGCGCCTGCGCCTCTGGTGCGCCACGGCGTACGATCGACAGCGCCTGAACCACCACTGTGCGCTCCTCGAACCCTGCGCGAATCTGAAACTCGTCGCCGATCCTCGGTTCCTTGCCCGGTTTGCAGCGCTCGCCCCGGCAATGCACCTTGCCGCTTTCAATCGCCGCCTTGGCCAAGGCGCGTGTTTTATAAAAACGCGCGGCCCACAACCATTTATCGAGACGGACTTTGTCGTCCTCTTCGCTTTTTTGTGCCATGGAATTTCCTCATTCTGAAATATTGCTGAACTGTACTACCGTTTCTGTCGTGCCATGAATTACGCCGGCTCGGATTACAATGCACACGTTCCAGTGCCTCCCTTGAGGGCTGGAAATCCGGGCCGTAGATATCTGTCGCCTTTTACCCATTATTCTGCGTGAATACCGCGAATTCGGCCGCATGCGGCCTGAGCGGTTTCTACCGGTTGAGCACCTTTGAAGACATTTGACCATTTGACCGTTGTCGGTCTGCGCGAGTGGGTGGCGCTCCCGGATTTGGGAGTCGCGGGCCTGCGCGCAAAAATCGACACCGGCGCCAGCACCTCCAGCCTGCATGCCACCGATATCGAACCGTTCGAGCGCGACGGGGAACAGTGGGTGCGCTTTACTGCTCACTTGGGCACGGTGGTGCAACTGCGTCACCGGCGCTGCGAAGCCCCCCTGGTGACGATGAAAACCATTAAAAGCTCCAACGGCCACGCGCAGATGCGTTACGTGGTCAGCACCACCCTGGCCCTCGGTGATCGGGTCTGGCGGGTCGAATTCACTCTCGCCTGCCGCAAGTCCATGCGTTATCGCCTGTTACTCGGTTCCAAAGCCCTGATCGACGGCCAGTTGGTGGTCAATCCGGGCATTAAGTACGTACAAGACAAGCCGGTGTTCCCGGTATCTACCTCTTCCACAGGTGTTGCATGAAGATCGCTGTGCTGTCGCGGAACCCGCGTCTGTATTCCACTCGTCGTCTGGTCGAAGCCGGTACCGAGCGTGGCCATGAAATGGTGGTGATCGACACCCTGCGCGCCTACATGAACATCGCCAGCCACAAGCCGCAGATCCACTACCGCGGCAAGCCGCTGGAGGGTTTTGATGCGGTGATCCCGCGGATTGGCGCGTCGGTGACGTTTTATGGCTGCGCGGTGTTGCGTCAGTTCGAAATGATGGGGGTGTTCCCGCTCAACGAATCAGTGGCCATCGCCCGCTCGCGGGACAAACTGCGGTCCCTGCAATTGCTGTCACGCCGGGGAATCGGTTTGCCGGTCACCGGGTTTGCGCACTCCCCGGATGACATTCCCGACTTGATCGAGATGGTCAACGGCGCGCCGCTGGTGATCAAGGTGCTGGAAGGCACTCAGGGCATCGGCGTCGTGCTGTGTGAAACGGCGACGGCGGCGGAGTCGGTGATCGAGGCGTTCATGGGCCTGAAGCAGAACATCATGGTTCAGGAATACATCAAGGAAGCCGGCGGGGCGGACATTCGCTGCTTCGTGGTGGGCGACAAGGTGATCGCGGCGATGAAACGCCAGGCGAAGCCGGGGGAATTTCGCTCCAACCTGCATCGCGGCGGTAGCGCAAGCCTGATCAAGATCACGCCGGAAGAACGTATGACGGCGTTGCGCGCGGCGAAGGTCATGGGGTTGGCGGTGGCGGGTGTGGATATCCTGCGTTCCAATCACGGGCCGCTGGTGATGGAAGTGAACTCGTCGCCTGGGCTTGAAGGGATTGAAACCACCACCAGCAAGAACGTGGCGGGCATCATCATCGAGCATCTTGAGAAGAACGGTGGGCCGAATATGACTCGGACCAAAGGCAAGGGCTAAAGCCAAGAGCCCCCTCACCCTAACCCTCTCCCCAAAGGGGCGAGGGGACTGACCGTGGTGTTCTTTCGAGCTACATCGACCTGAAAAATCGAGTCGAACTCAGGTTTTGAAAACAACCGAGATCGGCTCCCTTTCCCCCTCTCCCCACTGGGGCGAGGGGGCTGACCGTGGTGTTCTTTCGAGCTACATCGACCTGAAAAATCGAGTTGAGCTCAGGTTTTGAAAACAACCGAGATCGGCTCCCTTTCCCCCTCTCCCCACTGGGGAGAGGGCTGGGGTGAGGGGTGGCTCTTGGCTACACCGCGTCTCTAGGCAACATCAGTCCAAGCGGCAATCGCACCCGCGCTTCCAGCCCGCCACCAGACCGATTACGCAGCTCAACATTCCCGCCATGCATCGAAGCAATCCGCTTCACGATCGCCAGGCCCAACCCGGTCCCCTTCCCGCCACGGGCACGGTCACCCCGAGTAAACGGATTGAAGATCGCCTCCAGCTCCGACGGATCAATCCCCGCCCCACGGTCCATGACACTCAGCACCACATACGGTGCGCTGGTATCCCCGGACACATAAGCCGCCACCTCAACCCCGCTGCCCGCGTGATGCAAGGCGTTGCCAATCAGGTTGTTCAGCAGCCGCTTCATTGACACCCGACGCAACGGAAACGGCTGAATCGGCTCCAGGCGCAGGCGCACTTTCTCTTCGTTCTGGTTGTACGGCGCCGCGACTTCGCGCACCAGATCGCTCAGGTCCACCTCTTCCACCGACTCGTCGCGACCATCGCGAATGAACGCCAGGAACTGGTCGAGAATCGCGTCCATGTCTTCGATATCGCGGACCATGTCGTCCGTCAGGTCGCTGCGGTCGCCCATGAGCTCCAGAGATAGCCGTAACCGGGTCAGTGGCGTGCGCAAGTCGTGCGACACCCCGGCAAGCATCAACTCGCGCTCACGCCCCGCCTGTTCGACGTCTTCGGCCATCTGGTTGAAGGCGCGGTAAACCTCGGTCATTTCACTCGGCGTGTCGCTGATCGGCAGACGCACACTGCGGCCCTGGCCGAGTTGCCTCGCGGCATAGACCAGACGCTTCAACGGTTGATTGAGCTGGCTGACGAAGATCCACGCCGAGGCGGTGGACAGCAAGCCGATAGCGAGGAACCAGCCGAGCACATTCCAGATTTTCTGGCCGCGCAACGGATGCGGGTAAAGCGGCACTTTCAGCCAGCCATCACCCAGGCTTGGCGCCCGAACCCACAAGGCTGGCGGCGAGTGCATTCGCAATCGGACTTCGGTGTCGGCCCCCAGCTCCGCCTGCATTTGCCGCTGATAGATCTCGCTGTAAGGCCAGTGTTGCTCACCTTCCGGCACGCCAGCACCCACTACCCGGATCAGGGTCGCGGCATCGGCAATCTTTGTGCGGTTTTCTTCATCGGCCGCCCAATAGGCGCGTAGCGTCAGGGCGACGCCGTGGCTGTATTGGCGGTCCACCAGCACGTCTTCGTTCATCAACAGATAAACCAGGGTCAGCGCCTTGGAGAACAGGACGACGATAAGCACCAGCCAAAGGGTGCGGGAGAAGAAACTCTGGGGAAACCAAACGGGGGTTTTCATGGATAACCGCTACACACTTGCAGGAGCGAGCGATGCTCGCATATTGCGGATCGCGAGTCTGCGAGCAAGGTCATCTGACCCGTTGCCCGCAAGACCCGCTCCTACAAATCACCGATCACTTGGTGGCGGCGCCATCCGGAACGAACACGTAACCCACGCCCCAGACTGTCTGGATGTAACGCGGTTTGGACGGATCGGGCTCGATCATCCGGCGCAGACGGGAAATCTGTACGTCGATGGAGCGCTCCAGAGCGTCCCACTCGCGGCCACGGGCCAGATTCATCAGCTTGTCGCGGGTCAGTGGCTGACGGGCGTTCATGACCAACGCCTTGAGCACCGCAAACTCACCGGTGGTGAGCATGTGCACTTCGTCGCCGCGCTTGAGTTCGCGGGTCGCCAGGGACAGTTCGTAGTCACCGAAGGTCACGCTTTCGTCTTCGCTGCCCGGAGCGCCCGGCACCGGAGCTGACTGACGACGCAGGACGGCTTTGACACGCGCCATCAGCTCGTCCGGGTTGAACGGCTTGGCCAGGTAATCGTCGGCGCCCAGTTCGAGGCCCTTGATGCGGCTCAGCTCATCGCCCTTGGCGGTGAGCATGATGATCGGGATCTGATTGTTCGCGGTGCGCAGGCGGCGGCAAGCGGTCAAGCCGTCTTCGCCGGGCAGCATCAGGTCGAGGACGACCAGGTTGAACACTTCGCGCGCCAACAGGCGATCCATTTGCTCAGTGTTCGGTACGGCGCGAGCGCGGTAGCCCTTGCTGACGAAAAAACGTTCCAGCAGGCTGCTCAGCCCTGGATCGTCGTCAACAATAAGAATTTTTTCGCCTTCAGCAATGTTTGCAGTGCTGCTCATTAGATGCTCCTTTGATCTCGGCGCGCATTATGGCGTAGCTGCCGTTATACGCACCGTGTGCATTGTTAGCAGATTTTTCCTTGATCGCCAGAAATCCGGCCTTTCTGCCTACAGCCTGCGATGCCCCCGAATGACGGAACGCTGGTTATAATGCGCGGCCTTTTGTGTCAGGCAACGTCTGATCATTACTGTAGGTGGCCGTTTTTTATTTTCATGGCGCAGGCAGTAATTGTTCGATTTCACGGGTCAACGGGATACCTGTTGACCCAGGTAGCGGCGCAGGCCAGGCCGCTCAACCAGACTCGCCGAGCCCTTATCTCTGCGCCTGCGAGCCTGCTTTCACAATTTGTCAGGTGGTTTTATGGACAGCATCAACAGCCGCATCGCCGAGGAACTCGGCGTCCGCCCACAACAGGTCGAAGCGGCCGTCGCGCTACTCGATGAAGGCTCTACCGTTCCCTTCATCGCCCGTTACCGGAAAGAAGTGACCGGCAGCCTCGATGACATCCAGTTGCGTCATCTGGAAGAGCGTCTGCGCTACCTGCGAGAACTCGACGAACGGCGTATCAGCATCCTTGCCAGCATCCAGGAACAAGGCAAGCTGACCCCGCAACTTGAACGCGACATTAAGCTCGCCGACACCAAAACCCGCCTCGAAGACTTGTACCTGCCGTACAAGCAGAAGCGCCGCACCAAGGGCCAGATCGCCCTGGAAGCCGGCCTCGGCGAGCTGGCCGACGGCCTGTTCAACGACCCGACCCTGACGCCAGACGCTGAAGCCGCGCGCTTTGTCGATGCCGAGAAAGGCGTCGCCGATGTGAAGGCGGCCCTCGAAGGCGCCAAATACATCCTGATGGAACGCTTCGCCGAAGACGCCGGCCTGCTGGACAAGCTGCGCAGCTACCTCAAGCAGGAAGCGACTCTGAGTGCCCGCGTCATCGCCGGCAAAGTAGAGGAAGGCGCCAAGTTCCGCGACTACTTCGAACACGACGAACCGCTGAAAAGCATGCCGTCGCACCGCGCGCTGGCGATTTTCCGTGGTCGCAACGAAGGCATTCTGAGTTCTGCGCTGAAAGTCGGCGACGAACTACCGGGCACCATGCACCCGTGCGAAGGCATGATCGGTCAGCAATTCGGCATTCAGAACCAGAACCGCGCCGCCGACAAATGGCTGGGCGAAGTGGTGCGCTGGACCTGGAAGGTCAAGCTCTACACCCACCTCGAAACCGACCTGCTGGGCGAACTGCGCGATGGCGCGGAAACCGAAGCAATCAACGTGTTCGCTCACAACCTGCACGACTTGCTGCTGTCGGCGCCGGCAGGCCCGCGTGCCACATTGGGCCTCGACCCGGGCCTGCGCACCGGTTGCAAGGTGGCCGTGGTCGATTCCACCGGCAAACTGCTGGATCACGCCACGGTTTACCCGCACGTGCCGCACAACAAATGGGACCAGACCATCGCGATTCTGGCTGCCCTGTGCGCCAAGCATGCAGTGGACCTGATCGCCATCGGCAACGGCACCGCCAGCCGCGAAACCGACAAACTGGCGGCTGAACTGATCAAAAAATACCCAGCCATGAAGATGACCAAAGTCATGGTCTCCGAGGCCGGTGCATCGGTTTACTCCGCGTCGGAACTGGCCTCGAAGGAATTCCCGGACCTCGACGTGTCGATCCGTGGCGCGGTGTCGATTGCCCGTCGCCTGCAGGATCCACTGGCTGAGCTGGTGAAGATCGACCCGAAATCCATCGGCGTCGGCCAGTACCAGCACGACGTGTCGCAGCTGAAACTGGCGCGCGGCCTGGACGCGGTGGTCGAAGACTGCGTGAACGCCGTGGGCGTCGACGTGAACACCGCCTCCGTGGCGCTGCTGGCCCGCATCTCCGGCCTCAACGCGACCCTGGCGCAGAACATCGTCAGCCACCGCGACGAGCACGGCGCGTTCAAAACCCGTGCGGCGTTGAAGAAAGTCGCTCGTTTGGGTGAGAAAACCTTCGAACAGGCCGCTGGCTTCCTGCGCGTCATGAACGGTGACAACCCGCTGGATTCGTCCGCGGTTCACCCGGAAGCCTATCCGCTGGTCCAACGCATCGCCGCTGAGACCGACCGCGACATCCGCTCGCTGATCGGCGACGCCAGCTTCCTCAAGCGTCTTGATCCGAAAAAGTACACCGACGAAACCTTCGGTCTGCCAACGGTCACCGACATCCTGCAAGAGCTGGAAAAACCTGGCCGCGATCCACGTCCCGAGTTCAAGACCGCCGAGTTCCAGGAAGGCGTCGAAGACCTCAAGGACCTGCAACTGGGCATGATCCTCGAAGGCGTGGTGACCAACGTGACCAACTTCGGCGCGTTCGTCGACATCGGCGTGCATCAAGACGGTTTGGTGCACATCTCTGCGCTTTCGGAGAAGTTCATCAAGGATCCGCGTGAAGCGGTGAAGGCTGGGGACGTGGTGAAAGTGAAGGTCATGGAAGTCGACATCCCGCGCAAACGCGTTGGCCTGTCGATGCGCATGAGCGACACCCCTGGTGAGAAAATCGATGGGGCTCGTGGTGCACGTCCGGGTTCGGCGCCACGCCAGTCCCAGAACACCGCACCGCGTAAAGAAACCACGGCGGCGGCTCCGACCAACAACGCCATGGCTTCGCTGTTCGCCAACGCCAAGCAGTTGAAGAAACGCTGATGGACATCCCGGCCGGGCTGACCGAAAGCGCTTTTTTCAAGTTGCTGGGGTGTCGCTTGCACAGTCTGGAGACCGGGGTGGCGCAAGTCGCCCTCGGGCTTGCACCAGAACTGCGCAATCGCGGCGGCAAGCTGCACGGCGGGGCCTTGTTCAGTCTGGTGGACATTGCCATGGGGCTGGCCTGTTCCAGCACCCATGGTTTTGACCAGCAGAGCGCGACCATCGAGTGCAAGATCAATTACATTCGCGCCGTCGCAGACGGTGAAGTGATGTGCACGGCGCGGGTGATTCACCCGGGCCGGCGCACGCTGGTGGTCGAAGCCGACGTGATGCAAGGCGACAAACTCGTCGCAAAAGCACAAGGCACCTTCGCTGTCCTATAGATGAATGCCATCAATTTGAGTTAATTTCGGCGCTGTGACCGTAGCGCCGAAATCCTCTGTAGGAGTGAGCCTGCTCGCGATTAGGGAGTGTCAGCCAACGTTTAGTCGTCTGACACACCGCAATCGCGAGCAGGCTCACTCCTACAGGTGATTGCGGCGGCCGATCCTTTGCCGGCTGCCAGTAGTTTTTGCAGCTCAAAAACCAGGCGAAAACGCCAGTTTCAACTTCACCCTTGTAGACCGTCTTGCCCACCCCCATATTGGGGCGACTGACGCGTGAAGGAATCCAACTTGAGCGAACTTCTCAACCGCCGCCTGGCTCTGCTCGGCGAGCGCGCTAACCTCTCTCTGCTCGAACAGTGCCTTCACGGCATCGAACGTGAATGCCTGCGCGTGACCGGCGAAGGTCGCCTGGCGCAAACGCCGCACCCGGAAGAATTGGGTTCCGCGCTGACCAACGAACAAATCACCACCGACTATTCCGAGTCGCTGTTGGAGTTCATCACGCCCGCCCTGCCCGACCCGGCGGATACGCTGGCGAGCCTGGACAAGATCCACCGCTTTGCCTACAGCAAGCTCGGCAACGAGTTTCTGTGGAGTCCATCGATGCCGTGCCCGTTGCCGGCCGAGGAAGACATCCCGATCGCCTATTACGGCACCTCCAACATCGGTCAGCTCAAGTACGTCTACCGCAAGGGCCTGGCCCTGCGCTACGGCAAAACCATGCAGTGCATCGCCGGGATTCACTACAACTTTTCCCTGCCGGAAAAGCTCTGGCCGCTGCTTAAAGAGGCTGAAGGCTTTGTCGGCACCGACCGCGACTATCAGTCGTCGGCCTACATCGCACTGATCCGTAACTTCCGCCGCTACAGCTGGCTGCTGATGTACCTGTTCGGTTCTTCGCCTGCGCTGGACGCCGGTTTCCTGCGCGGTCGTTCGCACCAGTTGGAACAACTGGATCCGGACACCTTATACCTGCCGTACGCCACCAGCCTGCGCATGAGTGACCTGGGTTACCAGAGCAACGCCCAGGCCGGTCTGACGCCTTGCTACAACGATCTGGCCAGCTACACCGACAGCCTGCGTAAAGCGGTCGCAACGCCTTACGCGCCGTATGTCGAAATCGGCACGCATCAGGACGGTGAGTGGGTTCAGCTCAACACCAACATCCTGCAGATCGAAAACGAGTACTACTCCAACATCCGCCCGAAACGCGTGACCTACACCGGCGAACGGCCGATTCAGGCGCTGGTGGCCCGTGGCATTCAGTACGTTGAAGTGCGTTGCCTGGACATCAACCCGTTCCTGCCAATGGGCATCGATCTGCCGGAGTCGCGGTTCCTCGACGCATTCCTGCTGTATTGCGCGCTGAACGACAGCCCGCTGCTGACCAATACCTCGTGCGGCAACGCGACCTCGAACTTCCTCAGCGTGGTCAAGGAAGGTCGTCGTCCGGGCCTGCAACTGCAACGCGACGGTCATCCGGTGGACCTGAAAGAGTGGGCCAGCGAGTTGCTGGAGAAGATTGCACCGCTGGCGGCGATACTGGATCAGAGTCATGGCGGCGATGCCCATAGCAAGGCGCTGGATGCGCAGCTGGCCAAGGTCAAGGACCCGTCGCTGACGCCATCGGCCCAGGTGCTGGCGGCGATGGCTGAGCACAAGGAGAGCTTTGCTCAGTTCTCCCTGCGTCAGAGCCAGGCACATGCGGAGTTTTTCCGCAGCGAGCCGCTTTCCAGCGAAGACCAGGCGAAATTTGAAGACCGGGCGCGTTCGTCGCTGGCCGAGCAGATTGAGCTGGAGCAGGACGAAGTCGGCGATTTCGATGTGTTTGTCGGGTCGTATCAGGCTAGTATTTTGGCAATCAGCAACTAAGCGGCGCCTGTCAAAAGATCGCAGCCTTCGGCAGCTCCTACGGGACGGTGCCAGGGTTGCGATTTTTTTTGCCCGCACCACGCAATTTCGAATTCGCACGCTACCTTTGTAGGAGCTGCCGCAGGCTGCGATCTTTTGATCCTTTAGAATTTTCCGCTCATAAGCTCATTCGAAAAAGTTATTTATTTTCTGATTCTTATATCATTTAGTCTCCTTTTCACGCCGACTCTCGGTCGCCTGACAAGGAGCTTCTCAATGAAACTGACTTCCCCCCTTCGCCTGCTGGCGGCCGCGTCTCTGGCTGCGGTGAGTTTCTTTGCCCAAGCGGCTGACGTCACCGTCGCCTACCAGACCACCGTGGACCCGGCGAAAGTCGCCCAGGCCGACGGCGCGTACGAAAAAGCCACCAACGCCAAGATCGATTGGCGCAAATTCGACAACGGCGCCGACATCATCGCCGCCATCGCTTCCGGCGACGTGCAGATCGGTTACCTCGGTTCCAGCCCCCTGACGGCGGCAATCACTCGTAAAGTCCCGGTAGAAACCTTCCTCATCGCCACGCAGATCGGCGCTGCTGAAGCCCTGGTGGCTCGCGATGGTTCCGGGATCAAAACCCCACAAGACCTGATCGGCAAGAAAATCGCCGTGCCGTTCGTGTCCACCGGCCACTACAGCCTGTTGGCCGCGCTGAAGCACTGGAACATCGATCCATCGAAAGTCACCGTCCTCAACCTTGCCCCGCCAGCCATCATTGCTGCGTGGAAGCGCGGAGATATCGACGCCACTTACGTGTGGGACCCAGCCCTCGGTGTCGCCAAGGAAAACGGCAAAGTGCTGATCACCTCCGGTGAACTGGCCAAGTTCGGCGCGCCGACCTTCGATGCCTGGATCGTGCGTAAAGACTTCGCCGAGAAGCACCCGGAAATCGTCACCGCGTTCGCCAAAGTGACCCTGGATGCCTACGCCGACTACCGCAAAGACCCGAAAGCCTGGCTCGCCAACCAATCCAACGTCGACAAGCTGGTGAAACTCTCGGGCGCCAAGGCCAGCGACATTCCATTGCTGCTGCAAGGCAACGTCTTCCCGCTGGCGGCTGATCAGGTGATCACCCTCGGCGCGCCGACCACCAAGGCCATCACCGACACCGCCGCGTTCCTGAAAGAACAAGGCAAGGTTGAAGCCGTGCTGCCGGACTACGCCCCCTACGTCAGCGCCAAATACATCACCAACTGATCGGAGTTAACCGCGATGGCTTTGCTTCAGCTGGAGCGCATCAGCGCACAGTACCCCGGCGCCGCCGAACCGGTACTGGCGGATATTTCCCTGAGTCTTGGGCCCCAGCAGTTGCTGGTCGCTCTCGGCCCGTCCGGCAGTGGCAAAACCTCGCTGTTGAACTTGATTGCCGGTTTCGTCGAGCCCAGCGCCGGACGCATCACTCTCGATGGCGTGCCGGTCAAAGGCCCGAGCGCCGAACGCGGCGTGGTGTTCCAGGACGATGCGCTGCTGCCTTGGCAGGACGTGCTGGCCAATGTCGGCTTCGGTCTGGAACTGGCCGGCATTGCGCGGGAAAATCGTGAACTGCGCGCTCGGGAAATGCTCGCTTTGGTGGACCTTTCCGGTTTCGAAAACCGCCGAATCTGGCAACTCTCGGGCGGCCAGAAGCAACGTGTCGGTCTGGCCCGCGCCCTCGCTGCTGACCCGCGCGTTTTGCTGATGGACGAACCCTTCGGCGCCCTCGATGCCTTCACCCGCGAACAGATGCAGGAGTTGCTGTTGCAAGTCTGGCAGCGCACCGCAAAACCGGTATTTCTGATTACTCACGACATCGAAGAAGCGGTGTTTCTCGCCACGGACCTGATTCTGCTGGCGCCGAATCCTGGGCAAATCGTCGAACGCCTGAGCCTGGACTTCGGTCAGCGTTACGCCGCCGGGGAGTCGGCTCGATCGATCAAGTCCGACCCGCGCTTTATCGAAACCCGCGAACACGTGCTCGCCAAAGTGTTCTCCCAACGCAGTGCCGCCCTGCGGCAGGAGACCGTATGAGCAGCTATGAGATTCCGGCCGTCACGGTCAAACCGCACTCGACGGTGATTCCTGTTCGACGCACCCTCAGTACTCGCTGGATCAGTCTGCTGACGCTGGTCGCACTCGTGGTTATCTGGTGGGCTGTCACCGCCACTGGAATGATCGAACCGCTGTTCCTGCCGCCACCCTCCGCCGTGCTGCAAAAAGGCTGGCTGCTGGTGACCACCGGCTACATGGATTCAACGTTGTGGCAGCACCTGGGCGCGAGTCTCAGCCGAATCGGTCTGGGCCTGGGCTTCGCGGTGCTGACCGCCGTGCCGGTCGGCATCGCCATCGGCCACAACCGTATTGCCCGCGGCATTCTCGATCCGCTGATCGAGTTCTACCGCCCTATTCCACCGCTGGCTTATCTGCCGCTGATCGTGATCTGGTGCGGCATCGGTGAGCTGTCGAAAGTCTTGCTGATCTACCTCGCGATCTTCGCCCCAATCGCCATCGCTACGGCGACCGGCGTGCGTACCGTCGACCCGGCCAAACTGCGTGCTGCGCAGTCCTTGGGCGCGACCCGGGCGCAGTTGATTCGCCACGTGATTCTGCCGAGCGCGTTGCCGGACATTCTGACGGGTGTGCGGATTGGCCTGGGTGTGGGTTGGTCGACGCTGGTCGCCGCCGAATTGATCGCCGCCACCAGTGGTTTGGGTTTCATGGTGCAGTCGGCCGCGCAGTTCCTGGTCACCGATGTGGTGGTGCTGGGGATTCTGGTGATCGCGCTGATCGCCTTCGCCATGGAAATGGGCTTGCGCGCCCTGCAACGCAAACTGGTGCCGTGGCATGGCCAGGCTCACTGAAAAATCATCATGGGAAAAACCCTGTGGGAGCGAGACCGGCTTGCCGGCGATGGCGGTGCATCAGCCACAGCCATGTCGCCCGACACTGCGCTATCGCGAGCAGGCTCACTCCTACAAAAGCTCTACCCCCGAATTCGAAGAGAAAGACCATGAGCAACCTGACCATCGTCCCCTTAAGCTACGCCCTCGGCGCACACATCAGCGGCGTCGACATCAGCCAGCCGCTGAGCCTGAAACAGCGCGACGCCATCGAGCAGGCGCTGCTCGAGCATCAAGTGTTGTTCTTCCGCGATCAGCCGATCACACCGCAGCAGCAGGCACGTTTCGCCGCCAATTTCGGCGACCTGCACATTCACCCGATCTACCCGAATGTGCCGGAACAACCCGAAGTGCTGATCCTCGACACTGCCGTCACCGATGTGCGCGACAACGCGATCTGGCACACCGACGTGACCTTCCTGCCGACCCCGGCCCTGGGCGCGGTGCTCAGCGCCAAGTTGTTGCCGGAATTTGGTGGCGACACGCTGTGGGCCAGCGGTATCGCGGCGTATGAAGCACTTTCGGCGCCGATGAAAAACTTGCTCGAAGGACTGACGGCCACCCACGATTTCACTCGTTCGTTCCCGCTGGAGCGCTATGGCAACACGCCAGAAGCCTTGGCCCAGTGGGAAGAAGCGCGCAGGAAAAACCCGCCGCTGTCACACCCGGTGATTCGCACTCATCCGGTGAGCGGACGCCGGTCGTTGTTCGTCAATGAAGGCTTCACGTCGAAGATCAATGAGCTGTCGGAAACCGAAAGCGAGGTGATTCTGAAGTTTCTGTTTGCCCACGCGACACGGCCGGAATTTACCATTCGCTGGCGTTGGCAGAAGGACGACGTGGCGTTTTGGGATAACCGCGTGACACAGCATTACGCCGTGGATGATTACCGGCCGGCGCGGCGGGTGATGCAGCGGGCGACGGTATTGGGGGATGTGCCGTTTTTCCGGTAAATCCTGACTTCTCTACTGTTTGTTCTGGCGCCTTCGCGAGCAAGCTCGCTCCCACAGGGGATTTGCGTCGAACACAAACCCTGTGGCAGCGAGCTTGCTCGCGATAGCGGTCTGGTAGTCACCAAACTCTTGGTGCCCGACGATTACTCAGCCGTCGAAGGCTTTTCCCAAAGATTAACCCCGCCCTCTTGGGCAAACCGGTCAATCTCCGCCAATTCCTCCGAGCTAAAGCTCAAATTCTTCAACGCCCCGACATTCTCGATAATCTGCTCCGGCCGGCTCGCACCGATCAGCGCCGACGTCACCCGTGGATCGCGTAACGTCCAGGCCAATGCCAGCTGCGCCAGGCTCTGACCACGACGCTTGGCGATCTCATTCAGCGCACGCACATGAGCGATGTTAGCTTCGGACAGGTGCGCCGCCTGCAACGAACCACCTCCCGGACGATTGACCCGCGCGTCCGCCGGCACACCGTTGAGGTACTTGTCGGTCAACAACCCCTGAGCCAGTGGCGTGAACGCAATCACGCCCGTACCGAGCTCGTCCGTCGTATCCAGCAGGTCTTTTTCCACCCAACGATTGAGCAGGTTGTAAGCCGGTTGGTGAATCAGCAACGGGACTTTCCACTCTTTCAGCAGCGCGGCCATTTCACGGGTTTTAACGCCCGAGTAGGAAGAGATACCGATGTACAACGCCTTGCCCTGTTGCACGGCGGTGGCCAGTGCGCTGGCGGTTTCTTCCAGCGGCGTGTCCGGGTCGAAGCGGTGGGAATAGAAGATGTCCACGTAGTCCAGGCCAAGGCGCTGCAGGCTCTGATCAAGGCTGGCCAGCACGTATTTGCGCGAACCGCCGCCCTGGCCATAAGGGCCGGCCCACATGTCCCAACCGGCCTTGCTGGAGATAATCAGCTCGTCGCGATACTGCTTGAAGTCTTCACGCAGCAAACGACCGAAATTGATCTCGGCGCTGCCATACGGGGGACCGTAGTTGTTGGCCAGGTCGAAATGGTTGATGCCGAGATCAAACGCGGTACGCAGCAACGAACGCTGGGTATCGATCGGCGTGCTGTCGCCGAAGTTGTGCCACAGGCCCAGAGACAGTGCCGGCAGCACCAGCCCGCTGCGCCCCACGCGGCGATAAGGGATGGAGTCGTAGCGGTTTTCGGCAGCGGTGTAGGTCATCGAATCCTCTCTTGTCTGTCTTGAAGTTGGTATCGACTGCTTCGCAAGTTGCCCAGCATACGCCCAGGCAAACGCCGATAAACCTCGGACTCGAGAAAATGCTGAAACGCTTCACATATTTCATCTTAGTCGCCAGTTGATCGCTGCCACGCTCTGCGTAGGAGCGATCAACATTTACGCCGACAACTCACGCAGGGCAGCGGCAGCCAAAAAGCCAGACCTTGAGCTGTACCGCTGATCCCGCCTGACTGTTTGATCGATACGCTCAAGCAACTGCTCAGGCAATGTGGCATTGAAGCGCACCGACTTTCCGAAGTAAGGCGTGATATCAAATTCGACCACCCCCCACACGCCGCCCGCGTAATCAGGGTTATCAAGATGAGCGTCGATCTCATGCACCTGCGGCAGCGGATCGCCATCGGCCACCAAGCCTTCGTAGTGCAACGACAACGCTTCCTTCACGTTTTCAAATGCCTGCGCCACAGTACCGCCCGCGGAGAAGCAACCCGGCACGTCCGGGATAATTACTCCGTATTCTGAGTCGGCATCCTTGTGCAGAACGACCGGGAATTTCATTTCGGTAAGTCCCTCTTCCAGCAAGTTGATGCGGCGAACTATAGGCAAAAACGCAGCACCAATAGAAGCGGAACGCGGAGCGTCCCCGGCGGCATTCCCAAGCAGAGCGTGGGAACGATCTTTGGACCAGCGGCTACCGAGCATCCGCAAACACTTCCCCCAGCCAATCCACAAACACCCGAACCCGTGGCGACATGTGTCGGTTGTGCGGATACAACACCGAAACCGGCATCGGCGGTGGTGGCGTGTCGATCAGGACTTCCTGCACCAAGCCCTGGGAAATCTGCGTTTCCATTCGGTAATGCGGACACTGGATCAGGCCCAGCCCGGCAATCGC
This sequence comes from Pseudomonas fluorescens, assembly GCF_000968015.1. GTDB lineage: Bacteria > Pseudomonadota > Gammaproteobacteria > Pseudomonadales > Pseudomonadaceae > Aquipseudomonas > Aquipseudomonas fluorescens_W. Next base: position 170,125 of record NZ_LACH01000001.1, read on the forward strand.
CGACGCCGCATAAATTTCCGCGCCGAACACTGAGAGCGCGCCATCGATAGCCACTTCCTTCAGTTCGCCATCAACCATGAATTCGAAGGGAAATAACTTGGCAGTCGTGCGCGAAACGTAGTTCACGGCACGATGATGTTTCAGGTCGTCGAGGCTTTTCGGTTCGCCGTATTTGCGCAGGTACGCGGGGCTGGCGCAGGTGATTTGGCGCAGGGTGGCGACGCGGCGGCCGATCAGCGCGGAGTCGCCCAAGGTGCCGGCGCGCAGCACGCAGTCGACGCCTTCGGCGATCAGGTCGACAAAGCGGTCGGCCTCGCTGATGGACAACTCGATATCCGGGTAGCGCGCCATGAACTGCGGCAACGCCGGGATGACGAAGTGCTTGGCCAGCGTGCCGTGAAGATCGACGCGTAACCGCCCTTTCGGTGCCACCCCGCGAAACGCCAGTTCAGCTTCTTCCAGTTCCGCCAGCAGCTGCACGCAACGCAGGTAATACGCCTCGCCATCCAGTGTGGGCCGCACTTTACGAGTGCTTCGCTCCAGTAAACGCGTACCGAGCCAGGCTTCGAATTGATTCAGCGTGTGGGTCAGCGTCGCCCGCGGCAGGTTCAGGTCATCGGCAGCCAGCGTGAAGCTGCTGCGCTCGTAGATCCGCACGAAAACCTTCATCGCTTTGACTTGATCCACACGGGTCTCCTGGCGGTTGATTGTTGGCGATTATTGAACAGTCAAGGCAACTCTCGTGCATTTATCCGCCTGAGTAAACATGTGAATCTGGCTTTACCCCAAGCCATCCACTTCAAAGGAATCACCGCCATGACTACTCAAACTTCGAAAGTTGCCATCGTGACCGGCGCCTCCCGCGGCATCGGCGCAGTGATCGCCAAACAACTGGCCAAACAAGGTTTCGCCGTCGCCATCAACTACGCCAGCAGTGCCGCCGAAGCTTCAAAACTGGTAGTCGAATTGCGTCAGGCCGGCCACCAGGCCATAGCGATCAAGGCGGATGTAGCGAACGCCGACGACGTACGCCGGATGTTCGACGAGACCGAAATGCAACTGGGCAAGGTCGATGTGCTGGTGAACAACGCCGGCATTCTCAAAGTGATGCCGCTGGCGCAGCACACGGATGAGCTGTTCGACCAGACCTTCAACATCCACGCTCGCGGCACGTTCAACACCCTGCGTGAAGCCGCCACCCGCCTGAACACTGGCGGGCGGATCATCAACTTCTCCAGCAGCACCGTCGGCATGAACCTGCCGGGCTACGCGGTGTACATCGCCAGCAAAGCGGCGGTGGAATCCCTGACCCAGGTGTTCGCCAAGGAAATGCGCGGGCGAAACATCACCGTCAACGCCGTCGCCCCCGGCCCGGTGGCTACCGACCTGTTCCTGCACGGCAAGAGTGAAGAGCAGATTCAGACCTTCGCCAAGATGGCTCCACTGGAGCGTTTAGGTCAGCCGGAGGATATTGCCCGCGTGGTGTCGTTTCTAGTGGGACCGGATTCGGCTTGGGTCAACGGACAGATTCTGCGGGTCAATGGTGGGCTGGTTTAACTATGCTCAAACTGATACCGCAGTGACCCCAATCGCGAGCAGGCTCGCTCCCACAGGGGATCTCCTTTGAACAAAATTTTGTGAGCAACCGAGAACCCTGTGGGAGCGAGCCTGCTCGCGAAGGCGGCTATACAGGCAGCACACATCTAAAGGGCGGAACGCACCATGCACACCACCATCATCATCACCTTCGGCCTGATCCTGCTGGCGTTGATGTTGTTCATCGGCGACAAAATCGGCTTCAGCCAACAGACGCTGACCTACAGCTTCGTGGTCCTGTGGCTGGCGCTGACGCTGATCAACGGCGCCGTTGGTATGGTCACTGCCGGACAGTCGCTGGGTTCGGAACTGATGATCGGCACGGTGGTGTTCAGTGTGCCGGTGGCGGCACTGGTGCTGTTCATGGTGTTGAGCGCCGAGACCTGAAAAAGGCCCGGTGCCACCGGTTCTCGATCAACGCACCAAATGCAAAAACTGCAGGTGCCGCTCGTACTGATCAAGGATGTCGTTGATGATCTGGTCCTTGGTGTAACCCACCAGATCGTAGTCCTGACTGCCCTCGCTCAAATGCACTTCGGCCCGGTAGTAACGACGGTTATTGAGTTCCTTGGAACCCATGCCGCCACGGGCGAAGGACGGCGTGAAGTAGCCGCGCATCTGCACCTGATATATGAACGGATGCTCCTCGCCATGACCGATTTCCAGGCTGACGTTGTCATTGGCTGGGTCAGGCTGAGTGACCACGTTCAAACCCTTCTCGACGAACACCGCCGAGACCTCTTCAATTGCCGGACGCACCGTCGTATCGAGGAAACGATAGACCTCATCCCGTGACGGGAAATGCACGGCCTGACTCAGGCGTTGACGCCAGCCGCCACGCCGCGATCCGGACACCGGCGCCAGGGAATGCAGCTGCGCGATCTGCTTCTGCGACTCCAGGTAGAACGCCTTGTGCAGCCCCCACATCATCAACAGCAAGATCATCGAGAACGGCAACGAGGTCAGCACCACCGCGGACTTCAGCGCATCGATACTGCCGGAGAACAGCAGCGCACTGGTCACCAAAGCAGTCATTGCGCCCCAGAACACTCTCAGCCATTTCGGCCCGTCTTCATCGGGATTGCCGCCCTTGGCGGAAAGTGTCGACAGCACCACCGTGCCAGAGTCAGCAGACGTCACGAAGAACACGAAGCTGATGAACACTGTGACCGCGATGACGGTTTTGCTCCACGGGTAGGTTTCCAGCAGCAGGTAAAGGGTCATCGATGGGTTATCGATGGCCGACATGCCGAGCGCGCTCATGCCGTGATTGAGGACTTGATCGATGGCGCTGTTGCCAAAGATCGACATCCACGCCAGGGTGAAACCGAGCGGAATCAACAGCACGCCGAAGACGAATTCGCGGATGGTCCGGCCACGGGAGATCCGTGCGATGAACAGGCCCACGAACGGCGACCATGCAATCCACCAGGCCCAGTAGAACACCGTCCAACCGCCCAGCCAGTCGCTCGGTTTGTCGTAGGCGTACAGGTCGAAACTCTTCATCGGCAAGGCGCCGAGGTAGTCGCCGATGTTCTGGATCAGGGTGTTGAGCAGGTGCTGGGTCGGGCCGGCAAACAATACGAACAGCAGCAGCGCGCAGGCCAGCAGCATGTTGATGTCGGACATCACGCGTACGCCTTTATCGACGCCAGACACCGCGACGATGATCGCCGCGCCCATCATCAGCGTGATCAGGCCGACCTGAATCCACTGGGTGTGGGCGATGCCGAACAGGTAGTCCAGACCCGAGTTGAGGTGCAACACGCCAAAGCCCATGTCGGCACCGAGGCCGAACACCGTGGCGATGATGCCGAAGCCGTCCACCGCGTAACCAATGGGGCCGTTGATGCGCTTGCCGATCAGCGGATAGAGCGCCGAACGCAGGGCCAGCGGCAGATTATGTCGATAAGCGAAGTAGGCCAGCGCCATGCCGACAAAGGCGAACACGCCCCAGCCGTGCAGGCCCCAGTGCAGAAACAGAATCTGCATCGCCTGACGCGCCGCATCCGCCGTGCCGGCTTCGCCTTGTGGTGGTTGCGCCAAATGGGTCAGCGGTTCGGACACGCAAAAGAAGAACAGCGTGATGCTGATGCCAGCGGCGAACAGCATGCCGGCCCAGGACAGGTAACTGAATTCGGGTTCGTCGTGGTCGGCACCGAGCTTGATCTTGCCGTAGCCGGACAAGGCGGTGACCACCACGAAGACCAGATACAGAGTCATCGCGAGCATGTAGTACCAGCCGACCGTGTTGGCCGCCCAGTTTTGCGCTTGCAGAAGCCAGGCGCCGGCCTGTTCAGGCATGGCGATGACGATGATGCCGAACAGCAAAATAAACGTCGCCGAGAAGTAAAACACCGGCGGATTCATGCGGACCTGGCCGCTGGCGGGGGTGGGCGATGCACTCATGAAAGGTGCACCTCGAGGGGGTAAAACAGGGCAATCAATAACGGACTCGGCAAAGGCAAGCCTCCTGTTGTGAGCGGGCAGCAAACCGACGGTTTAACTTGAATGAGCGTTCAAGTTAAACATGAATAGGGTGCTAAGGACTAATCGCAAGGCTCGGCGGTACTGTTCGTACGCTAGCTCAAGGATGGGTATGACGCGGGGTTTGGGGGATTCGTTCAGTGGGAAATTAGCTAAATGCCAGTATTCGTGTTCGCCTTAAAACCAATCGCGAGCAAGCTCGCTCCCACATGGTTTTCTGTCGTTCACACATTTTGTGTTCGCCGCAGATCCACTGTGGGGGCGAGCTTGCTCGCGATGAGGCCCACTCAGTCAGCCAGGATTTTGAAACTTACTTCTGCGTCCCGTCATCATGCTGCAGATTCGCCTGAGTCAGGTTGCTCCCCGCCGGCACGCTGCGGGTCAGCCAGACATTACCGCCAATGGTCGAGCCCTTGCCGATGGTGATCCGCCCCAGAATCGTCGCACCGGCATAAATCACCACGTCATCCTCGACAATCGGATGTCGCGGTTGCCCCTTCTGCAACTGACCGTCTTCATCCGCCGGGAAGCGCTTGGCGCCCAACGTCACGGCCTGATAAATCCGCACACGTTCGCCGATGATGGCGGTCTCGCCGATCACCACACCCGTCCCGTGATCGATGAAGAAGCTGCGGCCAATCTGCGCGCCAGGGTGAATGTCGATGCCGGTGGCCGAGTGCGCGATCTCCGCGCTGATCCGTGCCAGCAGCGGCAATCCGGCCCTGTACAAATGATGGGCCAGGCGATGGTGAATCACCGCCAGAATCCCCGGATAGCACAGCAACACTTCATCGACACTGCGAGCCGCCGGATCGCCGTGATAGGCCGCCAGCACGTCGGTGTCGAGCAGACTGCGCAGCCCCGGCAATGCGAGGGCGAAGTCCTGAATGATCTGAATAGTCTTGGCTTCGACTTCAGTGTCGGCCTGGGCACTGTGGCGAGCGGCGTAGCGCAATTCGAGTCGCGCCTGAGCCAGCAACGCGTTCAATGCAACGTCCAGCGTGTGGCCGACGTAGAAGTCTTCACTCTCCTCACGCAAATCCACCGGCCCCAGGCGCATCGGGAACAACGCGCCACAGAGGGCTTCGAGAATCTCTGCCATGGCCGCTCGGGAAGGCAACTCACGGCCGCCCTGTTCGGTGCTGGCGCGGCCATTTTGTAGCCGCCACTGATCACGCGCCGTGCGCAGTTGGCTGACGATGGTCTGCAGTTGCCAATGACTGGAACGCTCGCTCACGGTAAAAACTCCTCACGGGCGGCCGGACTGTCTGGCCGCGTTAACCGCGATTACTTTACGGCATGGTCTGGAAGCCGAATTAAGAACCGATTGTGCTGTGCTCAGCACTTTTGGGCATAAGGCGATTGGCAGTTGCCCCGCTAAATAGGCGTGCCTATAGTCCTGTCATCTCCCTCCGCCAGTACGGACCCCATGATCAAACAACAGCTTGCCCGCTTTAACCGCCTCGACCTGCTCGGTCATCCTACCGCCCTGGAAAAACTCGAACGCCTGTCGGCCTGGTTGGGCCGTGATGTGTACGTCAAGCGTGATGACTTGACGCCGCTGGCGATGGGCGGCAACAAGCTGCGCAAGCTCGAATACCTGGCGGCCGATGCACTGGCACAAGGCGCCGACACCTTGATTACTGCTGGCGCGCTTCAGTCCAACCACGTGCGCCAGACTGCCGCCATTGCGGCCAAGCTTGGTCTGGGCTGCGTTGCGTTGCTGGAAAACCCTCTCGGCACCGACGACGCTAACTATGTCGGCAACGGTAATCGGCTGTTGCTGGACCTGTTCGATGCCAAGGTCGAGTTGGTGGAGAACCTCGATAATGCCGACGAGCAATTGCAGGCTCTGGCCGACCGTCTGCGCAACAACGGCAAGAAGCCGTATCTGGTGCCGATTGGTGGCTCGAACGCCTTGGGTGCTTTGGGTTATGTGCGTGCCGGGCTGGAATTGGCCGAGCAGATCAAGGACACCGGGCTGACATTCGCGGCCGTAGTTTTGGCCTCGGGCAGCGCCGGGACCCATAGCGGTCTGGCGTTGGCGTTGAGTGAAGCACTGCCGGATTTGCCAGTGATTGGTGTCACGGTGTCTCGCAGTGATGAAGACCAGCGCCCGAAAGTCCAAGGTCTCGCCGAACGCACTGCCGAGCTATTGGGCGTGAGCCTGCCAGCGAGTTTCAAGGTCGAGTTGTGGGACGAGTATTTCGGCCCGCGCTACGGTGAACCGAATGCCGGGACGTTGGCCGCCGTGAAGCTGGTGGCGAGTCAGGAAGGTTTGCTGCTGGACCCGGTTTACACCGGCAAGGCCATGGCGGGTTTGCTCGATGGCATCGGCCGCCAGCGCTTCAATGACGGCCCGATCATCTTCCTGCATACCGGTGGGGCGCCGGCGTTGTTTGCCTATAAAGATTTTCTGTAAGCGGTCAAACGAAGATCAAAAGATCGCAGCCTTCGGCAGCTCCTACTGGTGTCCGCCGATTCCCCTGTAGGAGCTGCCGAAGGCTGCGATGTTTTCAACAGACACCGCATATCTCTAAAAAGAATAACAAAACTAATATTTAGTATTTTCCTATCTAACAACACCATCATATAGTCACGCCGCAGGCGAATTTGCAGCGAGACGCATACGATGCTTTAGGGCAGGATATTGCAGTCGTTCAAATCCCGAATTTGCCAACATTCCTAAAAGCGTCTTCATAAGAAAACACAGGGGCTTGTCATGAATTTTTCCGCACTACGACGAAATCTGCTGGTAGGTTCGCTGGGTCTGGCGCTGAGCGCCGGCCTGTTGGGGCAAGCGGTTGCCGGTGAGCAGCTGCAAAAAATCAAAGACGCTGGCGTGATCAACGTTGGCCTGGAAGGCACTTACCCACCGTTCAGTTTCGTCGACGCCGACGGCAAACTGGCCGGCTTCGAAGTCGAGTTCTCCGAAGCCCTGGCCAAAGAGCTGGGCGTGAAGGTCAAACTGCAACCGACCAAATGGGACGGCATCCTCGCGGCGCTGGAATCCAAACGTCTGGACGCCGTGATCAACCAGGTGACCATTTCCGAAGAGCGCAAGAAGAAGTATGACTTCTCCGAGCCGTACACCATTTCCGGGATTCAGGCACTGACCCTGACCAAGAACAAAGACACCATCAAGACCGCCGCCGATCTGGCCGGTAAGAAAGTAGGCGTAGGTCTTGGCACCAACTATGAGCAGTGGGTGAAAGAGAATGTGCCTAAGGCTGACATCCGCACCTACGAAGATGACCCGACCAAGTTCCAGGATCTGCGCGTCGGCCGCATCGACGCCATTCTGATCGACCGCCTCGCCGCGCTGGAATACGCCAAGAAGGCCAAGGACACTGCCGCCGCTGGCGAAGCCTTCTCCCGCCAGGAAGCCGGTATCGCCCTGCGCAAAGGCGAGCCTGAGTTGCTGGCAGCAGTGAACAAGGCCATCGACAAGCTGCGTGCCGACGGTACGCTGAAAAAGCTTTCGGAAAAATACTTCAGCGCTGACGTCACTCAATAATGGAAGAAGCTTTCCAACTCGCGCTGGATTCCGCGCCCTTCCTGCTGAAGGGCGCGTACTACACGGTGATCTTGAGCCTGGGCGGGATGTTCTTCGGCCTGGTGATGGGCTTCGGCCTGGCATTGATGCGCCTGTCGCGCTTCAAACTGGTGAGCTGGATTGCCCGCATCTACGTGTCGTTCTTTCGCGGCACGCCGTTGCTGGTGCAACTGTTCGTGATCTATTACGGCTTGCCGCAATTGGGCATCGAACTTGATCCGCTACCGGCGGCCCTGATCGGCTTCTCGCTGAACATGGCGGCTTATGCCTGCGAAATCCTCCGCGCCGCGATCAGCTCCATCGAGCGCGGTCAGTGGGAAGCCGCCGCGAGTATCGGCATGACCCGCGCGCAGACCCTGCGCCGGGCCATCCTGCCGCAAGCGATGCGCACGGCTCTGCCACCGCTGGGCAACAGCTTCATTTCGCTGGTGAAGGACACCGCGCTGGCAGCCACTATTCAGGTGCCGGAACTGTTCCGTCAGGCGCAGCTGATTACCGCCCGTACCTTTGAAATTTTCACCATGTACCTTGCCGCCGCGCTGATCTACTGGATTCTGGCCACGGTGCTTTCGCACCTGCAGAACCAGTTGGAAGCACGGGTCAATCGGCACGACCTGGAGTCCTGACCCAATGATTGTCGTGGAAAAACTGACAAAGCAGTTCAAGGGTCAAGTGGTGCTCAACGGCATCGATCTGCAAGTGAAGGAAGGCGAGGTCGTGGCGATCATCGGGCCTAGCGGCTCGGGTAAAACCACGTTCCTGCGCTGCCTGAATTTTCTGGAAGAACCCACCAGCGGCCGGATCAAGGTCGGTGACATCGAGATCGATGGCAGTCGTCCGTTGAACCAGCAGCAAGGCCTGGTGCGACGTTTGCGCCAACACGTGGGCTTCGTGTTCCAGAACTTCAATCTGTTCCCTCATCGCACCGCCCTGGAAAACGTTATCGAAGGCCCGATCATCGTAAAGAAGATCCCGCACGCCGAAGCCGTTGCCCTGGGTAAAAAGCTGTTGGCCCGGGTGGGTCTGGCGGGCAAGGAAGACGCTTACCCGCGACGCCTGTCCGGTGGTCAGCAACAGCGTGTGGCGATTGCCCGCGCGCTGGCGATGGAGCCGGAAGTGATTCTGTTCGACGAACCCACCTCAGCCCTCGATCCGGAGCTGGTGGGTGAAGTGCTGGCGACCATCCGCAGCCTCGCCGAAGAGCGACGCACCATGGTCATCGTCACCCACGAAATGGGCTTTGCCCGGGACGTGGCGAACCGCGTGGTGTTCTTTGACAAGGGTGTGATCGTTGAACAAGGCGAAGCCAAGGCGCTGTTTGCCAACCCGAAAGAAGAGCGGACGAAGCAGTTCCTCAGCAAGTTCCTCAATAACGCTCACCACTGAAACATCGCCTCACTACTTGTTAACTTCCATGGATGGAAGTGACAACTATCCCCACTAAGAAAATACTTCGCCACGCTCTCTTCTCTTATTCATCCATCCGAACAATAGATAATTTTTTATTGCTGCGTGCGGTACATATATATGTCCTGCAACAGAATAACCTCGCCTAAAATCCGCCAAACCCAGCGCCCTCACCGAACCGGCCTTCGCCGTCAGCAACGCACTAAAAGCCCGTAAAACAACGTCAAGTTCGACAGAGCGGTGCAGCTTATTAACTTCAATGCGTAGGATTTTTCTGAATAGCACTAGATCCAACACTTAACTAGCCTGCTCTATTGACACCTATTCAAGCGCACTCTTATCTAGTCTCAACAGGCGTTTACCCTTGCACTCACTCATTATTTAATCCCGCAAATAGTGCACAGTTTTGTTGCTCGATAATTCACGCCTTTCGAACTTTCAGAAACGGACTTTCGCTGCAAGGCTTCAAGGAGAACCCCCATGACAAGCACTTCGAACAAACCCGAACTTGCGGCCCCGACCCTGGCGCAATCTCACAAGACCTGCATCAACATCACCTCGGCGGCGCACCTGTTGATCGATGTGGCGCCTTACTCCGGCATGGACGAAGGCGACCTGATCGAACTGTTCTGGGACAACTGCTACGTGGCCTCCAGAGTGCTGACGGCCGACGATGTCGGTCAACCGGCCCAACTGCGTGTACCCGAGAGCTTCATCGCCAATGGCACCTCACGCATTCACTACCGGATCATGCAGATCGGGCAAGGGCCAACCCTTTCAGCCGCCAGACGGGTGCAAATCAAACTCGATTGCCCCGGCGGCCAACCGTCGGCGCTGTGCGGTGACGAAAACCAGCGTCTGGAGCCGGTGAATATCCCCGAGACCATTCGCCGTCAGGGAGTCAATCCGAACCAGATCAAGCGTGGCGTTCCGTTGACCATCGAACCTTATCTGAACATGGCCGCCGACGACGAAATCACCCTGCGCTGGGGCGATGTGCGCATGGATCTGCCACGACTCAAGGCCGGCGATGTCGGCCAGCCGATCCAGGTCTGGGTGCCGCCGGCGATCATTCTCGAAGCCGGCGAAGACCTGCGGCTGGAAGTGACTTACTGCATCCTCGACCGGGTGGGTAACAACTCTCGCTGGGCACCACCGCGCAAGCTGAAGATCGGTTGCGCCAATCCGTATTTGAAGGCCCGGCCAAGGGAGATACTCATGGTCGCCGAACCCCGCAAGGAGTGAAAACACCGCCCACAGGGGCCGCGCTCAGCCTATTGAAGCCCCTTCTATGCATATTCCTAAAAGTTAGTTTATTTATTTTTTATACACGTTTAGGGTATATGCACCGGACCACCGGACATTCTTGTTTTCGTTCGTCGCAACCATCGCGACGTTTCCATGAGATGTGAGGTAGGTATGGTCCGGAACACAATCACCCCAGTGCAGATCGCCAGGGCATTGCGTGCAGCCAAGGAGCGGCACTGATGTCCAGTCTGGCAGATGCAATCGTCCAGAGTGATCTGGACATCGCCCCGTTGTTGTTGCCCGCGCAGGTCTTGCGCAACGACGCACAAGCCATCAAGGCCGCCCATGAGCTGGCGCAAGTCGCCCGCCTACAAGCAGCCAAACGCGACCAGCAGCGCAAGCTGCCGTGGTCGGAAATCGAACAGTTCACCCGTAGCGGCCTGGGCAGCATTGCCATCCCGCGCGAGTACGGTGGCCCGCAGGTTTCATTCGTCACCGTTGCCGAGGTCTTCGCGATCATTTCCGCGGCCGACCCGGCACTGGGACAGATCCCGCAGAACCAGTTCGGCATTCTCAACCTGGTACTCGGCAGCGCCACTGAATCGCAGAAAAAACAGCTGTTCAAAAGCGTACTCGACGGCTGGCGGATCGGTAACGCAGGACCTGAACGCGGCACCAAAAACACCCTCGAACTCAAGGCACGAATCACCGCCAGCGGCGACGGCTTCGTCCTCAGCGGGCAGAAGTTCTATTCCACCGGCGCCCTGTTCGCCCACTGGGTCGCGGTCAAGGCGCTGAACGACGATGGCAAGCAGGTTCTGGCCTTCGTCCGCCGCGGTACACCGGGCCTGCGCATCGTGGATGACTGGTCGGGCTTCGGCCAACGCACCACCGCCAGCGGCACCATTTTGCTCAACAACGTGCAGGTCGACGCCGAGCTGGTGGTGGATAACTGGAAGATCAATGACAACCCGAACATTCAGGGTGCCGTGTCGCAGCTGATTCAAGCCGCCATTGACGCCGGCATTGCCCGGGGCGCCATCGACGACGCCATCGCGTTCGTGAAAACCCGTGCACGGCCGTGGATCGACGCCAAGGTCGAACGGGCCAGCGACGACCTCTATGTGATCGCCGACATCGGCAAGCTGAAGATCGAACTGCACGCCGCCGAAGCGCTGCTGCGCAAGGCCGGGCAAGTGCTCGATCAGGTCAACGCCGTACCGCTCACCGCCGAGTCCGCCGCCCGCGCCTCGATTGCCGTGGCCGAAGCCAAAGTCCTGACCACCGAGATCTCGCTGCTGGCCAGCGAAAAGCTTTTCGAACTGGCTGGCAGCCGCGCCACCATCGCCGAATTCAACCTCGACCGCCATTGGCGCAACGCCCGCGTGCACACGCTGCACGACCCGGTGCGCTGGAAATATCACGCCGTCGGCACCTATCACCTGAACGGCACGCTGCCCGCCCGGCATTCCTGGATTTAACGACCAGAACACTTTTGACCAGATCTCTGGAGAAACACATGACTCTTTCTCACCACGTCGCGGTCATAACCAGCGATGAGCAAGCCCTGATCGTCGCCAGTGACCTGGCCGAAGATTTCAAACGCGACAGCGCCCTGCGCGACCGCGAACGCCGTTTACCACACCCGGAACTGGAAGTGTTTTCCCGCTCGGGTCTTTGGGGCATCAGCGTGCCAAAAGAATACGGCGGCGCTGGCGTTTCCAACGTCACGCTGGCCAAGGTGATCGCGCTGATCGCCCAGGCTGACGGCTCCCTCGGCCAGATCCCGCAGAACCATTTCTACGCGCTCGAAGTGTTGCGGGTGAATGGCAGCGAAGAGCAGAAAAAACGCCTGTACGCGGAAGTGCTGGCGGGCCAGCGCTTCGGCAATGCCTTGGCAGAACTGGGCACCAAAACCGCCCACGACCGCGTCACCAGCCTGAGCCGCGACGGTGACGGCTATCGCATCAACGGCCGCAAGTTCTACGCCACGGGGGCGATTTATGCCCAGCGCATTCCGACGTCGGTCGTGGATGAACACGGCGTGCAGCAACTAGCGTTCGTCCCGCGCAACAGCAAAGGCCTGACGGTGATCGACGACTGGAGCGGCTTCGGCCAGCGCACCACCGGCAGCGGTTCGGTGGTGTTTGAAGATGTCTACGTCGCCGCCGAAGACGTGATCCCGTTTCAGAGCGCGTTCGAGCGCCCGACCACCGTCGGCCCGCTCGCGCAGATTCTTCATGCCGCTATCGACACCGGTATCGCCCGCGCCGCTTATGAAGATGCGCTGCATTTCGTGCGCACCAAGACCCGGCCGTGGATCGATTCCGGCAACGACAAAGCCACCGAAGACCCACTGACCCTCAAGAGCTTCGGCCACTTGAGCATTCGTTTGCACGCCGCCGAAGCCTTGCTGGAACGCTCCGGTGAATTCCTCGACAAGGCTCAGACCACGACCAACGCAGAGACCGTCGCCGCCGCGTCGATTGCCGTCGCCGAAGCCCGCGCCATCAGCACCGAGATTTCCCTCGCCGCGGGCAGCACGCTGTTTGAACTGGCCGGCAGCCAGGCAACCCTGATCGAACATGGCCTGGACCGTCACTGGCGCAACGCTCGGGTACACACGCTGCACGACCCGGTGCGCTGGAAGTATCACGCGGTCGGCAATTACTACCTCAACGATGAAAACCCGCCATTGCGGGGGACGATCTGATGGCCGATGCCAAAAAGAAGATCCTGCTCAACGCGTTCAACATGAACTGCATCGGGCACATCAACCATGGTCTGTGGACGCATCCACGGGATAACTCCACTCAGTACAAAACGATCGAATACTGGACCGAACTGGCGCAATTGCTGGAGCGTGGGCTGTTCGACGGTCTCTTCATCGCTGACATCGTCGGCGTGTACGACGTCTATCAAAACTCGGTAGACGTGCCGCTCAAAGAGTCGATCCAACTTCCGGTCAACGACCCGCTACTGCTGGTTTCGGCCATGGCCGCAGTGACAAAAAACCTTGGCTTCGGCCTCACCGCCAACCTGACTTACGAACCGCCGTATCTGTTCGCACGACGCATGTCCACGCTCGATCACCTGAGTCGCGGCCGGGTCGGCTGGAACATCGTCACCGGCTACCTCGACAGCGCCGCCAAGGCCATGGGTTTGAGCGAACAGGTAGAACACGACCGTCGTTACGACCAGGCCGATGAATACCTGCAAGTGCTCTACAAACTCTGGGAAGGCAGTTGGGAAAACGGCGCGGTGCTTAACGATCCGCAGCAGCGGATCTACGCGCAGCCCGAGAAAGTGCACAAGGTCGAGCACAAGGGCGAGTTCTATCAGGTCGAGGGTTATCACCTCTGCGAGCCCTCGCCGCAGCGCACGCCGGTGCTGTTCCAGGCCGGCAGTTCGGATCGCGGTTTGCTGTTCGCCGGGCGACATGCCGAGTGCGTGTTCATCAGCGGCCAGAACAAACCGGCGACCAAGGTTCAAGTGGACAAGGTGCGCGCCAGTGCCGTCGAGGCCGGGCGCAACCCCGAGGACATCAAGGTGTTCATGGGTTTGAACGTGATTGTCGGCGCCACCGAAGAGCTGGCTTGGGCCAAGCACGCCGAGTACTTGAGCTACGCCAGTGCTGAGGCTGGCGTGGCGCATTTCTCGGCCTCCACCGGGATCGATTTCTCCGAGTACGAAATCGACGAGCCGATCCAGTACGTAAAGAGCAACGCTATCCAGTCCGCCACCAAGAATCTGCAAAACAACGACTGGACCCGCCGCAAATTACTCGAGCAACACGCCCTCGGTGGTCGCTACATCACCGTGGTGGGTTCGCCTGAGCAAGTCGCTGACGAGCTGGAATCGTGGATCGCGGAAACCGGTCTGGATGGCTTCAATTTGACGCGGATTGTTACGCCGGAAAGCTATGTGGATTTCATCGATTTGGTAATTCCGGAGTTGCAACGCCGAGGGTCGTACAAGACCGCCTACGACAGTGGCAGCCTGCGGGAAAAACTGTTTCACGGGGAGGCGCATTTGCCTGAGCAACATACCGGATCCGCGTTCCGCCGCTAAAAGCATCGCGAGCAAGCTCGCTCCCACAGGGGTTGTGTGAACACCCGAGATCCAATGTGGGAGCGAGCTTGCTCGCGATGAGGCCCTACCAAACACCACAAATCTAATGCACTGACTGGAATAAATATCATGACCAAGAACTACCTCTCTCACCCAGTCAAAGCACTGGCCCTGGCCCTCGGCCTTTTCAGCTCCATCACCTTCGCCGCCGACACGCCGCTGAAAGTCGGCACCACCGCCGCTTTCGCCATTCCCCTGGAAGCCGCCGTCGAAGAAGCCAAGAAACAAGGCTTGCAGGTCGACCTGGTGGAGTTCAGCGACTGGATCGCGCCCAATGTCAGCCTCGCTGCCGGGGACATCGACGTGAACTACTTCCAGCACGTCCCATTCCTGGAAAACGCCAAGGCCGCCGCCGGTTTTGACCTGGTGCCGTTCGCGCCGGGGATCATCAACAACGTCGGCCTCTACTCGAAGAAATACAAAAGCTTCGACGAGCTGCCGGAAGGCGCCAGCGTGGCGATCGCCAACGACCCGATCAACAGCGGTCGTGGTTTGCAACTGTTGGCCAAGGCCGGGCTGATCACGCTTAAACCAGGTGTCGGCTACAAGGCCACCGAAGAAGACATCATCGCCAACCCGAAAAAAATCAAAATCCTTCAGGTCGAAGCCGTGCAACTGGTACGCGCTTATGACGACGCCGATCTGGTCCAGGGTTACCCGGCCTACATTCGCCTGTCGAAGACCTTCGATGCCGGCTCCGCCCTGCTGTTCGACGGCCTCGACCACAAGGAATACGTGATCCAGTTCGTGATCCAGCCGAAAAGCAAAACCGACCCGCGCCTGATCAAATTCGTCGACATCTATCAACATTCGCCGGCCGTTCGTGCCGCGCTGGATAAGGCCCACGGCAAGCTCTACCAAGCCGGTTGGGAAAGCTGAATATGACGGCAGCCACCCAACTGCGACTGGAAATTCCAGAGCCTCATAACGCCATACAAACCGAACTGCACCCGGACCTGAATCGCGCCCACGTGCGCTTCATCGGTCTGGGCAAAACCTACAACGGCCAGCAAGGTCCGGTCGCCGCGCTGCACGGCATCGACCTGGCGATCCAGCGCGGCGAGGTGTTCGGCATCATCGGCCGCAGCGGCGCCGGCAAGTCGTCGCTGATCCGCACCATCAACCGCTTGGAACAACCGAGCACGGGGCGCGTGCTGATCGATCAGGTCGACATCGGCGAGTTCGATGAAGACCGCCTGGTGGCGCTGCGTCGGCGCATCGGCATGATCTTCCAGCACTTCAACCTGATGTCGGCCAAGACGGTTTGGCAGAACGTCGAGTTGCCGTTGAAAGTCGCCGGCGTGCCCAAGGAAAAACGCGAGCAGAAAGTCCGCGAATTGCTGGAACTGGTGGGCCTGCAAGAGAAACACAAGGCCTACCCGGCGCAGCTTTCCGGCGGGCAGAAACAGCGCGTCGGCATCGCCCGCGCCTTGGTGCATGACCCAGCGATCCTGCTGTGCGACGAAGCCACTTCGGCGCTGGACCCGGAAACCACACAATCGATCCTCGGCCTGCTGCGCGAGATCAATCAACGCCTGGGCCTGACCATCGTGCTGATCACCCACGAGATGGCGGTGATTCGCGATATCTGTGATCGGGTCGTCGTGCTGGAACACGGGAGAATCGTCGAACAAGGACCGGTCTGGGAAGTCTTTGGCAACCCGCAGCACGAGGTCAGCAAAACCTTGCTGGCGCCGTTACAACACGGATTGCCAGAAGAACTGCAAAGCCGCTTGCAGGCACATCCACAGTCTTCGGACGCCGCTGTTGTGCTGCGTTTGCAGTTCACCGGCAGCACCAGCGACGAGCCCGACCTGGCCGCGTTGTTCAGCGCCCTCGGTGGTCGCGTGCGTTTGCTGCAAGGTGGCGTGGAACGGATTCAGGGCCATGCCCTCGGGCAATTGCTGCTGGCGGTGACCGATTCGCCCCTCGGCGCAGAGGAATTGCGTCAACGCGCCGGCCACTGGGCGCAACAGGTGGAGGTGCTGGGCTATGTGGTTTGATCGCTTGCTGCAAGGCTTCATCGACACCTTCCTGATGGTCGGCGTGTCGTCATTGATCGCGCTGCTGGCGGGCATTCCGCTGGCGGTGATTCTGGTCACCAGCTCCAAGGGCGGTATCTACGAAGCACCGGCGCTGAACCGCGCGCTGGGTGCGTTCGTGAACCTGTTCCGCTCGATTCCGTTTCTGATTCTGATGGTGGCGCTGATTCCGTTTACGCGGCTGATCGTCGGCACCACGTATGGCGTTTGGGCGGCCGTGGTGCCACTGACCATTGCTGCTACACCGTTCTTTGCGCGCATTGCCGAAGTCAGTCTGCGGGAGGTCGATCACGGGTTGATCGAAGCGGCGCAGGCGATGGGTTGCCGGCGTTGGCATATCGTTTGGCATGTGTTGTTGCCTGAGGCATTGCCGGGGATTGTCGGTGGTTTCACGATTACGTTGGTGACGATGATCAACTCGTCGGCCATGGCCGGGGCGATTGGTGCCGGTGGGTTGGGCGACATCGCTTATCGGTACGGATATCAGCGGTTTGATAGCCAGATCATGTTGACGGTGATTGTGTTGCTGGTGGTGTTGGTGGCGGCGATTCAGTTGGGCGGGGATCGGTTGGCTCGGGGATTGAACAAGCGTTGAGTCTGGCTCAAGCCTTTGGGCGTCAGTGATATTGCTATCGCGAGCAAGCTCGCTCCCACATTGGATCTCGGGTGTTCACACAATCCCTGTGGGAGCGAGCTTGCTCGCGATGGCTGCGAAGCAGCCACCGGCGCCTTGGCGTATATTCGGCAAACTCACATTGCCTGCGCAGCCGACCATGAAACAGACCCCCACCGACCTTGAGCAGATCACCTCCACCACTCTGAGCCATTACAACTCAGTGGCTGAGAGTTTTCGCGAAGGGACTCGCGATCATGATGTCAGCCAGAACATTGATGCGCTGCTGCGGCATATTCAGGGGGAGGCACCGTTCGACATTCTCGACTTTGGCTGTGGGCCGGGTCGTGATTTGCAAACCTTCACGCGCATGGGCCACACCGCTGTCGGGCTTGATGGCTCGGAGAAGTTTGCGCAGATGGCACGCGAAGACAGTGGTTGTGAGGTCTGGCAGCAAGATTTTCTGAAGCTGGATTTGCCGGCTGAGCGCTTTGACGGGATCTTCGCCAATGCGGTGTTGTTTCATATTCCGCGTCAGGAACTGCCTCGGGTGTTGAAGGAATTGCGCGGGGCTTTGAAGCCAGGTGGCGTGTTGTTCAGTTCCAATCCGCGTGGCGAGAATCAGGAAGGGTGGAATGGGCCGCGTTATGGGGCGTACCACGATCTTGAGACGTGGCAGCAATTGCTGACGGCAGCGGGGTTTGTAGAGTTGGAGCATTACTACCGGCCGGCGGGGCTGCCTCGGGAGCAGCAGCCTTGGTTGGCGAGTGTTTGGCGTAAGCCTGTGTAGCCCATTCGGCCGCCATCGTCGGAACGCCGCCCGGAGCAAGCTCGCTCCCACAGAGAACCGCGTCCGTCTGGACAACTCAGTCAACTGTGGGAGCGAGCTTGCTCGCGATGAGCGCGTAGCGCTCGCCTTACTGCACCTCTTTCTTCGGCTCGCGGATTTTGTACCAGGCCACATAAAGCGCCGGCAAAAACAGCAACGTCAGCAACGTCGCAATAATAATCCCGCCAATCATCGCGTAGGCCATCGGCCCCCAGAACACTTCCCGGGCGATCGGGATCATCCCCAGGCTCGCCGCCGCAGCCGTCAGCAGAATCGGCCGGCGACGATGCTCCGTGGCTTGCACCACCGCATCCCACGGTGCATGACCGTCCTTCTCCAAGGCATCGATCTGCGTCACCAGAATCACCGAGTTGCGGATGATGATGCCGATCAGCGCCAGAATCCCCAGGATCGCCACAAAGCCCATCGGCGTGCCCGTCGGGATCAACGCTATCACCACGCCAATCAGCCCGAGTGGCGCGACGCTGGCCACCAGGAACAGCTTCTGCACGCTGTGCAGCTGGATCATCAGGAAGGTCGCCATCAAAAACAGCATCAACGGCACAACCTTGGCAATCGGCCCCTGGGCCTTGCCGCTTTCTTCGACGGTGCCGCCAGTGGCGACCTGGTAACCCACCGGCAAACTGGCGGCGAATTTGTCGATGTCGGGCTGGAGTTGTTTCACCAGATCGGTCGGCTGAATTTCGTCGCGCACCGCAGCCTTGATGGTGATGGTCGGTTTGCGGTCGCGGCGCCAGACCAGCGGTTGCTCAAGTTCATAGCGCACGGAGGCGAAAGCCAGCAGCGGAATCGAGGTGCCGCCCGGCGTGACGATCTGCAAATTCTGCAGGGTTTCCGGGGTGCCGCGTTCGGCGTCTTCCGCACGCCCCACCACGTCGATCAGGTAGATATCGTCATCGACCTGAGTCACTGGCGCACCGACCACGATGCTGTTCATCAGGTTGGCCACGTCTTCCGACGACAGTCCCAATTGCCGTGCCTTGTCCTGTGCGATGTCGATGCGCAGGACTTTGCCCGGTTCGTTCCAGTCGTAAATGATTTCGCCGATGTGAGTGTTTTTATCCAGTTCGGTGGCCAGGGCGATGGCGTGCTTGCGCACTTGATCGATGTCCTTGCCACTGACCCGGTACTGAATCGGCCGCCCTACCGGCGGGCCCATTTCCAGCGCCTGGACGTAGCTGCCGATGCCGACAAAATCTTTGCGCAACCTCTCACGCAAACGTTGACTCAGGGCCTCACGCGATTCCAGCCCCTTGCTGACGATCACCAGTTGCGCGTAGTACGGGTTCTGAAGTTGCTGGTCGAGGGGCAGGTAGAAACGGATCGCACCTTCGCCGATGTAGGTGCTCCAGCGCACGATGTCCGGGTCGCCCTTGAGCGTCGCCTCGAGCTTGTCCACCGCCTTGCGGGTTTCGGCGATCGAGGCGTTTTGCGGCAGGTTCAGGTCGACGAGAATTTCCGGGCGGTCCGAGGACGGGAAGAACTGGTTCTGCACGAACTGCATGGAAAACACCGACGCCACAAACAGTGCAACGGTGATGCCGATCGCCCACCAGCGATTGCGCATGGCCCAAAGCAAGCCGTAATTGAACGCCCGACCGATGCGCCCCGGTTCTGCATCGTGAGGTTTCACGTTGGCGCTGAGGATGTGCACGCCGATCACCGGGGCGAACAGCACCGCGACAACCCACGACACGATCATGGCCACCGCAATCACCGCGAACAGCGTGAAGGTGTACTCGCCGGCCGAGCTGGCGTTCAGGCCGATGGGCACGAAACCGGCCACCGTCACCAACGTACCGGTCAACATCGGGAACGCGGTCGAGGTGTAGGCGAACGTGGCCGCCTGCTCCTTGGTCTCGCCCATTTCCAGGCGCGTGACCATCATCTCGACGGTGATCATCGCGTCATCCACCAGCAGCCCGAGCGCAATGATCAGCGCACCGAGGGAAATCCGCTGCATGGTGATGCCGCTGTATTCCATGAAGACGAAGACCATCGCCAGCACCAGCGGAATCGAGCACGCCACCACCAGACCGGCGCGCACACCGAGGCTGATGAAGCTGACGATCAGCACGATCACCACCGCTTCGAACAGTGCGCTGGTAAAACCGCCGACGGCTTTTTCCACTACTTCAGCCTGATCGGAAACGTTGTGCACGCCGACGCCCACCGGCAGATCGGCGGTCAGGTCGGTCATGCGCTGGTGCAGCGCCTTGCCGAATGCCTGAATGTTGCCGCCCTTCTTCATCGCAATGGCGAGGCCGATGGCCGGATGGCCGTTAAAGCGGAACTCCGGTGTCGCTGGGTCAACGTAGCCACGACTGATTTCGGCGACGTCGGCCAAGCGGTAGAAACGGTCGTTGAGTCGCAGGTTGACGTTTTCCAGGTCCTTCTCAGAGGCAAACTGCCCCGTCGTACGCACGGAAATCCGCTCGGGACCGGCCTCGATCACCCCGGCCGGCGTCACCGCGTTTTGCGATTGCAGGCTCTGCACCACCTGGCGCTGATCGATGCCCAGCGCCGCCAGTTTGCGGGTGGAGAAGTTCAGGTAGAGGACTTCATCCTGCTCGCCGACCATCTCGACCTTGCCCAGCCCCGGCACTTCGCGGATCTCGGCGCGGACCTGCTCGACGTAATCGCGCAATTGGCGCATCGACAAACCGTCGGCGGTAAAGGCGTACACCGAACCGAACACATCGCCGAACTCATCGTTGAATCCCGGTCCTTGCAGGCCTTGGGGAAAGTCGCCGCGAATGTCGTTGATCTTCTTGCGCACCTGGTACCAGATTTCCGGAATGTCCTTGGCGCTGGTGGTATCACGCAAGTTAACGAAAACCGTCGACTCGCCGGGGCGGGTGTAGCTTTTCACGTAGTCGAGAGAGTCGAGTTCTTCGAGTTTTTTCTCGATCCGGTCAGTGACCTGCTTGAGGGTTTCCTCCTGGGTCGCGCCCGGCCAGCGGGTCTGGATCACCATGGTTTTGATGGTGAACGACGGGTCTTCCTCGCGGCCAAGGTTCAGGTACGAGAACACGCCCATCAGCAGCGCGACGAACATCAAATACCAGACAAACGACTGATGCTTGAGGGCCCATTCGGATAAGTTGAAACTCCCTTTCATTGCGGGCTGTCCTCATCGATTTTTACTTTTTGCCCCGGTTTCAGGCTATTCACGCCGGCACTGACCACTCGCTCGCCGGACTTCACGCCGTTGGCCAGGACCATCGTTGAATCCGTGCGGCTGATCAGGCTGACGTCTCGCGGGGAAACGGTTTGGGTCTGCGGGTCAATGACCCAGATCCGCGATTTGCCATCGACCTCCTGGAGCGCGGTCAGGGGCAGTTCGATACGCGGTTTGATCGTGGAGCTGAGGGTCACGCTGATCGCCGTGCCCAGGCGAAACCCCGGCGGCGTTTCGGCCAGTGTCAGGCGGGCGCGACGGGTACGGGTGGCGCTTTGGGCTTGAGGTTCGATTTCGCGAACGATGGCAGTGGTGGTGATGCTCGGCTCGAGCTGGACGGCCACCTGAAACACCACGTCTTCCGGCAATTGGTCGACCAGGGTGTCCGGCAGGTCGATCACCGCTTCCTTGATGTCCGGCTGCGCCAGGGTCACCACTTGCTGGCCGGCGCTGACGACTTGCCCGGCTTCAGCATTCCACGCGGTGACGATGGCTTTGTGGTCGGCGCGCAGTTCGACATAGTTGAGCTGGTCCTTGGCCTGATCGACCGCAGCCTTCGCTTGATCGAGAGAGGCCTGGGTGGTTTTGAGATCGGTTTGTGCGACGTCGAGTTGCGCCTGGGCACCCACGCCACGATCGAACAACTCTTGCTGGCGCCGGGCGTTGGCTTGGGCGTTGATGAGTTGCGCCTGGACGTTGGCCAGATCGCCCTGAGCGGAACGCAACTGGTTCTGTTGATCGGTGGGGTCGAGCGTGGCGAGCAACGCACCTTTATCAACTTCGGCACCGACATCAACGTTACGGCTGGCAATGCGCCCCGGCACCCGGAACCCAACATTGCTTTCATAACGGGCCTGGATGCTGCCGGCGAAGCGGCCCAGATTTTCTTCGTCCAGGGACTGGACCTTGATGGACAACACCGGGCGCACTGGCTCCGGCGGCGGTTCTTTTTTCGAGCAGGCCACCAGCATCACACCGGCACAAACCAGTAACAGACGCTTCATGGCTGGGCTCCCTCGGCTAAGTCCTTGTAGGTGTTTTCGGCGATTTCCACCTTCACGCCGGGGTGCAGCAACTGGCCGCCGGCGATGACGACTTTTTCGCCCCCCTTCAGACCGGCGCTGATGATCACTTTGCCGGTCAGGTAGCGACCGACAGTGACGGTGTGCAGCTGTGCCTTGCCTTCATCGTCCACCAGCCACACGGCCGGGTCGCTGAGATTTTTCGTCAGCGCCGACCAAGGCAGTTCGACCGCCGACTTGCCCGGCGTCTTGGCCGTGGCACTTACCACCGAACCGAGCTGCATGCCTTCCGGTAGTCCGTTGAGAGTGACTTTGACCTGCACCGTGCCAGTCTGCGCAGAGACGGCCGGGGTGATTTCCCGAACGGTGCCGGTGGTTTTGATCTCAGGTTTGTCGAGCAGGCTGACGACCACCGTTTTACCCTCCGGCGGCTCTGTCAGCAGCGATTCGTAGACGTTGAACACCGCATCGCGCTCACCGTCCCGGGCCAGGCTGAAAATCGGCACGGTGGCCTGCACCACCTGGCCGACCTCGGCCTGACGTGCGGTAATCACCCCCGGTGCGTCGGCGACCAACGCGGTGTAGTTCAGTTGTTCACGGGCGTTGGCCAATTGCGCCTGGGCCGCCGTCAGGGCGCTTTGGCTGCTGCGCAAGGCGGCTTGGGCGGAATCGTATTCGCTTTGGCTGGTGTAGCCCTTGGGCAGGAGTTTTTGCTGGCGAACAAACGCGGCGGCGGTCTGTTTGACTCGGGCCTGTTCGGCAACAACCTGCGCCTGAGCCGAGTCGACGCTGGTTTGCAGGTCCTTGGGATCGAGCTTGGCCAGCACTTGTTTAGCCGAAACCCGATCACCGACATCGACTGTACGCTGGATGATCTTGCCGGCAACGCGGAACGACAGGTCGGTCTGGACCCGCGCCTGAACATCACCGGTCAGGGTCACCGTCGCCGCGTAATCCGCAGGTTTTACCTCTTGCACGAATACCCGCGGACGGTCCTTTTCGACCGGTTTTTTATCGCCACAGGCGCTCAGCAGGACAAGGAGGCTCAGGCCAACCACTGTTTTCAATCCGGGACCCACCATGCAGACTCCTTTGCGTTGCACGTTCGTGCCAATGGCGATACGACTGTGAGCTTAGAACAGGGTTCCAAGGGTGCACCTCAGGGTTTGAAATAAAGCCTGGCGCACGATGACGTCGACAATAAAGCAGAATCGCGCACCCTGCAGCAGGAGGATCCGGAGTGCAATTGCATTGTGCTGGAGAGGAATCTGGGCCAAACCGGGGCAGCGGATACTGGATGAGCCGGCGTGGTATTGGCCGGACTAATCAGCGCCTGTTAAACCGAATCGCGAGCAGGCTCGCTCCCACAGTTGACCGAGTTGTCCCGGCGGACGCGGTCTAATGTGGGAGCGAGCCTGCTCGCGAAGGCGGCCGAGAGATCACTACGAAGATCAGGGAATCACCCCTGCCTCCCACAGCTGACCGAGTTGTCCCGGCGGACGCGGTCTAATGTGGGAGCGAGCCTGCTCGCGATGGCGGCCGAGAGATCACTACAAAGGTCAGATAATCACCCCTGCCTCCCACAGCTGACCGAGTTGTCCCGGCGGACGCGGTCTAATGTGGGAGCGAGCTTGCTCGCGATGGCGATCGGAAAGTCACTGCAAAGGTCAGGGAATCACCCCTGCCACTTCCCACCCTCGACAATCACGCTCTCAGGCTTGGTGTCATCGCTCAGTTCTTTACGCACATATTGGTCATACAGTTTGAGCAGAAACTTCTCTTCACCCAGTTTCGCCAACTCGACATTCACCCAATCACGCAGTTCGATATTGCCCTTCTTCACCGCCGGCGCAATCGGTGCTTCAGCGCCCAACGTCTGGGTCAGCACGCGGTAGCCAGGGTTCTGTTTCGCCCAGCTGAACAGCACCAGATTGTCCTGCGCATACGCATCGCCGCGCCCATTGGCCAACGCTTGCAGAGATTCGGAGTTTTTCTCGAACTTCAGCAGTTTCCAGTCAGGGTGGTTCTTGGTCAGCCAGATATCGGCCGTAGTGCCAGTGGTGACAATGGTGGTGCGGGTCGCCAGGTCATCAAGGTTTTTCACCGAACTGGCCTGCGGCACCAACGCCTGCACCGCCACCTTGAGGTTCGGATTGGTGAATTCCACCGCTTCCTTACGTTCCGGGGTAACGGTCATGTTGGCCAGAATCAAATCGACCTTGTCGCTTTGCAGGAACGGAATCCGGCTGGCCGGTTCTACCGCGACGAACTCGACCTTGTTCTCATCGCCCAGCAGATCTTTGGCGAATTGACGGCCTATGTCGGTATCGAAACCGACATAACGCCCGGCTTCATTGACGAAACCAAACGGCGGTTTATCGGTGAAGACACCGACGATCAACTTGTCCCGGGCTTTGATTTTTTCCAGATAACTGGCACTGGTGGCCGCCGGTTTGGTGGGTTCTTCGGTTTTGTTGCAACCGGCCAGCAACGCGAGGCCGAGCAGCGGGAGTAGCAGCAGAGACGACTTGGCAGTTTTCATAGCAGTTCCAGTTCCTTTGTTTGAGTCGTTTTGGGTAGTGCGGCGACGTAGGAGAACTTCTCCAGGAACTGCTGCGCTCGTGCGGTTTGCGGGTTCGTAAAGAACATCTCGGGAGGGTTTTGCTCAAGGATTCGCCCGGCATCCATGAACACAATGCGGTCAGCCACGGCGCGGGCGAAGGCCATTTCGTGGGTGACGATCAACAGGGTCATGCCCTCGCGGGCCAGGCCCTGAATGACTTCCAACACTTCCTTGACCATTTCCGGGTCGAGGGCGGCGGTGACTTCATCGAACAACATGACTTTCGGGTTCATGCACAGCGAACGGACGATGGCGATGCGTTGCTGCTGGCCACCCGAGAGCTGACGCGGGAAGGCATCGCGCTTGTCCGAAAGGCCCACGCGCTCAAGCAACGCTTCGGCCTGGGCACAGGCCTCGCGGCGGTCGCGCTTCTGCACTTTGAGCGGGCCGAGCAGCAGGTTGTCGAGCACGCTCATGTGCGGGAACAGGTGGTAACTCTGGAATACCATGCCGATCTGCTGCCGCACTTCGCGCCAGTCGGTGCCCTTGTCCAGCAACTCGCGACCGGCAAAATTCAAGCTGCCGCTGTGGGCCACTTCAAGACCGTTGAGGCAGCGCAGCAAGGTGCTTTTGCCGCAGCCGCTGGGGCCGAGGATGACGATCACTTCGCCTGACTTCACTTGCAGGTCGATGCCGTTAAGCACCTGCTGCTCGCCGAAAAACTTGTTGAAACCCTTGAACTCGATCAATGCGCTCATGCTTGCGTCCAGCGCCGCTCCAGCACGCGCGAGGCGGCCGAGAGCGGGTAGCAGATGAAAAAGAAAAACAGGAACAGTGCGCCGTAGATCAGTACCGATTCGTAAGTGCGTTCGATGATCTGCTGACCGACCTTTATCACGTCGACCACGCCGATCAGCACCGCCAGCGAGCTGGTTTTGATGATCCGCGTGTAGACATTGATGGTCGGCGGTGTCATGCGCTTCAGCGCTTGTGGCAGCAGCACGTAACCGTAGAGTTGCGGGCCGTCCAGGCCAATCGACAACCCCGCCTCACGCTGCCCGCGCGGCAATGAATGCAACGCGCCGCGCACCACTTCCCCGACTTCGCTGGCGCCCCACAGCGACAACACCAGCACTGCGCACCAGAAGCTCGGAATGCTCAGGCCGAAGAAAATCGGCAGACCGAAGAACAGCAAATACAGCCATACCAGCACCGGAATTGCGCGGAACAACTCCAGATAAACGCGCAGGATTGCGTTCAGCCATGTCGAATTCAGCGTGCGCAGCACACCGTAAAGCACGCCGCCAACGGTGCTGATGGCGATGCTCAGAAAAGAGATCGATAAGGTTTGCGCAGCGCCCTTGCCCAATTGCGGCAACGACACCCAGAGCAATTCAAGACCCGAACTGGCCATGCTGGAGCCTCCTTTCCAGACGGCTGAGCAGCAGCGACAGCGGTAAGAACAGCAGCACGCAAATCAGCGTCAGCACGGCGAGCATTTCGTAGGTTTTGTAATAGAGCGCGATGTAGCTTTTGGTGGTGTAGAGAATCTCCGGCACCGCCACCGCCGAGACCACGGTGGTTTCCTTGAGCAGGAAAATGAAATTGGCAAACAGCGACGGCAGGCTGAGGATGCCGGCTTGCGGCAGGATCACGTAGCGCAGCAATTGCCCGTGGGACAGGCCGATGGAGCGCCCGGACTCGAGCTGCGCCTGAGGCACCGCGTCGACGCCGGCACGCAGCACTTCGGTGAGGTAGGCGCCGCCGAGGAAGGTCATGGTGATGATCGCCGCCGCAAAGCCCGAGACCTTGATGCCCAGCGCTGGCAAGGCGAAGTAGACTAAGAACAGTTGAATCAACAGCGGGGTGTTGCGCGCAAGTTCCACATACAGCCCGACCAGACGCTGCAAGTAAGGCGTGCGGAATACCAGAATCGTCGCGTTGATCAGCGCCACCAGCAACGACGTGCCGATAGCGATAAAGCCGACCTGCAGCGTCACGCCCACGGCTTTAAGAAACGCCGGCAAGGTGCTGAGGATAAATGCGTAATCGAAGTTCATTGAACATCCTGGACGCCGCAGGGTAAGCGACGGTGGTGCAGTCCATGGGCAGTGGATAACTACCCGGCAGACACCGACTTTAAAGATATAAAAAGAAGAATTTAAATACCGTTAAAGCATATTGATATCACGCAAAAAACTATCTTCCGAGTTTGCTGTGGCAGCGGAAGACGACTATTTTTCTTTGCGCTGTAGGACGGATCTTTTTTTCAAATTACCCCTCCAAGGACGAACCGATTTTGGCCAGACTCCCCCGGCCGAACCATCACAAGGAAGAGAAAATGGCTGACGTAAAAGTGCCACAGCGGCTGGATCCGCAGGACATCGTGAAGTTGTTGATGGCGTTGCGCAGGGCGTTGAATACGCGGGGGTAGTTAGAACCTGCCCTCACCCTCACCCTCTCCCAAGGGGCGAGGGGACTGACCGATGTGTTTGTTCGAAATTCTGCGACCTGCAAGTTCAAGTCGAACTCAGGACTTGAAAGGCATGAAGATCTGCTCCCTTTCCCCCTCTCCCCCGTGGGGAGAGGGCTGGGGTGAGGGGTGGTTCTATAGCCGAACTCACATTCCAATTAATTCCCAACACCCAATAAAAAAACGCCGACGCTTTTACCAGCCGTCGGCGTTTGAAACCTTGAAGGGGTTTACCTCGCGAATCAGAACGCCGGCAGTACCGCGCCGCTGTACTTCTTGGCGATGAATGCTTTCACTTCAGGACTGGTCAAGGCCTTGGCCAGTTTCTGGATGGCAACGCTGTCCTTGTTGTCCGGACGAGCCACCAGGAAGTTCACGTAAGGCGAATCTGCACCTTCGATCACCAGCGCGTCTTTAGCCGGGTTCAGACCGGCTTCCAGCGCGTAGTTGGTGTTGATCATGTCCAGGTCGACCTGGTCCAGAACACGCGGCAACATGGCCGATTCCAGTTCCTTGAACTTGAAGTTGTGCGGGTTCTTGGCGATGTCTTTCGGGGTGGCCAGAGCGTTTTTCGGGTCTTTCAACTCGATCAGGCCAGCCTTCTGCAGCAGGATCAGGGCACGACCGCTGTTGCTGCCTTCGTTCGGGATAGCGATGGTTGCGCCGTCTTTCAGCTCAGCCAGGGTTTTGACTTTCTTCGAGTAGCCGCCGAACGGTTCGACGTGCACGCCGATCACCGTCACAAGGTTAGTGCCTTTGCCTTCATTGAAGCTCTTCAGGTACGGCAGGGTCTGGAAGTAGTTGGCGTCCAGACGCTTCTGGTCAACTTGCACGTTCGGCTGAACGTAGTCGGTGAAGACTTTGATTTCCAGATCCACGCCTTCTTTGGCGAGGGTTGGTTTGATCAGTTCCAGAATCTCGGCGTGTGGAACCGGGGTCGCCGCAACCACCAGTTTCTCGCCAGCCTGAGCCAGGCCCGCGGTCAGGGCAGCCGCCAATGCGGTGAACAACAGAACCTTTTTCATGCAGTGTCCTTATCGAAAATCACGGTCGTCATCGACGACGGCTTGTTTAGTACGAGTGCCAGTGAAGTGCTATCGCTGGCGTGACGCGGACAATACCGGGATTTTTTATTCCCGAACAATATCTTTTATTCACTTTCATATTCCATTTTGTTCATACAGCACCACGAACAATGTAGGAGCTGCCGCAGGCTACGATCTTTTGATCTTGGCGAATGCTCAAGCCACCGAAGATCAAGATCAAAAGATCGCAGGCTGCGCCAGCTCCTACAAAATCGCAGCGTCCTTGAGCAGTTGTTTCAAGGCTACTTTTTCGACGGCAGAACCGCTGGTGAGAACCTGCTTCAGTTGCCGTTCGATCTGCACCAGTGAGCTGGGCGCCTCGGGCAGGTTCAAATGCTCCGGCAAAATCTCATCGCCGGTGCTGACCAACAACGCAAAGTGAATGACGTTTTCCAGCTCCCGGGTGTTGCCCGGCCAACTGTGTTGCTCTAACAAATGCTGCGCGGCTTCGCTGATCAGCGGCACCGGCAGGTCCAGGCGTTGGCTATAGATACCGAGGAAATATTCGGACAGCGACAGAATATCGCCCACCCGTTCACGCAAGGCCGGCAGTTCCAGCTGGCCTTCGCTGAGGTAGTGGTAGAGCCGCTCATTGAATTTTCCGGCGGCCACCGCTTGGGCCAGGTCGATACTGGTAGCGGCGACCAGGCGCACGTCCACCGGGCTTGGTTGGTGAGCGCCGACACGAGTGACTTCGTGGTTTTCCAGCGCCGCGAGCAATTTGATCTGGATCGGCAGCGGCAAGTCGCCGATCTCATCCAGGTAGAGCGTCCCGCCGTTGGCAGAACCGAACCAACCCGCGCGACTGCTGGCCGAACCGCTGTAACTGCCGGCGGCGTAACCGAACAATTCAGCATCGGCGTAGGTCGGACTGATCGCGCCGCAGTTGACCGAGACGAACAACCCGCCGCGATCACTCGCACGATGGATGTGCCGCGCGAGCAACTCCTTGCCGCTGCCGGTTTCGCCACGGATCAACACCGAGATCGAGCGCGGCGCCAATAGCTCCAGCTCCTGGCGTAACTGACGGGAACGCGGATCGACAAACACCAGCGCCTTGGCGCGAATGCTGAGGGGGCTTTTTTCTGCGTCGGGAAAGGTCAGCAGCGGCTGGCCGAAGGTTTCAAAACTCATGGCAGACTCCCGCCCAAAGCCGCCGGCAGACGGGGGGCGTTTAACAAGAAAAAGGTTCAAGCACGTCGCAGGGCGTGGTGTTCCATTCGGTTTTGCAGGCGATAGAGATAGGCAAAACCCTGCTCCCAGCGTTGGTGACCGGACTTCACGTTGATGTGTCCGGCACCCGACAAAATCCCCGCCTCAGCGCCCCAGTGACGAGCCAGTTCCAATGCACGCGGTGTGCTCACGGCACTGTCGTTGTCGGAGCTGACAACCTGGCTCGGGAACGGCAGCAGGTTTGTCGGAATCGGGGCGAAATTGCGCAGGGCCGGTGCGCAGGCCGCACGCTCGACGTCTGCCGGGGCGACCAGCAAGGCGCCGCGAACCTGACGTAAAAACTGCACGGGCGCGGTGGCAGCCCAATGCGCGACAGTGATGCAACCCAGGCTATGGGCGATCAGGATCACCGGCGTGTTGTCGGCGGCAATCGCCTCGGCCAGTGCAGCGACCCAGTCTTCACGACGCGGCGTCAGCCAGTCGGCCTGCTCCACCCGCGCGCTATTCGGCAGGCTGTTCTGCCAATGGCTTTGCCAATGATCTTCTGGCGATCCTTGCCAGCCCGGCACAATCAGATAGCGAATTGATTCGTTGCGCATGGGGGGAACTCTCCTGCTGCGTGTCTGTTCCTGAGCAAGTATAGGGAGGAGAGTTATATTCGTTAAGGAATAAGAAGCTATTTATTAAGATCTATATCGAATATGAAAATATCCTGCGGGAGTACGCCTGTGTGGCGAGGGGATTTATCCCCGTTCGGCTGCGAAGCAGTCGTGCGCGGTGTGTCTGGTAAACCGCGGTTGTCCATTTCGGGGCCGCTTCGCAGCCCAACGGGGATAAATCCCCTCGCCACACAGGCTCCCACAAAGGGATTTGTGTTTTGCCTGAGGCATAAAAAAGGGACCGCACCCTGCCAAGGAGACGGCCCCGGAAACTCAAAACTGTTAGCGCGATGATTGACTGAAACGGTTATCCAATAAAGAAATATTTAATTACTTTATTAGGCCGAAATCGCATATATCGATCACTCCTTGCGTCACAACTTAGCGCCCCTTTGGGTCAAATTGATGACCAACGTCTTGAGTTTCCGAGTGCATCGATCAAGCCTGAGCGGCACGAACCTCCTGCGCCTCTGCTGTTTCCTTTCGCACAAACCGATTCGCCCGCCCAAACGTCCCGAAATCATTGAACCGCACGCCCATGTCTCGCATCACCTTATGCGCCACCGGCACGGTCATCTGACGGATGTAAAACGGTTCCTTGACCACAAAGTGATGGATGCCGTGACTGCTGCCGAAGTTGAAGCAGAACGCCTGCAACGGCCACATCCACCACGGGTTCAGCACTTGGGTCTGCTGGATTACATTGCCCGGCTCAACGTCACCGTAGTAGTGCATGTTCGAGCTGACGAAATGCAGGCAAAAGGTACGTAACACGTTCGGGCCGATGATCACCACGGCAGCGATATCGATGACGTGCATCACCGACAACGTGGTCGCTGACCATTCGATCGACGTTCCCATCAGATAGGCGATGCCATTGGCTGCATGGAAGCCCAGGAACATGTACCAAGCGCCCCAATGCACCAGCGCCAGTGGCGCGTAGACCTTCAGCGCGCGCTTGATGATGCTGATCTTGTGAGCCCAGGTCTTGGCCCGCAGCATACGAATGAATGCTGACATTACGTTGTCGCCGACCATCAACAGCCGCGCAAAACCCCAGGGCTCACCGTTGGTGATGGCGCGCTCTTCCATGTCGGTTTCCGTGCCGGAGACTTTGTGGTGATTGAGGTGCAGATGTCGACGAATCCACGGATTGATCGTGCTTGGCCGCGCCAGCCACACCAGTCCCATCATCAGGTTGTGCGGCACGCGCTGTTTGCGGAAGTACATGCTATGAATCAGGTCGTGTTCCAGCTCGTGAGTCAGCGAGGCAAAAAATGCGTTGAGCAACAGGCACATCCACCAAGCCATGTGCCCAGTCATGTAGAGCGTCGCCGAGCCAATCATGCCGACCAGCGCGAAGGCCAGAATGCCTGCGCCCAAGGCGTCCTGATGGTTGAGAATCGGGTAGCGCTGACGCAGTTCGACCCCCTTGGCCAGCACCACTTGGCGAATATGCGCTGATCGCTGAGTTGCATTCAGTCGCTGGGGACTTGCAGAAGTACCGTGCATGCTTCCATCCTCTGGTTATTGATGTTTGCATCCTGCCTTGTGAACCCTCGCAAAGCGGTAGCCGTGAACGCCAACCTGTTGACCGGAAGCGCCAATCAGCATGACTGAACCGACCTCCCTCGCCAGCTGGACCCGCGCCCTGCGCAAGCAACTCGATGCCCTGGGCCTCGACAGCACCGCCCTGTGCCAACAGGCGGGGCTCGACCCGCAACTGATGGACGACCCGAACGCCCGTTACCCGTTGTCCGGCACTACGCGCCTGTGGGAAATCGCGGTGCAGGTCAGCGGTGATCCGGCGATTGGTTTGCGCGTATCGCGCTTCGTCAGCCCCACCACGTTTCACGCGCTCGGTTATGCGTTGGTGGCCAGTGGCAGTCTGCGAGAAGTGTTCGAGCGTATCGTGCGTTATCACCAGGTGGTCAGCGATGCCCTGGATCTGGAACTGACTCGCGCCGAGGACCGCTACCGTTTCCGCCTGAAAATCCCCCCAGGCAATCCGGCCCCGGCCTTCGAAGCCATCGACGCCTTCACGGCAATTTACGTACGCACCTGCCGCAATCGCCTGGGCCGCGATTACGCCCCGCTGGCGGTGTACCTGCGCCGCCCGGAACCGGCGGACCCGCATCAATGGCACAAAGTCTTCCGCTCACCGGTGTACTTCGCCGCCGATGAAGACCGACTGGAATTCGCCGTCGTGGACTTCGACAGTCACTTGGACGACGCCAACCCGGAACTGGCCGAGCACAACGAAACAGTGCTCAAACGCACCCTCGCCCAACTCAAACCCCTGACCTGGGAACGCAAGGTTCGCGACGCCATTGAGGAGCAATTGCCGGAAGGCGAGCCCAGCGCCGAACACATCGCCCAGGCCCTGCACCTGAGTTTGCGCAGCCTGCAACGGCATCTGGCGGACGAGGGTTGCCGGTTCGATACGTTGCTCAACGAAAGCCGCGAGAATCTGGCGCTGCTGCACCTGCGCGATCCGCAATGCTCATTGAGCGAGATCAGCTACCTGCTGGGATTTGCGGACACGAGCAGCTTCAGCCGCGCGTTCAAGCGCTGGACCGGGATGACACCGGGGCAGTTTCGGGATGGGTTGCGGTAAAGGATCCAGGAGGTGTGGTGTCTGGTCTGGCCTCATCGCGAGCAAGCTCACTCCCACATTTTGAAATGCATTCCCCTGTGGGAGCGAGCTTGCTCGCGATGAGGCCAGACCAGACACCACAGAAACACCTCAGCGCCCCCGATCCCGCCGCAACAACTTGCGCACTCGCTTCACCAACTCGCTCACGGCAAAAGGCTTGAGCAGGTAATCATCCTCATGCAACTCCAGGTCGCGCAGGCGATCCTCGATGCCGTCCCTGGTGGTCAGGAA
Source organism: Pseudomonas fluorescens (assembly GCF_000968015.1). Lineage (GTDB taxonomy): Bacteria > Pseudomonadota > Gammaproteobacteria > Pseudomonadales > Pseudomonadaceae > Aquipseudomonas > Aquipseudomonas fluorescens_W. The sequence goes on from NZ_LACH01000001.1 coordinate 203,098, forward strand.
CAGCACCGGCGTATCACCGAGCTTGCGGATCTGCTGCAACAACTGCCAACCGTTGAGCCCGGGCAGCATCACGTCGAGGATGATCAGCTCGTATTCGCCAGACTCGATGAAACGACGGCCGTCCATACCGTTGACCGCCACATCGACTGAGTAACTTGCCTCGCTCAGGCCTTTAGCCAGGAGTTTGGCGGTCTCAGGTTCGTCTTCCACTAACAGCACACGCATGGCACACCTCGATTATCGTCATCACAGGCTAGGCGCCTTCGCGTCCAAAGCCCACCCCTAACGCCGGGTTTTAGATAATCGCCAACATCCGCAATCGCTCCGCATCCAGAATCTCGATCTCGCCGTACTTGAGATTCACAATCCCCTGCCCCTGCAAGTCCTTGAGAATCTGGTTGGTGGTCTGACGCGACAGCGACAGCATCGACGCCAATTGCTCCTGGGGCAGTTGCAGCACCCGTCGCGGCGGGTCGATTTCGCCGTAACCCTCGGCGATCATCAGCAAGCGATGAGCCAGTCGAGCGGCGGCTGGCATCAGGCTCAGATGTTCGAGATTGACGAAGGTCAGGCGCAATTTCTGGCTCATCAGCAATGCCAGTTGCCGCCAGTACACCGGTTGTTCATCAAGCAACGTCAGCAGCACGGTTTGCGAGATGTGCAACAGGACGCAATGACCCAGACCGAACGCATCATGAGTGCGCGGCTGGCCATCAAACAGGCAGATTTCGCCGAACCAGTGGGGCGACTCCACCAGGCTCAACAGCGCCTCCTTGCCCTGCTCGCTCACGGCGCCGATGCGCACCGAACCTTCGAGCACCGCGTACAGCCCGCACGGTGGATCGCCGCGCTTGAACAGCCGCTGGCCTGGCGACAACCGCCGCACTTTGGCGGCGGCCAGCAGACTATCCTGTAAAGGAACAGGTAAATGGCTGAACCACTGCCCTTTATCCAGCCGCGAACGCCAAACCTGCATGTCCATGAAAACTCCTGGAGATTGTCGCCTGCCTGACAGAGCGAAATGTGGACCCGGGGCATGATCCATCACCCAACAGGAGGAACAACAATGAAAAGCCTCGTCGACCATCTCAGTCAATACGCCGCCTACCACCGTGATCCGCGCAATATTGCCAGCCACTTTATCGGTATTCCGCTGATTGTGGTGGCCGTGGCGGTTTTGCTGTCGCGGCCGCAATGGGCCGGGGGCTGGGTTTCGCCGGCGGCGCTGGTCGCGCTGGCGTCGGCGTGGTTTTACCTGCGCCTGGAGTTGCGCCTCGGGGTGTTGATGACCGTGTTGCTCGGCCTGTGCATTTGGGCGGGTCAGGTTCTTGCGCAGCAAAGCACGCTGGTCTGGCTGGCGAGCGGCATCGGGATGTTTGTGGTGGGTTGGGCGATTCAGTTTGTCGGTCATCACTACGAAGGACGCAAACCGGCGTTTGTCGATGATGTGACAGGGTTGATTGTCGGGCCGTTGTTTGTGGTGGTTGAGTTGGCGTTTTTGCTGGGGTTGCGGCGGGATCTGAAAGAGCAGATCGAGGCGCGGGTTGGGGGTGTGCGAATCAATCCGAATCGCGTTGCGGCATAAGACGCCATCGCGAGCAAGCTCGCTCCCACAGGGGATTTGTGAACGACGCAAATCACTGTGGGAGCGGGCTTGCTCGCGAAGCTTTTGCTTTAGATGTTGGCGAGCTTCTGCCAGACCTTGGGCTTGAAGAACAGCGTCTCGCCCTTCGCCAATCCGATCAGGCTGTCGTGATCTTTTACCACTTCAGCTTCGATCAATTCGCTCTGGCCTTCGACCTTCAGCGTCACCCGTGTCGTCGCGCCCAACGGACGAATATCCCGCACCTCGGCCGCGTGGTGATCCTCCAGCTCATGACGCGAAAGCGACACTTCGTGAGGACGGAACAGCACATGGTTGTCTTCACCCAGATGCAGCCGGTTCGAATCGCCCAGGAAGTGATAAACGAAATCGCTGGCCGGGTTTTCGTAGACGTCGCCCGGTGAGCCGATCTGCTCGATCACACCCTTGTTCATCACCACGATGCGGTCAGCGACTTCCATCGCTTCTTCCTGGTCGTGAGTCACAAACACCGAGGTCAGGTTGATGTCTTCGTGCAGCCGCGCCAACCAGCGACGCAGCTCTTTACGGACCTTGGCGTCGAGGGCGCCGAAGGGTTCGTCGAGCAGCAGGACTTTCGGTTCAACCGCCAAGGCACGAGCCAAGGCAATACGTTGACGCTGGCCGCCGGAGAGTTGTTCCGGGTAGCGATCCGACAGCCAATCCAGTTGCACCATGTTGAGCAGTTCGTGGACTTTTACCGCGATCTGGCTTTCGCTCGGGCGCTGGTTTTTCGGCTTCATGCGCAGGCCGAACGCGACGTTGTCGAACACCGTCATGTGGCGGAACAGCGCGTAGTGCTGGAACACGAAACCGACGTTGCGATCACGCACATCATGGCCTGAGACGTCTTCACCGTGGAACACGATGCTGCCCTTATCCGGGGTTTCCAGACCGGCGATGATCCGCAGCAGGGTGGTCTTGCCGCAGCCGGACGGGCCAAGCAGCGCCACGAGTTCGCCGCTTTGAATGTCCAGGCTGATGTTGTCCAGCGCCTTGAACGCGTGAAAATTCTTGCTGACGTTACGCACTTCGATCGACATGACTTATTCCTCCGCGGCGCTGGCGCGCAGGCGGTTAATACGGTTTTCGCTCCACTGCTTGAGCAGCAGGATGAAGAGCGCCAGGATCAGCAACAGGCTCGCCACGGCGAACGCGGCCACGTGGTTGTATTCGTTGTAGAGGATCTCGACGTGCAGCGGCAGGGTGTTGGTCACCCCGCGAATGTGCCCGGAAACCACCGATACCGCACCGAACTCACCCATGGCCCGCGCCGTACACAGCACCACGCCGTAGATCAGGCCCCATTTGATGTTGGGAACGGTGACGTGCCAGAACATCTGCCAGCCATTGGCCCCGAGCAGGCGCGCGGCCTCTTCTTCCTGCGTGCCTTGCTCCTGCATCAGCGGGATCAGTTCGCGCGCCACGAACGGCACGGTGACGAAGATCGTCGCCAGCACGATGCCCGGCAAGGCGAAGACGATCTGGATGTCATGGTCCTGCAACCACGGACCAAACAGACCCTGAGCACCGAACATCAGCACGTAGACCAGACCGGCGATTACCGGCGACACCGAAAACGGCAGGTCGATCAGCGTGACCAACATACTCTTGCCGCGGAACGAGTATTTGCTCACGCACCATGCAGCGCTGACACCGAACACCAGGTTCAGTGGCACCGAAATCAGCACGGCGATCAGCGTGAGTTTCAGGGCCGACAAGGCGTCGGGTTCGAAGATCGCGGTGAAGAACGCACCGAGGCCATTTTTCAGCCCCTGGGACACCACGATGAACAGTGGCAACAACAGGAACAACGCAAAAATCAGCCAGCCAAGGCTGATCAGGATTCGCCGCGAAGTGGCACTACCACGGCGGGCAGCGTTGGCCGAGGAAGCGGCGCTAATAGACGATTGGGACATTTTTGCGCCTCCTTATGGGGTTTCGATACGCCGCTGCAGCAAGTTGATCAGCAGCAACAGGACGAAGGAAACCACCAGCATCAGTACACCAATGGACGTGGCGCCGGTGTAATCGTACTGGTCGAGTTTGACCATGATCAGCAGCGGCAGGATCTCGGTTTTCATCGGCATGTTGCCGGCGATGAAAATCACCGAACCGTACTCGCCGACCCCGCGGGCAAAGGCCAACGCGAAACCGGTCAGCCACGCTGGCAACAACGCGGGCACCAGAATATGGCGAAAAACCTGCAACGGTTTTGCACCCAGGCACGCCGCCGCTTCTTCCACTTCACGCGGGATATCAGCCAATACTGGCTGTACGGTACGTACTACGAATGGAAGTGTCACAAAAGTGAGGGCAAGGGTGATGCCGAGGGGGGTGTACGCGATCTTGAAACCCAGATCCGCTGCAAACTGACCCACCAAACCGGTGGGGGTGTACAACGCAGTCAGCGCGATACCGGCCACCGCAGTGGGCAACGCGAAGGGCAAGTCGATCATCGCGTCGATGACTTTGCGTCCCGGGAAGGTATAACGCACCAGCACCCAGGCCAGCAGCGTGCCGATCATGCCGTTGATGATCGCGGCATAGAGCGCGGTGCCGAAGCTGAGCTTCAACGCCGCCAGCACCCGTGGCGCCGAGATAATCGCCCAGAACTGGTCCCAGGTGAGTTGAGCGGCATGCACGAACATCGCCGCCAGTGGAATGAGCACAATCAGGCTGAGGTACACCAAGGTGTAGCCCAGCGTCAGCCCGAAGCCGGGTATGACGGGGGAGATACGACGCGACATAAAAGTCCTTGGTTGAGAACGCGCAAAGCCTCGAATCGGAATTCGAGGCTCGTTGATGGCTTATTTCAGGTTATTGCGCCTGATAAATCTGGTCGAACACACCACCGTCGTTGAAGAATTTCGGTTGAGCGGTTTTCCAACCGCCGAAGTCGTTGTCGATGGTCACCAGGTCCAGTGTCGGGAACTGTTTCGCGTACTTGGCGGCAACATCCTTGTCACGTGGACGATAGAAGTTTTTTGCCGCGATTTCCTGGCCGGCCGGGCTGTACAGGTGTTTGAGGTACGCTTCGGCGATCTCGGTGTTGCCCTTTTTCTCGGCGTTTTTGTCGACCACGGCTACCGGAGGTTCGGCGAGGATCGACAGCGAAGGCACGACGATGTCGAACTTGTCAGCGCCGCCGTCTTCCTTCAGGGCCAGGAAAGCTTCGTTTTCCCAGGCCAGCAACACGTCGCCCTGACCGTTGTTAACGAAGGTAATGGTCGAACCGCGAGCACCGGTGTCCAGTACAGGAACGTGCTTGAACAGGGTTTGCACGTATTCCTTGGCTTTCGCTTCGTTACCGCCATTGGCTTTCAGGCCATAGGCCCACGCCGCGAGGAAGTTCCAACGCGCACCGCCGGAGGTTTTCGGGTTCGGGGTGATGACTTCCACGCCGTTCTTGGTCAGGTCGCCCCAGTCCTTGATGCCTTTAGGGTTGCCCTTGCGCACCAGGAACACGATGGTCGAGGTGTAAGGCGTGCTCGCTTCCGGCAGACGCGTCTGCCAATCCGCTGGCAGGGTCTTGCCGAGTTTGGCGATTTCGTCGATGTCACCGGCCAGGGCCAGGGTCACCACGTCGGCACGCAAACCGTCGATCACTGCCCGACCCTGCTTGCCCGAACCACCGTGGGACTGCTGGATTTTCACACTGTCGCCAGCGTGGTCTTTCTGCCAGAACTTGACGAATTCAGCGTTGTAGTCCTGATACAGCTCGCGAGTCGGGTCGTACGACACGTTAAGCAGTTCGTAATCCTTGGCAACCGCGGAACCAGCAAAAAGGGCACTGGCCAGGGCGGCCAAAGCGAAATGACGAATCGACGACATGGTGAAAGCTCCTGGAATTCTGTTTGTAATGGCTTTTTATGGTCTGGAATCGGGGTTGCCTGTCAAAGATCGCAGCCTTCGGCAGCTCCTACACAAAGCCCCCCGTAGGAGCTGCCGCAGGCTGCGATCTTTTGATCTTTGTTTCAGCTCGGTTTGTTGCCTGGGTTCTGCAACCGGAATTTCTCTTTGCGTTCGATCTGGACCACCTGGGCGTTGTGCACGGTGATTTCCACTGCGCCAAAACGCAGATCGCGCAAGGCGCTCTGGATCTCACGCAAAATGGTTGCTTCGTCCTGGCCGTCAACGCTACGTAGGGATGCGCTCATGGTGCTGCTCCTTCAACTAGAGGTTGCCTGGCAGTGGGGAGACTGCTTGCGGCGTGAGACCAATAGTAGATAAGCGCTGATATTCTTAAAAAGACTATTTAAGAATTTTAATATAACCAAAAGCTGATAAAGGACTGGAGGCAGGGACGCAGAGCGTCCTGGGCGGCATTCCCATGCAGAGCGTAACGATCAGTGCTGAAGAATTAAGGGAGCACGCTTCCAATCCACCTGCCCGGCCGGCACCGGACGTCCAAACCAGTACCCCTGCCCCAGATCGCAGCCATGTTCGAGCAGGAAACCCGCCTGCTCGACCTGCTCGATCCCCTCGGCATGAACTTGCATCCCCATGCTCTGGGCCAGCGCGATGATCACCCGCACAATCGCCGCGTCATCCTCATCCCACGGCAACCCGGCAACGAAGCCCTGATCGATCTTGAGTTTCTGTACCGGCATTCGCTTGAGGCGCAGTAACGACGAATAGCCTGTACCGAAGTCATCGATGGCCAGCCGCACACCTAATTCACGCAACCTGTGCATCTGTTCCAGCGCGACTTCCGGGTCATCCATCACAGCGCTCTCGGTGACTTCCAGCTCCAGACAGGCAGGATCCAGCCCGGTTTCGTGCAGCACCTTCGCCACCTGCCCAAACAGCTCACGGCGGGCGAACAAACGAGAAGAAACATTCACCGCGACAAACGACAACACCACCCCGGCCTGCTGCCACTGGCACATCTGCTCACACGCCTGGCGCATCACCCAGGCATCAATTTCGGCGATCAGTCCGGTGCGCTCGGCAATGGGAATGAATTCTGCCGGCGACACCAACCCTCGCTGCGGATGCTCCCAGCGCACCAATGCCTCGACGCCGATCAGGCGGCTGGTCTTGAGGTCGTGAACCGGCTGGTAATAAACCCGTAACTCCTGCTGCTCCAGCGCACGGCGCAATTCGAATGCAGTCTCGACCCGTTGCTGGGCATGGGCGGTCAGTTCTTCGGTATAGAGGGCATAGCCGTTGCGGCCGGCACCCTTGGCCTTGAACAGCGCCGAGTCGGAGTTGCGCAACAGCTGCTCGGCACTCAAGGCGTCGCCGGGGAACAGGCTGATGCCGACGCTGATATTGACGAACAACTGATGCCCGTCGATCTGGAACGGCTCTTTGAGGCCATCGATGATCCGCTGAGCCAGCGCCGCCGCGTGCACCATTTGCGGACAGCTTTCAGCCAGCACGGCGAACTCGTCACCGCCAAGGCGCGCCAGCGTGATTCCCGGACCGACCATCGCTTTCAAACGCTCGGCCACGCCCTTGAGCAACTGGTCCCCAACACTATGCCCGAGGCTGTCGTTGATCATCTTGAAGTGATCAAGATCGAGCATCAGCAACGCGCAGCCGCGCTTGTGGATCTGCGCCGACGCCAGGGCCTGCTCGGTGCGGTCGGAGAACAGCAAGCGGTTGGGCAGATCGGTCAGCGGATCGTAGTGAGCCAGATGCGTCAGCTCATGTTCGGAGTTCTTGATTGCGCTGATGTCGGAAAACACGGCCACGTAATGGCTGCGCCGCCCCCTCTCGTCGTCAATGATGCGGATGGTTTGCCATTGCGGATAGATCTCGCCACTTTTGCGGCGGTTCCAGATTTCCCCGCTCCACTCGCCGGTGCTGTTGAGTGCCGCAAACATCGCCTGGTAGAAAGCCTGCGGATGATGACCGGACTTGAACAGACTGGGACGCTGGCCGAGCACCTCCTCGCTCTGATAACCGGTGATTGCCATGAAGGCCCGGTTTACATGGACGATCAACCCGTTGTTGTCGGTGACCAGCACCCCTTCACGCGTGCAATCGAACACCGCGGCCGCCTGACGCAGACGCTCGTGGTCTTCATTGCGCTCACGCAATTTTGCGCCGATCCCCAGGCAACGAAACAATCGCGCCCGCGCGAGAAAAATCAAACCGGCACTGAATACCACCCAGGCATAACCGTTGATCAGTTGCCATCGCATTAGCTCAGCAGAGCTATCGAAGAAACTGTTCAATAAATGACCGCTGAACAGCAGCCAACCTACAGAAACCAGAAGATAAAGCAGTGCTGCACGCAAAGCATCGCGATAGGTGGCAGACATTCGGCAGTCCATGTCCCTTCAAAATGGATGGAATTGTAGTTTAAAGAAACATCCAGCCACTCTTATCTGAAAGGGCGACTGGTTTTATCTGTGGGCTAAGTGATAATGCAACGGCTGTTTTTTTCTTTATCGAGGGCCCTATAGCCTATGTGGTACGAAGGTTTTCTCGGCTTGTCGCCCTGGTCACTGGTGGCAGTCACCCTGCTGATGACCCACGTGACGATCATCGGCGTCACGGTCTATCTGCATCGTTATTCAGCCCATCGCTCACTTGAGCTGAATGCTGGCCTGAAACATTTCTTCCGCTTCTGGCTGTGGCTGACCACGGCACAGAACACCCGCGAGTGGACCGCTATCCACCGCAAGCACCACGCCAAATGCGAAACCGTCGATGACCCGCACAGCCCGGTCATCAAGGGCCTGTCTACCGTTCTGCGCAAAGGCGCCGAACTGTACCGTGCCGAGGCGGAAAACCCCGAGACCCTGCGCATCTACGGCAAGAACTGCCCCGAAGACTGGATCGAACGCAACCTGTACAGCCGTTTTCCGCTGCTGGGCGTGGCTATCATGGGCGTCATCGACCTGCTGCTGTTCGGCACCATCGGCATCACCATCTGGGCTATCCAGATGATGTGGATCCCGGTCTGGGCCGCCGGCGTGGTCAATGGCCTGGGCCATGCCATCGGCTACCGCAACTTCGAATGCCGCGATGCGGCGACCAACCTGGTGCCGTGGGGCATCCTGATCGGCGGCGAAGAACTGCATAACAACCATCACACCTACCCTAATTCGGCAAAACTGTCGGTGAAGAAGTGGGAATTCGATCTCGGCTGGGCCTGGATCCAGGTCTTCAGCTTCCTGCGCCTGGCCAAGGTTCAGCGGGTCGCGCCCATCGCCCATCGGGTCGAAGGCAAAGGCAACCTGGACATGGACACCGCCATGGCGATCCTCAACAACCGCTTCCAGATCATGGCCCAGTACCGCAAACTGGTGATCGCACCGCTGGTCAAACAAGAGCTGGAAAAGGTCGATCACTCGGTCCGTCACCAGTTCCACCGCGCCAAGCGCCTGCTCTCGCGGGAAACCAGCCTGCTGGATGACAAACACCACATTCGCATCCAGACCATGCTCGAGCACAGTCAGGCGCTGAAGGTAATTTACGAGAAACGCCTGGCCTTGCAGCAGATCTGGGTCAAGACAAGCTCAAATGGTCACGACATGCTGGCCGCCATCAAGGATTGGGTACACGAAGCCGAAGCCAGCGGGATTCAATCCCTGCGCGACTTCGCCGATCAGTTGAAAACCTACTCCCTGCGCCCCACCGCCACAGTCTGACTGTGGCGAGGGAGCTAGCTCCCGCTCGACTGCGCAGCAGTCGCAAAACCTGACGACGCGTTCTTTCACTGAAAAACGCGTCGCCAGTACCGCCCGGCGGGAGCAAGCTCCCTCACCACATAAGGCGGGAACTAAGCTCCAAATCCCCTATCTCAAAAGACACTTCGCCATCAAGGCGGGCTCTGGTATTGCCGCTTTCGAACCTCGAGCGGCACACGCCCTTTGAGATTTTGTGTCGATGCTCAATAAAAGCCTACAAGACTCATCCCTCCCGCAGTGGCCCGAAGCCGCGCAAACCCTGCTGGCCCTGATGCATGCACAAGGCGAAGTGGCGCGCCTGAGCGAACGTGAACAACTGTTCAGCGCTCTGCTGGTGAGCGTCAACGCGGTGCTTTGGGCCTTTGACTGGGAATCCCGTCGGGTGCTCTATGTCAGCCCCGCGTATGAACGGATTTTCGGCCGCTCCGCTGGCTTGTTGCTGTCCGACTACAACCAATGGCGCGACAGCATTTACCCCGACGATCTGGACTATGCCGAACGCAGCCTGGCCGAAGTACTGGTCAAAGGCGACGACGAAGACCGCGAGTACCGAATCATTGCCGCCGACGGCCAGGTCCGCTGGCTCAGTGACAAGTGCTTCATCAACCGTCAGGCCGAGCCGGGGCAACCAGTGATCATCGTCGGCATTGCCGAAGACATTACTGACAAGAAGCAGATGGAAACCGAGCTGCAACGCCTGGCCACCACCGACGTGCTGACCCAGAGCAGCAACCGCCGACACTTCTTCGACTGCGCCCACCGTGAATTCGAACAGGCACGGCACCAAGGCACGCCGCTGGCCTTCCTGCTGCTGGACATCGATGACTTCAAAGTAATCAACGATACCTACGGCCACCAGGAAGGCGACAACGTGCTGCAACGAATCGCTGAGAGCGGTCGTGCGGTGTTGCGTCGCGGTGATGTGTTCGGGCGAGTTGGCGGTGAGGAATTCGCAGCAGTGTTTCCCGGCTGTGCGCCAGACATGGCCATGAAAGTAGCCGAGCGCCTGCAACGGGAGATTCAGCGCTTAAGTTTCAGTCATGGCGACCAGACGTTCGGCATCACCGTCAGTCAGGGCCTGACCAGCCTCACCGACGAGGACGAAAGCGTCGACAGCCTGTTTGCCCGCGCGGATGCGGCGATGTACAAAGCCAAACACCAGGGCAAGAACCGCATCATTTCCGGCTAATGGGCCCGACACATAACCAATGTGGGAGCGAGCTTGCTCGCGATAGCGGACTGTCAGCCAACATCAATGTTGAATGTCAGTACGTCATCGCGAGCAAGCTCGCTCCCACAGGTTTTGAGTGATGCCTATTTCTTGCGCAAGCGCATCAGCTCTGGCAATCCGATTTTGAGCAACCGCGCAGTCCGGCTCTTCGCCAGGTCCTCAATGCCCTCATGCTCGGTCAGTCGCGCCAGTTGCGCAGCCATGTTCATCACCAGCGCTTCGCGGGAGTAAACCCCGCCACCGAGCTGGTAGACCGCCGCAATCAGCTCTCGTAGCTCCAGCGGCAGGCGCCAGCGAGTGCGAAGCGCCGAACCATAAGCCGCGCCGAATTCGGCCAGCGCCTCGCCAACCTCCTCCCATTCATCCAGCTCACCGCCGGCCTGCTTCCATTCCTGCAAACACCGCAACAGCGCAAGGTCGCCGAGGCGATGCAGCATACCGGCGCAATAACAGCGCTCCTGATCCAGATCCAGCAAGCGCGCCAAGGTCCGGCCATACTCGGCGGTGCGCAGCGACAGCTCCCAATAGCGCTCGGCATAGTCGGCCAAACACGGATCGCTGAGGCGGGCACTGCGTTTGAGGGCCAGCCCCAGAATCAGGTTCATGCTTTGCCCGGTGCCGAGGCGGTGCAGCGCCTGGGACAGGGTCTGCACCGTAGCACCCAGATGATGGGCGGCACTGTTGGCGGCGGCGATCAGCACGGCGGTGACCTGCGGATCGGTGCGGATCTCGTCCTCCAGCACCGTCAAGTCGAGGCCGTTGGGATTGAGGCTGCGTTTGACCGCCAACTGCACGTCAGTCATCAGCGGCGCACCGTCCGCAGACTCACGACGACGCTCCAGGTACGCCGACAAGGTGATACCCGGCGCCAATGACGGCGTCTCGCAAGACAGCTCTTCACCGGCGTTCAGCAGCAAGTCCTGCAGGCGGTGGGTCAGGCTTTCCATGTTCAGGGGTTTGGTCAGGTAAGCCGCAGGCGCCAGGGGCAAGACTTCGCGCACACTGGCGCTGTCGTTGCGGCTGCTCATCAGAATGAACGGCAGGGGTGGATTGCGCTTGCGTTGGCGAACATTGCGCAAGACATTCAAACCATCGACGCCGGGCAGCTCCCAGTCGACGATCACCAGGTCGTAAGGATTTTCCGCCAACAGATGCAGCGCTTCCTGACCATCGGCACACAGATCCAGCCGCGCGTCGCAGCGTACATTCAACAAAACCTGCTGGAGCAGGTCGCGGGACCAGGGGTCGGCCTCGGCAATCAGCACTCGCGGTGCAGCGGGTAACACCACAGCAGTCATTTACACACTCCAAAGTAGTGCTTGCACCTTAGTCAATGCCGGCCATTCGATACAGCGCATTTGCCATCTATGTGTTCCGGGGGCACAAAAAAACCCGCCGAAGCGGGTTTTTTTGTCGATCAGTTCACAAATCGATCAAACCTTGGAGATCACAGCTCGGAGAAGCACTCTTCGATGATCGCCAGCCCTTTGTCCAGCTGCTCGTCCGGCGAAGTCAGCGGTACCAGGACGCGCAGAACGTTGCCGTAAGTGCCGCAGGACAGCAGGATCAGACCCTTGTCGCGAGCCTTGGCCACAACAGCGGCTACCGCTGGAGCGTTCGGCTTGTGGCTGTCGCCGTCTACGAACAGCTCGACCGCGATCATCGCGCCCAGGGCACGGACTTCGCCGATTACCGGGTACTTGGCCTGGATGGCTTTGAGGCCAGTGACCAGACGCTCGCCGACAGCCTTGCAGCGGTCCAGCAGGTGCTCTTCTTCGAACACTTCCATCACGGCCAGAGCCGCGGCGCAAGCGATCGGGCTACCGGCGTAAGTACCGCCCAGGCCACCTGGAGCAATGGAGTCCATGTATTCGGCCTTGCCGCAAACACCGGCCAACGGGAAGCCGCCAGCGATGGATTTGGCGAAGGTGGTCAGGTCGGCAGCAACGCCCATCTGTTCCATGGCGAAGAAAGTGCCGGTACGACCAGCGCCAGTTTGTACTTCGTCAGCGATCAGCAGGATGCCGTGCTGGTCGCACAGAGCGCGCAGACGCTTCATGAACTCTTTAGGCGCAACGTAGAAACCACCTTCGCCCTGAACCGGCTCGATGATGATTGCAGCGATGTCACGCGGCTCGGCGTCGTTCTTGAAGATGCGTTCGATGCTGGCGATCGAATCGTCAATGCTCACACCGTGCAGTTCGTTCGGGTACAGCGCGCGAAAGATGCCGCCTGGCATCAGGCCCATGCCGGCCGAGTAAGGCACGACTTTACCGGTCAGGCCCAGGGTCATCATGGTGCGGCCGTGGTAAGCGCCGGTGAACGCGATTACGCCGGCACGGCCAGTGGCGGCACGTGCGATCTTGATGGAGTTTTCCACGGCTTCGGAGCCGGTGGTCACCAGCAAGGTTTTCTTGGCGAAATCACCTGGCACCTTGGCGTTGATTTTTTCGCACACTTCTACGTACGGTTCGTAAGCCAGTACCTGGAAGCACGTGTGGGTCAGCTTGTTCAGCTGCTCGGTCACGGCGGCGATGATTTTCGGGTGCACGTGGCCGGTGTTCAGCACGGCGATACCGCCGGCGAAGTCGATGAACTCGCGACCTTCAACGTCGGTCACGGTGGCGTTCTTCGCGGACTCGGCGAAGATCGGGTGAATCTGGCCAACACCGCGTGGTACAGCGGCTTCGCGGCGTTTCATCAGGGATGCGTTAGTCTTGCTCATAAAGTCCTCATTCACCGCTCATCGGGCGGCGTGGTTCAAGGAAAATGCGGCGGGGAGGCAACTACGGCAGCATGCGATGATCGACTGCCACAGCTTTCCCGGCCACAGAGAAAATTCCGTTTGTTGCACGCAAAGGGACAGCGCTCTCGTGCCCTTTGCGTTTGAAGCAATGCCCAGCCGAGCTTAGATGCCCAGGCAGAGGTATTTGATTTCCAGGTAATCTTCGATGCCGTACTTGGAGCCTTCACGGCCCAGGCCAGACGCCTTGATGCCGCCGAACGGCGCGACTTCGTTGGAGATCAACCCGGTGTTGACGCCGACCATGCCGTATTCCAGGGCTTCAGCCACACGGAACACACGACCCAGGTCGCGAGCATAGAAGTACGAAGCCAGACCGAACTCGGTGTCGTTGGACATCGCGATCACTTCGGCTTCGTCTTTGAAGCGGAACAGCGGCGCCAATGGACCGAAGGTTTCTTCCTTGGCCACGGCAGCGTTCTTCGGCACGTTGGTCAGGATGGTCGGCTCGAAGAAGTTGCCTTCCATGACCTTGCCACCTGCCAGAACGGTTGCGCCTTTGCTGATCGCGTCAGCAATGTGTTCTTGAACCTTGGCCACGGCTTTTCCGTCGATCAGCGGGCCAGTGGTGGTGCCTTCTTCCAGACCGTTACCGATCTTGAGTTTGGCCACGGCCACTTTCAGCTTCTCGGCGAACGCGTCGTAGACCGAATCCTGAATGTACAGACGGTTGGCGCAGACGCAGGTCTGGCCGTTGTTGCGGTACTTGGAAATGATCGCGCCTTCGACGGCCTTATCCAGGTCCGCGTCGTCGAACACGATGAACGGCGCGTTGCCGCCCAGTTCCAGGGACACTTTCTTGATGTCCTTGGCGCATTCAGCCATCAGCTGACGACCGATTTCGGTCGAGCCGGTGAAGGACAGTTTGCGCACGATCGGGTTGCTGGTCAGCTCGCTGCCGATGTCGCCGGCGCTGCCGGAAACAACGCTGAACACACCGGCAGGAATGCCGGCACGCTGAGCCAGTTCAGCCAAAGCGAATGCGGAAAACGGAGTTTGCGAAGCAGGCTTGAGCACCATGGTGCAACCGGCGGCCAGGGCCGGGCCGGCTTTACGGGTGATCATCGCGGCCGGGAAGTTCCACGGGGTGATTGCAGCGGTCACGCCGATTGGCTGCTTGATCACGATCAGGCGCTTGTCTGGCTGGTGACCCGGAATCACGTCACCGTAAACGCGCTTGGCTTCTTCAGCGAACCACTCGATAAAGGAAGCGGCGTAAACGATTTCGCCCTTGGCTTCGGCCAATGGCTTGCCTTGTTCGAGGGTCATCAGGCGAGCCAGGTCGTCCTGGTTCTCGATGATCAGTTCGAACCAGCGACGCAACTTGTTCGCACGGTCCTTGGCGGTCAGTGCACGCCAGGCCGGCAGCGCTTTGTCAGCGGCTTCGATTGCACGGCGGGTTTCGGCAGCGCCCATTTTCGGCACGGTGCCCAGAATTTCGCCCGTTGCCGGGTTGGTGACGTTGATCGTCTGACCATTGTCCGCATCAACCCAAGCGCCATCGATGAAGGCTTGTTGGCGGAACAACTGGGTGTCTTTAAGCTGCATGTCGGCTTTCCTTAACAGCACCGCGGCAAGCGCGGAGCGAATTATGATTGTAGAAAGGCGCCTTATAGGCTGCCGTCAGGGAAATCATTCACCGGGCTGAAGCACATAAATAGCGCACTGATTGAAACTCGTGCGGTTCAGCACCCAGACAAGAGCGTTTGAAATCTCAAACGAATCCTAGGATCAAAGGGGGTAAAGGACAATAGCCTGTTCGAAAAAAAGAACGAAAACGCCGCATTTGCCTAATTTTTCTGATCAACGTAGCAACCGCAGGTTACGCTTTGGAAAAACGCAGGCGATTCAGCAGCATGGACGCCCGCAGTGCATATGAGTATCATGGCGCCCGCATCGCACCAGTAGCTCAGCTGGATAGAGTACTGCCCTCCGAAGGCAGTGGTCGTGGGTTCGAATCCCGCCTGGTGCACCATACGTAGAAACGAGAAAGCCTCAGACCGCAGGGTCTGGGGCTTTTTTGCATTCTGGATTCAGCAATTGCTGTCGATGCCTGAAACACCTACGTTATCCTGCGTTTCCCTTAATGTGTTCAATATGGCGATCAATGCCAAACCGCGTACGTACCGGTACGATCGATTACTAAGGAAGTGACATGGCCAAAATGTGGATGATCCGTGGCGAGTCTGGCCGGTTATATGATGATTTCCGTGAGCGCGGTGTCGCCGCAATTGGATGGTCACAACTCGCTCCACTGGCAAAACCAGGTATGACGCGCAAGGAAGTCACTCGCCTTTACCAAGATATTGAGCCCAACATCAAACCCGGCACTGCTATTTCAGGCGCCTCGCAGGTATGGCGCTTCATCAATGAAATTCAGCCAGGTGATTGGGTGGTGACTTACTCACCCGCCAACCGTACCTATTTAGTGGGCAAAATCACGGGGGACTTCAAACACAATCCTGACTTGGCCGATCTTGGAATGTCATTGACACGCCCGGTGCAATGGCAAGCTCAGGAAGTCGACCGCGACAGCCTGAGTACTGCCAGTAAGAACAGTCTCGGCTCCACGCTTACTGTCTTTGTTGTCCCTGACTTTGCTCTCCAAGAGCTGAAGGCGATGGCCGCTGGAGACAAACCGCCCGCGTTACCGCCCGTTGAAGAAGAATACCCCGACAGCGATCCTCTGGCGGGCATGGAAAGCTTGGCTCTCGAGCGTATCAAGGACCTTATAAACGCGTTGCCTTGGGATGATATGCAGCATTTAGTCGCTGGCATCTTGCGTGCGATGGGCTACAAAACTCAGGTCTCCCCGGCCGGCCCTGATCGCGGGAAAGACATCATTGCGTCTCCAGATGGATTCGGTTTTGAAAACCCGCGGATCATCGTTGAGGTCAAACACCGCAAAGAACAGATGGGCAGCCAACAAATCCGCAGTTTTCTCGGAGGTCGGCACAAGGATGATCGCGGGCTGTATGTCAGTACCGGTGGCTTCAGCAAGGATGCGTACTACGAAGCCGAACGAGCCAATGTGCCGCTCACGCTTTGGACGCTGGATAACCTCGTACGCGCTTTGATTGAGCATTATGGTCAGACAGATTCGGAGACTAAGAGATTGATTCCCCTAAAGTTTACTTACTTGCCTCTATAAGCTTTCGTTACAACGAGTCCGACATTCTCCAAGAGGTTTTGCATGGATGGAATGAAAGCAAATTGAAATACAGCGTAGCCCAGTGGCGAGCCGAACTGGCAGAAACGCACCAGCACAGCTTTCTTATCCCCACCGGATTTGGCAACCGAACCAGTGGAGGAAAAATGACGCTCCCAGGTTTCGAACCATCGATTTAAATCAAAAGAAATGAGGCTGCCACTTGGTGGCGAGGGTGATGCGCCAATGACGCAAGGCTATCCAAAACCGTGGCAGAGCTATCAGAAACAACTTGAATTGCTAATGGCCCGTGGGATGGTTGTGACTGATCAACCCAAAGCGTTGGAGTACCTGGAACGCATCGGCTACTACCGCCTCAGCGGTTATTGGTTTGCCTTTCGCGAACGTACCGAGCTCTGCTGCCCAATCAATCAGCAAGGCAGTAAAAAACCATCCAAGACAAAACCGACTCGCTTCCCGCTTGATGATTTCAAGCCTGGGACTACGTTCCAGAATGCCGTCGACCTATACGTCTTCGATAAGAAGCTGCGGCTATTGATCCTGGATGCCTTGGAGCGCATTGAAATTGCTTTACGGGTGGACATATCCCACGGACTTGGCAAACACGAAAAGTTTGCTTACCTGAGGCCCGAGCTGTTCCACGAAAGCTTTTCTAAACAGTTGGACGGCAAAACTGGTCTGACTAAACATCATGTCTGGCTTGGCAAACACGCTGCGTTGATCAATCGCTCGAACGAAGACTTTATTCGCCACAACAAGGAAAAATATGGCCTTCCGTTAGCGGTCTGGGTGGCGTGCGAGGTTTGGGATTTCGGTACGCTTTCGACGCTTTATGCCGGTATGACTGAGGCGGATCAAGATGATATCTCGCAAGAGTACGGCATCAGCAATGGCAGGGTCTTCGCCAGTTGGCTCCGAAGCCTGAACTATCTACGCAACGTGTGCGCCCATCACAGTCGTCTGTGGAACCGAAACATCGTTGACCAACCGAAGCTGCCACCGATAGACCAAGCGTCGACATTGTCCGCGTTCCATGATGACCCACACCGTCGAGCTCGTCCGTTCATGCTTTTTTGCATCACTCAGCACCTGATGAAGGTCATCAATCCATCATCGAGCTGGGGAAAACGCTTGAAGGCACTGCTGCTAAATGACTTCCCCAATCTGACCCATCTGGATCTCAACCTTGACGGGATGGGAATCGACCAAGACTGGCAGAAACGCGACTGGTAAGGTGGAAAAATCCAGGCAATAAAAAACCCCTGAGCAGTCTCAGCGCCGAAGCGCATCAACCGACAGGGGCCGTGTTGTGGGCGATTATAAGGATTGAGAACGTCTCGTCAACTACGTTACGGCAGCAATATTAGGACGTGAAACATCACGGCTAGCTGCAATGGCTTCAATAATTTCGGAAGTTTGTAACCGATCAAGCTGTGAGCCCATGTCATGGTCGGGAACGGTTTTAATGCGGTTTTTCACTCTGTCGTCCAATCAAACTCGTCGTACTCATCATCCTCTTCGTCCTCGACCTCTTCATCATCAAGGACGTCTTCCTCAAACGCTTCCTCTGCCTGCTTCGCCAGCAGAAACTCCTTACGACTCTCAGTAACAGCTCGCCGTAATTCCTGACCCTTCACCGGGCAGTTGAGCATTTGGGCGATGCGGTCGATTTTTTTCGCCATGGCTACCTCCAACGCATCGGCTATGAGTCGATAGTGCGCGCTTTCGGGTGCCGATGCCAAATGGCTGACCGCTCTGCCTCTCAGTTTTTCTGCAAATCCTTGAGTCTGGCCGTGAGATTTTCCTTGGGAAAACGTTTGTGCAATGTCGCCATCAGGTCAGCGGCCGCTTGAGCCTGACCCGCCTTTTGCAGGCGGATCACTTCCCTTAATTGATCGTCGATAAACTTTGCCGGCGCTATCGCCGGGCGTTTGCTGACCTTCGCTTCGTTAGCCATTTCAGCGCTGATCGATTCGCTCTGCGCGGGGGCAGCAAAATCGGCCATTGGGGCCGCAAGCTCTGGCGCGGACATGGCGCCGGCCGGGGCAGCCAGAGAACGCGCAACCGATGACGGTGCTTCTTTTTTGGCGACCGGTGCAGACGCCTTAGGTGCAGGCGCGAAGTCGTAACTCGGCGGTTGCTCCTCCGTGCGTTGCACCAGTGCAAGCATCAGGGCCACACCGACGAGGCTGGCGAATGCGACTTGCCAACGGGGTTTCTGGCAGGCCTGGACCCAGCGTTTCCACAGACTTGGCTTCTGCACAGGGACTTCACGGTGTGCGGCCGCCAGGAGGAACGCGTCGAGATGGGCCGGTGGTTCGCTGATCGCGTGTTCACGATAGTGCTTCAACACTTCGTCTTCTGGCGTAGGACGGGCGTCAGTCATGTCAGTACCTCCTCGGCCAGCAGCCGACGCAGTTTTTGCTGGGCGTAGCGCAAACGGCTTTTGACGGTTTCCAGCGGTGTTTCGGTGAGGGTGGCGATCTGCGGCAGGTCGAGATCGCCATGGGCGCGCAGCAGGAACACTTCGCGCTGGTCAGCGGGCAGGTTTTGCAGGGCCGCTTCGAGGCGCTGGTTGTCGCGGCTAAGGCTCAGCAGTTGTTCGGGATCGGCCGTGTCATCGCTCAGCGCATGGATCTGTTCGTCATAGCTGTCGTGCAAGGGGTTGTGGATTCCGTGTTTGCGCCAGTGATCGATCAGGCGGTTGCGGGCAATCTGGTAGAGCCAGGTACGAAAATTCGCCCGACCTTGTGGCTGACTGGTGCTGCGGATCAGGCTCAACCAAGTGTCCTGGTAAACCTCTTCGGCCAGTTCGGACTTGCCGCTCAGGCCGAGCAGGAATCGGTAGAGCCCTTGGCGATGACGGGCGTACAGAATCTCGAACGCCGGCCCGTCGCCTGCGCGATAACGGGCCAGCAGCGATTCGTCGCTCGGTTCAGGAGCAGACATGTCAGTTGTAGCCTCCCTTAAGCGGCTCACTATTGGATGCGGTCGTGGCTCGCAGGCTCTGCGCCAACTCCACCATTTGCACGAACTCTGCACGCAGACCAAATCGATCTTCGCCGCGCGCACCGCGAGCCAAAGCCTCGGTGTCCTTCAGGCTGAAATCGCCGGTATAGCGCCCATCCTTGAGTTGCTGGGAAAACGCCGCCACGGCCGCCGCAAATCGCAGGTCGTCGCTGGCTTTGCCTTCCGAACCACCCGCAATGGGTCGTTCGATCAAGCGACTATTCCCACCTTCCGGCGGCTGATAACGCACACGCAGCATCGCCAGTTCCCCGTTTGTACCGGATGCCACCGACTCCGACTTTCCATACCGCAACGGCTCCAACCAACCCTTCTCGCCCTTGGGCACAATTTCGTACAACGCCGTCACCGTATGTCCTGCGCCGATTTCACCGGCATCGACCTTGTCGTTACTGAAATCCTCACGCTTCAACGCACGATTTTCATACCCCAACAGCCGATATTCGCTGACCTGCGCCGGGTTGAACTCCACTTGCAGCTTCACGTTTTTCGCCACGACCGCGAGGGTAGAACCGAGCTGATCCACCAGCACCTTGCGCGCCTCGCGCAGGTTGTCGATGTAGGCATAGTTGCCGTCGCCGGCATCGGCCAACTGTTCCATCAGGTGTTCATTGTAGTTATCCACACCAAAACCCAATGTGGTCAGGGAAACGCCGGTCTTGCGCTTATCCACAGCCAATTGCTTGAGGCTGTCGAAGTCGCTGATGCCGACGTTGAAGTCACCGTCGGTGGCCAGCAGGATGCGGTTGATGCCCTTGGGGATAAACGCCTGCTGCGCCATTTGATAGGCCAGTTCGATGCCTGACGCCCCAGCGGTGGAGCCGCCAGCGGTTAATTGATCGATGGCTGTACGAATTTTCGCTTTGTCGCGTCCGGAGGTCGGCTCCAGCACCACACGCGATTCGCCGGCATAAACGACCAATGAAACCCGGTCCTGCTCGCGCAATTGATCGACCAGCAATTTCAGGGTGCTTTTGACCAGCGGCAAACCTTCGCGTCGGTCCATCGAGCCGGACACGTCCACCAGAAACACCAGGTTCGCCGGGGCCAGTTCCGCAACCGCGCGGTCCGAGGCCTTGATGCCAATGCGCAGCAATCGGGTATGCGGGTTCCACGGCGACGGCGCCAGCTCTGTGGTCACGCCGAAGGGGGAGCCATCGGTGGGCAATGCGTAATCGTAGGGGAAATAATTGACCATCTCCTCCAATCGCACCGCACCTTCCGGTGGCAGGCGCCCCTGATTGAGCAAGCGGCGGACGTTGGCGTAAGCGCCGGTATCGACGTCGGCGCTGAAGGTCGAGACGGGCGCTTCGGCCACGCTGTGAATCGGATTATCCGCCAGCGCTTGATACTGCTCCCGCTGCTCATCCCGATATCCCTGTGGAGATGCCTCGCCCGCAGGCATCGGCGCATAGCTCGCCATCGGTGCCGGACGTACGCTGCGCTTGGCCATCGAAGTGTCTGCCATAACCGCCTCGCTACGCACCATGACTTCAGCCGGCAGCGCACCTTGAGCCGGTGACGGAGCCGAGGCGGAATCAGGCTTGGATGAAACGCCGCAACCGGCAATGGCCAGCAGCAACCCGGCGGCGAAACCCTGGGCGGCCGGGCGGAGGAAATGCAGAGGGAGGGACATGGGGGCTGACCTCAGGAGGAAATTGGTCCATTCATCCTCTGAGACGAGCCCCTTTTCAGGTTCGGGTTAAACCGGCCGAAAAAAACTTCAGCGGTGATAACGCCGCACCACACTGCTGTTTTTCAGCACATGGCCTTTTATTTTTTCCAGTAGCTGCGCGCGCGTCAGGCCGGCGGGCAAAGCTTCCGGCGCCAGGTCCAGGGCATAGAGCTGGATGATGTAGTGGTGCGCGCTGTCGCCGACCGGCGGGCAAGGGCCGACATAACCGGCGGTGCCTTTGCTGTTGGTGCCACTGACGCCTTCAAGGGCGGATTTTGCGCCGACGCCAGCGGCAATCTGATGCGTCGCGGCTTTGATGCCGTAATGCACCCAGTGATCGACGCCTTGGCCTTTTTGACCGTCAGGATCGTGCATGACGATGGCGTAACTGAGGGTGCCCGGCGGGCCGGCGTTCCAATTCAAGGCCGGTGACTGGTTGTGCCCACCACAATTGGGCGCATCGCTGGCGGCAGCCGAGGTGAACAGTCGATCGTCGGTGACACCTGGGATGTTCAGGGTAAAGCGCTCCTGGGCCTGCGCCGGAAATTGCACGCAAAGGGCGACTGCAACGGCCGCCAGCCAAGGGTTCAGAGAGGTCAATCGGGTCATACCGGAGCACCTTGTGCGGGTGGGGCCGTCGTCGGCGTGCAAACTATAGCCGGACCGTTCATTCGGTGGCAGCGGGAATTGGCTGAACCTCCATATAAGCGCCAAACTCTTTAGTGAAACGCTTGCCTGGAGAGTGATCATGGCACTGCACCGCGTCGCCCGTTTCGCCGATGTGTCCGAAAACCGGGGCCTTGAGGTCCAGATCGCAGACACGAAAATTGTCCTGTTGCGGGTGGGCGATCAACTACGCGCCTTTCAGGGCGAATGCCCCCATGCCGGGGCGCCGCTGGCCGAAGGCGCTCTGTGCGACGGACGTTTGATCTGCCCGTGGCACAAGGCTGTTTATCGGATCGAAGACGGTGCGCTGTGCGAACCACCGGCCCTGGACAGCCTCAAGCGCTATCCGCTGGAAGTGCGCGGTGACGAGGTCTGGGTCGACGATCAGCCGATGTCCGACGCTCATACCCCACCGGCCGACGACGCGCGAACGTTTGTGATCATCGGTGCCGGTGCGGCAGGCACCGCGTGCGCGGCAGCGTTGCGCGAAAAGGGCTTCGGTGGCCGGGTGCTGTTGATCGACCGTGAAACCGACGCCGGGTACGACCGCACGGTCTTGAGCAAATTCGTGATTGCTGGGGAGATGCCGCCGGAAGAAGTCCCGCCACTGCGTGATGAAAACTTTTACCGCGAACAGCGCATTGAGCGAATAAACGCTGAAGTGACGAGCCTGGACGCCGCGAACAAAACGTTGCACCTGTCTGATGGTCAATCGCTGAGCTACGACGCTGCGCTGCTCGCCACCGGTGGCACACCCAATCCGCTTACGCTGCCTGGCGCCGACCTGCCGCAGGTGTTCGTGCTGCGGTCGAAGGATCAGGCGCAGCGGATTCTGGGCTCGGCAAAACCGGGCCAACGGGCGGTGATCATCGGCGACAGCTTTATTGCCATGGAATCCGCGTCCTCCCTGCGTCAATACGGTCTGGACGTCACCGTTCTGGCCCGCCACGCAATACCTTTTGCCAAACAGTTTGGCGACGCCGTCGGCAAATCGATTCGTGCCCTGCACGAGGCCAACGGCGTGGTGTTTCATACGGATGGCAACGCAACGCGCGTCGAAGGAACGACCAAGGTTGAAGCGGTGCGCCTGGACAACGGTCAACGTTTACCGGCGGATCTGGTGTTGGTCGGCATTGGCGTCAGCCCGGCAACCGCATTTACCGGCCTTCCCCTGGAAAAGGACCAATCGCTGAAGGTCGACGGCGGGATGCGCGTGACCGATGGGCTTTGGGCGGCCGGCGATATCGCGACCTTCCCGCTCAACGGCCAGCCCCAACGAATCGAACATTGGCGCCTGGCACAGCAGCAGGCACGGATCGCAGCGATGAACATGCTCGGCGGCGACGAGCATTACCTCGACGTGCCCTATTTCTGGACCTGGCACTTCGGTAAAAACTACGACTACCTCGGCCACGCCGCGACCTGGGATGAGGTCGAGTTCAAAGGTGACCCTGACCATCCTCCCTTTATCGGCCTGTTCGGCAAGGACGGGTTGGTGGTCGCCGCAGTGGCTTGCGATGAAGAGCGTGCGATAGCGCTGCTCGCCGAACGGATGAAACAGCCGTTGTCGGTGGACGAGGCGTGGCGGCTGATTCGGGACCTGAATTAACGGGATGTGGGAGTCCTTCGGCCTCCAGCGGGAGCAAGCTCCCTCGCCACAAGCCAGACAGCAAAACGCCCGGCGTCTGCGTTGCGCAGAGGCCGGGCGTCGGTCTGTAAACCCTGGCTTTACTCGACGGCGACATTCCCGCCGAATTTGCTCATGACAAACCCGACAAACTCTTCGACGGTCATCTTCTGGCCGTTGAATTCCACCTGATTATTGGCGTAGTGCAGTTTAGCGACGATGTTGTTGTCTTCCAGTTTTGCCAACTGCGTACCGACTGCCATGCTGCCAAACATGTCGGCGGTGGCAGTGGCCTGATCGGCGATGAGCTTGGCGTCGGTCTGACCGTCGATTTGCGACTGCACGCTCAGTAAGTCAACGAGCATTGGCTTGGACACTTTCACGTTGACGTCCAGCAGCGCGATCAGTTGTTGGGTCAACTGGTCTGGCGGCAGGTCCATGGATTGAGGTTTGGTCAGGTCGAGCACCAGGTTGGCGCGGCTTTCGCCATTGGGGGTGTTGAACGACAGATTCTCCAGGGCAACCTGCGGGCCGGCGGCCAGCAGTTTCTCCAGGCCGGTTTTGACCTGCGCCTCTTCGGCCGGGGTCAGGACCAGCTCTGGCGCCGGTTCACCGGCAGCGACGGCCTCAGCAGCGGCCCGCTCGTACGGCTGCAGTTTGGTCTGGTAAATCTGCATCAGCGACATTGTTGCCGGGATGTCGAGGTTCTTCAGGCTCATGGCCATCTGCGCAGAGCCGACAGCCTTACCGTTCAGGCTCACCTCACCCACCTTGTAATCGGCACGCCCCGAAGCGCTGGTACCGGATTCTTCGGTCTGGTTCTTCATTTCAAATTTCTTGAAACCCAAGACCGACTGCTTGGCGCCGAAGGTGGTCTTGCTGTCGGTCAGCTCGACGGTGTTCTCGCCGGTGTAATAGCCGTAGGTACTTTTTGTCAGGTTACTGGCCAGGGTCAGGCCGTTCAGTTCGACCTTCACCGGCGTCTGATCTTCAGCCAACGTGCTCAGGGTCAGGCTGTCCATGTAACCGTCGGCCTTGACCTTCTGCGCTTGAGCGCTGGCGGCGACATCGAGGTTCAGCCCGGAGAATTTCAGGTTGGACTTGTCGTCAAGCGCCACGTCCAGCGGCAGCAATTGCAGGGTGCCGTTGGTGGCATTGTCGTAGCCGATGTTGACCACACCCGTGAGTGGGGACTTGTCCTTGGCAGCGGCGAACCACTTCTCGGTGTTAGGCGTTCTTTCCAGTTCGTAGTGACTGGTGGCCAGGACCGGCAGCCACTTCAACGACATCAGGCGCGAAAACGGCAGCGGACCGTGTTCGATGTGATCGACAAACAGCAACTCCACCGGGGCCTCGCCGAACATCTCGCCCTCGCCCTTGAGGCGGTAGTGTGCGGTGCTGCTGAACACATGACGCTCCAGCGACACCAGCTCCAGCGACGCCGTGCCGTTGGAACCGACCAGCGCGGCTTGCAGCTCTTTGTTGGCGTCGGCGATCGAGGCGTTCAGCACACCGTCGAGTTTGGTGCCGGTGTACCAGGCACCGCCGGCGCTGATTGCACCGATGGCAACGACGATTCCAAGAAGCACGCCTGCTGATTTATTCATGAATGACCCGATCAATGTCCGTTGTTTGAAGTGTGGTCGTCTTCCCTGAACCCATGACGGGTTACGGTCACGACTGCGTTAAAAGTGCGATGGAGATTAGCATCAGGCGCACGGGGCGGCCCAATGATTAAAGGTTAAAGAGTGTCTATGGACCGTACGCAGGGGCTGAGAGTTTCGGCGGATATAAAATCGCCATCGCGAGCAAGCTCGCTCCCACAGGTTTAGCGCAATTCCTGTGGGAGCGAGCTTGCTCCGGGCGGCGATCCGACGATGGCGTCAGTCCTGCCAACACAGCATCAGGAATACTGAACCTCGATCTCATCAAGCTGATGATCAAAGCTCTTGAGCCGTGCGGTCCACGTATAGACCAGCACTTCGAAGTCGCGATTGATCACCGCCGTGCCGCTTGGGGATTCCGAGCGCGGGTCGCAGAAGTCCAGTTGGTAACGTTCGCGGGCCATGGCGGTGGCGACATCGGAGAGTTCCCTGGCGTTATTGAGCCAGTGCCAGCCGTCGTCGGACACTTGCTTGTCCAGCGCCTGACATTGTTTTTTCAGGGTTTCGAGGCTTTTTTCCAGCGGCGTGCCGGTGAGTTCGCCCATGACTTCCTGGAACGTGCGCCCCGGTTGCCAGTAACTGCCCCAGAAATACCGATCGAACACCGTTTCGACACGGCGCAGCGCGACCTTGGTGTCCCAGATGAGCACCAGGGTCTTGCCTTGTTCGAGCTGTCTTTTTTTGATGCGCTGACCCTGGACCGAAGCCCAGGCCACCACCACGATTGCCATCACGGCAATCAGTGCCGCGGCGCTGTCGAGGAACACCAGCGCCTTGTCGATCTGGTTGGCCAGCATGATGCCGTAGAAATAAGTGGCCGATAGCAACACCAATGCCGCTATAGCGCACCAGAAGCCGGGAGCATAAGGGTTTTTCATTATTGGAATCCCCATGACCAACGCGAGCCTTGATTGATGAGTTCGACGCGCGACCTCATCAAGTCAAAGCATAGCAACGGCCTCAGGGTTTGCCGGAGTTCGTGCCTTGCGTTCGTCCGCTTTCCCACCCGCCACCCAAGGCCAGGAACAAATCGATCTGGCTCATGGCAACCTGCGTGCTGGCGGAAGCCAGTTGCGCCCGCACGTCGGTGTAGGTGCGGGTCGCTTGCAGGTCCGCCAGGAACGATGCGCGGCCGGCCTGGAAGAAGCGGTGGGTCTGGTCTGCCGCCAGTTGCGCCGATTGCTCGGCGTCGGCCAGTGCGTCGCGACGTTGTAACAACGCGGAGTACTGGGCCAGGCCGGTTTGGGTCTCGCGGATGGCGTTGAGCACTACGCCATCGAAATGCGCCAGCGCGCCTTGGGTCGTTGCTTCGGCCTCGCGGATTCGCGCCCGGGAGCCGTTGGACGGCACGGTCCAGGTCAGCAACGGCCCGAAGCCCCAGCGATTGGTCGCCGGCTTGCCGAGGTTTTCCAGGATGCCGACGGTCCCCACGGTCGCGCCGATGCTGATGTCCGGGTACAGCTCGCCAGTAGCGATGCCGATGCCGGCGGTCGCGGCGGCCAGTCGTCGCTCGGCCTGCCGCACATCGGGACGGCGCTTGAGCAACGTCGCGCCGTCACCGACCGGCAACAATTGCGCAATCTTCGGCAGTTCCGCGCAGTCGCTGGTGCCTGGCGGCAATTGATCGACAGGTTTGGCCAGCAGCATCGACAACCGGAACAACCCGGCCTGACGGGCCGCCTCATAACGCGGCATGTCGGCGCGCAAGGATTTGAATTGGGTTTGCGAGCGGGTGACCTGGGTTTCATCGCCACGCCCGGCGTCGCGCAGACGCTGGATCAGCGTGGTGCTCTGAGCTTGCAAGTCGAGGGAATGCTGGGCGATTCCCTGCTCTTCGTTGGCCGCGCAGACTTGGGTGTAGGCCCGAACGACATCGGCTACCAAGGTAATTCTCGCGGTATCGGCCGCAGCTTGCGTCGCATCGGCATTGGCCTTGGCCGCCTCGATGCCGCGCTGCAAAGTGCCGAATAAATCGAACTGATACGAGGTGGTAATGCCAATGTCGCCGACGTTGGCCACCGGCACTTTCTCCGGTAGCAGGAATGCTTCGCCGGACTCCTGCAAACGCTGGGCGCCCATCTTCACCCCGCCGCTCCAGCCACCTGCCGCTTGAGCTTCATCGACCTGCGCGCGCGCCCGGGAAAGGTTCGCCGCCGCCACGCGTAAATCAGTGTTGGAGGCCATGGCCTGCTCGACCAATTGATCGAGGCGCGGGTCCTGATACAAGCGCCACCAATCGCTGGGCACCGGTGCCGAGACGACATTTTTGCCGTTCACCGCCAAGTCGCCCTGCAAGTCTTCACGGTGTACGGCGGCCTCGTCCGGCAAGTGATAATCCGGCCCGACCACCTGGCAGGCCGACAGCAACAGGCCTAATCCGGCGATAGCCAAACCCGAGACCCTGCTCATTTCGCGGACTCCTGCTGGTGGTCATCCATAATAGAAACCGTCGCCGTGCGACCGGCGATCATGCGGAAATCCGCCGGCACGTCATCGAATGCAATCCGCACCGGAATCCGCTGCGCCAGCCGCACCCAGCTGAACGCTGGATTGACGTTGGGCAGCAAGTTACTGCCGCTGCTGCGGTCGCGGTCTTCGATGCCGGCGACGATGCTTTCCACATGCCCGCGCAGGCGAGCGCGGTCGCCGATCACCCGAATATCGACGCTCTGGCCGACATGAATGCCGTCCAGTTTGGTTTCTTCAAAATAACCGTCGATGTGGAATGAATTGCTGTCCACCACCGATAACACCGGACGCCCGGCGGTGACGAATTCCTGGTTGCGCGGTGCACGGTCGTTGACGTAACCGTCCACTGGGCTGCGAATGGTCGAGCGGTCGAGGTTGAGCTGGGCGCTGTCCACCGCCACCTGGGCTTCCATCAGCGCCACTTCGGCGCGGGCCACCCGGGACTGGCTCTCTTCCAGCTGCTCGCCCGGCACCAGATTGCCGAGGCCACGGTTACGCTTGGCTTCGCGTTGCGCCTGCGCCAGGGTTTCCTGACGGTCGGCGACCGCCGCCTTGGCCTGACGCAGGGCCAGTTTGAAACGATCCTGATCAATGCTGAACAGCACCTGGCCACGTTTCACTAATTGGTTGTCGCGCACGTCGACCCGCTGGATCAACCCGGACACGTCCGGCGCGATCTGCACAATGTCGGCACGGATGTGGCCGTCCCGGGTCCAGGGCGCGAACATGTAATACATCACCATGCGCCAGACCACGACAACGGCGAAGGTCACGATCAGCAGGGTCAGCACCACGCGACCGATGGTCAAAAAAGGTTTTTTCATGTCATCAGGTATCGACTGAGTGAGTCCACGGCGCCGAGCAGCAAAGCGTAGAGAGCCACGTTAAACAATGCCCGGTGCCAGACCAGACGGTAAAAGTGCAGACGCGTCAGCAACCCGTGCACCAGCAGGAACAACACGTACGTAATGCCCATCAGCACCAGCAGCGTGGGCAAGAACACCCCGCTGATATCCAGATCACCGATCATAAAGGCGCTCCATCGATGCCATGGGGAAGCGGTTCTTCGAGCTCGCCGGCGACGACGAATTCCACCCCTGGCAGCAACGACAGACGCAGGCCGCTCAAGGCGTGCAGCAGATGCAGGCGCGCACCTTCATCGCACTCCGTGTTGAGGGCACGGCGGGTGCGATCCAGGGTCATCAGCAACGGACTCGGCGCCGGCAACCGCTCGCCAGCCTTTAGGCAGGCCTTGAAATACTCGCCGACCTCGGCCACCACCTGGTGCAGCAGCACTTGCGGTGCGCCGAGGACTCGCGGTGTATAGGCGAGCAAATCCAGCAGGTTCAGCGCCACGCGCACTTCCCTCAGGGCGATGCCGGTGTCCTGGCCGGTCATGGCCAGGCGCGGCAAGTGCTGCATCAGGCGATCGAGCATCTGCACACCCAAGTGCCGGTGCTCAGACAACGTGGCCGGTTCGGTGAGGCTGACAATGTCGCGCCAGCTGAAACGGGTCAGGCGCTTGGCCGCCAGTTCGGCGCCGAACGGCCGGGCGATCAGGGTCCAGACAAACGCGAACAACAAGCCCACGGGACCGGCCAGGTTGGAGTTGGCGAAACTGAGGAAATCCGCGTCGTAGACGCCCTGAATGCTGATGAAGGACGAGGTGTTGACGAGGGTCAGCAGCATGCCCAGATAGAACTGCGGCTTGACCGTCAGGGTGCCGATGCAAATGAACGGCACGGCAAACGCCAACACCAGCATCGGGAAATCATGCAGGTTGGGCAGAACCAGAAACAGATAAAGACTGGCGAACAACACCGACATCGCCGTCCAGAAAAAGAATCGGTAGATCTGCGGTGCCGGGTCGTCCATCGACGCGAAAAAGCTGCACGCCACTGCCGCCAGAATCACTGCGGCGCCACCGTCGGTCCAGCCGAGCAGAATCCACAGCACCGAAGCGACGATGATGGCGGTGACGGTGGACGCCGCCGAATAGAGCATCAGCCCACGGTCGAGAAACGGCGACAGCCGACCAAGCCGCCAGTGCCGATAGACCGCGCGCCAGCTGTCCTGGCTTTCGCACTGGATGGCGTACTGCAGACTGCGACAGTCCTGCCACACATCGATCCACTCGCCGAGGCGATACAGGGCGTTCGAAAACAGCAACTGCTTGCGATCATCCAACGCTTCGGCGGACGGTTGAAGGGCTTCGAGTTGATCTTTCAGCGCTTGCCAGCGGGCGAGGTCGGCGTCTTTGTGGCCGAGCCATTCGGTGGTCGCGGCCAACAGCGGCGCGAACTTATCCACAAGCTCGGGCGTGCGCCGCTCAAGGGCATAGAGCGCGTCGTCGAGGGCGTCGATCACTGGCAGCAGGTGAATCATGCGACCGCGCAGTTCCTTGGTGTTGCGCACCGTTTGCGGCCGTGCGCCTTCGTGGGGCAACTGACCGATCATCAATTCCAGCGTATTGAAGGTCGCGACCATCGACGAACGTAGCGCACTGACTTCGTCCGGCTGCACGTTGCGGCTGAGGAAACGCAGGCTGTAAGTCGAAGCATCAGCAAACCATTTGTTCACTGAATCGTTGAACACCGGCGCCAGCCGCCGAGGCCAGAACATGGCGCCGACCACCGCGGCCACGGCGATGCCGAGGAAGATTTCTTCCGTCCGCGCCTCTGCGATGTCCCACACCGCCAAGGGGTTATTCACCACCGGCAGGGCAATCAGCGGCAAGGTATAACCGGCGAGCATCAGGGCGTAACTGTTAGCCGTGCGCAGGTGCAGCGACAGAAACAGCAAAATCCCTGTCCACAGCGCAATGACCACCACCAGTACATAGGGGCTCTGGACAAACATCGGCACGAAAAAAACCGCGGCGGCGGCACCGAGAAGGGTGCCGACTGCGCGGTACAGCGCCTTGGAACTGGTAGGGCCGACAAACGGACTGGAAACGATGTAGACCGTGGCCATCGCCCAATAAGGCCGGGGCATTTGCATGAGCATGGCGATGTACAACGCGATCATCGATGCCGCGAACGTTCGCACACCGTAGAACCAGTCCCGCGCCGGGGGCATGCCGGTAAAAAATCCGCTCAAGGGTTGATCACCGGTAAATGATTGGCCGATTCAAAAGCCCTCAGAACCCGCAACGCCGCTTCCAGATCATTCTGATCGATCCCTTCGAGCACTTCATGGCGCAAGCGCACCAGCTCGATTTCGACGGCTTGCACCAATTCACGACCGGTCTCGGTCAGGCTCAGGCATTTGGCGCGACGGTCATGGGCGTCTTCGGTACGGCACACGTAGCCGGCATGACACAGCTGATCCAGCAGGCGCACTAGCGATGGGCTCTCCATCCCGGCCGCCTGGGCTACCGTCACCTGCCGCACACCCTCGCCCAAACGCCCGATCATCAACAGCGGGGCGGCGCAGGCTTCGGAGATTCCATAGTTGACCAGCGTGGTCTGGCAGATCTTCCGCCAATGCCTGGCGGCCACCACCATGGAGCTGCTGATGTTCATCTGGAGAGCGTCGAGGTTGTTCGGCACGAGGGAATGCACACACTGTTAGTTTGCTAACTATCAATATGGCATTTGCGGGGAAAGTTGGTCAAGTTTTGAAACAATTCTCAGGCGGACGGACAGCTTTTTTACGATCCATCAGGACGCCTGATTGAAATCGCCTAGACGTACCAGCATCGCTTCATAAAGATCTGCCGAAACCAGATAGGCCTTGATCTTATTGTTTTCCAGCACCGCAATAGGTCCGGCTTGCGCTTCGCGTACTGTAGCTCCTGCGTTTTTCGCGAGCTCAGAGATGCTGATGACTCTTTCTGCCAAAACACGTTGCATGACTCGGTCTCATGGTCGGACTCAACGCCATGAAAGCTACTTCAGCTCAGGTAATACCTTTCAGAAAAGCTGTGACAAGGTTTTGCGCTCAGATTTTTTACACCCCCCGCCCCTTCCTCAACAGCACATCCAACTGATCCACCACCTCAGCCCAATCGGCGTCATCCAGAATATCGTCGCGCAAAAACTGCGCTTGGCTCTGGCTCCAGAAGAACGCATCCGCCAGGTGCAATTCGGGTTTGAGCGGTGAATGGGTGGCGATGAATTTGTCGATGCTTTCGGCGTCATCAGGCAGGCCGAGTTGTTTGAACAGGTTGGGGAGGCTGTGGGTTGGGGATTCCATGGTGGGCTCCTTTGTAATGCTTGAAATGGAGGGTGACTGCTTCGCAGTCAATCGCGAGCAAGCTCGCTCCCACAGGAATCGCGTACCCCTGTGGGAGCGAGCTTGCTCGCGATGGCGGTGTTACTGACACCGAAAAGCTACTGACTCAACTCGCACACTTCAGCATGCGGCACCATTTTCAGGAATTCCGGCACGCTCATGTGCACCAGGTTGTTGTGGTTACCAGCCTCCAGGTAGATGTCTTTTTGCCGGGTCAGCAGTGGGTCGATGACCATGTCCAGGCCATAGGATTCGCCCAGCGCAGGCACCGCGCCGCGTTCGCAGTCCTGGAACAGATGCGCCAGGGTGCTTTCCCGGGTGATCTGCCATTCGCCACTGCCGCGTACTTTGCTCAGGTCCAGGTGACGGCTCGCTGGCAGCACAGCCATCAGGTAATGGCCGTGGTGGTCGTCGAGGATCACCGATTTGGCCACCCGTTCGGCAGGAATACCCGCGACCCGCGCCGTTTCAAGGCTGCTGGCCGAGTGCGGATGGGTGACGACGTCAAATTCGCATTGAGCCTTGTTCAGGCTGTCCTGCACAGTTCTTGCCATACGCATGATGCACCTCGGAGTCCGCAACAACGTTTCGCGGACGATGGTTAAACCTTTTCTCTCCACTAAAAGTCTAGGCCCGCTGGCGCCATCGCGCGGGAAATCTGCCCGCCGGAACAACGTCAACAACTGATCAAAATTCGTACAATTCAGAGCTCAGCTAGACTGTATAAAGAACCATCAATGACTCTCCCGGAGGGTCAAGTGAACACTCGTTGTTGTGCAGTTGCGCTGCTGTTGGCCTTGAGCGGTTCGGTATTCGCGGCGGACACCGTCGTCCTGCTGGTGCCCAACCCCATCGGGATCTGGCTGATCACGTTCGGCATCGCGTTTCTGGTCGCCGAAGCGGCCCTGCCCAATTACGGCGTGATCGGTCTGGGCGGCATTGTGATGTTCGTGATCGGTGCGGTGATTCTGACCAACACCGAGGTGCCGGTTCCGTTGATGATCGGCCTGGGACTGATCAGTGCCCTGTTGCTGATTTTCCTGCTGATCCACGCCCTGAAAACCCGACCGCGCGAAAACGTCAGTGGCGATGCAGGACTGGTGGGTAGTGTGACCCCGGTGATGTCGCTGGCCGGCAATGCCTACAACGGTTGGGTGCACCTGCAAGGAGAAAAGTGGCAAGTACTCAGCGCCACGCCGCTGCAACCCGGGCAACGGGTCCGGGTGGTGGCACGCAAGGGATTATTGCTGGAAGTGGCCGCGGCTGACGCGGCGCCAGGTGGAGAATAACCATGGGCCTGCAACTGGGTTTTGCCGCGCTGCTGTTACTGGTGATTGCACTGGCGGGGTCGACCTTCCGCATCCTGCGCGAATACGAGCGCGGAGTGGTCTTCCAGCTCGGACGCTTCTGGCAGGTCAAAGGCCCTGGCCTGATCCTGCTGATTCCGGTAGTGCAGCAAATGGTTCGCGTCGACTTGCGTACCGTGGTCCTCGACGTTCCGCCGCAAGACGTGATCACCCGCGACAACGTCTCGGTCAAGGTCAACGCGGTGCTGTATTTCCGCGTCCTCGATCCGCAAAAGGCGATCATCCAGGTCGAAGACTTTCTCATGGCCACCAGCCAATTGGCTCAAACCACGTTGCGAGCCGTGCTCGGTAAACATGAACTCGATGAATTGCTGGCCGAACGTGAGCGGTTGAACATCGACATCCAGCAAGTGCTCGATGCCCAGACCGACGCCTGGGGCATCAAGGTCGCCAACGTCGAGATCAAGCACGTGGACCTCAACGAATCGATGATCCGCGCCATCGCCAAACAGGCCGAAGCCGAACGGGAGCGCCGGGCCAAGGTGATCCACGCTGAAGGCGAATTGCAGGCCTCGGAAAAACTCATGCAGGCCGCCGAAATGCTTGGGCGCCAGCCTGGGGCCATGCAGTTGCGGTATATGCAGACATTGAGTTCGATTGCCGGGGACAAGAGTTCGACGATTGTCTTTCCGCTGCCGATCGAGTTGCTCAAGGGGATGGCGGATTTGTCGTCCAAATCCTGATAGCCCCAAAAGATCGCAGCCTTCGGCAGCTCCTACATGGGCGCGGCGTACACCTGTAGGAGCTGCCGAAGGCTGCGATCTTTTGACCTTCCCCACAGACACCAACGTCCGGTAACCCCGTCGGAGATTTCCTTCAAGTTGTAGTGGTGTTGGTGAACTTGTTCCGGCCCAAACCTAGGTCTAGTCTGGCTTTGTCACTGAATAATCGGTGACACGGACGTGCAAGTCCGACGAAACTGTTTAGGTCGCAATTGCCATGGCTCATTGCTTTATGGCGGCTGCGCGCAGGAGATCCTCGGATCTGCTGGGTGTCCTAAACAGTCCCGGTCTTGCACACCTGCGCACGGCCGCCACCCTATTCGCGTGCAAGCGAACGGTGACGGCCCCCACTTACTGTTTAGGATCTTTTATATATGCACAAAATTACTCCGAATCCTCCAGAGAACTCTGGAACCGATTCCGAAAATTCCCTCGAAGACGAAAAACTCAAAGAAGCCGCCGACCGCGCCTTCACCCACTACTTCCCCCCGACCACCGAAAAACCGCCCAAACACCGCAAAGGCAACCTCTTCACCGTCGCCCCCGATGTCAAGACCGAATCCCTTCTGGCCAACGCCTCCGAAGACTTGCTGTCCATCAGCGCCATCGCTGCCAATCTGGCGGACGATGTGGACGGGACACGGCGCTCGGTAGCCTTGGCGCTCAGTCGCATGGCCGATGGCGTGCAGTTGCTCGTCGAGCGAGCGCTGGATCATTGGGAGGAGTCGGAGGTTATGCAGGCTCGGGTCAAGGTTTAGCCAGGTAGATTTGTGTTGAATTGACCACCGCTTTCGCGAGCAGGCTCACTCCTACAGGGGAATGCATTCCAAATGTAGGAGCGAGCCTGCTCGCGATGGCGTCAGTACAGTCAATGAATGAATCAGCGATTATCACGGCGATCTTTTTCCAATGCCTCATAAGGCACTCGCGCCCAACGCTCCACACGTTCGTGCAACAGCACTGAGGCCTCGCGGCGCTTGCTATCACTGTCCCCGACAAACACATCTGACGGCTGCTTGGCATGCTGCCCCACCGCCGCAAATACTTGCTCACGCTGCACATCATCCAACCCAAAAAACTCAGCCAACCGCCCCGCCATCGCCCCCGGCAATTCGCTGTAATTCACCGCCAACCCACCAAATTCCCGACAGTACGCCAACCCCGATTCCAGCAACCTTCCCAACCGACGGGCGATGTAATCCTCGCGGCCATCAAATGGCAGCTCATCAATCATCCCCGGCACCATGTGCATGCCCGGGCGACGCAGATGCGAAACAGCAATTTCCAGCGGATCACGGTACAAAAACAACCACGGTGTCTTGGGAAAACACTCGCGCAACAGAGGCAGTTCAGCGATGTTCCAGGCATCGAGCTTGATCACCAGTCGCTGCTCGACGCCGAGCCGACGCTGGCCATAGGCGGACAACAACCCTTTAATGGCGGCACGCCTTTCGGCTAACGGCAAATCACTGCGCAGCAAAGCATCCAACGGCGGTGGCTCACTGATGACGATGTGGCTGTCGAGTCGGGCGAGCATCTGACTGACCAGGGTCGAACCGCAGCGGGACGCATGAAAAATGAAGGCACTGGGCGTCAGTCCAGGACTGCACACCTGCCAGTCAGTGAGCGCCGACAACGGCGTTTCCCGGCGAAATGCCTGATTGAACGGTAGCCTCAACGCGTCCTCCACCGCATCGCGAAAAAACGGTTGATGCAGCCGCGTGTCGCCGAACCAGCACCAGTCAACCCGCCACTGACCTGCGACCGGCCAGACGCGAATCGGCAACCACCCCTCGAGATTCAGGCGCTCCATTGTTCGTTCCATCGACGCCGACCGTCGCGCATCGCCGCACGCAGTTGTTCGCGGGTAAATGGCAAACCCCGCTCGGCCCCCAGTTCCAGCGCGCGGGCGATAAACGCTTCGCTGTCCTGCATACCCTGCAAGGTTTTACTCAGTTGTGGATCGCTTTCCACCAGCGCGTTGAACTGCGCAAAAAATCCATGACCGACATCAGGACGCGGCGTCGTCGCCAGCCCGTCAGATATCGCCTGATCCAGCCAGGCACCGGGCCGGCAATCAAGCACCAGATGAATGCGCGCTTGAGTATCACGATTGTCCACACGATGAGGTCGTGACAGGTCGAGAAACCAGCACTCACCGGCAGCCATCGGCATGCGCTGGCCGTCCAGCATAAAGTCCACGTGAGGCGCGCTGACTAGCGGGATATGCAGGCGCAGATCAGCGTCTGGCCCGCCAAGGTCGTAGTCGCGATGCTCGTGAATCTGCCCACCCGGACCCAGCCGCAATAGCCGCGCGCAGACGATGTCCAGTGGCAGATCGCGCAATCCTTGCTGCCATCGGACATCCCGCAACCACGGCGCGCGCAACAACGGTTCACCGCGCCCGGGCGACAATTCAGTCAACGCATCCGCCGCCGAAATCAGCGCGACACCGCTCCATTCCCCTGCGTAGTAAGCGCTATTGAAATGAGCCTGCCACGCGTCGTCGCCAATCGCCGCCAGCGCCTGCAACAGCAGCGGCAAATCCACCATCACCGGCAAGCGCGAGAACGCCGGTCGGTTCATCGCTTCGGCAACACCGCACACTCGCCGAGCCAGGTCAGCAAGTGATCGAGACAAGCCTCAACCGACTGCACGCCGGTATCGAGCACCAGGGAGGCGGACGGCGGCGGTTCATACGGCGCAGACACACCTGTAAATCCTGGCAAATCACCCCGTCGTGCTCGGGCGTAATGACCTTTCGGGTCGCGCTGCTCGCACACCGACAGGGAAGCGCTGCACCAGACCTCGCGGTAATCCTCGCCCAGTCGCCGGGCAAACACCTCACGCAACTCCACCAGCGGCGTGATCATCGCCAGGATGACGATCTGCCCGTTCTCCACCAGCAGCGCCGCGACTTCGCTGGCGCGACGGATGTTCTCCAGGCGATCGCTGTCGGCAAAACCGAGATCGCGATTGAGCCCGACCCGCAGCCCGTCGCCATCGAGCACGATGCTCTGCACGCCGTGCTCGAACAGTTCGGCGTGCAGCGCCTGGGCCAGGGTCGATTTGCCCGCCGCCGGCAAACCGGTCAGCAAAATCGCCGTGCCGCGATGGCCGTTACGGACCTCTCGTTGTTCGCGGCTGATGCTCGCCGTCGGTGCCAGCAGGTTATTGGACCTGGGCATGGGTCACCGGCGTCGTGATATTACCGGCCGCCCACGCTGCTTCGCGGGTGGCCAATGCGGTGGCAATGGATTGCACTTCGGTGGATTGCACCTGATCCGGCAGCGGATCGAGCCCCGCACTGGCAAAAATCTGGCCGTAAGCGTTACGCAGATCGGCGTACGACAGGTCGCGACGCAAATCGGCCTGCAAGGTGTTCAGTTCGCCCTGGATCAAGTCCAGTTCACCCAGACTGGCCGCCTGATAACGGTTGCGCAGCTGGCCAACGATCTGTCCGTCAATGTCCGACAGTTGCTGATTGGTCTTGAACTGCCGCAACGCCTCGCGGTAGTTGGCGTTGGCCACATAAAGTTGCGCCAGCACCGCGATCGACATGGCCTGACGGCGCGCTGCGGCGACTTCTTCGCCGGCCTTGGCAACGTTGATCGCCGCCGGTGCGGAGATCACGTTGAACAGGTTCCACGTCACTTTCACGCCGTAGTCGGCCCAGCCCTGCTCCACCAGGAACGAGTTGCTGTCGTAATGCCCGCCGGCCGAGAACTCCAGCCCCGGCAGCAGCCGCAACATGGCTTTGCGGGTTTCGGCCGCGCTGATGCGGCTTTGGTAATCCTGTTCGCGCAGCTCGGGACGACTGGTCAGGGCTTCCTGTTCCAGGCTGGCGAGGTCAACTTTCAATTCCGGAATGACATAGTCGTCCTGGGTCGCCAAGGTCAGGTCGGTGCCCAGCGGCAGATTGATCAGGGTCGCCAGTTCGGTTTTCGCCAGCGACAGCGCACGACGCTGTTCTTCCAGTTGGCGAGTGGCTTCGATCAGCGAGCGTTGATAACCCAGTGCCTGAATCGGATCGCCGATTCGCTGCTGGCTCATGCTTTGGCTGTTGCCGCGCGCGGTGTCGACCCGGGCCATGAGGCTGTCGATCTGTTTGAGCAAACGCTCGGCGGCCATGGCTCGCCAATAGGCCGAGCGCACGTCCTGAACGATGGTGTTGATCACCTTGCGCCGACGTTCCTGAACGATCAGTCGCTGGTCGCCCTGTTGCTTGGCGCTGATGTAGCTGACGCCAAAATCGAGCACGTTCCAGACCATGGTCAGGTCAGCGACGTCACGGTCGCGGTCCTGAGAGGTCGATGGCTCCAAAGACTGAGTGCCGGTCCGTACGCTCTGGCTGCTGGAGGCGTTGACGTTGTTGCGGCCGACGTACCCGGCGTCCAGCGCCATGCGCGGCAACATGTCGAAACTGGCGAGGTCGAGTTGGCGCTTGGCCAGGGCCTCTTCCATGATTTTGAGCCGGCCTTCGAGGTTGTACTTCACCGCGCGGGCCATGGCTT
Organism: Pseudomonas fluorescens; assembly: GCF_000968015.1. Classification (GTDB taxonomy): domain Bacteria; phylum Pseudomonadota; class Gammaproteobacteria; order Pseudomonadales; family Pseudomonadaceae; genus Aquipseudomonas; species Aquipseudomonas fluorescens_W. The sequence continues at coordinate 241,538 of NZ_LACH01000001.1, forward strand.
GATGCAGGGTCAGCGGACCGCTGAGGGGCTCCTGATCCTTGTACATGTTCTGCAGGTCGCTCCTGGCGCGCTGTTCGCTGACCCTGCGTTCAATCGGTTCACTGGTGACTGCACATCCGCTTATCGCAAGCGCCAGCAGGCTGGCGCCGAACAACATGTGACTTCTATTCATCCTTGACTGCCCCTGGGTACTGCATTGTTTTAAGGGTTTTTCATGCCTGCATTTCGCTGATGCCGCCTTGCTTCAACGCCGCGGCCAGGGTGTCGACCTGCCGTTGCTCGGTGTCTTTGATCTGTTGCAATTGCTGGTTCAATGTCAACGCGCCAAACACGCCGCGCAGCCCTTGGGAAACATCTCCGCCCTTGATCGAATGACTGCCGAAAGAATTCAGCTCACCTCGCTCGCTGCCGGTGTCCTGATTGAACAGGCTCGACAGCGTGCTGGTGCTGAACACCCCGCCATCGCCACCACCAACACCGAGGAACCCCTGGCCAGAGCCTTCGCCACCGCTGTCGCTGCTGCTGAATACCTGTGCGATGAAGCTGGGCGCCAGCGCGCCGTGGTTTATGAAAATGTCGCCCAGCGGCCGGATGCCATTGCCGATCACGCGGCTTTCGAACAATGGGATGAAGGTCAGCGGTGAGCCGAGATCACCGGTGGGTGGGGCAAAGATGATCGGTTGCAGTGGTACGTTGGGCTGATCGGATACGGTCACCGGTGGTGGGACCCGGGCCAGCGGGTCGGGCGTCACGACCACGGCAGGCGTCTGCACCGGCACGGTGTCGATGGTGTAGTTATTGGACACCGCCACACCAATGCCGGTATTGCCCGAACCGTCGCTGACGTTGCTGGTGTCCAGCGCGATGAAGTTGCTCGGGTCGGTGATGCTCGCAGTCGGCGTGAAGGTCGCCGTCCAGGTCTTGCCGCCATCGCTGCTGGTCAGGTTGGTCAATTCGCCGTTGGTGACGCTGAGGTCCGACAGATCGAAATCGCTTACCACTTCGCTGAAGGTGATCGTCACCAGCGTGGTCTGGCCGATGCTCAGGTTCGGGTTGGCAACGACGATTATGGCGGTCGGCCGAGTCGCATCGAGCGCGTAATTGTTGGAGATCGCGATTGTCGCGCCGAGGTTGCCAGCAGCGTCGGCCACGTTGCCGGTGTCGAGCAGGATCAGGTTGGAGGTGTCGTTGATGTTGGCTGTCGGGGTCAGCGTGGCGGTCCAGGTCTTGCCACCATCGCTGCTGAGCAGGTTGGACAAGGTGCCATTGGCAACGCTGAGGTCCGACAGGTCGAAACCTGAGACCGTCTCGGTGAAGGTGATGGTGACCGTGGTCGTCTCGCCGATGCCCAAGCGGTTATCCGCCACCACAATGGTCGCCGTCGGCCGCGCCGTGTCGATGGCGTAGTTATTGGAATCGGTTACGCCCACGCCACTGTTGCCCGAAGCGTTGGTCACACCACTGTTGTCCAGGCTGATCAGGTTGCTGGTATCGGTCACATTGATGGTGGGCGTGAAGGTGGCGGTCCAGGTAACGCCGCCATCGCTGGACGACACGTTGCTCAGCGTGCCGTTGGCAATGGTCAGGTCCGCGTTGGTGAAACCGCTCACCGCTTCGCTGAAGGTGATAGTCACCCCTGAGGTTTCACCGGCCTTGAGGGCATTGTCGGCCACCACGATGGTTGCGGTCGGCACCTGGGTCTCCACCACATAGTTGGCGGAGTTGGTCGTGCCTGAGCCCGCGTTTCCGGCCAGGTCCAAGACGCCGGTGTTGTTCAGGGTGATGAGATTGGTGGCGTCGGTCACGCCGATGGTCGGGGTAAACGTCCCGGTCCAGGTGATACCGCCGTCGCTGCTGCTGACATTGCTTAACGTACCGTTGGCGACGCCCAAATCGCTGTTGTCGAAACCGCTCACCGCCTCGCTGAAGGTGATGGTCACCAGCGAGGTTTCGCCCGGTTTCAGGGTTGTATCGCTCAACACGATGGTCGCGGTCGGGCGCTGGCTGTCGATAGCGTAATTGTTGGAGTCGGTGGTGCCGCTGCCGGCGTTGCCCGACAGGTCCGCGACTCCGGTGTTGTCCAGAGTGATCAGGTTGGTCGTGTCGGTGATGCCGGCGGTTGGCGTGAAGGTCGCCGTCCAGGTAATGCCGCCGTCGCTGCTGCTCACCGCAGCCAACGTGCCGTTGGCGATGGTCAAATCCGAGTTGGTGAAACCGCTCACCGCCTCGCTGAAGGTGATGGTCACCTGGCTGGTCTGGCCAACGCCCAGCGCTGCATCAGCCACTACGATGGTCGCGGTTGGACGCTGTGTGTCGATGGCGTAGTTGTTCGAGTCGGTTGTACCGCTGCCGGCATTGCCCGAGGCGTTTTGCACACCCGTGTTGTCCAGGGTGATCAGGTTGCTGGTGTCGGTGATGGCGTTGGTTGGGGTGAATGTTGCCGTCCAGGTGATGCCGCCATCGCCACTGCTGACGGCGCTCAAGGTGCCGTTGGCGATGGTCAGGTCGGCATTGCTGAAACCGCTGACGGCTTCGCTGAAGGTAATAGTGACCAGCGACGTTTCACCGACGCTCAGCGCATTGTCGGCGACGACGATGGTGGCTGTCGGCAGCACGGTGTCGATGGTGAAGTTCGCCGAATGGGTGACGCCGCTGCCCGCGTTGCCGGCAATGTCGACCACGCCGCCATTGTTCAGGCTGATCAGGTTAGTGGTGTCCCTGACGCCGACCGTCGGCGTGAAGGTCGCGGTCCATGTGATGCCGCCGTCGCTGCTGCTGACCGCGCTCAAGGTGCCGTTAGGAATGCTCAAGTCACTGTTGTCGAAACCGCTGACCGCCTCGCTGAACGTGATGGTTACCAACGACGTTTCGCCGGCGCTTAGCGTGCTGTCGGCGACCACAATCGTGGCGGTCGGACGCAGGCTGTCGATCACGTAGTTGTTGGAATCGGTGGTACCCGAGCCAGTGTTACTGGCCGCGTCCGCAATGCCGGTGTTGTCCAGCGTGATGATATTGGTCGTATCGTTGATGCTCGCCGCCGGCGTGAAAGTCGCGGTGTAGGTGATGTTATCGCTGGTGCTCAGGCCGCTCAGGGTGCCGTTATCGACAGTGAAGTCGGCAAGGGTTAAACCGGTCACCGCTTCGCTGAAAGTGATGGTCACCAGCGAGGTTTGGCCAAGCGCCAGTGTTGGATCCGCGACGACGATGGTCGCGGTTGGTCGCACGGTATCTATGGCGTAGTTGTTGGAATCGGTAGTGCCGCTGCCGGCGTTGCCCGAAGCATTTTGCACACCGCTGTTGTCCAGACTGATCAGGTTGGTCGTATCGGTGATGCTGGCAGTCGGCGTGAAGGTCGCTATCCAGGTGATGCCGCCGTCGCTGCTGCTCACCGCCGTCAACGTGCCGTTGGCGATGGTCAGGTCGGCGTTGCTGAAGCCAGTCACCGCTTCAGAGAACGTAATGGTTACCAGCGATGTTTCGCCGACTTTCAGCGCGTTATCGGCGACCACGATAGTGGCGGTCGGCAGCACGGTATCGACGGTGTAGTTGCCGGAGTTGGTAGTGCCACTGCCCGTGTTGCCAGCCAAGTCCGCCACACCGGTATTGTTCAGGGTGATGACGTTGCTTGAGTCATTCACGCCAACGGTGGGCGTGAAGGTCGCGGTCCAGGTGATGCCGCCGTCGCTGCTGCTCACGGCCGTCAAGGTGCCGTTGGCGATGGTCAGGTCAGCGTTAGTGAAACCGCTGACCGCCTCTGAGAACGTAATGGTCACCAGCGAGGTTTCGCCGGCACTCAGGGTCGGGTCGGCCACAACGATGGTCGCCGTAGGGCGAACCGTGTCGATCACATAGTTATTGGAATCGGTTGTACCGCTACCGGCATTGCCCGCCAGGTCCGCGATCCCGGTGTTGTCCAGAGTGATCAGGTTGGTCGTGTCGTTGATGCTGGCGCTCGGGGTAAAGGTTGCCGTCCAGGTGATGCCGCCGTCGCTGCTGCTCACCGCCGTCAATGTGCCGTTGGCGATGGTCAAATCGGCGTTGGTGAAACCGCTGACCGCTTCACTGAAGGTGATGGTCACCAGCGAGGTTTCGCCGATTTTCAATGCAGTGTCCGCCACCACGACCGTGGCCGTCGGGCGCACGGTGTCGATGGCGTAGTTGTTGGAATCGGTGGTGCCGCTGCCCACGTTACCGCTGCTGGTGGCCTGCACGCCGCTGTTGTCCAGGGTGATCAGGTTGGTCGTATCGGTGATGCTGGCAGTTGGCGTGAAAGTCGCCGTCCAGGTAATGCCGCCGTCGCTGCTGCTCACCGCGGTCAATGTGCCGTTGGCGATGGTCAGGTCGGCGTTGGTTAAACCGGTCACGGCCTCTGAGAAGGTGATGGTTACGAGGGATGTTTCGCCGATTTTCAGCGCGCTGTCGGCAACCACGATGGTGGCGGTCGGCGGTACGGTGTCGATCGTGTAGTTGCCCGAGTTGGTGGTGCCGCTACCCGAGTTGCCGGACACGTCCGCCACACCGGTATTGTTCAGGGTGATGACGTTGCTTGAGTCATTCACGCCAACGGTGGGCGTGAAGGTCGCCGTCCAGGTGATGCCACCGTCGCTGCTGCTCACCGCCGTCAATGTGCCGTTGGCGATGGACAAATCCGCGTTGGTGAAACCGCTGACCGCTTCGCTGAAGGTGATCGTCACCAGCGAGGTTTCACCCGCTGTCAGGGCGCTATCGGCCAACACAATCGTGGCGGTCGGGCGCACGGTGTCGATGGCATAGTTATTGGAATCGGTGGTGCCGCTACCGGCGTTGCCCGACAGGTCCGCGATCCCGGTGTTGTCCAGGGTGATCAGGTTGGTCGTGTCGTTGATGCTCGCGGAAGGCGTGAACGTGGCGGTCCAGGTGATCCCGCCGTCGCTGCTGCTCACCGCCGTCATGGTGCCGTTGGCAATCGTCAGGTCCGCATTAGTGAACCCGCTGACCGCTTCGCTGAAGGTGATGGTCACCAGCGAGGTTTCGCCGATTTTCAATGCCGCGTCCGCTACCACGATGCTTGCTGTTGGCCGCACGGTGTCGATCGCGTAGTTGTTCGAATCCGTAGTGCCGCTGCCCGCGTTGCCGGACTGATCGCTGACCCCGGTGTTATCCAGAGTGATCAGGTTGGTCGTGTCAGTGATGCTGGCGGTTGGCGTGAAGGTCGCGGTCCAGGTGATGCCGCCGTCACTGCTACTCACGGCCGTCAAGGTGCCGTTGGCGATGGTCAGGTCCGCGTTGGTGAAACTGGTCACTGCCTCGGCAAATGTAATGGTCACCAGCGAGGTTTCGCCGATTTTCAGCGCAGTGTCGGCCACGACGATGGTTGCGGTCGGACGTACTGTGTCGATCACATAGTTGTTCGAATCGGTGGTGCCAGTGCCGGTGTTGCCCGACAGGTCCGCGATCCCGGTGTTGTCCAGGGTGATCAGGTTGGTCGTGTCGTTGATGCTCGCGGAAGGCGTGAACGTGGCGGTCCAGGTGATGCCGCCGTCGCTGCTGCTCACGGCCGTCAACGTGCCGTTGGCGATGGTCAAATCCGCGTTGGTGAACCCGCTGACCGCTTCGCTGAAGGTGAATGTCACCAGCGAGGTATCGCCGATTTTCAGCGCATTGTCCGCCACCACAATGGTCGCCGTTGGCCGCACGGTGTCGATGGCATAGTTGTTCGAATCGGTGGTGCCGCTGCCGGTGTTGCCCACCAGGTCGCTGACCCCGGTGTTGTCCAGGGTGATCAGGTTGGTCGTATCGGTGATGCTGGCAGTCGGGGTCAAGGTTCCCGTCCAGGTGATGCCGCCATCGCTGCTGCTCACGGCGGTCAAGGTGCCGTTGGCGATAGTCAGGTCCGCATTAGTGAACCCGCTGACCGCTTCGCTGAAGGTGAATGTCACCAGCGAGGTTTCGCCGATTTTCAACGCATTGTCCGCCACGACAATTGTGGCGGTCGGGCGCGCGGTGTCGACGACGTAGTTATTGGAGTTGGTGGTACCGACGCCGGCAGTGCCCAGACCGTTTATCACTCCGGTGTTGTCCAGGGTAATGAAATTGGTCGTATCGGAAATACTGGCAGTCGGCGTGAACGTTGCCGTCCAGGTGATGCCGCCATCGCTGCTGCTGACGGCACTCAAGGTGCCGTTGGCGATGGTCAGGTCGGCGTTGGTGAAACCGGTCACGGCCTCGGAGAAGGTGATCGTCACTAAAGACGTTTCGCCGATGCTCAGTGTGGTGTCGGCGACCACAATGGTCGCGGTCGGCGGCGGCGAATACGCAGTGTTGAGTACACCGCCGTCGTTGTAGATGGTCGCGAAGGAGGTCGGCGAGGTGCCGGTTGTACCTCCGCCCTGCGCGGTACCGCCTGCACCACTGGCCGCGGCATTACCGGCCAGCGCGGCGAAATTGGCGGCCGTCATCAGCAGTGTGCCTTTGTTCCAGATCGCGCCGACGCCCCGGCCGCCGATGCCGCCATTGCTGGCATTGCTGCCTTGGCCACCGCCACCGCCACCGCCACCACCGGCGCCGATGTTGTTGCTGATGGTCGAAGTGCCGATGATGGTGATGGTGCCGCTGCTGGCGTTGTAGATCCCGCCCACCGCGTTGCCGCCGGCGCCACCCACCTTGTCCCAACCGGCCCCGCCGCCACCGCCACCAATGGAAATCGTGCCGTTGGTGGCCGTCGAACCGTTACCGCCGTTGCTGTAATAGGAAACGCCCACCCCACCGGCGCCGCCAGTGGTGGTACCGCCGCGACCGCCCATGTGGGTCGCGTCATAACCGCCGCCGTAACCGCCGACACCGCCGCTGCCCGCCTGGCCGCCCAACGTGCCGGTACCCGGGCCTGCCGAACCGCCATGCCCGCCGCCCTGGCCGCCCAGACCGCCGCCACCGCCACCGCCGCCGCCGTAAAAAGCGCCCGTGACACCGCCGCCACCACCGCCACCGGAAGCACCGTTGGAGGTCACGGTCACGTTGTTCAGGGTCAAGTTCCCTGCGTTGAAGATCCCCCCGGCCATCGCCCCGGTGGCACCGTAACCACCGTTGCCGCCAGTACCCGACACCAGGCCTCGGGTGATCAACAGGCCATCAAGGGTCACGGTTTTGCCCGCCGCGATTTCAATCACTCGGGTCTTGTACTGACCATCAAGAATCACTTCAGCCGCGCCGTCATTGTTCAGGTCGCCATCGACGGTGATGTTCTTGTTGATCAGCAGTTCGGACGTCAGCTGCACCGTCATGCCGGTGCTGAAGGTGACGATATCGCCGTTCTGCGCCGAGGCGATGGCGGCCCGTAATGAGCCAACCCCGGTGTTGGCATTGTTGGTGGCGGTCCAGGTCGCCAGGCCCCATTGATATTCACTCATGGCCATAGTCGAGAGGACGTTGGCGCTTTCGATGTTGCCGGTGACGATCTCCAGATTCCAATCGCCACCGATCCCGGTCCGATTGCTCGAAGCGGCCACATCGCGGCCGGTCAATTGCGCCAGCGAGTCGACAAAATTCAAGCCACGCTCACCTTCGGCGGTGTAGCAGCCGTAGATCATGATGTCGCCGCCGACATTCATGTCCTTGCCGATTTCCGCCAGCACGGCGCTGCGGGCCGCAACGTTGTCGGCCGATAGATAGCTGTCGCCCAGCCATAGATCGCCTGCGTTGCCATGGGCAATGATCTGCACCGAACTGATGCCCTGATGGTGATCGAGGTAGTCGGCAATCTGCTGCAAACCGTCCCTGCTCGCATCCAGCTGAACCACTTGAGTACCAGGCGCCACACCCTTGAGCAGGCTGTCGGCGTCCTTGACCCGGGAATCGACGAACACCACGCTCTGCCCCGGCACGGCAACGGGCGCCGTCGCAGGCGTCGCATCGGCCTGGCCGTGGGTGTCTTTGCTGGCCACCGCTTGATCGGCCGTCGGCGTTTTGGCCGCATCGGCGGTGGGATGGCTGTCAGGCTGAGCGGCATCCGCCACCGTAGCCGCGACCGCGCCGTCGAACAGCATGCGCGGCTCCAGGGACATGATCATTGGCGAGGCCAGCGCCCGTGCGCCTTCGGTAACTCGCGACTTGCCGTTGCTCCACCACATGCTGCTCACCCGGACTCGAACTTTCGTGACGCGAAAATGAAAATGCCGCGATCAACTGATCGCGGCATCGGCTTTCATACGAATGACATTGGCGGCGCTGGCTGAGCCATCGAGCCAAAAGGACAATTCTGCGTATTGCTTGAACAAATCAGGTGGCAGGATCGTGCGCCGCGATTGCAGCTCGACTTTGGGTTTGACCCTGTGCAGGCCGGAGACGCCGAGGGCTTGATCGAACTCCGGCGCGTCGTAGGCGAGGTTGTCAAAGTCATGCTCGAACCAGGGTTCGCCGATGAAGTCGTAGACCAGCCGCATGACCCGATCAGGGGCCTGGGTCAGCAAGTCGTAATCGACAATCAACAACGAATCGGCGTGCTCGCCGTAATAGGCTTCCTTGAGCGCGGCCCAGGCAAACCCCACCAGGCGATTGCGTTGCGCCAGGGTTTCGCAACGGCTGTAGACCGTATTGCGCTCGACCCCGTCGCCGAACAGCTTGGTGTTTTCAAAGGGGTTGGCGCGATATAAACGCTCGATGCTGTCCATGACCCAGGCGACATTGCGCACGCAGGCAATGACCTTGGCTTGAGGGAACAGGTCGCTGATGGCCGGCAGGCGCGAACTCCATAACCGATTGGTGTCGAACACCACCGGTTTGTCGGCCTTGTCGGCGTAAAAGGAATCGAACAGACCGCGAAGCAAACGGCGGCGCAGATCGGTATCGATCACCGCACCGAACTCGCTGCCGGCGCTGCACTGCTCCAGAACACCGGAAAACAGGGCGCCAACGGGGCTGGTCATGCCGGCATGAAAGCGCGGGTTCTGCAAAAGAATCGCAGAAAGCAGGGTCGAGCCTGAGCGCGGCAAGCCGGAAATAAAATGGAAGTGTGACAATCCCTTCACCCTAGTCATAAGTCCTTTATGTATGACGGAGCGTAGACCATGAACAGGCTTACGGGTAATGGTGTTTTGATATCAAATCGAATCTAAATCGTCTGAAAAACGAGATTTTGGTTACAGGCTCAATGCAACACGAACAAACGCGCGTTGGCGCCTCCCGCCTGCGTTACGCCAACGTTTTGCCAGCCTGCGGGCAACGGCGCGAATTCGTTCGGCAAATCGATCGTGCCGATCAACCACACCCGGCCGGTGCCTTTGGGCAAATTACCGAGGCTGTCGAGGTAAATATCCTGAGACACCAGCGTGCCGAAACCATAAGCATTCGGCCGGCTCGACGCTCCATTGGCCAACGGCGGCGTGTACAGCAGCGGTTTGGCGTCAGTGCGGTTGTAATAGACGTAACTGAGGTACCAGAGCATGTCGCTGGTGACGATCCGGTCACCGGCAACGAAGTGCTGGTTTACGTAGTCGACCATGACGCTGATTTGATCGTTGGTATCGACCGTGGCGTTGTTGTTCAGGCCCACCAGTTCGACGCCGATAAACAACACCAGCACCGTCACGGCCAACACCCGGAAGACGGCGTACAGGCGATCAATGGCCAATGCGGCAATCATCGGCAAGCCGAGGGCGTACGCGGTGAGGTAACGTTCGATGAACACTGGCGAGATGAACGACGCCGAAAACACCAGAAATATCGGCAAAATGGTGTAGATCACCACCAATGCACTGCCACGAATAACACTGCGATCCCGCGCCAGCGCCACCCACACCAACGCCAGCGACGCCAAGGGTAACGTGATGAAAATCCATGTGGGCAGGTTCTCGCCATCGTCCTGGATCAGGAACGACCAGATCATCGAAGGCAACGAGCCGAACGTGACCGGTGTCTCCCACCCCACATCGCCATTGGCTTTGAGTTGATCCATGTGTTGAATCAGATCGATCAGGCTGGGCACCCACGGCAAGTACACCAACACGATCGCCATGTTCGCCACCCACCAGCCGGGCTGCTGGATATGCCGCAAGCGATAGCCGGGCTGTACGCGGATCAGCCCCAGATACAGCCAGTGACACAGCACGCACAGGGCGGTGAAGTAATGGGTGTAGAACGCCGCGCTCATCAGCAGTGCATAAAACACCAGATAGCGCTTACGTGCCGGGCGTTTGATCCAGTAAACCAGGGCGATCGTGGCTCCGATCAGCCACAGTCCCAGCAACGAATACATGCGCACTTCCTGGCTGTAACGAACGGCGGTAGGCAGCAGCGCCAACAGGACGCCGGCCAACAACGCGGCGCGGCGAGTGGCGAGCAAGTCCACCAGCCAGACGCCCAGCACCACGGTGGCAATCCCTGGTAGCGCGCTCAGGCTTCGAATCGAAAAAATGCCATTGCCGAACAGTTCGATCCAGCCATGCAGCAGCATGAAATACAGCGGCGGGTGCACATCATGGGCGGCATGCACCCAGATCTCGCTCAACGAATATTGGCTCAACAGCAGGCTGGAACCTTCGTCGCCCCAAATAGCCGCCGCCGTCAGGTCGTAGAAACGCACCAGCGCGGCCAAGGCCAGGATCGGCAACAGCCAGTGCTCCCGCGCCCATCGCAGCATTCGCTGAACTATCGCCCAGACGCCGGGTGCCTCGTGCGGACCTTGGGTGCCGTCAAGCGGTGTTTCTCTGTGCGCCTCCATTGCCTCCCCTCAAGACTGCCGGTGAAAAACCTTGATGCTTGCAATCACTGTAGGACAGCGACAGCGCCGTCGTCGATGCTGGCTTTACGACCAACGACATTCGGCAATCTGGCGGATCAACTACGCTCTGGCGTGGCGTGATCCAGCCACGGAGATGAATGGAGTCGGCTGTACGCAACGATGTGCCCGCACGGGCAATCTGCGTGGCGCGCCAGACAACTAACCTGAGGGATAAGGAACTATGGAAGTATTCATGGGCACTGTTCAGTCTTTTGCCTTTAACTTCGCCCCTAACGGCTGGGCCCTGTGTAACGGCCAGACACTGGGGATCTCGCAATACCAGGCGCTGTTCTCACTGCTGGGAACCTACTATGGAGGCAATGGCACCACCAACTTCATGCTACCCAACCTGCAAGGCCGAATGCCGATAGCACAGGGCAATGGGCTGAACCTGACCCCGCGCGTCATCGGTGAATTCTCCGGGACCGAGAACGTCACAGCCACCATCACCAACCTGCCCAACCACACCCACGCCTTGTCCGGGCTCACGGCCAGCACCACCTTGCAACTGGCCAGCCCGGCGAGCAACCCGGCCACCAACCCGACCGCGACCAACTCGTACATCGGTGCCTCGGGCGGCGGTCCGGGTTCGGCGACCATCTACTCCGACGCGCAAGGCGCTGCGGCCGTGCCACTCAAAGGCGTGGCCACCACGGTCACGGGAGAAATCTCGTCCGCCGGTAATGGCCTGCCCATGGAAACGATGAACCCGTTCCTGGTGCTCAACTTCAGCATCGCCTTGAACGGGTTATTCCCTTCGCGCAACTGAGGTTCGGCCGGGGGATTCAATCCCCCGGCCACTTTCAATTTTGGAGTGACGCCATGCTGCAACAGGTGCAAAGCCAACACTTTCAGGCGCTGCTGGGCAAGACCGGGAGGCTGCGGCTGCCGGATGGCACTGAATTGCCGATCCATATCGACAGCCTTGAAGAAACACCCCGCTCGCGGATGCCCAAGAGCGAGCGGATGCCGTTCAGTGTCGAGTTCAACAGCCTGCAGCCTACAGTGTTTGTCGATGGGTTGTGCGCGTTGGAACTGCCGGAACTGGGTCAGGTGGAAAACATCTTCGTCTCCCGGGTGCCGGCCATGGGACGTGACCCGGACTTGGGATATTTCTACATCGCCTTCAACTGAACACACCGAAATCCAATGTGGGAGTGAGCCTGCTCGCGATAGCGGAGTGTCATTCACCTAAAATGTTGAATGATCCACCGCTATCGTCGGAACGCCGCCCGGAGCAGGCTCGCTCCTACAGGGGGAGCGGTAGTGGATTCAGCTATGCGGATACCACACCAATCGCTCCGCCGCCGGGTTTCGCTCTTCAACCTGAAACCCCAGCGCCAGGTAATGCTGGCGAGCATGGGGATTGTTGGTCCAGACCACCGTGGCCACCGGGCAGCGCACCTGTTGTGCGGCCTTTTGCACACCATGCAGCACCTTGCGCCCATAACCCTGGCCGCGCGCCTGCGGAATGAACGCCAGGTACAACACACGAATTTCATTAGGGCCAAAATCAGTGGTCAGCGCGCCGATGGCCGTGTCGAGTTTTTCCACCACGTAATGCATCGCGTTGGGGTAACGCTCACCCAAACCTTGCTCCTGCACCTGAAATTGCTGGGCGACCACCTGTTCAACCACTTCCCGCTCATCGTCGATCCATTGCAGGTCCGGTCGCGCCGCCTGGTAAAGGCGCTGCAAAAAAGGCCCATCGCTGATCCGCGATGGCCGCACCACCAAACCATCCGCCGCCACTGATTCGCTATTCGCCATCGCTTGCTCTCCCTAGAAACCGCTTTCCCTGACACCCAGTGCCGCCATGCGCCGCCAGGCGACGCCCAGCAATGACTCGCCGTGCCCTTGCAACACCACGACACCCCGCAAGGGTTGCATCGGCGTCGGCACCTCTTCGAGGGTGCTCAACCGCGCCCCGTATTGCCCCTGCACCGGCTCGGCCCGTTGGTGCGGATCCCGGCGCACGGCAATCGGCCCGTGGTGATCGGACGTCAGCGCCTCCTGATCGACATACGCCGCGCCGTTGGTGTCGATTTCGGTCAATTTAACGGCGATCGCCGGGTGCATCGGATCATCGGCGATGAACCGTCCGGTGGCGCCCGGTGCCACGCGCCACAGTTCGGCTTCGGCCAGATAACCGCGCAACCGCGCGCCGTCTTCGACCACCCGCGCCAGCGGTTCTTTGATCGACAACCAGCGACCGACCGCCAACTGCGGCAACAGATCGCGCACCTTGCCGGCGTGGGGCGCCCGCAGCAGCAGGCGCTCACGCTGGGCGGCCAGGCCTCGGTATTCGGCGACCGCTTCGGCCAGGCGCTGTTCGACGATCCCGGCGTCGGCGGCGGTTTCACTGCGGCTGGCCTGACGACGCATCTGCAACTGCTGGATCTGGATTTCACGTCGGACGATAGCCTGACGCGAATCCAGGTCCGGGGATTCCAGCTCAATCAAAACCTGGCCCTGGGCAACCGCTTCACCATCGTGAACATTCACCGTTTTGACTCGCGCCGCGACTGGCGCGTGCAAGGCACTGGCGCGGCCAGCCTCCAGCATCGTCGGCAACTCAACGGCGCTGCGCCACGGCACGACCAGCATCAGCAACAGCCCAAACAAGGCCAGGCCACTGAGCAGCACCCGAGGCGCATGCGCCTGTTCGCGGCGAGTCCACCATTGCCGCCATTCACTCATGATCGGCAGGAAGATGAACCACACCAGCTCCACCAGCATCAGGAAAATCCCCAACACTTTGAAGAACAGGTGGTAGACCGCCAACGCAATCCCGAAAAACAACGCCGCACGCCACAGCCACGAGCCGTAACCCCAGATCAGCAAACGCCGTTGCATCTTCGGCGACCAGGGCTCCGGCGCCGGCGCGCCGTAACCGAATAAAAACTCACGCAAGCGCCAGCGACAAAGGGCAAACGCTCGCCCTTGAAGGTTGTCGACTTCCCAATAGTCGCTGAGCAAAAAATAGCCATCAAAACGCATGAACGGGTTGAGGTTGATCACCAGTGTGGTCATCCAGGTGGCGCTGGCGAGCATGAACGCCGCCGTGCGTCCGGGACCGTCGGGCAGCAGCGACCAGGCGAGCAGCGCGATGCTCGCTAAAAGCAATTCCGCCAGCACGCCACCAGCGCCAATCAGCAGCCGCGCGCGGCGATCATTGACCCGCCAGGCGTCGCTGACGTCGGTGTAAAACATCGGCAGCAACACCATGAACGCCACGCCCATGCTCTGCACCCGACAACCGGCGCGCTTGGCCATGAAGGCATGACCAAATTCATGACAGAGCTTGGCAAAGAACAGCGCCACGCCAAACGCCAGCGCGCCGCCGAGGCTGAACAAATGCGGGAAGGTCGCGATAAAGCGCTGCCAGTCCCGGGACACCAGAAACACGCCGAGCCCCAGGGTTGCCGGCAATCCGTAGCGCAACGCGCGCGGACCGAAGCGCTCCAGCCATGGCCAGGCACGATTGAGAAAAGCGTCCGGGCGCCACAGCGGAATGCGGAAAAACAGGTATTGGTGCAGCAAGATCTGCCATATCGATTGACGTTGAGCGGCCGCTTTGAGGCTGTAACTGGCGCGCTGTTGCGGATCAAGGGCGGAGATCAGGTCGTGGCTGCGCAAAAAGCCCAGTAATTGCTCAAGCTCCGCGCCATCCAGCGGCAAACCTGGCTCGCGGTTGGCTGCACGCAACACTTGCTCGGGATCACCCAAGGACCAATGCCGCAGCAGGCGCATCGCCGCCACGCCGAGTTTGAAATAGCGACCGCGCACCGGGTCGGCGAGGGTCCAGCGCGGCGAGCCATCGAGCGCCGGTGATGCAGGCGTCAGCTGCAAGTCTGCGCGCAGGTTTGGCAGGCTCATCTAAAGGCCCACACTCTGGCGCAAACCGGCCAGTGGTCGACGCAACAGGTACAACGCCAATGGCGCACGGTCGCCGAAAATTTTGGCGGTTCCGCGCAGGCCGATGCGCGGCGGGGCACCCTCGAAATTCGCATCCAGACGATAAGCCAACTGCCCGGCCGCAGTCGGTTGCGCCTCATAGGCCGAGCGTTCGAGTTTGGCCAGATGCCGTTGCAATGGATCGCTGTCGAGGAACAGCGCGACTTGCGCGCCCGGCTCCAGCGCAATCGCATCGCCCACCGCCAGTTCGATGCGCAACTCAGCCTGGGTCGGGTCGGCGATTTCCATCAGCCGCTCGCCCGTCTGCACCGGTTTACCGGTCCAGCGCTCCGCGTCGGCGAACACCGCAATGCCTCCGCGCTCAGCGCGCACTTCGCTGCGTTTGAGCAGTTCGCGGGCGTAATCCCGCTCAGCACGTTTTTGCTCGACTCGCGCGGCCAGCAGATCGATTTTCGAGCTCGATTCGGCGTCGGCGAACGAGCGCTGGGAATTGGCCTTCAGCTCAGCTTCAGCAACGCCCAAGGCGCGCTCGGCCACATCGGCCTGGGCCCTGAGCGTGGTGCTTTCAAAGCGCAACAACAGGTCGCCGGCTTTCACCGTCTGATTGGGTTTGACCAGAAACTCGGCAATCACCCCGTCCAGCGGCGCCGCAACGACTCGGCCGCCCAGCGGAACAACTTCGGCCGGTGCAAGCACCGATTGCCGCACCGGAATGAGCAGCCCGAGCAACACCACCGCGACCAACGCCACCTGACGTTTTCGCGTCCAGCGCAGTCGCCACGGTTTGCGCGGTTGCAGCGCCAGCCAGGCATGGCTGTAGGTGTCACCCAATTGCGACAGCAGCACTTGCTCGGAAGGATTCCACGGCAGGTCCCGCGCCAGCCACAGACCGCCAAACACCTCACCTTGGTGATCGATCAGCGGCAGCCAGAACACCTGAGCCGCTGAAAGACTCTGCCAGTCCGCCTGAATCGATTCGCTGAGAACATTCGCCGGAACCACCCGCGCCTGTTTCAGCACCTCGAGCTTGAACAACTGCGCCACGGCCTGCTCGACAAACGCCACGAACGGCGCATTCGGCTCCACCGCACTGACGCCCGTCACGGCCTGCACCTTGCCGGCAATCAACAGCGCCGCGTGGCGAAAGCCGAACAGCGCCTGACCGTCATTGACCAGGCTGTAGGCCAATTGCGAAGGCGTGCGAGCGGCGCGGGTCAGGCGTTCGAGATCCAGAAACCTTGCGAACACCTGTTCGGCACCGCCCATTACCGGGGCGTTCACTTGAACTCCACGAAGCGTGCCGTGCCACTCATGCCTGCCAGCAAACCGTTGGCGTTGGGAAGCGTCGCCACCAGCAGCAAGGTCTGACTGCCTTCGTCAATCCGTGCACCGAGACGTTTGACCGTGGCATCCAGAGGCTGACCGGTTTCATCGGGAACAAAGCGGAAGGTCTGGCCAGGCTTGAGCCGGGCCATCCAGCGCGACGGCACCAGCAAATGAATTTCCAGGGTGCGGTTATCGACCACGTCCAGTAACGGCGTGCCGGCAGCGACGCTTTCATAACGCTTGACCTTGCGCTCGACGACCTGGCCATCGAACGGCGCCAGCACGCTGCAACGCTTGACCTGGACCTGATAAACCTGGGATTGCGCCTGAGTCTCGCTGACTTTGGCCTCGGCCCGCGCCACTTCAAAACGCCCGACCGAATTCAACGCCGCCAGTTGCCTGTTGTGGGACAGCTCTTCGCCGGCACCACGGTTGGCAGCCTGGGCCGCGTTGAGCTGAGCCTGATAAGCCGAGCAATCAAAACGCGCCAGGGTGTCACCCTTCTTGAACGACTCGCCCTCACTGAACGGCAACTCGACAATACGCCCGGACAACTCACTGGCCAGCACCGCCTGATCCCGGGCTCGCAGCACGCCACGGGCCTCACTGCTGGCATTTGCACTGCCGCTGCTGTCCAGCAGCGGATCATCGGGCGCAGGCGTTTGCGCCTGTACCACGCACGTTACAAAGGTCAATCCAATAACCCACACACGAACACGCCGCATAACCGTTACTCCCTGACGGATGAGCGGAGTCTATGACAGCGTGGGTGGGCGTCAAGCGGATGGGCGTCATTGGATAGAAATGTAATGTTTCAAAAAGGACAAAATTTTCAGAGTGCTCGTTTGTTCTTACGCTCATTGGGTTTGGGTAATAAATCTCACACGAAAAGGGGAATGCCCACTCAGTCAAAACTGAACGCGGCGATAGATACCTTGCGTCTCTACACCCCCCATCGTCATAGCTCCCTTGCGTCGCAACAATCATTAACAGATGAAGCCAATAGCGCCTTGACTATCGACCTGGCAACTATCCAAAACTGGCCTGCCGGTGCTGGAATAGATCCAGTCGAGTAAAGCCCTGATCAGTCGATGGTTGACGTGCGTGACGCACTCAATTTAGGATCTGCGCACTACTCAACCCCGTACGCAGAGATTCAGTTCTCTGGCAGTTGGGGTGAAAAAACCGGCTTCGGCCGGTTTTTTCGTTTCTGAGGATTGGATTTGTGCGCACTGCGTTCTTCGTTGATGGCTACAACGTGTTCTACGGGTTACTAGCTGACACACCTTATAAATGGTTAAACCTGCCGCAGCTGTTGGCTTATATCGCTCACATTGAAAACCCTCAAAGCTCTGTGGCCTCAATCGACTACTTCACCTCGTCGGTTAAACCAGAACTGGCTACTCGTGGCATCGCTTCCAAGGAAGCTCAAGATACTTACGTCCGCGCCCTGAAGGCTCACAATGTTGCCGTTCACTATGGTCGCCACCAACTCGAACCTGCACGCGCACCGCGCTTCATCAACAAAAGAATCGGTGCCTCGCGTCAAGATACAACCCCTATCTGGAAACTCGAAGAAAAGGAAACTGACGTCCATTTCGCCATAAGCATGTATCGCACGGCGGCCAGACAAGCCAATGCCACCGTTGCTGAAAGCATCCAACAACTCGTTCTGGTATCCGGAGATACTGATATGGCCCCCGCGCTCAGGGCGATCCGAGAAGACTTTCCCCAAATAACCGTAGGTATCGTCCTTCCATACAGGACAGGGTTCAAACGAACCCCTCCCGGTTCTTTGAAAGAACACTCTCACTGGATGCGACGAGTCATCTCCGCAGAAGAGCTGCAGTCGCACCAGTTTCCAGACAAGGTACCTGCCCGTAAGAAGCCGGCCATCAAACCGGATTACTGGTAACCCCATTTGCCACTGGATAAACCGACTCCCACCCCCCACCCAACGCTTTGTACAACCCGACCATCGCCAGCGACACCCCGGTCGAGCTCTCCACAAACTGCTCCTGAGTTGCCAACAGCGCGCCTTGCACCGTCAGCACGTTAACGAAATCCACCACCCCTTCCACATATTGCTGTTGCGCGGTGCGCAGGGCGATCTGGTTTTGGCGGACGGCTTCGGCAAGGCTGTCGCGACGCAGTTGGCTGGCGTTGTAGGCGGTCAGTTGATCGTCGATTTCATGCCAGGCGCGCAGCACGGTTTGCTGGTAGGCGATGGCGGCTTCCTGTTGTTGGGCTTCGCGCAAGTGCAGCACGCCGCGCAGGCGACCGCCGTCAAACAGCGGCAAGCTGAATTGCGGGCCAATACCGAAAGACCGCGAGCCCCAGGAGCCGAAATCACTGAGCTGCATGGCTTGCGATCCGATGTTGCCCGACAGGGTGATCCGCGGATAGAAATCACCCTTGGCCACACCGATGCTCGCGGTTGCGGCATGCAGGCGGGCTTCGGCCTGGCGGATGTCCGGGCGGCGTTCAGCCAGTTGCGACGGCAGGCCGATAGCGACCTCACGCGGGGTTTGTGGCACCGGGGCGTCTGTGGATAACTCGGCAGAGAGCGCTTGCGGGGGCTCGCCCATCAGCAGGCTCAAGGCGTTGATCAGTTGCGACTGGCGCTGCTCCAGCGCGGGCAGGCGCGACTCGATAGCCGCTACTTGGGCGGCGGCTTCGGCGACATCCAGGTCGGTGGCGACACCGTCGGCCAGGCGCAGCTGCGAGAGTTTCAGGCTGTGGCGGGCGACGTCGAGGTTCTCCTCGGTGACGGCGCGCGTACTTTGCACACCGCGCAGCTGAATGTAGTCCTGAGCGGTTTCGGCGAGCACCGACAGCAGCACGCCGCGTCGGTCGTTTTCCGCGACTTCCAGGGTGGCATCGGCGGCTTCGGTTTCACGGCGCACACGGCCCCAGAAATCCAGTTCCCAGGATGCGGAGAAGCCTGCGTCCCACAGGTTGTACGCCGAGTCACCGTTGTGTCCCGACGGATCGTTCAAGCCTTCGCCGCTGTTGCGTTTACGCCCGTAGCTGCCAGTGGCGGCGGTATTCGGGTAACGGTCGGCGGTGATCAACTGACGCACAGCCCGGCTCTGCTGCAAGCGGCTGCTGGCGAGTTTCAGGTCGAGGTTGTCGGTCAAGGTGCGTTGAGTCAGGGCCGAGAGTTTCGGGTCGTGAAAAACTTCCCACCAGCGTTCGTCCATGGTGTCGGCGATGGCTTGGCTGGCGGCGGACTTGGATGGTTTCGACCATTCGGTGATTTGCGGTGCCTGTGGTTTCTGAAAGTCCGGGCCGACGGTGCAGGCTGAAAGACCCATGACGAGCAAGGCACAAAGGGTGAGTTGAGGCTGGCGGCCTCTTCGCGAGCAAGCTCGCTCCCACAGGGGATCTCCATTTGTGCAGAGATTGTGTGCATTGAACCGATTTAATGTGGGAGCGAGCTTGCTCGCGATGACGTCAGAACAGTCGACCAAGATCTTCATCGTTGAACAACCTCATGCTTATCGGCACGGGCAGTATCAATACTCGCCTCAACCGACATCCCCACGCGCAATCGCTCCGCCAATGGCTGACCCGGATCGAGGACGATTTTCACCGGAATCCGCTGCACCACCTTGGTGAAGTTGCCGGTGGCGTTGTCCGGTTTGACCGAGGCGAACGTCACACCCGTGGCCGGTGCGATGCTCTCGACGCGGCCGCTCAGGGCCTGGCCGCCGAGGCTGTCGACACGCACTTGCACGCCCTGCCCCGGCTGCACGTCGGTGAGTTGGGTCTCCTGAAAATTGGCGACCACATAGGCCTGCGCGAGCGGCACCACCGCGAGGATCTTGCTCCCCGGCGTGACATAGGCGCCGACCCGAACGGCGCGCTCGCCGACCATACCGTCCTGAGGTGCGACGATGCGCGTGTAGGACAGCTCGTAGCTGGCCATTTCCAGCGCCGCTTGCGCCCGTTTCAATCCTCCTTCCGCTGCGTCACGCTGGGCGGTGAGGATTTCCACCTGCTTGCGCTCCGCCGCCAGCACCGCCGTCACATTAGCCAGCCGCGCGGTGGCCTGATCGATGCGGGTCCGTGCTTGTTGGGCATTCTGCACCGTGCCTGCGCCGACCCCGGCGAGATGGTTGTAGCGATTCAGTTCATGCTCGGCGAAGGCCATTTCCGCCTTGGCCGACACCACGGAGGCCTGGGCTTGAGCAATCACCGAAGCCTGGCGTTCAAGGGTCGCACGGGCATTTTGCAGTTGCGCCCTGGCCACCAGCGTTTCGGCGGCTGCCGCTTGGGCGGCGGCACGCAGATCACGGTCATCAATCAACGCCAGTAACTGTCCGGCCTTGACCTGCTGGTTGTCCTCCACCAGCACTTCCTTGATGAACCCGGCCACGCGCGGCACCACCAGCGTGAAGTCCGCCGAAACAAAGGCGTCATTGGTGTTCTGCTGCGTGCGCTTGCCGAACAGGCCGGGCGCCAGCAAATAAACCAGCACACCGAGCGCCACTACCGCGGCGACGCCGACAGCCACTTTTTGCTTTGATTGAGTCGTCATAAAAACCTTCTGTTTCAGTGAAGCATTCAAGTCGGCGCGCGCGGCGGATAGACCCGCGTCGGCAGCCAGAAAATCAGCAGGATCAGCGCCAGTGCGACGCCGGCCATGCACAGATAAAGATCCGATGCCGTCAGCACCACCGCCTGCTCATGCAGCCGGTGGGCAAGGCCTGCGCTGTCGCTGTCGACCAGGGGTGAGTTGCCGAGGTTGTCCACCAGCATCACCGAGTGGAAATGCAGCCTTGAGGTGGTCAACGCCTCCAGTACGCCGGTGGCGACCACCGCCGCCAGGCCTTTTACGGTGTTGAACCAGGCCGAAGCGAAGGGCCCTTCCATCGGGCTGATGCTGCCGGTGGAGAGCATCAACAGCGGCAGCACCGCCATCGGCTGACCGAAAATTTGCAGCAGTTGCAGCACATAGAAGTCGTCGCGTATCCACACCGACGTCAGCTGCGACCCACCGATGCAGGACAGCGTCAGCATGCTCAGACCAATCCCCAGCACCCAGCGGCAATCGACCCAACGCAGGTTGCACAGTGCCGCCACCAACGGCAGCGCGATCAACTGCGGCAGCGCCGCCAGCAACATGATCGGCGCGGTCTGAACCGGGCGATAACCCTGCACCTGCGCCAGGTAACTGGACGGAATGATGATCACCGCCAGCAGCACCACCAACACCCCGGCCAGGGTCAGCAAAGCGAACGACAGGTTGCGAATGCCGAGCATTTGCATCTTGAAAAACGGCATCGGCTGCGACCATTCGTTGATCAGGAACAGCACCAACAGCAGTAATCCACCACCGAGTAATCCGCAGATCAGGCTCGACTCGAACCAGTCCAGCCGATTGCCTTGCAAAATGCCGATCACCAGCATGCAGATCGCCGGAAACCCCAGCAGCAAGCCGCGCCAGTTGAATTGCTTCAAGCGCTCCAGGCGCAACGGGTCCTGGGGCAAGCCATACGCCACCGCCACCATGGCGATCAGGCACGGTGCGATGATTTGCCAGAAGGTCCATTGCCACCCGACGTGTTCGGTCCACAACCCGGCCAGTGGCGTGCCGAGCCCCGGGCCGAACGTCGCCGTCAGGGCGTAACCGGCCAGACCATAAAGCTTCACGTTGGCCGGCAAAAAGCGCAGCGCGACGGTCATCAGCATCGGCGGCAATGCGCCGCCCGCCAGGCCTTGCAAGGTACGCATGACCAGCAGGCTTTCGTAGTTTGGAGCGAACGGGCACAGCACGCCCAACAGGGTGAATGCGCTGATGGCGCAGAGGGTGAACCGTCGCAGCGAGAACGTCACCGAGCACCACGGCGCGAAAGCCATGGCCGCCACCGAGGTCGCGGTGTAACTGGCGACCAGCCAGGTGCCTTCGTCATAGCCGATCGCCAATGCGCCGCGGATGTCGGCGAGGGCAACCTTGGTCACCATCTCGTTCAGGCCCGACACCAGCACCGCCAACAACACGCCCACCAGACCGATGATGATCCGCGGACCAAAGACCGGTGGCGTGACGGCAGCCGGGCTGGCCGCGGCGAGAGGTGCCGTGACCGTGAGGGAAGTCATGACTGCAAGCTCCGGGGTTTGAATACCGAAGCATTTTAAGAAGCGCGGGACCTTACGAAAATTGACTTATTGGCAGCTTATAAGTGCATCAGGCGCAATGATCCGTCATAGATCAAAAGATCGCAGCCTTCGGCAGCTCCTACAGATGTACGCGAAACCGTGTAGGAGCTGCCGAAGGCTGCGATCTTTTGATCTTCAAGGTTGTGCGGCCAGCCACGTCTCGTCACAACAGGCTTTTAGGGTTTCGCGCAGCCAGCGATGGGCCGGATCCTTGTCGAAACGTGGGTGCCAGGACTGGGTCAGCATAATGGTCGGCAGCGGAATCGGCAGCGTGAAGGAACGCAGCTTCAGGCCCAGGCGCTGGACGCTCAGCAATGCCTCCTTGGGCACCGGCAGAATCAAATCGGAATCAGGCAAGGCAAACATCGCCGCATGGAAACTCGGCGCAATCACCGCCACCCGCCGCTCCAGTCCCAAGGCGTTGAGCGCGGTATCGATCGGGCCGCGGGCGATGCCGCGACGGGACATGCTGATATGGGAAAACCCGGCGTAACGCTCGGCCGTGATCTCTTCGTCGAACAGCGGATGGTCTTCGCGAACCAGGCCGACGAAATGAGTAGAGAACAGATTCTGAATCTTCACTTCCGGGGTCAACGGCCGAGTATTGCTGATGCTCAGATCAATCCGCCCTTCGCGCAGCGCCTCATCATCGCCATCGCCTTCCGGCACAAAACGCAGTTCGCAGTGCGGCGCCTGACGATCCAGGGTGTCGAACAGTTTTCCGCCGTAAACGCCGACAAAAAAGTCATTGGCCCGAATGTTGAACCGACGGCGCAACGTGCCCAGGTCCACCGCATCCGCCGAGCGAAACAACAGCGCGGCCTGTTCCACCACGTCACGCACCTGCTCGCGCAACGCCAGCGCCTTTGGCGTGGGCACCAGGCCACGACCGGCGCGCACCAGGATCGGATCGCCGATGGCCTCGCGAATGCGCGTCAGCGTCCGGCTCATGGCCGCCGGGCTGAGGTTCATGCGTCGCGCGGCGCCCACCACGCTGCCCTCGTCGAGCAAGGCATCGAGGGCGACCAACAGGTTCATGTCCGGAAGTTGCATGCTGAGCACTCGTGTCTGATCTGGGTTGATTCAGACGCAATGCTAGCAAACATTCCCAAACCATGCGTTTGCAGGTCCGGCCCCATCGCGAGCAAGCTCGCTCCCACATGATTTTTTGCCATGCATAAAATTTGTAACCCCTGAAGATCCCCTGTGGGAGCGAGCTTGCTCGCGATGGGGCCGGACCTGCCACCGCAGAACTTAGCGCTGCATCCCCCAACGCTTCACCGTGACCCGCTCCAATGTGCTGAACACCAGGTTTTCCACCAGCAAGCCGATCAGGATCACGACCGCCAACCCGGCAAATACTTTGTCGGTGTACAGCTCATTGCGGTTCTGGAAGATGTACCAGCCCAAGCCGCCCTTGCCACTGGTGGCACCGAACACCAATTCAGCGGCGATCAGCGTGCGCCAGGCGAAGGCCCAGCCAATTTTCAGCCCGGCGAGAATCGATGGCAGTGCTGCCGGGATCAGGATGAACAGCACGAAGCGCATGCCTTTGAGGCCGTAATTGCGCCCGGCCATGCGCAGGGTTTCCGAGACGCCGAGAAACCCGGCATAGGTGTTCAAGGCCAGCGCCCAGAGCACCGAATGCACCAACACGAAAATCAGACTGTTCTGCCCAAGGCCAAACCACAGCAACGCCAGCGGCAGCAGCGCAATGGCCGGCAGCGGGTTGAACATCGAGGTCAACGTACTTAACAGGTCGCGACCGAACTGCGTCGACACCGCCAGTGTGGTCAGGGCAAACGCCAGCACGATGCCGATCAGGTAACCCTTGAGCAACACCACCAGCGAAATCCACACCTTGCCCAGCAACTCGCCACTGAGCAAACCGTCGTACAGCGCGCTCCCGGTTTGCAGAAAACTCGGCAGCAGCAGGTCGTTGTTCTGAACACGGGCAACCACTTCCCACAGGACCGCGAGCAAAATCAGGATCAGGCTTTTACGTAACCAGCCTTGTTGCCAGAGTCGTTGACCGAGCGGTAATTCCCGTTCCAGCGGCACACTCGTCAGCGGCTGCAACACGGTTTCAAACTCTTCACGCGGGGATGATAAAAGGCTCATCGGGCACTCCTCTCAATGGCTCAATAAGCGATGCGGATGTCGGAGAAATCCAGCTCACGCCCGGTTTCCGGGGACTGACCTTCATCGAACAACAACCGATGAATGCGTCGTGCAGATTCCTGGAACGCCACGCCACCTAGGCTGTGCAAGTCATATTGATGGCTGTGGACTTCCGCCCGCACTCGCCCCGGATGGGGTGACAGCAGCAGAATCCGGTTGCCCACCACCAACGCTTCCTCGATGGAGTGCGTGACGAACAGCAGCGTGAAACGCACCTCTTCCCAGAGCAGCAGCAATTCCTCCTGCATCTTGCGGCGGGTCAGGGCATCAAGGGCGGCGAAGGGTTCGTCCATCAAGAGGATTTTCGGTTGCATGGCCAACGCCCGCGCAATCGCCACACGGGCTTTCATGCCGCCGGACAAGGTATGCGGGTAGGCATCGGCAAACGCCGCCAGACCAACCTTGTCCAGATAGTGCAGCGCTCGCTCCTCGGCCTCTTTGCGCTTGAGGGTTTTCGAGGCAAGCAGCGGAAACATCACGTTCTGTTTGACGGTTTTCCACGGTGGCAGTTGATCGAATTCCTGGAACACTACAATCCGGTCCGGCCCTGGGGCATGAACGGTTTGCCCCTGAAGACGGATTTCCCCTTCACACGGCTGGATGAACCCGCCGACCGCCTTGAGCAGCGTTGATTTGCCGCAACCGGACGGACCGAGCAGCACAAAGCGGTCTGCCGGATCGATTTCAAAACTGACCTGGTGCGTCGCTCGAACCACCCGCTGAGGCGTGCGGTATTCGAGGCTGACGTTGTCGACCGATAGCAGCGCCTGGGCTGCCGCGATCGGTTTGCTGACCGTGTGGCCTTGCAAAGGGGCGTTCATCTCGGTCAGCTCCCTTGCAGCGGTTTGGCGTCCTGGAAGAAGTAGTCCTTCCACGAGTCCGGTTTGTTTTTGATCGCGCCGACGCGGTAGAGGAATTCGGCCAGTGGGTAAGTGTTTTTCGGCGTGACGCTGAATTCGAACTGCGGGCTATCGATGATTTTCAGCAGCGCGGCACGGTCGATTTTGGCCTTGGTGACGCGAATGTACGTGTCCGCCGCCGCGCCTTTATCGTTCTGGGCAAACTCGGCCGCCTCAGTCAGCGCCTGGACGAACGCTTTATAGGTTTTCGGGTTCTCGTCGCGGAATTTCTCGGTGGCGAACAGCACCGTCGGCGAGTTCGGACCGAGCACGTCATTGGAGTTCAGCACAACGTGGACGTTAGGGTTGGCCAGCTCTTGATCCTGGAACGGCGGGTTGGAAAAGTGCCCGGTCAACTCGGTGCCGCCGGCAATCAGCGCCGCTGTAGCGTCGGGGTGCGGAACGGCGATGGTGTACTTGTCGAGGCGATTGAATTCCTTGTCGCCCCACTGCTTGGCGGCCGCGTATTGCAGGATGCGCGACTGCACCGACACGCCGACCGCCGGCACCGCGATGCGGTCCTTCTCGGTGAAGTCAGCGATGGTTTTGACCTTGGGATTGTTGCTCACCAGGTAGTACGGGAAGTTGCCGAGGGAGGCGACGGCTTTGACGTTTTGCTTGCCGTGAGTACGGTCCCAGATGGTCAGCAGCGGACCGACACCCGCACCGGCGATATCAATCGAACCGGAGAGCAATGCATCGTTGACCGCTGCACCACCGGAGAGCTGGGTCCAGTCGACCTTGATGTCGATGCCTTCCTGCTTGCCGTACTTCTCGATCAGGTTCTGATCACGCACGACGTTAAGCAGCAGGTAAACGATGCCGAACTGCTCGGCGATGCGAATTTCACCTTCGGCGTGGGCCACGGTCGGCGCCACCAGGCTGCCGGCGATCAGGCTGAAACCCAGGCCGATGGCCGCGGCCAGCGGTGCAAATGGAAGACGTTTGGACATGAGAGTTTCTCCGGCAAATCAGAAAGGCGCGTCGCCCTGGATGGTGGTGCGATACAACTTGCGGCGCAGGTGGCTTGGGCATCCGGCGGCGAGATGAATCAGCGAACGGTTGTCCCAGAACACCAGGTCGTGGGCCTGCCATTGATGGCGGTAGATGTTTTGCGGCAGCACGCTGTGGGCGTAGAGCTCGTCGAGCAGTTGCTTGCTCTCGTCTTCCGGCAAACCAACGATGCGGGTGGTGAAACCCTCGCTGACGAACAACGCCTTACGGCCGTTTTCCGGGTGAGTGCGGACGATCGGGTGGACGACTTCTGCGACCTGAGCCAATTGTTCCGGCGTCAGCGTCGGACGCCAGTTGCCTTCGAATTTGGTCTCGCTGTAGCGCGCGGTGTAAGAGTGCGCGGCCGAGCGGCCTTCGACGGCTTTGCGCAGCGCTTCGGGCAGGTTGTCCCAGGCTTTGTGCATGTCGGCGAACAGCGTGTCGCCGCCTTCGGACGGCAGCTCCTGAGCGTGCAGCATTGAACCCAGGCTTGGCAGTCCTTTATAGGAAAGATCGGAATGCCAGAACTTGCCGGCGTCGCCAAGGCCGATGGATTGGCCGTTTTCGATGATGTTGGAAACGATGAGAATTTCCGGATGCCCGGCCAGCAGGAATTGCTTGAGCACATGAATCTGCAACACGCCGAAACGGCGGCTGAAGGCGATGTGCTGCTCGGGGGTAATGCGCTGGTCGCGAAACACCACGACGTGATGATCCAGGTGCGCGCGGTGGATGCGGGCGAAGTCCTGATCATTGATCGGGCGGGACAGGTCGAGGCCGATGATTTCGGCACCGACGGCGCCACTGAACGGGCGGATGCCGAAGGTTTGCGGCGCGATGTTCGCGGCGCTTGGGGAAGCCGTTGCTGCAGACATAAATCACTCCCACGCACGGCACGCTCAAGGGCGCGCGCGTCGATCAAGAAACTCACGGAGGTCCCGTGTTGGTTCGTGTCGTGCGGCGCGCCGATTGGTCGGCAGGTACGCAGGGGAGTGACTTTATAGATATAAGAACTGAAATTTAAATACCGTTAGCGAATAACGATATGGCTTTTGGAATAAGTTGTCCTTGAGGCCGCCATCGCGAGCAAGCTCGCTCCCACATTGGATCTGTGTCGATCACATAACCCCTGTGGGAGCGAGCTTGCTCGCGATGAGGCCCTCAGCCTCGGCAGAAAACTACCGCTCGTGCAAAGCTTCGGCCCGGGCGCGAATGATCGGCTTGAGCAGATAGCTCAGCACCGTCTTCTTGCCAGTAATGATATCCACCGAAGCCACCATCCCCGGGATGATCAACAACGGCTTTTCATCCGTCCCCAAGTGGCTGCGATCAGTGCGCAGCTTGATGATGTAGTAAGTGGTTTTCTTGTCTTCGTCGGTGATGGTGTCAGCACCGATCTGCTCAAGTTTGGCCTTCAGCCCACCATAAATGGTGTAGTCATACGCCGTGAACTTCACCGTTGCCTCTTGTCCCGGATGCAGGAAGGCGATGTCTTGCGGGCGAACTTTCGCCTCTACCAGCAAGGTGTCGTCCAGCGGCACAATTTCCACCAGGTCGCTGCCCGGCTGGATCACGCCGCCGATTGTATTGACCAGCAGCTTGTTGACGATACCGCGCACCGGCGATGTCACCAGCGTCCGGCTGACCCGGTCTTCCAGCGCCTTGCCGGTGGCCTGGGCCTTGTTCAGATCCGTGCGTGCTTCGTTGAGTTGAGTCAGCGCTTCGCTACGGAACTTGCCGCGGGTCTCGTCGATCTTGCGCTGCACTTCCTTGATCGCCGATTGGGCGCGCGGAATGGCAAGAGTGGTCGCGTCCAGTTGCCCGCGGGTTTCAACCTCGGCGCGCTTGAGCCGCAGTACTTCAACCGGCGATACCGCGCCCTGGGCCACCAACGGCTCGGACATGTTGATTTCCTGACGCTGCAGCGCGAGACCGCTACGGTATTGCGACTGCTTGGAAGTGAACTCGCGCAGCTCTTGCTGACGCTGGATCAACTGCTCCTCCAAACCACCGATTTCATCGTGTAGCTGCTGACGGCGGCTGATGTATAGCGACTCCTCGCTGGCTGCCTGACCGGGCACGGCCTTCAGCACGTCAGCGGGGAAGTTCAGCGGACGGTCATCGACTTCCGCGCTCAAGCGTTCGACTCGCAGCAGCATCGACAGCCGATCGGCTTCGGTTTCGCCGACGTTGGAGGCGAATCGCGTGTCGTCCAGGCGAATCAGCGGCGCGCCGGCTTCGACGATCTGCCCTTCGGTCACGTACAACTCGGAGACGATACCGCCCTCCAGGTTCTGGATTTTCTGGATCTTTGACGACGGAATGGCTTTGCCGTCGCCCTTGGTGACTTCGTCGATCACGGCGAAGTTGGCCCAGAGCATCAGGAACACGAAGAAGCCGATGATCGCCCAGATGGTCAGCCGCACCACACGCGGGGCGTCCTCGATCAGCGCTTTGTTGACCTCGGGAAGTGGCTGGCCATGCAGCGACTCGGAGCCTTTGAAATAACGGCCGATCGAATTCTTGAAACCCGACTTAAGCAACACTGATCTGCCCCTTCTTCAACGCTTCCATCACGGCGGCTTTCGGGCCGTCGGCGAGAATCTGCCCGCGGTCGATGACGATCAGACGATCCACCAGCGACAACAGCGAAGCCCGGTGCGTAACCAGCACCACGGTTTTGTTTTCAACCACCGCTGCGAGGCGTTGCTTGAGGCGTTCTTCACCGGTGTTGTCCATGGCGCTGGTCGGTTCGTCGAGCAGCAGGATCGGCGGGTTGAGCAGCAACGCACGGGCCAGGGCGACGTTCTGGCGCTGACCGCCAGACAGGTTCTGCCCACGCTCGCCGACTTGCAGCTCATAACCCTGTGGGTGCAGACGGGCGAATTCGTGGACGCCGGCCAACTCGGCCGCTTGCAGCACCATTTCGTCTTCGACATAGCGCGCGCCCGACACCAGGTTGTCGCGCAGGGTGCCGGCCAGCAGCTGGATGTCCTGAGCCACGTAGCCAATGTTGTGGCGCAATTCGCTGACGTCGATCTGACGGATATCGACGCCATCCACCAACAGGGCGCCGTCGTCCGGCTGGTAGAGACCTACGAGCAGTTTGGCCAGAGAGCTTTTCCCCGAGCCGCTGCGCCCGATGATGCCGATCTTCTCGCCGGGCTTGATGATCAGGTTGATGTTCTTCAGCGCCGCGTTCTGTTGGTTCGGGTAGGTGAAGTTCATCTGCCGGCATTCGATGGCGCCTTGCAGCACCTTGCGACTCAGTGGACGTTCCTCGAAGTTGCGCTCTTGCGGCAACTCCATCATCTGATCGACCGAGGTCATGGTCACCCGCGCTTGCTGGTAACGCGTCAGCAGGCCGGACAGCGAGGCCAGCGGGCTGAGCGCGCGACCGCTGAGCATGTAGCAGGCGATCAAGCCGCCCATGCTCAGGTGACCGTCGATGATCTGGTACACGCCGAAGACGATCATGATCACGCCGGCCAGTTGCTGGATCAGCAAGGTGATGTTCATCGCCAGACCGGAGAGCATTTTCACCCGCAGTTCGAGGCGGCTGAGGGTGCCGATGGTCTGCTCCCACTGATATTGGCGTTCGCTTTCGGCGTTGTTGACCTTCACCGCATCGAGACCGGCGAGGGTTTCGATCAGGCTCGACTGCCGCTCGGCGCCCAGCGCCATGGTCCGCTCCATGGTCGCCACCAGCGGTTTCTGCAGCGCATAGCCAATCAGCAAGGCAATCGGGAACGCCAGCACCGGAATCCACACCAGATGCCCGCCAAGAATCGCGATGACCATGAAGATCAGCAGCGTAAACGGCAGGTCGATCAAACTGGTGAGGGTCAGCGAAGCGAGGAAGTCCCGCAGGCTCTGAAACTCATGGATGTTCTGGGCAAAGCTGCCGACCCGGGCCGGGCGGTACTTCATGGCCATGCCGACGATGCGCTCGAACAACGTGGCCGAGATGATCAGGTCGGTTTTCTTCCCGGCCAGGTCCAGGCAGAGACTGCGCAGGCTCTTGAGAATCAGGTCGAACAGGTAAGCCCCGGTGATGCCGATGGCCAACACCCACAGGGTCGATTCGGCCTGGTTCGGCACGACGCGGTCGTAGACGTTCATCACGAACAGCGGCGCGGCCATGGCAATGATGTTGATCAGGAAACTCGCGGCGATGGCGTCGGCGTACAGCCAGCGCGACCGCTTGAGGGTGTCGCGGAACCACGAGCGCGCGCGGGGGATCAGCGTGCCGTGATTGACGTCGAATTTGTGCTGGGGTTGAGCGAAGAATACTTTGCCGATGTAGTCATCGGCCAGCAGTTCGCGGCTGACGACACTTTCGCCACCGTCGCTTTCACTGGTCAGCAGGCGCGCCTGGTCTTCACCTAGCCAACCGAGCAGGACGGCACTGCGACCGTCCTTGAGCAGCAACAGTGCCGGCATGGCAATCGCCGGGATCTGTTCCAGTTTGCGTACCAGCACCCGCCCTTGCAGGCCGGCGCGAGCGGCTGCGCGCGGGAGCAATTCAACGCTCAGGCGCTGCTTGGGCAACGGCAGGCCGGTGGTCAACATCGCGGCGCTGGCCGGTTTCTGATGCAGGGTGCAAAGAGCCAGCAAGCCGTCCAGTAGTGGATCGTCGTGCAGCGCGCGTGGATCATGAATGAGTTGAACTCGACTGACTTCTGATTCCACGCTCGGCACTCTTGGCTAACAATTGAACAATGAAGGTTCTGCTCAATTCAAACCGGGCAGTTGAACCTTGGGCTTCACGTCGTTTTGCACAACGGATGCCAACGGTGCGACCACTCCCTGGCTCTTGAGCAACTCGCCCATGGTCGCCTTGATTCGGTACTGAGTAAATAACTGAATGTTCTTGATCTCCGCCAGGCGACGAGAAGCCGAGAACAGCTCGTTTTCACTGTCGAGCAGGTCGAGCAAGGTACGCTCGCCGAGGCTGAACTGCTTCTGGTACGCGGTGCGCACACTGGTGCTGTGATCGACATATTGCTGGGCGATCGGCACCTGGGCATTGGCGTTGTTCAAGGCATTCCAGGCCAGACCCAGCTCTTCGTTCAACACGCGCAAGGCGTTGTTGCGAATATCCAGTGCCTGGTTGGACAGGTAGGACTTGGCTTCCAGATCAGCCTTGTTGCTGCCACCGGCATACAGATTGAAGCGCATGCGCAACATGGCCTGCCATTCATTGCTGTGACCGTTCTGGCCGTCGAGATCGTTGTCGGCGGTGCGGCCTAATTCGGCATCGAAGCGCGGGTAGAAGCTCGACTTGGCGGCGTCGTACTGTTTCTCGGCAGCGGCGATGTCGGATTCGGCGGAACGCAGGATCGGGCTGTTTTCCAGCATCTGCGCCCGGGCTTCATTCAGGTTGGCCGGCAACAGCGCCATGAAATCGGAAGGACGCTCCAACTGATCGGGCATCTGGCCAACGGCGCTGAGGAAGTTGGTCTCGGCGTCAGCCAGGTTGGTTTGCTCGGTGATCAGGTTGTTGCGGGCCTGAGCCATCCGCGCTTCGGCCTGATCGAGGTCGGCGCCGCTGCCCACGCCGCGCTGGGTGCGCAGTTTGATCTGATCGAAAATTCGTTCGTGGCTCTTCAGGTTCTCGGTCGCCAAGCGCACGAATTCGCGGCGGGTCAATACGTCGAGATACACCTGCGCAACGGTAAGCGCAGTGCGTTCGGACGTGCCCAGCAACGAGTAGGCGCGGGAATTAACGGTGGCTTGTTGACGCCCCACTTCACTCGACGTCGCAAACCCGTCAAAAACCATTTGCGACAACCGCACGCTCGACTCGCTGCGATTCAGGTTTTCCCAGTGATTGTTGTTGCCGGCGGCACGCGTGGTGACGTTATCAGTGCCTTCGCGACCATAACCGCCCAGCAGATCAACCCGTGGGAGGTATCCACCTTTTGCTGCCTTTAACTGATAATCCGCGGCCAATCGGCTGTTAACGCCTGCCTGGATTTCCGGATGGACATCCAGTGCCTGTTGCATGGCTTCCGGAAGGGTCTGCGCCTGAACAAAACCGGCGGCAAGGACAAAGGGTAAAGCCGTGAGCAGGTGCAAACGCATTGTTGGAATTTCCCGGAATTGCTTGTCTTGAATCACTGCAGAACGTGCCGCTGCATCGGATGATGACAACCGGAATGACCGCTTGTCGGAAAGTTGGATTTTGGAACTGCATCACACTCTACGGGGCAGGTCGGCACCGAAATATCAATGTGACATTACGGAGGCGAGTGTTTAGGATGACCGGCAGAAGGTCAATAGTTTGGCATAAAGTTTATAGCGAAAAAATATAGCCAATTTGTTGACGAATAACCGCGTCAAAGTTGTGCCTCTAATACCTTGAAAGTACGTCCAGACTGGTTTGGCAAACACGCCGCCAGGTCCATGGAAGTCAACTGAATGCGACACCCGGAGAGTCTTCAATGAGCAGTGTTGTGGCCATCGTCAAAAGCATTGTCGGTCAGGTTTTCGCGGTGTCCCCAGAGGGCGTGCGCCGCGTGCTCGTTGAAGGCGACCGCTTGTTTGTCGGCGATCAGGTAGACACTGGCGCGGCAGGTGCTGTCACGCTCGAACTGGCTGACGGCCGGACCCTGGACCTGGGCCGCGACACTCAGTGGAGCGGCAGCGATCCGGACTCCAGCACTGACCTTGCACAAGCCACTGCACAAGCCGCGCCGTCGGTTGAAGAGCTGCAGCAAGCCATCGTTGCCGGTGCCGACCCGACCACCGATCTTGAAGCCACTGCGGCCGGCCCTACCGTTATGAGCGGAGGCGGCTCTACCGGTGGCGGTCACAGCTTCGTGGCTCTGGAGGCAACCGCTGGCCGGGTCGACCCGACCATTGGTTTCCCGACCGCTGGCATCAGCACTGCCACGTTGGCTGAACAGAACACCCTCGGTGGTCAGTCGGCCAATACCAGCGCCAACGTGCAGCGCGAATCGACCCTGACCTTGAGCGCCACGCCGACCATTACCGAGGCCGGCGGCGTACTGGTTTACACCGCCACGCTGACCCAGGCTCCGCTGACCGACCTGACCATTACCCTGTCCAATGGCTCGGTGATCGTGATCCAGGCCGGCCAGTTGACCGGTACCGTCAACGTCCCGCTCGTGCCGAACGACACTGTCTATAGCGACCCGACCCAGATCAACGTGACCGTCACTGGCACTACGGGCGGCAGTGGCATCATCGTCACCCCGCCGACAACCCCGGCCGTGACCCAGGTCACTGACACCGTCGATACCACCACGGTCACCTTGACCGCCGGCACCAACGTTACCGAAGGCGGCCAGATAACCTACACCGCGACATTGACCAACCCGGCGCAAACGCCGGTCACCATCACGTTGTCCAACGGCTCGATCATCACCATCGACGCTGGCAAGACCACCGGCACCGTGAACGTCGACACCCCGGCCAATGACGTTTATCAGAACGACAGCACCGTCAGCACCACGATCACTGGCGCCACCGGCGGCAACTTTGAGAACCTGGTGCCAAACCCGGCGCCGGCCGTGACCACCATTACCGACTCGCCGGACACCACCACCGTCACACTGACGGCGGGATCTACAGTCACCGAAGGCGGCCAGATCACCTACACCGCGACCCTGACCAATCCTGCTCAAACGCCGGTCACTGTCACCTTGTCCAACGGCTCGACCATCACCATCGAAGCCGGCAAAACCACCGGTTCCGTGAACGTCGACACCCCGGCCAATGATGTTTATCAGAACGGCAGCACCGTCAGCACCACCATCACCGGGACCACCGGTGGCAATTTCGAGCAACTGACCCCGAGCACCGAGCCGGCACTGACCACCATTACCGACTCGAAAGACAATACCGGCCTGAGCCTCACCGCCACCGGCACCGTCGTCGAAGGCGGTCAGATCACCTACACCGCCACTTTGACCAACCCGGCCGGCACGCCGATGACCGTGACGTTGAGCAATGGCTCGGTCATCACCATCGACGCGGGCAAGACCACCGGCAGCGTGACCGTCGGCACCCCGGCCAATGACGTTTATCAGAACGGCAGCACCGTCAGCACCACCATCACCGGGACCACCGGTGGCAATTTCGAGCAGCTGACCCCGAGCACCGAGCCGGCGCAGACCACCATTACCGACTCGAAAGACAACACCGGCCTGAGCCTCACCGCCACCGGCACCGTCGTCGAAGGCGGTCAGATCACTTACACCGCCACTTTGACCAACCCGGCCGGCGCGCCGATGACCGTGACCTTGAGCAATGGCTCGGTCATCACCATCGAAGCGGGCAAGACCACCGGTAGCGTAACCGTCGATACCGCAGCCAATGACGTCTACAACAATGGCAGCACCGTCAGCACCACCATCACCGGGACCACCGGCGGTAATTTCGAGCAGCTGACCCCGAGCACCGAGCCGGCGCTGACCACTATCACTGACTCCAAGGATGACACCGGCCTGAGCCTGTCGGCGTCCACCGTAGTGGCCGAGGGCGGTTCGATCGTTTACACCGCGAACCTGACCCACGCGGCCGGCACTCCGGTCACTGTCACCCTGAGCAACGGCGCAGTGATCACCATCGCGGCCAACGCCACCAGCGGTTCCGTCACCGTCGACGCGCCGAAAGACGATGTCTACATTGACGCCGGCAAGGTCAGCGCCACGATCAGCACCGCCACCGGCGGTAACTTCGAGAACCTGGTGCCGAGCACGGTTCCGGCAGTGACCGAAGTGACCGATACGATCAATACTTCGACGGTCAGTCTGACGGCCAACGGCTCTGTGACTGAAGGCGGGACCGTGGTTTACACCGCATCCGTCACCGCGCCAGTGACCGACTCACCGGTGGTTGTGGCCTTGTCCAACGGCCAGACCATCACCATTCCGGTCGGCTCGAGCAGCGCCAGCGTGAACTTCATTGCGCCGAACGATGCACTGGCCGGTGGCGGTTCGCTGAGCGTCAAGATCGACGACGCCAAGGGCGGTAACTACGAGAAGCTGGAAGTCGACAGCAAGCCGGCGAATACCTCGATTACCGATACGGCCGACACCACCACCGTTAGCCTGACCGCTACAGATTCCGTGGCGGAAGGCGGCTCGATCGTCTACACCGCCACCCTGACCAACGCTGCCGGCACGCCAGTGACCGTGACGTTGAGCAACGGCGCGGTGATCACCATCGCCGCAAACGCCACCAGCGGTTCCGTCACCGTCGATGCACCAAAAGACGATGCTTACATCGACGCCGGCAAGGTCAGCACCACGATCACTACGGCCACCGGTGGCAACTTTGAAAACCTGGTCAAAAGCCCGGCTGCAGCCGTCACCACCGTCACCGACACCCTCGACACCTCGACCGTCACCCTGACCGCCACCAGCAGCGTGGCCGAGGGCGGCACCGTGGTTTACACCGCCTCGGTCGGCGCACCGGTGACCGGCTCGCCGGTGGTGGTGACCTTGTCCAACGGTCAGACCATCACCATTGGCGTTGGCCAAAGCAGCGGCACGGTCAATGCCGTGGTCTCGAACGATGTGCTCAGCGGCCACGCGCCGTTGACCAATTCGATCACCAAAGTCAGCGGGGGCAACTACGAAAACCTGGTCGCCGATAAAACCCCGGTCAGCACCAGCGTGACCGACACCGTCGACACCACCACCTTGTCGCTGAGCGCCACCGGCAACGTCAAAGAAGGCGGCCAGATCACCTACACCGCCACCCTGACCCATGCGGCCGGCACCCCGGTGACCGTGACGTTGAGCAACGGCGCGACCATCACCATCGATGCCGGTAAAACCACCGGCACCGTGAAAGTCGACGCACCCAAAGACGACGTCTACAAGGACGCCGGCAAACTGGAAGTCACCATCCAGGACGCCGCTGGCGGCAACTTTGAAAACCTGGTCACCAGCCCGACCCCGGCCGTGACCAACGTGGCCGACACAGTCAACACCACGCACCTGACCCTCAGCGCTGAAAAATCGGTGCTCGAAGGCTCGAACATCACCTACACCGCGACCCTCACCAACGCCGCGCAAACGCCGGTGACCGTCAAGCTGAGCAACGGCGAGACCATCACCATCGACGCCGGCAAAACCACCGGTTCGGTCACCATCGCGGCGCCAAGCGATGACGTCTATAAAGACGCCGGCAAGCTCACCGTGACCATGACGGATGCCAACGGCGGCAACTTCGAAAAACTCGACATCAGCAAAGCGTCAGTGACCACCACCGTCAATGACACGGTCGACTCCACGTCCCTGTCGCTGTCGGCCAGCCATACCGTCAGCGAAGGTGGCCAGATCACCTACACCGCGACCCTGAGCAACCCGACAGACACGGCCATGACCGTGAAGTTGAGCAACGGCGCCGTGATCACCATCGCCGCCGGCGCCACCACCGGTTCGGTCGACTTCGCTGCACCGGCCAACACCCCGTACATCGACGGCGGCAAAGTCCAGGCTACGATTGCCAGCCAGAGCGGCGGCAACTTCGAAAAAGTCGTCACCGACCATTCGCCGGCGGTTACCACCGTCACCGATTCTGCAGATACCACCGGCCTAAGCCTGAGCGCCACCGGCTCGGTCGCCGAGGGCGGTTCGATCGTCTACACCGCGACCCTGACCAATGCCGCTGGCTCCGCCATGACCGTGACGTTGAATAACGGCGCGGTGATCCACATTGCCAAGGGCGCCACCACCGGTTCGGTGAACTTCGCTGCGCCGAAGGATGACGTCTACAAAGACGCTGGCAAAGTCGAAGCCAGCATCACCAAGACTGCCGGCGGCAACTTCGAGAACCTGGTGGCCGACAAGACACCAGCGGTTACCGACGTGACCGACACCCTCAATACGTCGACAGTCAGTCTGACGGCCAACAGCACTGTGGCTGAAGGCGGCACCGTGGTGTACACCGCTTCGGTCAACGCGCCAGTGACCGGTTCGCCGGTTGTCGTGACCTTGTCCAACGGCCAGAGCATTACCATTCCGGTCGGCGCCAGCAGCGCCAGCGTGAAATACACCGCACCGAACGACGCACTGGCTGGCGGCGGTTCGCTGAGCGTGAAAATCGAAGGCACCACCGGTGGCAACTACGAAAACCTGGTGGCGGATAAAACCCCGGCAGTCACGTCGGTGACCGACGTCAAAGACACCACCATCCTGAGCCTGAGTGCTACAGATTCAGTGGCGGAAGGCGGTTCGATTGTCTACACCGCGACGCTGACCCACGCTGCCGGCACACCGGTCACCGTGAACCTGTCGAACGGCGCCGTGATCACCATCGCCGCCAACGCTACCAGCGGTTCCGTGACCGTCAAGGCACCTGCCGATGACGTCTACAAAGATGCCGGCAAAGTTGAAGCGACCATCAAGGACGCCAGCGGCGGCAACTTCGAAAACCTGGTGACCAGTCCGGCTGCAGCAGTCACTGCGGTGACTGACACCCTCGATACTTCGACGGTCAGTCTGACGGCCAACGGCACTGTGGCCGAAGGCGGTACCGTGGTTTACACCGCGTCCGTGTCTGCTGAGGTCACCGGTTCGCCGGTGGTTGTGACCCTTTCCAACGGTCAAACCATCACCATTCCGGTTGGCGCCAGCAGCGCCAGCGTGAACTTCACAGCACCGAACGATGCGTTGGCTGGCGGAGGTTTGCTGAGCGTCAAAATCGACGACGCGAAGGGCGGCAATTACGAGAAGCTGGAAGTTAACGACAAGTCGGCGGACACCTCGATTACCGATACGGTGGACACCACGACGGTTAGCCTGACGGCTACCAATTCGGTCGCTGAAGGCGGCTCGATCGTTTACACCGCGAACCTGACCCACGCTGCCGGCACACCGGTCACCGTGAACCTGTCGAACGGCGCCGTAATCACCATCGCCGCCAACGCTACCAGCGGTTCCGTCACCGTCAAGGCACCTGACGATGACGTCTACAAAGACGCCGGCAAAGTCGAAGCGACCATCAAGGACGCCAGCGGCGGCAACTTCGAAAGCCTGGTCACCAGCCCGGCGGCGGCAGTCACTGAGGTGACTGACACCCTCAATACTTCGACAGTCAGTCTGACGGCCAACGGCACTGTGGCCGAAGGCGGGACCGTGGTTTACACCGCGTCCGTCACCGCGCCGGTGACTGATTCGCCCGTGGTTGTGACCCTCTCGAACGGCCAGACCATCACCATCCCGGTTGGCGCCAGCAGCGCCAGCGTGAACTTCACCGCGCCGAATGACGCCTTGGCTGGCGGCGGTTCCCTGAGCGTCAAGATCGACGACGCCAAGGGCGGCAATTACGAGAAGCTGGAAGTTAGCAGCAAGTCGGCGGACACCTCGGTGACTGACTCTGCCGATACCACCACCCTCAGCCTCAGCGCGACTGACTCGGTCGCCGAAGGTGGTTCGATTGTTTACACCGCCACCCTGACCAACGCGGCCGGCACTCCGGTGACCGTCACCTTGAGCAACGGCGCGGTCATTACCATCGCTGCTAACGCGACCAGCGGCTCCGTCACCGTCAAGGCACCTGCCGATGACGTCTATAAAGACGCCGGCAAAGTCGAAGCGACCATCAAAGGCGCCAGCGGCGGCAACTTCGAAAACCTGGTCACCAGCCCGGCAGCGGCGGTCACGGAAGTGACTGACACCCTCAATACGTCGACGGTCAGCCTGAAGGCAACGCCCACCGCAGCCGAAGGCGGCAACGTGGTGTACACCGCTTCCGTGACCTCGAAAGTCACCGGCAAGGACGTGGTCGTCACCCTGGCCAATGGTGAAAAAATCACCATCCCGGTCGGTGAAAGCACGGCCTCGATCACCGTTAAAGCCCCGAATGATGCATTGGTCGGCCACGAGCCGCTGACCAACGCCATCAAGGATGTAACCGGCGGCAATTACGAGAATCTGGTCGCCGACAAGACCCCGACCTCAACCGCCATCAGCGACACCCTGGACACCACCAAAGTGACCATGACCGCCAGCGGTCAGGTGCTTGAAGGCGGCAACATCACCTACACCGCCAACCTGACGAATGCGGCCGGCACCGACATGACGGTCAAGTTGAGCAACGGCGAAAGCATCGTGATCAAGGCCGGCGACAAGTCGGGCTCCATTACCGTTCCTGCACCGGCCGATGACGTCTACAAGGACGGCAGTAAAATCACTGTCCGCATCGACAGCACCAGCGGCGGCGACTTCGAGAAGCTCGACGTCAACAAAGCCGCGCACAACACGACCGTCAAAGATACGATCGACACCACCACGCTGAAACTCAGCGCAGATGTGGGCACCGTCAGCGAAGGTGGTCAGATCAACTACACCGCGACACTGAACCACCCAGCGGACACGGCGATGACCGTGACCTTGAGCAATGGTCTGGTGATCAACATCAAGGCTGGCGAGTCCAGCGGCTCTGCGTCTTACACCGTACCGAACAACGTCTACACTGGCGCAGCGGACGTCCAAACCTCGATCAAGGAAACCACCGGCGGCAACTTCGAAAAACTGGACACCGATCCCTCTGCCGTCGTCACCAAAGTCACCGACACGGCTGACACCACCAACCTGACCTTGAGCGCTAGCGGCTCGGTGCAGGAAGGCGGCCAGATCGTCTACACCGCGACCCTGTCCCAGGCCGCCGGCAGCAACATGACCGTGAAGCTGAGCAACGGCGCGACCATCACCATCCTCAAGGATGCGGTGTCCGGCCATGTCAGCGTTGCCGCACCGAAAGACGACGTCTACAAAGACGCGGGCAAAGTCGAAGCGACCATCAAGGAAACCACCGGCGGCAACTTCGAAAACCTGGTCACCAGCCCCGCAACTGCGGTCACGGAAGTGACTGACACCATCAACACTTCAACGGTCAGCCTGAGCGCCAACGGCACTGTGGCTGAAGGCGGCACCGTGGTTTACACCGCATCCGTCACCGCACCAGTGACCGACTCACCGTTGGTTGTGACCTTGTCCAACGGCCAGACCATCACCATTCCGGTCGGCTCAAGCAGCGCCAGCGTGAACTTCATCGCGCCAAACGATGCCCTGGCTGGCGGCGGCTCCCTGAGCGTGAAGATTGACGACGCCAAGGGCGGTAACTACGAGAAGCTGGAAGTTAACGGCAAGCCGGCGAATACCTCGATTACCGATACGGCTGACACCACGACGGTTAGCCTCAGCGCGACGGAGTCGGTCGCTGAAGGTGGTTCGATCGTTTACACCGCGAACCTGACCCACGCTGCTGGCACGCCAGTGACCGTCACCCTCAGCAACGGTGCCGTGATCACCATCGCCGCCGACGCTACCAGCGGTTCCGTCACCGTCGCCGCGCCGAAGGACGATGCTTACATCGACGCCGGCAAGCTCAGCGCCACGATCACCACCGCTACCGGCGGCAATTTCGAAAACCTGGTCAAAAGCCCCGCAGCTGCGGTCACGGAAGTGACTGACACCATCAACACCTCGACAGTCAGCCTGACCGCCAACGGCACTGTGGCCGAAGGCGGCACGGTGGTTTACACCGCTTCCGTGTCTGCTGAAGTCACTGGTTCGCCGGTGGTCGTGACCTTGTCCAACGGCCAGACCATCACCATTCCGGTCGGTTCGAGCAGCGCCAGCGTGAACTTTGTTGCGCCGAACGATGCCCTGGCTGGCGGCGGCTCCTTAAGCGTCAAGATTGATGATGCGAAGGGCGGTAACTTCGAAAAACTGAGCATCGACGGCAAACCGGCGGACACCGCTGTCAGCGATACCGTGGACACCACCAAAGTGACCATGACTGCCAGCGATTACGTGGTCGAAGGCGGCACGATCACTTACACCGTCAACCTCAGCAACGCCGCCGGCACTGACATGACGGTCAAGCTGAGCAACGGCGAGAACGTGGTGATCAAGGCCGGCGACAAGTCGGGCTCCATTACCATTCCTGCACCGGCCGATGATGTCTACCAGGACGGCAGCAAGATCACCGTTGGCATCGCCAGCACCGACGGCGGCAACTTTGAGAAGCTCGACGTCAGCAAGACCACTCACACCACCACCGTCAATGACACCACTGACACCACCACACTGAAGCTCAGTGCTGATGTGAGCACCGTCGGCGAAGGTGGTCAGATCACCTACACCGCGACCCTGAGCCATCCGGCCG
This sequence comes from Pseudomonas fluorescens, assembly GCF_000968015.1. Lineage (GTDB taxonomy): Bacteria > Pseudomonadota > Gammaproteobacteria > Pseudomonadales > Pseudomonadaceae > Aquipseudomonas > Aquipseudomonas fluorescens_W. The sequence continues at coordinate 282,926 of NZ_LACH01000001.1, forward strand.
ACACGGCGATGACCGTGACCCTGAACAACGGTCTGGTGATCAACATCAAGGCCGGCGAGTCCAGCGGTTCGGTGCCGTATACCGTGCCGAATGACATCTACACCGGCGCCTCGCCCGTCAGGGCAGCGATAGCGGACAGTGCTGGCGGCAACTTCGAAAAACTGGACACCGATCGCTCGGCCGTCGTCACCCAAGTGACCGACACCGCTGACACCACCAGCCTGACCTTGAGCGCTACCGGCTCGGTTCAGGAAGGTGGGCAGATCGTCTACACCGCGACGCTGTCCCATGCCGCCGGCAGCGACATGACCGTGAAGCTGAGCAACGGCGCGACCATCACCATCTTGAAAGACGCCGTCTCCGGGCAGATCAGCGTGGCTGCGCCGAAAGATGACGTGTACCTGGATGCAGGCAAAGTCACCGCCAGCATCGATCAAGTCAGCGGCGGCAAATTTGAAAGCCTGGTGCCGGACAAGTCTGCGGTGTCTACGAACATCACCGACACCATCGACGCCACCACCGTGAAGCTGACCGCCTCGCCGAGCGTGAACGAGAACGGCACCATCACCTACACCGCGACCCTGACCGACGCCAATGGCAAACTGGTCACGGCGCAGAAAGATCCGGTCACCGTCACCCTCGACAGCGGCAAAACCATCACCATCGCCGTCGGCGAAAGCATCGGCACCTTGTCGGTGGCAGC
>NZ_LACH01000010.1 GCF_000968015.1 Pseudomonas fluorescens
GGTTCTTCACGGAATCCCGGGAAACACAGAAACAAGAACGCCGATTTGATTGATGATGTTCGTGCGAGCAAACACATCTAACAAACCGGCGTTCTTATGCGCGATATTAATACTTTCCTTCCTTTTTGGGAGGGCTTTTCTGTCGTCACGATCAAGCCTGATGGTGACGCCCTACAGATCGATCTGACTCCCCACGCCACCCGATTCCCTTCCTGCGGCGGCTGCCAAAAACCTTGTTCATCCACACATGAGTATTGCGAGCGAACCGTTCGCGATCTGCCCATTCTCGGTCGCGCGGTGCGCCTCAGCGTTTTGCTCAGGCGTGTTGGCTGTCGCGATTGCGGCAAGCGCATGGAGGCCGTCAGTTGGCTGGATCGCTATGCGCGCATGACGCGCCGCTTGGCCGACGCGGTTATCCAGGCTTGCGAGCGCCTTCCCACCCTGCACGTGGCCCAGATGTTTGGGCTGCATTGGGACACGGTTCGGTTGCTGGAGCGTCGCGCCTTGCAGGCAGTGTTGAGCGAGCTGCCGAAGGCGCAACCACGACGCTTGGTGATGGATGAGTTCGCGCTGTTCAAAGGGCATCGCTACGCCAGTGTTGTGCTGGATGCCGACACGCGACGAGTGCTCTGGATCGGCGAAGGCCGCAGCCGGGCGGCGGTTCGGCCCTTTTTCGAAGAACTTGGGCCAGAGGGGTGTGCTCGTATCGAAGCGGTGGCCATGGACATGAACACTGCGTTTGACCTGGAGGTTCGTCAGCACTGCCCGAACGCGCGAGTGGTCTACGACTTGTTTCATGTGGTGGCCAAATATGGCCGAGAGGTCATTGATCGGGTCCGTGTCGACGAAGCTAACCGATTGCGACACGACAAGCCGGCTCGCAAGGTCATCAAGCAAGCGCGATGGCTGTTACTGCGCAATCCGCAGAATCTGAAAACGCCGGAACAGCAGGTTCACTTGCAGGATTTGTTGGAGGCCAACCAATCGCTGATGACGGTGTACTTGATGAAGGCTGAGCTAAAAACACTCTGGACACCAAGCACTGCCTGGGATTGGAGATCGGCCTGGAAGCAATGGCTGCGCCATGCTCATGAAAGCGAAATCCCAGCCCTGATCCAGTTTGCCAAACGGCTAAAAGGGTACTGGCGTGGCATCGTGAGCCGGGTTCGCTGGCCGATGCACACCGGTCAGCTGGAAGGAATAAACAACCGAATAAAGGTTATCAAGCGGATGGCGTACGGTTACCGGGACAGCGAGTTCTTCTTCATGAAGATCAAGAGTGTCTTTCCCGGTAATCCGTGAAGAACC
>NZ_LACH01000100.1 GCF_000968015.1 Pseudomonas fluorescens
TGTAATTGGATGGACTCGCCCAAGCCGAGGCGTCAATGCGCCACGGTGGCAGTCTAAGCAGCCAACGACAGCGAGGGCGAGTCCATGAAAAATCATAGTTCGATTGATCAATCCCTGTCTTCTTCCGATTTGTCGGTCTGCACAACCTTGGCGGTCGATCTGGCCAAGCAGGTCTTTCAGGTCGCCGGTGAAGATGTCCTCGGCCAAGTGCGCTACGAGCAGCGGATCAAGTCGCGTGAGGCGTTTTATGAGTTTCTCCAACAGTTGCCACCTCATGTCGTGGTTTTGATGGAGACCGGTCCGGGTGCTCAAGCCTGGGCCCGGCAGCTGCAAGACCAAGGCAATCCGGTGCGGATTCTTCCAGCCGGTTTGGTGGCTACACATCGCAGCGGACCTAAAAATGATCGTAACGATGCGCTGGCGATTCTGCGGGCTGATCGCGATGAAAAAATCTGCGCAGTACCGGTCAAAAGCGTTGCAGCGCTGGCAATGCAGGCGTTGCATCGCACCCGTCAGGGCTATGTGCGTCGACGCACGGCAGTCAGTAATCAGATGCGCGGCCTGCTGCTCGAACACGGCGTGGCCCTGGCGCAGGGCGATGTTGCAATCAGCCAGAAAATTCCGCGGGTACTGGAAGATGCTACCCAGCCGGTGCCGGGGCTGCTGCGTGAACTGATCGACGAACTGTTGGCCGAGTGGCGCCATTTGGGCGAGCGCATCAGCGTGCTGACGGGACGCCTGGAAGTGGCCGCTAACGCCGACATGACGGCGAAGCGACTGATGACGGTGCGCGGCATCGGCCCAGTCACTGCCACTGCACTGGTGGCCAAGGAAACCAAGCCTGAACGATTTCCCAATGCCCGCAAGTTTGCCGCGTACTTTGGCATGGTGCCTGACCAGCACAGCAGCGGGAACACGGTCCGGCTGGGGGACATGACCAAGCGAGGTGATGTTTATTTACGCAGCCTGATGATCCAGGGAGCCCATGCGGTGCTGCAACAACTACGACCTGATTCCCAGCAACCCGATGACCGTCGCTTGTTGCGCTGGATGAGCCGGCTGGGCCGTAAGGAGGCGGCGATCAGGCTAGCCAACCGCAACCTGCGAATCGTCTGGGTGCTTTTACAGAATGACCAGACTTATCGTCGCCACGCGGGTGATGGCCAGCAAGCGACGATGAGCCACTGAGCGACAGAGTTCTGCCACCGAGGTACTAACTGTCCGACCCTTTGCTGAAAAAAAATTGACCCCAGGTAAGACCGGCGTGGATTGATGCCTAAGCTGCTACTGGCCTTCGAGGCCTGACTGTAATCGGCATACCACGAGCTTTTCCAATTTTGGCCAGAGGCCGAAGACGGCTTCCGCGAATAGGCCTGATACATAGATGCAACGGGGCGACGGTTTTTCAGAAGCGGGTAGACAGTGGGGGCGAGTCCATACATAGCAGCTGGCG
>NZ_LACH01000101.1:0-262 GCF_000968015.1 Pseudomonas fluorescens
CGCGCCTTCTTTACGCTCCATTTGCGCGTGACCCGGCAGGAACGGGGTCAGGTGCGATTTCACGCCAATCGGGCCGACGCCCGGGCCGCCACCGCCGTGCGGGATGCAGAAGGTTTTGTGCAGGTTCAAGTGCGACACGTCGCCGCCGAACTTGCCCGGGGCACAGAGGCCGACCATCGCGTTCATGTTGGCGCCGTCGATGTACACCTGGCCGCCGTGGTCGTGAATGATGCCGCAGATATCGCGGATGCCTTCTTCGAAC
>NZ_LACH01000101.1:342-1149 GCF_000968015.1 Pseudomonas fluorescens
TTCGATGTCGACGTTGCCGCGCGCATCGCAGGCGGTGACGACCACGCGCATGCCGGCCATGTTGGCGGTGGCCGGGTTGGTGCCGTGGGCGGACGAGGGGATCAGGCAGATGTCGCGACGGTCTTCGCCACGGCTCTGGTGGTAGGCGCGAATCGCCAGCAGGCCGGCGTATTCACCCTGGGAACCGGCGTTCGGTTGCAGCGAGATCGCGTCGTAACCGGTGGCGGCGCAGAGCATCGCTTCCAGTTCATCGGTCAGCTGCTGGTAACCGGCGCTTTGCGCGGCCGGGGCGAACGGGTGCAGGGCGCCGAACTCGGCCCAGGTCACCGGGATCATTTCGCTGGCGGCGTTGAGTTTCATGGTGCACGAACCCAGCGGGATCATGGTGCGGTCCAGCGCCAGGTCCTTGTCCGCCAGCTTGCGCAGGTAGCGCATCAGCTCGGTTTCCGAGTGATAACGGTTGAACACCGGGTGGCTGAGGATCGGTGATTGACGCAGCAGCGCGGCCGGGATCGTGCTGACCACGGAGGCGGCGAGGGCGGCGAAGTCCGGCAGGGTTTGGCCGTCGGCCAGCAGGGCCCACAGGGTTTCCACGTCGGCCTGCGAGGTGGTTTCGTCGAGGGACAGGCCCAGACGTTCAGCATCGACCACGCGCAGGTTGATCTGCTGTGCGCGGGCCTGGTCGTGCAGCTTGGCGGTGTTGGCGCCGGTGTTGAGGGTCAGGGTGTCGAAGAAGTTTTCCTGCTCGACCTTCAGACCGATTGCTTTCAAGCCTTGGGCCAGAATCGCGGTCAGGTGATGCACGCG
>NZ_LACH01000102.1 GCF_000968015.1 Pseudomonas fluorescens
GTCTCTACAGTGAGGGGTGGCCTTTGAAGACTCGCACAATCAAACCGGCTGCAGCTTCTGCTCAAACACCCCAACCCCATCCAGATCCCGCAACACCACACTCATTTCCCCCGTCTGCCCATCAATATTTACCTCACCAAAAAACTGAAACCCGGCAAACGGCGAGGTGTTCTGTGCCGGCGGTGCTTTCTCGAACACCACTTCCGGGCCAAAGGTTTTATCCAGCAAATCAGGCCCGAAGCTCCCCGCATTCAAAGGCCCGGCGACAAACTCCCAGAACGGTTCGAAATCCTGAAACGCCGCACGGTCCGGGTGGTAATGGTGCGCGGCGCAGTAATGCACATCCGCCGTCAGCCAGACGAAATTGCGCACCTGCTGCGCCCGCAGAAAACCCAACAATTCGGCGATTTCCAGTTCTCGCCCCTGGGCCGGTCCCGGATCGCCATTGGCCACGGCTTCCCACCGCGCCACACCGGGGCTGACTTCGCCATCGGATACGCCGAGGCCGATCGGCATATCAGCAGCGATGACTTTCCACTGGGCATTGGAAGCCTTCAACTCACGTTTGAGCCAGTCCAGCTGTTCACGTCCGAGGAACGGTTTAGCGGCACCCAGGTTGGCGTCATTGGCCCCGCGATAGCTGCGCATATCGAGCACGAATACATCAAGCAATGGCCCATAGCCAAGCTTGCGATAAATCCGCCCGCCATCATCGGCGCTCTGCAACCGCATCGGTGCGTATTCGAGCCAGGCCTGACGCGCGCGACCGACCAGGCTGTGGATATCTTTGCTCTTGTAGCGATCATCCAGCGACTTGCCCGGCGACCAGTTGTTCACCACTTCATGATCGTCCCACTGCCAGATCTGCGGGACCTCGGCGTTGAAGCGGCGGATGTTTTCGTCCATCAGGTTGTAGCGGTAATTGCCGCGATAGTCGTCGAGGGTTTCGGCGACTTTGCTCTTGGCTTCAGTGGTGATGTTGCGCCACACGCGGCCGCTTTCTGTGGTGAGCTGCGCAGGTATGGGGCCGTCGGCGTAGATGGTGTCGCCGCTGTGGATAAAGAAGTCTGGCAGGCGCAAACGCATGGCATCGTAGATGCGCATGCCGCCGATGTCCGGGTTGATGCCGAAGCCCTGGCCGGCGGTGTCGCCGCTCCAGACAAAACGGATGTCACGACGGGTTTGCGGCACGCTGCGCAGATGGCCGAACCAGGGCTCGCTGGCGACGCCGCTCTGGGCGTCTTCGAAGAGCACGCGGTAGAAAATCGCCTGGTCGGCGGGCAGGCCAGTGAGTTCGACGCGGGCAGTGAAATCGGTAGTGGAGTCGGCCAATGGCGAGACAAAACGACGGGGGTTGGTGAACAGACTGCGAGTGTCCCACTCCACCACCATGCGCGCCGGACGATCACAACGACTCCAGATCATCGCCCGATCGCCCAGCACGTCGCCGGACTGCACGCCATCGGTGAGTTGCGGACGATCCTTGACCGAAGCAATCACCGCCGGCGCCAGGCCTGGCAACAACAGCCCGGCGCCGACGGCTTGTATGACACGACGGCGACCGAGGTCGAATTCGCTCATGGTGCTCTCCCTGAAAAGGAAAACTTAAGCACATGCCCATGAAACCGGTGTGACACCGCCTTACCCTGTGGGAGTGAGCCGGCTCCGGGCGGCGTTCCGACGATAGCGGTGTAACAGTCAACTTATCTATTGAATGTTAAGCAGCCATCGCGAGCAGGCTCACTCCTACAGTAGTGCGGTGGGGTGTCAGGCGTTGGCGGGTTCCAGTGCCAGCTCGACCGCTTCCGGCCGCTTGAGCACCGCATACGCCACCGCTGTCAGCAGACTCCCGGCCACAATCGCCAGCAGGTACAACAGCGCATGGTTGATCGCATTCGGGATCGCCAGCACGAACAATCCGCCGTGCGGCGCCATCAGTTTGCAGCCGAAATACATCGACAACGCACCGGTCAGCGCACCACCGGCAATGCTCGCCGGGATCACCCGCAGCGGGTCTTTCGCGGCAAACGGAATCGCACCTTCGGAGATGAAGCACAACCCCAAGACCAACGCCGCTTTACCAGCCTCGCGTTCGGTCTGAGCAAACTTGCGCCGCGCAATAAACGTAGCGATGCCCAGACCAATCGGCGGCACCATGCCAGCCGCCATGGTCGCGGCCATCGGTGCATAACTTTGCGACGCCAACAGCCCCACCGAGAACGCATACGCGGCTTTGTTGATCGGCCCGCCAAGGTCGACGCACATCATCCCCCCCAGCAACACACCGAGCAGAATCGCGTTGGTGGTGCCCATGCTGTCGAGGAAGTGCGTGAGGCCCTCGAGCATCCCGGCCACCGGTTTGCCGACCACGTAGATCATCACCAGACCGGTGAACAGACTCGCCAGCAACGGGATGATCAGGATCGGTTTCAGCGCCTCAAGACTTTGCGGCAAGCGCGCATAACGGTTGATCGCCTGCGCCGCATAACCGGCGATGAAACCGGCAATGATCCCGCCGATAAAACCGGCACCCAAAGTACTTGCCAGCAGACCGCCAATCATCCCCGGCGCCAGGCCCGGACGGTCGGCGATCGAGTAGGCGATGTAACCCGCCAGCAGTGGCACCATCAACTTGAACGCGGTCTCGCCGCCGATCTGCATCAGCGCCGCCGCCAATGTGCCCGGCTCCTTGAACGCCGTAATGCCGAACACAAACGACAAGGCGATCATCAGACCGCCCGCTACCACCATCGGCAGCATGAACGACACGCCCGTCAGCAGGTGTTTGTAGACACCGGTTTTCTCTTGCTTGGCCGGGCCTTTGGCACCGCTCGAAGCGGTTTCCTGCGTGCCTTCGGCCAACGCTTTGTTCAGCGTCGCCTCGGCTTGCTTGAGGGCGATGCCGGTGCCGCAACGGTAAATCTTCTTGCCGGCGAAACGCTCGGTGGCGACTTCGATATCGCAGGCCAGCAGCACCACGTCCGCATCGGCAATCGCCGCTGCACTCAACGGATTGCGCGCACCGACCGAGCCCTGGGTTTCCACCTGCAGGTCGTAGCCCAGACGCTTGGCCGCTTGCTGCAAGGCTTCAGCGGCCATGAAGGTGTGAGCGACGCCGGTCGGGCACGCGGTAATCGCGACCAGACGCGGGGCGTTTTTTACGAGGGCGGCAGGCTCGGCCACGGCTTCGGGCGCGACGTAAACCTGAGCCTCTTCAGCACCGCGACGCAGCACCGCTTCAACATCTTGCAGGGCTTGCGCCGGAGTGCTCTGGAACACCCGCTTGCCGACGAATCGCGACATATCCACAGGAGCGCTGGTCACCAGCAATATCCACTCGGCCGCCTCGATCGTGGCCGCCGACAATTGGCGTTCAGGGTGCGCGGCATCGTTGACTTCGACACTGGTGCTCCAGCCCTGACGCTGGGCCGCTGCATCAAGCAAGCGGGCGCACAGCACACTGGTGACCATGCCGTTCGGGCAGGCCGTAACAATGGCTAACTTCATGACAAACCCTCTTATTGTTCTGTCAGGGGGCGCACGCGCACACCCTGTTCGAGCCGCGCCAACTGCGTGGCGTCGCCTATACCGAAACCGATCTGGGTGACCGCCATCGCGGCAATCGCCGTGGCGGTGCGCAACGTCTGTTCAGGCGTGTCGGCGCTGAGCAAACCGTGGAGCATGCCGGCCAGTAACGAATCGCCCGCGCCCACCGTGCTGACGACACTGACCTTGGGCGGCGTGGCATGCATCGCCGAGCCGACACTGAACCAGTTCACGCCATCGGCGCCGTCGGAGATCACCACGTGCTCGATGCCGTGAGCATGCAAGCGGCTCGCGGCTTGCGCTTGCGCTGCCACCGAAACCACCTCGCAGCCCAACACGTCGGCCAGTTCTTCGGTGTTCGGCTTGATCAGCCACGGCCCTGCGTTGAGCGCGGCCCGCAGGGCTTCGCCACTGGTGTCCAGCGCCACGTTCAAACCGAGATTTTTCAAACGCACAATCAACGCCTGCAACCATTGAGGGCTGATGCCTTGGGGCAGGCTGCCGGCAACGACGACCGCATCATGACCGGGCGCAATTTGATCAAGTCGATCAAGCAACGCCTGCTGCGCGGCTTCACTCACCAAGGGTCCGGGACCGTTGATGTCGGTGATGCGTCCATCGCTTTCCGCCAGTTTGATGTTGCTGCGCGTCTCACCGGGAACACGGATGAACGCGTCGACAAACCCGCGTTTGGCGAACAGGGTTTCGAAGGCTTGAAGGTTGTCCTCCCCGAGGAAACCGCTGACCGTGAGCTGATGCCCGAGGTCCGCCAGCACCTGTGCCACGTTCACGCCTTTACCGGCGGCGTGGGCGTGCATCTCATCGCTACGGTTGACTTGGCCGGGGGCAAGTAGCGGCAACTGGACCGTTAGGTCCAGCGCCGGATTGAGGGTCAGGGTCAGGATCTTGGCCATTACAGGGCCTCCACTAATGCGCGCACTTCGTTTGCGCTGCCCACGGCCAGGGCCTGTTGGGCAAGGATTTTGGTCTGCGCCAGGCTGAGTTCACGAATGCGCGCCTTGACCTCGGCAATGCTGCGACCCGAGACACTGAGCTCGTCCACACCGAGACCGACCAGCACCGGCACCGCCAGCGGATCGGCCGCCAACTCGCCGCACACGCCGACCCACTTGCCGTTGGCATGCGCCGCACGCACGGTGATGTCGATCAGTTGCAGCACCGCCGGGTGCAAGCCGTCCGCCTGGGCCGACAAGGTTGGATGACCACGGTCGATGGCCAGAGTGTATTGGGTCAGGTCATTGGTGCCGACGCTGAAGAAGTCGACCTCTTTGGCCAGCACCGGCGCCAGCAATGCAGCCGACGGCACTTCAATCATGATCCCCAGTTGCAGGTCGGCAACCGGAATTTCCAGACGCAGACGTTCGGTCATGTCCCGCGCCTGGCGCCACTCGTCGACGCTGCCGACCATGGGGAACATGATCCGCAGTGGACGGTTGTCCGCCGCACGGAGCAACGCGCGCAACTGCGCTTCCATGATGTGCGGACGTTGCAGGGTCAGGCGAATACCGCGCACGCCGAGGAACGGGTTTTCTTCTTTGGCGATCGGCCAATACGGCAGCGGTTTGTCGCCACCGACATCGAGAGTACGTACCACCAGCGGCCGACCGGCCAGACCATCGAGGACGCGACGGTATTCGACTTCCTGGGTTGCCTCGTCCGGCGCTTGCGAGTGGGCCATGAAAATCAGTTCGGTGCGCAGCAGGCCAATGCCTTCGGCGCCCTGCTCCACCGCGCTGGTCACGCCAGCGCTTTCGCCGATGTTGGCAAACACTTCGACGGCATGACCGTCAGTGGTCAGTGCCGGTTGATGACGTTGTTCGGCGGCCGCTTTCAGACGCAGCTCGCGGGTATCGCGCTCTTCGGTGGCGCGCTGCAAGGTCGCCGCGTCGGCGTCCACGTGCAGGCGCCCGCGTTGACCATCAATCAGCAACGGCGTACCCGGCGCCAGCAGCAACACGGCCGGGCCGGCGCCGACCAGCGCCGGAATACCGAGGGCTCGGGCAACAATCGCACTGTGTGCGGTGGCGCCGCCACGGGCGGTGAGGATGCCGGCGACACGCGCCGGATCAAGGCGGGCGACGTCGGACGGACCGACTTCATCCATCACCAGAATGTACGGTTGCTCCGGCTCGCTCGGGGTTTCGACGCCACTCAGTTGCGCCAGCACTCGACGGCCGATATCACGCAAGTCGGCGGCACGCTCGGCGAGCAAGGCGTCCTGCAGCGATTCCTGTTGTTTGGCCGCCGCTTCAATCACCGCCATCCACGCCGCTTCGGCGCTTTCGCCCTGTTTGAGACGGGTGTCGACTTCATCGGTCAATTCCGGGTCGTCGAGCATTTCCTGGTGGGTGATGAAAATCTCGCGAATAGCCTTGGACTTGCTGCGCTCGATCAGACCTTCGATGTCGCGACGCACGTCCGCCAACGCCTGTTGGAGGCGCTCGCGCTCGATCGCGGCAGACTCACCGCGCAGCGGGTATTCAATGGTTTGCAGCACTTGAATGTGCGCCGGACCGATGGCGATGCCCGGTGCGGCGGCGATGGCCTGAACAAGGCTGCCGGAGGCTGGCGCGAGGACCACTTCGGCCACATCGGCGATCACTTCGCGCTGTTGGCTCACGGCTGGCAGCGGCTCGACTTCTTCACCGAGGCCTTCTTCGATGGCGGCCAGCAAGGCTGGCAAGGCATCGGCGGCGATGCTCGGTTCGGCGACAAATTCCAGCACCTGACCGCGACGAGCGCCGAGGCTGAGCAGTTTGCTCAAGCTCTTCACCGACACCGCGCTGTCCTGGCCGTCGACGATGCGTACGCGGATTTCACCTTCAAAACTTTTCGCCAGCTGCGCGAGGATTTTCGCCGGACGTGCGTGCAAGCCGTGGGCGTTGGCTAGCGCGATGCGAGCGCTGGGCCAATCGGCTGGCAGCTCACCGCCCAGGACTTCGAGGACTTTACGGCTGCTGGTGGCGCGACCCAATTCGTGGCCGCGACCTTCGATCAGCAACGCACAAAGGCGTTCGAGCAAGGCTTGATGGGCTTCACCGAGGCTGGCCAGGCAGAACAGACCGCTGAGCGGCTGGCCGAGGTAACGCATGGGTTTGTCTGGCGTGACGAAGGCCAGGCCCGGGCGCTTGACCGTTTGCTCGCTGTGCAACCACCACAGGCCATCGCCCAGGGGCAACGCATCGACTTGTTGCAACACGGCGGAGAAACCGTTGCTCACGCAATCGGCCTGACGCAGCAAACGCGCACCGCGCCAGACCAGCTCTTCGAAGTCATCGGCGGACACACCGAGGCCGATCATCTGTGCATCCAGCGCCAGTTCTTGCGGCGCGCCTTGCAGCAGTTTCAACAAGGCTTCGGCGGAACTGGCGCGACGCAGGGCCTGGCCCAGGTCAGTTTCGCCGAGGGCGCGGGTCAGCAGTTGCAGCAAGCGCAGGTGTTCGTCGGATTTGGCCGCAATACCAATCGCCAGGTAGACGATCTGACCGTCGCCCCAGTCCACGCCTTCAGGAAATTGCATCAGCCGCACGCCGGTGGAAAACACCAGATCGCGGGTTTCCGGCGTACCGTGGGGGATGGCAATACCTTGACCGAGAAAGGTCGAGCCCTGGGCTTCGCGTGCCTGCAACCCGGCGAGATAACCCTCGGCCACCAGGCCATCGGCGACCAGATGCTGGGCCAGCAGGTGCAACGCTGCGGACTTATCCACAGCCGATTGGCCCATGGATATCTGCTCTATGGTGAGCTCGAGCATGCTTTCTCCTTTTTGGCGTCTTGTGACGCCAGGTATTGTTTTGAATGATTCAGCTTAGGCCCTTAATCACAACTTTTGGCGGTTTCGCGGCAGAACCGTCAAAGGAGCCTATAACGTAGAAAATACGCTTGCTGAAACGTTTAATCTAGAATGATTGGCACGTTACTCGATAATGTCTCATCCTTGAAGCCCAATTGTCGGATGCGTCGCGACGATGGTCGCCTGCCTGAATCGGGTAGGATTGGCGAAAATGTCGGGCAAGCTCGAAAAAACAAGGAAAACCCGGGTTGAAACTCAGTGATATCGCCCAGTTGGCCGGTGTGTCCGTTACCACCGCCAGCTACGTCATCAATGGCAAGGCAGAACAACAACGTATCAGCAGTGCCACCGTCGAGCGCGTGCGCGCGGTCGTCGAACAACATGGCTTTACGCCCAACCCCCAGGCTGCCGGGCTGCGGAGTCGGCATACCCGCACCCTGGGTTTCATTCTGCCGGACCTGGAAAACCCCAGTTACGCGCGAATCGCCAAACTGCTGGAACAAGGCGCCCGCGCTCGCGGCTATCAGCTACTGATCGCCAGTTCCGACGATGCGCCGGACAGCGAACGGCAATTGCTGAAACTGTTCCGGGCCCGGCGCTGCGATGCGTTAATCGTTGCCAGTTGTCTGCCGGCCGGCGATGACAGCTATCGCCAATTGCAGGCCAAAGGCATTCCGATCATCGCGATCGACCGGGTCATGGAGCCTGAGCATTTCTGTTCGGTAATCAGTGATGACCGCGAAGCCAGCCTGCAACTGACCCGTAGTCTACTGGAGCCGCTGCCCAAGCAGATCGCACTGATCGGCGCACGCCCCGAACTGAGCATCAGCCAGGAGCGGGCGGGCGGTTTCAAAGAAGCGTTGGACGGGTTCAAAGGCGAAGTGCTGATCGAACATGGCGAGTCGTTCAGCCGTGAGTGCGGCAAACAGTTGATGGAAGAACTGCTACAGCGTCTGGGCCATTTGCCGGATGCGCTGGTGACCACGTCCTACGTGCTGCTTCAGGGCGTGTTCGATGCCTTGCACGACTTCCCGCTCAAAACCCGCCCGCTGCGCCTCGGCACCTTCGGCGACACGCAGCTGCTGGATTTCCTGCCGCTGCCGGTCAACGCCATGGCCCAGCAGCATCAGCTTATCGCCGACAAAGCGCTGGAACTGGCCTTGGCCGCCATCGAGCAATCGGATTACCGACCCGGCGTGCAGGCCATCGCGCGGACCTTCAAGCAGCGTATTCGCCAGGACTGAAACGTGGAGCTGATCGACAGCCACACTCATCTGGACTTTCCGGACTTCGACGAGGATCGCACCGCGTTGTTGGCCGAGAGCCGCGCCCTCGGGGTGCGGCGGATGGTGGTGTTGGGGGTTTATCGGGGCAATTGGCAGCGCGTCTGGGATCTGGTGCAAAGCGATCCCGACCTGCATGCGGCATTCGGTCTGCATCCGGTGTATCTGGATGATCATCGCCCTGAAGACTTACACGAGCTGGGTGATTGGCTGACCCGGTTGGCGGGTCATCGGCAGTTGTGCGCGGTGGGCGAGATCGGTCTGGATTATTTTATCGAAAGCCTGGACCGTGAACGCCAACAGGTACTGTTCGATGCGCAACTGCAACTGGCGACGGAGTTCAATCTTCCGGCGCTGATTCATGTGCGACGCAGCCACGCGGCGGTGATTGCCACGCTTAAACGGTTTCGCTTGAAACGCGCGGGGATCATTCATGCCTTCGCCGGCAGCAAAGAAGAAGCCCGCGAATACATCAAGCTCGGTTTCAAATTGGGCCTGGGCGGTGCCGCGACCTGGCCTCAAGCGCTACGAATGCATCGCGTGCTTGCCGAATTGCCGCTTGAGTCGGTGGTACTGGAAACCGACTCGCCGGACATGGCGCCCGCCATGTTCCCCGGCCAACGCAACAGTCCGGCGCATCTGCCGGCGATCTGCTCGGCACTGGCCGGGATCATGGCGATCAGCCCTGAGCAATTGGCCGCCGCCAGCACTGCCAATGCTTGTGAGCTGTTCAACTGGTGACTAGTCGGCGTGGGCCTTGGCGGCTTCCAGTGTCAGCGTCATGTGTTGCCGGTGCCGGGCAAACCGCATGACGGCGAAATAGGCGAAAATCGCCAACAGCGAAAAATTCAGTTGCTCCACGACGCTGAACATCCCGATCCACTCCAACACCAACGCCACCAGCAACGCGGTGCAAACCATGACCAACGTGCTCGCCCGCAGCAATGCCAAGGAGTCGAGGGACTTGAAGCGCTTGATCTGTTTCGGATCGTTCAGTTGCAAAGCTTTCTGGCAGTTGGAACACGTGAACGCTTCATTGATCGCTATGGCGTTGAGTTGCCAGGGTTTGAGCAGGAGTGTGCTCCCGCAATGAGCGCAGTGCCCCTGGATTCCAATCGTTGCAGCAGACATTACCAAGCCTCCTCAGGGCGGGTCCAAGTGATTGATCTTCCTCCATTAAAGACCAAAAACCAGAAGACGGAGGAAAATCGGACATTGCCAGCCTGAGAAGGGAACAAATACTACAGACGGAGCATAAAAACCTGTGGGAGCGAGCCTGCTCGCGAATCGGTCTATCACTCAACATTGATGTCGACTGACAGACCGCTTTCGCGAGCAGGCTCGCTCCCACAGGTGTGCCGGGGTGGTTTCAGACCCGGAACGCGCTGATCAACTGCTTCAATTCCACCACCTGAGCCGACAACGCACGACTCGCATCCTCGGTCTGATGAGCACCTTCGGCCGTACGCTCACCGGCACGGTTGATTTCGACAATATTCTGGTCGATGTCATGGGCCACGGCGGTCTGCTGCTCTACCGCGGCGGCGATTTGCTGGTTCTGGTCGACGATCATACCGACGGCACCGAGGATATTTTCCAGCGCTTGCTGAACCTTTTCCGACTGCCCCACCGTGCCGTTGGCCATCTGATGACTGGTCCCCATCGCCTTCACCGCAGCGCCGACACCGCTGTGCAGCTTGGCGATCATCTGTTCGATTTCCTCGGTCGATTGCTGGGTGCGCTTGGCCAGGGTCCGGACCTCGTCCGCCACCACCGCAAAACCACGCCCCTGCTCACCGGCCCGAGCGGCTTCGATGGCGGCGTTGAGGGCCAGAAGGTTGGTTTGTTCGGCGATGCTTTTGATCACCTCCAGCACGCGGCTGATGGACTGGCTGTCGCTGGCCAGTTGATTGATCACCAGCACCGACTGGTCGATCTCACTGGCCAGTGCAGCGATGCTGCCCTGCTGTGATTCCACCAGTCCGCGACCGCTGATGGTCTCGTCGTTGACGCTGTGGGCGCTGCTGACCGCTGCCGCGGCACTGCGTGCAACCTCAAGGGAGGTGGCCGACATCTGGTTCATGGCCGTGGCGACCTGCTCTATCTGAGTGCGCTGTCCCGCCACCGCCTGGTTGCTCTGGGCGGAAACGTTCTCCACCTGCCCGGCCTGGCGCTCGACCTCACTGACGGTCTGGCCGACCCGCTCGATCAGGTCATGGATTTTCTTCACGGTGCCATTGAACACCTCGCCCAACTCGCCCAGTTCATCCCGGCTGTTGGCGCTGAAGGTCACCGTCATGTCGCCGGCCGCGACCTTGTCCATCACCGCGCCAAGACGCTTGAGGGTGGTGCGGGTCGAGGCGTAGAAGCCGCCGTAGAGGTAAAAAATCAACACAAACACCACCGACAGCGCCACGGTCTGCAAGACCATATGGGTGCGGTTCTTCTCCAGTCGCTGCTGCAGCTGGTTGCCGAGAAACTTCAGCGTGGCTTCGTTGAGTTGGTACGTCTGGTCCATCAGGCCCGTGACCTGATCGTAAAAGCCCTGCCACGGCGCATCCAGCGTGTCGGCCATCACCACCTGCTCTTCGATCAGTTCACTGACCTTTTTCAACGACGCCTTGCTGCTATCGGCCTGAGCGGCCAGGGTTTCACGTGCCGCTTTGCTGGAGCCCAGCGCGTCCTGCAACTTCAGAGAATATTCGGCCTGCAGTTTTTCGATCTGCGCCAGCAACTCATCAAAACGGGTACTCGATGCCGAGTTGAGAAAGCCTTGTCCCAGCGAAAAAGAGCCCGTCGCCCGACCTTCACCCAGAAGCTGGGTCACGGGCGGGGTGACGTTGGTGATGAGTTCGCTGAGCTGGCGCATGTCGCTCTGGGTGTCGCGACTGAGGCCGGCCTGACTGGCGATGATCTGGCTGAAAATTTGCGCGTTCCCGAGCAACTTGCCGATCATCGCGCTTTTGCTTTGCAGGGAGTTTTCCGCTTGCTGGGCCTTGAACGCGGCGATCATTTCATCGCGTTTGCCATCGAAAACCATGATTTGCTCGGGGTCAGCGGTCATCGCCGACAGCCCTTGCAAACGGGTCAGCACACTTTGCCCCAGGGTACTGATCTGCGACTCGACATTGCCGGCCTTGCCGGACTGACCGAGGGTGACGTTGATCTGCACCAGGTTGTTCAGGGTTTCCAGATCGCGCCGTAACGCCAGGCTGCTGCCCAGCAGGTCGAGGCTTTGCAGTTCGACTCGAGTGCCTTGGAATTCGCGATAGGAATCGCGCACCAGATAGAAGTTGGTCACCAGCATCGGCACAAGGAACAGCACACTGATCAGGCTGAACTTCATGCCAAAGCTCAGGCGGTTCATCAGCGCGACGGCGGGATAGAGCAAGCTCTTCACTGGAAGTCTCCCTTTGATTTCTTATTTTTATTGGCAGGCGCGGGTCGACAGCAGATAGCCACTATTCGGCGCTGTCTCTGTATAGCTCAAATCGGCGGGAGGTTTTGTAACTTAAGGTTAACGGGGGGGGGGAGGCGCGGACTTGTAGCAGCTGGCGAAGCCTGCGTTCGGCTGCGCAGCAGTCGCCAATTCAGTCAACGCGGTTTGTCTGGCTTACAGCGTAATCCGGATTTACGACTGCTGCGCA
>NZ_LACH01000103.1 GCF_000968015.1 Pseudomonas fluorescens
CCCCTCACTGTAGAGACCGGTACATCCTTTACACATTTGACCGGGTACATCGTTTACACATTTAACAGGCTTGATACGCGTTTGGCACCGCGTTCAAGCCTGCCTAAAGGGAAAGAGCAAAGGTACAACTCCCACACGCCATCAGCCACCTCCTTCAGCGCGACGTGCTCGTCGATCAGCGCCTCGCCCAGAAAGATCAGGGCCCCTTGCCACTTGATCTCACCATTCTTGCGCACCCGCCGTACTTCGACGTCGGCCCCGTATTCGACTGCCGGCAAATAGCCTGGATAAGGTCTAAGTGACGGGCGATAGATATCCGCTGGCGTCTTCATCTCCAGCGCCGTATGAGGCCGTGCGTGATTGAAATCCTGTACGAAGTCCTCAAAGGCAAGCTGCTGACGCAGCAGGTTTTCCGCCGGTGGCCTGAGAACGGCTGCCTTTAGCGTGCGGTGCATGCGTTCATGCCGACCGTTCTGATCCGGGCGTCCTGGCTTGATTGTTTCGGGGTGGACACCATGCCTGATGAACCAGACGGACAGCCTGGAGAGGCGGGCCAAGCCTGTCGATGCAAATGGAGCGCCGTTATCGGTGCGGATCACATCAGGCATGCCGAACTCCCGGAACGCCCACTCGAAGCCCTGACGAGTAGGTTCGCCGTGGGTACTGGGAAGCGCCCGGCACGCCAGAAGATAGCGACTGGCATGGTCGGTGATGGTCAGCGGATAGCACCAGTGGCCGTCCTGGGTTCTGAATTGCCCTTTGAAATCGGCGCACCAGGTTTGATTGGGTTCGTCGGCCTGACGTAGATGCACTGGCCCATGCGGACGGGGCTGGCGCAGCCGTCGAGGAATCACCAGGCCGGCCTTTTTTAGCCACTCTCCAGCGGTGCTGGCGGCTGGCCAAGCGATCTGCGGCTGCGCATTACGCAGGCGCTGGATCAGTTGCTTCGGCCCGCGATCCGGGTGCTCGCTTTTCTTCGCAAGCAACGTGGCAATGATTTCATCGCGGGTTTGGTGCGGACAGCTCAGCGGTTTTCGCGAGCGCTCTTTCAAGCCATCTACGCCGCAGGTTGCATACCGATCAAGCCACTTATCGACCGTCGGACGGCTAACGCCATATCGTCGACTCAGTTGGCTCTTGCTGTAACTGCCGCTAAGCCAGTCATGGATTAATTTCACTCGCTGATCCATCGGGGACTCTCGATTCCAGGGCATGGTCAGTACCTCCTGACCATGATTGATACCTGTAAACCATGTCCCCGGTCTCAAACGTAAAGGATGTACCCGGTTTTTACCCACCCCA
>NZ_LACH01000104.1 GCF_000968015.1 Pseudomonas fluorescens
GTTCAAGACGGTATCTACAAGGATTGCGGCGTACGCGAAACCTGTAGCAGCTGGCGCAGCCTGCGTTCGGCTGCGCAGCAGTCGTCAGATACTCACAACCAACACGCATCCCAAAGTGGGTAGTCATGAACCCGTGTCACCAGTCCTGCTCGGATCGGATTGGCCACGACATACCGGGCAAGCGCCTTCACATCTTCCTCTCGCCGAACGGCACGATCGTGATACCCCTTTTGCCAGAGGCGCCCTCTCCGCCCTAACGCCTGATTAACCGCCAAACCGCTCCGGGATTTTATGCGGCACATCAGCTCCGCCAGTGTCTTGTCATGCAGCTGCACCAGGCAATGCATATGATCCGGCATCACAACCCACGTCAGAAAGTCGCCCCAACCCTGCTCCTGCGCCTGACGCAACGCCTGAACGACCAACCTCCCCAGTCGCCAATCAACAAAAAACGGCTGCCGTTGGTCAACGACAGCCGTTAGCAGATAAATACGTCCGGACTCAGAGAAACGACCAGCGCGCAGCTGACCCGCGTTTGTAAAACCAGGCATTCCATTGCCTCCTGACCATTGAAAGGAGCCCTGGAATCTACAGCGTGTCAGTCAACCCGACGGGCACCCAATGACTACAAAATATGAAGGCTCAACTCCCGGTACGAATCTTGTTCCACACCCGCGTACGAACCCGGTCGATGTTCAGCGGCATCGCCTCCAGCGCAAACAATTTCCCCATCATCTCCGGGCTCGGATAGACCTTGGTGTCGTTCTTGATCGCCGGGTCGATCAGGCTGTCGGCCTGTTCGTTACCGTTGGCGTAGTGCACGTAGTTGCTGATGCTGGCCATCACGTCCGGGCGCAGCAGGTAGTTCATGAAGGCGTAGCCGGCCTTTTCGTCCGGGGCGTCTACCGGCATGGCGACCATGTCGAACCAGATGGCGGCGCCTTCCTTGGGAATTGAATAGCCGATGTCGACGCCGTTCTTGGCTTCTTTCGCGCGGTTTTCGGCTTGCAGAATGTCACCAGAGAAGCCGACGGCCACGCAGATGTCGCCATTGGCCAGGTCGCTGGTGTACTTGGACGAGTGGAAATAGCTGACATACGGGCGGACTTTCATCAGCAGCGCTTCAGCCTTTTTGTAGTCTTCCGGGTTTGTGCTGTGATGCGGCAGGCCCAGGTAGTTCAGTGCCGCCGGCAACAGTTCGGGGCCGTTGTCGAGGATGGCCACGCCGCACTTCTGCAGCTTTTGCATGTTTTCGGGTTTGAAAATCAGATCCCAGGAGTCCACTGGCGCGTCAGCACCCAACACGGCCTTGACCTTGGCGATGTTGTAACCGATGCCGGTGCTGCCCCAAAGGTACGGGAAGCCGTGCTCGTTGCCCGGATCGTTGGTTTGCAAGGCCTTGAGCAGCGCCGGGTTGAGATTCTTCCAGTTCGGCAGTTGGCTCTTGTCGAGTTTCTTCAGCGCCACGCCCTGAATCTGCCGCGCCATGAAGTGGTTGGACGGGAAAACCACGTCATAACCGGATTTGCCGGTCATCAATTTGCCGTCGAGGGTTTCATTGCTGTCGAAGACGTCGTAACTGAACGCGATGCCGGTTTCTTTTTGGAAGTTTTTGGTGGTGTCCGGAGCGATGTATTCCGACCAGTTGTAAATCTTGACGATCTCGGCCGCGTGGCCGAGGGTCGCGAAGAGCGCAAGTGGAGCCAGAGCCAGTGTCTTTCGGATCATGAGTCGATTCCTGTATGGGCTTGTTTTTGTTGGCAGGCAATCAAAGGATCAAAAAATCAAAACGTAGGTCTTGCGCACGGTTTCCTGGATATCCCAGATGCCGAGGCTGTTGGCCGGCAACATCAGTGCATCGCCGGCTTCTATGTGCAGGATTTCACCGTCATCCGGGGTAAACGTGCAGCGCCCCTGAATGAAGTGACAGAACTCCTGGGCGACGATCTGCCGCCGCCAGCGGCCGGGCGTGCATTCCCAGACGCCGGTTTCGACGCCATCGTCGCGTTCGACACTGGTGGTCGAGGCCACTGCCACGGGCGTGCCCAGCGGCACGGCGACCGGATTCGACTCTTCCAGCTTCAGGGTTGCGGTGTTCTTGAATTGCGTGATGCTCATGGGAGTACCTGTCGATTGAGCCTATAGATGAAGAGCGCACCGTTTACTGCATGAAACCTTCCATGAAACCGGCAATACCAGTGGCCAGTTTGCGACGCCAGGGTGCGGTGGCCGGGTTGGCCAGGGTCTGGTCTTCGTGGACGAAGCTGCGGATGATCGCGTTGTAACCGAGCCAGCGGCAGGGTTCAGGCTCCCAGGCCCTGAGCGCGTCGAGCCCTCCCTGGATGACCCACGGCTGGCGAACCAGCTCGGTGTCGCGCTGCAGAATCAGGTCGGCCAGCGTCCGGCCACCCAGGTTGCTGGCACCGACGCCCTCCCCGCCATAACCACCCGACAAGGCGATGCCGCTGGCCTGATCGCTCAGCATGTGCGGCTTGAAACGCCGGGACATCCCCAGGTTGCCGCCCCAGGCATGGGTAATCCGCACGTTCTTGAGCTGCGGGAAGAGTTCGCCAAACAGATAACGTCGCAGCTCCACTTCGCTGGTGGTCAAGTCGAAGTCATGACGCAACTTGGCAGCGAACTGATAACCGCCCCGCGCGCCGAACACCAACCGGTTGTCAGCCGTGCGCTGACCGTAAGTGACCTGGCGACTGTTTTCGCTGAAGGCCTGGCCGCGACTCAGGCCGATTTCGTCCCACGTCGCAGCGGATAGCGGCTCGGTAGCCACTATCAAGCTTTGCACCGGCAGCTGATAACGCCCCAAAGGTGGCAAGGTGACCGAGTAACCTTCGACCGCCGGCACGATCCAACGGCTGCGAACCGAGGCTTTCGACGTGCGCAGTCCACCCGATTGCCACTGGGTGACCGGGCTGTTCTCGTAAATCCTGACGCCCATTTTCTCCACCGTCCGAGCCAGACCTCGCACCAACTTTGCCGGGTGAATGGTCGCGACGTGCGGTGCATAGATACCGCCATAAGGTTTGGCGACTCTGATCTGTTGCGCCAACTGCTCGGGGCTGAGCCAGCGGTAATCGCTTTCGGTCAAACCCTGGCGATAGAGCGTGTCGAGATAGTGCCGAAGGCTGGCTTCCTGCTCCGGGTAGCGTGCAGCGCAATACAGCGCCCCACCTTTGCGGTAATCGCAGTCGATGTCTTCACGTTCAAGGACAATCCCGACTTCATCCGGAATGCCGTGCAGCAAATCGAACGAAGCCCGGCGCTGTTCGGGCGACAGGTCAGCGAGCAAGCGGTCTTCGCCCAGCACATTGCCCATCAGCCAGCCCCCGTTACGCCCCGAGGCGCCAAAACCGGCGGTTTGCGCTTCAACGATGGCAATGCTCAAGTCGGGCGCCTGGCGTTTGAGGTAGTACGCGGTCCAGAGCCCGGTGTATCCCGCGCCAATGATGGCGACGTCGACGTCCAGATCCTGTTCCAGCGCTGGACGCGCCAATAATGGCTCGTCGAGTTGATCCATCCACAAACTGATAGTGCGCCACGCTGGCATGCAAGACTCCGCCACTCAAACTTCGATGGCGTCGATCCTAGTGCGTGGGCTTAGAGGCTGTCTTGCGCGCGTGCACGCAAAGAAATTTGTTTTACGTAGGCCTTGGGCGATTGGCCGGTGTGCTGACGGAAGCAGCTATAAAACGCCGACAGCGAATTGAACCCGGCGGCAAACGCCAGTTCGTCGATACGCAGTGGCGGCGTGGCGTTATCCAGTGCCGCGAGCAAATGCTGCAGGCGCGCCTGGTTGACGTATCGATAGAAGCTCTGGCCAAGCACCTGATTCAGCAGGTAGGAAATCTGATTGCGGCTGTACCCGCACTCCTTCGCCACCCGTTGCAGGTCGAGTTCGGGATCGAGATAAGGTTGTTGGCGCTGAAAATACTGTTGCAAGTCTTCAGCCATGAAACTCAGCTGGCGTGCGGATAGCCCCAGTCGACTGACCGCCGGGCGTTGGCTGCTGGCGACCTTGCTGGAGGGCTGTTCATGCACCAGCGAGGCGTATTCGTTGACCCGCCAGATCAGTCCGTCACGGACGGTAATCGCCTCGCTGGCCCGGAACGACACCAGGCCTTCACCGCCGCGAAGGGTTATACGGTACTGAATGAACGCCGTGTTGCCGTCCAGACGAATACGGTCCGAGTGCTCCAGGGCTTCATCGGGATCGCGGGGCATACTGCTGCGCACGTATTCACGTAATTCGGACAGCCCCATCACACGGTTCTGGAAAAAATCACTGTACTGAATCTCTGGGTGATAGAGCGCCATCACTCCGTCCAGGTCCCGGTGTTTCCAGCGCAAGTGATAACGCATCACCGTGTCGCCCGTGGCCTGGGTTTGCAGCGGACCATCATCATCGGCGTGCATAAAGGACTCGGCGAGAAAAAGCCGAGCTTGCCGAAATTCCGTCTCGGCTTCAATGACCAACCAGTGGTGACCAACTGCGCGACACCGGCGATTTCAGTGACCCGCATCAAAAAAACTGAACCAATCGCTAAACGGCCTGAAAAATCCACATTAATTTCACATCTGGATGCTACTTTTAAAGGCAGTCACCGGTTGAGCCATTGAAGGCTCTTCCCTCCTACCATGAGCTAAAGGAAGCGCTCGATGAATGAGGCGGGCTACATATGAATAAAGGGTTCAGTAAAGTCACCTTTCCAAACGCCTGCCAGCTGATGCGCTGGCATTTTCATCCCATGGGTTTCGAGGCGAGCATGGATGCGCCGGGCAGCATGATTGCCCGTCTTTTTGACCGTGCCAGTGGCGAGACCATGATCGCCATCGCCGGCATTCCTTGCGCGACGGTAATGAATGCTGCGGATGTAGAACGCATAATCGAAGCGGTGGAAGATGAGCTTGAGGCTTTCATTCCGCCAGCCGCCCTCAGGAGCTATGCCTGAAGGCCGAACACTCAACAACAAGCCCACGTTAAGTGGGCTTTTTTGTGTGCGCCCA
>NZ_LACH01000105.1 GCF_000968015.1 Pseudomonas fluorescens
CATGCGCTACATCCGCCCGGGTCGCATCGGTGAAATCTCCGTGGTCGGCGTGCTGTTGCTGCTCGGTTCGATCTGGCTCGGCGGGCAGATTGCCGCTGATCCGGTCTGGGCCAAGGCCTTTACTTTCACCGGGATCCAGATCACCTGGATGCTGATTGGCTACGGTTTCGTTGCCGCGGTATTGCCGGTGTGGCTGATTCTGGCCCCGCGCGACTATCTGTCGACCTTCCTCAAAATCGGCACCATCGTGGCCTTGGCGATCGGCATTCTGATCACCATGCCCGACCTGAAAATGCCGGCATTGACCCAGTTCATCGACGGCACCGGGCCGGTATGGAAGGGCGGTCTGTTCCCGTTCCTGTTCATCACCATCGCCTGTGGCGCAGTCTCCGGTTTCCACGCGCTGATTGCTTCCGGCACTACGCCGAAGTTGTTGGCCAGCGAAGGCCATGCCCGGTACATCGGTTACGGCGGCATGCTGATGGAATCCTTCGTCGCCATCATGGCCATGGTCGCTGCGTCGGTGATTGAGCCGGGCGTGTATTTCGCCATGAACAGCCCGGCGGCGCTTGTCGGCTCTGACGCTGTTACGGTTGCTCAGACTGTCAGCAGCTGGGGTTTTGCAATTACCCCGGAAGCGCTGCAAGCG
The DNA here is from genome assembly GCF_000968015.1 of Pseudomonas fluorescens. Classification (GTDB taxonomy): domain Bacteria; phylum Pseudomonadota; class Gammaproteobacteria; order Pseudomonadales; family Pseudomonadaceae; genus Aquipseudomonas; species Aquipseudomonas fluorescens_W. The sequence goes on from NZ_LACH01000105.1 coordinate 650, forward strand.
GTGGCCAAGGACATCGGTGAAACCACCATCCTGGCCCGTGCCGGTGGTGCGCCGACCCTGGCAGTTGGTATCGCGCAGATCCTGCACCACCTTCTGCCGGGTGAAAACACCATGGCATTCTGGTACCACTTCGCGATCCTGTTCGAGGCGCTGTTCATCCTGACGGCTGTGGACGCCGGTACCCGTGCCGGCCGTTTCATGCTGCAGGACTTGCTCGGTTCCTTCGTGCCGGCGCTGAAACGCACTGAATCCTGGACCGCCAACCTGATCGCCACCGCTGGTTGCGTGGCGATGTGGGGTTATCTGTTGTACCAGGGCGTGATCGATCCGCTGGGTGGCATCAACACCTTGTGGCCGTTGTTCGGTATTTCCAACCAGATGCTGGCCGGTATCGCGCTGATGTTGGCGACCGTTGTGCTGATCAAAATGAAACGCCAACGCTACGTCTGGGTCACCATGCTGCCCGCCGTGTGGCTGCTGATCTGCACCACCACCGCCGGCTTCATCAAGCTGTTCGAGGCCAACCCGGCGATCGGTTTCCTGGCCCTGGCCAAGAAGTACAGCGATGCGCTGGCCAACGGTCAGATCCTCGCCCCGGCGAAGAGCATCGACCAGATGCAGCACGTGATCTACAACGCCTACACCAACGCAACGCTGACCGCGCTGTTCTTGCTGGTGGTCTTCAGCATCCTGTTCTTTGCACTCAAGGTCGGTATCGCCGCCTGGGGTACTAAAGAACGTACGGATAAAGAAGCGCCATTCCAGGCACTGCCGGACGCTTGATCGAGGATTGCAGCATGTTCAATGACCTGAGTCGCCTCGGTAAATACCTCGGTCAGGCCGCGCGCCTGATGGTCGGGATGCCCGACTACGACACCTACGTCGAGCACATGCAAACCAAGCACCCGGACAAACCGGTGATGAGTTATGAGGTGTTCTTTCGGGAACGCCAGGAAGCTCGTTACGGAAGCAAGGCTGGGCCGAAGTGCTGTTGATGGTCGGTGGCAGTGATGCCACCTGAATAGGTAATAAAGAACCCGGCTGATAAAGCCGGGTTTTTTTTGCGTGAATGGCGTTGGCCGATGCGTGTTGAGTCAGCTTGCGGGGATGGTTTGGAGCGTTTCGAGGTCCAGCAGGGTGAAATAACCACGGTCCGGCCTCCAGCCACCCGTATCGATGTGAATCACATTGCCAAGGCTGACGGGCATATACAGCGGCGTATGCCCAACGACCAGTGCGCGCAGGCCTTCAATGCCATGCGTTTCCTGCTGATCGATGCGCCTTCGTGACCACATGCAATAGTGCTGCACCTCCTGCAGATGCCTGTTGCTTTCCGGCGACTCCAGTTCCATTCGCAGTTGCTGCCATGATGGAAATGGACAATCGGCGTGCACGATGCCGATCAGGCCGTGTGCCGTTTCGACTTCGATCGCGATAGGGAGCTTGGCGAACTGCGCCGCGAATGCTTGCTTCTCGACCAACGACAGGCCCGTGAACCATGAGCCCCCGTTGAGCATCCAGCTGTCGATGTCGCAGGTATCGAAATACACCACGTAGTCGTCATGGTTGCCGCGCACCGGGTGGAACCATGGTTTGTCCAGCCAATCGAGCGCGTCACGGCACTCGGGGCCGCGGTCAATCAGATCGCCAACACTGAACAGCCGATCTACCAAGCGGTTGAATCCAGCTGCCTCCAGAGCCGCTTGCACCCCCGTGAAATGGCCATGAATATCACCGATCGCGAAATCTCGGCCGGCAACATTGGCGGCGAAGTGCTTCACGCGTGACATCTCTACAGATTCGAGCATGGGAATGCCACTCCGGCAGCTCCCCAACGGGTTAGTCAGTTGAGTTTAGGCCAGAAAGTGGTACTCGACCGTTAGCGCGCCGACGGGCAGTCCTTTACCGCACCAGATCAAGCATCGTCAGAGCGAGTAGGCCGTCGCTTTGCCGAAATGGTTGTCCTGCACTCCGGCGATAAGGTGCAGAGGCATGTGTGGCGCATCCATGGATGGAACTTCGAAACTATCCACTATCTGGGTGGGGCGCTCACTCAGCACGGTCGACTCTTCGACAAGAGCCTTGGCCATTCTCGCGTGGTTCGCTGCGATTTCGTTGAGAGTTGACACGTTACATCTCCCGGTGACTGACCAAGCGCATCGCTGGCGTCCTAAGCGTTAATTAAAATGCTGTCGCGTCAGAATTACGTCGTTCTGGGGCAGCTACGAGCGTCTTCTGCAAACCTTAAGCCAGTAATAGTCAAAAAAATTGCGCAGTGTTTCTGATGCGACGAATGGTGGTGTGGCGATATTTCCTGAGCCTATAAGGCCGGGGAAAAAGGTGATTAGACGTGTCGAAGTTGTTTTGTTAAAAAAATAGGGCATGGCTGCTTTTGACGCGCCAATGCATCTCCATTCGGTTAGATGGAAATCGCCCAACATTGAGCTGGGCAACGATCAATGAGTCTGATGCCGATACAGGGATAAGTAACTGCGACTTTGGCCAACTGCTCGCGCACAGAGGCACTGGGCTCATTGATCCCCTTTCTCTTCCACAGGTTGATCCTTTCGAACGAACAACATCGCTCAGCGTTCTGCTGGTTGCTCGGGTGATGCCGCGCTGCAGTCAGCCCTTCCAGGACAAGGAAGTATCATGTGGATTTTGAAAGCAGCAGTGACTCGACCCATTGTCCGCCAATGGCTGATCGCTGCTTCTATCGGCCTTTTTGCAGTGGCGGGCGGTGCGCAGGCTCAAACCACGCCACAGGCAAACCAAGAGATAAAAGGCTTGCTGGATTTTGTGGAGCGCAGTGAGTGTCAGTTCGTGCGTAACGGCAGTGAATACCCTGGACCCCAGGCTCGGGCACATCTCGAAAAGAAGCTGAATTATCTTGAAGGCAAGAACCTGGTGAGTAGCGCAGAAGACTTCATCGATCTCGCGGCCACTAAAAGCAGCATGAGTGGCAAAGCCTATGAAGTGCGTTGCTCGACAGGCGTCCAGCCGACGAGTACCTGGCTGAAGTCGGAGCTACAGAGACAACGTCAGCACCATTGAGCCTATCCCCGAAACGATAAAGCCTGGCCCATTTGCGGAATGCTGTTGGGGTACATATCCGGTTCTGCGGTGATGGCTGATTGCGGTTTCGCTCTTACAGCGAGTCACTTTGGAAGAGCCCCAAAGTAACCAAAAGGCTTTGCCCCTCCATTCGGTGCCT
>NZ_LACH01000106.1 GCF_000968015.1 Pseudomonas fluorescens
CTACCGCGCGGTCAGGTTTTACGACTGCTGCGCATCCGAACGCAGCCTTCGGCATCTGCTTGTATCTCGACTATCGCTCCGTCAGGAGCGATAGTTCTCGACTGATCATCGAGGGAGGGACCTGGAAGCCGCGCAGCTGCTTAGGCTTTTTGCCTGTGACGTAGATCGTGCTCCAACCCTCCGCACTCACTCGTATAGTTCGAACGGTATCTTGGGCCCGTCTTTGGCGAGAGCCCGCATTCGCAAGGTTGGACAGAGTGCAGTGATGATCGCAACCGATCTGATTGGGAGAGGGATATGTCCAGTTTCGTTGGCGTCGATGTCGCTAAAAACACCTTTGATATCGCTACACATCTACCGAACGGCAAACACAAAACCAAGGCCAAGCTGGCTAATGATGCCAAGGGTTTCAAAGAGTTTGAAGCTTGGCTGACAAAGCAGATCGAGCCTTCGGCTCTGATCGTGATGGAAGCCACCAGCGTCTATCACCTGGAGCTCGCCGAGTTCGTCTACAACAAGGGTTATCGGGTCTGCGTCGTTAATCCAGCCACGACTCATGCCTACGCTGGCAGCGAACTGCGGCGGATCAAAACCGATAAAAGCGACGCCAAGCTGATCGCCGATTTCGCCCGGGAAAAAAATGAAAAACTGAAGCTTTGGGCGCCAGAGCCTCTGAAGTATCGCCAGTTGAAAGCCCTGGTTCGTCGTCTGGATGACCTTCAGGAGATGGAGCAAATGGAGCGTAATCGTCTGGAAGTGTCCGATGAAAAGGTCAAAGCCTCGATCAACTCCGTGCTGCGCCACATCGAAAAAGAGATCGCTGAAACGCATAAAGCGATTAAAAAACACATTGATGACGACCCGGACATGCGCCAGATGCGCGACTTGATCGTGACCATCGACGGTATCGGGCAGAAAACGATTGAGCGGCTGTTGGCCGAGCTGGGCGATCTACGTAAGTACGATGATCCTCGCAAACTGGTTGCTGCTGCCGGACTGAACCCTAAGCTCCATGACTCAGGCCAGCTAAAGGGGCGCTCGACGATCTCGAAAATCGGCTCGGTACGCGTGCGGGCGGGCCTCTACATGCCAGGTCTCGTGGCGTTGCAGCATAACGAGGCGATCAAAGCCATGAAGGACCGCTTGAAGGCCAACGGCAAGGCCCCCAAGCAGATCATCTGTGCAGCGATGCGCAAGTTGCTGCACTTTGTTTACGGCGTGCTCAAGTCGGGCCAACCCTATGACCCGAAACTTGCGCTTGCCCGGTGAGGTTCAAGACGGTATCTAC
>NZ_LACH01000107.1 GCF_000968015.1 Pseudomonas fluorescens
AATGTATGGTCAGCCCATCTCCTGCAACCTCATTGGCTGTTTTCGGTAAAGCTGGCTTGCGCTAATGTATCCGGGCTCATTGTGAGCGTTGCGGTAACAACGCTCGGCCCTCGATGAGTAGCCGCTCCCGACTGTCCTAAAAAAGCCCTCAGCCTTTAAAGCTGATTTCCATGCCAGGTTCTCAGTCGGGCCATTTGCCGTTTACTGTCATCAGTCAGTGATATCGCAAAAGCCGGTGATAAAGCTGTAGTTTCAAGTGTTCGGATGTGGGTTGTACTGGCCACCCTTGGCCAGTACCGCCCACACGATTCGTGCCAGTTTGTTTGCCAACGCACACGCGACGACATTGGAGTGCCGACGCGTCAGCAACTCACGGACCCAGGACCCTAGCGCATCCTCTCGTTTGTCGATACGCAGCATGATCGATCGCGCGCCCTGTACCAGCAATCGACGTATGTGCTTGTCGCCGCGCTTGCTGATCCCCAGCAGCACCGTCTTTCCACCCGTTGAATACTGCTTCGGCACCAACCCTAACGAAGCGGAAAAATCGCGCCCATTGCGATAGTTCGACGCATCACCCACGTCCGCCAGTAACGCGCTGGCGGTGATGGGGCCGATGCCCGGAATGCTCTGCAAACGACCGCCGGCATCATCTTCTTTCAACTGCTGTTTCAGGCTGGACTCGATGTCCTTGATTTCATCATTGAACTGTTGAATTTGATGATGCAGGCGCATTACCAAGCCCTTGAGACGCAATGGAACCGGGTGCTGCGGGTCATCCAACAGCGCTGGCACGCGGTGCAACGCAGCGATGCCAATGGGTAGGCTGATCCCGAATTCCAGCAGAAAGCCATGAATCTGGTTGGTCGCGACGATGCGATGGCCAATCAATGAATCGCGGACCCGATGCAGGGCTGAAAGTGTTTGCTGTTCAGCGGTTTTGATCGAGCAGAAGCGCATCGCGGGGCGGCTTGCCGCCTCGCAAATCGCTTCGGCATCAATGAAGTCGTTTTTGTTGCCTTTGACGAACGGTTTGACGTACTGCGGAGCAATCAGCTTCACCTCGTGACCCAAGGCCTTGATCTGTCGAGCCAGCCAGTGGGCGCCGCCGCAAGACTCCATCACCACCGTGCAGGCCGGTAGCTGGGCCAATGTGTTGAGCAATTGTCCGCGGTTGGTTTTCTTGCGCAATACCTGATGACCTTTGGCGTCCTGGCCATGCAGGTGGAAGCTGTGTTTGCCAATGTCGATACCGAGAAGCGTCATCGTGTTCATGAGAGATCCTCCGCCGAAAAACGAGAAAAGCCCTGCGAGCGTAAACCTGCAGGGCTTCTCGGTCAGGCTGACCATCTCATTAAGCCCCAAGTAACCAAGGGCTCTTGCCCCGCCATTCGGTGCCT
>NZ_LACH01000108.1 GCF_000968015.1 Pseudomonas fluorescens
GTCCCCTATGCCGATGCCTGCGATTTGGTGATTTTGATGGTTTCGCGGCGCTGCGATTGTTTGCCGTGAAACCAATCCTCCCGACAAGTTGTCTCTTTCTTTAATCGGATCAATCGTTTATTTACAGCTAGTCTTTAGCTTGAAGCGAGCGACCGTCGGGCGGCGTGTGCGGCCTAAGGAAGTGAATGAACAAGCTCATTGTCGTAATAGCAGTACTGACATTGGCGGGCTGTACCACTAATGCCAATACTCATGCAGTGCGTGGGGTCAGTGGCATCGAGATTGATTGTTCGGGGCTGGGGTCGGGGTGGGAGAAGTGTCGCAAGCGAGCTAGCAAGGAGTGCAAGGCGGGCTACAAAGTTATAGCCCGGTCCGATGATGCTAAAGACGAGGATGAGTACCCCTTTGGCTTCAATCCTGCGGGCTATCTGACGCGCACCATGCTGGTTATCTGTAGGTGAGTTCGAAAGGGCATAATCAGCGTTCCAGTGATCTGAAATCGAGCATCTCTTTTGGGGTAAGGATATGTCAAAACTCGGGCTGTTCAAATTCATCCGGGCGTGCTAAAACCTTTGAAGCGCTGATCTAGCTGCTTGAAAAAGAAGGGAAAAATATGACGAAGTCGGAGTTGATCGAACGAATTGTCACCCATCAAGGGCTGCTCTCATCCAAGGATGTGGAGCTGGCCATCAAGACCATGCTCGAACAAATGTCCCAATGTCTGGCCACCGGTGATCGCATCGAGATCCGTGGGTTTGGCAGCTTCTCCTTGCACTACCGCGCGCCGCGCGTAGGTCGCAATCCAAAAACCGGTCAGTCCGTCAGTCTCGACGGCAAGTTCGTGCCGCATTTCAAGCCAGGCAAAGAATTGCGCGATCGTGTGAACGAGGACGAGGAGGAAGGTCTTTGACGGCCTCCGTTATTCAAGGAACCGCTCATGCGTAATCTCAAGCGCGTACTGCTCGCCGTATTCGTCCTGTTGCTGATTTTGGTGATCCTGGCGTTCGTTCTTGAGAATCAGCAATCGGTTTCCCTGCTGTTCCTGGGTTGGGCGGGGCCTCAACTACCGGTATCGCTGGTCGTCGTTGTTGCGCTGCTGATCGGGATGGTGATCGGGCCGATTCTTGGCTGGTTTCTGGGGCGAACGTCCAGGGCTTCCCGCAAACGCCTTGTCTGATTTCGACAAAGGCGTGGCGCACGTTGAATTCGGACCTATGCTCGTCCGTATCCATTAGTAAAACAGTCATTAAGCTGTAAAATGCTGCGCTTATCCGATGGTGGCATATTTCCACATCGGTTCCGAATGACTCTGTCAGACATTTCAACTGACTTGATGGCTTCTGCATTCATGGATTAGACAGTGCTCGATTGGCGGCCTGTCAGTAACTCAAGGGTATGGTTTCGCGTGAAAATTCTAGTAACCGGCGGCGCCGGGTTTATCGGCTCGGCAGTCATCCGCCATATCATCTCCAACACTACTGACTCTGTCGTTAACGTCGATAAGCTTACTTACGCCGGTAACCTTGAGTCATTGGCCGAAGTTAGCCAGAACTCGCGTTACGTGTTCGAGCGCGTCGACATCTGCGACCGTGATCAGGTCGACCGCGTTCTGCGTGAACACCAACCGGATGCGATCATGCACCTGGCCGCAGAGTCCCATGTCGACCGCTCGATCTCCGGTCCATCTGAATTCATCCAGACCAACATCATCGGCACTTACACCCTGCTGGAAGCTGCACGCCACTATTGGGCGGCGATGGATGAAGCGCGTAAAGCCAACTTCCGTTTTCACCATATTTCGACTGACGAAGTTTACGGAGACCTTGAAGGTCCGGAAGACCTCTTCACTGAAAGCACGCCGTATCAGCCAAGCTCGCCATACTCCGCCAGCAAGGCCAGTTCCGATCACTTGGTTCGCGCCTGGAGCCGTACTTACGGCTTGCCGACCCTGGTTACCAACTGTTCCAACAACTACGGCCCATGCCATTTCCCTGAGAAGTTGATCCCGCTGATCATCCTCAATGCACTGGAAGGCAAGCCGCTGCCGGTCTATGGCAAAGGCAACCAGGTTCGCGACTGGCTCTACGTCGAAGACCACGCCCGTGCACTGTACAAAGTCGTGACCGAAGGCGTTATCGGCGAGACGTACAACATCGGTGGTCATAACGAAAAGCAAAACATCGAAGTGGTACACACTTTGTGCGCACTGCTCGACGAACTGCGCCCCGATTCTGCTTACTGTCCACATGCCAGCCTGATCACTTACGTTCAGGACCGCCCGGGTCACGATCAGCGTTACGCAATCGATGCCAGCAAAATTCAGCGTGAACTGGGTTGGACGCCGGAAGAAACCTTTGAAACCGGCATTCGCAAAACGGTCGAGTGGTACCTCAACAACACTGAATGGGTCGCTCACGTAAAGAGCGGTAGCTACCAGCAGTGGATCGATCAGAACTACGCAGATCGTTCGAACAAAGCATGAAAATCCTTCTGCTAGGAAAAAACGGCCAGGTGGGCTGGGAGCTGCAGCGCTCCCTCGCGCCGCTGGGTGAGTTGATCGCCCTGGATCGCCATGCGGTCGATGGGTTGTGTGGTGACCTGTCTGATCTCGACGGCTTGCGCGCGACGATTCGCCAGGTCAAACCCGACGTCATCGTCAATGCTGCGGCCTACACCGCTGTCGATAAAGCCGAGTCCGAGACCGAGTTGACCGACCGAGTGAACGGTCAGGCAAGCCAAGTCATGGCCGAAGAGGCCGCGACCCTGGGTGCCTGGCTGATTCATTACTCGACTGACTACGTCTTCAACGGCTTGGGTTCAACGCCGTGGCAAGAGTCAGATGCAGTCGCCCCGGTGAATCACTATGGCACCAGTAAACTGGCCGGCGAACAGGCGATTACGGCGTCGGGCTGCAAACATCTGATCTTTCGCACCAGTTGGGTCTATGGCGCTCGCGGCAACAACTTCGCCAAGACCATGCTGCGTTTGGCCAAGGATCGCGAAACCTTGAGCGTCATCGCTGACCAGATCGGAGCGCCGACCGGGGCAGACCTGATTGCCGACGTGACGGCGTTGGCCATTCAGCAAGTTCTGCAACGTCCCGAGCTTTCGGGCTTGTATCACTTGGCGGCCAGTGGCGAAGTGTCCTGGCACGGCTATGCTAGCCATGTGATCGGTTTCGCCCAAGACAACGGCGAGAAGCTCGCCGTAACAGCGATCAATCCGATTGAAACGACGGCTTATCCAACACCTGCGCGCCGCCCTCTGAATTCGCGTTTGAATACTCAGAAGCTGCGTGACAATTTTTCTCTGCACTTGCCGGATTGGCAAAGTGGTGTAACCCGAATGCTTAGGGAAGTTTTGAATAAATGAGCACAACAAATCGTAAAGGCATCATCCTCGCTGGCGGCTCGGGCACGCGTCTGCATCCGTTGACCCTCGGCGTGTCCAAACAGATGCTGCCGATCTACGACAAACCGATGATCTTTTATCCGTTGTCGGTGTTGATGCTTGCGGGAATGCGAGAAATCCTGATCATCTCCACCCCGGAGGATTTGCCTTGTTTCCGAAAATTGCTGGGTGATGGAAGCCTGTATGGCATCAAGCTTACCTACGCCGAACAACCTAGCCCGGATGGTTTGGCGCAAGCCTTCATCATTGGTGAAGAGTTCATCGGCAAGGACCCTTGCTGTCTGATCTTGGGTGACAACATCTTCTACGGCCAGAGCTTCTCGGAAAACCTGCGTTCCGCGAGCAATCAAGAGCAAGGCGCGACTGTATTCGGCTATCACGTATCTGATCCTGAGCGTTTCGGTGTTGTGGAATTCGACGCTACCGGTCGGGCGCTGAGCATCGAAGAGAAGCCGCAGAAGCCCAAATCCAACTACGTGGTGACTGGCCTGTATTTCTACGACAACAAGGTCGTCGAGATCGCCAAGAGTATCAAGCCGTCCGCACGCGGCGAGCTGGAAATCACCGATGTCAACCGTGCCTATCTTGAGAGGGATGAGCTGAACGTCGAAATCCTTGGTCGCGGTTTCGCATGGTTGGACACTGGTACTCACGATTCACTGCTTGAGGCTAGCCACTTCGTACACACCATCGAGAAGCGCCAGGGGTTTAAAGTTGCTTGCCTGGAAGAGATTGCTTACAACAGCGGGTGGATATCTGCAGCTGAGCTGTCAGCTCAGGCAGAGCGACTTGGAAAGACGGGTTATGGGCAATACTTGAAAAAGCTTCTGGATATACCTGGCCGCTGAGAGTTGATCGATGCTGGTGATTGATATTATTTTGATGGCCAGCAGTTGAAACACTTGTTTGTTTTTAAACGTTTTTTGCCCCCAGCCTTCCGCATCAGTTATTAATTCCCGGTACTGGCTGTAGAATGGGCGGCAGAATTATCTGATCCTGTTCCGCTTTGCATTTCAACCTCCAATGATCCGCTTTTCCTTTCCAAAGGAGACCGCATTGTCTAGATTGCCTTCAATACACAGTGTTGCTGGTCGCGGCATCCTATGAATGCTGGAGCTAGGTCATTAGTGCGATACCAGGCATGAAGCTAGCTGGTTTGGATCGAAGCTGAGCTGTCATCCTGGGGGCAGGGTCAACAAGAATTTGCATCGAGACGATGCAGGAATGACCGGAAATATAACTGAGCCCCACTTTCTGGGCCTATCTGCCAGAAGGGGGATTAAGGATTTAGAGCATGGAACTGATTCCCGTAATTTTGTCTGGCGGAGTGGGCAGCCGGTTGTGGCCTGTTTCTCGTGAAGCCCATCCAAAGCCGTTTATGGAGCTGCCAGATGGCCAGAATCTGATCCAGAAAACCTTCCTTCGTGCTTCGCGCCTGGAAGGTGTTGTGGAAGTTCTGACGGTGACCAACCGCGAACTCCTGTTCAAGACCGAAGACGAGTACAGCGCAGTCAATACAGCCAGGCATGCTCAAGGTTTCATCCTCGAACCATTTGGTCGTAACACTGCTGCTGCCGTTGCCGCTGCTGCACTTCAGCTGGAAACGACCCATGGCCCTGATGCCCAGATGCTGGTGCTGGCGGCTGACCATCTGATAAAAGACGAAAAAGCCTTTGCTGCGGCCGTAGCCAGCGCCATGACGCTTGCAGCCGAAGGTTGGTTGGTTACCTTCGGTATTCAGCCAACCTACCCTGAAACAGGGTTCGGTTACATCGAAGCGCAGAAGGATGCACCTCTGAAGGCTGGTCTGAAAGTTGCGCGCTTTGTCGAAAAGCCGGATCTTGAAACCGCTCAGGGTTATGTCAGTGCAGGTAACTACTACTGGAACTCCGGCATGTTCTGCTTCCGGGTCGGTACTGTGCTCGAAGAACTGCGCCAGCATGCTCCGGACGTAGTGGTAGCTGTCAGCAAAACCATTGAAAGCTCGCGCCTCACTTCCTCTGACAAGTACCGTTGCCTGGCGCTCGACGCTGATGCATTCGCAGAGGTTCCAGACATCTCCATCGATTACGCATTGATGGAGCGCTCATCCAAAGTAGCGACCATCCCTTGTGATATCGGTTGGAGTGACATCGGCTCCTGGAACGCCGTCAGTGAGCTGACCGAGCCCGATGAAAACGGCAACCGTTTTGAAGGCGAGGTGTTGTCCCACAATTCCCGCAACAACTATGTAAACAGTGAAGATCGGCTTACTGCGCTGGTCGGTGTCGAGGACTTGCTGGTCATCGACACCCCGGACGCGGTGATGATTGCCCACAAAGATCATGCCCAAGACGTAAAGCACATCGTCAATCAGCTCAAGGCCAGCAGTCACACCGTTCATTTGCTCCACCGCACTGTGCATCGTCCTTGGGGTACCTACACAACGTTGGAAAATGGCGAGCGCTTCAAGATCAAGCGCATTGTGGTAAAGCCTAAAGCTTCTCTGTCGCTGCAAATGCATCACCACAGAAGCGAGCACTGGATTGTCGTCAGCGGGATGGCTAAGGTCATCAACGACCAACAGGAATTGATGTTGAACACCAATGAGTCCACCTTCATTCGTGCTGGCCATCTGCACCGCTTGATGAACCCGGGAGTCATAGACCTGGTGATGATTGAAGTGCAAAGTGGTGACTATCTCGGCGAGGACGATATCGTTCGTTTCGAAGATAATTACGGCCGCGTCGATAATTAACAGCGTTGGCGCATTTGCAAGCCAGATCGGTGGGTTTCCACCGGTCAGGCTTTTTTGCATTTGGCCTGTTCCTGATGCATTTCCATTCTGATGAGAGAGCAGAGCCGTCAATCGGCCTTGCTTCCACATACCTCAGCAAGAGAGCGGTATGACTACCCCGATCAAAACCCAGTGTTTCAAAGCCTATGACATTCGTGGCCAAGTGCCGTCCGATCTTAATGAAGATGTGGCCTACCGGATAGGGCGGGCCATGGTTGTCGAGTTGCAAGGCAAAAACATTGTGCTGGGACGGGATATGCGGCTCGAAAGCCCGATGCTGGCAGAGGCGATGACACGTGGGTTGCTTGAGGCAGGTGCCAATGTCATCGACATCGGCTTGTGCGGCACAGAAGAAGTCTACTTTGCCACCAGCGCGTTCAAGGCGGATGGCGGAGTGATGATCACCGCAAGCCACAATCCCAAGGGTTTCAACGGGATGAAGCTTGTGAAGTCCGAATCCCGGCCTATCAGTGGCGATACCGGGCTCAATGCCATACGTGATCGCGTGGAAAGTGGTGATTTAGGCGCGTTGGCCATCAATTCTGGTGAAGTTAGATTCAAGCAGGATAAGACGGCCTACATCGAGCACCTTCTCAGCTACGTCAATGTTGCGGATTTGAAGCCGCTGAAGATACTTGCCGATCCGGGCAACGGCGCTGCCGGGCCAGTATTGCAGCAATTGATCAAAAAACTGCCTTTCGAATGGGTGGTCATCAATGCCGAGCCCGATGGCAACTTTCCCAATGGCGTACCCAATCCGCTTCTGCCAGAGAACCGGTTGCTGACACGGGAAGCGTTGTTGGTGAATGGCTGTGATCTGGCGATAGCGTGGGACGGTGACTTCGATCGCTGCTTCTTTTTCGACCAGGAAGGCCGCTTCATCGAGGGCTATTACCTAGTTGGCCTCTTGGCGGAAATGTTGCTCAAGAAGAACCCCGGCTCCAGGATTATCCATGACCCGAGACTGACCTGGAACACGATCGATCAGGTTCGATTGGCGGGCGGTGTTTCAGTACAATGCAAGACCGGGCACGCCTTTATCAAGGAGCGCATGCGTCTGGAGAATGCGATCTACGGCGGTGAGATGAGTGCTCACCATTATTTTCGTGATTTCGCCTACTGCGACAGCGGCATGATTCCCTGGTTGCTGGTGACTGCGTTGATGTCTGCGTCCGGAAAAAATTTAGCCCAGCTTGTTGATGAGCGCATTGCCGCCTATCCATGCAGTGGTGAAATCAACTATCGGGTCAACGATGTATCAGCGGCGCTGGAGGAGGTCTTGGCACATTATTTACCTCAAGGGCCTCACCTTGATCAAACCGATGGAGTCAGTCTGGAGTTTCCTGACTGGCGATTTAATCTCCGAGGTTCAAACACAGAGCCTCTGTTGAGGTTGAATGTGGAAAGTAGAAGGGACCCAGCGCTGGTAGCGCTGAAAGTTAAAGAAATTGAGGGATTGCTGAACAGTAGATATATGGAATGACAAAAACGGTTCTCACTTCCAGAAGGAAGGTGAGGGGCAGCAATAAGTTGGCTCTCTGGTAGAGACTTACTGTTCGATTGATTAATTTAAATTGGTGAGAAAATGAGCGACAAGAAAGTAGCGTTGATTACGGGTATTACTGGTCAGGATGGTGCTTACCTCGCTGAGTTCCTGCTCAAAAAAGGTTATTCAGTACACGGCATCAAGCGCCGTAGCTCCCTGTTCAATACTCAGCGTATTGACCATCTCTACCACGACCCGCACAACCAAGGCTATGATCTCAAGCTGCACTACGGCGACCTGACCGACTCGAGTAGCCTGATTCGTATCGTGCAAGAAGTACAACCAGATGAAGTTTACAACCTCGGGGCGCAAAGCCACGTTGCGGTTTCCTTCGAATCGCCAGAATATACTGCTGATACTGATGCCATGGGTACACTGCGCATCCTTGAAGCAATCCGCATCGCTGGTCTTGAGAAAAAGACCAAGTTCTATCAAGCCTCCACATCCGAGCTGTACGGCCTGGTTCAGGAAATTCCACAGAAAGAAACCACGCCGTTCTATCCGCGTTCCCCTTATGCCGTCGCCAAGATGTACGCCTACTGGATCACTGTGAACTACCGTGAGTCATATGGCATGTACGCCTGCAACGGTATTCTCTTTAACCACGAGTCGCCTATCCGCGGTGAAACCTTCGTAACCCGCAAGATCACTCGCGCCTTGGCACGTATCAAGGTCGATCTGCAAGATTGCTTGTACCTCGGGAATATGGACGCCCTGCGTGACTGGGGTCATGCTCGTGATTACGTGGAAATGCAATGGCTTATGCTGCAACAAGAAACTCCGGAAGACTTTGTGATCGCGACCGGTGAGCAGCATTCGGTTCGGGAATTTGTTGAGGTTGCAGCGAAGGAAATCGATATCAAGATTCGTTGGGAAGGTACGGGTGTAGACGAGAAAGGTTACGACGTCGCCACCAACAAATGTATCGTTGCCGTCGATCCGCGTTATTTCCGTCCAGCCGAAGTTGAGACGTTGTTGGGTGACCCAAGCAAAGCCAAAGCCAAATTAGGCTGGGTACCAACTACCTCCTTCAATGAGTTGGTAGAAGAAATGATGCGTGAAGACATGAGTGAAGCCAAGCGTGACAAACTGGTCGCTGAACACGGCTTTAAATACTTCAAGGGTCAGGAATAAAGGGGGCTGTGATGATTCCGGTATATCAGCCCTTTCTGGGCGGACGCGAAAAGGAATATGTGAATCAGTGTCTTGATTCGACCTGGATTTCTTCTCGCGGAGAATTTATCTCCCGCTTTGAGAGCGAGTTTGCCCAATACATCGGTGCGGAACATGCGACCACAGTGAGCAATGGCACGGTTGCTCTGCACCTGGCAATGGCTGCTTTGGGGCTTGGACCTGGCGATGAGGTGATTGTCCCAACGCTCACTTATGTGGCGTCCGTCAATACCATCATGCAAACCGGGGCAAGCGTCGTGTACGCTGAATCCCTGGCTGATACCTGGAACGTCAGCGTTCCAGACATCCGCAGCCGCATCACGCCTAAAACCAAAGCCGTCATGGTCGTACACCTGTACGGTCTGGCGTGTGACATGGACGAGGTTGTGGCTCTGTGTAAAGAGCACAACCTGCTGCTGATCGAAGACTGCGCAGAAGCCTTTGGCTCTCTGTACAAAGGTCAGCATGTAGGGACTTTCGGTGATGTCGCTACGTTCAGCTTTTTTGGAAACAAGACCATTACCACCGGTGAGGGTGGGATGGTGGTGTCCAAAAACAAGGACATCCACGAAAGAGCCTGTCACCTCAAAAGCCAGGGTGTGTCCAAGACCCGTGAATACTGGCATGACGAGTTGGCATTCAACTATCGGATGACCAACATCTGTGCAGCCATTGGCCTTGCCCAGCTGGAACGAGCAGACGAGATCATCGCTCTCAAGCGGCAGGTTGCGGACTGGTATCGTGAAGCGCTCGAAGGGCTTCCGCTGCAGATGCATGCAGAGCAACCAGGCACACGCCACTCCTACTGGATGTGCTCGGTGCTGTTGGACGATCCGAGTCAGCGTCAGGCATTGCGTGATCATTTGAAGAGCAAGGGCATTGAGACACGCCCTCTGTTTGCTCCTGCTCATAACATGCCGCATTGCAAGACGGATGAAACCTTTCCGGTAGCGCAGGACCTTAGCTCGCGAGGGATGAACCTCCCGAGTTATCCGACGCTGACCCGTGAACAGGTGCAGCAAGTAGTAGAAGAAATTCGATCTTACTTTGCCAGCTGATGTTGCGTTGGGATTGAGGCTGGTAACAGCCTCAATTCTCATAAAATTCAAAGAGGACGAATAATGTCCAGGCTTTCGAATTTAATTATTCAGGGGAAGTAATGTTTTCGTATTTTTCTCGCGTTTGGGCTGCTCGATACTTTTGGGTGCATCTTGCTCTAGCTGATCTGCGCTCCCGCTGGCGCAGGTCTTTTTTTGGCGTGACGTGGTCAATTATCCAGCCACTGGGTATGACAATACTCCTGACACTGGTGTTTAGCCGGCTGTTCAATACGGACGTATTAACTTACGCACCCTATGTCCTCTCAGGGATCGTCGTTTGGGAGTTCATTTCCGCTAATACAATTGGCGGTTCACTGTCTTTCGTTCAGGCGGATGCCTACATTAAACAATGTAATCATCCCCTGGCAATTTATACCTTGCGAACAGTGCTCGGTAGCTCAATCGTGCTCATGCTGGCCAGCGTTTCCCTCTATCTCTGGGTCGCGATCATGATGCCGCAGAATTTCGGCTGGAGCTGGTTGGCGACGCTAACGATATTTCCCGTTGTTGCCTTGATAGCCTGGCCCGTATCCACACTTCTCTCCTACATCAGCACCCGTTTTCGTGATGTCCCCCACGCGCTTGGATTGGTGATGCAGTCTTTATGGTTTGTGTCTCCAGTGTACTTCGAAGCGAAAATGTTTCAAAACGGTGGGCTGCACGCGCTGGTTGATTACAACCCGATTTATCACATTCTCCAGTTGTTTAGAGCACCACTGTTGCAAGGGGAATGGCCGACCCTTGCCAACTATGCTTTTAGTTTGGGTACCGCTTTGTTCTTTGGTCTTATCGCGATGTATGTTGGTTACAAAGCAGAGCGGAAGGTGATTTTTTACCTATGAGAATGAATAAAATCAATCAAATCAATGTAAAGAACGTCAACCTCCATTACGCAGCCGCGGCTTATAAGGAACGTTCATTAAAGTCGTTGATGGCGAATATCTTTTCAAAAAAAGAAGCCAATAATCACGTGGCCGATATTCACGCGCTCAAGAACATAAATGTTCAAATTGTCAGCGGCGAGCGTGTGGGGCTTCTTGGACATAATGGCGCGGGTAAAAGCACGTTTCTCAAGACTGTTGCCGGTTTGTATCCAATCTCCAGTGGCGAACTGGACGTACAAGGCCAGGTTCGTTCGCTGTTTGACTTGAGCTTGGGGTTCGAGCCAGATGCCACGGGGCGTGAGAATATTCTCTACCGTGGCCTGTTGCTTGGTCTGTCTCCAAAGTTCATGCGAGAGAAGATCGACGAAATAGTAGCGTTTGCTGATCTGGGCGAATTTATTGATTACCCGATTAAAACGTACTCTGCCGGGATGCAAGTTCGCCTGGCATTTGCTATATCGACCACCGTCGGTGGCGACATTTTGTTGCTCGATGAGGTTATTGGTGCGGGCGATGCCAACTTTATGGCAAAGGCCAAAGTACGTATCACCAGTCTGATCGAAAAGGCTGAAATACTCGTTCTGGCCTCTCATGACTTCGGTGCTTTGCAGTCCATCTGCACCCGAGGCTTGGTCTTTCACCATGGTGAGTTGAAGTTCGACGGTGAAATAACAGACGCTATCGCCGAATACAAGAAGATAAATGGACTTGCTGATGCAAACTAAACCGTTTCGTGTGATGTGGCTGCTGAACCATGGTGCGGCTCGTAAGTTTGAGCTTGAAATGCTCAAGTCTCTGGGTGTTAAAGAGTTCTTTCTACCAAAGTCATTTCCACAGGAAATCGGTTTTCGTTCGGCAAGCGTAGATCATTCGGAAGATGCGAACCTCACCATCCCGGCTGAAGACTTAGAGGTTCTAAATCAGCAGAACTGGTACGTGGCGCCATCGAAAGAAGCTTGGGATATAGCCAATAAATACTTTGATGTATGCTTTTTCATCTGCCATTCAAAAGGCTTCATGAATGAGGTTTCACGATCATTCACCGGCGCGGCCATTTGGCGAGCCTATGGGCTGGATAAGACGCTAAGTTACTCAGAAGTCGTGAAAATCTTGACGTTAGGTACGCAGTCAGTAAAGAAACTAGGACGACGTCTTTGGTTGGGGATCGCGTACGATCATCTTGCCGACTCTGAGCCCATGTACCTGCAAAAACGAAAGGCGTTTTTACCGCTGGGCCTGAATAACTGTGCGATCAATGACATCTGGAACGGAAAGCAGAAGCACATTTTTTTCGTGCGCCCGGACATTGGTTTTAGTAGTTACTATAAAAAAGTATACGAAGATTTCATTTCGGATATGCAAGGGATGCCCTACAAAATCGGTGGTTCTCAGCCGATTGAAGTGGATGATCCGAACGTGTTGGGATTTGTTACCCACGAAGAGCATGAACGCAATATGAGAGAGTCGCGAGTGATGTTTTATCATTCCAGCGAACCAAACCATATTCATTATCATCCCTTCGAAGCGATCCGCGTCGGCATGCCATTAATCTTCATGAGTGGTGGCATTCTGGATCGAATGGGTGGAGCGACCCTTCCTGGTCGATGCGAGTCTGTCAAAGAAGCGAGAGAGAAAATTCGTCGCATCTTGAATGATGATTCGAAGTTTATCCAGCAAGTGCGTAGAAGTCAGGCGGTCCTGCTGGAGCCCATGCGCGCAGAGAACTGTGAAGCCGCTTGGGTCAGCAGCTTCAAGGAAATTCTGCAAGAGCTGGAAGTCAGCCGCTTGGAACAAAGCCAGCGGCCAGTCAAGCGCAAGAAAATCGCAGTGGTAGTCCCTGTCGAATATCGCGGGGGAAGCCTTCGTGGAGCCCATCTGTTAGCGGAAGCTTTGCATGAAGGAAGCAGGCAGTGGGGAGAAGATGTCGATGTTGTCCTCTTGCATTTGAAGTCTGCTGACGAAGAGGCAGAAGATCCTTCCGATCAGGATGAGAGAATTCAGCTTCGCACTTTTCATTGGAAAACTCTCGACGCGCAAACAGCACGCAGAGCCATGCGATATGCAGGTCACGACGGCTGGGAGCCGGACTCCGGGAGATATGTTGTTCCGGATGATGGTATTAAACAGCTTCTGGACTGCGACGCGTGGATCATAGTCTCTGATCGTGTAGAGGCCCCCTTAGTGCCTCTGCGGCCATGCATATTTATGGTCTATGACTACCTCCAGCGCTATGAAAAGGTACTTTCGAAAAGCGGAGATGAACACTTTATTAGTGCCGTGCGTAGGGCGCAGAAGCTGCTTGTAACGACAGAGTTTACGAAGCAGGACGCCATTCAGTACGCAGGCGTTGAAGTGAATCGAATTGCTAAAGTGCCTATGCTGGCTCCCGACTTTTCAAAAGTTGGACCTGGGATATTGTCGGCGCCCGATCAGCCATATTTCTTATGGACAACTAATGCCGGCGCGCATAAGAATCATGTGAACGCACTGAAGGCGCTTAAATTTTATTATGAAACTCTCGGAGGTCAATTCTTCTGTCATGTGACGGGCGTGAACACTGACAATCTGCTAGAGAGTAGTGCGCCGCACCTGAAGTCTCTCTCCGCAGTGGTTAATGCAAGTGCTGCATTATCGGAGAAAGTTAAATGGCTTGGCGAACTCCCTGACTTTGAATACCGTTGCACTTTGGCAAATGCAACGTTTCTATGGCATGCAGGAAAAATTGACAACGGTTCATTCAGTGTTGTCGAGGCCGCTAGCTTAGGTGTGCCGGCATTGAGCAGTGACTATCCCGCCATGCGTGAGATGGACGTTCAATTTTCACTGCAGTTGTCCTGGATGAATGCCTCCGACTACAAAGAGATGGCGCACCAGTTGAAAGAGATGGAATTGACTTACTTGTCCAAGAAGGCCCTGCTTCCTTCGCCTGAGGTATTGGCAGAACAAGGCGTTGAGAAGTTGGCGGCACAATATTGGGGAGTCATAAGAGAGTGTCTATAAATAAATATGGTATTTACTTGGCTTACGCGCCGGGTTTGGATTTGCGTCATGAAGGATTGGGTAGATACCTCGCTGCTTTTCTGAAAGGGGCAAGCGACCGAGAAGATGTGCGCTTTGTGCTGGTATGCCCGAGTTGGTCGAAAGAAGGACTTCAAGATCTATTTCGCAGCGAGGGTGTTTCACAAGAGCGCTTTGAATTAGTTTCTCCATCGAAAAAGCCGATGGTATTACGCGTCTACGAAGCCTACATGGCTCGCAAGAAACGAAAGCGGAAGCCAGGACTATTAAAAAGACTTTCCAATGGGGCCTCAGCGATTAAAAGAGTTGCCATTGATCACGTTGAGCAGCAGTTAGTCACGACTAATTCCTACTCGGGCTTGGCGTTGCTGCTAGTAGAAGGACTTTTTCTTGCGGGCCTTGCGCTTTTGATTAGCCCAGTCATTATCTTGGCGTTGATTGTTCTCTTTTTCATAAAGCTCAAGTTTGTTTTTAAGCGAGTGTCCCGACCTTTTCGGCGCCTTTTATCACGCGCACGAGGGGCCGTTGGGGAACCGAAAAACGACGCTTTCATTTTTCGACTATATAAGCGAATGGAGCGAATTGAGTCAGAGCGGATGCTTCACTTGATTGATAACCTGGCTGATGTAAAAGCTTGGTACAGTCCTACTGCTTTTTGGCCTGCCTTCAACAAAATAGATCGTCCACGTCTGATGTGTGTGCCAGATGTAGTGCTATCGGATTTCCCCGTCGGCTTCTCAAGTGTGGGAGGTGAACGCTTTTTGCAAACATTTGAGGATGTTCGCCGATCAATCCAGACTGGGCAGTATTACGTCACCTACAGCAGCGCGATCAAGTGGGATACATTGGTCGAACAGTATTCGATCCGCGCTTCTAATGTATCGGTGATTCACCATGCGCCGAATATGCTGAACCAGTGGGTCACAACCCGAGGGTTTGCTGATCTGGAAGCGACCTCGCTCCACTATGCACAAACGCTTCTTGGTAGTGCGATGCCTAAATCCTCTAATAAGAACTATACGGTAGGTTTTGCAAATACATCGTTCAAGTTTATATTTTATGCAAGTCAGTTTAGGCCGAACAAAAACCTGTTGATGTTGTTGCGTGCATACGAATTTCTTTTAAGAAAAAAGTATATCAGTCACAAGCTGATTTTGACCGGTGATCCTGAGCGTTATCCGGCGGTTCAAAAGTTTATCGCCGAACACAACTTGGAGAACGACGTTTTATGCTTGCACGGCCTGACGGTGCAGCAGCTTGCTGCCTGTTACAAGTTGGCAGATCTGGCAGTAAACCCTAGTCTGAGTGAAGGTGGATGCCCTTTTACCTTTACCGAGGCTCTGTCCGTAGACACGCCGGTGGTCATGGCTCGAATCGCGGTTACCGAGGAAATACTTAATCAGCCCGAGCTTCAAGACACGACATTTTTTGACCCATTTGAATGGGAAGATATTGCTCGCCGTATCGAATGGGCACTTGCTCATCGAGAAGAGCTTCTGACACTGCAGAAAAAAATCTATCAGAGCCTGATTCAGCGCACCTGGACGGATGTTGTGAATGAGCACATCACTGTTCTTGAAGCTATTTCTGTAGGCGGCGGTATCCCGTTGGAGGCCCAGCTATGACTCCAATCACAGGCATGCTGATTCTGGGGTTTGGTGGTCATGCCCGGAGTGTGGCTGACGTTGCACTCGCATCGGGAGTGACACAGTTGTGCTTCATCGACGCCAATGCCAAGCCAGATGAATCGTTTTGTTCGTTTCCAGTGAAAGCGTCTCTGGACTTTGAGCTGCCCCAAGATTGGTCAGTCATTCCTGCAGCTGGCGATAACAAAAAGAGAATTGAGCAGTGCGAATGGGTTATTCGGCAGGGATGGCCCTTAGCGACACTCATCTCTCCCAGCGCCACCATAGGCGTTGGAGCCCAGATCGGTGAAGGGACTTTTATTGCTCATCACGCTCATGTCGGGCCGATGGCATCCGTCGGACGTGGTTGCATTATCAACACAGGCGCAATTGTTGAGCATGAGTGTGTGGTGGGTGACTACAACCACATTTCGGTCGGAGCGGTGGTTGCTGGTCGGAGTCACGTAGGCGATCGCTGTTTCCTGGGCGCAGGCTCAACGGTGATCGACGGGCTGCAAGTGACAGACGATGTCATGCTGGGCGCGGGGGCGTGTGCTCATCGCAATCTGGTACAGGCCGGTACCTACGTGGGAGTTCCCGCGAAGTATTTGGGGCGTAAACATTGAAAATCCTGCATTTTTTCAAGACTTACTACCCAGACACCATGGGCGGGGTAGAGCAGGTTATCTTTCAGCTCGCTGAGGGAGGGACGCAGCACGGTATCGAGTCTGAAGTTCTTTACCTTAGTCCCCGTGGTGCCATGCGCAATGAACGGCTCGGACACCATATTACACACCGCTCGTATGAAAATTTTCAGATTGCTTCCACTGGTTTTTCAGTGGGGGCGGTAAAAGACTTCTACGAGCTGGCAAAACAAGCCGACATTATCCATTACCATTTTCCTTGGCCGTTTATGGATATGGTTCACTTTCTAACCAGAGTCAAGAAGCCGACCGTTGTTACGTATCACTCCGATATCGTGAAGCAGCAGTCATTGCTCCGACTCTATAATCCACTCTTACACGCATTTCTTCGAAATGTAGATGTAATCGTTGCATCCTCACCTAACTATGTTGCCAGCAGCGAAACGCTAGGCAAGTACGTGGATAAGGTCAAGGTCGTCCCCATTGGTATCGATCGCAATACGTACCCAGAGGCGACTGAAGCATCGTTGGCGCATTGGCGTGAAGCAGTAGGGGAGCGCTTTTTCCTTTTTGTCGGGGCGCTTCGTTATTACAAAGGCCTTGATTTTCTTCTGGAAGCGGCTCAGCAAACGAAACTGCCTATCGTGATCATGGGCAAGGGGCCCATGGAAATGGCCCTGAAACAGAAGGCTAAAGATGCGAACCTCGATAATGTCTTTTTTGTCGGTGCCCTGCCCGATAGTGATAAGGCCGCATTGATGACCCTGTGTTTTGCTTTGGTATTTCCCTCCCACCTCAGATCCGAAGCCTTCGGGATTTCTCTGCTGGAAGGGGCGATGTATGGGAAGCCGCTCATCTCCTGCGAAATTGGAACGGGTACGACGTACATCAATATCAAAGGTGAAACAGGCTGTGTCGCCCTCCCGGGGGACAGTGCGTCGCTTGCGAGCGCTATGAAGAAGCTGTGGGATGATCCCGTGGGCGCCGCCAACATGGGGGAGAATGCTCTAAAGCGTTATGAAAAGTATTTCAAGGCCGATGATATGGTTAGGTCCTACAGCGAAATATATCGCTCGCTATTAAAGTAATGGGTGTTGCTGAACGAAATATAGCTTAGAGCTTTGCGTTTATATTGTGCACATGAAATGACAAGAATAGCGCATTAAAAAACTGGACGTAGAGACTGTTATGGATTTATTGGGCTCACTTCAACACCGGCAGCGTTTTTTTTCTTTTTGTACGGTGTTCGTGCTGTCGTTAGTACTTCATCGGATCGTGGATGTTTCTTTCTATCCTTTTGATTCAAGTTTGTATTGGTCGCTTAGTTCACCTTCGATCATAATTAACTTTCCTGAGGTGGCGCGTGGATATTTTTATCCACTTGTACTCGTGCCTGTTCACGCACTTGCTGATCTGGTCGGTGATAACGGTAGAATTGTTTTTCAGTTCGCCTCCTCTGCGGTGTATGCATATTTGCTGACAGGCCCCGTAACTAATTTTTTCTTGAGGACTTTTGGAGGCAAGCTATCCTTCGCTCGACGGACGACTTTCGCGCTACTGACAATTGCCTTGTTTCCAGGCTTATTCCTGTTCCCACTATCTGACTTGCCTGCACTACTTGTACTGATCATAGGCGTTGCGCTGGCGAGTCGCGCAAACTCAAAATATTGGTTGTGCTGGTTATTTCTTTCCGGTGCGGCAGTCAGCGCGGCCTATAATATTCGGACAATTTATCTATTCGCCGCAATGGCGCTTTTTTTCGTCGTTTTATTTGTGTTTATGCGCGACAAGTCTTGGCGTTTGCGTACTATTGGGATGCTTGCTTTTGTATTAGGCGCTTTAATCGTTGCTACGCCACAGATGTTGATCAACAAGCGTATACATGGGACCGCCACGCCCTTGGTGATTGCCATGGTGAAGGGCAAACCGCTAATGGCTCAGCAACTCTATTGGGGGGTGGTGGTTCAGCGTTATGAGACCTATGCGGGCAAAGACAGCCTCGCGCCAAGTCTTTACTACCGAGATCCTGCGGGTATTGCGCTTCGGAATCTTGAAGGCTCATCGTTCTCAGATCCTAACTTGCGTGGATATTTGTCGATGGTCTTAAAGCATCCGGTGCAGTTTCTGGGTATTTATGGCAGACATTTTATCAATGGTTTGGATGTTCGTGATGGCATCGTTTATGCCGAAAAATCTTCTACAAATAAAAGTGTCGTGTCGTTCCTTTGTTTTACCTTATTGTTTTTCTGCATATTCATCTATTGGTTGCGTAAAGAAAAACGATGGATTGAGGCGGCTTACCTCGCGCCCGTTCTTTTGCCTGTATTAGCTATCTTGCCGGGGGCGGTGGAGACTCGATTCTTCATGCCTGTTTATTTGGTATTGTTCGGTGCTGTTGTTACACGGTTCGAATGGGCAACCTTTAAAGCAACAATTTGTCAGTATTGGCTGCTCCTTTCATTGATCTTTATTTTCCTATCTTCGGTTTCCTTGGGTATTACAAGCGCGGCGATGGCGTGCATTTCTTATGAACTCCCATGACCTTGAAGTCTTGGTTGTTATTAGAGGAAGGAGATTTTACTTGTGAAGTCGATGGGTGTTATGTCGGCTTCACAAGCAATTTCGCATTCGGTTAGCTTTATATTGCTCTGTCTTCAAGGATTCATCTTCAGGTCTTTAAGAATGACTTCGGCAAGGGCAGTTTTAGCGACATAGACCGATGCAATTGAAGTCAGGTGTGTGGCGTCGAATGTTACCAGTCCGTTCTTGCGATCGTTGCCCAGATAGGTAATGCATCCATCATTGTTGCAAAACAGATTGGTCATAGAGAAGTACTCAAAGCCTCCTTGACCGCTTCCATACTTTTCTTTAAGGGCGGCGTCTACTTCGAATACGGATCTGTCTACTTCGGCAATGATGCGCCTCGGTGTGTACAGCCAATACTTCCTTGTAATGATTTGATATAAACTCGCCTGATACTTGGGGACAGGACCCGCGATTACGACGTGGGCCACGCCAAAACTTTTTAGCAGCTTTGTCATTGCTTTATAGTCATTTACAGTGTCATGTCCTGTGATTTGCGCAATTAGCACTACCTCCGGCGCTACTTTTTTAATGACTTCGAGTGCTTTTTGGTTGGATACCCGGCAGTACTCCGCCTCAGTTGAGAAATTATCGGGGAGATTAGGAGAGCACCCCGAACTGGCTACCTGGAGAATTGAGACACTGTCCGGTAGCGTGTGTGTAAGGCCATAGTTGAGTTGCTGAACGTGCGAATCACCCCACAAAAGAACTTTTTTGTTCGAGGTTGGGGTGTAACAACTTGGAGCTATACTGCTTGCGGGAATATTTGTGGCTTTTCCTTTAAAAAAGCTATTTGTATCGTAAAAGTCGCAATCCATGCGGAAGCGAACCGCTGTCTGGTTGTTTGTGAAGTACTTCCAGTCTGGGGCCGTATTGGCGAATGATTGCGCGAACTCTTCACGGTCTTTTTGCCTGAATGGAAATCCATTGTTCATGACAGTTAATACGGCTACAGAGGCAACTATGGCCGCCGTTACTATAAGGCCGTTGAAAATCAATCTCGGGTTGGGTTTCGCTCTGAATGGTTTCTCTACAAAACGGTAAGTCATCCATGCAAGCCCTACGCTTGCCAGAACAACCACTATTCTTGTTTGCGGGCTTGGTACTTCCGATTCGATAATTCTTGCGAATGTAAGTAACGGCCAATGCCACAGATACAATGGGTAACTGATTAGTCCAATCCAAACAGCAATTCGGTTGTTAAAGATATATTTATTAATCACCGACTTTTGACCGGCGCCGATTATTAACGCGGATCCCAATACTGGCGGCAGTGCCCAATACCCAGGGAACTGCAGATTTTTGTTAATGAATATGATGGATGCGATTAGTATCCCAAGGCCGAGACCTGAGGCTAG
The DNA here is from genome assembly GCF_000968015.1 of Pseudomonas fluorescens. Lineage (GTDB taxonomy): Bacteria > Pseudomonadota > Gammaproteobacteria > Pseudomonadales > Pseudomonadaceae > Aquipseudomonas > Aquipseudomonas fluorescens_W. The sequence continues at coordinate 20,119 of NZ_LACH01000108.1, forward strand.
ATTAGAAATGATCAACGTTGGTGGGTCGGAATTTCTTGTTATGCCGATGTAGGCCAGAGTGCTACCACATAGTAGCTCCCAGAAACGGTATTGCGGAAGAAAAAATGCAGCAGAGGTATTAGCTGATACTTCTACGATATTAAAGCAAAGAGACGTCAATAGTATTGTAGTGATAATAATCAGCGCATTTAGGCTCCAGCGCCAGATGCACAGTGCAATAATTGGAAAGGCTAGATAAAATTGCTCTTCCACCCCAAGTGACCATAAGTGGGTAAGAGGTTTTAACTCTGAACTTACGTCAAAATAGCTAGATTCTTGAAACAGAACGATATTCTGTACAAAGGACAGTCCTGCAGCTATGTGTTTATTTAGCTGTTGGAACTCAGTTGCTAGTAGTGTTATCCAGCCAAACGCGAATGTTGCAGCCAACACCAACAGCAACGCCGGGAATATTCGGCGTACACGACGACTGTAAAAATCATAGAAACTGAACGTGCCGCTTTCCAGGTTCTTGAAAATAATACTAGAGATCAGATAACCGGAAATTACAAAAAAAACGTCGACTCCAACAAATCCACCTGGAAGCAGAGTGGGGAAAGCATGGAAGATGACTACGGCGAGGATCGCAAAAGCTCTTAAGCCATCGATATCGGGTCGGTAGGCAGGATGACACCTTTGAGTGGTTGATCTACTCACTGCGGGGCTTTTATCGATGCGCAACATTTTGGAAATATAACCCCTTAGGTGTCCATGCTTCGTAGTGATGGCGAAGTACCTGAGCATGCTCATTTTTTCGGGGCTGAGACAAGTACAGGCTTAGCGGATCCCGATTGGGTTGGCATCTTAAGGGGATGATCAGCCGTGGACAATTGATTTTTAGGCTCAAGAAGTCGCCACTGCGGACGAAGTGAGGCATCGTTCGCGGCTTCTTTCACATCGGAGTGCGTGAAACCTGACAGTGGGAGCCAAGGCTTGTAGAATTCACGCTGTTGCAATGGCTCCTTCAGTCAGCGGTCTTCAACTCCTTAATGCGCGGTCAAGAAATGGCTAACAGAATCACCGACAGAGTAGTTTTTCTCGACGTTATGCGGATATTTGCATTTGTCAGTGTACTAATTGCTCACAAACTGTATGACTCGCTCACTTTTGCCTCTTCTAATGAGGCGTTGCATATAACTGTCCGGTATTTTGCACAAGCTGTTCTTCCGTTGTGCTACGGCGGAGGGGCGGGGGTCGTCGTTTTTTTTCTGACATCTGGATATATCATCACACATGTGCTGCAGACGGAATCCACGCCTGAGTTTTTGCTAAAGAGATTTTTCAGGATATATCCGCTATTTATCGTAGCGGTATTGATGGAGGGTTTATTCGATCATTTTTTAAGAGGTGCCGTCTTTCCCCCTCTCTCAGTATGGGTGCCACGACTTCTTTTGATCGGTGATTTCTTTGGTACTCCGTTGGCTCTTGGAGGGGTTGAGTGGACTCTCAGGCTGGAAATTGCTTTCTATATAGTCATGGCCATCATCAAGGGATTAGGCCTATTAAAGTGCCAGAAATATTTACCTGTTGTATTTATAATCATTGCTGCAGGAATTATTTTACTGCCGCCTTTTCCTAGCGCTGCAAATCTCCCCTTGGCGTATCAGACGATTTATTCATCGTTTCTGTTCATGGGCGCCTGTGTGTATCTTTGGGAAACTGGAAGCGCCAGAAAGAACCTGTGTATCGCTACCTTTTTTATTCTGTTTGGCTGCTTTCTATACATGCTTGCCAAGTATCAGCCTAACTGGAAGGAGTTTAATTATGGATTCTATGCTGTTGCCATTTTTCTCGTTGGGTGGAGCTTGCGGTTCCGGATTGAAGATGGCCCGCTGATACGACTGGTTTCTAATATAACATTCTCCGTCTACTTATTTCATAATTGGCTATGGAGTTACATATCCTCCTTGGTGGATTATTTTGAGTTTTCTTTTATTCCGGCAAAAGTTCAAATATTGATTGTGTTGTTTTTTGTATGCTTTGGATTACATAAAAGTGTAGAGCAGTATGGTCTACGTGCGGGCAAAATATTCCTGAATAGATATCGTACCTTTTCTGCCCGGAAGTCTTATTTTAATATACCCGAGCCGCAAAGCGAAAGTAGGCTGAGCTAACGGGGCTTTCAAAAGATGACTGCATTCTGTTATCGATTCTCAGTAAAACGTCACGAAATTTACGAGTGATAATGCCGATTTAATTTGTCTTTTCAGGTGCAATTCCCGCCCTGACCGGACTTGGATTTGCTGCAGCATTAATGGTGTTTTTTTCACACTATAATATCCCGAGTTTTGGCGGGTGTGCTTTGTGAGTTCAAGGTAAACGCTCCATGAACTCCACATTTAAAAGTGGGGATTTATTGCTATCTTGGAATTTGCGGCGTGCAGTTTCACGGCAGCAAGGTCTCGAAGGCTTCTAAGCGTGCGGCTTGTGTCAATCGCTCCAGTGCGTGGCGCAGCCACGCATAGGGCTCTTGGCCGTTGGCTTTAGCCGTCTCGACCAAACTGCTAAGTTGAGCGCTGGCCATCGCGCCTTTGGGCGTGTCATTGAACAGCCAGCTCTTTCGCCCGATAACGAAGGGCCTGATCGCACGCTCTGCCGCATTGTTGTCGATCGGCAAGTAACCGGCGTCGGTGTAGCGCACCAAGTTGATCCAGTTGCTGGCCAGGTAGCTGATGGCTTGGCCAAATGCATTTTGCGCCGTCACTTCTGGCTGGGTTTTCTCCAGCCATGTTTGCAACTGCGCCAACACCGACAGGCCGTTTTGCTGCAGGCTTTCGTGGCCATGTTCATCGCCGACTTCTTTTAAATTTCGCTCGATACCGTACAGCTTGTTGATCAGATTCAGGGCGATATCGGCACGCCTGGTTTTGCCTTTAGGACGCACCTTTTGCGCCTCGACGAACTTGCGTCGTGCGTGTGCCCAGCAGTCTAAACGTTCGACACTGGATTGCGCGCTCAAGGCGTTATAACCAGCGTAATCATCGTTCATCAGGTAGCCGCGATAACCTTAGAGCAGGCGCTACGGAACCTCCTGCGCCCGGCTGGTCGAGTAGTCAAAAAGGAACACAGGCTTATTCGGCGGCCCGTCGGTTTGCACCCTCATCCAGGATTGGCTACTGGGTTCTCGATCAGGTTCTTTCAGCACTTGCGCACGCGTTTCGTCGCAGTGGCTTTCCAGTAGCCGATCGCGCATCAAATTGAGCAATGGCTGTTGGTGTTCGCCGCACCGGATAACCCAGCACGCCAAGGTTTGGCGTGGAATATCGATACTGTGGCGGCCCAGCAATTTTTCGAAGGATACAGCGGCAGGCCATCGACGTATTTGGTCGTCAGCAGCATCGCCAGGGCACTCGGGCTGGCAATGCTTTTTTCAATCAGTTGAGCCCGCTTGTCCGCTGTAACCGGTGCTCCAACGCTGTGTTTACGGCAACCGTAGGCGCAGGTCAGCACATGATCGGGCAGTTCGTGAATGACTTCGATACGGCGGAAGATCGGCGGGCAGAGTCTTGCGTTCGCCCCGTCGCTGGGTTGGAGCTACGACCTCTTCTCCAATCGTTTCGTCGACAACTCCGGCCACGCTTTCAGCTCCGTTGAACAAGGCCATTTGGGGGGGGGCGTGGGATCGGCTGTCTGCTCTGACTTGGCCCGAAAAGGCGCTGACGCAACAGCGCGTTTTCTTCTTCGAGATGAACGATCTTGCCCTTATCCGGCTCGTGCTCACTCAGCATTTGCTCAAGCAGTTACTCGAGCAAAACAGGGGCGACAGGAAGGTCTTTGGGCATGGAAATCATGCCGCAGATTATCCCGAATCGGGCGACGAATCGAGGCGTCAAAACTTGATGCGGGCGGTTGCGCCACAAATCAAAACCGACCAATAACCAGTTGAGTTCTTGAACCGTCAGCACGATGGCTTCATCCGAACAATCCGGCAATGTTTTGAAGCGCTCGGACTCCAGCCGCTTTAGCCAAAGGCAGAAGCCGTTGCGCTCCCAATACAAAATCTTCACTCGGTTTCGAGGCTTGTTGAGAAACACGAAAACAACCGGGTCAAACACCGCGACCTTGATGTCCCGTTCGACCAGAGCGGCGAGGCCGTTGATGGATTGTTGGATGTCGACGGGCTTGGGGTAGAGACGGACTTTTTCGACTTTTGCGTCGGGACGCATCATTAGGTGCTGGCTCCGGAAAGGGATCGTGAGCACAGCATCGGGGATCAGGTGGTAACTTTGAATGCGGGGGTTTATGGAGCGCCTACTGTACAGGAGCCTGGGCGCATGTTGGCAATCAAGTACAGCACGTAATTTGTAGGGTGCTAAACACGGAGCGATGCTTCCTGCACATCACTGATTGGATGAGCAGGAAGCAAGAGTGCTTCAGTGGGTAATGCTTTTTTTTATCTCAATCCAATCAAGTCTTCCCGCAAACCCAAAATACTGGTCATCAACGTCGGAAATAAAAGTAACTGTATTCTTTCCGTCTCGAAGTTGGTTCTTTGCGAGCTGAGCTTGAAAGCTGTTGTCGTCTTTCCACTCTAATGGGATATTGATGCCATTCATTTCAATTTTCAGACTTGTTTTTATTGCAGGGCTAACGACTGCATAAAATATTCCGTGCAGTTCATAACGGTCTGATGAGGGTGAAAACTTAAAGTCGAGGATTGCTCGTTTATTGGTTTTCCAAGCAGAGGCGTTATGCTGAAATTTGTTAACAGTCCATTCAGCTTCGCGCCAGCCAGAGCCTGCTATTGGCAATTCCATACTCCACCAATCACCAAACCCCCAGAAGTAATTCTCGCTGGGCTCTTGGTCAGTGAAACCAATCCAGTGATTTTGATAATCAGGCTTGTCGATAAATCCACGATAGATCGCGCCAGTGCGGCCTTGGTCATTGCGTAACATTTCCACGCGACCTGGGTTGATCTCGGGAGTCCCGTCTGGATTCACAGTAATAGTGACGGTTTGGGATTTGGCTAGCTTTTTGTCTTCCAAACCTTTAGTGGGTTCGAACCCTGGACCACTTATGGAGGTCGGGTAGTGAAAGATCCATTCACTCGTGGTTTCCTCGCAGGTTCCCTTTCGGCCAACGCTGTCCTTATACTGCCACTCACTGCCATCTTCGCGGCATACCTCCAGCGCGTTGAAAGGATGACCGTAGATGTAGTTAAGAGTGGCCTGTAGGTTTTCGTTTATAAACATCCATGTGTTATTGATTTGATTTGTCTTGTCGATGATTACTAGCGTTTTGTTATCGCTCTTACCATCAAATTGTTCGACAATATTTTTTAGAATGTTGCGTTGCCTATCAGATATTTTGACGTAGTGGTGGAATTGAAAGAGTTGGCTGGACAGTCCGATAAAAACGAATAGAGCCACGCAAAGTGCTGCCAGGTTTTTGCTGGCTTTGCTGACGGCAATCAGTACGGCAAGTGTTACTAATACGCCACCAGGACTTGCGAACAGGAATGTACGTTGGCTGATCGCTTGATGTGATGTCGACAGTAGAAAAGGCGCGTACCCTAAAAGTACTAAGATGATGCCGGCAATCAAAAGTCGGAACGAAACTATTGCAGAGATTTTAATCCCGACGGTCTTTGTTTTTTTGTGGCTGGATAGCAATAGAAAGAGTGCAGTAAATATAGCAATCGTCACACTTATGGCGTACCAGTAGGTGCTGAACTCCGTTGCAGTTATTCGTGTTGCGTCATACCAACCCCCCAAGGTCGTTCTCAGCAAGCCTATAGAAAACAAATTGGGAAGGGAATGCATGAGCGTTGTGATAGCACTGGTGCCGCCAGTGACACCACTCTGATAGCTGTTGACCAGTGGCGCAGTGTGAATAACGTAGGCGATATAGGTAAAGGCGCCCATCAGCCAGATCAGGTGCTTCCATAGGTGTTGGCGCATCTGTGAAACAGCTAACTTTAAGTTTGATTTAATAAGTATCGTTAAAAATGGCAGCACTGTAAGCAAGAGTGATGCCTCATACATTGCACAGGCAGTCAGTAATAGCGCTGCGGATATGATACTTAGTAAATAAGGTAAAATCTTCGATTTTGCTTGCAGGGCGGCGATGAATATCGCGGTCCCCAGCAATAAGCTGCTAAGCGCCCAGTTTATGTGAAGCGCTCTGAACGAAAGTTGCATTGTATCGGCTGGGTATATGACGATTAGCAGTCCGGCGATAACTCCCCACTTTACCGAGCCGGTAATGTTGCTCGTTATGTAGCTCAGGCTTGACCCCTTTACGCACAATGCGAGCGCAAGGAGTACGTTCCAGTATTTAAACGAGTAGGGGTCTAAACAGTAAGCGATGGCTTGAGGAAGGATCGTCAACGGCCGTAACGCATGGGCAGGTAGGGGGCTAGATATGTCAGTGACGAAGAACAGTCCGTGAGTTGTTAACGATCCTAACAACCACCACTCTTCAATCAACCCGATCAGCGAGAATCCGTAGGGTAACCACAATGCCAATACTAAAATAGCAACGGGTAAGGTGTGCACCATCCAGAGCTTTACTCCGTCACAAGAATGAGGAGGAGAAAATTTTTGATGTGTTAGTTGCTCTGTCACGTTTGTCATTTGGCTCTACTGGTCCGTTCCTGTCTTGGGCTGATCTGTGGCTTTAAGAATTGTTTTGCTCAGCAAGTAGGTTACAGGCAGAAGCAGGACAATGATCAAAAGCGGTGCTATTTCTTTAGCTATGCCTAACCTCTCCACCATAAGGCTAAGCAATAAGGCAGCTAATATATATTGGAGTAGATACACTAAAGGATAGGCCATCAACCCTTTCCATGATTTTTTCACATTGAAAACAATTTGTGCGTTGAATAGATATGAGAATACGATCCCGCTTATGTACGCGATGATGTAAGATTTTTGATAGCTTATGTACATGTTCAGCAATAAATATATTCCATAGGTCAGGAGGGTGTTCAAACAACCTCCTGCCAGGAACGATACCCATCGACGAACGTTTTCTTTTGAAATGGTAATACTCACTAGTTTTTCGAACCTGTAATTTTCAAAAACTCGGAGTAGTCCCGAATGTAGTCAGCCGAATCGTAATAGTCAGAAGTGAATACCAGCAGGACTGCATCCTCAGAGTATTTATACTGAATACCCCAGGTCAAGGGCGGCAAATAAATGCCTTTGTTCGGGGCGTCCAGCATCACTTCCGCGCGGCTTTGACCGTCATCTACCACTACAGCGCAACTCCCTTTGACACAGATAAGGAACTGATGGCATTTGTGATGAGCATGTTCTCCGCGGGTTTTTTGACTGGGTACGTTAAACACCAGGAAATAACGCTTCGGAACAAAAGGTATTTCTTTTTCAAATTCGCCAACCGACAAATCGCCCCGCATGTCCGCGACGAATTTGAAGTTGTGTGAGGTGACGTCGCCCACTCCAACCCGTGTAATTCCTTCTTGCGACTCTGCATTTTCAACGAGCTTCGGTTTTTCGCTGTTGTCGCTTGCCGCTGAATTCTCTACATACCCGGTAATCCGCGCCGGCGACCCGGTCACGATCGCATACGGTGGCACGGATTTGGTGACCACTGCACCGGCTCCAACCATCGCCCCGATACCGATGGTAACGCCAGGGAGGATGACGGCGCCGCCGCCGATCGAGGCCTTGTCGTGTATCACGGTTTGCAGAAACGTTTCCGGGTAAACCTTGGAGCGAGGAAACTTGTCATTGGTGAAGGTGACATTTGGACCAATGAACACATCATTGCCAACTCTCAGGCCATCCCAAACATAAACACCCGACTTGATCGTCGTTCTGTCGCCGATCACGACATCATTTTCAATCAGGCAGTGAGAGCAGATGTTTACATCCGAGCCGATCACCGCTTCAGGAAAAATGACAACGTACTGCCAAACACGGGTGTTTTGGCCAATGTGGGTACTTTTGACATCTGCGCTAGGGTGGATCGTCGGATTAGACATGGCTGATTTGCTCTCGGTTGTTCAACTGTATGCTCACGACTGCCAACGGTCGCTGTTTGGTATTTTCATAGGCGCGCCACGCATAAGTGCCTACAAGTCCCAGACCCAGTAGATTCAAGGTGCCCAGCAGCAGGACCACGACCATGGTAGCGGCATACCCTGGTACTGCGATGGTGCCGTGAATTCTTGCAATGATGACCAGCAGGCCTATAGCTGCTGACATCAATGAGCCTATCGCGCCCATTTTTATCAATAGACGTATAGGGTAGTCGGTGAAAGCGAAGACGCTGTCCATCATGTATTCCAGCTTCTTCTTGAACGTCCAGGCTGATTTACCTTCCTGACGAGTCTGGCGATCGTAATCGACGAATTTCCTTCGGAAGCCGAGCCAGAAGATTAATGCGATCAGTGACGAACGAGATTCTTCTAGCTTCAGTAACTGTTCTTTGAAAGTGTTATTACAGCCAAAGATGTCGACGCCACCTTTAGGCATGTCATGGACGACCAGCTTTCTGTAAAGCCCCCAGAACATTGAAGAGGCCACTCGGCTAAAAAAAGGATCCTTACGGGCGTTGCGCGTACCAATGGCAACGTCACACTCATCGTTAGAAAGTGATTGAAAGAAGCTTATCAGCAGTTCCGGTGGTTCCTGCAAGTCAGCAGCCATTACACCGAAGTATTCTCCAGTTGCTGCCATCAGGCCCGTTCGAATCGCCGGGAATGAACCGAAGTTCCTTGAGTGGGCAATTAGTTGCGCTGCAAAAGGCAGGTTTGGCAGTTCTTTTTGAATCAACTCAAACGATGCATCCGGGCTACCGTCGACGACAAAAACCGCCTCTACTTCGTTGTTCAAACGCTTGTTGATTTCATCGATGGCCTGAATCAAGCGCGGAATGGATTCCGCGTTTTTATACACAGGGATGATGATCGAGTACGTCATGCAGTCCATCCATTGACTGCTTTGATCACTGCGCTGACTTCATGCTCTTCCATTTCTGGATAGCATGGCAGTGTCAAAATCTCTTTTGCCAAACGCTCGGTGTTGGCCAAGTGGCAATCAACGTTGACGTTCTTGAACACGGGCTGTTTGTAGTCAGGAATCGGGTAGTGAACCTCAGAAGCGATTTGCAGGCCACGTAGATGTTGCTGCAATGCGTCACGCTTCTGGCTCTTGATGACATAGAGGTGAGCGACCCAAGCACCGCTATTCCCCTGCGGATGAACGATGTCGGGTTGATTTACTTCGTTGCGATAACGTTCCGCAATCTCGTTGCGTCGCGCATTGCCCTGATCAAGGTGGGGCAGGAACTCGGAGAGAATGGCGGCTTGCATTTCGTCCAGGCGGCTGTTCCTGGCTCCGCCCAATTCCACGCAATATTTGGAGGACCAGCCGTATTGACGCAATTGTGAGACTCGCTGAGCAATTTCGGCAGAGTTTGTGATTACTGCTCCACCGTCGCCAAGCGCACCGAGGTTTTTTGTCGGGTAGAAACTGAAGCTCGAGGCGTCGCCGAATGTTCCTACACGTTTGCCTTGTACGCTGGCTCCGTGAGCTTGTGCGCAATCTTCCAGGAGCGGAATGCCTTTGTCGGCACAGAAAACAGCGATCTCTTGTATTTCCGGGATGGCCAAGCCGTAAAGGTGCGTTACGACGACAACTTTGGCTCCGGCTTCAACGGCGCGCTTTACTTCCGCAAGCGTTACGACCTGATTATCGAGGTCGACATCCATGAAGGCTGGGACGGCGCCGATGGACAGAACAGAAGTGGTCGTATACATGCCGGCATTGGCAACCGTGGCAACAACGTCACCTTTTTCAACACCCAGAGCCTTGAGAGCCAATTCGATTGCATCGGTACCATTGGCTACGGTTATGCAGTGGCTGGCGCCCAGATATTCGGCAAACGATGCTTCAAAACGTTTGACCTCTGGCCCCAGGACTACCCATCCGCTGGAAACCACGCGCTGAATGGATGCATCGATCTGATCCCGGTATTTCGCAATTTTTGCGCTGAGATTATTGATTTGCTGCATCGATGTGCTCCATTCGAGGCGTAGCCTGCTAAATTTAGTGTGTATTTTGAATAATTTACCGACACCACGTATCTCTGCGAGGTGTCTCAGGCTCTATTCAGAGAGCTTTAGTAAAAATTGGGTGGATTCTATCTCTCTCAGGTGATTGCTCCAACCTGTGTGATGGAAAATCGCGCTGAGACCAGGGCTTCGAGTTCTCGTCAGCCGGTTAGCCGGTGCTACGCAAGGGGTAGGGCAGGGTGCTCCGCACAAATTCGGCGCTCAAAATGACGCCTTTACGTGGTAGATTGTTCCATTGCTGTCTATTTTTTGAATCGGTTTGAAATGTCCAAAAAAATACTTGTGACCGGTGCGACGGGATTTCTTGGAAGTGCCTTGGTAAAGAGTTTCTGCACTTTGCCCGCTACATCGGTTGTGGCTCCGCTCAGAAATTTGAATAGCAAGTTACCCGACTTAGTAGAAAAAACTTATATATCAAATATCGATCAAGCCACAGACTGGACTCAGTCTCTCACAGGCGTGAATGTGGTTATACATTCGGCGGCTCGAGTGCACGTCATGCACGAGGATCCGGCGCAATCGCTAGACAAGTTTCGTGCGATTAACGTTGAAGGTACACTCAATCTCGCACGCCAGGCCATACAGGCTGGTGTTAAACGATTTATCTTTATTAGCTCGATCAAGGTCAATGGGGAAAGTACTGCGCCGGGACATGCGTTCTCAGCAGATGATATCCCACTCCCTTCGGATCCTTATGCCATTTCCAAGTACGAAGCAGAACAACAACTCATGCAGCTCGCCAATAGGGGCGCAATTGAAGTTGTCATCATTCGGCCGGTGCTTATTTATGGCGCCGGTGTAGGTGCAAACTTTCAACGAATGATGCAATGGTTGATAAAGGGCGTTCCGCTACCGTTCGGAGCGGTGACCAATTATCGAAGCCTTGTGTCACTGGAAAATGTCGTTGATCTGATCAGGACGTGTGTCGATCATCCCCGTGCTGCCAATCAGGTCTTTTTAGTGAGCGATGATAATGATGTTTCAACGACCCAACTGATGCGGAGTCTTGTCACCTATCTAGGGGTGAATACCTGGCTCGTGCCCGTCCCTGTCGGGGTTCTGGTGTTTCTGGCTGGTTTGTTGGGACGGCGTGCAGTAGCACAACGGCTTTTCGGTTCATTGCAGGTCGATATCCAGAAAAATCAGGAGTTACTGGGCTGGCGTCCACCTGCAAGGCTGGAAGATGGGTTGAAATCAACGGTGCAGCATTTTCTGGAGTCCCGCCAATAATGACTTATGCGTGGTTTTTTCCGGTGGCTGTCGGTATTTCTTTTCTACTGACTGCGGCGTTACGCAAGTACGCAATTTCCAGAAGTTTGATGGACGTTCCGAACGCACGTAGTTCCCATATGGTCGCGACACCACGAGGTGGCGGCGTAGCCATTGTCGTGGCTTTTATCGTTTCGTTGGGTTTTCTGTACTCCGCGGGACTGATTTCTCCATCGGCGTTTTACGCGATTGCAGGGGCTGGGCTCTCGATAGCATTGATTGGCTTTATGGACGACCACGGACATATCGCCGCACGCTGGCGCCTGTTGGGCCATTTTGCAGCGGCAGCCTGGCTGTTGGGCTGGATGGGGGGATTGCCTTCCGTCGTGGTGTTCGGCGCCGATATCAATTTGGGTTGGGCGGGTCATGTGCTAGCCGTTTTTTATCTGGTGTGGTTACTCAATCTCTACAACTTCATGGACGGAATCGATGGCATTGCCAGCGTGGAAGCCATTTGTGCTTGCCTGGGCGCCTGTCTGCTTTATTGGTTGGCAGGCCTCGACACGCTGATTTGGGGACCATTGTTGCTTGCTGTTTCCGTTGCAGGTTTCCTTTATTGGAATTTCCCTCCCGCGAGGATTTTCATGGGGGATGCCGGCAGCGGGTTTCTCGGCATTGTGCTGGGTGGTCTTTCGCTGCAGGCAACATGGGTGAGTGCACCGATGCTATGGGCCTGGCTGATTTTGCTGGGGGTGTTCATCGTTGATGCAACATTCACGCTGTTTCGCCGTTTGTTTAGAGGGGACAAAGTCTATGAAGCGCATCGCAGCCATGCCTACCAATTCGCCTCGCGTCGTTTCGGCAAGCATTTACCGGTAACTATCGCTGTTGGCGTGATCAATCTGTTCTGGCTGTTGCCGGTAGCCGTGTGCGTGACGCATTTTGGTCTAGACGGGGCCTTAGGAGTCATTTTGGCTTATGCGCCACTGATCGCATTGGCAATAAAGTTTCGTGCCGGAGATCTGGAAAATCCGCCGCTAAAGAACTAAGCAGCAACTACTCTGTCATTTAGGTTTAGAGTGATCGCGACGCGGCTTTGAGGTTTCGCCACGGTGAAGGGGCTGCTGAGAGGAGGCGACTGAGGTGTTTGAAGGGTTTATGGATAAAATCAGAGCATATTTGGTGGGGCTCCCTCGGCGTCGAAAAAGGTTGATACAGGTCGCCACTGACATCCTGCTGGTCTGGATCGCCCTGTGGTTGGCGTTCATTGTGCGTCTGGGCCTGGACGATATGTACAACCCCTTTAAAGTCCACTTTTGGCTCTTCGTTTGTGCCCCGGTTATCGCTATTCCCTTGTTTGTGCGTTTCGGTATGTACCGGGCCGTCATGCGCTATTTCGGCAATGATGCCCTCATCGCCATTATCAAAGCCGTTAGCCTTTCGTCGCTTATTCTGGCAGTCGCTGTCTATTGGTACAGTAATCACGAAACGGTAGTGCCACGTTCCATTGTTTTCAACTATTGGTGGCTCAGCCTCGTCATTATTGGCGGACTTCGACTCTGCATGCGTCAATATTTCATGGGCGACTGGTTCACCACCGCTCAGCATGTACCATTTACCAATCGCGAGGACGGCCTTACCAAGGTTGCTGTGTATGGTGCTGGCGTGGCCGGCAATCAGCTTGTCGCAGCGCTTCGCATGGGCCGAGCCATGCGTCCTGTGGCGTTTATCGATGATGATCCAAGCATTGCGGATCGTTCAATCGCAGGCCTGCAAGTCTACAAACCCAAACACATCCAGCAGATGATTGACGTAACAGGCGCGCAGGAAATCCTCCTGGCCCTCCCGTCATCTACCCGCGCCCGGCGCAGGGAGATTCTCACGCTGCTGGAGCGTTTTCCTCTACACATTCGAAGCGTGCCCAACTTCACCGATCTGGCCAGTGGCCGGGTAAAGGTCGAAGACATCCAGGAGGTGGATATCGCGGACCTTCTGGGTCGCGACTCAGTGCCTGCGCAACCGGACTTGCTTGAACGTTGTATCAAAGGCAAGACAGTCATGGTCACTGGGGCTGGCGGATCGATCGGCGCTGAGCTTTGCCGGCAGATTTTCTCGCTTGGCCCGACGACGCTTTTGTTGTTTGAACACAGCGAATTCAATCTATACAGCATCCTCTCGGAACTGGAGCAGCGCGCTTGTCGTAAGTCGGTTTCGGTCAAATTGTTGCCAATTCTCGGTTCCATCCGGCACCAGGACAAACTTCTGGATGTGATGAAAACCTGGAGTGTGGACACCGTCTACCACGCTGCTGCGTATAAACACGTCCCGATGGTCGAGCACAACATCGCCGAAGGCGTGCTCAACAACGTCATCGGCACGCTCAACACCGCTCAGGCTGCGTTGCAATCAGGTGTCTCCAACTTTGTATTGATCTCCACCGATAAGGCCGTACGCCCCACGAATGTGATGGGGAGTACCAAGCGTCTCGCTGAAATGACGCTTCAAGCGTTGAGTCGTGAAATCGCCCCGGTGATGTTCGGCGACAAGGCCAATGTCTCTCGGGTCAACAAGACCCGTTTTACCATGGTGCGTTTTGGCAATGTGCTGGGTTCCTCCGGTTCGGTGATCCCTTTGTTCCACAGTCAGATCAAATCCGGTGGCCCGTTGACGGTCACACACCCGAAAATCACTCGCTATTTCATGACCATCCCTGAGGCCGCGCAATTGGTAATCCAGGCGGGTTCCATGGGGCAGGGCGGTGATGTGTTTGTTCTGGACATGGGCGAGCCGGTGAAGATTGTCGAGCTGGCAGAGAAGATGATTCACCTGTCCGGTCTGAGCGTTCGTTCGGACAAGAATTTGCAAGGCGACATCTCCATCGAATTCACCGGGCTGCGTCCCGGTGAGAAGCTTTACGAGGAGTTGCTGATCGGCGACAACGTGGCAGCGACGCAACATCCGATGATCATGACTGCCAACGAAGATCATCTGCCCTGGGATGTGCTCAAGGGCCGTTTGAGGGAGTTGCTGATTGCTGTCGATCATGACGATTACAGTCGTGTCCGTCAGCTCCTGCGCGAAACCGTCAGCGGCTACACACCTGATGGCGATATCGTTGACTGGATCTACCAGCAACGTCGCCTCGAACCTTGATTGTTTCACATCCTGTAACGGACACATTTTTGACAGGCTCCAGACATCGCCTAAGTTTGGGAGGCAGCTTCGGAAAAGCTGCTTTCTCAATCGATGTCATGGAGCTTTATTTATGCGTACTGGCTATTTCTACTCTCTGGTTTTTGCCCTGCTCACCAGCGCCTCAATTGCTGCCATTGCTGCGCCGACGGCCAAGCCAGAGGCTGGCAACGCACCCTTGGTGCTGGAAGTTTCTCCCAAGGCACAGTCCGGCAAGGTCGATCTGAATCAGGCCGATGCGCCAACCCTTCAGCGCGAGTTGGCCGGTGTTGGCGAGGCCAAGGCCAAGGCGATTGTTACCTATCGTGAGAGTAATGGGCCGTTTGCGTCCGTGGACGAGTTGCTCGAAGTGAAGGGAATCGGTAAAGCCATTCTGGATAAGAACCGCGAGAAGCTTGAGGTGAACTAAGCTTATACGTCAGCGCCAGGGGCCGGTCATTGATCGGCCTTTTTGCTTTCTGGCGAGCGCTGTGATGGTGCGCCTTTCGTCGACATTAGAAAAATTACGGCTATCATATACAGTCAAGATTATGCCTATAATAAATTGCTTTCCGCCAAGCGCTCTGAGCCTCAGGCGCTTGTCTTTCCCTTAGGCATCTCCCAGGAGCACAGTCATGAACTCAGTCCGGTCCCAAGGTACGGCTCTCGTTACCGGTGCTTCTTCCGGTATCGGTGCGATTTACGCCGAGCGGTTGGCGGCGCGTGGTTTTGATTTGTTATTGGTCGCCCGTGATCAAGAGCGGCTGGAAGCGGCGGCGAGCAAGTTGCGCGCCGAGCATGGTGTTCAGGTCGAGGTGCTCAAGGCGGATCTGACGCAAAAGGATGATGTGCTGAAGCTTGAACAACGTCTTCACAGCGATTCGAGTATCAGCCTGTTGCTGAACAACGCCGGTGTTGCAGCGGATGGTTTGTTGGCCAACGCCGACATGGATCAGCTGGAACGTTTGATTCAACTGAACGTGACAACGGTCACGCGACTGGCTTCGGCCGCGGCCGCCAGTTTTGCCAAGGCAGGTCGGGGGACGATCATCAATATCGGGTCAGTGGTGGCGTTGTTTCCCGAGCGCTTCAACGCGACTTACAGCGCCAGCAAGGCTTATGTGTTAAGTCTGACGCAGTCGTTGAACGCTGAACTGGAGGGCACTGGGGTCAAGGTGCAGGCCGTGTTGCCAGGCGTCACACGCACCGAAATCTGGGAACGCTCCGGTATCGACGCAACACAGATTCCGGCGGATATGGTCATGGAAGCCGGGGATATGGTTGATGCGGCGTTGTCGGGTCTGGACCAGGGTGAGTTGGTCACCATTCCTTCGTTGCCGGATGCGGCCGACTGGGATGCCTTCGTTGCGGCGCGTCATGTACTGGCGCCGAATCTTTCCAAAAGTAAGGCCGCCGCGCGTTACACGTGAGGCGTCATGAATCGGCTTGAGGTATTTGCGGTATGAGTGATCGTCGAGTGGTTGTAACGGGCATGGGCCTGGTGTCTCCATTGGGGTCTGGCGTCGAAGCCGTTTGGTCGCGTCTGTTGGCCGGGCGTTCCGGGTTGCGCAATTTGCCGGACGAGGTGGTTGCCGATTTGCCGGCCAAGGTTGGGGGTGCAGTGCCGACGCTGGCTGACGATCCCGAGGCGGGGTTCGACCCGGACCGGGCGACGGCGCCCAAAGAGCAGAAGAAGATGGACCGCTTCATTATGTTCGCCATGGAAGCGGCGCGTCAGGCACTGGAGCAGGCCGGTTGGCAAGCGGCGGACGCCAATGCCCAGGAACGTACTGCAACCATTATCGGTTCCGGCGTGGGTGGTTTCGGTGCGATAGCCGATGCGGTGCGCACCACGGACAGTCGTGGGCCGCGACGCCTGTCGCCGTTCACCATTCCTTCATTTCTGGTCAACCTCGCCGCGGGTCATGTGTCGATCCAGCACGGTTTCAAGGGACCATTGGGTGCGCCGGTGACGGCTTGTGCGGCCGGGGTGCAGGCGATTGGTGATGCGGCGCGACTAATTCGTTGTGGCGAGGCAGACATCGCGGTATGTGGCGGCGCGGAAGCGGCGATCGATCGCGTCAGTCTCGCCGGGTTTGCCGCTGCTCGCGCCTTGTCCAGTGGTTACAACGACACCCCGGAGCGTGCCTCGCGGCCGTTTGACAGTGACCGCGATGGCTTCGTCATGGGGGAGGGCGCTGGCCTTCTGGTCATCGAATCACTGGAGCATGCCCTGGCTCGTGGTGCTCAACCGCTGGCGGAATTGGTCGGTTACGGCACCAGTGCCGACGCCTATCACCTGACGGCAGGTCCCGAGGATGGCAGCGGTGCGCGACGGGCGATGTCGCTGGCATTGGCCCAGGCAGGCATTTCGCCCGCGCAGGTGCAGCATCTCAATGCTCACGCAACCTCGACCCCGGTCGGGGACTTGGGAGAGTTGGCGGCCATCAAGGCGTTGTTCGGCACGGATAACAAAATCGCCGTGACATCGACCAAATCGGCCACCGGGCATTTGCTCGGTGCAGCGGGCGGTATCGAGGCGATCTTCACGTTGTTGGCAATTCGCGATCAGGTCGTGCCGGCCACCCTCAACTTCGACAACCCGGACCCTGCCGCCCAAGGCGTCGACATCGTCCACGGTCAGGCGCGGCCGATGGCCATCGAATACGCGCTGTCCAATGGCTTCGGGTTTGGTGGGGTGAATGCCAGCGTGCTGTTCAAGCGCTGGGAGGGTTAGTCCCGGGGCTGTTTGAGATAGGCGCGAGTCACGTCGAGAATCCGCTGAGCCAGCTCGGGATTCTCGACACTGCGTGACAGCAATAAAGCCCCGACCAGTGTCGACATGATAACGACGCTTTGGTCGGCGGCGTCCTCGTCTTCAAGAGTGCCTTGCACTTGTTCGAGCCGTGCGTTGAGCACCACGTCAGTGGTCGGGCTTTGCTGCCCGCGCAGGCCGAGTTCCGATGACATGGTCGGCAACGGGCAACCCTCATCGGGTGAAGTCTGGTGCCATTCGGACAAATAGGCGTCGATGAACGCTTCCAGCGGACGATCTTGAGCGAAGAGCTCGGCGCAAATGATGTCGACCTGCTCGCTGGCGGCTTGCAACGCCTTTTCCACCAGTTCGTCTTTGGACTTGAAATGCGAGTAGAAACCACCGTGAGTCAGGCCCAGTGCTTTCATCAGCGGTTGCAGACCTGTCGCGCCAATGCCATCGCGGCGAAAGCGTGCTGACGCTTCCTTGATGATGCGTTGGTGGGTCTGGGCTTTATGGTCCTGCGAGTAACGCATCGGGTATCTCCGCAACAATGCGCCATATTAACCAATGAAAATGGGATGGTGATTGTACTTCTACTTCTAAAAAGCATGCAGATGAGTCCAACTCCGTCCTGCTGTCTAGAATGAACTGGCACGAATAGTGATTACTCATTAACTGACGATTGTTGAACAATCAGGAGGCAATGAGTATGAACAGCGGACTGTCCCTGGCCGACCACATCACACTTGAGTTGCGCGCCGACATCATTGGCGGCCGTTTGCTGCCCGGCATGGCGTTGGTGGAAAACGATCTGGTGTCTGCCTACAACGCATCCCGCAATACCATCCGCGAAGCGCTGCATCGCCTGGGGCAGGAAGGTCTGACCCGTTATGTACGCAACAAGGGCGTGATGGTACGCAGGCTGGGCGTCGAGGATGTGCGGGATCTGTTCAAGGTCAGGCGCACCCTGGAGTTGCAGGCCATCAGCGCGAGCCAGCCGCTGCGCGACTATCAATCCGACCGGATGCTCGAAGCCCTGGAAGCCACCGAGCTTGCCCGGGAGCGCGAGGACTGGCGCGCCGTCGGCACCCACAGCCTGGCCTTTCATCAACACATCGTTGGATTGCTGCGCAGTCCGTTGTTCGATGAGTTCTTCACCAACGTCGTCGCGCAATTGCGCCTGGTGTTCTGCACCGCCCCCGATGAATCTCGTTTTCAGGCGCCCTGGCTGGCGCGCGACCGGCAGATCCATGAGTTGTTGGCCGAGGGCGACAAACGCGCGGCCGAAGACGCGATGAGCCTCTATCTCGACGATTCCGAACACCTCCTGTTGCAAATGCTTGCTCCAGTTTCCCATCACTGATCGAGGATTCGTGCCATGTACAAAGACTATCCGGCGGCCTATCAAGTCAGCAAAGGCTCAGCCTTGCAGGTGGACAAAGCCTTCTACGAACGGATCCGCGATGCGAAGGAGGGGCGCACGCTAATCGAGGAATTCGAGGTGCCGATCCGCACCGGTCGCGCCTGGAAGGTGCCGGCCGGGCATGTGTTTCGCGTGACCACGCCCGTCGGGCCGCAAGTCGGGGATTTCAACGTCTGGAATGCCAACGATCCACGGGAGCGTTTGTGGGCGGCACGGACCCGGCAGTTACAGGGCGCACACGTCAGCACCCATGACCGGCTCTGGTCAAACCTGCCTTTTTTGCGGCCGCTGGTGACCATCACCGATGACAGCCTGGCCGGTTACGGCATCGACGAACATGGCGGTCGCTTGCACGATTTACTCGGCACCCGCTGCGACCCTTATGTGAACAAAATGCTCACCGGCGAAGACTTCCATCATCACTGCCATTCGAACCTGACCCGGGCGGTGCTGCCTCATGGGCTGACCGAGTTCGACGTGCATGACGTGCTGAACATTTTCCAGTGCACGGGCTTGAACCACGACGACATGTACTTCATGAAAGCCTGTCCGGCGCAGAAGGGCGATTACCTGGAGTTTTTCGCCGAAATCGATCTGCTGTGTGCGCTCTCGACCTGCCCGGGCGGTGATCTGTCACTGGCCATGTGGGGGCCGGATGCGCAGGATCCGCTGAGCGTGTGTCGCCCGCTCGGGGTGGAGATTTATCGGTTGGAGGATTCGTTGCTTGAGGGGTGGAGCCAGCCGGAACGCGCGGCATACAAAGGGCTGCATGGCCTTCACATAGCCAAGGCGGATTGGGAGAAGTAAAACGCAAAACCCTGTCATTCAATGAGAATGACAGGGTTTTGTTTTAGCGGTCCTGCGCATCCTTGGAATCCGCTTCGGCGTTGCGTTCAGCGACGCGTTTGCGTTGCTCCTCGGTCAGATCGACCTTGTTGGCGGTGTCACGCAACATCATCAAACCACCAACGATCGAGCCGATTGCAACGACCAGAATCAACCAGGCATACCAGGGCATAGGGCTCTCCTTGAGGGCAGGCCGATTGGCGGGTTTTGCCAATCGATCGTGCATACCACTTTGAGCGATTAACTTTCGCAGTGGTTCCATTCTATGCCTGATACGCCGTAGACACGGTACATCCTTGTAGGAGCTGTCGAGTGAAACGAGGCTGCGAT
>NZ_LACH01000109.1 GCF_000968015.1 Pseudomonas fluorescens
GCCATCGGGATTGAGCAGGATTTGCCCGTAGGTGCCGGTGGCGCTGCCGACCAGGCTGTAAGTGATCGCGCCGACCGCACCGCTGACCGAACCGACCAGCGTGCCGCTGGCGGTTTCGCCCGTGTTGCCCGGCAGGCTCCCGGTGACGGTGCCGGGCGCCAGATCCTGGCCATCCTTGTTCAGGTCGAGGGCTTTTTCGTAGACGGTCACGTCGCTGTCGCTG
>NZ_LACH01000011.1:0-3625 GCF_000968015.1 Pseudomonas fluorescens
GCGGACAAAACAAAACCCCTACCTTCATACGCAGATAGGGGTTTCTGAATTTAATCTTGACGATGACCTACTCTCACATGGGGAAACCCCACACTACCATCGGCGATGCATCGTTTCACTGCTGAGTTCGGGATGGGATCAGGTGGTTCCAATGCTCTATGGTCGTCAAGAAATTCGGTAGCCAGCTCGTGTGCCTTTACAGGTCCACGCTCCAGCGAATGGGTATGCGATAGTCTGGTGTTTTGTGAGTATCTCGAACTTTCGGTTCGTTTCGTCTTCACACACCGCAATCTGGCCTCTGTCGAGTTCGCAAATTGCTTGGGTGTTATATGGTCAAGCCTCACGGGCAATTAGTATTGGTTAGCTCAACGCCTCACAGCGCTTACACACCCAACCTATCAACGTCGTAGTCTTCGACGGCCCTTCAGGGGACTCAAGGTCCCAGTGAGATCTCATCTTGAGGCTAGTTTCCCGCTTAGATGCTTTCAGCGGTTATCTATTCCGAACATAGCTACCCGGCAATGCCACTGGCGTGACAACCGGAACACCAGAGGTTCGTCCACTCCGGTCCTCTCGTACTAGGAGCAGCCCCTCTCAAATCTCAAACGTCCACGGCAGATAGGGACCGAACTGTCTCACGACGTTCTAAACCCAGCTCGCGTACCACTTTAAATGGCGAACAGCCATACCCTTGGGACCGGCTTCAGCCCCAGGATGTGATGAGCCGACATCGAGGTGCCAAACACCGCCGTCGATATGAACTCTTGGGCGGTATCAGCCTGTTATCCCCGGAGTACCTTTTATCCGTTGAGCGATGGCCCTTCCATACAGAACCACCGGATCACTAAGACCTACTTTCGTACCTGCTCGACGTGTCTGTCTCGCAGTCAAGCGCGCTTTTGCCTTTATACTCTACGACCGATTTCCGACCGGTCTGAGCGCACCTTCGTACTCCTCCGTTACTCTTTAGGAGGAGACCGCCCCAGTCAAACTACCCACCATACACTGTCCTCGATCCGGATAACGGACCTGAGTTAGAACCTCAAAGTTGCCAGGGTGGTATTTCAAGGTTGGCTCCACGCGAACTGGCGTCCACGCTTCAAAGCCTCCCACCTATCCTACACAAGCAAATTCAAAGTCCAGTGCAAAGCTATAGTAAAGGTTCACGGGGTCTTTCCGTCTAGCCGCGGATACACTGCATCTTCACAGCGATTTCAATTTCACTGAGTCTCGGGTGGAGACAGCGCCGCCATCGTTACGCCATTCGTGCAGGTCGGAACTTACCCGACAAGGAATTTCGCTACCTTAGGACCGTTATAGTTACGGCCGCCGTTTACCGGGGCTTCGATCAAGAGCTTCGCGTTAGCTAACCCCATCAATTAACCTTCCGGCACCGGGCAGGCGTCACACCCTATACGTCCACTTTCGTGTTTGCAGAGTGCTGTGTTTTTAATAAACAGTCGCAGCGGCCTGGTATCTTCGACCGGCATGGGCTTACGCAGTAAATGCTTCACCCTCACCGGCGCACCTTCTCCCGAAGTTACGGTGCCATTTTGCCTAGTTCCTTCACCCGAGTTCTCTCAAGCGCCTTGGTATTCTCTACCCAACCACCTGTGTCGGTTTGGGGTACGGTTCCTGGTTACCTGAAGCTTAGAAGCTTTTCTTGGAAGCATGGCATCAACCACTTCGTCACCCAAAGGGTAACTCGTCATCAGCTCTCGGCCTTAGAATCCCGGATTTACCTAAGATTCCAGCCTACCACCTTAAACTTGGACAACCAACGCCAAGCTGGCCTAGCCTTCTCCGTCCCTCCATCGCAATAACCAGAAGTACAGGAATATTAACCTGTTTTCCATCGACTACGCTTTTCAGCCTCGCCTTAGGGACCGACTAACCCTGCGTCGATTAACGTTGCGCAGGAAACCTTGGTCTTTCGGCGTGGGTGTTTTTCACACCCATTGTCGTTACTCATGTCAGCATTCGCACTTCTGATACCTCCAGCAAGCTTCTCAACTCACCTTCACAGGCTTACAGAACGCTCCTCTACCGCATCACCTAAGTGATACCCGTAGCTTCGGTGTATGGTTTGAGCCCCGTTACATCTTCCGCGCAGGCCGACTCGACTAGTGAGCTATTACGCTTTCTTTAAAGGGTGGCTGCTTCTAAGCCAACCTCCTAGCTGTCTAAGCCTTCCCACATCGTTTCCCACTTAACCATAACTTTGGGACCTTAGCTGACGGTCTGGGTTGTTTCCCTTTTCACGACGGACGTTAGCACCCGCCGTGTGTCTCCCATGCTCGGCACTTGTAGGTATTCGGAGTTTGCATCGGTTTGGTAAGTCGGGATGACCCCCTAGCCGAAACAGTGCTCTACCCCCTACAGTGATACATGAGGCGCTACCTAAATAGCTTTCGAGGAGAACCAGCTATCTCCGAGCTTGATTAGCCTTTCACTCCGATCCACAGGTCATCCGCTAACTTTTCAACGGTAGTCGGTTCGGTCCTCCAGTTAGTGTTACCCAACCTTCAACCTGCCCATGGATAGATCGCCCGGTTTCGGGTCTATTCCCAGCGACTAGACGCCCTATTAAGACTCGCTTTCGCTACGCCTCCCCTATTCGGTTAAGCTCGCCACTGAAAATAAGTCGCTGACCCATTATACAAAAGGTACGCAGTCACCCAACAAAGTGGGCTCCCACTGCTTGTACGCATACGGTTTCAGGATCTATTTCACTCCCCTCTCCGGGGTTCTTTTCGCCTTTCCCTCACGGTACTAGTTCACTATCGGTCAGTCAGTAGTATTTAGCCTTGGAGGATGGTCCCCCCATATTCAGACAAAGTTTCTCGTGCTCCGTCCTACTCGATTTCATGACTAAGAGATTTTCGCGTACAGGGCTATCACCCACTATGGCCGCACTTTCCAGAGCGTTCCGCTAATCTCAAAGCCACTTAAGGGCTAGTCCCCGTTCGCTCGCCACTACTAAGGGAATCTCGGTTGATTTCTTTTCCTCAGGGTACTTAGATGTTTCAGTTCCCCTGGTTCGCCTCTTAAGCCTATGTATTCAGCTTAAGATAACCATCTTATGATGGCTGGGTTCCCCCATTCAGACATCTCCGGATCAAAGTCTGTTTGCCGACTCCCCGAAGCTTTTCGCAGGCTACCACGTCTTTCATCGCCTCTGACTGCCAAGGCATCCACCGTATGCGCTTCTTCACTTGACCATATAACCCCAAGCAATCTGGTTATACTGTGAAGACGACATTCGCCGAAAATTCGATAATACTCAATTAAGAGCAACTCACAAATTTTACCTTAGCCTGAGCCGTTACCAGTGAAAGTAACGTTCAGTCTATCTTTCTATCACATACCCAAATTTTTAAAGAACGATCTAGCCAAAGACTAGAAATCAACATTCACCATCATCACGATGGAATGCTCATTTCTAAGCTTTCAACAACAGAAGCAGTAGTGGTGGAGCCAAACGGGATCGAACCGTTGACCTCCTGCGTGCAAGGCAGGCGCTCTCCCAGCTGAGCTATGGCCCCGTATTTCTACAGGTTCCCACACAAAATTGGTGGGTCTGGGCAGATTCGAACTGCCGACCTCACCCTTATCAGGGGTGCGC
>NZ_LACH01000110.1:0-307 GCF_000968015.1 Pseudomonas fluorescens
ATCCTGCTCAATCCCGATGGCACCTACACCTACACGCTGACGTCGGCGCCAAGCACCACGCCGCATGCAAACGACGGCGCCAATACCCTGAGCGAAAGTTTTACTTACCAAGCCACCGACTCTCTGGGCAACAGCACCACCAGCACCATCGTGGTCAAAATCGTCGATGATCAGCCGATTGCGCATGCCGACGAGACCTCCGTCGCCGAAGGCGGCACGGTCAGTGGCAACGTGCTGTGGAATGACGTCGGCGGCGCCGATGGTCTCGCCGCAGGCGGCGCAGTGCTCGGCGTGCGTGCCGGTTCAG
>NZ_LACH01000110.1:401-980 GCF_000968015.1 Pseudomonas fluorescens
CGGCAGCGCCACCGGCACCTACGGGCAGATCCTGCTCAATCCCGATGGCTCCTACACCTACACGCTGACGTCGGCGCCAAGTACGACGCCGCATGCGAACGACGGCGCCAACACCCTGAGCGAAAGCTTTACTTACCAAGCCACGGACTCTTTGGGCAACAGCACCACCAGCACCATCGTGGTCAAAATCGTCGATGATCAGCCGACGGCCCATGCCGACGAGACCTCGGTCGCCGAAGGCGGCACGGTCAGTGGCAACGTGCTGTGGAACGACATCGGCGGCGCCGATGGCCTCGCCGCAGGGGGCGCGGTGGTCGGTGTGCGGGCCGGCTCAGACACCTCGACCTCGGCCATCGGCGGCCTCAACAGCCAGATCAATGGCACCTACGGTTACCTGACGCTGGATGCCAACGGCAACGCCGTGTACCACAGCAACCCGAACGCCGTGAGCGACCCCGGGGCGACCGACGTGTTCACCTACACCGTGCGCGATGCCGACGGTGACCAAAGCACCACCACCATCACCATCGACGTGATCAACAGCTGCATCAGCGCGGCCAGCGACAGCGACGTGACCGT
>NZ_LACH01000111.1 GCF_000968015.1 Pseudomonas fluorescens
GCTTGCTCGCGATGGCAGTTTCACATTCAACATTGACGTCGACTGTCAGACCGCTATCGCGAGCAAGCTCGCTCCCACAGGGGATCTTCGGTGGGCACAACATCTCCTCAACCAAGCACCTGACGACCGGCACCAAAAATCATTTGCCACAAAATATTACCTGCGTCATATTACATTCGTAATAAAGACCCGTTTCCCACAGGTATTTCTCCATGACCACCATGCCCAGCCTTGAACCCGACCTTGCTGTCCCGGTGAGCACACCCAAGCCTCCCCTGCTCAAACGGTTGATCTTGCTCGCTGCGGTCATCGCTGCCCTGGTATTCGCCGGGCTGTACGCGACTCACTGGTGGACCGCCGGCCGTTTCATTGAAGAGACCGACGACGCCTACATCGGCGGCGATGTGACGGTGATCGGGCCGAAAGTCGCTGGGTACATCGAAGAAGTCTTGGTCACCGATAACCAGAAGGTGAAAGCCGGCGATGTGCTGATTCGCCTCGACTCCCGCGATTACCGCGCCAACCTGGCCAAGGCCGAAGGTGCGGTGGCCGCCGAAGAAGCGCTGCTCGCCAACCTCGATGCCACCGAACAATTGCAACACGCAGTGATCGGCCAGGCCCGAGCCGGGATCGATGCCGCCGGTGCCGAAACCGCCCGCTCACGGGATGACGATGCTCGCTACAAAAAACTGGTCGGCAGCAATGCCGTCTCGGTGGAAAGCGCCCAACGCGCCAACGCCACCTTCAAGACCGCCCAAGCCCTCAGCGCCCGGGCCCAAGCTGAATTGCTCGCCGCACAACGTCAGTTGAATGTGATCGAAACCCAGAAACAGCAAGCCCGCGCCGCACTGATGCAGGCCCGTGCCGAACGTGATTTGGCGCAATTGAACGTGGGTTACACCGAACTGAAAGCCCCGGTAGACGGTGTGATCGGCAATCGCCGGGCGCGGGTCGGCGCCTATGCCCAGGCCGGTTCGCAACTGCTGTCGGTGGTACCGGCCAGCGGGCTGTGGGTCGATGCCAACTTCAAGGAAGATCAACTGGCGAGGATGACGCCGGGGCAACGGGTGATCATTCATGCCGACGTGCTCTCGGGGCAGGAATTCCACGGTCATCTGGACAGCCTCGCGCCGGCCAGTGGCTCGCAGTTCAGCGTGCTGCCGCCGGAAAACGCCACCGGCAACTTCACCAAAATCGTCCAGCGGGTACCGGTGCGCATCGTGCTTGATCCGGCAGATGGCGTGCTCGGCCATCTGCGTCCAGGCCTGTCGGTCACCGCTGAAGTGGACACTCGCAAGGAACCTGCAACCCCGGCCGTGGCCAGCGCACCATGAGCCGCGCCCTCGCCGTCCCCGCGCAACCGTTCAATGCCGCCGACATGGCAACGGCGACCAAGGTGTTCGCCTTCGCCACCATGTGCATCGGCATGTTCATTGCGCTGCTGGACATCCAGATCGTCTCGGCGTCGTTGCGTGACATTGGCGGCGGGCTCTCGGCCGGCACCGACGAAACGGCGTGGGTGCAAACCAGTTACCTGATCGCCGAAATCATCGTGATTCCGCTGTCTGGCTGGCTGTCCCGAGTGTTCTCGACGCGTTGGCTGTTCTGCGTATCAGCAGTGGGTTTCACCTTGGCCAGCCTGCTCTGCGGCGCGGCCTGGAACATTCAGAGCATGATCGCCTTCCGCGCCCTGCAAGGGTTTCTCGGTGGTTCGATGATCCCGCTGGTGTTCACCACGGCGTTCTTTTTCTTCACCGGCAAACAACGGGTGATCGCGGCTGCAACCATTGGCGCGGTGGCCTCTTTGGCCCCGACTCTGGGGCCGGTAATCGGCGGCTGGATCACCGATGTGTCCTCCTGGCACTGGCTGTTCTACATCAACCTGGTGCCGGGGATTTTCGTCGCGGTGGCGGTGCCGATGCTGGTGAAAATCGATCAGCCGGAATTGTCCCTGCTCAAAGGTGCCGACTACTTGAGCATGGTGTTCATGGCGCTGTTTCTCGGCTGCCTGGAATACACCCTCGAAGAAGGCCCGCGCTGGAACTGGTTCAGCGACAGCACGATTCTGACCACGGCATGGATCAGCGGACTGGCCGGCCTGGCGTTCATCGGTAGAACCCTGCACGTCGCCAACCCCATCGTCGATTTACGCGCCTTGAAAGACCGTAACTTCGCCCTTGGCTGCTTCTTTTCGTTCGTCACCGGGATCGGCCTGTTCGCCACCATTTACCTGACGCCGCTGTTTCTCGGCCGGGTGCGTGGCTATGGCGCACTGGACATTGGTCTGGCGGTTTTCTCCACCGGGGTGTTCCAGATCATGGCGATTCCGCTGTACGCCTTCCTGGCCAACCGCATCGATCTGCGCTGGATCATGATGACCGGCCTTGGACTTTTCGCGTTGTCGATGTGGGATTTCAGCCCGATCACCCATGACTGGGGGGCTAAAGAGTTGATGCTACCGCAAGCGCTGCGCGGGATTGCCCAGCAACTGGCGGTACCACCAGCGGTGACGTTGACCTTGGGTGGTCTGGCACCGGCGCGGCTCAAACATGCTTCGGGGTTGTTCAATCTGATGCGAAACCTGGGTGGCGCCATCGGCATCGCCGCGTGCGCGACCATTCTGAATGACCGCACCAACCTGCACTTCACCCGGTTGGCGGAAAACCTCAACAGCACCAATGAAGCACTGAATCAGTGGCTGTCCCAGGTTGGCAACAACTTCGCCGCCCTTGGCCAAAGCGGCGACGCGGGTGTCACCGCCAGCCTGCATCAGCTATGGCTGCTGACCTACCGCGAAGCGCAGACGCAAACCTACGGCGATGCGTTCCTGATGATCATGGTGTGCTTCATCATTGCCACGGCGATGGTGCCCTTGATGCGCAAGGTGCAACCACCGGCCGCGCCGAGTGCGGATGCTCATTGAGCCTCGGCTTGCTCCAAAAAATCAGGCCTGAGGCATTTTGCGGAAACCTACCGCCAGGCGGTTCCAGCTGTTGATGGTGGAAATCGCCACGGTCAGGTCGACCATTTCCTTAGGGGTGAACTGGGCCGTGGCCAGTTCGTAGTCTTCATCCGGCGCATGAGTCTGGCTCAGCAGGGTCAAGGATTCAGTCCAGGCCAGCGCCGCACGTTCGCGGGGTGTGAAGAACGGCGTTTCACGCCAGACCGACACCCCATACAACCGACGCTCGGTTTCGCCACCCTTGCGGGCATCGGCGGTGTGCATGTCGACGCAGAAAGCGCAGCCATTGATCTGGGAGGCGCGCAGCTTGACCAGTTCAATCAGGGATTTTTCCAGAGGCAGCTTCGAAACAGCGGTTTCCAGCGCGATCATGGCTTTGAGTGCATCCGGGGAAGCAGTGTAGAAATCAATACGCGGTTGCATGGTGGGCTCCAGTCAAAGTGATGTGGAGCTACGTTAATCCCGCACTGACCTGCAGCAAATAGCCAATTATTGGGAAGATGAGGATGCCAATGGGCGGGCTTGAAAATAATCTAGATGGGTAATTGCCATCACCGCACCGACACCACTAGAATGCGATTCATTCCTGATAACGCGGCCAGGACGCCGGAACCGAGTACCTCCTGCCCATGTCGTCCTCATCCGAAATGCCTTTTCCACCGGCTACTTCGCCGAACTCCGAATCGCGTTGGCAGCTGGAATCCTTATTGTGGGAAATGCCGGAACAGGCGCGCGAAGCCTTTCTGCTCGCCCAGATTCATCGACATCGCCGCGCCCGGATCGCAGCGCAGCGGTCGGCGCACAAAAAACCGCTGACACGTCGACAAACCCTGGCTTGTCTGGCCTTGCTGTTGATCGCTGGCCCCGTCGGCATGGTTTGGCAACATGCGCCGTTCGAGCACTGGAACAGTCATGACCGTACCCTGGTCGGCGCACAGCTTGTTCGCCAGGCGCCTGCTGCCGACTCGCTCGATTGCACCCGCGCCCATGACCTTCAAGCCCCTACGCTCGATTGCGCAGCCACTGCAAAAATCCCTTCTTCTGCACAACCCTAGGCGCTTCCTGAGTCAACGTCTGAGCCTTGTTCAAACGGAAATCCAGTAACGCCTTCATCGCTTCGCCGATGTCATGCCGCGCATCCAGACACGGTTTGAGGTACTCCTTCTCGATCCGGTACAAGCTGCAGAACGTCTTGGCGCTGAAGTCCGCCGGTAGCGCCGTATCGGACAAAATCCCACCCTCGCCGATCACCTCACCCGGCCCCATGCGCCCGGTTTCGAACTTAACCCCGCCACGGCTCAGCTCCACCGACACCACACCTGATTCGATGATGAACAAATGATCGCTGACCTCCCCCGCCGGCAGGATCATTTCACCGGCGCGGAAGTTTTGCAGGGTCATGTTCTGGGTGAAGGTGTCTTTCTCTTCCTGACGCAGGGTCGAGAAAATATTCGACGCGTCCAGCAATGCCCGTGGCCGCGACAGGTTGGCAGGTGCGTTCGATTCGACGCTCGACAACAAGTTGACGCCGCTGGCCTTCAAGTGCCGGAATGCCAGGTCGAACAGCAGATTACGGACCATGCGTTTCTGGTCCATGGAGACCACGAAACCACTGATTTCGTATTCCACGCCGGTGGCGCTGGAACCTTTCAACGCGACACACGGCGCCGGTTTGTTCAGCAGATAACGACAGCCCTGCATCGCCCGCTCCAGCGCGTCGATCACCGTCTGCGGACGCGCGTGCGGGCTCAGTTGCAGGCTGATGGATACGCCGAAAATGTCACTGGGCCGGCTGAAGTTAATGATCTTGGCCTTGGCCGCCAGGGAGTTGGGGATCACCGCCATGCTGCCTTGGGCCGTTTGCAGGCGCGTCGCGCGCCAGTCGATATCGATGACCCGACCTTCGGTGCCATCGATCGAGATCCAGTCATCCAGTTGATAGGGCTTGGTGGTGTTCAGCACGATCCCGGAGAACACGTCGCTGAGGGTACTTTGCAAGGCCAGGCCGACGATGATCGCCAACGCGCCGGAGGTCGCCAGCACGCCTTTGACCGGCAGATCGAGGACATACGCCAGAGCCGCGATGATCGCGATCAGGAAAATCACCGCGCCGAGCAAATCCTGGAGCAAGCGCCCGGTGTGCCCGACCCGTTGCATCATCACCGCGCCGATCAGCACCGTCAGGGTGCGCGCACCGAACAGCCACCAGCCGATCTGCAATCCGGTGGCCGCCAGGTGCAGCGGGACGTTGTCGACCCAGGGCGCCGTTTCCATGGGATTCAGGCCTTCGTTGAACAGCAGGACACTGAACAACGAAAAAATCACCAGCCGCACGAGCATTTTCCAGTTGCTGCCATTGGCACTGAGCAGGCGCCACAGCCCAAGATCAATAAGGATCAAAGCCATCGCGCAGATCAATGGGTGATCGGTAAGCAGTGACAGCATCAAGCAACTCCAGCGAAGGCCAATGAACGGAAGATCGCACACATTGGCCACATTGTAGGAGTGTTTGATGCAAAACCAATGTGGGAGCGAGCCTGCTCGCGATGAGGCCATGCCAGTCACCATTGATGGTGGCTGGCATACCGCAATCGCGAGCAAGCTCGCTCCCACAGGGGATCTATGTCGTCAGGGATTACTTGCTGTTGGTCAGCGCGTTGTAGCTGGTAAACAGGTTGCGGTAGTCCGGGATGTGGTTGGAGAACAAGGTGCCCAAGCCTTCCACGTCGTTGCGCCAGTCGCGATGCAGCTCACAGGCCAGGCCGAACCAGGTCATCAACTGTGCCCCGGAGGCCGACATGCGGTCCCAGGCCGATTGACGGGTCAGCTCGTTGAAGGTGCCGGAAGCGTCAGTAACCACGAACACCTCGAAGCCTTCAGCCAGTGCCGACAGCGCCGGGAACGCCACGCACACTTCGGTTACCACGCCGGCGATGATCAGTTGTTTCTTGCCGGTCGCCTTGATCGCCTTGACGAAGTCTTCGTTGTCCCAGGCATTGATCTGGCCAGGACGGGCAATGTACGGCGCGTCCGGGAACAACGCCTTGAGCTCGGGGACCAGCGGGCCGTTGGGGCCGGTTTCGAAACTGGTGGTGAGAATGGTCGGCAACTTGAAGTACTTGGCCAGGTCAGCCAGGGCCAACACGTTGTTCTTGAAACGGTCCGGCTCGATGTCGCGCACCAGAGAAAGCAGACCCGCCTGGTGATCAACCAACAGAACGGCGGCGTTATCCTTGTCGAGACGTTTGTAAGAGGTAGTCATGGGAGTAATCCTCGCTTTTTATCGATGCCGAGTGGAAGTCGGCGTGGGGTACCCGGTTAGCGCTGGGAGTCCAGCACTTCGTGTTCGTTCGCCACTTGCTGAGCCTTGAGATAGCTCTCGATCAGCAATTGATAATGCGGCATGGCCTGGGCGTAGACGGCCGCCCACTGCTCGGCGTCCGGACGGTTCCACGAGCCTTGCAGCTCAGAGAGCGTAGCCATGATGTCGATTGGCACCACCCCGGCTTGCGTCAATCGGGCAATTGTCAGATCAGTGGCCAGTTTCGAGTGGTTGCCGGAAGCGTCGACCACCGCAAACACTTTGTAGCCTTCATGCACCGCCGCGATGGACGGGAACGCCAGGCAAACGCTGGTCAGGGTGCCGGCGATCACCAGGGTTTTCTTGCCGGTCGCTTTTACTGCCGCGTGAAACTCAGCATTGTCCCAGGCGTTGATTTCACCTTTGCGTGCCACGTATTGAGCATGCGGTGCTGCCTCGTGAATCTCCGGAATCAACGGCCCGTTCGGCCCTTGCGGGACGGAGGCGGTGGTGATCACCGGCATCTTCAGCAGGGTCGCGGCTTTGGCCAGGGCAATGGCGTTGGCGCGCAGTTGCGGCACGTCCATGTCCTTGACGATCTGGAACAATCCGCTCTGGTGGTCGATCAACAGCATCGCGCTGTCGTTGGGATCGATAGTCGGTTTCTGGCCATTGAAGTTGGCCGCGTTGACGGTATTCATGTGCGTTTCCTCTTTCATTCAGGCAACAGCCATCCCTGGCCCGGGAACCGGCCTACGCATCCTGTGTAGAGCGGGTTGTTGAACCTGTACGGGTTAACCGTGCATCTGGCCGAACCGACCGGACTGGAAGTCGGCGAAAGCCTGGTGAATCTCTTGCTCACTGTTCATCACGAACGGACCGTGACCGACGATCGGTTCGTCGATCGGCTCGCCACTGAGCAGCAACACGACGGCATCGTTATTGGCTTCCAGGCTGAGCTGCTGGCCTTTGCGTTCGAACAACGCCAACTGCCCTTCGCGCACCAGTTCCACACCGTTGACCTGAACCGTGCCACGCAACACTACCAATGCCGTGTTACGACCTTCGTGCAGGTCCAGGGTCAGCAACTTGCCGCCGTTGAGGCGCAGGTCCCAGACGTCAATCGGGGTAAACGTACGCGCGGGGCCGGTGTGGCCGTCGAACTCACCGGCGATCAAGCGCAGGCTGCCAGCCTGGTCCTTGAGCGCGATGCTCGGGATGTCGCCATCGAGAATCGTCTGGTAACCGGCGTCGGCCATTTTGTCCTTGGCCGGCAGGTTGACCCACAGCTGCACCATTTCCAGGGTGCCGCCGGTTTTGGCGAAACCTTCGGAGTGGAATTCTTCGTGGAGAATCCCGGAAGCTGCGGTCATCCATTGCACGTCGCCAGGGCCGATCTTGCCGCCGCTGCCGGTGGAGTCGCGGTGCTCCAGTTCGCCCTTATAAACGATAGTCACGGTTTCGAAACCGCGGTGTGGATGCTGACCAACGCCACGACGCTCGGTGGTCGGGGTGAATTCAGCGGGACCGGCGTGATCGAGCAGCAAAAACGGGCTGATGTGCTTGCCCAGGTTGTCGTAGGAAAACAGCGTGCGAACCGGAAAACCGTCGCCGACCCAATGGGTCCGTGGGCTGGTGTAGATACCGATGATGTTTTTCATTCCGCCTCCGAATCTGGTGTGTGACGCGATGGACAAAGCTTAAAACTGAACCCTTTGATGCACTAGACTGCAAAAATCAGCCTTAGCGTTCTATACGGAGAACGATGGTGGAAGACCTCAACACCCTTTACTACTTCACCCAAGTGGTGGAACACCACGGTTTCGCCCCGGCCGGCCGGGCGTTGGACATGCCTAAATCCAAGCTCAGCCGGCGCATTGCCGAGCTCGAAGAGCGCCTCGGCGTACGCCTGCTGCACCGCACCAGCCGGCATTGTTCACTGACGGAAATCGGCCAGGCCTATTACCAGCGCTGCCTGGCGATGCGCGTGGAAGCGGAAAGCGCTGCCGAACTGATCGAACGCAACCGCTCCGAACCCCAAGGCCTGGTGCGCATCAGTTGCCCGACCGCGCTGCTCAACTCCTGGGTCGGGCCGATGCTGACCCGCTACATGCTCAAGTACCCGCTGGTGGAGTTGTTCATCGAGAGCACCAACCGCCGGGTCGACCTGATCCACGAGGGGTTCGACATCGCCCTGCGGGTGCGCTTTCCGCCACTGGAAAACACCGACATGGTGATGAAGGTGCTGGGCAACAGCACCCAGTGCCTGGTGGGCAGTCCGGCCTTCGTGCCGCGCCTTTCATCACCGGCCTCCCCGGCCGACCTCAGCGGGTTGCCGAGCCTGCATTGGGGCGCGGCGCAGCGTGAATATCAGTGGGAATTGTTTGGGGCGGACGGCGCCAGCGCGGTGATCCGGCATGCGCCACGAATGGTCACCGATGACCTGTTGGCGTTGCGTCATGCCGTGGTGGCCGGGATCGGCATCGCTCACCTGCCCAGCGTGGTGGTGCGTGATGACATTGCTTCGGGCCGTCTGGTGGAACTGGTGCCGGGCTGGGCACCCAAATGCGGGATCGTGCATGCCATCTTCCCTTCTCGCCGTGGGCTGCTGCCGTCGGTGCGCGCATTGATCGACTTTCTGGGCGAGGAATTCAGCCACAGCGATATTGCTTAGAAGCCCGTACACACTCCATGTAGCCGCTGGCGAAGCCTG
>NZ_LACH01000112.1 GCF_000968015.1 Pseudomonas fluorescens
GCAGACTGTGTGAAAACACAGCCTGCCAAGGTCAAAAACAAATGCCCCCACTTGTCGGGGCATTTGTTTTTCTAAGGGGCCGCACGAAAAAAGGGCCTTTCAGCCCATCAATGCCATCAACTGGTGGACGCCCATCACCTTGATCGCTCTTTTCAGGTTATAGGCCTGCACCGCCAGTGCCATTTCGGCCCTGGCGCCTTTCAGCTGTCGCAGCAAGAACCGGCCATTACCAAATAGCCATTGCTTGAGGTTGCCGAAGGGGTGTTCGACGATGGATCGCCGGCTGACCATCATCTCGGGATGGGCCCGCATTCGCTGCTCCATCCGTTCAAAAGCGGCTTCGTGAGCATGGCGCGTGAGGTAGCGGCGGCTCGTTTTGGTGCAGCGGCCTTTTAACGGACAAACGTCGCAATCGGCGATAGTCGCCTGATAAATCCGATTGCCTTTGTTCATCTGCTTGAGCGTTAGCCACTTACCGGCAGGGCATTGATAACGATCGCTGTCCTCCTCGTATTTGAAGTCCGTACGATCAAAAAACTCAGTACCGCCACCTTGATTGTTGACCGAGCGATTAGGCGGTACGAACGCCGTGATACCAGCCTCTTCACAGGCTTGAAACTGTTCGCCATTGGAGTAGCCGGCGTCGGCAGTGACGCTTAATTGCGGTTGATTCAGCTCAGCTTTAGCCGCTTTTGCCATCGGCTCAAGCTGCTGTCGATCAGCGCCATCTTGAGTCACCTCATGGTGCAGAATCAGACAATGCTCAGCATCCACGGCGCTTTGGATGTTGTACGCCACGAACTTGCCAGAAGGCGTCCGCATTTTTTGTGCATCGGACTCGCCCACAATGTGTTGAACCAGACCTTGAGCTTCCATCAGCCCTTGGCAGGTCTGGTTATTGGCCTTTTTTACCTGCAACTCCTGAAGCGCCGCCTGCACTGCTGAACGGTCAATCGACTCCCCTTCCTCGCCACGATCCGCCTCATCGAGCTGCGCCAAATAGCGGGCAATACGTTTCTCGAGCGCCGCTTCCTGGTGCTTGAGCTTTTTCGGAGTCATATGTTTGCGGCTTGAGGCAACCGCCTGAAACTTGCTGCCATCGATGGCCACCAGCTCACCGGCAATCAGGCCGGCGTGTCGGCAAAACTGAACGAAGGCGCGGCACGTCGCGGTGAACGCCGCACTGTTATCGCGCCGGAAATCAGCGATGGTTTTGAAATCAGGAGCCAATCGGCCCAGCAGCCACATGACTTCGACATTGCGCTGACACTCGGCCTCGAGTCGTCGCGAGGAGCGAATACGCTGGAAATAGCCGTACAGATAGAGTTTGAGCAAATCGGCAGGGTCGTACGAAGGGCGTCCCGTCGCCTTGGGCCTGGCTTTGTCGAAGCCCAGTTGCTCAAGGTCCAGAAGGGAAATATAGGCCTCGATCACCCGAACCAGATGGTCATCGGGAATAAGTTCGTCCAGCGACACCGGAAACAGCGCGGTCTGGGAGCGATTTTCACCTTGGATATAGCGCATAAGCAAAATGCCCGTATCTTGCGATACGGGCATTTTCTTTAACCAGCCGGCAGATTGCTAGGTTTTCACACAGTCTGCT
>NZ_LACH01000113.1 GCF_000968015.1 Pseudomonas fluorescens
TGACCATCTCATTAAACCCGGCAAAAGCCGGGTTTTTTTGACTGGCGTCGATCTTAAGCAGTGAAGGTTTTGCCTTCGAACTGCTCAGCCACGAATTTCCAGTTGACCAGGTTCCAGAACGCTTCGACGTATTTTGGACGAAGGTTGCGGTAGTCGATGTAGTAAGCGTGTTCCCAGACGTCGCAGGTCAGCAGCGGGGTGTCGCCGTTGGTCAGCGGGTTGCCGGCGCCGATGGTGCTGGCCAGGGCCAGGGAACCGTCAGCCTTTTTCACCAGCCAGCCCCAACCGGAACCGAAGGTGCCGATGGAAGTCTTGCTGAATTCTTCCTTGAACTTGTCGAACGAACCGAAGGCTGCGTTGATCGCCTCAGCCAGTGCGCCGGTTGGTTGACCGCCGGCGTTTGGCGCCAGGCAGTTCCAGTAGAAAGTGTGGTTCCAGACCTGAGCGGCGTTGTTGAAGATACCGCCCGAGGAAGATTTGACGATTTCTTCCAGAGTCTTGCCTTCGAACTCGGTGCCTGGCACCAGGTTGTTCAGGTTCACGACATAGGTGTTGTGGTGCTTGTCGTGGTGGTATTCCAGAGTTTCCTTGGAAATGTGCGGCTGCAGGGCATCGTGTGCGTAAGGCAGCGGCGGCAATTCGAAAGCCATGATGATTCTCCTAATCAGGTCAGTTGCGGTGAGCGCAAGGCCGATCACGGGCGGCCAGACAAGCGCCGGGGAGTTTGTACTCTTTGCGGCGCATCGGATCGGATCATAGCACCGGGGGTGCGGCATAACCACGCAACAACTGTGTGGAATAGAGGTTCCAGAGCCTTTTGGAATAATCAGCCTGCGGCGATTAATTGAAAGGCCACGGTAAACATCATCACCGCCACCAATAGATCAAGGATTCGCCAGGTACTTGGCCGGGCCAACCATGGCGCCAACCACGCCGCGCCGAGCGCCAGGGTGAAAAACCACAGCAACGATGCACTCGCCGCGCCCACGACATAAGCGCCGGGCTCTGTTTGTTGGGCGCCGAGGGAGCCAATCAGCAGCACGGTATCCAGATAAACGTGCGGGTTAAGCAGCGTTACGGCCAAAGCACTGAGCATCACCGCGCGCAGCGAGCGCACGGTCTGGTTTTCACCTTGTTGCAGGCTCTGTTTCGAGCAGGCTCGACGCAACGCCAGGCTGCCATACCAAATCAGAAACACTGCACCACCCCAACGGGCGACTGCCAGCAACGTCGGGTTCTGCGCCAGCACCGTCGCCAGGCCGAATACCCCGGCGGCCACCAGCAAGGCATCGCAGGTCACGCAAAGCGCCGCCACGGGCAGGTGATGTTCACGCCGAAGGCTCTGGGCCAACACAAACGCATTCTGAGTACCGATCGCCATGATCAGCCCCGCGGCCACCAACAGGCCGTTCACATAGCTTTGCCACATAAGATGTTTACTCCGCGTTGGCCGCCAGATCCCGCAGCACGTGCAGGGCGCGTTCGGCATCGGCCTGGCCGACGAATAAATGGTCGTGGTAATAGCCGGCGATCACGTTGCAGCTGATGCCCGCCTGGCCTAATGCCGTGGCGAACGCGGCGGTCAGGCCGACGGCTTCGAGGGCCGAGTGCACGTTCAAAGTGATCCAGGCCGCGACGTAATCGAAACTGAAACCCGCCTTCTCGGCGTGGGAGCGTTCCAGAATCACTGTCAGACCTTCCTGCTCGCGAAAGCTGCCGACAATCTCAAGGCCAGCCGGCAACTTGCCGTCGCGCAGGGTGCAGAACACGTATTCGCCGACGTTGAGTTGCGGGCTCATGCTGCGCAGCAAAGTTGCCAATGAAGTTTCGCCAGCCATGTCGATGATCCTTGTTGAAGAGTTCTTGCTGGCCATTCTCCAGTGTCAGGCTGTATAAGAAAAACCAATCATGCTGATCGCTCATTAGGAAAACTGATGTTCGACTATAAATTGCTTTCTGCCTTGGCCGCGGTGGTCGAGCAGGCCGGGTTCGAACGTGCGGCTCAGGTGCTCGGCTTGTCGCAATCAGCGATCTCCCAGCGCATCAAATTGCTCGAGGCGCGGGTCGGCCAACCGGTGCTGGTGCGGGTGACACCGCCGGCCCCGACCGAAATCGGCCGACGGTTGCTCAACCATGTGCAGCAGGTGCGTTTGCTTGAGCGGGACTTGCAAACCCTGGTGCCGGCTCTCGACGAAGAAGGCCTGCCGGAACGTCTGCGCATTGCCTTGAATGCCGACAGCCTCGCCACCTGGTGGGCCGTGGCGGTCGGGGATTTTTGCGCGGAACAGCATCTGCTGCTGGATCTGGTGGTCGAAGACCAGACCGTCGGCCTCAAACGCATGCGCGCCGGTGAAGTCGCGGCGTGCGTCTGCGCCAGTGAGCGCCCGGTGGCCGGCGCGCGCAGCGTTTTGCTGGGGGCCATGCGCTACCGTGCGTTGGCCAGCCCGGCATTTATCGCCCGGCATTTTCCTGAAGGTGTGCGCGCCGATCTGTTGTCGAAAACGCCCGCGCTGGTGTTTGGCCCGGACGATTTCCTACAGCATCGCTACCTCGCGTCCCTCGGCGTCGATGGCGGATTCGAACACCATCTATGCCCCTCGTCCGAAGGCTTCATCCGCCTCACCGAAGCGGGTCTCGGTTGGGGGCTGGTGCCTGAACTGCAGGTGCGCGAGCAACTGGAGCGCGGTGTATTGGTGGAGCTTTTGCCTGATAAGCCGATCGATGTGCCGCTGTACTGGCATCATTGGCGTAATGGCGGTCAGTTGCTGGGGTTACTCACCGATCAGTTGGTGCGTTCGTCGAAGCAATGGCTGGTGCCGTTGGACTGACGGGCAGCGTCAAGACCTCACGCAATACGCAAAACGAAATATTCGGAGCAATTCATGAAGATTCTGGTTACCGGCGCAAGCGGCTTCATCGGCGGGCGCTTTGCGCGTTTTGCCCTGGAGCAGGGCCTGGACGTGCGGGTCAACGGTCGCCGGGCCGAAAGTGTGGAGCATCTGGTGCGCCGTGGCGCCGAGTTCATCCAGGGTGACTTGAGCGACCCGGAACTGGCACGCGACCTGTGTTCAGACGTCGAAGCCGTGGTGCATTGCGCCGGTGCGGTCGGTTTGTGGGGGCGTTATCAGGACTTCCATCAAGGCAATGTGCAAGTCACCGAAAACGTGGTTGAGGCCTGCCTGAAACAGCGGGTTCGGCGACTGGTGCACTTGTCGTCGCCGTCGATCTACTTTGATGGCCGCGATCACCTGGGACTGACCGAAGAACAGGTGCCCAAGCGCTTCAAGCATCCCTACGCCGCGACCAAATACCTGGCCGAGCAAAAAGTTTTCGGCGCTCAGGAGTTCGGCCTCGAAACCCTGGCCCTGCGCCCGCGTTTCGTGACGGGGGCGGGCGACATGAGCATCTTCCCGCGGCTGCTGAATATGCAGCGCAAGGGACGGCTCGCGATCATCGGCAACGGCCTGAACAAGGTTGATTTCACCAGCGTGCAAAACCTCAATGAAGCGTTGCTCAGCAGTCTGCTGGCCAGCGGTTCGGCGTTGGGCAAGGCCTACAACATCAGCAACGGCACGCCGGTGCCGTTGTGGGACGTGGTCAATTACGTGATGCGCAAGATGGATGTCCCACAGGTCACGCGCTACCGTTCCTACGGCTTGGCCTACACCGTAGCGGCGCTCAACGAGGGAGTGTGCAAGTTGTGGCCAGGTCGTCCCGAACCGACCTTGTCGCGCCTGGGCATGCAGGTGATGAACAAAAATTTCACCCTGGACATCAGCCGCGCCCGGCATTATCTGGACTACGATCCGAAAGTCAGTCTCTGGAC
Source organism: Pseudomonas fluorescens (assembly GCF_000968015.1). Classification (GTDB taxonomy): domain Bacteria; phylum Pseudomonadota; class Gammaproteobacteria; order Pseudomonadales; family Pseudomonadaceae; genus Aquipseudomonas; species Aquipseudomonas fluorescens_W. The sequence goes on from NZ_LACH01000113.1 coordinate 3,827, forward strand.
CGCCCTCGATGAATTCTGCGGCTGGTGGAAGGCCCAGGACATTCGCTGACGCAGGGGTTAGCGCCGCTACACTGAACCGAGTTCGGGGTTGAGGGTCAATCGATGCGGCAGTGGGGGTTATACTGCGCCGCATCAAGCCATCACCGCGTTCCACAAAGGTTGACTCAATGTCTATGCGTAACGATGCCAACGACGACTTCGATGTACCGAGCCTGCGTGCCGACAGCCTCGACGACGATGATTTTCCGACCACCGCTCGCACTTCCGTGCATTCGCGGACCGCGCCAGTCGTCAAAGTCAAAAGCCCGAGCACCGGCCCGCTGTGGGCGCTGGTGGGCGCCTTGTTCTTTGCGTTTGCAGGCCTTGCGTGGTGGAGCTTCCAGCAGCTCTCGCTGATGGAACAGCAATTGGTGGCGACCCAGGAAAGTTTCGCGCGTATCAGTGAAGAAGCGGCGGGGCGCTTGCAGGACATTTCCGGCAAGGTTGTCGCCAGTCAGACCAACGTCAGCAGCGACAGCGAAGCCTTGAAGCTGCAAATCAAACAGCTGGAAAGCAAGCTCCAGGATCAAAGCAAACAACAGCAAGGCGTTGTCGGCCAGACCAGCGATCTGGACAAACGCCTGGCGCAGATGAGTGAACAGACCACCGAGCTGGATAAGCGCTTGGCGCAAATGACCGCTCAAACCACTGAGCAACAGACCGCCACCATTCAATTGCAGGCTCAGGTCAAAGTCTTGATCAGCGATGTAGCGGTGCTGAAAAGTACCCCGGCGGACACAGACAAATTCGACGCGCAACTGAAAAGCCTTGGCTCCGACATCGTTGCACTGAAGAAACAAGGCAACCCGAGCGCCGCCATCGAGCGTCTCGAGCAGGAAGTCTTCATCCTCAAAAGCCAACAGGATAATCGCCCGGCCGCGACGCCAGGCGGGACCAATACCGCCGAGTTCGACGCCTTCCGTAGCCAGGTCACCCGCAACATCAACACCCTTCAGGCGCAGATCCAGAATTTGCAGCAGCAGCTGCGCGCAAGGCCTTGAGCCTTCAACCGGCCTGCGTAGCAGCTGTCGAGCCCCAGCGAGGCTGCGTTCGGCTGCGAAGCAGTCGTCAATTCGATTAACTCGGATTAACTGAAGCACCGCGTTGGTTGATTTACGACTGCTGCGCAGCCGAACGCAGCCTCGCTGGAGCTCGACAGCTGCTACAGGGCCGAATGAAGTCTTCGACAGCGGCTACACGCTCTGTGCTTTCCTGAATATTCGTACATAACCCCAAGCCGTCTACGCTCTTGAAACACCAACAAGAACGAGGGATGCGCAATGGGGTTTTTGCATAGGTTGGCCTTGCTGGGCGTGATGCTTTTGCTGTGTCTTGGCCAGGTTCAAGCTGCCGGCACAGAAAAGGACGACAGCCAGGCTGCCAAAGCCTTGCTGGAAAAAGCCCTGGCGTACTACCACGACCATGGCGACAAGGCCTTCGCTGCTTTCAGTCGACAGGGCGAGTTTGTCGACAAGGATCGCTACGTGTTCGTGGTCGACACCAAGGGCGTGATGCTCGCCAGCGGCGGGCCGTCTTCGGCGTTGATTGGCCGTGATGTGTCCGATGTGCTCGGGCCGGATTTGCAGAAAGCCTTCAAAGACGCCTTGAACGTGCCGGAGGGCAATGGCATTCAGCAGACCGAATACCGCTGGCAGAACTGGTCCGACGGCAAGGTCGAACGCAAGCATGTGTTCTACCAGCGCATCGGTCAGCGGATCCTGGCGGTCGGTTACTACTTGCCGCGGGCCTCAGCGGAACAAGCGATGGCGTTGCTGAACAAAGCGGCGGTCGATCTGGCCAAGGACGAGAAGGGTACGCTCATGGCCATCAATTCCCTCAAGGGTGGTTACTTGCAGGATGACCTGTACGTCTTCGTCGTCGACCTGAATAACCAGCGTTATGTCGCCCACGGCACCAACCTGCGGTTGATCAATACCGATTTCAGCAAGATCAAGGACCCGGAAGGCAAACCGGTTGGCGAGCCGATCCTGGCGCTGATGGCCAAGCAGGACAACGGCGAATACGAATACCGTTGGAAAAACCCGGTGACCGGCAAGGTCGAGGACAAGCATGCCTATCTGAAAAAGGTCGGGCATTTTCTGGTGGCTGTCGGGTATTACAGCCCTTGAATCTTTGGTGTTTGTGATGACGCCTTCGCGGGCAAGTCGGAC
>NZ_LACH01000114.1:0-15373 GCF_000968015.1 Pseudomonas fluorescens
GCTGCGCAGCCGAACGCAGCCTCGCTAGGGCTCGACAGCTGCTACAAGTCGTCGTGAATTAAATTTCCAAGACTTCCATCTCGCGCAGCACTTCGGCGACCGCCGCTACCGCCGCGTGCATCTCGGCCTGGTTGACGTGGCCGATGCAGCCGACGCGGAAGGTTTCGACCTGGGTCAATTTGCCGGGGTAGAGGATGAAACCCTTGGCTTTGACGCGTTCGTAGAATTCCTTGAACTGGTAACGCGGGTCTTTCGGCGCGTGGAACGTGACGATGATCGGCGCCTGAATCTCGGCGGGCAGGAAACTGCGCAGCCCCAGTTTGGCCATGTCATCGAGCAGCACCTGGCAGTTGTTGGCGTAGCGCTGATGCCGGGCGGGCAAACCACCTTCTTCGTTGTATTGCAGCAGGGCTTCGTGCAGCGCGGCGACCACGTGGGTCGGCGGGGTGAAGCGCCACTGGCCGGTCTTGGCCATGTAGGTGTGTTGATCGAAAAGGTCCATCGCCAGCGAGTGCGAGTTGCCGGCGGCTTTCGCCAGCGCTTCTTTGCGAGCGAAGACAAAGCCCATTCCCGGCACACCTTCCAGGCATTTGCCCGAGGCGGCGATCAGCGCGTCGAACGGCACCTGTTGCGCGTCGATCGGCAGTGCGCCGAAAGAGCTCATGGCGTCGATGATCAGGCGTTTGCCGTGTTGCGCGATGACGTGGGCGATTTCCGGCAGTGGGTTGAGGATCCCGGTGCTGGTTTCGCAGTGAATCAGCGCGACGTGGGTGATGCTGGCGTCGGCGCGCAGCAGGCGGTCGACGTCGGCGGCGGTGGTCGGTTCGTCTTCAGCGGTTTCAAAGGTGCTGAAGGAACGGCCGAGCACTTCGCAGATTTTTGCCAGGCGTTTGCCATAGGCGCCGTTGATCAGCACCAGGACTTTGCCGTCGCGAGGCACCAGCGTGCCGATTGCCGCTTCGACCGCGAACGTGCCGCTGCCTTGCAGGGGCACGCAGTGGTGGCTGTCGCCGCCGTTGATGATTGCCAGCAGTTGTTCGCACAGGCTGGCGGTCAGTTGATTGAAGCGGTCATCCCATGAACCCCAGTCGACCATCATCGCCTGACGGGTGCGGGCCGATGTGGTCAGTGGGCCGGGGGTGAGCAGGATGGGTTCGGCAGTACTCATTCTCGTGTCCTCGCAATCGATGGGATGAAGCTACGGGGCTTAAATTGCAATTTGCCGTGCTATCAATCAAATTGTTTGTTGTTATGCCAATCATCAGTGAGGGTTATTCATGAACCTGTTCCAGCTCCGCGCATTCGATGCGGTGGCCCGCGAGGGCAGCTTCACCCGGGCCGCCGCGCGACTGTTCATCAGCCAACCGGCGGTCACCGGGCACATCAAGGCGCTGGAGGAGCACTACCAGATCACCCTGTTGCGGCGCACCGCACGACGGGTGGAGCTGACGGAGGAGGGCACCAAACTGGCCGCGATCACCCGGGCAATGTTCGGTCTGGCCGAAGAGGCGCAGGTGATGCTTGAGGCCAACCGGCAGTTGCTGACCGGGCGTCTGGAGGTTGCGGCGGATGGGCCGCACATGGTCATGCCGATGCTGGCGAGTTTGCGTGCGCGGTATCCCGGCATTACCGTGAACCTGCGGCTGGGCAACGCTCAGGAAACCTTGGCGGCGTTGCTGTCGGAGCATGCCGACGTGGCGGTGCTGACCGAAGTCGAACCGCGCAAGGGGCTGCATTTGCAAGACTTGAGCGAATCACGGATTTGTGCGCTGGTGCCTGATAGTCATCCCTGGGCGCAGATGTCCAAGGGGGTGCCGCTCAAGGCGCTGGATCAGGTGATCATGGTGTTGCGCGAGCCCAGTTCGATCACCCGGCGCACCTTCGACGAAGCCTGCGCGACGGCGTTGGTCAGTCCACGGGTGTTGCTGGAACTGGACAGTCGCGAGGCGGTGACCGAAGCCGTGGCCGCAGAGTTGGGGGTTGGCGTGGTGTCGTCGGTGGAGGTCAGTCATGACCCGAGGGTGGCGGCGGTGCCGATTATTGGTGAAGGACTGGTTAACCGACACATGATTGGCTGCATGGAGCGGCGACGGGATTTGCGCTTGATACAGGCGTTTTTCGAGTTGGCGCCCACCTTGTAACCGAGGTGCGCCCATCGCGAGCAAGCTCGCTCCCACACTGGTTTTGCGTTGATCACATAATCTGTGGCCAACATAGATCCCCTGTGGGAGCGAGCTTGCTCGCGATGGGGCCGGGCCTGCCTACGCAAGACTCTCGCGAACCATCTCCAGAAACGTCGCCACCACCCGCCGCGAACTCTGCTCGCGCAAGCACACCAGCGTCTCGGTCAATCGCCGTTTGCAGTCGGTAATCGGCAACGCACACACCCGCGAATCCGCGCCGAACTCGGCAGCCGATACCACACCGACACCAATCCCCACGACCACCGCTTCACGCGCCGCTTCCCGACCTTCAACCTGAATCGCCGGGCGGATGCGAAAGCCTGCCTGGGCCATTTCTTCTTCCAGTGTCTGGCGCGTCACAGAACCGATTTCCCGCAGCACCAACGGCGTGTCATCCAGATCCGCGAGGCAAATCGATTCACGGTCAGCCCACGGATGATGGCGGGAAACGAACGCCACCATCGGGTCGTTGCGCAGCGGCAACGAGATCAGACGTTCGTCACTCACCTCCCGGCCCAGCAACGCCAGGTCGGCCTGATAGTTGAACAGCCGAAACAGCGATTCGTCGGTGTTGCCGGTTTCGATCTTCACGCTGATGCCGGGGTAGCGCTCACAAAAGCGAGCAATCTGCGGCAACACGTGCACTGGCGCGTCCACCGCGAGAATCAGGGTGCCGGTCTGCAAGGCCCTGGAGTCATGCAAGAGCTCCTGCGCTTCGGCCTCGATAACGAACAATCGCTGGGTAATGCTCAGCAACCGCTCACCCAGATCCGTCAGGCGTACCGAGCGTTTGTTGCGGTGGAACAGCAGCACACCGAAACGCTCTTCGAGCTTGCGCACCTGGTCGGAAATCGCCGGTTGCGTGAGGAATAGCCGCTCGGCGGCTTTGGTAAAGCTTCCGTGCACGGCCACGGCATGGAAGGCTTTGAGCTGGGCGTGGGAAACCGACATCGAAACCTCCAGTAACAAGCTGGGCTTATATTGGAAATACGATAAATCGATTTCACTTATTAATCAGTAATTGTTTTTATCCACCTCAGCCCCGGTGACTGGTCAGTCAAACAGCGTCGGCGGCCATGAGCCTGTGCGTGCAACAGCAGGACTCATCTGACCGATATCGCCAAAGGGACGCTGCGATATCGAAGTGCTCAACAATAAAAAAACAGGCGTTATTTCTCAATTTCTGCCGGCACACTCACACCCTGAGGTCAGAACCACCATGAACAAGCACATCGGCACTATCAAGCGTTGGCGCGTGCAGATCTTCGCGATCACCTGGCTCGCTTACGCCGCTTTCTACTTCACCCGCAAAGCCTTTTCCGTGGCAAAACTGGGGATCGCCGAAGACCCCACCTTCATGCTCGACAAAATGGCCATGGCCAACCTCGACGCCATCTACCTCACGGCTTACGCCATCGGGCAATTCACCTGGGGCATTCTGGCCGACCGCTTTGGCCCAAGGGTCGTAGTGTTTGGCGGGTTGCTGATTTCAGCGGCGGCAGCCTTGGTGATGGGCAGTTTTGCGACGTTGCCAATCTTCGCTACCTGCATGTTGATTCAAGGGTTTGCCCAGTCCACCGGCTGGTCCGGGCTGTGCAAGAACCTCGGCAGTTTCTTTCCCGCCGAACAGCGCGGGCGGGTGCTGGGGTTGTGGAGTTCCTGCTACGCCTTTGGTGGGTTGGTGGCGTCGCCGTTTGCTGGCTGGTGGGCGTATACGCTGATCGGCACCTGGCATGCGGCGTTCTTTTCCAGTGCGGCGGTGGTTGGGCTGGTCGCCGTGCTGTTTTTTATTTTTCAGCGTAACAAACCTGAAGACGTTGGCTTGCCGGCGGTGGAACCGGAGCCGCAACTGACGGCGCAAGAGGCTGACGCGCAAAGCAAGATCAGCATTCTGGAACCGTTAAAAGAAATTCTGCGCAACCGCACCGTGCTGATTCTGGGGCTCGCGTACTTTCTGCTGAAACCGGCGCGCTACGCGATTCTGCTCTGGGGACCGGTGATCGTCTTCGAACAGATGCCCTCGGTGGGCAAGGTTGGCGCGGCAATCATTCCGACTGCGTTTGAACTGGCCGGGTTGCTCGGGCCGATTCTGCTGGGTCTGGCTTCGGACAAACTGTTCGGCGCCCGGCGCATGCCGGCGTGTGTACTCAGTCTGTTGGCGCTGACGGTGACCCTGGCCTTGTTCATGGGCGCCCTGCATACCGGCAGCGTGATGCTGGTGGTGGCCCTGCTGTTCGTCATGGGCCTGACCCTGTACGGACCGGACTCGATGATCAGCGGCGCGGCCGCGATCGATTTCGGCACCGCCAAGGCAGGCGCCACAGCGGCCGGTTTCGTCAACGGTTGCGGCTCGGTCGGGGCGATTCTTGGCGGATTGCTGCCGGGCTACTTCGACTCGGTCACCGTGTTCATCGTCTTCGCCGGCTGCGCGATGTTTTCAGCCCTGGTGCTGATGCCGCACTGGAACAGCCGCCCGGCTGGCCTGCGTGCCGAAAGCGCTTTCGTACCTAACCAACCGATCACCGTAAAACCTCTGCGTACTTAAGGATTGACCCATGAGACCTTTCTGGCTGGAACAGGCGCTGGCGGCCGAGTCCTGCGCGCCGTGCGAACCCCTGGCGGGCGACACCCGCGCCGACGTCTGCATCGTCGGCGGTGGCTACACCGGACTCTGGACCGCGATCATGCTCAAGGAACAGAACCCTGAGCTCGACGTGTTGCTGATCGAGGCCGATATCTGCGGCGCCGGTGCCAGTGGTCGCAACGGTGGTTGTGCACTGTCGTGGTCGGCCAAGTACTTCACCCTTGAACGGTTGTTCGGCGTCGAAGAAGCCGTGCGACTGGTCAAGGAGTCGGAGCGCAGCATCCATGCCATCGGCGCCTTCTGCGAGCAGTACGCGGTGGACGCCGATTACCGCCTCGACGGGACGCTCTACACCGCCACCAACCGTGCCCAATGCGGTTCGACCGACGCCGTGATCGCAGCACTGGAGCGCAATGGAATCAACTCCTTCACCCAACGGCCGGTAGCGGATGTACAGCGTATGGCCGGTTCCAGCAAACATCTGGAAGGCTGGTTTTCCCCGGCGGCGGCCAGCGTGCAACCGGGCAAACTGGTGCGTGGCTTGCGCCGGGTCGCCTTGCAACTCGGGGTGAGGATTCACGAGCACACCGCCATGACCGGGTTGCAGGAGGGCAAGCCTGCGGGGATTCAAACCCCCAATGGCACTGTTCGCGCGGATCGCGTGGTGCTGGCGATGAACGCCTGGATGGCCCGGGCGTTTCCACAGTTCGAGCGCAGTGTGGCGATCGTTTCCAGCGACATGCTGATCACCGAACCGCGACCCGATCTGCTCAACGAAATCGGTTTGACCAGCGGCGTCACCGTGCTCGATTCGCGTATTTTCGTGCACTACTACCACAACACCCCGGACGGCCGAATCATGCTCGGCAAGGGCGGCAACACCTTTGCTTACGGAGGGCGAATGTTGCCGGTGTTCGATCAGCCATCGCCCTATGCCGGTTTGTTGCGGCACAGCCTGAGCGAGTTCTTTCCGGCGTTTGCCCAGGTCAAGGTCGAGGCGACCTGGAACGGTCCGTCTGATCGCTCGGTCACCGGTTTGCCGTTCTTCGGTCAGATGAGTGCCAGCGGCAACGTGTTTTATGGTTTCGGATATTCCGGCAGCGGGGTTGGCCCGTGTCACATGGGCGGGCAGATTCTCGCCTCGATGGTCCAGGGACTGGACAATGCCTGGACCCGCTCGCCTCTGGTCAACGGCCCGCTGGGCTTGTTTCCGCCGGAACCGATTCGTTACCTCGGCTCATTGATGGTGCGCAACGCCATCCGCCGAAAGGAGCGCGCCGAGGATCACGGGCATCGGCCACGGCATCTGGATGTGCGTCTGGCGAAGTTCGCGGCGGCGGCAGGCAAGGCCGACAAGGGCTGAGTGTCAGGACGAGAGGTCCGAGCGATTGACCAGCCAGTCGAGCAGCAAGTGGCTATCGCGGCGTGGCTGGGGAACCAGCCGAGTGCGCGGGTGATGACCCATGCCGACGCACAGCACCGGCCGGTCCGGGTCGCTGTCGAGAAAACTGATCAGGACGTCGCTGCCGGCCGTTGACAGGCTGGACGGGTCAATCCGACCGTCCGGCGTCGCAAGGGCCACCGGTAACCAGATACCGGCAGATTCAAGCGGATCCGCTTCCGCTGTTGGCCACAACCCAACCTGTATTCGACCTCGATCATCCAGTGTCGCCGGCTGTCCGGCAGGGCCCAGCACCCGGGCGGGCTGATAACCCGGGATGCTCGGCCTGGTCTGTTTGAGCGCCGGCCTGAAGACCGTGGACCAGGGAATGGCGGTGAACTGATTGCGGTAATGGCGGACAGTGACGGGTTTGTCGGTGGCAAGAATCGAAGGTTGTTGCCCCTGATGTCGGGTTTCGGTGAGCAGCCATTGATCGTTGAAATTCGACAGTGGATGTTCTGACACTTGCACTATCCATGCACTGCGCAGTGCGCTCTGGTTGCTTTGACCGTGGATCTGCAGGTGCTGGCAACGCAGACGTTCCAGTTGTCGTCGGCTCAACTGATCGTGATGGAGGTGCTCGGCCGTGGGCCGGACCATCACCGGCAATGGTTTGCTGAAAGCGTGGTTGGCCGCGCCGTCGTCGGGTTTTTGCGAGCCACGGTTCCTGGCCTCCAGTCGTGAGGGCAGGGGCGGCGAGTCATGGCGCTGGAACAACTCACTGATCACTGGCACGTCATTGTCTTCGGGCGCGTTGCCCTGGTAAGGCGTAAGGACCGGTTCCTGGGGGAAACTCAGGCTGTCATCGGCCAGGACCAGCACATGCCCGTCGCGCTGATGTTCGAAGTGATAGTGAATGCCTTCTTCTTCGCACAGCCGTTGCAGCAATGCCAGATCGCTCTCCTCGTACTGAATGCAAAAAGGCCGGACGGGATAGTGCCCGTTGGATAATTCGAAGCGATAGCTCCCCTCGGGCACATCCTGTTCCTCCAGCAGTTGGCGCAGGATCATCGGTACGCTGAGGTGATGAAAGACGCGACGTGAACGCTGCCGGTCGAGCCATTGAAGATAGGGCACCAGCACCAGCTTGTAGCCGATCCGGTGGGGGCCGCGATGCTCGCGACTGGCACTGTGAAGGACGCCGTGAATACCCTGGCCCTCCGTCAGGCTGAGGAATACCGGCCGTTGCAGCAATCGGTCGAGGCTCATGGCCGGTGCGAGGCCGATGACTTCGATGTCGAATCGATAGGGCTGGTTGAGGGCTTCTCGGCCACTGAACTGCAACACCTGCAAACTCAAATCGCCGTCGAGGAGTGTCAGGGTGAAAGGACTTTCCTTGTCGTTGTGCATCGAACGCGCTTCTGCCATGGAATACGGGCGCAGAGGGTACGAAACCACAGCCCTTTATGGTCACCGCAAATCGAAGTTTCAGAATCGCCCTACAACTGCCGGTGAAGATGTCGATTGGTCATGCGGGTGAACGGGTGGATTTTTTGGTCGATTGCCAACTTTAGGGCGTATAAACTTGCGCCATGCGTCGGCCAATAGATGTCTCGGCGCCATAGATCAAGAGAGTGAGTAATGGGCGCACAGTGGAAGGTTAAACACAAAGAAGCGGCATCTAACGCCAAGGGCAAGATCTTCGGCAAACTGGTAAAAGAAATCACCATCGCTGCCCGTAACGGTGCCGATGTCACGACCAACGCACACCTGCGTCTGGTGGTTGAACAGGCCAAGAAAGCCTCGATGCCCAAGGAAACCCTGGATCGCGCCATCAAAAAAGGCGCGGGCCTGCTGGGTGAGACTGTTCAGTACCATCGCGTGACCTACGAGGGTTTCGCTCCGCACCAGGTGCCGTTGATCGTCGAGTGCGTAACCGACAACATCAACCGCACCGTGGCGGAAATCCGCGTGGCGTTCCGCAAGGGCCAACTGGGTGCTTCCGGTTCGGTGGCGTGGGACTTCAACCATGTCGGCCTGATCGAGGCGTCCCCGGACAGCCCTGACGCCGATCCGGAAATGGCCGCCATCGAAGCCGGCGCCCAGGATTTCGAGCCGGGCGAAGAAGAGGGCACGACCCTGTTCCTGACCGAGCCTGCGGACCTGGACGCCGTGCAGAAAGCCCTGCCCGAGCAAGGGTTCACCGTGTTGTCGGCCAAGTTGGGTTACCAGCCGAAAAACCCGGTCAGCGGCCTGAGCGATGAGCAGATGGCTGAAGTCGAAGCCTTCCTCGAAGGCCTCGATAACCACGATGACGTGCAGGACATGTTTGTCGGGTTGGCGGGTTAATATTTTTCGCCAGTGACACCGTCATCGCGAGCAAGCTCGCTCCCACATTGGTTTTGTGTCGTACACATGATTTGTCACCAATACAGAACCCCTGTGGGAGCGAGCTTGCTCGCGATTGACCGCGAAGCGGTCACCAGCCATTCAACTCCTGAACAATCTCGCCGAACCCCGGTCGCGTCAGCACTTGCGGCTGACAGCAGCGCTGCTGCAATGCCTCCAGCTGCACACGACCCTCATCGCTCAACCCCGAGTCGATCCGCTCCAACAATTCCCCCAGCAAAATACCAAACGCCCGCACTTCGATCCGTTGCAGCGCACGGCTTTCGAGGCTGTCCGAGATGGCATGGAACGACGCAGCGCCGAAATCCCCCAGCAGGCAATCACCGTGCTCGTTCCACAGAATGTTGTGGCCGTAGAGGTCGCCGTGGGTGATGCCATGCTGGTGCAAATGCTCGGCTGCCGAGGCGACGCCACAGGCGATGCGCAATGCCACGCCAGCGCTGAACCGCGTGTCATTGGTGTAAACGTCGCGGGTACATGACGCCAGGCTCGGCAACCCGGCCAGATTGCGATAGCTCGGATCGATCAGTTGCATCACCAGTCCGGCCTGGGCTTGCGGATGCCCGTCGATTCGTCCTTCAACCCTGATCAGGTTGGGGTGACTGCCGGCGGTGATGCAGGCGTTCATTTCGTGCAACGGCGAGCCATCGCTGGTCATTTCGCCTTTGTAGAGTTTGACCGCGACCTGAGTGGCCGGTTGGTCCTGTCGATCCCAATCAGCCCGATGAATCACCCCCGACGCGCCTTCGCCCAGTTGCTGCGCCAGGCGCAGTTCGGACCAGGGAATGTGGGGCGTGGCTTCGAGGGCGGCCGCATCGGCTTCGGTCTCCAGCGGGTTGCCGGCGTACGCCAGCCAGGCCAGGCTCGGCAGGGTCAGCAGCCACTCGGGCAACTCGGTCAATTGGTTGGCGGCGATGCGGATCAGTTCGAGTCGATGGCAATGACGCAAGCCCTCGGGCAAACGCTGCAAGCGGTTGCCGGCGAGCATGAGTTTTTGCAGGTGCGGGCGTTCGCCCAGCTCGGCCGGCAATTCAGTGATGCAGTTATCGGTCAGGATCAGCCAGCGCAGCAACGGTGGCAGGGCGGCGCCGGGCACGCGTTCGATGCGGTTGCCCCTGAAGCTGACCATCGTCAGTGCGGCGCATTGGCCCAGGCAGTCGGGCAGTTCGGTGAACAGATTGTCCGAGCAGAACAGCACACGCAAACGGGTCAGGCGGTGCAAGTCGTCCGGCAGACTGCTCAAGGCATTGCCGCTGAGGTTGAGGACTTCCAGCGAGTCCGCCAGGTCGAAGATTTCTCGCGGAAACTCCGTCAGGCCGTCGGTGAGGTCCAGGCGGGTGATGCCCGACAGTTGGCCGGCGCGCAGTTGGGCAAGGGTATCCATGAACAGATTCACTTTGATCGAGAGGAGGGCGCGTGGGCCTGGAAATGGGCGACATGATACCGGCAAAGGTGTGGTGTCTGTCACACCGCTATCGCGAGCAAGCTCGCTCCCACATTGGAATGCGGTCAACTGTGGGAGCGAGCGTGCTCGCGAAGGCGGCCTGAGCCGCACCACAAAACCTAAGGATCCCTGACTTCGATCAACTGCCCCAACCGGCTGCGCGTGCGCGCCAGATCGATGGCATCGCCGCCCAGGCTTTCGCGCAAAGACTGCTGCCCGAGCAGAATCAGGTGCTTGTCCTGGTCGTACAGGACGTCGACCAGATTGATGAACCGCTGTTGGGCGGCGATGGAACAATCGGCGAGGTTGGGCAGTTCATCGATGAACCAGTGATCGAAACGTCGGCACAGCTCCAGGTAATCCATCACCGCGGTGGGGTGGTCGCACAGATCGCCGAAGGTGAAACCGATGGTTCGCCCTTCGCAGTGTCGGGCCTGAAGGTTGCGTGTCCCGACGGGCAGTTGAATGGCCGGCGCGTCGCGGTCGGGCAGGTTCAACGACTGACGCTGCGCTGCGGTAGCCGGCCAGATGTACTGTCCCTGGGTAAACAGCTGCTGGGCATGGGTTCTGACCTGACTGCGGTAGTCGTGGGGGCCGCCGACCTCCATGACCTGCATGCGAGCGTTGATCAAGTCGATCACCGGTTTGAAGCGTGCGTGGTACAGCGGGTTGGGCAGCAGTCCTTCCGGTGGGTAGTTGGAAGTGACCAGCAGCAGGATGCCTCGGCGGAACAATGCCTTGAACAGCCGGGTGATGAGCATCGCGTCGCCGATGTCATGGACGTGAAACTCGTCGAAACACAGCACCCGGCAATCGCGCAGCTGTTCGTCGAGGGTGGTTTCCAGCGCATCGGGTTGATCGCGATGACTGAACATTCCTTGGTGAAGGTGCGCAAAAAATTCATGAAAATGCAGGCGCTGTTTTTCCGCGATGGGAAGGGCTTGGAAAAATCCGTCAAGCAGCCAACTCTTGCCGCGACCCACGGCGCCATGCAGGTAAAGACCGGGAAGCGTTTTTGCCGAGGTGCCCGCCAGCGCTGCGGCGTGTTGCGCCATGCAGTCGATGACGCGCAGTTGGCTGTGGCTGAGGGTGTAACCCTGGGTGTGGGCCTTGCGGTGGAAGTAGTCGTGGATGACTCGACCGGTCACGGTGTTACCGGCGGATGCCGCCGATGACTTGCCGAACAAGCGGCGTAGCGCAGGCCAGCGTGGTGTGAGTCGCGAACGGTTGGGCGGTCGAACGGCCACTGTGAGGTTACCCCGTAATCTTCATGCCGGCTCCCCGAGCGGCGGCATAGTGTAACCAGAGGGGGAATTTCTATTCCAGTTGTGTCGACCTGTGCACCCCCCAGCCTGTAGCAGCTGTCGAGCCTGCGAGGCTGCGTTCGGCTGCGCAGCAGTCGTAAAACCAAACACCGCGGTCATTCAGGCAAACCGCAGGGAATGGATTGGCGACTGCTGCGCAGCCGAACGCAGCCTCGCAGGCTCGACAGCTGCTACATCGATTGCGTTCCTGCTGGGTGTTTGTCAGTTAGCGCTCGATACTGCGATTCCATCGCGCATTCCACGCCGGACGCTGTTCGTTGACCTGATCCCAATCGATCGCAATGGCAGTGGTCAGGTACTGTTTCATCGCCTCGACCTGGCCGCGAGTCTTGTCGGTGGTCGGGGTATTCGGATTGGAAGGGATCTGGTCGCCGTCTTCAAGCGCGGCAGCCTGAGCTTGCGGCGTCAGCAAGAAAGCGGCGAGTTTTTGCGCCAGTTCCGGCTGAGTGTTGTTGGCGATGGCGCATTCGGCCACGTTGAGCACCACGGCGCCTTCCTTCGGTTGCGCATACTCCACCGGCATGCCCTTGAGTTTCAGGGCGGTGACCTGGGTCGGTGTCAGCGGGAACAGCGCGGCTTCGTCGGTCTGAAGCATTTCGGAAATCTTCGCCGAACTCGGAATGTACTCCAGCACGTTGCGCCCGACGGTGTTCGGCCACGCCTTGAAGCCCGGCTCGACGTCGGTTTCGCTGCCGCCCTGAATCCGGTTGAACATCAGGAACCCGTGCAGGCCAAAGGTCGAGGAGGCCATCGACTGGAACACCAGTTTGTCCTTGAAACGCGGATCGGCCATGTCCATCCACGAGGTCGGCGCGGTCCAGCCTTTCTCCTTGAACAGACGCGTGTTGTACGCCAGCCCGGTCACGCCGAGGCTGACCGCCACCGCTTGATCCTTGATGCGGCCCTTGGCCGGAATCTGCGCCAGCGGTGCGCTATCTTCGAGCTTGTCGCACAGCCCCATGGCGATGGCGCGGTACATGATGCCGTCGTCGAGGAACATCACGTGCATCTGCGGGTTGCCTTTGCTGGCTTGGACCTTGGCCAGAATATCGGCGGAAGTGCCGGGCACAATCACCACTTTGACGTTGTTGGCCTTCTCGAAAACCGGCAGCACCTTGTCGGCGTAGAGCCGCTCCATGGTCCCGCCGTTCATGCCCAGGTAAAGCGTCGGTTCGGCCTGGGCCTGGGTGACCGTGAGCAGGGCGGTCAGACAGGAGAAACCGAGCAGTGCGGTGCGTTTGACGTTATTCATTGGCGCGACCTTCCTCTATCAAGCAACGGAGATGGAGTGAAACCGGGTGATGGAAAACGCATCCAGTGGCGTCTTTGAGGCGCCGCTGCAGATGATTTCGGTGAGCGCCTGGCCCACCGCGGGGCCGATCTGAAAACCTGCGCCGGCAAAGCCGAACGCGTGCAACAGACCGGGTTGAGTGCCACTGTGGCCGATCACCGGTTGACGATCGGGCAGGTAACCTTCGGTGCCGCTCCAGGTGCGAATCGCCTGGGCGCCTTCCAGAAACGGATAAAGCTCGACGGCCTGACGCAGGATCTCGATCACGGCGTGTTGACCCGGCCGGGCGCGGGCGCCGTCGAGGGCAAAACCCTGGCCGCCACCCAACACACAATTGCCGCGAGCGACCTGGCGGGCATAGATACCGCCGCCCTCGACCCCGGTGCTGGCATTCATCACCAGCGGCAACGGCTCGGTGACCAGCATCGCCGGGTGCCCGGCGTGCATCGGCACCCCCTCGCCGAACTGTTCTGCCAGGCTGCCGGCCCAGGCTCCGGCGCAATTCAGCAGCCAGGGCGCCTGCAACTCCAGACCGGTTTGCGTGCTGACGCGAAAGCGCTGACCGTCGTGTGCCACCGCGGTCACCGGGCATTGTTCATGGACTTGTGCGCCATGTCGCCGCGCCGCCCGGGCGAACGCCGGGGAGACCAGTCGCGGGTTGGCATGACCGTCATCGGGACAAAACGAGGCACCGACCGCCACCTCGCCGACCCATGGAAAACGTGCGCGTAATTCACTGCGCTCGAGTACCTGCAAATCGAGGCCATAGCCCCGACTGCTGGCGGCATAGTCTTGCAAGGCGTGCAGGTCGTTAAGGCTGCGGGCCAGTTTCAGATGACCGCTGCGCTGATACTCACCGTCAATGCCAATCAGCTGCGGCAGTTGCCCCCAGATGTCGTGGGCCCGCTGCGACAGCGCCAGTTGCGACAACGGTCGCCCCTGACGCCGCACGCCGCCGTAGTTCACGCCGCTGGAATGCGAGCCACAGAAGTCCCGCTCCAGCAGCGCCACGCGACGCCCGGCCTTGCTCAGAAAAAGCGCAGCGGAGGCACCGACAATACCGCCGCCAATGATGACGGCATCGACTTCGATCATGACTCGACCTCCAGACCAAACGGCAGGGGTTTGATGGGGGCCTGAGCCCGAAGCCTGCCGATGTCGGACACGCAGCGCTGACTTTCGCAGGCAATGATTTCCGCAGCGGCGGCACCACACATCCGGCCCTGGCAACGACCCATGCCGACCCGGCAATGCGCCTTGACCCGGTTGATCTCCCAATGGCCCTCACGCACCACTTGGCGGATGTCGCCGGCTCGCACTTCTTCGCAGCGGCAGATCATCACGTCATTCGGGGCATCGGCGGCCCAATTCTCGGGAAAGATGAAGGCCTGTTCCAGGCCTTTGCGGAAGGTATCGATCCGTCCCAGCGCCTGCTCCAATTGCGCCCCACGTTGCGCTGGGATCAGGTAACCGATGTCTTCGAGCAATGCCAGGGCCGCGCGTTCGCCAGCCATTTCGGCCGCGTCGGCGCCCATGATGCCGGCGCCGTCACCGGCCAGGTAAACCTCGGCGACACTGCTGCGACCGGCGCTGTCACGTTGCGGCAGCCAGGCGCGGTTGAGCGGGTTCCAGGCGAATTCACAGCCGAGCAGGTCGGCGAGTTGGGTTTCACTGCGCAGGCCATGGGCGAAGGCGACGGCGTCGCACTCCAGACGCTGATTGCCCTTGGCGTTGCGCCAGGTCAGCGAATGCACACGCTGTTCGCCGTTGATGCCTGTGAGGCTGGCACCTTGATGCACCGGGATGCCGTGGGCGGTCAGCCAGCTGCGGTAATAGATGCCTTTGGCCAGGGTGGCCGGCTGCGAGAGCAGGCAGGGCAGGGCGCGGGCCTGTGCGCTGAACGGCGAACTGTCGAGCACCGCGACGACATTCGCACCGGCCTTGGCGTATTGATACGCCACCAGGTACAGCAACGGCCCGCTGCCGGCGAGCACTACCCGTTCACCGATGGCGCAGCCTTGAAACTTGAGGGCGATCTGCGCGGCGCCGAGGCTGTAGACCCCCGGAAGGGTCCAGCCCGGCACGGGCAGAATCCGGTCGGTGGCGCCCGTGGCGACGATCACGCGGGAGAACGCCAGCCGCGCGGCGCGGCCTTCATGCAAGGTGTCGAGCGCACCGTCCTCGGCGTTCCACACCAGGGTTTCAGGACGGTAGTCGAGGTGCTCGCGCAGCTCATCAATCGTCTGATGCAGCGCGTTGGCCTTGCCGGCTTCGAAGCCATACAGCTTGACCGGTGAGCGTTTGAAGTTTGCCGGTTGGCGTCGATAAATCTGCCCGCCACCGTGTGCGGCTTCGTCCAGCAGCACCGGGCGAACGCCATGGGCGACCAGGGTTTGTGCGGCACGAATGCCGGCCGGCCCGGCGCCGATGATGACCACCGAATTCATACACAATCCCCTGTGGGAGCGACGGTGCGACGATTCGACTTGCTCGCGAAGAGGCCAGCACATTCAACAGATGGGCTGGCCGACAGACCGCTTTCGCGAGCAAGCTCGCTCCCACAGTGGATGGGGGTTGCGCCCGGGTTTCGTGAACGCCGTTGAACCCCTGTGGGAGCGAGCTTGCTCGCGATGACGGCGGCACATTCAACAGATGTGGTGGCTGACAGACCGCTATCGCGAGCAAGCTCGCTCCCACAGTTGATGGGGGTTGCGTCCGGGTTTCGTGACCGCCGCTGAACCCCTGTGGGAGCGAGC
>NZ_LACH01000114.1:15433-15636 GCF_000968015.1 Pseudomonas fluorescens
CGCTCCCACAGTGGATGGGGGTTGCGCCCGGGCTTCGTGACCGCCGCTGAACCCCTGTGGGAGCGAGCTTGCTCGCGATGACGGCGGCACATTCAACAGATGTGGTGGCTGACAGACCGCTTTCGCGAGCAAGCTCACTCCCACAATGGATGGGGGTTGCGCCTGGGTTTCGTGAACGCCGTTGAACCCCTGTGGGAGCGAGC
>NZ_LACH01000114.1:15731-20590 GCF_000968015.1 Pseudomonas fluorescens
CCCGGGTTTCGTGAACGCCGCAGAACCCCTGTGGGAGCGAGCTTGCTCGCGATGACGGCAGCACAGTCAACAGATGGGGTGGCCGACAGACCGCTATCGCGAGCAGGCTCGCTCCCACAATGGATGGGGGTTGCGCCCGGGTTTCGTGAACGCCGCAGAACCCCTGCGGGAGCGAGCCTGCTCGCGATGACGGCGGCACAGTCAACAGATGGGCTGGCCGACCGACCGCTATCGCGAGCAGGCTCACTCCCACAATGGATGGGGGTTGCGCCCGGGTTTCGTGAGCGCCGCTGAACCCCTGTGGGAGCGAGCTTGCTCGCGATGACGGCGGCACAGTCAACAGATGGGCTGGCTGACCGACCGCTATCGCGAGCAGGCTCGCTCCCACAGTGGATGGGGGTTGCGCCCGGGTTTCGTGAACGCCGCTGAACCCCTGTGGGAGCGAGCTTGCTCGCGAAGAGGCCAGCACATTCAACAGATGGGGTGGCCGACCGACCGCTATCGCGAGCAGGCTCACTCCCACAATGGATGGGGGTTGCGCCCGGGTTTCGTGAACGCCGCTGAACCCCTGTGGGAGCGAGCTTGCTCGCGAAGAGGGCGGCACAGTCAACATTAATGCTGGCTGACAAACCGTTTTCGCGAGCAAGCCCGCTCCCACAGGGGATACGGTTTCTGCTGGTAGGGAAGGTGTTCATAGGGACCGTCCCGGTTCGCGGCTGATCTGTTGCCCGGCTTCGAGCAACGTCGAGCAGGCGCGCACGCGCCGACCGTCGCCCAGTCGAACCCAACAGTCCTGGCATGCGCCCATCATGCAAAACCCGGCGCGGGGTTCGGCGCTGAAGTCGCTGCCGCGCAAGTGTTCGCTGCAGGTCAGCACCGCCGTCAGCAAGGTGTCGCCGAGCAGGCCAGTGGCCGGTTGGCCATCGAGGGTAAAGTCCAGGGCCGGGCGGTCGCCTTCGGCCAGTCGTTTCAGCAGAGCCATGGCGCCCTCATTGTTTTCCCACCAGAACCCGATCCAGGCCGTAGACCCGGTCGAGCAAAATCATCGTCAGCGCGGTCAGCGCAATCACCAGTGCCGAGACCGCCGCCATCATCGGATCGATGGATTCGGTGGCGTACACGTACATCCGCACGGGCAAGGTTTGTGTGGCCGGCGAGGTGACGAAGATCGACAGTGTGACCTCGTCAAAACTGTTGATGAACGCCAGCAGCCAGCCACCGGCCACCCCCGGCAGAATCATCGGCAAGGTGATTTCCCGGAACAGCGTGAAGCGCCCGGCACCGAGCGATTGCGCGGCGTGTTCGGCGCTGCGATCCAGGCCGATGGCCGACGCCAGCACCAGCCGCAGCACGTACGGTGTGATCACCAGCACATGGGCGAAGATCAGCCAGGCGAAGCTGCCGTTGAAGCCCATCAGCGCAAACAAGCGCAGCAATGCGACACCCAGCACCAAGTGCGGAATGATGATCGGCGACAGGAACAGACCGTTGAAAAAGTCGCGGCCGGGGAATTCGAAGCGCGTGATCGCCAGCGCCGCCGGCACCGCAATCAGCGTCGCCAGACTGGCCGCGCAAAAGGCCAGGATCAGGCTGTTGTAGAACGCATCGACGAAGTCAGCACGCTCGAACACCGCGCGGAACCAGCGCAGGGAAAACTCCGTGGTCGGCAGGCTCAGGGTGTTTTCCGGGGTGAAGGCCACAAGGCAGACCACCACCAGCGGCGCCAGCATGAACAGCACCACCAGGGTATGGAACAGCAGGGCGAAAGGACCGTTCTTGGACATGACGAGTTATCCCAATGACTTCTTGTAGCGGCCTTCGATCATCCGGTTCCACGACAGCATGATCAGCAGGTTGAGCAACAGCAGGGCCACGGCGATGGCCGCGCCCATCGGCCAGTTGAGCTCCGACAAGTACTGGTCGTAGATCAGCGTGGCGACCATTTTTATCCGGCGTCCGCCGAGCAGGCCGGGAATCGCGAAGGAGCTGGCTGCAAGGCCGAACACGATCAAGGTGCCCGAGAGCACGCCGGGCATGATCTGCGGCAGCACCACTTGGCGCATCACGGTGAAGTGGCTGGCACCGAGGGACATCGCGGCCTGCTCGGCGGCCGGGTCGAGTTTTTGCAATGAGGTCCAGACCGGAATGATCATGAACGGCAGCATCACGTGGACCAGCGCAATCACCACCGCGAACGGCGTGTAGAGCAGTTTCATCGGCGAGCCGCCGAAGGCTTGCAGGGTCTGGTTGACCAGGCCGTCGGCGCCGAGCAACAGGCTCCAGCCGAAGGCGCGCACCACCACAGAGATCAGCAGCGGCGTGAGAATAAGAATCAGAAAAATCGAGCGCCACGGCGTACCCATGCGGCTGAGGATGTAGGCCTCGGGTACGCCGATCACCACGCAGAGCAGGGTGGTCAGGGCGCTGATCCACATCGTGCGCAAAAAGATTTCGTAGAAGTACGAGTCACCCAACAGGCTGCTGTAATGATCGAGGGTGAAGGCATCGCCGTTGATCCCCGAGCTGTAGTCGAAGACGTTGAACGACAGCACCAAGGTCAGCAGCAGCGGGATAACCAGCAGGCTGAGGTATAAGGCCAGGGCGGGTGCCGACAGCCAGTAGCCCTGGCGTCCCTGGCGGATGGCGACAAGCGTACTCATGCCGGCACCTCGTCGACACTCAGCACCCGCAACAACGTCGCGTCCCAATCGAGGCCGACCGCCGTGCCCTCAGTCAGCGGTGCCGAACCGTCGTTGCGGCGCACCACGCTGAGTTCGCCCAAGGTCGTCGACACGCCGTACAGCCATTGGCTGCCGAGAAAGAAGCGGCTGACGATGTTGCCTTGCAAGCGACCCTGACCTTTGTCCCGCAGATCGATTTTTTCCGGACGCAGGCTCAGGGTCAGTTCGCCGCCACTGCGAACCTGGACCACACCCGCGCCATCATGCTCGCCCGGCAGCAGATTGGCCTTGCCGACGAAACCGGAAATGAACTTGGTGCGCGGGTGTTCGTAGAGGGTGTAGGGCGCGTCGATCTGGGTGATGCGCCCGGCCTGCATCACCACCACCCGGTCGCTGATGGACAGCGCTTCGGACTGATCATGGGTGACCATCAGTGTGGTGATTCCGACTTCGCGCTGAATGCGGCGGATCTCGAATTGCATCTCTTCGCGCAGGTTGGCGTCGAGGTTGGACAGCGGCTCGTCGAGCAGCAGTACCGGCGGCTCGATCACCAAGGCCCGAGCGAGGGCAACGCGTTGACGCTGGCCACCGGAGAGCTCCCGGGGGTAACGCTCGGCGTGCTGGTTGAGGCGCACCAGTTTCAGCACCCGATCCACGCGCTGCTGCAACTCGGCACCGGGCACTTTGCGCATGCGCAGGCCGAAGGCGACGTTGTCTTTCACGGTCATGTGCGGGAACAGCGCGTAGCTCTGGAACACCACGCCCAGACCACGGCTGGCGGGTTTGGCGTGGGTGATGTCGCGACCGTCCAGCACAATGCGTCCGCTGCTGACTTCAACGAAGCCGGCGATCATTTGCAGGGTGGTGGTTTTGCCGCACCCGGAGGGGCCGAGCAGCGAGACGAACTCGCCTTTCTCGACCGAGAGGTTGGTGGCAACGACGGCGTCGATCTCACCGTAACGTTTGCCGAGTCCTTCAAGTTGCACAAATGCCATAACTGCGCTCCACCTGAGATTGTTATGCGTCGCCCGAAGGCGCGCTTTTTTGTATGGGCAGATACGAAAAAATGTTGCTGGGTGCGTTGGCGCTCGACTTCTGTCGGCTGCCGCTGTTGTTCGAATCGCCCCTGTCTGGACGCAGAGTAGGACGAAGAATAGGATGGGCTCAATGGCCTATTTCACTGAAGCGATGACTATTTTCAGTTTCATTCGGTGAGTAAATTAATACTTGAGAAAACCCATGACAGATTCCATTGAGCGGAATGAAAACAAAAGTGATGTCGGTGTTGGTGCGGTCTCCAGACTGTTTGCCGTGCTGCGCAGTCTGGGTGACACCGTCGAGGGCGGGGAGCGCGTGACGCAACTGGCCCAGCGCATTGGCCTGTCGCAACCGACCACGCACCGATTGCTGCGCAGCCTGATGGATGAGGGCATGGTTGAGCAGGATGCGCGCAGC
This sequence comes from Pseudomonas fluorescens, assembly GCF_000968015.1. Lineage (GTDB taxonomy): Bacteria > Pseudomonadota > Gammaproteobacteria > Pseudomonadales > Pseudomonadaceae > Aquipseudomonas > Aquipseudomonas fluorescens_W. Next base: position 19,868 of record NZ_LACH01000114.1, read on the forward strand.
AAACGCTATCGCTTGAGTCTGGAGTTTTTTGCCCTGGCGGCCCGCGCCGGGAACACCGGAAACCTGCGCGAACTGGTGCGGCCGGCGCTGCTGCGGCTGTCAGCGTCGTTGGGGGATTCGTTGTTCTTGCTGGCGCGCAGTGGGTTTGATGCGATCTGCCTGGATCGCAGCGAAGGGCCGTTTCCGATCCGCACCTTTACCGGTGACATCGGCGGGCGGGTGGCGCTGGGCGTGGGGCAGGGTAGCCTGGCGATTCTGGCGTTCCTGCCGGAAGAAGAGCGCGACACGGTGATTCACTACAACTTGCCGCGGCTCAAGGATTTCCACCTGTACGACGAGGTGTTCCTGCGCTCGGAAGTCGAGAACGTGCGCAAGCTCGGTTACGCCGGGCGCAACACCGGCGTGTTGCAGGGCATGGCCGGGGTGGCGGTGCCGATCCTGGATCGTGAAGGGCGGGCAGTCGCGGCACTGAGTGTGGCGACCGTGAGTGATCGGCTGGGGCCGGATCGCTTGCCGACGGTGGTGGAAATGCTCAAGCGCGAAGCGGCACTGATCGGGCCGCGGATCAACCCGTTTGATCCTTTGTTGCGGCGGCCCTCCCAAGTATTCGGCCAGGGCTGAATACAATCTACAAGTAATCGCAGAGCCTTGTAGGAGTGAGCCGGCTCCGGGCGGCGTTCCGACGATGGCGGGGTGTCAGGCGACATCGATGTTGAATGTGCC
>NZ_LACH01000115.1 GCF_000968015.1 Pseudomonas fluorescens
CGGCAAAACCACCGGTTCGGTGACCATCGCGGCGCCAAGCGACGACGTCTACAAAGATGCCGGCAAGCTCACCGTAACGATGACGGATGCCAGCGGTGGCAACTTCGAAAAACTCGACATCAGCAAGGCGTCAACGACCACCACCGTCAAAGACACGGTCGACACCTCGACCGTCACCCTGACCGCCACCAGCAGCGTGGCCGAGGGCGGCACAGTGGTTTACACCGCCTCGGTC
>NZ_LACH01000116.1 GCF_000968015.1 Pseudomonas fluorescens
AAGCTCAATGGTGCGATTGGGTTCGCGACCGTCAGGGTCTTGGAAAGTGCTTTTCAGATCTGAGTAGGTTAGCACTCGACGACCATTGTTCCGCAAACCGATGCCTGGATCGTTTAGCTTTGGCGTTGGGTTCATAGCTTGCATGTCAACCAAGGGGTTGTTGGTTTCGGACGCTGGGTGAGTCTGCATTTCGCCACCCATACTGCCCATCCCTGCCATCTTGCTGTGGTCCATGCTGGCCATGTTAGACATGTCGCCTTTGTCCATTCCGGCCATCTTGCTGTGGTCCATGCCGGCCATGCCGGCCATGCCGGCCATGTTGGACATGTCACCTTTGTCCATTCCGGCCATCTTGCTGTGGTCCATGCCGGCCATGTTGGACATGTCACCTTTGTCCATTCCTGCCATCTTGCTGTGGTCCATGCCGGCCATATTGGACATGTCATCTTTGTCCATTCCCGCCATCTTGCTGTGGTCCATACCGGCCATGTTAGTCATGTCACCGCTGTCCATGCCGGTCATCCCGGTCATGTCACTTTGGTCCATTCCGGCCATCTTGCTGTGGTCCATGCCAGCCATGCTGCCATGGTCCATGCCCGCCATACCGCCCATACCCATGTCATCCATGGTCAAAAGCGGCCGTGGATCGATCGCAGGTACCTGTGCCTTTAATCCTTCTCGAACTGCCAAGGTCCCACGTGCATAACCGGTTCTATCCATGGACTGGGCGAAGATTGTGTAAGCCTCTTCGCTGGAAGGTTCTACGATCACGTCATACGTTTCTGCCACGGCGATGCGGAATTCATCGACGCTGACTGGTTTGACATGTTGGCCGTCAGCCGCCACAACGGTCATTTTCAAACCAGGGATGCGGACGTCGAAATAGCTCATAGCTGAGCCGTTGATAAAGCGCAGGCGCAGCTTCTCGCCCGGCTTGAAAATACCGGTCCAGTTACCGTTAGGCGCCTGGCCATTCATGAGATAGGTGTAAGTATCCCCACTGACGTCTGCGAGATCAGTGGGGTTCATTTTCATTTCAGCCCACATCTTCCGGTCGGCCACGGCAGCAGACCAACCTTGCTTGCTGACGTCGTCGATAAAGTCGCCCACGGTACGTTTGTGGTGATTGTAGTAGTCCGATTGCTTCTTGAGCTTGGCCATGACGCGACTAGGATCTTCATCGGTCCAGTCAGTCAACATCACCACATAGTCGCGGTTGTATTGAAAAGGTTCAGGCTCTTTCGAGTCGATGACGATTGGACCGTAAACGCCTGC
>NZ_LACH01000117.1 GCF_000968015.1 Pseudomonas fluorescens
GCTCGCTCCCACAGGGTTTAGTGGTGAACGCATAATCAAGCGTGCGGAATTTTGACCCGCAGGTTTACAATCGGTGCTCCTGATCAGGAGTATCCCTGTGCTGACTCATCTCGATTCCCAAGGTCGCGCCAATATGGTCGACGTCACTGAAAAAGCCGTGACGTTCCGTGAAGCAACGGCCCAAGCGCTGGTACGCATGCTGCCCGAAACCCTGCAGATGATCGTCAGCGGCGGTCACCCCAAGGGTGATGTATTCGCCGTGGCGCGTATTGCCGGCATTCAGGCCGCGAAGAAAACCAGCGATCTGATCCCTCTGTGCCATCCGCTGCTGCTCACCGGCGTCAAGGTCGAACTCAGTGCCGAGGGCGACGACACCGTGCGCATCATGGCGCGCTGCAAGTTGTCCGGGCAAACCGGCGTGGAGATGGAAGCCCTGACCGCCGCCAGCGTCGCGGCGTTGACTATCTACGACATGTGCAAAGCCGTGGATCGCGGCATGACTATTGAGAGCGTGCGGCTGCTGGAGAAACTCGGCGGCAAGAGCGGCCATTTCCAGGCGGATCAACCATGAACCTCACCGTGAAGTTTTTTGCCCGTTACCGTGAAGCGCTCGGCGTGGACTCGGTGAAAGTTGAAGGTAATTTCGCCACCGTCGACGATGTGCGTGCACTGTTGGCCCAGCGTGACGGTGCCGAAGTGTTGAGCGAGCAAAACTTGATGTGCGCCCGCAACGAAGACCTGTGCCAGCTCGACGAGCCGGTGAGCGATGGCGATGAAGTGGCCTTTTTCCCGACCGTGACCGGAGGCTGAGCCATGGCAATTCGCGTGCAGTCCACGGCGTTCGATCCGGGTGCTGAAGTCAACGCCATGCATGCCGCCAATGTGGGCGTCGGTGCGGTGGTGAGTTTTGTCGGCTATGTTCGCGACTTCAATGACGGACTCGACGTCGCCGGGATGTTCCTTGAACACTACCCGGGCATGACCGAAAAAGCCCTCGCCAAGATCGCCACAGAGGCCGAGCAGCGCTGGCCGCTGCTCAAACTTGAAGTGCTGCATCGCATCGGCGCCCTGGATCCGGGGGAGCCGATCGTCTTCGTCGGCGCCGCCAGCGCCCACCGCCAGGCGGCGTTCGACGCCTGCGCCTTTGTCATGGACTACCTGAAAACCCGCGCACCGTTCTGGAAGAAAGAAAACACCCCTGACGGGGCGCGTTGGGTTGAAGGGCGCGACAGTGATCATGCGGCGGCGGATCGCTGGAAGCAGTAATCCAGCAGCGTTCTCTGTTGCCTGTCAGATAGCCATCGCGAGCAAGCTCGCTCCCACAGTTGATCTTCATGATCACAGATGCTGTGTACGACGACGATCCCCTGTGGGAGTGAGCCTGCTCGCGATGGGGTCATTCGCTTCACCCGATAACTTCCTGATTCACCACCCGACCGTCGGCCGCGCACAACCCTGTTTGCCCAATTGACGATCTATACATAAAAGTCCAGTATGGATTTATAAGTACAAAAAAGCGCTTCCCCGTTTCTGCTCTTTCTTCTGTCTTGCCAAACCAACAACAACCCGCGAGAGAACGAACATGAAGAAATTCCCCCTCATCACCGGTCTGGCCCTGAGCCTGTTGGCGTGCAGCAGCCTGTTCGCCGCCGATAAAACCCTGCGTATCGGCATCGAAGCGGCTTATCCACCGTTCGCGTCCAAAACCGATAAAGGTGAGATTGTCGGGTTCGACTACGACATCGGCAATGCCCTGTGCGCGCAGATGAAGGTCAAGTGCGTCTGGGTCGAAGGTGAGTTCGACGGTCTGATTCCTTCCCTTAAAGTGAAGAAAATCGACATGGCGCTGTCGTCCATGACCATCAACGAAGACCGCAAGAAGTCGGTGGATTTCACCCACAAATACTACTTCACCTCATCGCGTCTGGTGATGAAGGAAGGCGCAGTCGTAGATGACCAGTACGCCAGCCTCAAGGGCAAGACGGTCGGTGTGCAGCGTGCAACCACCACCGACCGTTACGCCACTGAGGTTTTCGAACCGAAGGGCATCAACGTCAGGCGTTACGGCAACAACGAAGAGATCTACATGGACCTGGCTGCCGGTCGCCTCGATGCCATTTTTGCCGACACCATCCCGCTGAATGACTTCCTGACGATGCCTCGTGGCAAGGGTTATGCCTTTGTCGGGCCGGAGCTCAAGGATCCGAAATACGTGGGTGAGGGCGCCGGGATTGCAGTGCGCAAGGGCAACACCGAGTTGGTCTCCGAGCTGAACACGGCCATTGACGGCATTCGCGCCAGTGGCGAATACCAGAAGATTTCAGAGAAGTACTTCAAGTCTGATATCTACGGCGACTGATCAAGCACGCTTCCCCCTGTAGGAGCGAGCCTGCTCGCGATGGACGTCAACGATAACGCGGGCTGTCTGAATGAACGCGTTGTTCAGATGTTTTTCGCGAGCAGGCTCGCTCCTACAATGAATTAGCGTTAAGCATTAGTTCGCCTGCTCCAGATGGCTTGAGATTTAATCCCTTCTTAACCGGCTCGTCGTCTATTCCCCGATACCCCGCTGTGCGCGCCGGACTCTCAAAGGTCAGGGCCAGCGTGTAGACTTCTGGGCAATCGATATTTAGAAGGGAAACGCAATGAGCGAGGAAACGATGCGGTTGGGCCGTGAACGGCGCTATCTGGTGTTGCTGGGCATCATCTGCCTGGCGCTGATCGGTGGCGCGCTGTACATGCAAATTGTTCTGGGTGAGGCGCCATGCCCGCTGTGCATCCTGCAACGTTATGCGTTGCTGCTGATTGCGCTCTTCGCGTTCATCGGCGCGGCCATGCGCACCCGCCGCAGCATTACGGTATTTGAAACCCTGGTGGTGATCTGCGCCCTAGCAGGTGCCGGAGTGGCCGGGCATCACGTCTTTACCCAGTTCTATCCGGCGGTCAGTTGCGGCATCGACGTGCTGCAACCGATCGTCGACGGTTTGCCACTGGCGAAAATCTTCCCGCTGGGCTTCCAGGTCGACGGCTTCTGCTCCACGCCGTACCCGCCGATCCTCGGTCTGTCGCTTGCACAGTGGGCGCTGCTAGCCTTTGTGCTGATCGTGGTGCTGGTGCCGCTGCTCACTTCGCGTAACCGCAAAGTCCTACGCTGAAGTCATCCGCCGCAATCGCTGCCATACAAAAAAATGCCCCGGCCCTCGTTGAGGGGGCCGGGGCATTTTGCATTTCGGGGCGCAGGTAAAATGACCTTGATGCGCGACAAGTCTGGGTGCGGCACGTGTGCGACATGTTGTCACAGCGGGAGTGTCGCAAGGCATTTCAGGGCGCCGAATTGGTACAGGGTTACGCAACAAAATTGGCCTGTTTTAACGTCTGGCAACTTCAGCCTCAAAAATCCGGAACAGGCAGTTTTAACAGGCCCTGGCGAATCGACGAAGCCCTTGTCACATGGGGGCCTTGGCAGGGTCGAAGGAGGGCGCAGAGCCTTCGATACTGTCTGAACTGCCTGAGGTAGACCTACAATTTTTGGTGTTTTTGTTGAGAATTAATTTCGATACCATGGCGCACTTTTGCAAATACCGTTAATGATTGTTGCTGGAATGGATAAAAATTATTTCGGGATGAGACATGGTTTATAAAACGTTACATATCTACAATCGCCCGCACTGAATTCCCGGCACTGCTCATCCCTGAGCAGGAATAGGGCGTCGAGAGGCCGATTGGCTTCATGCGACTCCCAGGTGTCGGTGCCTTCCAACTATCCGCACCAAATGGAATTGGTCTGTAACAAGGCCTTTGACCACGAATTCGAATAAGAACTCAACGCTGGCCCAGGATTTGTCGAACAGCGTCTGACGCGCGACGGGCAGCCACTTATTCAATCCAAGAAAAATGCCAACCCTTGGCAGGGTGAAGTGTTGGCGATCAAAACCCAACTGCATTGCGCAAGCTGCTTTAGAGGTCGTGAGATGAGTAAAAACAGGTACCCCAGACTACTAGGCTTATTGCCGCTGATCGGCACGTTGTTGCTGTCAGGCTGCAACATGACCTTGCTCGATCCCAAGGGCCAGGTCGGCCTGGACGAGCGAAACCTGATCATCACCGCAACGCTGCTGATGCTGTTGGTCGTGGTTCCGGTCATCGTCATGACCTTCCTGTTCGCCTGGAAATACCGCGCGTCCAACACCGACGCCGTCTACACGCCGAAATGGTCGCACTCCACCAAGATTGAAATCGCGGTGTGGGCTGTTCCAGTGCTGATCATCATTGCCCTGGGTTATGTCACCTACAAGTCGACCCACGCGCTGGACCCTTACAAGCCGCTGGAATCCGACGTCAAGCCGATCACCATTGAAGTCGTCGCGCTGGACTGGAAGTGGATGTTCATCTATCCAGAGCAAGGCATCGCCACCGTCAACAAGATCGTGTTCCCGGCGCACACGCCGATCAACTTCAAGATCACTTCGGACTCCGTGATGAACTCGTTCTTCATCCCGGCGCTGGGCGGCCAGATCTACGCGATGGCCGGCATGCAGACCAAACTGCACCTGATCGCCAACCAGAACGCTGAAATGGACGGTATCTCCGCCAACTACAGCGGCGCTGGTTTCACCGGCATGAAATTCAAAGCTATCGCCACCTCTCAGGAAGATTTCGACGCCTGGGTCAGCGAAGTCAAAAAGGCACCTAAACAGCTTGAAAAAGCTGAATACGAAGCCCTTTCCAAGCCAAGCCAGAACAACCCAGTCGAGCTCTACTCCTCGGTCACGCCAAACCTGTTCCAGATCATCGTCGACAAGTACGAAGGTATGAATCCGGGCAAGCCGATGCACCACGAGAAGAAAGAGCACGAAATGGCCGCCATGGAAGGGATGGACATGAGTTCGCATTCAGCTGCCGGGGCAGAGGAGTAAACGATGTTTGGTAAATTAAGTTGGGAAGCGGTCCCGTTCCACGAACCGATCGTGATGATAACCATCGCCATGATCGCGATCGGTGGTCTGGCGCTGTTCGCTGCAATCACCTATTTCAAGAAGTGGACCTACCTGTGGTCCGAGTGGCTGACCTCGGTCGACCACAAGAAAATCGGCGTGATGTACATCGTCGTTGCCATGGTCATGCTGCTGCGCGGTTTTGCCGACGCCATCATGATGCGTACCCAGTTGGCCATGGCCACCGAGGGTTCGCCTGGCTACCTGCCGCCTGAACACTATGACCAGATCTTCACCGCTCACGGTGTGATCATGATCATCTTCATGGCGATGCCATTCTTCACCGGCCTGATGAACCTTGCAGTGCCGCTGCAGATCGGCGCGCGTGACGTGGCCTTCCCGTTCCTGAACTCCCTGAGCTTCTGGCTGCTGGTGTCTGGCGTGGTGCTGATCAACCTGTCCCTGGGCGTCGGCGAATTCGCCAAGACCGGTTGGGTTGCCTATCCGCCGCTGTCGGGCCTGCAATACAGCCCTGGCGTGGGGATGGACTACTACATCTGGGCGCTACAGCTATCCGGGTTAGGTACGACGCTGACGGGGGTCAACTTCCTGGCCACCGTGCTGAAAATGCGTACCCCGGGCATGAAGCTGATGGACATGCCGATCTTCACCTGGACCTGCACCTGGGCCAACGTCCTGATCGTGGCCTCGTTCCCGATCCTGACCGCTACCCTGGCACTGCTGACGCTTGACCGTTACATGGATTTCCACATTTTCACCAATGAACTTGGTGGCAATCCGATGATGTACGTCAACCTGTTCTGGGCTTGGGGTCACCCCGAGGTTTACATCCTGATTCTGCCGGCGTTCGGGATCTTCTCCGAAGTCATCTCGACCTTCACCGGCAAGCGTCTGTTCGGCCACCACTCGATGGTCTACGCATCGGGCGCGATCTCGATCCTGGGCTTCATGGTCTGGCTGCACCACTTCTTCACCATGGGTTCGGGTGCCAGCGTCAACGCCTTCTTCGGTCTGGCGACGATGCTGATTTCGATCCCGACGGGGGTGAAGCTATTCAACTGGCTGTTCACCATTTACCAAGGGCGTCTGCGTTTCACCAGCCAGGTTCTGTGGACCCTGGGCTTCATGGTGACCTTCGCCATCGGCGGCATGACCGGCGTACTGCTGGCCATCCCGGGTGCGGACTTCGTCCTGCACAACAGCCTGTTCGTGATCGCTCACTTCCACAACGTGATCATCGGCGGCGCGGTATTCGGCTACATCGCAGGCTTCGGCTTCTACTTCCCTAAAGCGTTCGGCTTCAAGCTGCACGAAGGTTGGGGCAAGGCAGCGTTCTGGTTCTGGATCTCGGGCTTCTTCGTCGCGTTCATGCCGCTCTATGCACTGGGCTTCATGGGCATGACCCGTCGTCTGAACGCCACCACCAACCCTGAGTGGGTGCCGTACCTGTACGTCGCCATGTTCGGTGCGGTGATGATCGCGGCCGGTATCGCCTGCCAGCTGATTCAGTTGTACGTCAGCGTGCGTGATCGCAACAAGCCGGAAAACATGTGCGACCACGGTGACCCGTGGAATGCACACACGCTGGAATGGTCGACCTCGTCGCCACCACCGTTCTACAACTTTGCCGTGCTGCCAAAAGCAGACACCATCGATCCGTTCACCGAAGCCAAGGAAAACGGTACCGCGTACAAGGCTCCGGCCAAGTACGAACCGATCCACATGCCAAACAACACCGCGACCGGTGTGGTCATGGGTGCTCTGTTGACCGTGTTCGGTTTCGCGATGATCTGGCACATCTGGTGGTTGGCCATCGTTGGCCTGGTTGGCACCGTGGGCTACTTCGTGATCCACGCTGCACGTGATGATCAAGGCTACATGGTGCCGGTCGACGTGATCGAGCGCATCGAAGCCGAGCAGCACAAGCGTCTGGTAGCGGCCGGAAAAGTTCCAGCCACCGCCACCCGTGTTGAAACCTCGTTGGAACAGGCTTAAACCATGTCGAACTTAGTGACCACTGCTGGACACGCCCATGGCACGGACCATGGGCACGACGACCATCACCACGACTCGGGCGAGATGACCGTATTCGGTTTCTGGCTCTACCTGATGACCGACTGCATTCTGTTTGCGTCGATCTTCGCGGCGTACGCGGTACTGGTTAACAACGTAGCGGGTGGCCCGTCGGGCCACGACATCTTCGAACTGCCGTACGTACTGGGCGAAACCGCTCTGCTGCTGTTCAGTTCGATCACCTACGGCTTCGCCATGCTGGCGTTGTTCAAGGGCAAGAAGAACCAGGTACTGGGCTGGCTGGGCATGACCTTCCTGTTCGGCGCCGGCTTCATCGGCATGGAGATCAACGAGTTCCACATGCTGATCTCCGAGGGCTTCGGTCCTAGCCGCAGCGGCTTCCTGTCCGGGTTCTTCACCCTGGTCGGCACCCACGGTCTGCACGTGACCAGCGGTCTGATCTGGATGGCGATCATGATGTATCAGGTGCAGAAAAACGGCCTGACGGCGACCAACAAGACCCGTCTGAGCTGCCTGAGCCTGTTCTGGCACTTCCTGGACGTGGTGTGGATCTGCGTATTCACCGTTGTTTATCTGATGGGGACTATGTAAATGGCTAACGCTCATTCCCACGATAGCCACGACGCCAGCCACGGCAGCGTCAAGTCTTACGCTATCGGTTTTATTCTGTCGGTGATCCTGACGGTCATTCCTTTCGGCCTGGTGATGTACCCATCGCTGCCGAAAGCCCTGACCCTGTGGATCGTACTGGCCTTCGCAGTCATCCAGGTGCTGGTGCACCTGGTGTACTTCCTCCACCTGGATCGCTCCGCTGCCCAGCGTAACAACGTGATCGCGTTTGTCTTCGCTGCACTGGTCATCGTCCTGTTGGTAGGCCTGTCGCTGTGGATCATGTACAGCATCCACACCAACATGATGGCGCACTGAGGAAAGTCCGGATGTCCTTTAAGCACTTTATCCAAATCACCAAACCGGGGATCATTTTCGGTAACGTGCTTTCTGTGGCAGGCGGATTTTTCCTGGCCTCGAAAGGGCATGTCGATCTGGCCATTTTCCTGGCCGCCATGATCGGCACGTCGCTGGTGGTGGCTTCCGGTTGCGTGTTCAACAACTGCATCGACCGCGACATCGACCTGAAGATGGAACGCACCAAAAACCGGGCGCTGGTCCAGGGTTTGATCTCCCTGAAACTGGCCCTGGCGTTTGCGACCGTCCTGGGTGTTTTCGGCGTTGCACTGTTGTACAAAGTGGCCAACCCGTTGGCCGCTTTGTTCGCGGTGATCGGCTTTGTCATCTACGTCGGCTTCTACAGCCTGTACCTCAAGCGCAAGTCGGTTCACGGCACGCTGGTGGGCAGTCTGTCGGGCGCCATGCCGCCGGTGATTGGCTACGTCGCGGTGACGAACAGCTTCGACATGGCCGCACTGACGTTGCTGGTGATGTTCAGCCTGTGGCAGATGCCGCATTCCTACGCCATCGCGATCTTCCGCTTCAACGATTACCTGGCTGCATCGATTCCGGTGTTGCCGGTGAAGCGCGGCATTGAAGTGGCCAAGAAGCACATTCTGCTCTACATCCTGGCGTTCCTCGTGGCGACCTTGATGCTGACCTTCAGCGGCTACGCCGGCATGAGCTACCTCGCCGTCGCCGCGGCCATGGGCATGTACTGGTTGTACATGGCCTGGACCGGCTACAAGGCAGTGGATGACACGGTCTGGGCACGCAAGCTGTTCGTGTTCTCGATCTTCACCATTACCGCGTTGAGCGTGATGATGTCGCTGGACTTTAAAGTGCCGAGTGAGCTGTTGCTGACGTACGCGCCTTAAGATCTGGATGCTGCACAAAAAGCCCCGCCTTCGAGAGAAGCGCGGGGCTTTTTATTGGGGATTGTCTGGTGGACCGTGTCGCCGCTTTCGCGAGCAGGCT
>NZ_LACH01000118.1 GCF_000968015.1 Pseudomonas fluorescens
GCGACTGAAATCGTCGTCGTCTCCATCGGCCCGTCCACCGCTCAAGAGCAACTGCGCACCGCGCTGGCTCTGGGTGCCGACCGCGCCATCCTCGTCGAATCCGCTGAAGACCTGACTTCGCTGGCCGTTGCCAAGCTGCTCAAGGCTGTTGTTGACAAGGAACAGCCTCAGCTGGTGATCCTTGGCAAACAAGCCATCGACAGCGACAACAACCAGACGGGCCAGATGCTCGCGGCATTGAGCGGCTACGGTCAGGGCACGTTCGCGTCCAAAGTCGACATCAGCGGCGACAGCGTTGCCGTGACTCGCGAAGTCGACGGCGGCGCGCAGACGGTTTCCCTGAAACTGCCGGCCATCGTCACCACCGACCTGCGTTTGAACGAGCCGCGCTACGCGTC
>NZ_LACH01000119.1 GCF_000968015.1 Pseudomonas fluorescens
TCAACAGATGGGGTGGCCGACCGACCGCTATCGCGAGCAGGCTCACTCCCACAATGGATGGGGGTTGCGCCCGGGTTTCGTGAACGCCGCTGAACCCCTGTGGGAGCGAGCTTGCTCGCGAAGAGGGCGGCACATTCAACATTAATGCTGGCTGACAAACCGCTATCGCGAGCAAGCCCGCTCCCACAGTGGATGGGGGTTGCGCCCGGGTTTCGTGAACGCCGCTGAACCCCTGTGGGAGCGAGCTTGCCAGCACATTCAACAGATGGG
>NZ_LACH01000012.1 GCF_000968015.1 Pseudomonas fluorescens
CTAATGCCAGTCAGTTAAGCAGTTGCAGGAGCACACATACCCTGTAGCAGCTGGCTAAGCCTGCGTTCGGCTGCGCAGCAGTCGTAAAAACAGAACTCGCGGTACATCAGGCATACCGTGCACGCAGGATTGGCGACTGCTGCGCAGCCGGACGCAGGCTTCGCCAGCTGCTACATAGCGTGTGTTGCGGCTGAAAGCAGTGGCTGAAATGCCGCCCTCATTTGCCCATAACCCCCATGTCTGCTAGTGTCGCGCCGGTTTAACGTCAACCGGAAATAGCCGCCATGGCCCGCAAAAAAGCTGCACTGGATTTCGAACAATCTCTCGCTGACCTGCAAACGCTGGTGGAGCGTCTGGAGAACGGCGAATTGTCGCTGGAAGACTCGCTGACGGCTTTCGAGCAAGGCATCGGTCTGACCCGCGATTGCCAGGCGGCGCTGGCCCAGGCCGAGCAAAAGGTTCAGGTGCTGCTCGAGCGCGATGGCGAGCTAGCCGAGGAACCCTTCGACGCGGATCAACCAGAATGATTGCAGCGTATTCGGCGACCAGCCAGGCCCGCGTCAACGCAGCACTGGAAACCCTGTTCAACGCGCCGAGCCCTGAGCTCGCGCGTCTTTACGAGGCCATGCGCTACAGCGTGATGAATGGCGGCAAACGGGTCCGCCCGCTGCTGGCCTACGCCGCGTGCGAAGCGCTGGGCGGCAAGGCTGAGCAAGCCAACGGCGCAGCTTGCGCGGTGGAGCTGATTCACGCTTATTCCCTGGTGCATGACGATTTGCCGGCCATGGACGACGACGATCTGCGTCGCGGCCAGCCGACCACTCACAAAAAATTCGATGAAGCCTGCGCGATTCTGGCCGGTGACGGTTTGCAGAGCCTGGCCTTCAGCGCCCTGCTGGACCCGCGCCTGAGCAACTCTGACGCTGCTCTCACCTCCGATCACCTCCGCCTGCAAATGGTCAGTGCTCTCGCATTGGCCGCGGGCCCGGCAGGCATGGTCGGCGGTCAAGCCATCGACCTCGGTTCGGTCGGTCTGAAACTCGATCAAAAAGCCCTCGAATACATGCACCGGCACAAGACCGGCGCGCTGATCGAGGTCAGCGTCAAACTCGGCGCCCTCGCCAGTGGTCGCGCCGAAAAAGACGAACTGAAGTCTTTGCAGACTTATGCACAGGCCATTGGCCTGGCGTTCCAGGTGCAGGACGACATTCTCGACGTCGAAAGCGATACCGAAACCCTCGGCAAACGCCAGGGCGCCGACATCGCACGCGACAAGCCAACCTACCCGGCCCTGCTCGGTCTCGATGCTGCCAAGGCCTACGCCCTGGAACTGCGCGATCAAGCCCTGCATGCGCTGCGACCGTTTGACGCGGCGGCCGAGCCGTTGCGCGATCTGGCCCGTTATATCGTCGATCGGCGCAGCTGACGGCGTATACGCCAAAAAATACCAACGCGTGGGCAGGGGGCGATGCATCAGGTAAACTGCCGCATCTTTTATACCTATAACGATTCGCCTGATGCCCACGACGTTTCATGAGATTCCCCGCAAGCGCCCGACCACGCCCCTGCTCGACCGTGCCAACACGCCGGACGGCCTGCGCCGGTTAGGCGAAGCCGAGCTGGAAACCCTGGCCGATGAGTTGCGCCTGGAATTGCTCTACACGGTCGGTCAGACCGGCGGGCATTTCGGTGCCGGCCTGGGCGTCATCGAGCTGACCATCGCGCTGCATTACGTCTTCGACACCCCGGACGACCGGCTGGTATGGGACGTGGGTCATCAGGCCTATCCGCACAAAATCCTCACCGGCCGTCGCGAGCGCATGAGCACCCTGCGCCAGAAGGACGGCGTCGCAGCCTTCCCGCGTCGTTCCGAGAGCGAGTACGACACCTTTGGTGTCGGCCACTCCAGCACCTCGATCAGCGCAGCGCTGGGCATGGCCATTGCCGCCCGCCTGCAAAACAGTGATCGCAAGGCGATCGCCGTGATCGGCGATGGCGCACTGACCGCAGGCATGGCCTTCGAGGCGCTGAACCATGCGCCGGAAGTGGACGCCAACATGCTGGTGATCCTCAACGACAACGACATGTCGATCTCGCGCAACGTCGGCGGGCTGTCGAACTACCTGGCGAAAATCCTTTCCAGCCGCACTTACGCGAGCATGCGCGAAGGCAGCAAAAAGGTCCTGTCGCGCCTGCCCGGTGCTTGGGAAATCGCCCGTCGTACCGAAGAATACGCAAAAGGTATGCTGGTTCCCGGCACGCTGTTCGAAGAGCTGGGCTGGAACTACATCGGCCCGATCGATGGCCACGACCTGCCGACCCTGATCGCCACCCTGCGCAACATGCGCGATCTCAAAGGCCCGCAGTTCCTGCACGTCGTCACAAAGAAAGGCAAAGGCTTCGCCCCGGCAGAAGTCGACCCGATCGGTTACCACGCGATCACCAAACTCGAACCACTGGACGCTCCGGCCGCCGCACCGAAGAAAGCTGGCGGACCGAAATATTCCGGTGTGTTCGGTGAGTGGCTATGCGACATGGCCGCGTCTGATCCGCGTTTGGTGGGCATTACCCCGGCGATGAAAGAAGGCTCCGACCTGGTGGCCTTCAGCGAGCGTTTCCCGCTGCGCTATTTCGATGTGGCGATTGCCGAACAACACGCCGTGACCCTCGCTGCCGGCATGGCCTGCGAAGGCGCGAAACCGGTGGTGGCGATCTATTCGACGTTCCTGCAACGTGGCTACGATCAGTTGATTCATGACGTAGCGGTGCAAAACCTCGACGTGCTGTTCGCCATCGACCGCGCGGGTCTGGTGGGCGAAGACGGCCCGACTCACGCGGGCAGCTTCGACCTGTCGTTCCTGCGCTGCATCCCCGGCATGCTGGTGATGACCCCGAGCGACGAAAACGAACTGCGCAAAATGCTCACCACCGGCCACCTGTTCAACGGCCCGGCGGCAGTGCGTTATCCGCGCGGCTCTGGCCCGAACGCGACGATCGAGAAAAACCTCGAACCAATCGAAATCGGCAAGGGTGTGGTTCGTCGCCAGGGCAGCAAAGTCGCCCTGCTGGTGTTCGGCGTGCAACTGGCCGAGGCGCTGAAAGTCGCCGAGACGCTGGATGCCACCGTGGTCGACATGCGTTTCGTCAAGCCGCTCGATGAAGCACTGGTTCGCGACATCGCCGGCAGCCACGAGCTGCTGGTGACCATCGAAGAGAACGCGATCATGGGCGGTGCCGGTGGCGCCGTCAGCGAGTTTCTCGCCCGCGAAAACATCCTCAAGTCGGTGCTGCACCTGGGCTTGCCGGACAGTTACGTCGAGCACGCCAAACCTGCGCAAATGCTGGCCGAGTGCGGGCTGGATGAGGCCGGGATCGAAGCTTCGGTTCGTGAGCGTCTGCAACTGCTGAACCTCTAAAGACACATACAAAACCCTGTGGGAGCGAGCTTGCTCGCGATAGCGGTCTGACAGTCGACCTATTCGTTGACTGACACACCGCCATCGCGAGCAAGCTCGCTCCCACATTGGTTTTCATGCCTTTCAAAAATGTATTTCGCTCCCAAGTTAATGGACTGCCCGTGAAACTCTCCCGCCTCGCCCTGACGCTGACCCTGCTGCCGGCCGGCCAACTGCTGGCCGACACCTTCGAACGCGATCAGGCCCTGAAGCTTCCCGACGTGCTGATCAGCGCCAACCGTCAGGTCGAAGCGCGCAATGACAGCAGCGCCGCCAACACCGTGTTCACCCGCGAAGACATCGATCGTCTGCAACCGAGCAGTGTCACTGACTTGCTGCGTCGTGTGCCGGGTGTGCAGGTCGGGCAAACCGGCGGGCGCGGCAGCCTGCCGGGGATTTACATTCGTGGCACCAAGTCGGCCCAAAGCCTGGTGCTGGTCGACGGCCAGCGCATCGGCAACTCCACCTCGGGCGACAGCAACCTGCAACACATCAACATCGAACAGGTCGAGCGCGTGGAAGTGCTGCGCGGTTCCCGCTCGGTGATTTATGGCAGCGATGCGATTGGCGGGGTGATCCAGATCTTCACTCGCCGTGGCGAAGAACAAGGCCTGCAACCGCGAATGCACGTGGGCTTTGGCAGCAACCAGAACTGGGAACGCAGCCTCGGGCTGTCCGGTGGCGACGAGCAGACGCGATTCAATCTCGGCGCCAGCCTTGATGAAACCGCCGGAATCAATCGCACCCGCGAGTCCTATCCCAGCGATGGCGATCATGACGAATACCGCAACAAATCGCTGAGTTTGAGCCTGAGTCACGCCCTCACCGATGACCTCGAAATCGGCGCCAACCTGCTGGATAACCGTGGCAAAAGTGAGTTCGACAATCCGTTCGGCCGCTTCGACATGGACACGTTGGAGTCAGTCCAGCAGCAGCCCTACAGCGACTTCGCGGTGAGCAGCGTCAGCAGTTACGTCGATGCGCGTATCAGTGACCTGTGGAAAACCCGCATCGAGTTCGGCCATAGCGAAAACCGCGAAAAGACTTTGGACAAGCTCAGTGACGAACGCAGTGTGTTCAACACGTATCGCGACTCGGTGAACTGGCAGAACGACCTGACCCTCGACGAGCGCAACGGCCTGATTCTCGGCGGCGACTGGTACGAAGACCGGATCAACAGCAGCACACCATTCGACGAGGACAGCCGCTGGAACCGTGCGGCGTTCATTCAGCATCATTACCAGGCGGACAGCTTCTCCACCGAACTGGGCCTGCGCCGGGATCAGAACCAGCAGTTCGGCGGCCAGAACAGCTGGAGCGGCACCTTCACCCTGCCGCTGAATCCGGACAACGATGTGCTGCTGACCTACAGCGAAGGTTTCCGCGCGCCGACGTTCAATGATCTGTATTACCCCGACTTCAGTAATCCGGATCTGAAACCCGAGACGTCGAAAAGCTATGAGTTGCAATGGCGCAGTCAACTGACCGACACCGCTCGCCTTGAAGCTTCTCTGTACCGGACGGACCTGGAAGACGCGATTATTTTCGGTAGCAACTCACGGCCGCAGAACGTGGCATCGGCGAGGATCAACGGGTTCGAGGCGGCACTGAAACAGGAACTGTTCGGATGGCAGAGCAACCTCGGCGTGGCGATCATCGACCCGCGCGATCGCGACAGCGGCCACACCCTGGCTCGCCGTGCGCGGCGGACCTTGAGCCTGGATCTGGATCGGCAGTTCGGCCGGCTAGGGCTCGGCGCCAGCTGGCAGGCTGTGAGCAGCAGCTACGACGATGAGAACAATCAGCAGCCGTTGGGCGGGTATGCGTTGCTGGGGTTGCGCAGCAGCTGGGAATTGAATCGTGAGATCAAGCTTGAGCTGAAGGTCGATAACCTGCTGGACAAGGGTTACAGCCGGGCGCTGTACAGCCATGACGGCAGTCAGCATGGATATCGCGAGGAAGGTCGGGCGTGGATGTTTGGGGTGACGTGGACGCCGGCTCTCTGACCTGATTTGTGGTGTTTGGACTGGCCTCATCGCGAGCAAGCTCGCTCCCACACTGGATTTGTGAACGACACAAAACCCCTGTGGGAGCGAGCTTGCTCGCGATGCAGGCACCTCGGTCTCAGCGGTCCGGCGCGATGACTTGGCAAAGCTTGGCCGTCGCTTCGATCATCTGCCCGCTCGGCCGTTCCAGCCCTTTATCCGTCACCAACAGCAATTGCCCCTGCGCCACTGCGGCAACCTGCGGCCAGGCTTTCCACGCATCGAGTTGCGCCTGATCGCTGGCCAGAATCACTTCCGGATTACGCTGCAATACCGCCTCAATACTGACCTGCGGCGCCGGCAGGGTCAGGTCGGCAAACACATTGCGCGCTCCGCACACTTCAAGCGCATCGCTGATGATCTGCCCGCCGCCAACGGTGTACAGCGGCCGATCCCAGACCTGATAAAACACCCGCAAGGGCACATCCCGACGATACCGCTGGCGCAGAGAATCCAGCCGCTGACGCAACTTTTCAGCCAATGAAACGCCACGCTCCGGACGGCCGAGCTGTGCGGCAATCGCCTCAATCTGCGACGTGAGTTGTTCGAGGTTGTGGGGTTCGGCAACGTAGGTCGGGATGTTCAACCGCTTGAGCTGTTCACGCTGGGCCGGGCCAACGCTGCCGGGCCAGAGCAACAACAGATCGGGTTTGAGACTGAGCAATCGCTCCATGTCCAACTGACCGTAGCGGCCAACCGAAGGCAGGTCTTTGAGCTCGGCAGGACGCTCACCGGCATCCAGTACACCCACCAGCAGGTCGGCTGAACCCAGCTCAACAACGATTTCAGAGAGCGATGGCGCGAGGCTGACAACGCGTTCGACCGCAGCCGCCGGGCCACTGACGGCCAGCAGCAAAACCGCCAGCCAGACGGGCCGCATCAGCCGAGTTGACGCGGAATACGATAGAGGTAGAACAGCACCAGGGTCGACAGCGCCAGCAGCATCAACGGCACGGCTTCGAGACCGACGAATACCGCTAGCGCGCCGATCCACGCCGGCAGGCCGGCAGCCAGGAACGCCGTGCGACGCTTGGCCGCCAGAGCGATCCAGGCAGCAGGTTCTTCAGGGGTGTCGAGGGCTTGTTGAGTGGCGATCAACGCGTGTTTGTAGCCGCCAAAGAATTTCAGGCTAACAAACATCGACGCCACACCGGCGATGAACAGCGGCATCGCCAGCACCGGCAGGATCGCCTCGCTCTGACCAAACACGCCGTTGATCACAAACAGCGGCACCAAGGCCAGCGCCAGGTATTGCCACCAACTGACGGACAGTCGCCGCCGAACCTGACCGCGGGTCACGCCCGGTCAGCCTCACCCTGATGCTCGTTGCCCATCATATGGTCGAGCTTGCTGGCCTTGGTGGCCAGGTAGAGTTTGTTATGCGGGTTATGGCCGGTGTGCAGCGGCACGCGCTCGGCGACGACGATACCCATGTCGGTCAAGGCTTTGACCTTGCGTGGGTTGTTGGTCATCAAACGCAGGGATTTCACGCCCAAGTGCTCCAGCATCGGCAGGCACATGGCGTAGTCGCGCTGGTCGGCGGCAAAGCCCAAACGCTCGTTGGCTTCAACAGTATCGGCGCCGCCATCCTGCAATTCATAGGCGCGGATCTTGTTCAGCAGGCCAATGCCACGGCCTTCTTGACGCAAGTAGAGCAACACGCCACGGCCTTCACGGGCGATGGCCTGCAAGGCGGCCTCGAGTTGCGAGCCGCAGTCGCAACGCTGGCTGAACAAGGCATCGCCAGTCAGGCATTCGGAGTGCAACCGGCCGAGTACCGGGGCACCGTCGACGAACTCACCCAGGCTCAGCACAACGTGCTCGCGCCCGTTTTCTTCATCGAGAAAGCCGTGCATGGTGAATTGCGCAAAAGGCGTTGGCAGCTTGGAAGCGGCGACAAAAACGACAGGCACCGGTGTGCTCCTGATCAATAAGTACTGGAGATTCGCAGACGCGGCATTGTAACAGCACGTTCCGACAGACGCTTAGGCTGAATTATGGGGCATAACAATCAAAAAGTTAGATATCTGGCCCGACCCAGCCCCCTGTGGGAGCGAGCTTGCTCGCGATGGCGGACGGTCAGCTAATACAGATGTGACTGACAATCCGCTATCGCGAGCAAGCTCGCTCCCACATGGGATCGTCTCCAACCACAGGATTTGTGGTCAGTTCGAGTCGAACGGATAGGGTTGTTTCCAACGCTCGAAGATCGGTTTCAGCTGGCCGTTTTTCACCAGTTGCTCCATGCGTTGATCGAACAGCGCCATCAGGGTGCGAGCCCTGGGGGTCTTGGCAAAGCACATATACAGCGGCAATTCCGCGATGTGGGTGCGACGGAACTGCGTCGGATCCTTGGCCCACTTGAGGACGTAGTCGACCTCGGTCAGCGCGTCGATGTAAAAGTCGGCGCGGTTGTGGGTCAACATCGACAAGATCCCGGTACGCCGCATGACTTCGTTATAGCGGCGTATGTTGGGCAGGTAGTCCTGAAAGTCGTAGCCGCGGACCCAGGCCAGTCGATAGTTGCCCAGGGTTTCCGGGGTCGGCGCGGGGTTGCTGGCCAGGCCTAGGGCATAGATGTGATCGGTATCGAAGTTCCAGCGCGGATAGAGCAGATCGCTGGACTCATCAAGATAGGAGCCGACGCAGGCATCCACTTCACCGCGCTGGGCCAGGCCCATGGAGCGAACGTAGGGTTCGCTGCGGATGTCCAGTTTAACCCCCGCCGGTTCGAAGACTTCCCGCAACACGTCCCAGCCCAGACCGTGGCCATCGGCGGCGGTGTAGTCTTCCCAGTCTTCGCTGGCCAGATGAATCACCGACGGCGGCGTCTCGTCACCCGCCTGGGCGAGTGAGCAAAACATCGCGAAAATCATCAGAGCCAACCAGCGTCGAGCCATCCCTAGTCCTCTGTTTTGCCCGTCAGGCAAAAATCCATACCAGCCCCTGCATCGCCAACCACGCAAACACCCCGGCCAATACGTCATCGAGCATGATCCCGACACCGCCATGCACATGCCGGTCGATCCAGCGAATCGGCCACGGCTTGAGGATGTCGAAGAAGCGGAACATCAAAAACCCCGCCAGCAACCAGTACCAACCTTCTGGCACCAGCCACAAGGTGATCCACATCCCGACCATTTCATCCCAGACGATGCCTTCGTGGTCGTGTACCCGCAAATCGTCGGCGACCTTGCCGCACAGCCAGAAGCCAAACAGCATGGTGATGCCGAGCATCAGCCAGTAGCCCCAGTCGGGCAGCATCTGCCACAACGGGATAAAGGGTAGCGCAACTAACGAGCCCCAGGTGCCTGGTGCTTTTGGCAAGGTGCCCGAACCGAAGCCGAACGCCAGGAAATGCCACGGATTGCGCCAGACCGAGGGCGGTACGAATTCCGCCGGGACCTGTTTGGGATGATCTGTCACGGTGTCTCCCGAAAATGTTGATAGCCCCGGGTTTGCGGGGTGATGTCTTGTCCGCCTGCGTCCAGCAGCACCACGCCCTGCCCCGTCACAACACGGCCGACCACGTGGATCGGCCAGCCATCGGCCACCAATTTCGGCAACTCGACGGACGGCAAGGTAAAGGCCAGTACGTAATCATCACCGCCGCTCAGGGCCGCGACTTCTGCACCCGATTGACCGAGGAAGGCCACTAAAGCCTTCGACAATGGCAGCGTGTCCCGTTGAACCTGAATGCCGACCTTCGACGCGAGGGCGATATGCCCGCAGTCCGCGAGCAGGCCGTCGGAGATGTCCATCGCCGAGGTGGCTTTACCGCGCAGCGCCTGGCCCAAGGCGAGTTGCGGCTGCGGCGACCAGTAATGCGCCAGCAGCGGATCGGCGATGGCGGCTTCAGCCGTCCGCTGGCCGAGTACCAGCGGCAATGCCCCCGCCGCGTTGCCAAGTTCACCGCCAACGCACAGCAAGTCGCCTGGCTGCGCACCGCTGCGGGTCAACGCCTTGCCGGCCGGCACACGACCGAACACGGTCATGGTCAGGCTCAACGGCCCACGGGTGGTATCACCGCCCACCAACGCCACACCGCAGCTTTGCGCCATGAGGTTCAAACCACGGGCAAAGGCGTCCAGCCAATCGGCGGTCACCGTCGGCAAGGTCAGGGCAAGGGTAAAGGCAACGGGAGTGGCGCCCATGGCAGCCAGATCGCTAACAGCCACGGCCAGCGAACGCTGACCGAGCAGAAACGGGTCGCAAGGATCTGCGAAATGCACACCGGCAACCAGTGTGTCGGTGGAAATGGCCAACTGTTCCCCGGGGGGAACAGCCAGCAAGGCGCAGTCATCGCCGATCCCAAGGGCAACGCCTTCGCCGCCCTGCGCACAAGGCGCGGCGGCGAAGAAATTGCGGATCAGCTCAAACTCGCCCATTGGGTGTCCTGTCTCACCAATACTGTTCATTTTTTAGCGGCGTCTGGTGTCGCCATACTGCGTTGCCGCTCCTCGCCATAGCCCGCTATGACTCGTCGCGGCGCCTTGTCTGGCAACACCAGCCACTCGCTAAAAAACGAACGTATCGGCGAGACAGGACACTGCAAGCGCCGATTAGCGCTTGAACGCCTTCACTTCAGCTTCACGCAGACGCGGGGCCAGCTTGTCGAGTACACCGTTGACGAACTTGTGGCCGTCGGTGGAACCGAAGACTTTCGCCAGCTCGATACCTTCGTTGATCACAACGCGGTACGGCACGTCGACGCGCTTGAGCAGTTCCCAGGTCGACAGACGCAGAACGGCCAGTTCAACCGGGTCCAGCTCTTCGATAGTGATGTCCAGGCACGGCGTCAGTGCAGCGTCGATCTCAGGCTTGTGAGCCGGAACGCCGTGCAGGATGTCGTGAAAGTAAGCGGCATCGACATCGCTGAAATCGTTATCGACCCGAAACTGCGCTTCGATCTCGTTCAAAGATTGCTTGGCCATGTGCCATTGGTACAGCGCCTGAGTCGCGAGCTGACGGGCTTCGCGACGCTTGACGCTTTTCGATGGCTTGCCGGCATCCGCAGGCTTTGGATCGCGCGGGTTGAAACGATCGCTTTCGTCGCTAATCACTTGGCCTCCAACTGCGCCAGCAGGCTGACCATTTCCAGAGCGGACAGGGCAGCTTCAGCACCTTTGTTACCGGCCTTGGTGCCGGAACGTTCGATGGCTTGCTCGATGGAATCAACGGTCAGCACGCCAAATGCGACTGGAACGCCGAACTCCATGGACACCTGGGCCAGGCCCTTGGTGCATTCGCCCGCCACGTATTCGAAGTGCGGAGTACCGCCACGAATGACCGCGCCCAGGGCGATGATTGCCGCGTATTCGCCCTTCTGAGCGACTTTCTGCGCAACCAGCGGAATTTCGAAGGCGCCAGGTGCGCGGATGATGGTGATGTCGCTTTCGCTCACGCCGTGGCGAACCAGGGCATCAACTGCACCGCTGACCAGACTTTCAACGACGAAGCTGTTGAAACGGCCTACTACCAAAGCGTAGCGGCCTTTAGGGGCGATGAAGGTACCTTCGATGGTCTTCAGGGTCATTCGTTAGATCTCTTAAAGAGCCGGGACGCGTCTCGTACGCATCCCTCAGTGATATTAGCCACGAACACATGACCGGAAAAAACCGCATTGCTGCTTGATTACACCCTGTGGCGAGGGGATTTATCCCCGTTGGGCTGCGCAGCGGCCCCTGTTTTGGGACTGCTACGCAGTCCAACGGGGATAAATCCCCTCGCCACAATGGATCTACGCCAACAATACGAATCTCCGGGTCATTATTCGGAGGGCACGTATTCTACAACTTCCAGATCGAAACCGGATATCGCATTAAATTTCATTGGCGCACTCATCAGGCGCATTTTGCGCACGCCCAGGTCCCGAAGGATCTGCGAACCGGCACCGACGATGCTGTAGGTGGTCGGTTTTTTCGCCGGTACGTGCTCCGCGGTTTCGCGGATATGCGCCAGCAACACGTCGCCATCGAGCGGGTGACCGAGCAACAGCACGACACCGCTGCCAGCCTCGGCAACCGCGGCCATCGCGGCGCGCAGGCTCCAGCGGCCAGGCTGCTTGACCATCAACAGGTCGCGCAGCGGGTCCATGTTGTGCACCCGAACCAGGGTCGGCTCTTCGGCGCACACGGTGCCCAGAGTCAGGGCCATGTGCACGTCGCCTTCCACGGAATCACGATAGGTCACCAGGTTGAATTGGCCCAGTTCGCTGTCCAGCGGCTGCTCGGCAATCCGCTGAACGGTACGTTCGTGGATCATCCGATAGTGAATCAGGTCGGCGATGGTGCCGATCTTGATGTTGTGTTCGGCAGCAAACGCTTCCAGTTCCGCGCGGCGGGACATGGTGCCGTCGTCGTTCATCACTTCGCAGATCACGCCGCTCGGCTCGAAACCGGCCATGCGCGCCAGGTCGCACGCCGCTTCGGTATGGCCGGCGCGAGCGAGGGTGCCGCCGGCTTGGGCCATCAGCGGGAAGATGTGGCCGGGGCTGACGATGTCTTCAGCCTTGGCGTCTTTTGCGGCAGCGGCCTGCACGGTACGCGCACGGTCGGCGGCAGAGATGCCGGTGGTCACGCCGGTGGCCGCTTCGATGGACACGGTGAACTTGGTGCCGAAACCGGAGCCGTTACGCGGCGCCATCAGAGGCAGCTTCAGCAGTTCGCAGCGCTCGCGGCTCATCGGCATGCAGATCAGGCCACGGGCGTGCTTGGCCATGAAGTTGATGTGTTCTGGCTGGCAGCACTCGGCGGCCATGATCAGGTCGCCTTCGTTCTCGCGGTCTTCGTCATCCATGAGGATGACCATCTTGCCTTGGCGGATGTCTTCAACCAGTTCTTCGATGCTATTGAGCGCCACAAGGCACCCCCTTGGGTCAGGATTTGAGGTAGCCGTTGGCGGCCAGAAAGCTTTCGGTGATGTTACTGGACGTTGGCTCTGCGGCCTTATCGCCTAGTAACAGGCGCTCCAGATAACGTGCCAGCAAGTCAACTTCAAGATTCACCCGGCGACCTGGCTGGTAAGACGCCATGATGGTTTCGCTCAGGGTGTGCGGAATGATCGTCAGCAGGAACTCGGCGCCATCGACCGCGTTCACGGTCAGGCTGGTGCCGTCGACAGTGATCGAGCCTTTATGGGCGATGTACTTGGCCAGCTCTTTGGGAGCGCGGATGCGGAACTCCACAGCGCGAGCATTCTCGGTACGGGCAACCACTTCACCCACGCCATCGACGTGGCCGCTGACCAGATGCCCGCCGAGGCGAGTGGTCGGGGTCAGGGCTTTTTCCAGGTTCACCGGGCTGCCGCTTTTGAGGTCGTTCATCGCGGTGCAGTCGAGGGTTTCGCGGCTGACGTCCGCCGCAAAGCCGTTGCCTGGTAACTCAACCGCCGTCAGGCACACGCCGTTGACCGCGATGCTGTCGCCCAGTTTGACGTCGCTCAGATCGAGCTTGCCGGTTTCTACGTGCACCCGCACATCTCCGCCTTTTGGGGTCAATGCACGAATACTGCCGATGGATTCGATGATGCCGGTAAACATGGAGTCCTCCTCGAGAACAGGGCCGTCGCGTGGCGCAGGCCCGGAATTATACGCTCGCCGCTGGCGAAGGAATGGCGATGACTCGCCAGTCATCGCCAACCGCGCGAATTTCGGTGATTTTGAGTTCAGGCGCATCCTTCATTTGCGCGAGCGGCCAATCCAGCAACGGACGCGCAGACGAACCTAAAAACTTGCCGGCGATGAAAATCTGAAACTCGTCCACCAGCCCTTGCTGAGCGAAAGCCCCGGCCAGACGCGGCCCCGCTTCGACCAACACTTCGTTGACCCCGCGATTAGCCAGTTCGACCAGCAGTTTGCGCAGGTCGACCAAGCCATCCTCACCCGCCACGATCAGGCATTCCGGACCATTGGCGTATTGTTCCTCGATCGCCATGCACGTGGCGACCAGCGCCGGGCCAGCCTTGAAGAACGGTGCATCCAGCGGCACCCGCAGACGACCGTCGATCAACACACGCAGCGGCGGACGGCTCATGGCCAGGGCCGTTTGCTCAGGGTCCAGGCCCAACTCATCGGCACGCACGGTCAAACGGGCATTATCCGCCAGCACCGTGTCGGCGCCGGTCAGCACTACGCTGGCCTGGGCGCGCAGACGCTGTACCGCAGAACGCGCCGCAGGACCGGTGATCCATTGGCTTTCGCCGCTTTCCATCGCCGTGCGACCGTCGAGGCTCATGGCCAACTTGACCCGCACGAACGGCAAACCGTGCTCCATGCGCTTGAGGAAACCTTCGTTGAGCTTGCGCGCTTCGCCTTCCAGCACGCCGCTTTCGGTAGCGATGCCGGCCTGGTCCAGGCGCTGCATGCCACGACCGGCAACCGACGGGTTCGGGTCTTGCATCGCCGCGACGACCCGAGCCACACCTGCATGTACCAGCGCATCCGCACAAGGCGGCGTACGTCCGTGGTGGCTGCAAGGTTCGAGGGTCACGTAAGCGGTGGCACCTCGAGCCTTATCGCCGGCGGCGCGCAGGGCGTGGACTTCGGCGTGGGGTTCGCCGGTGCGCACGTGCCAGCCTTCGCCGACAATTTGCCCGTCACGCACGATCACGCAGCCAACCCGAGGGTTGGGGTGTGTCGTGTAATGACCTTTGCGCGCCAGTTCCAGGGCACGGGCCATGTAATGGGCGTCGAGGATGGCTTGCTCTGGGGACGTGGTCATTCTTTCACCGGCTCACGGGCCAGGCGATCGATCTCTTCGCGGAACTCGTTGAGGTCCTGGAAGCGCCGATACACGGAGGCGAAACGAATGTAGGCGACTTCGTCGAGCTTTTGCAGCTCGGCCATCACCAGTTCACCGACGACAAGGGATTTAACCTCTCGCTCACCGGTGGCGCGCAGTTTGTGTTTGATGTGCACCAACGACGATTCCAGGCGCTCGACACTCACCGGGCGCTTCTCCAGCGCACGCTGCATGCCGGCGCGGAGTTTTTCTTCGTCGAACGGCTGGCGGCTGCCGTCGGTTTTGATCAGGCGTGGCAACACCAGTTCGGCCGTCTCGAACGTCGTGAAACGCTCGCCGCAGGCCAGGCATTCGCGCCGGCGGCGCACCTGTTCGCCCTCGGCGACCAGACGCGAGTCGATGACCTTGGTGTCGTTGGCACCGCAGAAGGGACAGTGCATGGTGGCAGGCAACAAAAAAAGGGAGGGCCATGGTAGCGCATCCCCGTGGCAAGACAAGCCATAGGGTTTGCGGTATACAGACGGGCTATAGAGCTAGATCCATGGATTTCACCTTGCTGGAGCCGAAAATGTCCCTAAGACCGCTCGTTTTGCTCAGTCTTTTCAGCCTGCTGGTGGCCTGCAGCAGCGATGCGCCCAAGCCCCAGCCGCCGACGCCAGGCCCCGCGCCACAACAGGCACAGAAGAAAGCCAGGGAATCGGCCAACCTCGGCCCGCTGCCCGCTTATCAGCGTGAATTGAGCGGCACCCTGCAAGGCGTGCCGGCCGGTGCCGAAGTCGAACTGGCGCTGCTGGTGATCGATGACAAGGACCGCCCGCAACAATTGCTGGCCAGTTCCAGCCTGATCGGCACCAATCAGATTCTGCCGTTTCACCTGCGTTTCAACCCGGAATCCTTCCCGGTCGGTGCCCGCGTTGAACTGCGGGGCCGCGCCAGCCAGTCCGGCCAGCTGATTTTGCATCTGCCGTCGCAAGTCATCAGCCAGCCAACGACGCAAGCGCTGGGTCAGCTGCAATTCGTCAAAGCGCCATGATTGCACCGCTCGACCTGCAACAGGCGTTGGGTGAGTTGCTCGGTGACGCACAACTGGTTGCCTGTGAATTGCCGGACACCGACCTGAAGCTTTGGCTGATCGACGGCGACAACATGGACCGCGCGTTCAGCCCGGAAGAAACCCGGCGAATTCTCCATGAGCCGCCTTATTGGAGTTTTTGCTGGGCCAGTGGCCTGGCGGTCGCCCGTTATCTCGCCGAATTCCCCGAGTGGGTCAAAGGCAAACGGGTGCTGGATTTCGGTGCCGGTTCCGGGGTGGCGGGGATCGCGGCCGTCAAGGCTGGCGCGCTCGAAGTGGTGGCCTGTGACCTCGACCCGCTGGCGATTGCCGCGTGTCGGGCGAATGCCGAACTCAATGACGTACACCTCAACTACTCCACGGACTTTTTTGCCGAGGCGGATCGGTTTGATCTGATTCTGGTGGCCGACGTGTTGTACGACCGGGCGAATCTGCCGTTGCTCGATGAATTCCTGAGTCGCGGCCAGCAAGCCCTGGTGGCCGATTCGCGCGTGAGGGATTTTCGCCATCCGTTGTATCGACGCATCGAGATGCTGGAGGCGATGACCCTGCCCGATCTGGCCGAGCCCGAAGAGTTTCGGCATGTGAGCCTCTACCACGCGCAGCGCGGCTAAAAGCATCGCGAGCAAGCTCGCTCCCACACTGGATCTATGTCATCCCGAAAATCCCTGTGGGAGCGAGCTTGCTCGCGATGACGGTTTATCAGGCACCGGAAGACTTAAGGCCACCCCGCTTCCGGCCGCCCCCCACCAAGCCGTATAGTTGCCCCATTCACGCTTCCAAGAGATCCCCCATGAGTCAGGAAACGCCGTACATCTTCGACGCCACGACTGCCGATTTCGAGCAATCGGTGATCGAGAACTCTTTCCACAAACCGGTGCTGGTGGATTTCTGGGCCGAATGGTGTGCGCCGTGCAAGGCCTTGATGCCGATGCTGCAAACCATCGCCGAGAGCTATCAGGGTGAGTTGCTGCTGGCCAAGGTCAACTGCGACGTCGAGCCGGACATCGTTTCGCGCTTCGGCATTCGCAGCCTGCCGACGGTGGTGCTGTTCAAGGACGGTCAGCCCGTGGATGGTTTCGCCGGAGCACAGCCGGAATCCGCCGTGCGCGCGATGCTTGAACCTCACGTGCAAATGCCGCCACCGGCTGCCGCCGATCCGTTCGAACAGGCTCAGGCGCTGTTTGATGACAACCGCTTTGCCGACGCCGAAGCCGCACTGAAAGTGCTACTGGGCGAAGACAACACCAATGCCAAGGCGCTGATTCTCTACGCTCGCTGCCTCACTGAACGTGGCGAGCTGGGCGAAGCGCAAATCGTGCTCGATGCGGTCACGAGCGATGAGCACAAGGCTGCCCTCGCCGGCGCCAAGGCGCAGATCCAGTTCCTAGGCCAGGCCAAGGATTTGCCAGATGCGGCAGACCTGAAAGCGCGCCTGGCAAAAAATCCGCAGGACGATGAAGCGGTTTATCAGCTGGCGATCCAGCAACTGGCCCGTCAGCAGTACGACGCGGCGCTGGATGCGTTGCTCAAGCTGTTCGTGCGCAATCGCAGTTACAACGAAGGCTTGCCGCACAAGACCTTGCTGCAGGTGTTCGAACTGCTGGGCAACGATCACCCGCTGGTGACGACGTACCGCCGCAAGTTGTTTGCTGCTCTTTATTGAAAGATCAAAAGATCGCAGCCTCGTTTCACTCGACAGCTCCTACATGGGATCTTGTTTCCCTGTAGGAGCTGTCGAGTGAAGCGAGGCTGCGATCTTTGCGATTTACTCGATCCAGCTGTAGAGCGGCGTATCTCCGCCGCTCGTCACTTTCACATCAGAGCAGTGGCGCAAACGCACCAGCAAGCGTTTGCCTGACGCCGCGCTGCCGGTCAGTCCTTCCAGCTGATCCAGTAAATCCGGTCCGCTCAATTGCCCGGCCTCGCGCAACAAATCCTTGGCGATCTGCCACAGCGCATCATCCTGATTGATCGGTTTTGCCGGTGCCACACTGGCCTCCGGTTTCACCACCTGCAACTGCGCACCGAGCCGCGCCCAGTCGCCGTCATCCATCTCCAGCGTCAAATCCACCGGCCAGTCGCCGATACTTCCGCGTATACGCAACATAAGTCTGCTCCTGCACATTTCTGACTTGCATGCTCCCATGGGACTTGTGCAACGCCAAGCAGGCGGTCAAACTCTCGCCACTTACGTTATAAGATTACATAACAAATTCTTCATTTTACTTTTCGGAGACCCGCCATGCGCCGTCTGCTTCTCGCTCTGCCGTTTGCCCTGTTGCCGCTGGCCGTCGCCCACGCTGCCGATGAACATGATCATGAGCACGGCAGCCTCGGCGCCCACGAACATGGTGTCGGTCGCCTGAACGCAGCGCTGGACGGTCAGACCCTGGAGCTGGAACTGGAAAGCCCGGCGATGAACCTGGTGGGTTTCGAACACGCTGCTGCCACCGACGCCGACAAAGCCAAAGTCGCCGCCGTTCGTGCGCAGCTAGAGAAACCGATGGTGCTGTTCAACCTGCCGAAAGCCGCCGGTTGCGTGGTTGCGACTCAGGAACTGGAAAGTCCGTTGTTCGGCGACAAGCCCGATGCCGATGATGATCACGATGAGGAGGGCAAGGACGAGCATCACCACGACCACAGCGAAATCCACGCGCATTATCAATTCAGTTGCTCGGCACCGGGCGCGCTGAAAAACCTGGACCTGGCGAACATCTTCAACACCTTCCCCGCGACCCAGAAGATTCAGGTACAACTGATCAGCCCGAGCGGGCAGCAAGGGGTTGAAGTGACGGCCAAGGCTGCCGCCCTGAAATTCTAAACCCACCGCAGAACCAAAGTGGGAGCGAGCTTGCTCGCGATAGCGGCGTCACAGTCAACATAGATGCTGAATGTTATGGCCTCATCGCGAGCAAGCTCGCTCCCACAGGGGTTTGTGTTGGATGTGATATTGAGACAAGTACCCAAAACCCATGAAATCGGCGCTATGACCCAAGCACTCATCGAACTGTCCGACCTGGGCTTCAGCTGGCCCGGTCATCCGCCGCTGCTGGATATCCCGGCGTTTCGCCTGGAACCCGGCGAAACCTTGTTCCTCAAAGGTCCCAGCGGCAGCGGCAAGACCACCCTGCTCGGCCTGCTCGGTGGTGTGCAGAAGCCCGATCGCGGCAGCATCCGATTGCTCGGCCAGGAACTGACCGAACTCGGTGCTGGCGCTCGCGACCGCTTCCGGGTCGATCACACCGGCTACATCTTCCAGCAGTTCAACTTGCTGCCGTTTCTCTCGGTGCGCGAAAACGTAGAGTTGCCCTGCCACTTTTCCAAACTGCGCGCGGAACGGGCGATCCAGCGCCACGGCAGCGTCGATCAGGCGGCGGCCACCCTCCTCGCCCACTTGGGCCTGAAGGATGAAAGCATCCTCAGTCGTCGCGCCGATTCGCTGTCCATCGGTCAGCAGCAACGGGTTGCCGCTGCGCGCGCGTTGATCGGTCAGCCTGAATTGGTGATCGCCGACGAACCGACCTCGGCCCTGGATTACGACGCCCGCGAGAACTTCCTTCGCTTGCTGTTCGCCGAATGCCGCGAAGCCGGGTCGAGCCTGCTGTTTGTCAGCCATGACCAGAGCCTGGCACCGCTGTTCGATCGCCACTTGTCGCTGGCCGATCTCAATCGCGCCGCCACCCCGTCCGAGGTCTGAGATGTATTTGTTTCGTCTAGCCATGGCCAGCCTGGCTAACCGCCGCTTCACCGCGATCCTCACCGCGTTCGCCATTGCCTTGTCGGTCTGCCTGCTATTGGCCGTGGAACGGGTGCGCACCGAAGCCAAGGCCAGTTTCGCCAGCACCATCAGCGGCACCGACCTGATTGTCGGCGCGCGTTCCGGTTCGGTGAACCTGCTGCTGTACTCGGTGTTCCGCATCGGCAACGCCACCAACAACATCCGTTGGGACAGCTTCGAACACTTCGCCAACAACCCGAAAGTAAAGTGGGCGATCCCGATGTCCCTCGGCGACTCCCATCGCGGTTATCGGGTGATGGGCACCACCGAGGCGTACTTCGAGCACTATCAGTACGGTCATCAGCAACACCTGGAACTGGCCGACGGCCGCGCCTTCGCCACCGATCCGTTTGAAGTGGTACTCGGTGCCGAAGTGGCCGACGCGCTGCACTACAAACTCGGCGACAAACTGGTGCTGGCCCACGGTGTGGCAGTGATCAGCCTGGTCAAGCACGACGACAAACCGTTCACCGTGGTCGGCATTCTCAAACGCACCGGCACCCCGGTGGACCGCACGTTGCACATCAGCCTCGGCGGCATGGAAGCGATTCACATCGACTGGCACAACGGCGTCCCGGCCCGGGGCGAAGGTCGGATCAGCGCCGATCAGGCGCGTAACATGGACCTGACGCCGCAAGCGATCACCGCGTTCATGCTCGGCCTCAACAGCAAGATTTCGACCTTCGCGCTGCAGCGCGAGATCAATGAATTTCGCGGTGAACCGATGCTGGCGATCCTGCCGGGCGTGGCGCTGCAAGAGCTGTGGAGTTTGATGAGCACCGCGGAAAAAGCCTTGTTCGTGGTCTCGCTGTTCGTGGTGCTGACCGGGTTGATCGGCATGCTCACGGCAATCCTCACCAGCCTCAACGAACGCCGTCGGGAGATGGCGATTCTGCGTTCGGTGGGTGCCCGCCCGTGGCACATCGCGACCTTGCTGGTGCTGGAGGCGTTTGCCCTGGCGCTGTCGGGCGTGATTGCCGGGGTGGCGCTTTTGTATGTGGGCATCGCCCTGGCCCAAGGTTATGTGCAAGCCAATTACGGCTTGTACCTGCCGCTCGCCTGGCCGAGCCAATATGAATGGACGCTGCTCGGTGGCATCCTGATCGCCGCGTTACTGATGGGCAGCGTGCCGGCCTGGCGCGCGTATCGCCAATCCCTGGCCGATGGCCTGTCGATCCGTTTATGAGGACGTTGAACATGCCCCGCGCCGTATTTGCGCTGTTGATGCTGGTCGCCTTGCCCCTGTGGGCGGCCGAGCCGAAAGACCTGACCTGGTCGGAAATGATCCCGCCGGACGCCGCACCGGAAGTGCCGAACATGACGCCGCTGCACGACCTGTCGCAGATGGGCAACGCGTTGGCCGCCGAATCGGCACCCGCGGCCAAGCAAGACATGCCCAATGCACCGGTGGTGAAAAGCCTCGACGGTCAGAACATTCGGCTGCCGGGCTACATCGTGCCGCTGGAAGTGAGTGAAGAAGGTCGCACCACTGATTTTCTGCTGGTGCCGTATTTCGGCGCCTGCATCCATGTGCCGCCACCGCCGTCGAACCAGATCGTGCATGTCAAAAGCGAAGTGGGTGTGAAGCTCGACGAGTTGTATCAGCCGTACTGGATCGAAGGGGCATTGCAGGTTAAAGCGTCGACCAGCGAGTTGGCGGATGCCGGGTATCAGATGGAGGCCGACAAGATTTATGTATATGAATTGCCGGAGTGAACCCGGGAGCTCAGTGTTGCTTGTTAGATAGCCATCGCGAGCAAGCTCGCTCCCACAGATTCAGTGTGGTCCTTGTGGGAGCGAGCTTGCTCGCGATGAGGCCATCAGAGACGCCAACAAAATCAGGGCCATCACTGTTTCATTGAGCTGAGTCAAAAGACCGTGCCAGACGCCTCCGTACCATTGGACATCGAACATTTTTAACGTCCTTTGGAGCCCTCCATGCACAAGTCCAAGCTCTGCGCTTCGCTGTTTGCCCTCGCGCTCACAGCACCGCTAGCCTACGCCCACGAAGCCGGCGATATCATCGTTCGTGCCGGTGCAATCACCGTCAACCCGAAAGCCGACAGCTCCAGCGTAAAGGTTGATCAAGGTCCGCTGAAGGGGGCCGATCTGGGCGGCAAGGCCACCATGAGCAGCGACACGCAACTGGGTCTGAACTTCGCTTACATGCTCAACAGCCACTGGGGGATCGAACTGCTGGCGGCCTCGCCGTTCGAGCATGACGTGAAGCTCAAAGGCACCGCCCTCGGCGCGGCCAATGGCAAACTCGGTACGCTGAAACACCTGCCACCGACGCTGAGCGTTGTGTATTACCCACTGGACGCCAAGTCCGCATTCCAGCCGTATGTCGGTGCCGGTATTAACTACACCTGGATCTACGACGAGCACGTTGGCAGCGAAGCCAGCGCCAACGGCTTCACCAACTTCAAGGCGGATAACTCCTGGGGCATGGCGTTCCAGGTCGGCGCCGACTACATGCTGACCGACAACATCATGATCAACGCCCAGGTGCGCTACATCGACATCGACACCACCGCGACGGTGCAAAATAACGCGGTGGCACAAGGCACTCGCGCCAAGGTCGATGTGGACGTAGACCCGTTCATCTACATGGTTGGCCTGGGTTACAAGTTCTAAGAAATATCTGGCCGGCTTTTGTGGCGAGGGAGCTTGCTCCCGCTGGGCTGAGAAGCAGACCCAAAACCTGCCACCTTGAGTCATCCGGCACACCGCATCGACGGGGTTGCGACTGCTACGCCCGAGCGCGGACCGGCCAGCGGGAGCAAGCTCCCTCGCCACAGGGGACTGCATCAGCCATACGATCGATGTCTGAGCTACAAAAAAGGCGCCTTCATAGGCGCCTTTTTCATGACTGCGTAAACCTCAGCGCCCCAACAACCGCGCCAGGCCGACACGCATCGGTGTCTGCTCCGGGTAGGTAAAGCGCTCCAGCAAACGCTGATTGTTCGCTCGCGAGTGGCGGATGTCACCGGAGCGCGCCGGGCCATAGCTCACCGGCGGCAATTGACCGACCACCGCTTCAAGGGCTTCAAGCATTTGCTTGAGGGTCGTGGCCTGGTTCCAGCCGACGTTCACCGCGCCGACTTCGACCTGCGGTTTCTCGATCGCTTGCACCAACAAGTCGACCAGGTCTTCGACGTAGACGAAATCGCGAGTCTGCTCACCGTCACCGAACACAGTGATCGGCAGGCCCTTCTGCGCGCGCTCGCTGAAAATACTGATCACCCCGGAGTACGGCGAGGACGGATCCTGGCGCGGGCCGAAGATGTTGAAGAAGCGGAAAATCACCGGTTCCAGACCATGCTGGCGACGGTAAAAATCGAAGTAATGCTCGCTCGCCAATTTGTCCGAAGCGTAAGGCGTCAACGGTGCCTTGGGCGTGTCTTCATCGATCGACTCGCCTTCGCCATTGTTGCCGTAGACCGCTGCGCTGGACGCGTACAGCACGCGTTTGACGCCGGTCTGGCGCATGGCTTCGCAGACATTCAGTGAGCCAATGAAATTGCTCTGGTGAGTCTTCACCGGGTCATCCACCGACGCCTGCACCGACGCCACTGCGGCCAGGTGCGCCACAGCGCTGCAACCGACCATCGCCTGCGCTACCAGCGCGGCGTCGGCGACATCACCCACGATCAGTTCGACGCCGGGATTGTCCAGCGGCAAGTTGCTGCGTTTGCCGGTGGAGAGGTCATCGAGAATGCGCACCGAATGGCCCTTGGCGAGTAAGGCATCGGTGAGGTGCGAGCCAATGAAACCGGCGCCGCCGGTGATTAAAACAGGGCCGTCAGCCATGGCGATAAAACCTATCCAGTAAGCCCGGGAGTGCCGCACGCCAGGCGCGGGGTTTGATCCCGAAAGTGTGCAGAATTTTCTTGCAGGCCAGCACCGCGTGCTGCGGCTCTTCGGCAGCGTCGGGCCGCGCGGCGTGAGCCTGGGCGGTCGGCGCTTCGATGGCCAGCGGATGCAGCGCGCGTGCTTCGGTGAGGATCGCCTGCCCAAGCGCCAGCGGCGTGGTCGCCTCATGCCCGGCGTAATGGTAGGTGCCCCACAGCGGCGCCGAGCAATCGAGTTGCTTGAGGACCGAGATGATCACCCGCGCGGCGTCATCCACCGGCGTCGGATTGCCCCGGCGGTCATCGGCCATCAGCAATTCTTCAGGCAGTTCGGCACGACCCAGGAAACGCCCGAGGGTGCCGTCGGGGCTGTCATCCAGCAGCCAGCCGAATCGCAGCAACACGTGTTGCGGGCAGGTGGCGCGGACGCTTTGTTCGATCCGCCACAAGGCCTGACCGCGCAGGCCCAAGGGCACCGGTTCGTCTTTTTCGCTGTAAGCGGTCGCCCGGGAGCCATCGAACACGCGATAGCTCGACGGTTGCAGCAGCACGATGTTGTGATGCTGGCACAGTTCGGCCAGACGCTCGATCGCCCGCTCCTGCCCGGCCAGACGCTGTTCGCTGACCGTCTCCGCCTGAAACCAGTCGAAGTAATAGGCGAGGTTGATCAACGCATCCGGACGGGTGTCGTCGAGCAGTTGCGTCAGGGTCGCGGCGTCCCAGCCGTCTTGCGGTGGGCGGGGGGCGAGGAAGCCGATGTCTTCCTCCGCACCGAGGCGAATCAGCGCCTGCCCAAGGGCATTTCCGCCGCCCAGTAACATAAGGCGCATTCGCATAGAGTCAGCAGGCCCAGTCTGATTGAAACAATGGCTTTATCGACACCGCTCGCGGGCGATGCCGTCGATAGTTGCCGGAATCGTTGCATTTTGCGGGTTTAGTGCGCAACCGTCATCCGTAAAGTGTAGATACCTGAGAACGGCGGCGCCTGTTCCGGCCCTATCGCGAGCAAGCTCGCTCCCACATTGGCTTTGTGTATGCCGCAGATCCCTTGTGGGAGCGAGCTTGCTCGCGATAGGGCCCTCAGCAACGACGCAGATCCCGAGCGGTACTTGCAACTTCCCCGGCTCGCCCGCATAAATTGCTGCATGAATCTGCCAATCCCGACGGACAGCGCCCTGGCAGGCTTCCACCCCGCCGTCAGCGCCTGGTTCAGCAACACCTTCCCGACGGTCACCGCCGCCCAGGCCCGAGCGTGGCCGTTGATCCGCCAGCACCGTTCGACCCTGGTCGCCGCCCCCACGGGCTCCGGCAAGACCCTCACCGCGTTCCTCGCAGTCATCGACGATCTGGTCCACCGCGCAATGGCCAACGGCGGTCATCTGCCGGATGAAACCTTGGTGGTCTACGTCTCGCCGCTCAAGGCTTTGTCCAACGACATTCAGATCAACCTGCAAGACCCGCTGGCCGGCATCACCGAGCAGTTACGCGCGATGGGCTTGCCGCAATTGCAGATCAACACCGCCGTGCGCACCGGCGATACCCCACAAAAAGACCGCTCGGCGATGCGCAAGACCGCGCCACACATTCTGGTGACCACCCCGGAATCCCTTTACGTGTTGCTTGGTTCCGACTCCGGTCGACAAATGCTCAGCACTGCCCGCACCGTGATCGTCGACGAGATTCACGCGATCGCCGCCAGCAAGCGCGGCAGCCATCTGGCTTTGAGCCTCGAGCGGCTGCAAGCGTTGTGCGCGCAACCGCTGATGCGGATTGGCCTGTCTGCCACGCAAAAACCCATCGAAGCCGTCTCGCAGTTTCTGGTTGGCCGTGGTCGCACGTGCGAAATCATCGACATCGGCCACGCCCGCCCGCGGGATCTGGACATCGAAGTGCCGCCCGTGCCCTTATCGGCGGTGATGGCCAACGACATTTGGGAACTGGTCTACGACCGCCTCGCCACCCTCGCCCGCGAACACCGCACCACGCTGATTTTCGTCAACACCCGACGCCTCGCCGAACGCCTGAGCCGTCACTTGAGCGAACGTCTCGGCAAGGAGGCGGTGGCCGCCCACCACGGCAGTCTGGCCAAGGAGTTTCGTCTCGACGCCGAACAGCGGCTCAAGCGCGGCGACCTGCAAGTGCTGATCGCCACGGCGTCCCTGGAGCTGGGGATCGATATCGGCGATGTCGACCTGGTCTGCCAGATTGCCTCGCCACGCTCGATCGCCGGGTTTCTGCAACGGGTCGGCCGCTCCGGGCACCAGGTCGGCGGCACGCCCAAGGGCCGTTTGTTCGCCACCACCCGCGACGACCTGATCGAATGCGCCGCGCTGCTCGACTGTGTGCGGCGCGGCGAACTCGACACTTTGCTGATCCCCAAGGCACCGCTGGACGTGCTGGCCCAGCAAATCATCGCCGAGGTCAGTTGCCAGGAATGGCAGGAGCAGGCGTTGCTGGAGATGTTCCGCAACGCCTCGCCGTACAGCGAACTCGACGAAAAACACTATCAAGCGCTGCTGCAGATGCTCGCCGAAGGCTACAACGGCCGCCTGGGCATCCGCAGCGCTTACCTGCACCGCGACGCCGTGACCCGCACCCTGCGCGGTCGCCGGGGCGCCAAGCTGACCGCCGTGACCAGCGGCGGGACGATCCCGGACAACGCCGACTACAGCGTTTTACTCGAACCCCAAGGGCTGAACATCGGCAGCGTCAACGAGGACTTTGCGGTGGAAAGCATCGCCGGGGATGTCTTCCAATTGGGCAACACTTCCTACCGAATCCTGCGGGTCGAAACCGGCAAGGTCCGGGTCGAAGACGCTCAGGGCCAACCGCCGACCATTCCATTCTGGCTCGGCGAAGCGCCGGGGCGCAGCGCTGAACTGTCGTTTGCCGTGGCCCGCCTGCAAGCGCAACTCGATGAGCTGCTCGGCGCCACCCCCGGTCACTTGCAGCCCGCGACCGACTGGCTGACCGACACCCTCGGCCTGAACCTGGCCAGTGCCGAACAATTGGTCGATTACCTGGCCCGTGCGCGCCTGACCCTCGGCGCCCTGCCGTCACAAGACACGCTGCTGATGGAGCGTTTTTTCGACGAGTCCGGCGGCACGCAATTGATCATCCACACGCCGTTCGGCAGCCGCATCAACCGCGCCTGGGGCCTGGCCTTGCGCAAGCGCTTCTGCCGCACTTTCAATTTCGAGTTGCAGGCCGCCGCCAGCGAAGACGCCATCGTCCTGTCGCTGTCCACCAGCCACAGTTTTGAACTCGATGATGTCTGGCGTTATTTGCACAGCAACAGCGCCGAGCACACCCTGATTCAAGCCGTGCTCGATGCACCGCTGTTCGGCGTGCGTTGGCGCTGGAATGCCGGGGTCGCTCTGGCGCTGCCGCGCTACAGTGGCGGACGCAAAGTCCCGCCGCAGATCCAGCGGATGAAAAGCGAAGACCTGATCGCCAGCGTGTTTCCCGATCAGATTGCCTGCGTGGAAAACCTCGCCGGCGAACGGGAAATTCCCGACCACCCACTGGTGGAACAAACCCTCGACGACTGCCTGCACGAGGCCATGGACAGCGAGGGCTGGCTGGCGTTGT
The DNA here is from genome assembly GCF_000968015.1 of Pseudomonas fluorescens. Lineage (GTDB taxonomy): Bacteria > Pseudomonadota > Gammaproteobacteria > Pseudomonadales > Pseudomonadaceae > Aquipseudomonas > Aquipseudomonas fluorescens_W. The sequence goes on from NZ_LACH01000012.1 coordinate 26,540, forward strand.
TGCGGCGTATGGAACGTGGCGACATCCGCCTGATCAGCCGCGACCTGCCGGCGCCCTCGCCGCTGGCAGCGGAAATTCTCAGCGCCCGCCCCTACACCTTTCTCGACGATGCGCCGCTGGAAGAGCGCCGCACTCAAGCAGTGCTCAACCGCCGCTGGAGCGATCCGCAGTCCACCGACGACCTCGGTGCGCTGGATGCGGACGCGATTCAAGCCGTACGCGAGGAAGCCTGGCCAACGCCAACTGGCGTCGATGAAATGCATGAAGCGTTGATGAGCCTCGCGTGCATCACCGACGCCGAAACCCAGGCCAATCCCGACTGGCTCGACTGGCTGAATACCTTGGCCGACAGCGGTCGCGCCAGCCGCTTGCAAGTCGATGTCGGCCAAGCGCTGTGGTTGGCGCTGGAGCGGCTGACTTGCCTGAGCGCGATTTATCCACAAGCGATTTTGCAGCCACCGATGGAGGCGTTGCCCGGGTTCGATGAAGTCTGGACGGCGGACGAAGCGGTGCTGGAAGTGATTCGTGCGCGGCTCAGTGCGTTCGGTCCGTTGCCGCTGAACGCGATTGCCGAACCGCTCGGTTTACCGGCAACTCAAGCCACCCAGGCGTTGGCGCAACTGGAGCGCGAAGGCTATGTGCTGCGCGGCCAATTCACGCCCGGCACGGCGGAGGAAGAATGGTGCGAACGGCATTTGCTGGCGCGAATTCACCGCTACACCGTCAAGCGTCTGCGGCGGGAAATCGAGCCCGTGGCGTTGCAGGATTTCATGCGCTTCCTGTTCGACTGGCAGCATCTGTCCACCGCGAGCCAGGGTCAGGGCCGCGCAGTGTTGCCCGCGATTGTTGGTCAGTGTGAAGGCTACCCCGCCGCCGCTTCAGCCTGGGACAGCGATATTTTGCCGGCGCGAATAAAAGACTATTCAGCGAGTTGGCTGGATGACCTGTGTCGCAGCGGCAAACTGGTGTGGACTCGCCTGACCGCACGTAACAAGAGCGCCAGCACGGCGTTGCGCAGCACGCCGATTCTGCTATTACCGCGCAGTCAGGTCGGGCTGTGGAGCGGGTTGACCGAGCAGACGCCGGCCAGCGAACTGTCACCCAAGACGCAAAAAGTCTACGAAGCCCTGAGCCAACACGGCGCGCTGTTTTTCGATGAGCTGACTCACGAAGCCCACCTGCTGCGCTCGGAACTGGAGATCGCCTTGCAGGAACTGGTCGGCGCCGGGTTGGTGAATGCCGACAGCTTCGCCGGCCTGCGAGCGCTGATCACCCCGGCCAGCAAACGCCAGAATCGCAGCAGCCGACGCGGGCGCGGAGCGTTTGCCGGCGGGATGGACGATGCCGGGCGCTGGGCCTTGCTGCGACGCGGCGCGCAAGCTCCGGTTGTGGATAACAAACGTCCGGCACCGACGCCGACCGACACCCTTGAACATATCGCCATGACCTTGCTCCGGCGCTACGGCGTGGTGTTCTGGCGCTTGCTGGAGCGTGAAGCGGATTGGTTGCCGAGCTGGCGGGAATTGCTGCGCACTTTCCATCGACTGGAAGCGCGAGGCGAGATCCGCGGCGGGCGGTTTGTCAGTGGCTTGGCCGGTGAACAGTTTGCGTTGCCCGAGGCCATTCCGTTACTGCGTGAGGTGCGGCGACGGCCGCATGACGGGAGTTTGATTGCCGTGTGCGGGGTTGATCCGCTGAACCTCGCCGGGACGCTTTTACCGGGAGTAAAAGTGCCGGCATTGGCGAGTAATCGATTGGTGTATCGCGATGGATTGCCCGCCGCTGCCGAAATCGCTGGCAAGCAGACTTTCTGGCTGGAGCTGGATCAGCAATCGACTGCCGAACTGCACAACAAACTGATCAGGCATTGATGTTGTCGGCACCGGCCTCATCGCGAGCAGGCTCGCTCCCACAAGGGATCTGTGTCGGTCACAAAACTTTGCTCAGACACTGATCCAATGTGGGAGCAGCCGGTCGACGCTCGATTGCTCGCGATGAGGCCATCAGCCCCAACACAAATCATTGAGTTCTCGGCTGATCCGGCAGGAACACCGATGAATGCTCCGATGCAAGCCCATCGCTTTGCAGTGACTCAACAGCCTGTCTGGGCATCAACACCTGCTGTGGATAAGTCTGCGCGAAATGCACCCATGGGCTGTTATCCACAAGCTTTTTCAAACGCTGGTTGAACGCGCGACTCACTGCGTATTGCCCACCCGACACAGTGCGGAACTGTGCCGTCAGCACCACGCCGTTGAGGTCCATCTTGTCGACACCAAACACATCCAGCGGCCCTTGCAGGTTGTACTTGAGGAACGCGTCTTCGCGGATGGAATCCCCGGCCTCGCGGATCAACTCGATAGCCTTGTCGACATCGGTGTCGTAGGTGAACTGCACCGAGAAAAAGGCATAGGCGAATTGCCGTGATTGATTGGTCACGGCCTTGATCTGACCGAACGGCACCGAATGCACAAACCCCTTGCCGTCGCGCAGGCGCAAGGTGCGGATCGTCAGGCCTTCGACGGTGCCGGCGTGGCCAGAGTCGAGCACCACCCAATCGCCAATCGACAACGTGTCTTCGATGATGATGAACAACCCGGTGATCACGTCCTGCACCAATTGCTGGGAACCGAAACCGATCGCCAGCCCCACGACACCGGCACCGGCCAGAAAAGGTGCAACGTTGATCCCCAGATTCGCCATGGTGGTGATGGCGCAGATCACCACCAGGATGATTTTGATCGCGTTGCGCAGCAGCGGCAGGATGGTTTTGATCCGGGTACTGGGCTGGCGCGCCGAGCGTTTGCTGACAGGTGGTTTCAGGGCTTCCTGAATCGCCGTGTCCAACACCACCCAGACCATCCAGGTCACCAGGAAAATCAAACCGATACGGCTCAGGGAATCGCTGATCGCCCGGCCGACCGAATTGCTCACCGCAAATTCGAACAGCGATACACCCCAGATGCGCCCCAGGACATCGATGAACACAATCGCCAAGGCGATGCGCAGCAATGCATGCGAAAGGCTGAGAAAGCGTTCTTTGTAGGCACTGCTGCGGCGCACGGACAACTCACTGCGCGACTTGAACAGGTGATGCAGCGATGTGCTGAGAAACACCGTCGCAATCAGCAACACCGTGGTAAACAGCGCACAGCGCAGTACTTTCTGGTTGTCATCGCCAATGCCGATCAGGTTGATCACAGACACCAGCACCATCAACAGAATCGGCCAGTACCAGAGCCCGGAAAAGATCCGCAGCATTTCACGCAAGGCCGGCTGACTCAGGCGCTGGGCCAACGGCAAGATGCGGATCAGATGGGCGACTGGACGGCGCATTTTGAACACCAGAAGACCGAATGCGATCGACGCAGCCATCCCGGTGAACACCGCGATACTGCTGGTGAGATTGCCACCGAGCAGGCGGGCGATCTGCGGACTGGTCAAGGCGTCGCTCAGGGCCACTAGGAAGCCGATGACAAAGAGCGGTCGCGGGCTGTACTGACGAATAATCTGCACCGCTCGGCGCTTGTGACCAGCGTTGAACAGCACCACCAGCGACAACAGCAACGACGCGGCGAAAATGCCGCTGCTGGTGGCATAGGCGAAACACAATGCCAGCGCCCGGCCAGCGGACACTTGCAAGAAATGGCTGACATACAGCGTCAGCGGCAGGCTGATCAGCGCCGGAATCGTGTAGGGCAACACATAACCCAGTAAAGCCTGACCACGCTCGCGAGTGAGCAGCAGACGGTTCTGACACAGACGTTTGGTGAGCAGCCCTCCCAGTAGCCAGAGCAGCGCAAAGACGCCCATCCACACACCGGACAACAGCAGGAAATCCCCCGCCACGCTCCAGCTCGAGCGGGACGACGGGTGATTGACCAGTTGATCCACCTCAACCGCTGCCCGGTCTGCACGCAGACGCCAAGCGTCCAGCAGGTCCTCGTTGAGATCCAGTTTTCCCTGGACTTCATCAATGCTCGAACTGATGGCACCTAGCAAACCACCCTGCACCAGCGGTTCGGGGTGGGCCAGTGGTGTCGTGGCGGTGGCCGCCGCCGGCACACCCGGTAGTGCGGCAGCCTCCAGCTCGTTGCTGCCCAGAATCAGCAACGCCCCCAGTAGTATCGCGGTCTTGAACTTGAACAAACGCGGTGCTCCTGCAAATGGGTCTGTAAGGAACTGATCGGGAAAGTGTAGGCAAGTTCGGTTATTGGGTGAAATCAAGGGCCACCCCTCACCCCAGCCCTCTCCCCAGAGGGGAGAGGGGAAAGGGAGCAGATCTCCATGGCTTTCCGGACCTGAGTTCGACTCCGAATATTCAGGTCGCAGTATTTCGAAAGACACGTCGGTCAGTCCCCTCGCCCCTTTGGGGAGAGGGTTAGGGTGAGGGGCGCTTTTGATCTTTGCGCACAAAGCAAATCTCAAATGCCCATCCCTGTATTTTTCCACACAACCCAAACCCCGACACTGCGCTCCATCAATCAATCCACCGGAGTTGCAGCCATGCCCATTGCCTTGCTCGCGCTGACCCTCAGCGCCTTCGCCATCGGGACGACCGAGTTCGTCATCGTTGGCCTGTTACCCACCATCGGCGCCGACCTTGGCGTCAGCCTGCCGTCCGCCGGCCTGCTGGTCAGCCTCTACGCATTGGGCGTTGCCATTGGCGCCCCGGTGCTGACCGCCCTCACCGGCAAAGTCCCGCGCAAAATGCTGCTGTTGTCGCTGATGGTGCTGTTCACCCTCGGCAACCTGCTGGCCTGGAAAGCGCCGAGTTACGAGTCGCTGGTCATTGCGCGGATCGTCACCGGTCTGGCCCACGGGGTGTTCTTCTCGATTGGTTCGACCATCGCCACCAGCCTCGTGCCGAAGGAAAAAGCCGCCAGCGCGATCGCCATCATGTTCACCGGCCTGACCGTGGCACTGGTCACCGGCGTACCACTGGGGACGTTCATTGGTCAGCATTTCGGCTGGCGTGACACCTTCCTCGCGGTTTCTGCACTGGGCGTGATCGCGTTCATTGGCAGCCTGCTTTACGTGCCGAAAAACATTGCCCACAGCAAACCGGCTTCACTGTTGCAGCAATTGCAGGTGCTCAAGCAACCCCGTCTGCTGCTGGTGTACGCCATGACCGCGGTCGGTTACGGCGGCTCGTTCATCGCGTTCACCTTCCTGGCTCCGATTCTTCAAGACATTTCCGGCTTCAGCGCCAGCACCGTCAGCCTGGTGCTGCTGGTCTACGGCATCTCGGTGGCCGTCGGTAACATCTGGGGCGGCAAACTGGCGGACAAACGCGGCCCGATCAGCGCCCTGAAAATCATCTTCGCCCTGCTCGCTGCGGTGTTGTTCGTACTAACCTTTACCGCCGGCAACCCATGGCTGGCCCTGGCCACCGTGCTGGTCTGGGGTGCGGTTGCGTTCGGCAACGTGCCGGGCCTGCAGGTTTACGTGGTGCGTCAGGCCGAACATCACACCCCGCATGCGGTGGACGTAGCGTCGGGCCTGAACATCGCCGCGTTCAACCTCGGCATTGCTGGTGGCGCGTGGGGCGGTGGCTTGATCGTTGCTCACATGGGCCTGATTCATACCGCGTGGATTGGTGGTCTGGTGGTGCTGGTCGCGTTGGCATTGACGGCGTGGAGCGGTCGTCTTGATCGGTTGGGTCCGGTGTATGCCGAAAGCTCGACCCAGGTTGTTGCCGGACACTAAACCCTGTGGGAGCGAGCTTGCTCGCGATGACGGCAGCACATCCAGCATTGATGTAACTGACACACCGCTATCGCGAGCAAGCTCGCTCCCACATTTTGATCGGTGGTGTTTGGTTGAGCGTGTGCCGTCCGTAGTCCCGTCGAAACTTTCTCGCCTGCCCCGCAGTCATCAAAAGACAGGGGCAGTCCGAGAACCATCAGACGGGAGGCGACATGGCGGCGATCCACATCGGTATTTCAGGCTGGCGCTACACGCCCTGGCGGGGGGATTTCTACCCGAAGGGGCTGACCCACAAGCGCGAATTGCAATTCGCCTCACGGGCGGTCAACAGCATCGAAATCAATGGATCGTTTTACGCCCTGCAACGGCCCGAACGTTATGCCCAGTGGTACGCCGAAACCCCGAGGGGCTTCGTTTTCAGCGTCAAAGCCCCGCGTTTCATCACCCACATCAGGCGACTGCGGGACGTCCATAAACCCTTGGCGAATTTCTTTGCGTCCGGGGTACTGGAACTCAAAGAAAAACTCGGCCCGATCCTCTGGCAATTCCCGCCCAACTTCAAATTCGATGCCGAGTTGTTCGAGACCTTCCTGGAGCAGTTGCCGCACAACACCGAAGAGGCCGCCGCCCTCGCCCGCCAGCATGATGCGCACGTGAACGGTCACGCCAGCCTGCAGGCCTACGGGAAAAAGCCTTTGCGCCATGCCTTAGAAATCAGAAACGAGAGCTTCGTCGACCCCGCCTTCATCCGCCTGCTCAAACGCTATAACGCGGCCCTCGTCATCGCCGACACCGCCGGTAAATGGCCGTACCGCGAAGACCTCACCAGCGACTTCGTTTACCTGCGCCTGCACGGTGCCGAAGAACTTTATGCCAGCGGTTACACCCCCGAGGCGCTGAAACGCTGGGGTGACCGGATCGAGGCCTGGTATCACGGCCAGCAACCGCCCGACCCGCACCTGATCGCACCTCGGCAAAAGCCCAAGGCGCGCAAGTCCCGTGAGGTGTTTTGCTACTTCGACAACGACATCAAAGTCCGCGCCCCCTTCGATGCCCGCCGCTTGCTGGAGCGCTTTCATCTGGATAAAGACCTCGCCACCCGCCCCGGTGAACTGGCCGCCGAAGGAGTGCTGTCATGAGCATTTCCGAACCGGTCGGCACCACCGACGAACAGCAACCCATCATCACCTCCGTGCGCCGCTTCACCGTGCTGACGGTCAACACGCACAAGGGTTTCACCGCGCTCAACCGGCGTTTCATCCTGCCCGAATTACGCGAAGCGGTGCGCAGTGTGTCCGCCGACGTGGTGTTTTTGCAGGAAGTCCACGGCACCCACGAGCATCATCCCCAGCGTTACAGCAATTGGCCGGCAATGCCGCAATACGAATTCCTCGCCGACACGCTGTGGCCGCAGTTCGCCTATGGGCGCAACGCGGTCTATCCGGCGGGCGATCACGGCAATGCGCTGCTGTCGAAATTCCAGATCATTCGCCACGACAACCTCGACGTTTCCATCAGCGGTCACGAGAATCGCGGCATCCTGCATTGCGTGCTGCGCCTGCCCGGTGACGGCCAGGAAGTGCATGCCATTTGTGTGCATCTGGGCCTTCACGAAACCCACCGGACCGAACAACTCAAGTTGCTGGCCCAGCGTATTGAAGAACTGCCTAGCGATGCCCCGGTGATCGTTGCCGGTGACTTCAACGACTGGCGCCAGCGCGCCGATGCACTGCTCAACCCCTGCGGTTTGCGGGAGGTTTTCGCCGAACTCCACGGCAAACCGGCGCGCAGTTTTCCAGCACGTTTGCCAGCGTTGCGCCTTGATCGCATCTACGTGCGCAACCTCAAGGCCAGTCAGCCACAAGTGCTGGCCGCGCGGCCCTGGTCACACCTTTCCGACCACGTACCGCTGTCGGTGGAGATCGAGCTATGAGCAGCCCATCGATGGATAAAACCGATGTGGAGCACTTATCCACAACCCCGCCGATCCGTGAACCGGGCGTGGTCGACGTCGAATATGGCTGGCAAGGCAACAACCGCGTAGAGCTGCTGGAAAACGGCGAAGCGTATTTCCCTCGGGTGTTCGAGGCCATGCGTCAGGCGAAGACTGAAATCCTCCTGGAAACCTTCATTGTGTTTGAGGACAAGGTCGGTGATGAGCTACAGGAAGTCCTGATCGCCGCCGCTCAACGCGGCGTGCGGATCACCGCCAGTCTCGATGGCTTTGGCTGCGGTGAACTGAGCACGGGATACCTCGCTGCCCTGAGCGAGGCCGGCGTGCACATCCAGATTTTCGACCCCGCGCCCAAACGTCTGGGCATCCGCACCAACTGGTTCCGCCGCCTGCACCGCAAGATCGTGGTGGTCGATGGCACGATTGCGTTCATCGGCGGCATCAACTTTTCTGCCGACCATCTGGCTGACTTCGGCCCTGAGGCCAAGCAGGATTATTCCGTTGAAGTGCAAGGCCCGGCGGTGGCCGACATTCATCACTTCGCCTTGCTGCAATGCGGTCGCCCGGCTCGCGCCAAATACTGGTGGCAACGACGCAGGCAACGGCGCTCGGAACTGGCGTTCACCGAACATGACGGCCAGGTTCGCCTGGTGTACCGCGACAACGGCGAGCACCCGACTGATATCGAAGAGGTTTACCGGCAGGTGCTGCGCAGTGCCCAACGCCGGGTAGTGATCGCCAATGCCTACTTCTTTCCGGGCTATCGCCTGCTGCGCGAGATCCGCAACGCGGCGCGCCGTGGCGTCGATGTGCGGCTGATCCTGCAAGGTCAGCCCGACATGCTGGTGGCCAAACTCGCCGCGCGCATGACCTATGACTACCTGCTCAAATCCGGTGTGCAGATTCACGAATATTGCGAGCGTCCACTGCACGGCAAAGTCGCGCTGGTGGATGAAGATTGGAGCACGGTCGGTTCGAGCAACCTCGACCCGTTGAGCCTGTCCATGAACCTGGAAGCCAATGTGTTGATCCGCGATCGCACTTTCAACCGCGACCTGTTCGAGCGCCTCGAAGACCTGAGTAACAACCATTGCAAGGTCATGTGCGCCGACAAAGCCCCGCGCGGACGGGTCTGGCACATGACCGTCGGCTTTCTGGTGTTTCACTTTCTGCGCCACTTCCCGGCTTGGGCCGGTTGGCTGCCGGCGCATAAACCGCGCCTGAAACCTTTTACCCATTCCGCCGGGGGTGACACCTGATGAGCCACTCAGATACACAACCGGCGACCCACGCCGAAACGCCGGGCACACGCCGCTGGAGCCGCTGGAAACGGCCGCTGACGATGCTGTTTTTCCTGGCGCTGATTGTGCTGTTCACGATGCTTGCCCAGCGCCTCGAATGGGATGAAGTGTTCGACAACCTCGCCGATTTCAAGGTGCGTACGCTGATCATCGCGTCAGGTCTGACCGTGGTGAGTTTTCTGGTTTACGCCTGCTTCGACCTGATCGGCCGTACCTACATTCGCCAGGACCTGACGTGGAAGCAGATCCTGCCGGTGGGGATTATCAGCTATGCCTTCAACCTCAATCTGAGCGCTTGGGTCGGCGGTATTGCCATGCGTTATCGGCTGTATTCGCGACTCGGGGTGAGCAAGGGCAACATCGCGAAAATTTTAGGGTTGAGCCTCGCGACAAACTGGTTCGGTTACATGGTGATTGCCGGTGCAGTGTTCAGCAGCGGCCTGGTGCGAATGCCGCCAGGCTGGAAGCTGAGCAGCGGTGCATTGCAAGGGGTGGGCGTGTTGTTGCTGTTGTTGAGCGCGGGGTACCTGGCAGCGTGTCAGTTTTCCAAGCGTCGGGAGTGGGCAATACGCGGGGTGGAAATCAACCTGCCGTCCCTGCGCATGGCGGTGCTGCAACTGGCCCTCGGGGCGCTGAACTGGTCGCTGATGGCGGCGGTGATTTTCACCTTGCTGCCGAGCAAGCTGGATTACCCGCTGGTGCTCGGGGTGTTGCTGATCAGCGCGATTGCCGGGGTTATCACGCACATCCCCGCCGGGCTCGGCGTGCTTGAAGCGGTGTTCGTGGCGCTGCTGCAACATGAAGTGTCCCGAGGCAGTCTCGTGGCCGGATTGCTGGCCTATCGGGCGATTTATTTCATCTTGCCGTTACTGATTACCCTGGTGATGTACCTGATCGTGGAAGCCAAGGCCAAGTCGTTGCGGATCTCGAAAAAGCCCCGGGATTAACAGCCTAATGCCAATCAGTTTAGAACGACTCAATCCGTAGCAGCTGGCGAAGCCTGCGTTCGGCTGCGAAGCAGTCGTAAAACCTGAGCTTGCGGTCCTCCTGAAACACCGCATCGTCTGATTTCACGACTGCTGCGCAGCCGAACGCAGGCTTCGCCAGCTGCTACGGATCGCGTTTTGGCTTAACTGATTGGTTTTCACGATGACTGAATAATGCTCAACCGCTCGCCCACCACCATTTCGGTGATCCAGCCCACCAGGATCGAGGTGTACGCCTGTTGCGAAACGGGTTCGCTCAAGGCGTGATCGGCGCCGTCGATAATCCGGTGGGTCAGCGAGTGGGTCTGCTGACAGGCCGCGCGGTAACTCATGATCGTCGCGTGGGGCACATAGTCGTCGGTCTCTGATTCGACCAGCAGCACATCCCCGGTGAATTGCGAACAGGCATACAGCGCACGATTGCTGTCGGCACGGACTAACGTGCTGCGGTAATCACGTAAATCGAGCTTGTCCAGGTCACGTTTGGGCGTGTGCCATTGATCATCGCGATACAGCGCCGGCACCCGCAACGCCAGCCAGCGCACCGGACGCAACGATGTCAGGATCGAGGCCAGGTAACCGCCATAACTGGTGCCGACCACGGCAATCGCCGATGTATCGAGCGCCGGGTGCGCGAGCAAGCGGTCATACGCCGCCAGCAGGTCGCGCAGGTTGTCTTCGCGCGTGACTCGACTCAGCGCAATACCGGCCCCACCGGTATGTCCGCGCAAGTCGAACGTCAGGCACACGCACCCCAAACCGGCGATGCCTTTCGCCCGTTCCAGGTCCCGCTCCTGACTGCCGCCCCAACCGTGCACAAAGAGCACGCCGGGCACTTTCGATTTTGGACTGAGAAAGGTCCCGACCATCTGTTCATCGTCGATGTCGATTTGAATGGTTTCGCTTCTAGCCGTCATAGGATTTAACCGTTACGTACTTGAGGAGAAAGTCACTGTTTTGCGCCGGCCCGCGATACACCTCAATGGCGTCCGCCGGCAGCGGCTGGTCGATGTAGGTCTCGACCGACGACACGCGAATCGCGCGCATCCCGGGGTCGTTGACGAAGCTCTGCAAGGCGGCGACTTCAGCGCTGCTGGCACCGCCCATCCGCCAGGATTGCTCGAGCACGCCGCTACGCTGTTTGCCATTACTGTCCACGCCTTGGGCGATGTCGTAGTTGCGCCGCGAGGCGTAGAAACCGGGATAAGCCTCATCCGCGGCACGGTCAAACACTTGCGCCTGCCGGATTGCCAGCCGCACATCGTCCGGCAGTTCCAGTTCGAGCAAATCGTCGTAGTGACCCCGCACCACCAGCAGGTTGGACCCTCCATAAACCTGCTCGCCCTGACCGTCTTCGGTCAAGTATTGATCACCGCAATAACTCAGCACCGTGTCGCCGATAAAACTCTGACCGACGCTGTGGGTGATCACCTGGTCCAGATCCTGCTCCAGCACCACGCCTTCGGTGAACAGCGCTTTGGCCTCGGGTCTGGCGAGGATGGCATCGAACTGGTCGAGGCTTTTGATCACTTCCTGACCGCGCCCGGCGCAGGCGTGAATAGGCTTGATGCGGATCGGGCCGCTGTAGAGCAGATGCTCCGCCGCAGGACGCGCATCGTCCATGGAGAAAACACTGAGGCCGTCGAGCACCACGCTGCGCACCCGTTCGGAAAACAACGGTGACCAGCCTTCCGGTGCGTGAGCATCTTTGTTGCGTAACCCGTGGCTGATGGCTTTGGTGCAGATGAAATCATGGTCGACATAACCGCCCCACAAATCCTCCGGCCCCTTGACGCCTAATTGCCGGGCGGCAGCGACGCCCACAAGCGTCTGGGTCGGCAACAGATACAGGTCTCGCCCGTTGTGCAATTCGGGGTCGTAACTGCCGCCGTATTTAAGCCCCAGGATCTGCGCCAGCCAACGGGCCAGCGCACGATTGGTTTCCACTTCGTGCAACGGCGCCTCGGGGCGCACGGAGTGGGCGACCACCAGTTTCTTGCGATTTGTTGGGGTCATGCGTCCCCCTTCAATCTGCGCTTGATGAATGTAATAGGAGGGGTGCAGAGATCAGGCCAAGGGGGGCCAAAGACAAACGTTTTTCAAATCAGCCAGTTACGAAAAACATGATGGCACCCTGCCTGTTTGATTCTGCACGACAAGGGTTTCAACTCTGGCATTTTGCACGACTCAAGCCTGGCGCATGTCCCTGTGGGAGCGAGCTTGGTCCGGGCGGCGTTCCGACGATGGGGCCATGCCTTTCACTATTGATGTTGCCTGACACACCGCTATCGCGAGCAAGCTCGCTCCCACAGGGGATAGGGGTGATGCAGCTAACGAGTTACTGCAGTCGGCGTCACCCCAAACCGTGTCCGGTAATCACTTGGCGCCAACCCGGTAATCTTCTTGAACGTCGCCCTAAAGGCACTCGGATCCTGATAACCCACCGTCCAGGCAATGTGATCGATGGTGCCGTTGGTGAACTCCAGCATTTCCCGCGCCTTGCCGACCCGCAGGTGCTGGCAGTACTCAGTGGGTTTGAGTCCGGTTGCCGCGCGAAACCGACGCAGGAATGTGCGTTCTTCCAGCCCTGCCCGCTCGGCCATCGTCGCCACCGACACATCGGTCGCTCCGGTGCTCTGCAGCCAATGCTGGACCTTAAGAATCGAGGCATCGCCATGGCTGAGAATCGGTGAAAAATTGCTGCCGCATTCACTCGCGCTGTCGCTGTGCTCCACCACCAAAAACCGCGCGGTACTGGTGGCGATGCTTGGCCCCAGCAGGCGGTTGACCAGACGCAAGCCCAGTTCGGACCAGGCCATCAACCCGGCGGTGGTGATCAGGTCGCCGTCGTCAACGATGGGCGTATCGGCCTTGAGGTTGATCGCCGGGTAACGCTCGGCGAAGGCTTTGGCCGAGGTCCAGTGGGTGGTAGCGCTACGGCCGTCGAGCAGGCCGCTCTCGGCCAACAGAATCGATCCCACACAAACTCCGCCGAGTGTCGCGCCATTGGCGTGTTGCTGACGCAGCCAGCGAAACAGCGCCTGAGGTGCCTGGCCTTCGGAAAAACCGGCAATCGACGGCGGGATCAACACCGCCACCAACGCGCCGTCCGCAGCAGGATGACTGTCGTAGACCCGCTCGGGCGTCTGCTCGCCATCAACCTGCCAATGGCTGACCCGCAGCAACGGCAACTGCGCCGCCTGATGCTCGGCGGCAATCCGGTTCGCCACCCCGAATAAGTCTGTCAATCCATGCACCGCCGCCATCTGCGCACCGGGATAGATCAGCACGCCCAACTCGGCGATTGGCCTTTCTGCGTCCATTGTCAGTTTTCCCCCTTCTATTGTCGGTGCGGCCAATTCTCGGACGGCCTACCAGACCCAATACTTCATTCCACACCAACAAGCACGTCGAGGAAACAGTCATGGCCAAGCAAGCACTCATCGTAGTTGATATCCAAAACGACTACTTCCCCCAAGGCAAGTGGCCGCTGGTCGGCGCCGATGCCGCGGCGGACAATGCCGTTCGTCTGCTCAAAGCCTTCCGCGATGCCGGTGATTCGGTGGTGCACATCCGCCACGAATTCACCTCCGACGAAGCCCTTTTCTTCACCCCGGGTTCAGAAGGCGCGAAGCTGCACCCCAAAGTCCTGAATCGCGCCGATGAGCCGGTCGTGCTCAAGCACTTCGTCAACTCGTTCCGTGAAACACAACTGAAATCGATCCTCGACGAACAAGGCATCAAGGAGCTCGTGGTCGTCGGCAGCATGAGCCACATGTGTGTCGATGGCATCACCCGCGCCGCCGCGGACTTTGGCTACAGCGTTACCGTGATTCACGACGCCTGTGCCTCCCGTGACCTGGAGTTCAACGGCCTCACCGTTCCGGCCGCCCACGTTCACGCCGCCTTCATGTCGGCCTTGGGTTTTGCCTATGCCAGCGTAGTGTCCACCGACGAGTTCCTGGCGGAGCAACACTGATCAACGCTTTTTCATCCGACGCGCCCTAAACAAAGAAGGCCAGTCGCGTGAGCACATGACTGGCCTTTTTTCTGAGACTTACGGCCGAAATACCGGATAATGGCGGCCAAATCGTCTAGCCGTAATTCTGGTAATCCCCCATGGAAATCAAGGTCAACTTTCTCGACAACCTTCGACTTGAAGCCAAGTTCGACGACTTCACGGTGGTGGCCGATCAACCTATCCGCTACAAGGGCGATGGCTCGGCACCGGGTCCGTTCGACTACTTCCTGGCTTCGTCGGCGTTGTGTGCGGCTTATTTCGTGAAGCTGTACTGCGACACTCGCAGTATTCCGACCGAAAACATCCGCCTGTCGCAGAACAACATTGTTGATCCGGAAAACCGCTACAACCAGATTTTCAAGATCCAGGTCGAGTTGCCGGCGGATATTTCCGACAAGGACCGCCAGGGCATCCTGCGTTCCATCGACCGGTGTACCGTGAAAAAAGTGGTCCAGGCCGGGCCTGAGTTTGTGATCGAAGAGGTGGAAAACCTCGACGCCGATGCCCAAGCGTTGTTGATGCCTGCCACCAATTCAGAGGCGCACACCTATATCGCGGGCAAGGATCTGCCGCTGGAGCAGACCATCGCCAATATGTCGGCCATTCTGGCGGACCTGGGCATGAAGATTGAAATTGCCTCTTGGCGCAATATCGTTCCCAACGTGTGGTCGCTGCATATCCGCGATGCGCACTCGCCGATGTGTTTTACCAACGGCAAGGGCGCAACCAAGGAAGGCGCGCTGGCGTCGGCGTTGGGCGAGTTTATCGAGCGACTCAACTGCAACTTCTTCTACAACGATCAGTTTTGGGGCGAAGAGATCGCCAACGCGCCGTTTGTGCATTACCCGGACGAACGCTGGTTCAAGCCTGGCCGTAAAGATGAACTGCCGGCCGAAATCCTCGACGCGTACTGCCTGAAGATTTACAACCGCGACGGCGAGTTGCGTGGCTCCCACCTGATCGACACCAACTCGGGCAATGAAGAGCGCGGCATCTGCTCGCTGCCATACGTGCGCCAGTCGGACGGCGAAGTGGTGTATTTCCCGTCCAACCTGATTGAAAACCTGTTCTTGAGCAATGGCATGAGTGCCGGCAACACGCTGGCCGAAGCCCAGGTGCAATGCCTGTCGGAGATCTTCGAGCGTGCGGTAAAACGCGAAATCATCGAAGGTGAATTTGCACTGCCGGATGTGCCCGCCGATGTGCTGGCGAAGTACCCCGGGATACTGGCCGGTATTCAGGCGCTGGAAGAGCAAGGGTTCCCCGTATTGGTGAAGGATGCATCCCTGGGCGGTGAATTCCCGGTGATGTGCGTCACGTTGATGAACCCGCGTACCGGCGGTGTGTTCGCCTCATTCGGCGCGCACCCGAGCCTGGAAGTGGCGCTGGAGCGCAGCCTGACCGAACTGCTCCAGGGCCGCAGTTTCGAAGGCCTCAACGACTTGCCCCAGCCGACGTTTGAAGGCCATGCGGTGACCGAGCCGAATAACTTCGTCGAGCACTTCATCGATTCCAGCGGCGTGGTGTCGTGGCGCTTCTTCAGCTCCAAGTCCGATTACGAATTCGTGGAGTGGGACTTCTCCGGCCAGGGTGAAAACTCGAATACCGACGAAGCCGCGACCTTGTTCGGCATTCTCAAAGGCATGGGCAAAGAAGTGTATATGGCGGTCTACGAGCATATCGGTGCGACGGCGTGCCGCATCCTGGTGCCGGACTATTCGGAAATCTATCCCGTGGACGACCTGATCTGGGATAACACCAACAAAGCGCTTTTCTTCCGCACCGATATCCTGAACCTGCATCGCCTGGACGACGACGAACTGCAAGCGCTGGTTGAGCGCCTGGTGGAAAGTGAGCTGGATGACTACACCGACATCACCTCCCTGATCGGCATCGAATTTGACGACAATACGGCCTGGGGTCAGCTGACGATCCTGGAGTTGAAGCTGCTGATTTATCTCGCCTTGCAGCAATTTGAACAGGCGAAAGAGGCAGTGGAGATGTTCCTCCAGTACAACGACAACACGGTTGAGCGCGGCTTGTTCTACCAAGCCGTCAACGCGGTGCTGGAGATGAAGCTGGACGAAGACCTGGAACTGGAAGACTACGAGGCCAATTTCCGCCGGATGTTTGGCAACGAACGAATGGATGCCGTGATCGGCTCGGTCGATGGCAGCGTGCGATTCCATGGTTTGACGCCGACCAGCATGAAACTGGAGGGGCTCGACAGGCACTTGCGCTTGATCGAGAGCTACAAAAAACTGCATACCGCGCGGACCAACGTGACGACGCTATCCAGTTAACGGCGCCCACAAAAAAGCGAAGCCAGATGGCTTCGCTTTTTTTTACTGGCTGGATCGCTGCTTTTTAGAACGGTTATAAACACCAGAAACCTGACCGCCTTACCGAGTGAGTGAGTGAGTGACCAATAAACATTGGGGATGACGATCGTTATGAATTGGAAACATAAGAAGAGAGTAAGATTTTTCGTGTAATTTCAGCGCGTAATGAGGGAAAAGCTCGTCGCAAACTTTACAAAACACTCCAATGATCCGCCCCTATCTCGGACAGCTTCGCGCCAACTTTAAGCCGACGAACGGTATACCTCAGACGCCTCTCACCCATCAGATTAGGCATGTCCGCCGTGTGAGATATTCGCTCACGGCTACCTACACACGGGCTAGCCAGAGCTATGGCACAATAGTGTCATCTGCATGGAGCCCGACGTGTCAAAACCGCAATCACCCATCCTCTCATCTATCTATGTGCCGACCCTTCACAAAGATGACCTCATTGCACACCCAGTCACCGGTCATCAAAGCTTCGGGTATGTTCCAGAGATCAAATCGCGTGGCATCACGCTGCCAGGGGGCCATATCCACCTTCGTGCAGGCCGACACATGGGGCCCAACAAGGGGTATGGCGTCAAGCATATATGGGATGAACACGGCCACGAGCTGCCACGCTGGGGATGCAAGACGGTAGACGATGTGGCGGCCTACGTAGCTGCAATCATTGTCCACAAGGCCCCAATCTACTGTGAGTTCCATCAAACCAAGAATGGCTATCGGATCGCCGTACTGAGGAGTTCGAAGGGCTGCGTGATCCTGGAGCCCGTTGTGAACGAAGATCACGAATTCGAATTCTATTCGGTTGTGACAGCCTACAAGATCAATCGCCGTGGACACGGTACCGAAGTCGGAAAGGTTATCTGCAACGTAGAATGACAAAAGGCGCCACAGGGGCGCCTTTTGCGAGGGTGTTCTAGGAGGGCTGGTAGTCGCAGCGCTTACTTAGCAAACCATACTCCTTCTAAGGACGTTCCTTATCGCGAGAATGGTTGGGTCGGAAGCCAACCGTTGTTGCCTGGTTGCCGCTACCGCAGGGTGGTGCGCCCTGCAATCCGCACTGTCGGTCAATAGTCACCTTGATACCGAACAGCAATGCTCTTATTGAGCCCTCATCAGTAGATTATCAATTGCTTGTTACTATATCAATCATTTGTACACCTCTAGAGATGTACAACGCTCGTGGTGAGGCCGCGCTACGCAGCGATTTTGAGCAGCTCAGCCTCCAAAAGCGCACGTAATCCAACCTGCCGTGAGAAAGCCTTTGGAGGCAGCGCGATAGCCTCTTCCACGGCTTCTATGTCACCGACGAAGATTACCTGCACCTGTGCTCGTGTCGCAGCGGTGTAGACGAATGTGCGGTCAAGGATGCGCGATTTGCGCACTGGGATGATGACCCGCTTGAACTGTGAGCCCTGCGCTTTGTGAACGGTGATGGAGTACGCCAGTTCAAGGGAGTCGACGTCAGTATCCAGGATGTAGTGTTGAACCCCATCAAAGGTGGCCATTCCCAGAGCGGTGCAGATGTGAGGCTTGTCTTCATCACCCAGATCCACAGATCGTGGCTCGTCGAACACTTCGTCGATCTGGCCAAGCGAGCCATTCTGCAGGTTACGACCCCAATCATTTGCCGTGTACATCACAAGATCGCCGACACACAGACCAGTCGACTCGATCTCACCGGTTTCGGGGTTCTCAGCCAGCAATTGCTGGCTATGATCGGCGTACTTGTTGTGGCAGGTTCGGTTTAGCGCATCGATGCCTGCGAAGCGACATGACCGTGTCGCCGAGAGAATCTGGGTATTCTCGGGATCTTGCTCGTAGAGCCTGATCACGGTGGGAATGATCTGTTCATCAGAGCAAGGCAGGAATACAACGTCATCACTCTCATCAGAGCTGAAGTCCGGGCACTGACCGTCTCGAATCTGGCGAGATGCCAAGGGGATCGCTGAATCCTTGGCTTGGCGTTTGACTTCGATCAGCTCGGTGGTTGGCACGCCGGCCATGCCGCACAGCACGTGCAAAATCAGGCCGGCACCAATCGGTGGCAGTTGATACGGATCTCCCACGAGGATCACCTGGGACTCGGGTGGAAGCTTTTGAACCAGCCGGTAGAACGTCACCAAATCCAGCATCGAAGCTTCGTCGATAACAATAATCGGTGACTGACCCATTTCTTTGTCGCTTACCCGGCCCAGGAAGCCAGCGATAGTCCGCGCTTCGTCGCCCGTAGCCTCGATCATACGAGCCGTGGCTCGACCTGACAGAGCCATTTGAAAACGTGGCCGGCCTGTCGTATCCAGTGCTTTGTAGAGGGCTTTGAGGACAGTGGTTTTCCCTACGCCTGCGCCGCCAGTGATGATGCTGAATCGCTTCGAGAATGACGTAGCAACGGCATCGCGCTGGGCTTGATTCAACCCAAACGCCGGAAGCCCCAAATGAGCCCGCTCATCTTCTTCGAAGCGTGCGATCACGTCGCTCACGTTCACAGGAAACAACTGCGGTTGCAGTGAGGGGGTGATGATCAAATCCCGAATGAACTGCGCGCAGCGCTTTTCCATAATCCAAGAGCCTGGCGCGAACAGCATGGCTCCTACGTTTGCGAGTTCTTTGAATACGAACTGTCCCACCGAGGAGCCGGCTATCAAAGCGCTCGCCAATGCCGCGCTGGGAGCGGAGTGAGGCTTGATCAGTTGGGCGATCGTCGTATGTAGATCATTCAACGAGCTGCATGTGTGCCCCTTCTCGGAGGCACGATAGAGCGACTCCTCAAGTGCCGCAGTCAGCCTACGTGGGTCATCCAGGCGAACATCAAAGCTCTCCCTGGCGATCTTATCGACGTCCGACCAGGCACCGGCAAAGCTAAGCAAACGATAGGGATCGCTGATGAGCGCGGAGATGGTGTTCTTCTTGTGAAAGCGTATGGCTTTCCGGGCGAGGTCTAACGGGATCCGCTTGTTCTGGACAAAGCGTAGTGTCTTTGCATCGCCATCTTCAGCCCAGCGGCTGAACAATCGCTCCCTCACATCGCTGGTCGGAATGATGAGCTCGATTGCCGCGTGATCAGCGTGATCCAGCACCTCGTACAACCGCTCCCCGAGGGCATCCCACAACCGCGTGGCTTTCACTTCCCCGACGCCTTTGACGTTGTCACCCAACCACTGAATGACTTGAGAGCCACTGGGGCGAACAAGGTGAATATCCTGGACATCGACCGTCATCTCACTGACTGCATATGTACCGTGAGTCCTCAGGACGGTACTGACTTCACCGTAAACCTCGAAGATGGCACCCACCGCGACGTCTGAAAGCTTGGCGATCGCGTCCGGGACTCGAATGACAACCGGGCGTGACCGATCATTGATGCCCCGAACAATGTCCATTCGATGACCGAAAGCGATGCAGCCCTTCCGGTTGGAGGAGCGAATCTTGGTGATACGAACGCTGACGCTGATCAGTGAGGGCGCGGCGGCATTCATCGCGGCATCCGTCCTGTTTCTTCGAGGAATTCATTCATGAGCGTGTGGCGCTCCAGCATCTGCTTTGCAGCACTAAGCTCTGCACGCAGCGCCGCGTTTTCCTGCTCCAGCGAGTTCCGCCGCTGAGCATCCTGACGTCGCTGTTTTGCATCGGCATCTCTCAATGGAGGTTCCGCTTTCAGCCCAGCCGGCAGCGAAGCCACTAGCGGCGGCAATACGCCTGCGGCCCTGAGCTCGGTTTCAAGATTTTCTAGTGCACTACGAATAGCTGGGTTCTGCGTGAGCGCACTTTTCCCAAACCCGCACTCCTTTGCGATCTCGGTGCGCTTCAGCTTGCCGTTATGGACGTACTCTCTGAAGTCGACATCCGTCTTGGAGGCCGCCCAGGCGAGGAAAGCCGCGAGGTTCTCTTCGGCAATCTGTTGTCCGTTGGCCATCAGGATTTCTTCTCCGCCGAATGACGATCAACAGGCAGCAGTGGCGCATCCAGTTTCGCTGCCGAGACGTTGAATTTGTAAGCGTTGTACTGCCAGCGCTGGAAGCGCTCCAGAAGACGTTCATTTTCGAGCGTCAGCCTGCTGTTTTCAGCCTCCAAGCGCCGAATACGTTGAGCCGCAATGTCGAGACTAGGGGGTCGTTTTTTAACGACCGCTCCCGAGCGCAACAGCTTTTTCTGGTGATCGAATGCGGACTTGATCGCCTCGTGCGAGCTCAGTGTTTGCCGCGTGGGCCTGCCACCGACTATCGCTGCTGCCTCGTCGCACAGGGTCTCCCAGCCGAGCTTCCCATCCCAGCCGTCAATCAGCGAGACGATCCTTTGGATATCGTCTTCTGTTAGATGTTTAGCCATTATCAAATGCCCATCAATTCGCGAAGCTCATCCATATCAAGCTCATCACCTTCATCGCTTTGAGCTGGTGGGGTCGGAGCAGCGAGCTTTTTAGTGGTAGACCGCGCAGCAATGGCACGCTTTAACGGACTGAACTCCTGGTCGCTTGAGAGGCGGACGATCGTCCCGTCTGGCACGTCCGGGGACTCCAAAATCTGGATCAACTGGTTCGCTCGTTCAAGCGTTTTGAGTTGATGCTGAGTCCACCTGTCAGCCCCATATACGCCCTGCTCTTCTGCATTCTGAGACTTCGCCAGCTGCATCTGGATGCCATCCCGGTGCGCCTTGAGTCTTTCCAGTTTCACAGACTCACCTTTTACACAGACTTGCTCGGTGCAGTTGAGGCAATCACGGTGTTTCTGGCATGGCACCATTGCAAAGCTATGCACGCAAAACCCGTAGTCGGTGACATGGGCGATACCTTCACCAATCTCCTCCAGGTCTGCATAGGTCACCGGAGCGTTAGTTCTTACCTTACCCAAGGCACCACCGACTCCAGCCTCGCGAGCCATTTCAACGTATTCATCATCGTGCATATGATTGTACGTGGCGTTTTGGTGAATATTTTTACGCCCCGACCACTTTGCAATGTCCAGTTGTCCTAAACCGCCGCGATTAGCCAGCGTATTCAAATAGTGTCGAATCTGATGCGAAACCATGTGCATTGGTGACCCATCTACATCCTTATACCCGTAGCGCTCCCAAATACTGCGTTCCTGGCCATCGATGTAGTTGATATCTGTGCTGAAGAGGCTCTTGCCCGGCGTCCAGACAACTACAGGACTGGTACTCAAATCCAGCCTGAGCTCATGTTGTCGGAAACAGCACAACGCATTGACATACTCAATATGTCGCTCCTTATTCTTCCAAGGCCAGTCAGCAGGAAGCTTGCTTTTGCAAAACTCGTTCAAGAAATCAAGAGTGATTTGACCCTTTCTAGATTTCAGCGCTTTATAAGGCTCATAACTCCCCAATAAGCTGCGAACGGCATTATCCGGGCGAGCTCCCCCTTTAACACCCAGCGCTTCGCAAATCTGCAGGGTACTAAGTGGTTGATCATCGGGCACCTTAGGGCAGTCGGCGTGTCGGTAAAATTTATCCGGATTTTCCTTGTACCACTGTGCCAATGCTCTCCCCGGTGCCGACAACTCTTTCAGTCGACGAACCGCCTCTTCCGCCACACCAACCATAACAGTCGGCAACCATTTGATATCTGATTCGTATCCTTTGCCAGCATAGAACCTTAGACCAACTCTTGGTTGACCTTTACTGTCATTTTCATAATGCAAGCAGTTCAGCGGTAAATCTTGCACTTCAGAGATTCTAGAAGGAGCGCACAGACACAATGCAAAAATCGCGGTTGTGAATCTATCCTTAGGATCTTGCAAATCGTTATAAAACATCTCTGCCATTGCTTCCATGGCACCGGGCGGAGGCATTTTCTCATCGCGCCTTTGCCTTCCTTCTTCAGAAGTGCTGTGAATCTCCATTTCCTTTGAAAATGGATTGCGCCAACTGATTGGATTAGCAATTATTTGGCTTTCGTTCAAGAACTCGACCAAATGTACCAAACTTAAGCCCGCTTGATAGGCAGTGGCCTTGTAGGTCTTAGCTACCTCACCCGCAGCGTCCATAACATCAATGTCCACCAGGGTAATATCTGCATATCCTTTTTTATTTAGTAATGCCTGCTCAATACAGCGAATAGCTTTGAATTCGTTCTTCAGCTTTTTTGGACTATGGCCTTGCTGATACCGAACATATGCTTTGGCAAAATCCATAATGGATGAATCAAGCAAATGCTCAGGTTTGTAGCCGCGCGATGGCACATCTTTTTTTGTAAAATTTCCGACGCCGGGCCAAGCATCTTGACCCCAATTCAAGTTGGCACCAAAAACTGTTAATTGATTTCTACACATATCGACAAAATCAATAAGATTTTTTCTGCAATTCAGCTGGTGTTGAGGAACGAATAGAATGACATTAGACATAAGCTTCTCCGGCCTTGGCAGCTTTGCAACGACAAACTACATCACTAACCGCCAAAATCAGACGATCATTAACGGAGGCAATTTTCAGATCACCGGTATTCTCGTATACGCTGTCGCGATCGCTAATGAGCTGTTCAAGCACAGCTTCATGCGGGCCGTCCAACCAGGGTTGGAAATGCATGCAGGTGTAGCAAGCAATTGGCGCCAGTGCACTGCAAAAGCCATAGCTACCGCAGCTGCCAACATTCCCTGAGCGGCCACAGATCCTGCTGCTGGGATCTCCCGCTCTGCGCGCTTGGCTCTCACTGGTAATGAGTACGCCCTGAAACTGTTGCGCAATAGGGCCCAGTTGCAACGCTACCGCCTTGTCAATTCGCTCCACTATCTCAGGGATATTTTTGACGTATACGCCCACATTCTGAGTATCGGAGTGATCCAGAGCCTCGGCGATTACGTACTCGCCGAGGCCCTCTCGACCAAGGTTAGTTCCCAAGGTGTATCGAAACCGCGTAGGGTTAAGATGGATAGGAAACCCAGTCCGCTCACTAATAACACTTATGGTCAATGCAACTCTAGCCAATGCTTCATTAACCCGGTTTGTGGGCATATGCAGCATGTCATACTCCAACTGATCTGACAGCGGAATATCCGACCGAAAATGCTTTAGCTCGGCAAACAGAGGAAGTTCACCCATAATGCCACGATCAAGTCCCTGCCCCATCCGCACAGAAAACTCTTCTACTGTGAACTCAGCTTGCTGTTGCAGCAACAGCCACAGGTCTTCTACTACGGAAAACTTTTTAAAAGACCTTCTCCAGCCCTCGTGACGCTGCTTGGCCCTTGGAAAATTAATATAATACTTACCGTCTTGGGGAAGCAGATCTTTGACTTTAAGCGCAGCGAGCTGGCCTGGGCGTCGCCCTGTCATCGCGAGCGTCATGATCACGCAAGTATCACTCAACGCGAGATCGCCATTACCAAAAGCGGCCAAAACACTTTCAGTAACCGCCGACATTTCAATATCAGTCAGTGGCCCTGCCTCTGGACACATGGATTGAACGGCATAACCTTTTTCGTTTCCTTTAATCGTCCATTTATCGAGCAAGGCCAATGAATCCTTTGGAATTCCAGGATACCCCAGCTGCGCCCACTGACGAATCAAGCCCCTAAGAGTGCCCATATACCATTCGGTGTGTTTATCTAACGATGAACGATAAGAGATCAACGACACCACACTGAAGGGCGGCTGACCCTTCGTGGCATCCAAATAATCCTTGCAGCGATAGAACAAGTTATATACATGCTTGGCGGAAGACGTTTTCGAATAAAACGCCAAAACATTTTTCAATGAATTGTATGTATCCGCATCCAGATAATCTGAAATAGCAACTATAGGGATATCGACATCCTTGCTCAGCTTCCAGCGTTCGGCGTCAAGTGAGAATTCTCGACCATCCCTTGATAAAAAACTATCGGAGCGCAATAGACTTTCGATACTGACCCTCATACATCCCCCTCACGCTTCGATTTATTCTTACCAAGGATTTTTTCTTGCATCGCAAGAGCCGCAATACCAGCCTGCTCTTTGATGTGCCTGCGGTTGTATAATGCTGGCATTTTAGACGTCTGGCTCCAGCCAAGTAACTTGGCGCGCATCTGTTGCTCTTTCTCCGGCGGCACACCCTTTTCGTCCATGATTTTAGAGAAGTCGTAATTCCAGTGATGCCTTAGAGCGTGAGCATGAACGCCTTTGAATTCGGATGCGGATGACGCAAGCTGCGACAAAAACTTGCCAAAGCCCGAGTTCGACAACGGTTGCCCCTCAAACGGCCCGGATTTATGCGTTACAAATAGATAACCATGCTTGTTAGCCTTTGGAACTCTAGCGCGGTGTTTTCCAATATAGGCTTCAACAGCATCAATAATGTCACCACTAAGAGGTATCTCTCGCCCCAACGTCTTGGCGAGAGGTTGATATTTGCGAGAATCGAATCGCGAGTCCGGTCGCCTGACCACTTTTACGGTTCGTTTGCTGAACGAAAAATCTTCGACTCGCAAATTCAGCAGTTCCCCGCGCCGCATTCCAGTTGCCTGCAAGATAATGAACATCAGTGCGTTACGAACCTGTACTGCGAAATCAGCAACAGGATTTTTTTCAGATCCAGGCTCAAGTGCCTCAGTAATAGCCTCCAGCACTTCCACACTGAGATAGTTATCTTCGCGATCGGTTAGAGATCTAGTGTCCTTTTTAGGCCTATTTTCCTTGATCAGACGAACCATTTCGTCGATGGCATCGCTGCTCACCTGAGTTCGTGGGTGAAGCCTATTGGCCAGGAATTGCAGATATTGCGCGATAACGGATAGCCGTAGGTACTGACTGTCTGACCCCACCACTCGCACTTCTTGCTTGATCGCTCGCACGTTGGTTGCAAGCTGCTGTGCCGGCACGAGGGGAATCTGCATGAAGTCGCGAAGGGAATGAATTTCGTGAGTCAACAGCAGCTCGCTGCGCTCAAAGCGCGACTCCAGCTCAATACAGTAATAGTCCTGCCATGCGTAAAGGGCTTTGATCGCGGTTAGGGAGTTGATGATCGTGTTAATGGCGAGGCCTGCCCCTCGCAGCTCCGCTGTCACGAACAGCGTCGGGTAGAACAACGGCATGCCCGACTCATCCACCAGCACGGCGAACCGCTCCCCTCTACTTCCTGTAAACCGTCGAATCGATAGCTGCATGTCCACCTCGAAATCCTTACGTAAATTCAAGGTAGGAGACTACTAAAAATCGGTCAAGAAATTTTTTACAGCCCTAAAACGACAAAACCCCCGCGATGCGGGGGTCTTGAGCCTAAACTTTACAAAAAAGTCTAAGGTGACTGCTAGAACGGGATATCGTCATCAAAGCTGTCGAAATCCGGAGCCGGCTGTGGAGCGGCTTGCTGTGGAGCCGGAGCCTGACGCGACTGTTGCGGTGCTGCCGACTGCTGTGGACGCGGAGCCTGTTGGCGTGGGGCCGGGGCGGACTGCTGGTAGTTATTGCCCCCGCCTTGTTGGTCGCCCTGCTGTGGACGGCCGCCCAGCAGCTGCATGGTGCCTTGCATGTCGACCACGATTTCAGTGGTGTAACGCTTGATACCGTCTTTTTCCCACTCGCGGGTCTGCAGCTTGCCTTCGATGTAGACTTGCGAACCTTTACGAAGGTACTCGCCGGCAATCTCGGCAACTTTGCCGAACATCGACACACGGTGCCATTCGGTCTTCTCGACCTTCTGACCGGTTTGCTTGTCGGTCCACTGTTCGCTGGTCGCCAGACTCAGGTTGGTCACGGCGTTACCGTTAGGCAAGTAGCGAACTTCGGGATCCTGGCCGCAAGTGCCGACCAATATGACTTTGTTAACCCCACGGGCCATAACGTTCTCCTAGGCTACGCACGCTGCCTCGGCCGGGTTGTTCACCAGGCGCTCAAGGGTCGTGCGATCCAATAGTTCTGTGTCCAATTTGATGTAAATCGCCGCTTCATCAGCAACGATCACCGCATCTGTTACCCCTACGACGGCCTTCAGGCGCTCAACCAGACCCGCTTCGCGGATCGCCTCGGGCGACAACGGCAAGCGCAGGCTCGTGACATAAGGTGGTTCGCGCATGGTAACAGCAAAGGCCAGCCAGAGGGCAGCCAGGCCGGCGCATCCAAGGAATACAACCGACAGACCGCCATGCTGGAACAACCAGCCGCCGAGGATCCCGCCCAGTGCCGAACCGAGGAACTGACTGGTGGAATAAACCCCCATCGCCGTGCCTTTGCCGCCTGCTGGTGAAACCTTGCTGATCAGCGATGGCAACGAAGCTTCCAGCAGATTGAACGCGGTGAAGAACACCACCGTACCGATCACCAGAGCGCGCAGGCTATCGCCGAACTGCCAGAAGAATAGCTCAGTGAGCATCAGCGTCAGCACTGCGCCCAATAAAACTCGTTTCATTTTGCGTTTCTTCTCGCCATAAATGATGAACGGGATCATGGCGAAGAAGGAAATCAGCAGTGCGGTGAGATAGACCCACCAGTGCTGCTCTTTAGGCAACCCGGCTTTTTCAACCAGTGCCAAAGGCAATGCAACGAAGCTCGACATCAACATCGCGTGCAACACAAAAATGCCCAGGTCCAGACGCAGCAGGTCTGGATGCTTGAGCGTCGGTATCAGCGCCTGGCGCGCAACACCGGACTCGCGGTGCTGCAACGGCCCGGTTGAGCGCGGCACCATGAACATCACGATCACGATGCCGAACAACGCCATGCCACCCGTGGCGAGGAACAACCCGGACAGGCCAAAGGCGCGGGTCAGCAATGGTCCTACAACCATGGCGACAGCGAACGACAGACCGATCGTCATGCCGATCATGGCCATGGCTTTGGTCCGATGCTGTTCGCGGGTCAGGTCTGACAGCAACGCCATCACCGCCGCGGAAATCGCCCCGGCGCCTTGCAGGATTCGTCCGGCGATCACGCCCCAGATCGAATCGGCATTGGCCGCCAGCACGCTACCGAGGGCAAAGACGATCAGCCCCAGGTAAATCACCGGACGACGGCCGATGCGATCGGAAATGAAACCGAAAGGAATTTGGAAGATCGCCTGGGTCAGGCCGTAAGCGCCAATCGCCAGCCCGATAAGGGCCGGGGTCGCTCCTGCCAGATCCATCCCATAGGTCGCCAGTACCGGCAACACCATGAACATACCAAGCATACGGAAGGCGAACACCAGGGCCAGACCGCTTGCTGCGCGGGTCTCGCTGCCACTCATGCGTTCGCTGTGGGGATCGTGCATGGAAAAACCTCATGTGAACCGGCGGCGATTCTACCAGTCCCATCGATTGACGGGGTATATCGCGACGCTTTGACGCGCTCTGCTGACAGACTCTTCATGTAAGGCTGCAACCCGCTCATTCGATAGTGTGCATCCATCCAGTATTTGGCCGTATACTCCTACGTTTTCGACGCCCGCCGAGCGAGGCCACTTTGGACAAGATCCTGATTCGTGGGGCCCGAACCCACAACCTGAAGAACATCGACCTGACCCTGCCCAGGGACAAACTGATCGTCATCACCGGCCTGTCCGGCTCCGGAAAATCATCCCTGGCATTCGACACGCTGTACGCCGAAGGCCAGCGCCGCTACGTCGAATCGCTATCGGCCTACGCTCGGCAATTTTTGTCGATGATGGAAAAGCCTGACGTCGACACCATCGAAGGTTTGTCGCCAGCCATTTCCATCGAGCAGAAATCGACCTCGCACAACCCGCGTTCGACGGTCGGCACCATCACCGAAATCTACGATTACCTGCGCCTGCTTTACGCTCGCGTGGGTATTCCGCGCTGCCCGGATCACGACATTCCGCTGGAAGCCCAGACCGTCAGCCAGATGGTCGACCTGGTCCTCGCCCAGCCGGAGGGCAGCAAGCTGATGCTGCTGGCCCCGGTGATTCGCGAGCGTAAAGGCGAACACCTTTCGGTCTTCGAAGAACTGCGCGCCCAAGGCTTTGTTCGAGCCCGGGTCAACGGACGGCTCTGCGAGCTGGACGAATTGCCGAAGCTGGACAAGCAGAAGAAGCACTCGATCGATGTGGTGGTCGATCGCTTCAAGGTGCGCGCCGACCTGCAACAGCGCTTGGCCGAATCGTTCGAGACCGCTTTGAAGCTCGCGGACGGCATCGCCCTGGTCGCGCCGATGGACGACGAGCCCGGCGAAGAAATCATCTTCTCCGCGCGCTTCGCCTGCCCGATCTGCGGCCATGCCATCAGCGAGCTGGAGCCCAAGCTGTTCTCCTTCAACAACCCGGCCGGCGCTTGCCCGACTTGCGATGGCCTGGGTGTTAAGCAGTTCTTCGACATCAAGCGATTGGTCAATGGCGAACTGACGCTCGCGGAAGGCGCGATTCGTGGCTGGGACCGGCGTAACGTCTATTACTTCCAGATGCTCGGGTCACTGGCCTCGCACTACAAGTTCAGCCTGGAAGTGCCGTTCAACGAACTGACGGCCGATCAGCAGAAGTTCATCCTGCACGGCAGCGGTTCTCAGAACGTCGACTTCAAATACCTGAACGACCGCGGCGACATCGTCAAACGTTCGCACCCGTTCGAAGGCATCGTGCCGAATCTGGACCGTCGCTACCGTGAAACCGAGTCGGCTTCGGTGCGTGAAGAGCTGGCCAAGTTCCTCAGCACCCAGCCTTGCCCTGATTGCCGTGGTACTCGCCTGCGTCGTGAGGCGCGGCATGTGTGGGTTGGCGAGAAGACGCTGCCGGCGGTGACCAATCTACCGATTGGCGATGCCTGTGAATATTTCGGCGTACTGAAACTCACCGGCCGCCGTGGCGAAATTGCTGACAAGATTCTCAAGGAGATTCGCGAGCGGCTGCAGTTCCTGGTCAACGTTGGCCTGGACTATTTGTCGCTGGATCGCAGTGCCGACACGTTGTCCGGTGGTGAAGCGCAGCGTATCCGTCTGGCCAGCCAGATCGGCGCAGGCCTGGTGGGCGTTCTGTACATTCTCGACGAACCGTCGATTGGCCTGCACCAGCGAGACAACGATCGGCTGCTCGGTACGCTCAAGCACCTGCGTGACATCGGCAACACGGTGATCGTGGTCGAGCACGACGAAGATGCGATTCGCCTGGCCGACTACGTGGTGGATATCGGTCCGGGCGCAGGTGTACACGGCGGGCATATCGTCGCCGAAGGTACGCCGGCCGAGGTCATGGCTCACCCAGATTCGTTGACCGGAAAGTACTTGTCGGGCCGGGTAAAAATTGCAGTACCGGCCAAACGCACGCCGCGTAACAAGAAGTTGTCGCTGTCCCTCAAGGGCGCTCGCGGCAACAACTTGCGCGATGTCGACCTGGACATTCCAATCGGCCTGCTGACCTGCGTAACCGGCGTGTCCGGCTCGGGCAAGTCGACGCTGATCAACAACACCCTGTTCCCGCTTAGCGCTACGGCATTGAACGGTGCAACAACGCTCGAAGCGGCCGCCCACGACAGCATCAAAGGTCTGGAGCATCTGGATAAGGTTGTCGACATCGACCAGAGCCCGATCGGCCGAACGCCGCGCTCCAACCCGGCGACCTACACCGGGTTGTTCACACCGATTCGCGAACTGTTCGCTGGTGTGCCGGAGTCCCGCTCCCGCGGTTATGGTCCTGGACGCTTCTCCTTCAACGTGAAGGGCGGACGTTGCGAGGCCTGTCAGGGCGATGGCCTGATCAAGGTAGAAATGCACTTCCTGCCGGACATCTATGTCCCGTGCGACGTCTGCAAGAGCAAGCGCTACAACCGCGAAACCCTCGAGATCAAGTACAAGGGCAAGAGCATCCACGAAACCCTCGAGATGACGATCGAGGAAGCGCGAGTGTTCTTCGACGCCGTTCCGGCCCTGGCGCGCAAGCTCCAGACACTGATGGATGTCGGCCTGTCGTACATCAAGCTCGGGCAGTCAGCGACCACGCTGTCGGGTGGTGAAGCCCAACGGGTGAAGCTGTCCCGCGAATTGTCCAAGCGCGATACCGGCAAGACGCTGTATATCCTCGATGAGCCGACAACTGGCCTGCACTTCGCGGATATTCAGCAGCTGCTCGACGTTTTGCATCGATTGCGCGACCACGGCAACACTGTGGTGGTGATCGAGCACAACCTGGACGTGATCAAGACCGCTGACTGGCTGGTGGACCTTGGACCAGAGGGCGGCTCCAAGGGTGGGCAGATCATTGCCGTCGGTACACCGGAAGAAGTGTCCGAGATGAAGCAATCTCACACCGGCTTCTACCTCAAGCCGCTGTTGGCACGCGACAAGGCCTGAATCACGGCCATGAAAAAGCCCCTGTCACTTTCTCGGTGACAGGGGCTTTTTTGTATCCGGTGCAATCAGGCGTGCGATTGCAGATAATTTTCCAGACCGATCAACTTGATCAGGCCCATCTGCTTTTCGAGCCAGTAAGTGTGGTCTTCTTCGGTGTCATGCAATTGAACCCGCAGCATCTCGCGGCTGACATAGTCCTTGTGCTGCTCGCAGAGCTTGATGCCCTTGCAGAGCGCAGCGCGGACTTTGTATTCCAGTCGCAGGTCAGCGGCGAGCATGTCCGGCACAGTGGTGCCGACATCCAGGTCGTCCGGACGCATACGCGGCGTGCCTTCGAGCATCAGAATTCGGCGCATCAGGGCATCGGCGTGCCCAGCCTCTTCTTCCATCTCGTGGTTGATACGTTCGTAGAGCTTGGTGAAACCCCAGTCCTCATACATCCGCGAATGGACGAAATATTGATCACGCGCCGCCAGTTCGCCGGTCAGCAACGTGTTGAGGTAATCGATTACGTCTGGGTGGCCTTGCATCGCCCTACATCTCCCTGCTTGAAAGTCTGTAGTTTGAACCAAGCAGACTGTTTGGTCACTCTGCTTGCGCGATAAAAGCGAAGATATTCTGAGAAAAGTGGTTTAAATAACGCAAAAACCGCCCAATCGAGGGCGGTTCTGCTTCTCATTTAGACTTCGTTAAGCTGTACGTTGAGCAGCTTTGCGATTGCTTCTCCATACGCCGGATCAGCTTTGTAGAAATGCTGCAATTGACGGTCAACTACATCGCTGGAAACCCCGGACATTGCACCGGCAATGTTTTTGACCAGCAGGGCTTTCTGCTCATCACTCATCAGACGGAACAGCGCACCCGCATGGCTGTAGTAGTCAGTATCTTCGCGATGATCGTAACGATCAGCCGCACCACTCAGCGCCAGCGCCAGCGCTGGCTCTGCATAGCGAGGTGCTTGTTTCGGTGATTCGACGTAGCTGTTCGGCTCGTAGTTAGGTGTCGCACCGCCATTGTTGCCAAACGCCATCGAACCGTCGCGCTGATAGCTGTTCACCGGACTGCGAGGCGCGTTCACCGGCAATTGCTGATGGTTAGTGCCAACACGGTAGCGGTGAGCATCGGCGTAAGCGAACACTCGCCCTTGCAGCATGCGGTCAGGCGACAAGCCGACACCCGGAACCATGTTGCTTGGCCCGAACGCCGCTTGCTCGACTTCAGCAAAATAGTTCTGCGGGTTGCGGTTGAGTTCCAATTCGCCCACTTCGATCAGCGGAAACTCTTTCTGCGACCAGGTCTTGGTCACGTCGAACGGGTTCTCGTAGTGCTCTGCGGCCTGAGCCTCAGTCATGATCTGGATACACACGCGCCATTTCGGAAAGTCACCGCGCTCGATCGCGCCGAACAGATCACGCTGTGCGTAATCTGGATCGGTACCGGCCAAGCGTGCCGCTTCTGCTGGCGCCAGGTTTTTAATCCCTTGCTTGGTCTTGTAGTGCCACTTCACCCAGTGACGTTCGCCATTGGCGTTGATCAAACTGTAGGTGTGGCTGCCGAAGCCGTGCATGTGGCGGTAGCCATCGGGAATGCCGCGGTCCGAAAACAGAATGGTGACCTGGTGCAACGCCTCAGGTGAGTGCGACCAGAAGTCCCACATCATTTGCGCGCTTTTCAGATTGCTTTGCGGAAGACGTTTTTGGGTGTGAATAAAGTCCGGGAATTTCAAAGGATCACGGATGAAGAACACTGGCGTGTTGTTGCCGACGATGTCCCAGTTGCCTTCTTCGGTGTAGAACTTCAGGGCGAAACCACGTGGATCGCGCTCAGTGTCGGCCGAACCACGCTCACCGCCCACGGTGGAAAACCGCAGGAAGGTTGGGGTTTGCTTGCCCACAGACTCAAACAGTTTGGCGCTTGTGTACTCGGTGATGTCCCGAGTTACTGTGAACGTACCGTAAGCACCCGAACCTTTGGCGTGTACACGGCGCTCAGGGATGTTCTCACGGTTGAAGTGGGCAAGCTTCTCGATCAGGTGAAAGTCGTCGAGCAGCAGCGGGCCACGAGGGCCGGCGGAGCGGGAATTCTGGTTATCAGCGACAGGAGCGCCACTGGCGGTGGTAAGTGTTTTATTTTGGCTCATGCGATCTCTTCCTCTGTCTGTCTTTCCTACTGCCGGCTAATCGGCTGAGAGGGAGTATTGACCATCAACATGACACCATCAAATTCATTAAATTGTGAGAATCGATAGATAAATACTAATGAGACTGTATCTCCTAGGCCACTCGATACTTTTCGAGCGCGCACAAAAAACCGGGCACTAGGCCCGGTTCTTCGTTTCAGACTGACGTCTTACTCAGCGGATACAGCTTCACCACCGGCAGGACGATCAACCAACTCGACGTACGCCATAGGCGCGTTGTCGCCAGTGCGGAAACCGCACTTGAGGATGCGCAGGTAGCCACCCTCACGGGTAGCATAACGCTTGCCCAGGTCGTTGAAGAGCTTACCAACGATAGCTTTCGAACGAGTACGGTCGAAAGCCAGACGGCGGTTAGCCAGGCTGTCTGTCTTGGCCAAAGTGATCAGCGGCTCAGCAACGCGACGCAGTTCTTTAGCTTTCGGCAGTGTAGTTTTGATCAGCTCGTGCTCGAACAGCGACACTGCCATGTTTTGAAACATGGCCTTGCGGTGCGAGCTAGTGCGGCTCAGGTGACGACCACTTTTACGATGACGCATGGTTCATTCCTTACCAAACACAACGTTCGGTGATTACGACGATCAGGCAGTCGCCTTGTCGTCCTTCTTAAGACTTGCAGGCGGCCAGTTGTCGAGGCGCATGCCGAGGGACAGACCGCGGGAGGCCAGAACGTCCTTGATTTCAGTCAAGGATTTCTTGCCAAGGTTCGGAGTCTTCAACAGCTCTACTTCGGTGCGCTGAATCAGGTCACCGATGTAGTAGATGTTTTCCGCCTTAAGGCAGTTAGCCGAACGTACAGTCAGTTCCAGATCGTCAACCGGGCGAAGCAGGATCGGATCGATCTCGTCTTCCTGCTCGACAACCACTGGCTCACTGTCACCTTTGAGGTCGACGAACGCAGCCAACTGCTGTTGCAGAATGGTTGCAGCGCGGCGAATTGCCTCTTCCGGATCCAGAGTACCGTTGGTTTCCAGATCAATAACCAGCTTGTCCAGGTTAGTACGCTGTTCGACACGGGCGTTTTCCACCACGTATGCGATACGGCGAACCGGGCTGAACGAAGAGTCAAGCTGCAAGCGACCGATGCTGCGGCTTTCGTCTTCATCGCTCTGACGCGAGTCTGCCGGTTCATAACCACGACCACGAGCTACGGTGAGCTTCATGTTCAGGGCGCCGTTAGACGCCAGGTTAGCGATTACGTGATCGGGGTTAACGATCTCGACATCATGATCCAGCTGAATATCGGCAGCGGTAACCACCCCCGAACCCTTCTTCGACAAGGTCAGCGTAACTTCGTCACGGCCGTGCAGCTTGATAGCCAGACCTTTAAGGTTCAACAGGATTTCAATTACGTCTTCCTGTACACCTTCGATGGCGCTGTACTCATGGAGCACACCGTCAATCTCGGCCTCGACTACTGCGCAGCCGGGCATTGAGGACAACAGGATGCGGCGCAGCGCGTTGCCCAGGGTGTGGCCGAAACCACGCTCGAGAGGCTCGAGAGTGATCTTGGCGCGGGTTGGACTGACAACCTGCACATCAATATGGCGGGGTGTCAGGAACTCATTTACCGAAATCTGCATGGATGCACCTATTTTCTAGCCCTTACTTGGAGTAGAGCTCGACAATCAGGCTTTCGTTGATGTCGGCGGACAGATCACTGCGAGCAGGAACGTTCTTGAAAACGCCCGACTTCTTCTCAGTGTCTACTTCTACCCATTCTACGCGGCCACGTTGGGCACACAGATCGAGAGCTTGGACAATGCGAAGTTGGTTCTTTGCTTTCTCGCGAATCGCGACCACGTCACCAGCACGAACCTGGTACGACGGCACGTTTACGGTCTGACCGTTAACGCTTACGGATTTGTGCGATACCAGCTGACGGGATTCGGCACGAGTAGAGCCAAAACCCATACGGTATACAACGTTGTCCAGACGGCATTCGAGCAGTTGCAACAGGTTTTCGCCAGTTGCGCCTTTCTTGCCAGCAGCTTCTTTGTAGTAGCCGCTGAATTGACGCTCGAGAACGCCGTAGATACGACGGACCTTCTGCTTTTCACGCAGTTGGGTGCCGTAATCGGACTGGCGACCGCGGCGTTGGCCGTGGATACCAGGTGCTGCTTCAATGTTGCACTTCGATTCGATCGCGCGCACGCCGCTCTTCAAGAAGAGATCGGTGCCTTCGCGACGAGCGAGTTTGCATTTTGGACCAATGTAACGAGCCATTCTTTACAATCTCCTGGATTACACGCGGCGCTTCTTCGGCGGACGGCACCCGTTGTGCGGGATTGGCGTCACGTCGGTGATGCTGGCGATCTTGTAGCCACAGCCGTTCAAAGCGCGGACTGCAGATTCACGACCTGGACCTGGACCTTTGACGTTAACGTCGAGGTTTTTCAGGCCGTATTCCAGCGCAGCTTGACCAGCACGTTCAGCAGCTACTTGAGCAGCAAACGGGGTGGACTTGCGGGAACCGCGGAAACCCGAACCACCGGAGGTAGCCCAGGAAAGAGCGTTGCCTTGACGGTCGGTGATGGTCACGATTGTGTTGTTAAAAGATGCATGGATGTGGGCGATGCCATCAACCACTGTCTTTTTAACTTTTTTACGAGGACGAGCAGCAGGTTTAGCCATGATTAATTTCCTGTCGATTCGCTGGGGCGATTACTTGCGGATCGGCTTACGCGGACCTTTACGGGTACGCGCGTTAGTCTTGGTACGCTGACCGCGCACTGGAAGACCACGACGATGACGCAGACCGCGATAGCAACCGAGGTCCATCAAACGCTTGATTTTCATGTTGATTTCGCGACGCAGGTCACCTTCAGTGGTGAACTTCGCCACTTCGCCACGCAGCTGTTCAATCTGCTCGTCGCTCAGATCTTTGATCTTTGCGGCTGGGTTTACCCCAGTCACTGCACAGATCTTCTGTGCAGTAGTGCGACCAACACCATAGATGTAGGTCAGCGAGATAACAGTATGCTTGTTATCTGGAATGTTAACGCCTGCAATACGGGCCATTCAGTGGGACTCCAATTGACAGCTACCTACGCCCCGGAAGCCAAGAAATAGGGCGCGAGATAATATCGCTGTAATAACAAATAATCAACCCGGCAGCGCACTAGCTGCCGGGCTTGAAGCACAATCACACTCAGCCTTGGCGCTGTTTGTGACGCGGTTCCGCGCTGCAAATTACTCGAACAACACCTTCGCGGCGAATAATCTTGCAGTTACGGCACAGCTTTTTCACCGATGCACGAACTTTCATCACCAACTCCTCGAACCTTATGGGTACTCAGCGCAACATGCCGCTGCCGTAACCCTTCAGGTTGGCTTTCTTCATCAGGGATTCGTACTGGTGCGAAACGAGGTGCGATTGTACTTGGGACATGAAGTCCATCACAACCACGACGACGATCAGCAACGAGGTCCCGCCAAGGTAGAACGGTACGTTTGCTGCAACCACCAGGAACTGGGGCAGCAGGCACACGGCCGTCATGTAAAGAGCACCGAACATGGTCAAGCGAGTCAGAACGCCATCAATGTAGCGCGCAGACTGCTCACCTGGACGGATGCCCGGAATAAAGGCACCGGACTTCTTCAGGTTTTCCGCTACGTCTTTCGGATTGAACATCAACGCCGTATAGAAGAAGCAGAAGAAAATAATCCCTGCACTAAACAGCAGAATATTCAACGGCTGACCAGGAGCGATCGACTGCGAGATGTCCTGCAACCAGCCCAAACCTTCAGACTGGCCGAACCAGGCACCCAACGAAGCCGGGAACAGCAAAATGCTGCTCGCGAAAATGGCCGGAATAACACCGGCCATGTTCACCTTCAGCGGCAAGTGGCTAGTCTGCGCAGCGAAGACCTTGCGGCCCTGCTGACGCTTGGCGTAGTGAACAGCAATACGACGCTGACCACGCTCAATGAACACCACGAAACCGATAATCGCTACTGCCAGCAAACCGATGGCAACCAGGGCGAAGATGTTGATATCACCCTGACGCGCAGACTCGAAAGACTGCCCGATCGCTCTCGGAAGACCGGCGACGATACCCGAAAAAATCAACATCGAGATACCGTTGCCAACACCACGCTCAGTAATCTGCTCACCCAGCCACATCATGAACATCGCACCAGCCACAAAAGTGGATACCGCGACGAAATGGAAGCCAAAGTCACCAGTGAACGCAACGCCCTGCCCCGCCAGACCAATGGACATGCCAATTGCCTGAACGAGAGCGAGGACGACAGTGCCGTAGCGGGTGTACTGGCTGATCTTGCGACGGCCAGCTTCACCTTCCTTCTTCAACTGCTCCAGCTGCGGGCTGACGGCGGTCATCAGTTGCATGATGATCGATGCCGAAATGTACGGCATGATCCCCAGTGCAAAGATGCTCATCCGTTCCAGCGCGCCGCCGGAAAACATGTTGAACAAGCTAAGAATGGTCCCCTCATTCTGTCGAAACAGGTCCGCGAGTCGGTCCGGGTTGATACCTGGAACCGGGATGTGTGCGCCTATTCGGTAGACGATAATCGCCAGGAACAGAAAACGCAGACGAGCCCAGAGTTCAGACATACCGCCTTTGCCGAGCGCAGAGAGAGCACCTTGCTTAGCCATTTATTCCTCGAACTTGCCGCCAGCTGCTTCGATAGCCGCACGCGCACCTTTGGTGGCGCCGATTCCCTTTCCGATGGTGACAGCGCGAGTAACTTCGCCGGACAGCATGATTTTCACACGCTGTACGTTGACGTTGATCACGTTGGCATCTTTCAGGGACTGCACGGTGACGATGTCGCCTTCCACTTTAGCCAGCTCGGACAGACGCACTTCTGCGCGATCCATGGCTTTCAGGGAAACGAAACCGAACTTCGGCAGGCGACGATGCAGCGGCTGTTGACCGCCTTCAAAGCCTGGAGCAATGGTGCCACCGGAGCGGGAGGACTGACCTTTGTGGCCACGGCCACCTGTCTTGCCCAAACCACTACCGATACCACGGCCCGGACGATGCTTTTCGCGACGGGAACCCGGCGCTGGACTCAGATCATTGAGTTTCATCGATTAACCCTCGACACGCAGCATGTAGTAAGCCTTGTTGATCATCCCGCGATTCTCGGGAGTATCAAGTACTTCTACAGTGTGACCGATGCGACGCAGACCCAGACCCTTAACGCACAGTTTGTGGTTAGGGATGCGGCCGGTCATGCTTTTGATCAGCGTAACTTTAACGGTAGCCATGATCAGAAGATCTCCTTGACGCTTTTGCCACGCTTGGCGGCAATGGATTCAGGAGACTGCATAGCTTTCAAACCTTTGAAAGTGGCGTGAACCACGTTTACCGGGTTAGTCGAGCCGTAGCACTTGGCCAGAACGTTCTGAACGCCAGCAACTTCGAGAACAGCACGCATAGCGCCGCCAGCGATGATACCGGTACCTTCAGAAGCAGGCTGCATGTACACCTTCGAAGCGCCGTGACCGGACTTCATTGCGTACTGCAGAGTGGTGCCGTTCAGATCAACTTGGATCATGTTGCGGCGAGCAGCTTCCATTGCCTTCTGGATCGCAGCAGGCACTTCACGCGACTTGCCACGGCCGAAGCCAACACGCCCTTTACCATCACCCACCACGGTCAACGCGGTGAAAGTGAAGATACGGCCGCCTTTAACGGTTTTGGCTACGCGGTTAACTTGAACCAGCTTCTCAATGTAGCCTTCGTCGCGCTTTTGGTCGTTATTTGACATAACTTAGAACTCCAGCCCAGCTTCACGAGCAGCATCAGCCAGCGCCTTGACGCGGCCATGGTACTTGAAGCCAGAGCGGTCGAAAGCCACCTGCGAGACGCCAGCGGCTTTAGCACGCGTAGCGACCAGCTGGCCAACCTTAGTGGCCGCGTCGATGTTGCCAGTGGCGCCATCACGCAGTTCTTTATCCAAAGTCGAGGCAGATGCCAGGACTTTGTTGCCGTCGGCCGAAATGACCTGGGCGTAGATGTGCTGCGACGAGCGGAACACGCAGAGACGCACGACTTCGAGTTCGTGCATTTTCAGGCGTGCTTTGCGAGCGCGACGCAGTCGAGTAACTTTTTTGTCGGTCATTTGCTATGCCCTACTTCTTCTTGGCTTCTTTACGACGGACGACTTCGTCCGCGTAGCGCACACCTTTGCCTTTGTACGGCTCTGGTGGACGGAAGTCGCGGATCTCGGCGGCCACTTGACCTACCAGCTGCTTATCGATACCCCGGATCAGGATGTCGGTCTGGCTAGGAGTCTCAGCGGTGATGCCTTCCGGCAGTTCATAATCCACTGGGTGCGAGAAGCCAAGAGCCAGGTTCAGCACTGTGCCTTTTGCTTGCGCTTTGTAACCAACACCGACCAGCTGGAGCTTGCGCTCGAAGCCTTGGCTTACGCCTTGGACCATGTTGTTTACCAACGCACGAGTGGTACCAGCCATTGCGCGAGTTTGTTGATCGCCATTGCGAGCAGCGAAACGCAGCTCACCAGCTTCTTCAACGATCTCAACGGACGAATGGATGTTCAGTTCGAGAGTGCCCTTGGCACCCTTCACCGAAAGCTGTTGGCCTGCGAATTTGACTTCGACACCGGCTGGCAGCTTAACGGGGTTCTTAGCGACGCGTGACATGCTTATCCCCCCTTAGAACACAGTGCAAAGAACTTCGCCGCCGACACCGGCAGCGCGCGCAGCACGATCCGTCATCACACCTTTGTTGGTGGAGACGATAGACACACCGAGACCGCCACGAACTTTTGGCAGATCATCGACGGACTTGTACTGACGCAGGCCTGGACGGCTAACGCGCTTCACTTCTTCGATAACCGGACGGCCTTCGAAGTACTTCAGCTCGATGGACAGCAGTGGTTTGATTTCGCTGCTGATCTGATAACCCGCAATGTAACCTTCGTCCTTCAGGACTTTGGCAACAGCTACCTTCAAAGTAGAAGATGGCATGCTTACGACGGACTTTTCAGCCATCTGGGCATTACGGATTCGAGTTAGCATGTCCGCTAACGGGTCCTGCATACTCATGGGCTAGACGCTCCTAATACAAAAAAATTAGCCTTGCGGCTACTACTTGTCGCCGAGCTCATCCATGCGAAAAAAGCACGGGCTCAGGCGAGCCGGGTATTCTAGACACACCCCACAAATGAATCAAGCCCCAATAGGGGCTTGATTCAAGTTCAAGGTCACCGGTGGTCAGGATCTTGCGATCCGGACCACCAAGACTTTGATAGTGCTTACCAGCTGGCTTTAACCAGACCAGGTACGTCACCACGCATTGCAGCTTCACGCAGTTTGTTACGGCCGAGGCCGAACTTGCGGTAAACGCCGTGTGGACGACCGGTCAGGCGGCAGCGGTTACGCATGCGCGAAGCGCTTGCGTCACGTGGCTGCTTCTGCAGAGCTACTGTAGCTTCCCAACGCGCTTCTGGACTTGCGTTCAGATCAACGATGATTGCTTTCAGTGCTGCACGCTTTTTGGCGTACTTGGCAACCGTGAGCTGACGCTTCAGCTCGCGGTTTTTCATGCTCATCTTGGCCATTTTCCTACTCCAATCAGTTGCGGAACGGGAATTTGAAAGCACGCAGCAGCGCGCGACCTTCATCATCGTTCTTGGCAGTGGTGGTCAGGGTAATGTCCAGACCGCGGAGAGCATCGATCTTGTCGTAGTCGATTTCCGGGAAGATGATCTGCTCTTTAACGCCCATGCTGTAGTTACCACGACCATCGAAGGACTTGGCATTCAGGCCGCGGAAGTCGCGGACCCGAGGCAGGGAGATCGACAGCAGACGATCCAGGAATTCGTACATACGCTCACGGCGCAGAGTCACTTTGACGCCGATCGGCCAACCTTCACGGACTTTAAAGCCAGCGATGGATTTCCGAGCGTAAGTCACAACGACTTTCTGACCGGTGATCTTTTCCAGATCGGCAACAGCGTGCTCGATGACTTTTTTGTCACCGACCGCTTCGCCCAGACCCATGTTCAGGGTGATTTTGGTAACGCGTGGAACTTCCATCACGTTCGAAAGCTTAAGTTCTTCCTTAAGCTTCGGTGCGATTTCCTTCCAGTAAATCTCTTTTAGTCGTGCCATGGTCTTCTACCTAGCAGTGTTCAAGCATCAACCGCTTTTTGGGTCGACTTGAAGACACGAATTTTCTTACCGTCTTCTACTTTGAAACCAACGCGATCAGCCTTGTTGGTTTCGCCGTTGAAAATGGCAACGTTGGAAGCGTGCAGTGGCGCTTCTTTCTCGACGATACCGCCTTGTACGCCCGACGCCGGGTTAGGCTTGGTATGACGCTTGACCAGGTTCAGACCACCAACGACCAGACGGTCGTCAGCGAGAACCTTAAGCACCTTACCGCGCTTACCTTTGTCTTTGCCGGCGATCACGATGATCTCGTCGTCACGACGAATCTTTTGCATGTCGGATCTCCTTACAGCACTTCTGGGGCGAGCGAGACGATCTTCATGAACTTCTCAGTACGAAGTTCACGGGTCACTGGCCCAAAGATACGGGTGCCGATCGGCTCTTGCTTGTTGTTCAGAAGAACAGCAGCGTTGCCATCAAAGCGGATAATGGAGCCATCAGCACGACGTACGCCGTGACGAGTGCGGACTACAACAGCAGTCATCACTTGGCCTTTTTTCACTTTACCGCGAGGAATTGCTTCCTTCACGGTAACTTTGATGATGTCACCGATACCAGCGTAACGACGATGGGAGCCACCCAGCACCTTGATGCACATAACACGGCGAGCGCCGCTGTTATCGGCCACATCGAGCATGGATTGAGTCTGAATCATATAATTTCTCCGACCCCTAGTCCTTAGACTTCCACAGCGCGTTCGAGAACATCAACCAGCGCCCAAGACTTGGTCTTGGCCAAAGGACGAGTTTCACGAATAGTGACTTTGTCGCCGATGTGGCACTGATTGGTTTCGTCGTGCGCGTGCAGCTTAGTCGAACGCTTAACGTATTTACCGTAGATCGGGTGCTTAACGCGACGCTCGATCAGAACGGTGATGGTCTTGTCCATTTTGTCGCTGACAACACGGCCAGTCAGCGTACGGACGGTTTTTTCGGCTTCAGCCATG
The DNA here is from genome assembly GCF_000968015.1 of Pseudomonas fluorescens. Lineage (GTDB taxonomy): Bacteria > Pseudomonadota > Gammaproteobacteria > Pseudomonadales > Pseudomonadaceae > Aquipseudomonas > Aquipseudomonas fluorescens_W. Next base: position 68,377 of record NZ_LACH01000012.1, read on the forward strand.
ATTACTTACCTGCCTGCTGTTTGAGCACAGTCTTCACGCGAGCGATGTCACGCTTAACTTGCCGGAGCAGGTGAGACTGCCCCAACTGGCCAGTTGCTTTCTGCATGCGCAGATTGAACTGGTCGCGCAGCAGGCCGAGCAGTTGCTCGTTAAGCTGCGGCGCGTCTTTTTCACGAAGTTCGTTCGCTTTCATCACATCACCGTCCGTTTAACGAAGGCAGTGGCGAGCGGCAGCTTTGCAGCAGCCAAGGCAAAAGCCTCACGCGCCAGCTCTTCAGTAACACCCTCGATTTCATACAGGACTTTGCCTGGCTGAATCTGGGCAACCCAGTACTCCACACTACCTTTACCTTTACCCATCCGAACTTCGAGTGGCTTTTTGGAAATAGGCTTGTCCGGGAATACACGGATCCAGATCTTGCCGCCACGTTTAACGTGACGGGTCAGAGCACGACGCGCTGACTCGATCTGACGAGCGGTGAGACGACCACGAGCTACAGACTTCAGCGCGAACTCGCCGAAGCTGACTTTGCTACCGCGCTGTGCCAGACCACGGTTGTGGCCTGTCATCTGCTTGCGGAACTTCGTACGCTTTGGTTGCAACATTTGGCGTACCCCTTACTTAGCAGCTTTTTTACGAGGCGCTGGTGCTTGTGGTTTCAGTTCTTCTTGGCGACCACCAATTACTTCGCCTTTGAAGATCCAAACCTTTACACCGATCACACCGTAAGTGGTGTGAGCTTCGTAGTTGGCATAGTCGATGTCGGCACGCAGGGTGTGCAGTGGCACACGACCTTCGCGATACCATTCAGTACGTGCGATTTCAGCACCGCCGAGACGACCGCTCACTTGGATTTTGATGCCTTTGGCACCAATGCGCATGGCGTTCTGTACAGCGCGCTTCATAGCGCGACGGAACATTACACGACGCTCCAGCTGCTGAGCTACGCTCTGCGCAACCAGCATACCGTCGAGCTCCGGCTTGCGGATCTCTTCGATATTGATGTGCACAGGCACACCCATTTGCTTGGTCAGGTCCTGACGCAGTTTCTCAACATCTTCACCTTTCTTCCCGATAACGATACCTGGACGAGCGGTGTGGATGGTGATACGTGCAGTCTGAGCCGGACGATGGATATCGATACGGCTTACGGACGCGCTTTTTAGTTTGTCTTGGAGATACTCGCGCACCTTCAGATCAGCGAACAAATAGTCCGCATAAGTCCGACCGTCTGCGTACCAGACGGAGGTGTGCTCCTTGACGATTCCCAGGCGAATGCCAATGGGATGTACTTTCTGACCCATCTCTTCGACTCCGTTACTTGTCAGCAACCTTGACAGTGATATGGCAAGACCGCTTGACGATGCGATCAGCACGGCCTTTGGCACGTGGCATGATTCGCTTCAGCGAACGCCCTTCGTTGACGAAAACGGTGCTGACTTTAAGGTCATCAACGTCTGCGCCTTCGTTATGCTCGGCGTTGGCTACGGCCGACTCCAGCACTTTCTTCATGATCTCGGCGGCTTTCTTACTGCTGAAAGCCAACAGGTTGAGCGCTTCGCCCACCTTCTTCCCGCGGATCTGGTCGGCGACCAAGCGGGCTTTCTGGGCGGAGATTCGAGCGCCCGACAACTTAGCGGCTACTTCCATCGTTCCTTACCCCTTAACGCTTGGCTTTCTTGTCTGCCACGTGCCCACGATATGTGCGGGTACCGGCAAACTCGCCCAGTTTGTGGCCGACCATGTCTTCGTTCACGAGAACTGGAACATGTTGACGACCGTTATGCACTGCAATGGTCAAACCGACCATTTGTGGCAGGATCATCGAACGACGCGACCAGGTTTTAACTGGTTTGCGATCGTTCTTTTCCGCCGCCACTTCGATCTTCTTCAGTAGGTGAAGATCAATAAAAGGACCTTTTTTCAGAGAACGTGGCACTGTCGTATCCCTCTATTTACTTGCGACGACGGACGATCATTTTGTCGGTACGCTTATTACCACGAGTCTTCGCGCCCTTAGTCGGGAAGCCCCATGGCGATACCGGATGACGACCACCAGAGGTACGACCTTCACCACCACCATGTGGGTGGTCAACCGGGTTCATGGCAACACCACGAACGGTTGGGCGAACGCCACGCCAGCGTTTGGCACCAGCTTTACCCAGCGAACGCAGGCTGTGCTCGGAGTTCGAGACTTCACCCAGGGTCGCGCGGCATTCAGCCAGCACTTTACGCATCTCACCAGAACGCAGACGCAGGGTCACGTAGACACCTTCACGAGCGATCAGCTGAGCCGAAGCACCAGCGGAACGAGCGATTTGCGCGCCTTTACCTGGCTTCAATTCGATGCCGTGTACGGTGCTACCAACTGGAATGTTACGCAGTTGCAGAGCGTTGCCCGGCTTGATCGGTGCCAGAGCACCTGCGATCAGCTGGTCGCCAGCACTCACGCCTTTAGGGGCGATGATGTAGCGACGCTCGCCATCTGCGTACAGCAGCAGAGCAATGTGAGCAGTACGGTTTGGATCGTATTCAATACGCTCGACAGTGGCAGAGATGCCATCTTTGTCGTTGCGACGGAAATCGACCAGACGATAATGCTGCTTATGGCCACCACCGATGTGACGAGTGGTAATGCGACCATTGTTGTTACGACCACCAGTCTTCGATTTTTTCTCGAGCAGCGGTGCGTGAGGAGCGCCTTTATGCAGCTCCTGGTTGACCACCTTGACCACAAAACGGCGGCCAGGGGAAGTCGGTTTGCATTTAACGATTGCCATGATGCACCCCTTCCTTACTCAGCACTGCTGCTGAAATCGAGATCTTGGCCTGGCTGAAGGGAGATAACTGCCTTCTTCCAGTCATTACGCTTGCCCAGACCGCGAGCAGTGCGCTTGCTCTTACCCAGAACATTCAGGGTAGTAACACGCTCTACTTTCACGCTGAACAGGCTTTCGACGGCCTTCTTGATTTCCAGCTTGGTTGCGTCAGTTGCAACCTTGAAAACGAACTGGCCTTTCTTGTCAGCCAGAACCGTAGCCTTCTCGGAAACGTGCGGGCCAAGCAGAACTTTAAATACGCGTTCCTGGTTCATCCCAGCAGCTCCTCGAATTTCTTCACGGCCGACACGGTGATCAACACCTTGTCGTATGCGATCAGACTAACTGGATCGGAACCTTGCACGTCACGTACATCAACGTGTGGCAGGTTACGAGCAGCCAGGTACAGGTTCTGATCAACTACTTCAGACACGATCAAGACGTCAGTCAGGCCCATGCCGGTCAGCTTGTTCAGCAGATCTTTGGTCTTCGGTGCATCAACAGCGAAGTCCTGAACCACAACCAGACGATCAGTACGCACCAGCTCAGCAAGGATGGAACGCATTGCTGCGCGATACATCTTCTTGTTCAGCTTCTGGGTGTGATCCTGAGGACGAGCTGCGAAAGTGGTACCGCCGCCACGCCAGATTGGGCTACGGATAGTACCGGCACGAGCACGGCCAGTACCTTTCTGACGCCATGGGCGCTTACCGCCACCACGAACGTCGGAACGGGTCTTTTGCTGCTTGCTACCTTGACGGCCGCCGGCCATGTAGGCCACGACTGCTTGGTGAACCAGCGTCTCGTTGAATTCGCCGCCAAATGTCAGTTCGGAAACTTCGATCGCTTGAGCGTCATTTACATTTAATTGCATGTCAGCTTCCCCTTAACCGCGAGCCTTGGCTGCTGGACGTACAACCAAGTTGCCGCCAGTAGCGCCAGGAACAGCGCCCTTGACCAACAACAGATTGCGTTCAGCGTCCACGCGCACTACTTCGAGGGACTGCACGGTCACGCGCTCAGCGCCCATATGACCGGACATTTTTTTGCCCTTGAATACACGACCAGGAGTCTGGCACTGGCCGATAGAGCCTGGAACGCGGTGGGATACGGAGTTACCGTGGGTATTATCTTGCCCGCGGAAATTCCAACGCTTGATCGTACCCTGGAAGCCTTTACCTTTGGACTGACCGGTTACATCAACCAGTTGACCAGCGGCGAAGATTTCAGCGTTGATCAGATCGCCGGCCTGGTACTCGCCTTCTTCAAGACGGAATTCCATTACGGTACGACCAGCGGCAACGTTCGCTTTAGCGAAGTGGCCAGCTTGAGCAGCTGTAACACGCGAAGCACGACGCTCGCCTACAGTGACTTGCACTGCACGATAGCCATCGGTCTCTTCAGTTTTGAACTGGGTGACGCGATTCGGTTCGATCTCAATGACCGTGACCGGAATGGAGACACCTTCTTCGGTGAAAATACGGGTCATACCGCATTTACGACCGACTACACCAATAGTCATGTTGTAAACCTCATGAGTGTACGGGGCTTTCACCCGCTATGGCCGCCCATTTCAGAGCGTTACACGACTAAGACCGAGTCTTAGCCGAGGCTGATCTGCACTTCCACACCGGCCGCAAGATCAAGCTTCATAAGAGCATCAACGGTTTTATCCGTTGGCTGGACGATGTCCAGAACGCGCTTATGAGTACGGATCTCATACTGGTCACGCGCGTCTTTGTTGACGTGCGGGGAGACCAGAACGGTGAACCGCTCTTTACGGGTAGGCAGTGGAATTGGACCACGCACTTGAGCACCAGTACGTTTCGCGGTTTCCACGATTTCCTGGGTGGATTGGTCGATCAGGCGATGGTCAAAAGCCTTCAACCTGATACGGATTTGCTGATTTTGCATTGGATTTCAGACTCCGGCTGCTATTCCCAGCGAGCGCAATACGCCCGTTAAAAGGAGGCGCAATTCTATAGACGGGCTACTACAGTGTCAACCCAATAAAAAAGCCCCCGCTAGGCGGGGGCTTTTTCAAGTCATCACTTATTAAGCGATGATTTTGGCTACGACGCCAGCGCCGACGGTACGACCGCCTTCACGAATAGCGAAACGCAGACCATCTTCCATTGCGATGGTTTTGATCAGGGTGACAACCATTTTGATGTTGTCGCCTGGCATTACCATTTCAACGCCTTCCGGCAGTTCGCAGTTACCGGTCACGTCAGTGGTCCGGAAGTAGAACTGTGGACGATAGCCTTTGAAGAACGGAGTGTGGCGACCGCCTTCTTCTTTGCTCAACACGTACACTTCAGCTTCGAAGGTAGTGTGCGGCTTAACCGAACCCGGCTTGACCAGAACCTGGCCACGCTCAACGTCGTCACGCTTGGTGCCGCGCAGCAGCACGCCGCAGTTCTCGCCAGCACGACCTTCGTCGAGCAGCTTACGGAACATTTCAACACCGGTGCAGGTGGTGACGGTAGTGTCACGCAGACCAACGATTTCCAGTGGATCCTGAACCTTGACGATACCGCGCTCGATACGGCCAGTTACAACAGTGCCACGACCGGAGATCGAGAATACGTCTTCGATTGGCATCAGGAACGGCTTGTCGATAACACGAACTGGATCCGGGATGTAGCTGTCCAGAGTTTCTACCAGGCGCTTAACAGCGGTGGTACCCATTTCGTTGTCGTCTTGGCCGTTCAGAGCCATCAGAGCCGAACCGATGATGATCGGAGTGTCGTCGCCCGGGAAGTCGTAAGTGCTCAGCAGATCGCGCACTTCCATCTCAACCAGTTCCAGCAGCTCAGCGTCGTCAACCATGTCAGCCTTGTTCAGGAAGACAACGATGTACGGAACGCCAACCTGACGGGACAGCAGGATGTGCTCACGGGTTTGTGGCATCGGACCATCAGCGGCCGAGCAAACCAGGATAGCGCCGTCCATTTGAGCAGCACCGGTGATCATGTTCTTCACATAGTCAGCGTGACCTGGGCAGTCAACGTGAGCGTAGTGACGGATCAGCGAGTTGTATTCAACGTGTGCGGTGTTGATGGTGATACCACGAGCCTTTTCTTCCGGAGCGCTGTCGATTTTGTCGAAAGCAACAACGGCCGAACCGAAAATTTCGGAGCAGACGCGAGTCAGAGCAGCGGTCAGCGTGGTTTTACCGTGGTCGACGTGACCGATGGTGCCAACGTTGACGTGCGGGAGGGTACGGTCAAATTTTTCTTTAGCCACGACAATTAACTCCTAGCCTAAAGGGGCTGAATCAGCCTTGTTTTTTGGTAACAGTTTCGACGATATGCGACGGAGCTGTATTGTATTTTTTGAATTCCATAGAGTAGCTTGCGCGACCTTGGGACATGGAACGAACGTCGGTTGCGTAACCGAACATCTCACCCAACGGAACCTCGGCGCGAATCACTTTGCCGGAAACCGTGTCTTCCATACCCAGGATCATGCCGCGACGACGGTTAAGGTCGCCCATCACGTCACCCATATAGTCTTCAGGCGTAACAACCTCTACCGCCATGATCGGCTCAAGCAACTCACCACCGCCCTTCTGGGCCAGTTGCTTGGTCGCCATGGAAGCAGCCACCTTAAACGCCATCTCGTTGGAGTCGACGTCGTGGTAGGAACCATCAAACACGGTAGCCTTCAGGCCGATCAGCGGATAGCCGGCAACAACGCCGTTCTTCATCTGCTCTTCGATACCCTTTTGGATAGCCGGGATGTATTCCTTAGGAACCACACCACCCACTACTTCGTTCAGGAATTGCAGACCTTCCTGACCTTCGTCAGCAGGAGCAAAACGAATCCAGCAGTGACCGAACTGGCCACGACCGCCGGATTGGCGAACGAACTTGCCTTCAATTTCGCAGCTCTTCGTGATGCGCTCACGGTACGAAACTTGAGGCTTACCGATGTTGGCTTCGACGTTGAACTCACGGCGCATCCGGTCAACCAGGATGTCCAGGTGCAACTCGCCCATGCCGGAGATGATCGTTTGACCAGTCTCTTCATCAGTCTTGACGCGGAAAGACGGGTCTTCCTGAGCAAGTTTGCCCAGAGCGATACCCATTTTTTCCTGGTCGTCCTTGGTCTTAGGCTCTACGGCAACCGAAATAACCGGCTCCGGGAAGTCCATGCGAACCAGGATGATTGGCTTGTCAGCGTTGCACAAAGTTTCACCAGTGGTGACGTCCTTCATGCCGATCAAGGCCGCGATGTCACCAGCGCGTACTTCCTTGATTTCTTCACGGGCGTTTGCGTGCATTTGCACCATACGACCCACGCGCTCTTTCTTGCCTTTAACCGAGTTGATCACGCCGTCGCCGGAGGCCAACACGCCCGAGTAAACTCGAACAAAGGTCAAGGTACCCACGAATGGGTCGGTAGCGATCTTGAACGCCAGAGCCGAGAACGGCTCGCTGTCGTCTGCGTGACGCTCCATTTCCTTGGTCTCGTCATCCGGGTCAGTACCCTTGATGGCAGGAATGTCGGTAGGAGCAGGCAAGTAGTCGATAACGGCGTCGAGAACCAGGGGAACACCCTTGTTCTTGAAGGAAGAACCACAAACAGCCAGAACGATCTCACCAGCGATAGTACGCTGACGCAGAGCGGCCTTGATTTCCGCGTTGGTGAGTTCTTCACCCTCGAGGTACTTGTTCATCAGCTCTTCGCTGGCTTCAGCCGCAGCTTCAACCATGTTGCCGCGCCATTCGTCAGCCAATTCCTGCAGTTCAGCAGGGATAGGCTTGCGAACTGGAACCATGCCTTTGTCAGAGTCATTCCAGTAAACAGCTTCCATAGCGATCAGATCGATCTGACCCTGGAAGTTGTCTTCGGAACCGATAGCCAACTGGATTGGCACCGGAGTGTGACCCAGACGCTGCTTGATCTGACCGATCACGCGCAGGAAGTTCGCACCAGCACGGTCCATCTTGTTTACGTAAACAAGACGTGGAACGCCGTACTTGTTGGCTTGACGCCATACGGTTTCCGACTGAGGCTCAACGCCCGAGGTACCGCAGAACACAACGACCGCGCCGTCGAGAACACGCAGGGAACGCTCAACTTCAATAGTGAAGTCAACGTGGCCCGGGGTGTCGATGACGTTGAAGCGGTATTGGTCTTTATGCTGCTTCTCGGAACCCTGCCAGAAGGCGGTAATAGCAGCAGAAGTAATGGTAATACCACGCTCCTGCTCCTGCACCATCCAGTCTGTGGTCGCGGCGCCGTCATGCACCTCGCCCATTTTGTGACTTTTGCCGGTGTAAAAAAGGACGCGCTCGGTGGTGGTGGTTTTACCAGCATCCACGTGAGCAACGATACCGATGTTACGGTAGCGATTAATCGGTGTTGTACGAGCCATAAAGCCCTCGCAAAATTAGTGACGCTAAAATTAGAAGCGGTAGTGCGAGAAAGCCTTGTTGGCTTCAGCCATACGGTGCACGTCTTCACGCTTCTTAACTGCAGCACCTTTACCTTCGGCAGCGTCCAACAGTTCGCCAGCCAAACGCAGAGCCATAGACTTCTCGCCGCGCTTGCGGGCGAAGTCTACCAACCAGCGCATTGCCAGGGCGTTACGACGGGACGGACGAACTTCAACCGGAACCTGGTAAGTAGCACCGCCTACACGGCGCGACTTTACTTCGACCAGCGGAGCGATGGCGTCGAGAGCTTTCTCGAAGATTTCCAGGGGGTCGCTGTTCTTGCGTTCTTTAACCTTCTCCAGCGCGCCATAAACGATACGCTCGGCAACGGCTTTCTTGCCGCTTTCCATCACGTGGTTCATGAACTTGGCCAGGATTTGGCTTCCGTATTTTGGATCGTCAAGCACTTCGCGCTTGGCTGCTACGCGTCTTCTTGGCATGGATAAGCCCTCAAACGGTCTTCAGGTTCGCTCGGAATCGGTGCCCTTTCGGGACGCCTCCGACCTTACTCTTATCGACTCAGAAAAATAGAAAATCAGTTTTTACAAAAAGCCACTACTACTTAGGCTTCTTGGTACCGTACTTCGAGCGACCCTGGTTACGACCTTTAACGCCGGAAGTATCCAAAGAACCGCGTACGGTGTGGTAACGAACACCTGGCAAGTCTTTTACACGACCGCCGCGGATCAGTACCACGCTGTGCTCTTGCAGGTTGTGGCCTTCACCGCCGATGTACGAGGAAACCTCGAAACCGTTGGTCAGACGCACACGGCATACTTTACGCAGTGCCGAGTTAGGTTTTTTCGGCGTGGTGGTATACACACGGGTGCATACGCCACGACGTTGCGGGCAGTTCTGCAGCGCAGGCACGTCGGATTTCTCGACGATACGCTTACGCGGCTGACGTACCAGCTGGTTGATAGTTGCCATCTACTAGCTCCACTGTTGTCTTGCGACGCTATTGTCTTGCAAGAAAAGCAAAATGGCAGGAACGAATTCCCGCCAAATTTAGGGGTACAAGAGTCTAAAGAGGATCTTGCCCCCAGTCAAGGCAAGGCCCCGACCTCCCCACTCATCCAACCTCGACAAATTGTCTCGATTCGATGAACGGAATGGCCAGGGCCTTACGCTCATTTACCGCAGAACTCAGTTACCGCTCGAGTTCAGCGCTTCGGTCAGTGCAGCTTCCACTTCACTGGCGCTTACGCGCAACGGTTTGTCAGCATCACGGCGGCGCTTGCGCTCGCTGTGATAAGCCAGGCCGGTACCAGCCGGGATCAGACGACCAACGACTACGTTTTCTTTCAGGCCGCGCAGGTAATCGCGCTTGCCGGTTACCGCCGCTTCGGTCAGTACGCGAGTGGTTTCCTGGAAGGAAGCCGCCGAGATGAACGATTCGGTGGACAACGACGCCTTGGTGATACCTAACAGCACGCGAGTGAACTTGGAAACGAATTTCTCGTCGCCAGCCAGACGCTCGTTCTCTACCAGAACGTGAGTCAATTCCATCTGGTCGCCCTTGATGAAACTGGAATCGCCGGATTCAGCGATCTCAACTTTACGCAGCATCTGACGCAGGATGGTCTCGATGTGCTTGTCGTTGATCTTCACGCCTTGCAGACGATAAACGTCCTGGATCTCGTTCACGATGTACTTGGCCAGCGCACTCACACCCAGCAGACGCAGGATGTCGTGTGGATCGCTCGGGCCGTCGGAGATAACTTCGCCGCGGTTTACCTGTTCGCCTTCGAAGACGTTCAGGTGACGCCACTTCGGAATCAGCTCTTCGTACGGATCGCTACCGTCGTTCGGGGTAATGACCAGACGGCGCTTGCCTTTGGTCTCTTTACCGAACGCGATGGTGCCGCTGACTTCAGCCAGAATCGAGGCTTCTTTCGGACGACGGGCTTCGAACAAGTCGGCAACACGCGGCAGACCACCGGTGATGTCACGGGTTTTCGAAGTCTCTTGCGGAATACGAGCGATAACATCACCGATCGCGATTTTCGCACCGTCCGCTACACCGACCAGGGCGTTAGCAGGCAGGAAGTACTGAGCAATTACGTCGGTACCCGGCAGCAAGAGATCCTTGCCGTTGTCATCAACCATCTTCACAGCAGGACGGATATCTTTACCGGCAGCTGGACGGTCTTTGGCGTCGAGTACTTCAATGTTGGTCATACCGGTCAATTCGTCAGTCTGACGTTTGATCGTGATGCCTTCTTCCATGCCCACGTAGGTCACGGTACCTTTCATTTCGGTAACGATTGGGTGAGTGTGCGGATCCCACTTGGCCACGATTGCGCCAGCGTCGACCTTGTCACCTTCTTTAACCGAAATCACAGCACCGTACGGCAGCTTGTAACGCTCGCGCTCACGACCGAAGTCATCAGCGATTGCCAGCTCACCGGAACGGGACACAGCAACCAGGCAACCATCCACTCGCTCAACGTGCTTCAGGTTGTGCAGACGGACGGTACCGCCATTCTTCACCTGAACGCTGTCCGCAGCGGAGGTCCGGCTTGCCGCACCACCGATGTGGAACGTACGCATGGTCAGCTGGGTACCCGGCTCACCGATGGACTGGGCAGCAATAACGCCGACCGCTTCACCGATGTTCACCTGGTGACCACGAGCCAAGTCACGGCCGTAGCACTTGGCGCAAATGCCGTAGCGGGTTTCGCAGCTGATCGGCGAACGCACGATCACTTCGTCGATGCTGTTCAGCTCGATGAACTCGACCCACTTCTCGTCTACCAGCGTGCCGGCAGGAACGATGATTTCTTCGGTACCTGGCTTGAACACGTCACGGGCGATAACACGACCCAATACGCGCTCACCCAGCGGCTCAACAACGTCACCGCCTTCAATGTGCGGAGTCATTACCAGGCCATGTTCGGTGCCGCAATCGATCTCGGTTACTACCAGATCCTGCGCCACGTCTACCAGACGACGAGTCAGGTAACCGGAGTTCGCAGTTTTCAACGCGGTATCCGCCAAACCTTTACGAGCACCGTGAGTGGAGATGAAGTACTGAAGTACGCTCAAACCTTCACGGAAGTTCGCCGTAATCGGCGTTTCGATGATGGAACCGTCCGGCTTGGCCATCAGGCCACGCATACCGGCGAGCTGACGGATCTGCGCAGCAGAACCCCGTGCGCCCGAGTCGGCCATCATGTACATCGAGTTGAAGGATTCCTGGTCGACTTCGACACCATGACGGTCGATGACTTTCTCTTTCGAGAGGTTGGCCATCATCGCCTTGGAAACTTCGTCGTTCGCCTTGGACCAAAGGTCGATCACTTTGTTGTACTTCTCGCCCTGGGTTACCAGGCCGGAGGCGTACTGACTTTCGATCTCTTTCACTTCGTCGGTAGCAGCACCGATGATGCGGGCTTTTTCATCCGGGATAACGAAGTCGTTAACACCGATGGAAACGCCGGAAATGGTCGAATAGGCAAAACCGGTGTACATCAACTGGTCAGCGAAGATCACGGTCTCTTTCAAACCAACCACGCGGTAGCACTGGTTGATCAGCTTGGAGATCGCCTTTTTCTTCATCGGCTGGTTGACGACGTCGTATGACAGGCCAGGTGGAACAACCTGGAACAACAGCGCACGGCCGACAGTGGTGTCGACGATACGGGTGTTCTTGACGCTGCCACCATCACGATCGTTGACGGTTTCGTTGATCCGCACTTTGACCTTGGCGTGCAGTGCGGCTTCGCCGGCACGGAACACACGGTCAACTTCTTGCAGATCCGCGAATACACGACCTTCGCCCTTGGCGTTGATCGCTTCACGAGTCATGTAGTACAGACCCAATACAACGTCCTGCGACGGAACGATGATTGGCTCACCGTTGGCTGGCGACAGAATGTTGTTAGTCGACATCATCAACGCACGCGCTTCCAACTGGGCTTCCAGTGTCAGCGGTACGTGCACGGCCATTTGGTCGCCGTCGAAGTCGGCGTTGTACGCGGCACAGACCAACGGGTGCAGCTGGATAGCCTTACCTTCGATCAGTACCGGTTCAAACGCCTGGATACCCAGACGGTGAAGGGTCGGTGCACGGTTGAGGAGAACCGGGTGTTCACGGATCACTTCAGCGAGAACGTCCCAAACCTCAGGCAGCTCGCGCTCGACCATCTTCTTGGCAGCTTTGATGGTGGTAGCGAGACCACGCATTTCCAGCTTGCCGAAAATGAACGGCTTGAACAGCTCGAGAGCCATCTTCTTCGGCAGACCGCACTGATGCAGACGCAGAGTCGGACCTACGGTAATTACCGAACGACCGGAGTAGTCAACACGCTTACCGAGCAAGTTCTGACGGAAACGACCCTGTTTACCCTTGATCATGTCAGCCAGGGATTTCAGAGGACGCTTGTTGGAACCGGTGATAGCGCGGCCACGACGACCGTTATCGAGCAGTGCATCGACAGCTTCCTGCAACATACGCTTTTCGTTGCGCACGATGATGTCCGGAGCGGACAGATCAAGCAGGCGCTTCAAGCGGTTGTTACGGTTGATCACTCGACGATACAGATCGTTGAGGTCGGAAGTCGCGAAGCGACCGCCATCCAGCGGGACCAGTGGACGCAGATCTGGCGGCAGAACCGGCAGAACGGTCAGCACCATCCACTCTGGAAGGTTGCCGGAACCCTGGAAGGCTTCCATCAACTTCAGACGCTTGGACAGCTTCTTGATTTTGGTTTCGGAGTTGGTTTGCGGAATTTCTTCACGCAGACGACCAATCTCGTGCTCCAGATCGATAGCGTGCAGCAGCTCACGTACAGCCTCGGCACCCATGCGGGCATCGAAATCGTCGCCAAACTCTTCCAGCGCTTCGAAGTACTGCTCATCGTTGAGCAGCTGGCCTTTTTCAAGGGTGGTCATGCCTGGATCGATAACGACATAGCTCTCGAAGTAGAGAACGCGTTCGATATCACGCAGGGTCATGTCCATCAGCAAGCCGATACGCGACGGCAGCGATTTCAGGAACCAGATGTGGGCAACTGGGGAGGCCAGTTCGATGTGCGCCATGCGCTCACGACGAACTTTAGCCAGCGCGACTTCAACGCCGCACTTCTCGCAGATCACACCACGGTGCTTCAAGCGCTTGTACTTACCGCACAGGCACTCGTAATCCTTTACCGGGCCAAAGATCTTGGCGCAGAACAGGCCGTCACGCTCAGGTTTGAACGTACGGTAGTTGATGGTTTCCGGCTTTTTAACTTCACCGAACGACCACGAACGGATCATCTCAGGCGATGCCAATCCAATACGGATGGCGTCGAACTCTTCGACTTGACCCTGGTTTTTCAGCAAATTCAGTAGGTCTTTCAAGGCCTTTCCTCCTGGCGGAGCAGAGAGCGGGCAATCCTGCCCCGCTCTCGATTCGCGTCACGTGTTATTCGGTTTCCAGATCGATATCGATGCCGAGGGAACGAATTTCCTTGATCAACACGTTGAAGGACTCGGGCATGCCCGGCTCCATACGGTGATCGCCATCCACGATGTTTTTGTACATTTTGGTACGGCCGTTCACATCGTCCGACTTCACTGTGAGCATTTCTTGCAGAGTGTAAGCAGCACCGTATGCTTCCAGTGCCCAGACCTCCATCTCCCCGAAACGCTGACCACCGAACTGCGCCTTACCACCCAGCGGCTGCTGAGTAACCAGGCTGTACGAACCGGTAGAACGAGCGTGCATCTTGTCGTCTACCAAGTGGTTCAGCTTCAGCATGTACATGTAGCCAACAGTAACCGGGCGCTCGAACTTGTTGCCGGTACGGCCGTCGGTCAGCTGCATCTGGCCGCTTTCTGGCAGGTCTGCCAGTTTCAGCATGGCCTTGATTTCGCTTTCCTTGGCGCCGTCGAACACTGGAGTGGCCATTGGAACGCCGCCACGCAGGTTCTTCGCCAGATCCAGGATTTCCTGGTCGGAGAAGCTATCCAGATCTTCGTTACGACCGCCGATCTGGTTGTAGATCTCGTCGAGGAATTTACGAAGCTCAGCGACTTTGCGCTGTTCTTCGATCATCCGGTTGATCTTCTCGCCCAAACCTTTAGCCGCGAGGCCGAGGTGGGTTTCAAGGATCTGACCAACGTTCATACGCGAAGGTACGCCCAACGGGTTGAGGACGACGTCGACCGGGGTGCCATTGGCATCGTGCGGCATGTCTTCAACCGGCATGATCACGGAGACCACACCTTTGTTACCGTGACGACCGGCCATCTTGTCGCCCGGCTGGATGCGGCGACGGATTGCCAGGTAAACCTTGACGATTTTCAGCACGCCTGGAGCCAGGTCATCGCCCTGCTGCAGTTTGCGCTTCTTGTCTTCGAACTTGTCGTCCAGCAGACGGCGGCGATCAACGATGTAGGCCTGAGCCTTCTCGAGCTGCTCGTTCAGAGCATCTTCAGCCATGCGCAGTTTGAACCACTGGCCATGCTCAAGACCGTCGAGGATTTCGTCGGTGATGTCCTGACCTTTCTTCAGACCTGCGCCGCCTTCAGCCTTGTGGCCTACCAGAGCGGAACGCAGACGTTCGAAAGTGGCGCCTTCAACGATACGGAACTCTTCGTTCAGGTCCTTGCGGATCTCGTCGAGTTGAGTCTTCTCGATCGACAGTGCACGAGCATCACGCTCAACGCCGTCGCGAGTGAAGACCTGTACGTCGATGACGGTACCCTTGGTGCCGGTAGGCACGCGCAGGGAGGTGTCTTTAACGTCGCTGGCTTTTTCACCGAAGATGGCACGCAGCAGTTTTTCTTCCGGAGTCAGCTGGGTCTCGCCTTTCGGAGTGACCTTACCAACCAGGATGTCGCCTGCGCCAACTTCAGCACCTACGTAAACGATACCGGCTTCGTCCAGCTTGTTCAGTGCAGCCTCACCCACGTTCGGGATGTCTGCAGTGATTTCCTCTGGCCCTAGCTTGGTGTCACGTGCCACACAGGTCAGTTCCTGAATGTGGATCGTGGTAAAGCGGTCTTCTTGAACAACTCGTTCCGACAGGCAGATGGAGTCTTCGAAGTTGTAACCGTTCCAGGCCATGAACGCGATGCGCATGTTCTGACCCAGCGCCAGTTCACCCATGTCGGTGGACGGGCCGTCAGCCATGATGTCGCTACGCTGAACCCGATCACCTTTACGCACCAGCGGACGCTGGTTGATGCAGGTGTTCTGGTTGGAGCGGGTGTATTTGGTCAGGTTGTAGATGTCGACACCAGCTTCACCGGTTTCAACTTCATCATCTGCAACACGAACCACGATACGGCTGGCGTCGACGGAATCGATAACGCCACCACGACGAGCCACGACGCAAACGCCGGAGTCACGAGCTACGTTACGCTCCATGCCAGTACCGACCAGCGGCTTGTCAGCGCGCAGGGTTGGTACAGCTTGACGCTGCATGTTCGAACCCATCAACGCACGGTTGGCGTCATCGTGCTCGAGGAACGGGATCAACGACGCTGCAACCGAAACTACCTGCTTCGGAGAAACATCCATCAAGGTGACGTCTTCCGGCGCCTTGACGGTGAACTCGTTCAAGTGACGAACAGCTACCAGCTCGTCGATCAGCATTTTCTTGTCGTTCATCGTGGCCGAAGCCTGAGCGATCACGTGATCAGCTTCTTCGATGGCGGACAGGAACACGATCTCGTCGGTGACCAGAGCGTCTTTCACCACACGGTACGGGCTTTCGAGGAAGCCGTACTGGTTGGTGCGCGCATAAGCGGCCAGGGAGTTGATCAGACCGATGTTTGGACCTTCCGGCGTTTCAATCGGGCATACACGACCGTAGTGAGTCGGGTGTACGTCACGAACTTCAAAGCCAGCACGCTCACGAGTCAAACCGCCAGGGCCGAGTGCAGAAACACGACGCTTGTGGGTGATCTCGGACAGCGGGTTGTTCTGGTCCATGAACTGGGAAAGCTGGCTGGAACCGAAGAACTCTTTCACCGCCGCAGCTACTGGCTTGGCGTTGATCAGGTCTTGCGGCATCAGGCCTTCGCTTTCAGCCATCGACAGACGCTCTTTGACCGCACGCTCAACACGTACCAGGCCAACGCGGAACTGGTTCTCAGCCATTTCGCCTACGCAGCGAACACGACGGTTACCCAGGTGGTCGATGTCATCGACGATGCCTTTACCATTGCGGATGTCGACCAGAGTCTTCAGCACCGCAACGATGTCTTCTTTGCACAACACGCCCGAACCTTCGATCTCGGTACGACCGATACGACGGTTGAACTTCATCCGGCCGACCGCAGACAGGTCATAGCGCTCAGGGCTGAAGAACAGGTTGTTGAACAAGGTCTCGGCAGCGTCTTTGGTTGGCGGCTCGCCTGGACGCATCATGCGATAGATCTCGACCAGCGCTTCCAATTGGTTGCTGGTGGAGTCGATCTTCAGAGTGTCGGAGACGAACGGACCGCAGTCGATATCGTTGGTGTACAGAGTTTCGATGCGAACAACCTGAGCCTTGGCGATTTTGGCCAGGATCTCGGTGTTCAGCTCGGTGTTGCACTCTGCCAGGATTTCGCCGGTTGCCGGATGCACGATGGCCTTGGCGGTAGTGCGGCCCAAGACGTAGTCCAGAGGCACTTCCAGGGTCTTGAGACCGGCTTTTTCGATCTGGTTGATGTGGCGCGCAGTAATACGGCGACCAGCCTCAACGATGACCTTGCCCTTCTCGTCCTGAATATCAAGAACAGCAATTTCACCACGCAGACGCGAAGCAATCAGTTCCAGACTGAGGGTTTCGCCGCTCAGGTGGAAAACGTTGGTGGTGTAGAACGCGTCCAGCACTTCTTCAGTGGTATAGCCCAGCGCGCGCAGCAATACCGATGCAGGCAGCTTGCGACGACGGTCGATACGCACGAATACGCAGTCTTTCGGGTCGAACTCGAAGTCCAGCCACGAGCCGCGGTAAGGAATGATACGCGCCGAGTACAACAGTTTGCCGGAGCTGTGCGTCTTGCCACGGTCGTGGTCGAAGAACACGCCCGGGGAACGGTGCAGCTGGGAAACGATTACACGCTCGGTACCGTTGATTACGAAGGTACCGTTCTCAGTCATCAGGGGAATTTCACCCATGTAGACTTCTTGCTCTTTGATGTCCTTGATCGCTTTGTTCGACGATTCTTTGTCGAAAATGATCAGGCGCACTTTTACCCGCAAAGGTACGGCGTAAGTTACACCGCGCAATACGCATTCTTTGACATCAAATGCCGGTTCGCCCAGGCGATAACCGACGTACTCCAGCGCAGCATTGCCGGAGTAGCTGATGATCGGGAAAACGGATTTGAAGGCCGCATGCAGGCCCACGTCGCGGAACTGATCTTTAGTCGCTCCCGCTTGCAAGAATTCACGATACGAATCCAGCTGGATGGCCAGGAGGTACGGCACATCCATGACGTCCGGCAACTTGCTAAAGTCCTTGCGGATACGTTTTTTCTCAGTATATGAGTAAGCCATCAGCGTTCCCCAGCTTGGTCACCTGCTTGTTTGGCCCCTCCCGACGGGAGCAGCCAGAAAATCGTGCAAACCCCATGGTTTGCGCCACCGCATCGGGTGGTTACAGCTCGTTATCAGCACCGACCCAGTCGGCTGCCAATAACGGAAAAAGGCCGGTGGCAAGAGCCACCAGCCATCAGCCTTTCGCTTAACGCTCGGGCTGGAGACGCAAAGTCGATGCTTATTTCAGCTCGACTTTAGCGCCTGCTTCTTCCAGAGTGGCTTTTGCTTTGTCAGCTGCGTCTTTCGAAACAGCTTCCAGAACAACGCCTGGAGCGCCGTCAACTACAGCCTTGGCTTCTTTCAGGCCCAGACCGGTCAGTTCACGTACTGCCTTGATCACGTTAACTTTCTTCTCGCCAGCTTCCAGCAGCATGACGTTGAATTCAGTTTGTTCTTCAACAACGGCAGCGACAGCAGCTGGACCAGCGGAAGCAGCGGCAGCGGAAACGCCGAACTTCTCTTCCATGGCCTTGATCAGCTCAACGATTTCCAGAACGGATTTTTCGCCGATTGCTTCGATGATTTGGTCGTTAGTCAGAGACATGACTATAAATTCCTGTATTGGGGTGACAGCCTACGCGGCCATCGAAATAAACAATAAACGCTGAAAGGAGTCGCTCAGCCTTAGGCTGCGGCAGCTTCTTTCTGGTCGCGAAGAGCCGCCAGAGTACGAGCCAATTTGCTGGTTGCGCCTTGAATCACGCTCATCAGCTGAGAAATTGCTTCGTCACGGGTCGGCAGGCTTGCCAGTACGTCGATCTGATTAGCTGCGAGGAACTTGCCCTCGAACGCAGCTGCCTTGATCTCGAACTTATCCTGACCTTTTGCGAACTCTTTGAAGATACGAGCAGCAGCGCCCGGATGATCTTTGGAGAATGCAATCAAGGTCGGGCCAGTGAACACGTCGTTGAGCACGTCATATTGAGTGCCAGCAACGGCGCGCTTGAGCAGGGTGTTACGTACAACACGTACGTAAACGCCAGCTTCACGAGCCTCTTTACGGAGTCCGGTCATAGCGCCTACTGTTACGCCACGGGCATCAGCCACGACAGCGGACAGAGCAACTTGGGCAGCCTTGTTGACTTCAGCGACGATGGCCTTCTTGTCTTCAAGTTTAATTGCCACGGGAAAAACTCCTGCTTGTTACCGTTTCATCCAACCGAGGCCAGATGTCGTTTTGGTGTCTGATTCGGTAAGGAACCGGGAGCACCATCTGCGTAGGCTTGAGGTTTAAGACTTGCGTCGCCTACGGTCTTGGATAGCCCCCGCCAGGCAGGGACCCCAATCTTTCAATTGGCGCAATCGCTTGCGCCAACCTGTGTCTTACGCGTCGAGCGAGCCTTGGTCGATGACCAGGCCTGGACCCATAGTGGTGCTCAGGGTAACGCGCTTGACGTAAATACCTTTCGAGGAAGCTGGCTTGATACGCTTCAGATCAGCGATCAGGGCTTCAACGTTTTCCTTCAGCTTGACGGCGTCGAAGCCGACCTTGCCAACGGAGGTGTGGATGATGCCGTTTTTGTCGGTGCGATAACGAACCTGACCAGCCTTGGCGTTCTTAACCGCGGTAGCTACGTCTGGCGTTACGGTGCCGACTTTAGGGTTAGGCATCAGGCCACGAGGGCCCAGGATCTGACCCAACTGACCAACAACGCGCATTGCATCCGGGGATGCGATAACTACGTCATAGTTCAGGTCGCCGCCTTTCATTTCGGCAGCCAGATCGTCCATACCTACACGGTCAGCGCCGGCAGCCAAAGCGGCCTCAGCAGCTGGACCTTGGGTGAACACTGCAACGCGAACAGTCTTGCCAGTGCCGTGTGGCAGCACAGTAGCGCTACGAACGACCTGGTCGGATTTACGCGGGTCAACGCCCAAGTTTACAGCAACGTCAAACGACTCGCTGAACTTGACGGTCGACAGCTCTGCCAGCAGAGCAGCAGCGTCTACAAAGTTGTAGGATTTGCCTGCTTCGATTTTGCCGGCGATAGCCTTTTGACGCTTGGTCAACTTAGCCATTACACACCCTCCACGTTAAGGCCCATGCTACGAGCAGAACCGGCGATAGTACGCACGGCCGCGTCCATATCAGCTGCAGTCAGATCCGCGTTTTTGGTTTTCGCGATTTCTTCCAGCTGAGCACGGGTAACGGTGCCAACCTTAACGGTGTTCGGACGAGCGGAACCGCTAGTCAGACCAGCAGCTTTCTTCAGCAGAACCGAAGCAGGTGTGGATTTGGTTTCGAAAGTGAAGCTACGGTCGCTGTAGACAGTGATGATCACTGGAGTCGGCAGACCTGGTTCAATACCCTGAGTACGGGCGTTGAAAGCCTTGCAGAATTCCATGATGTTCACGCCGTGCTGACCCAGAGCAGGACCAACAGGTGGGCTTGGGTTAGCCTGAGCGGCCTTCACTTGCAGCTTGATGTAAGCGGTAATCTTCTTGGCCATGAGGCACTCCAATTACGGGTTCGAACGCCTCGAAAGGCTCCCCGGTTACTTGCGCGTTTATCCCAGTGACGACAAAACCCCACAGCCTAGGGCTGCGGGGTTGGGATGCTTGCTCAGCTAGACTTTTTCGACCTGGCTGAACTCTAGCTCTACCGGAGTAGAGCGACCGAAAATGAGCACTGCCACTTGAATCCGGCTCTTCTCGTAGTTAACTTCTTCGACCGTGCCAGTAAAGTCGGCAAACGGACCGTCATTGACACGTACCGACTCACCTGGCTCGAACAACGTCTTCGGCTTCGGCTTGTCGCTACCATCAGCAACGCGACGCAGAATCGCTTCTGCCTCTTTATCTGTGATAGGTGCAGGCTTATCAGCAGTACCGCCGATAAAACCCATCACCCGAGGAGTATCCTTGACCAAGTGCCAAGTACCCTCATTCATGTCCATCTGAACCAGCACATAACCTGGGAAGAATTTGCGCTCGCTTTTGCGTTTCTGGCCATTACGCATTTCAACCACTTCTTCAGTGGGAACCAGAATTTCGCCAAAGCCATCTTCCATGCCAGCCAGCTTTACGCGCTCTACCAACGAGCGCATGACATGCTTCTCGTAACCGGAGTAAGCATGCACAACGTACCAACGCTTAGCCACGGGACACCCTTAGCCGACAATCAAGGAAACAAGCCAACCGAGCAGGGAATCAAGCCCCCACAACAGCAACGCCATAACCAGTACAACAGCCACAACGATCAACGTGGTCTGCGTGGTTTCTTGGCGAGTTGGCCATACGACTTTACGAATCTCGGTACGAGCTTCCTTAACCAGTACAAAGAAAGACTTGCCCTTGACTGTTTGCAGGCCTACAAAGGCAGCTACAGCAGCAATGACGAGCAAAGCTAGTACGCGGTACAGGATCGGCGAAGCAGAGTAATACTGATTGCCAACAACGCCAACAACCACCAAAGCGACTACTACTAGCCACTTGAGCAGATCGAAGCGAGAGCCTTGAGCTTCAGCTTTAGGAGTCATCTATGAAGATCCTGTGAAAAGAAAGCCAGACACACCAAGTGAATCTGGCAGGTCAGGAGGGAATCGAACCCCCAACCTACGGTTTTGGAGACCGTCGCTCTGCCAATTGAGCTACTGACCTAAAACAAAATCAGGCCGACCATTATGCCGGCCCGAAAAAGACATTACAACAACTTACTCGATAACCTTAGCAACGACACCAGCGCCGACGGTACGACCGCCTTCACGAATGGCGAAACGCAGACCATCTTCCATTGCGATGGTTTTGATCAGAGTGACCGTCATTTGAACGTTATCACCTGGCATCACCATTTCAACGCCTTCCGGCAGTTCGCAGTTACCGGTCACGTCGGTGGTCCGGAAGTAGAACTGTGGACGGTAGCCTTTGAAGAACGGCGTATGACGACCGCCCTCTTCCTTGCTCAGAACGTAAACTTCAGCGGTGAACTTGGTATGCGGCTTAACAGTGCCTGGCTTGACCAGAACCTGGCCACGCTCAACATCATCACGCTTGGTACCACGCAGCAATACGCCGCAGTTCTCGCCAGCACGACCTTCGTCGAGCAGCTTGCGGAACATTTCAACACCAGTGCAAGTAGTTTTGACAGTGTCACGAAGACCAACAATCTCAACTTCTTCCTGAATGCGGACAATGCCACGCTCAACACGACCGGTCACAACTGTACCGCGACCAGAGATCGAGAAAACATCCTCGATCGGCATCAGGAACGGCTTATCAATAGCACGCTCAGGCTGCGGAATGTAGCTATCCAGAGTCTCGACCAACTTCTTGACGGCAGTAGTGCCCATCTCGTTGTCATCTTGACCATTCAGCGCCATCAGCGCCGAACCAATGATGATCGGAGTGTCATCACCTGGGAAATCGTAAGTGCTCAGCAGGTCGCGCACTTCCATCTCAACCAGCTCCAGCAGCTCCGCATCATCAACCATGTCAGCCTTGTTCAGGAAGACAACGATGTACGGAACGCCAACCTGGCGGGACAGAAGGATGTGCTCACGGGTTTGCGGCATCGGACCATCAGCGGCCGAGCAAACCAGAATCGCGCCATCCATCTGAGCAGCACCGGTAATCATGTTTTTTACGTAGTCGGCGTGACCTGGACAGTCAACATGTGCGTAGTGGCGCACGGCCGAATCGTACTCAACGTGAGCGGTGTTGATGGTAATACCACGAGCTTTTTCTTCAGGGGCGCTATCGATTTTGTCGAAGTCAACCTTTGCCGAACCGAAAACCTCGGAGCAGACGCGGGTCAAAGCAGCAGTCAGAGTAGTTTTACCGTGATCGACGTGACCAATGGTACCTACGTTGACGTGAGGCTTATTACGTTCGAACTTTTCCTTAGCCATCAAAATCACCCCTAGGAGAAGAATTGAGCAGGTCAAACAAGCCATTAAAACAAAGGCAGATATTTTCATATCTGCCTTGTTATATGGAGCTCTTGAGCGGATTTGAACCGCTGACCTCACCCTTACCAAGGGTGTGCTCTACCAACTGAGCTACAAGAGCGTAACGCTATGCAGGATCTGCAAACTTGGAGCGGGTAGCGGGAATCGAACCCGCATCATCAGCTTGGAAGGCTGAGGTTCTACCACTAAACTATACCCGCGAGCTTGCAGCTCTCGCTAAAAATGGTGGAGGGGGAAGGATTCGAACCTTCGAAGTCGTAGACGTCAGATTTACAGTCTGATCCCTTTGGCCGCTCGGGAACCCCTCCTAAGCGAGCCGGCATTGTATATCATGCCAGCCTTCTGTCAAGCATTTTCTCATTAAAAACCTGAGGTTAGCTGCGTTGACATCACTTTGCAGCGTTTACCATTAAAGGTCTTCACTGCGAAGCGGGCGCCATTCTATGCAAACTATTCAGCGGGTGCAACCCCCTCGCACGGCATTATTTTATGTTTTAACTCATTGAATTCTCTAGAAAGGTTTTTAAGCTGCGAATCATCCAGCCAACGCCGGCTTTCTGGTGCCACACGCACCCAGTAACCATCAGACTCGGCGGGGGGCCTCAGCAAGGACTCGAACTTGATTTCCATGCCGCTCAACCGCCGCTCAACCGCCTGAGCCGCTTCCTGACGAGTAAAACCGCCCAGATAGAGGCAACCATCGTCTGCCTGGGTAGACTTTCCCCTGTCACGAGCCGCGTCAGCTGTCTCACTCAACAAGCGAATATCCTGCTGCGACCCCTTATATAAGCTCAAAGGGGTTACATCCTTCGCACGCAGGGGAGCCTCCTGTTGGTGCCAGATGTAATAGAACACATTGAGAACAAGCAGCAACAGAAACAACCAACGCATAAAAACCTCAGGACAAGGGACACGCCATAGCCAACCCCACAAACACCAGATCAGGAACTACCCTGGCCTCAGGCACGATCTCGGAAACCAGGTCTGCATCTCCTCCAGTGAGGAACACAGAAAAATCATCCCCCCAATAGCTACGCGCCAACTCTAGCTGCGTCAGCACAAAGCCTCTCAGCATCAACGAGCAACCCCGCTCGACCGCTTCTACAGTTGTCCGACCGGGAGCAAGACTTTCCAGAGCGCGCTCGGCTGCAAGATCACCATAACGAATTCTACGGGTGTGGGTACGCAACTGGTTTCGCATCAGAGGCATTCCCGGGCATATAAATCCTCCGAGGTGCTCTCCATCCCTAGAGATGAAGTCCGCAGTAACAGCCGTACCAAAATCAAGCACAAGGCACGCCCCCGAAGCCAGTTGAAATCCCCCAAGCATCGCCAGCCAACGGTCGAGCCCTAACCGCTCGAACTCCTCATAACCATTACGAACCCCTGACATTTCGCGGGACGGCGCCGCACATACCACCGATACACCAAAAGCCTCTGTCAGCAGAGAAATCAGTGCACTGGTTTCTTCGGCGGTCCTGACACTGACCAACCGACAAAACTTGAGAGCGAGCCCCCTGAGCGCTTTCAAGCTCTCCAACAAAGCGAGATCCGAATCAACGACGCCCTCGCCAACCACCCGCCGAACATCCGCGTCGAGCACACGCCACTTGATAAAGCTGTTTCCGCAGTCGAGCTCAAGAATCATCACGCAACCTCAGACTGAGCTCACCACCACTAAAGACTTTTTCCACACCACCCACCTTCAAGCGCAGAGCACCCTGACAATCAATACCCAGCACTTCGCCATCTATATGGTTAACACCTGCGATCAACGACACGGCCCGCCCCTGCCAGAGATGATTTTGCTCCCACTCTGCCTGGATAGCTGAAAATCCGTCGACTTGATGACGAGACAGATATGCCTGGAGCGTCGCACCCAACTCCCCGACCAAGTGATTTCGATCAAACACCTTGCCCGATTCTAGCCGCATGGACGTCCACTGCTGATCTACCTCATCGGTAATCTGCATGTTCACATTAATTCCCACACCCAGCACAACGTGACACACATCAGCAGGATCCCCCACCAGCTCGAGCAATATCCCGGCGATCTTCTTCTGACCAACCAGAACATCGTTGGGCCATTTCAATCCAGCCCCGGAAATACCAAGCTCACGCAGGGCCTGCATGACGGCGAGCCCAACAACAAGACTCAAGCCTTCCAGCTGACGCATTCCACCTTCAATACGCAGCACGAGGCTGTAATAGATGTTTTCCGCGAATGGACTTGCCCATTTACGTCCACGCCGCCCGCGACCTGCAGTTTGCCGCTCGGCAAGCACCAGAAAGGGTGCCGCCTGCCCCCGCTCTATGGCGCGCAAAGCCTCGGCATTAGTGGAGTCAATTGAATCGAAAACCAGGATAGGCCAATCACAAGAAGGCGCCTGCTCTCTTATCTCGACAGGATCAAGCAGCGTCAATGGCACAGCCAGTTGATAGCCGCGGCCCCGCACCTTATGAATAGATAATCCCAGCTCAGCTTCTAAATGTTGAAGCTGCTTCCAAACGGCACTACGACTGACACCCAAGGCGACGCCCAAGGCCTGACCCGAATGGAATCGGCCATCTTTAAGAAGCTTTAACAATGTCAGCATGCAAGTCTCGCCTCACAATGAGGCCCGCATGATAGCCATGCCCCACGCCATTGCATAGAAACCCTACAGGGCAGTTTTCCTGCGGACAAAACAAAA
>NZ_LACH01000120.1 GCF_000968015.1 Pseudomonas fluorescens
CAGGTGTTGACCGCTGACCCGGCGAGCATCATCGACATTGATGGCCTCAGCAATCCGCAGTTCACCTACCAATGGCAGGCGAACAACGGGCCTGGCTTCGTCAACATCGCCGGCGCTACCGGTAGCACGTTCGCGCTTGGCCAGGCTCAGGTCGGCCAGGAAGTGCGCGTGGTGATGGGGTACGTGGATAACTTCGGTGTAGCCGAAAGCGTTTCGTCCAACATCCTCGGGCCGGTGGACAACGTCAACGATGCACCGACTGCAGGGCCGACCGTAGCAGAACCAGGTGTTGACCGC
>NZ_LACH01000121.1 GCF_000968015.1 Pseudomonas fluorescens
TGTCTAGTCCTGAAATAGGTTTACACCTGTTTCACCCCAACGCCCGATGCATCGCATCGGGCGTTTTGTATTTCAAAGACAAGTGCGGACGCTCGCGGTTGTAGATCGATACCGACTCACCCACCATCTTCTTCGCCTGCGTTAAATCCTGTGGTCGCTGGAGCAAAAACTCTGTCTTCAATATCCCATTGACCCGCTCTGCCAAGGCGTTTTGGTAGCAGTCATAGCCGTCCGTCATTGAACATCGGATACCGTATTTCGCGTGCAATGCTTGGTACATCCCCGAGCAATATTGGATACCTCTATCCGAGTGATGCACCAACGGCTGGTCTGTCCGACGGTGCTTTACCGCCCGACGCAGCGCGTGTGCTACCGACTCGGTGTGCAGGCTTTCATGGACGTGATAGCCCACGATTTTGCGCGAGAAGGCGTCAGTTACAAGGCTTAGATACGCCACGCCTTTCTGCGTTGGCAGATAAGTAATGTCCGCCACCCAGACCTGTTCCGGGCGGCTTGGCACGATTTGATCAGGTCCGGGCTTGAGCAAGTTCGGGTGGCGGTGAAAGCGATGATGACTATTGGTTGTCTTGTGATACGCCCGCTTGCGGGCTACCAATAAACGCCGTTCACGCAGAATCGAAAACAGGCGATCTCGACCCACTTGCAGCTCAAGCTGAGGTTGGCACTGCAGCAAGTAATACAGCTTTCGGGTGCCCAGGCGCGGCTGCCGCAGGCGCTTTTGCTGAACGAAATCGGCAACTTGCTGATCCAGAACCAGACGAGCTGCATCGGCACGATTACGTTTGTAGTAAGCCTGGCGGCTTATCCCCATGAACTGGCAAGCCCTGCTGATGCTCAGGTTTTGGATTCGTTTTTGCGCAAGGACTTGCCGGGACGCTTTTTTACGACAGAGAGACCATAGTCATTTTTCAAGACGTCCACGACCGCCTCGAAAAACTGCGCTTTCTGATTGGACAGCGCCAACTGTTCTTCAAGCTCTTTGATGCGCTGCTCTGGCGTTAATGGTCGGTTTTTGTCGGGCATAGACCCCGTCCTCGGCGAGCCAATGTATGTGCCTGGGCTCCAATCCTGCCGACCATGCTTGCGTAACCACGTCAGAACGGTCGTTTTGCCTTGAATCCCGTAGCGCTCCTGAGCCTCTTTATAACTCAGCTCGCCTTTTTCGACTTGATCGACGACCGACAATTTAAAGGTCAGCGTGTAGTCGCGCTGACTTCGCCTTTTTGCTGATTCCATTACATCCTCCTGAAAACAGATCAGAAGGTGTAAACCTTATTCAGGACGGGACA
>NZ_LACH01000122.1 GCF_000968015.1 Pseudomonas fluorescens
GCGTTCCGACGATGACGGTAGCCCGGTCACCGCGGAAGCTTAGGTGAAATCAATCAACCCGGATCGCGGAAGCCCGGGTGGAAGTCTTTCGGCACCGAAACACTGATGCTATCGCGAGTCGCGATGTCGATGCCTTCGCTGGCCACTTCGGCCAGAAAGTCGATCTGTTCAGGTGTGATCACATACGGCGGCAGAAAGTACACCACGCTGCCCAACGGACGAAGTAAAGCACCACGCTCCAACGCATGCTGGAACACTTTCAAACCGCGACGTTCCTGCCACGGATAAGCTTCCTTGGTGGCCTTGTCCTTGACCATCTCGATGGCCAGCACCATGCCGGTCTGACGCACTTCCGAAACGTTCGGGTGATCGGCCAGGTGCGCAGTAGCGCTGGCCATGCGTTGGGCCAAGGCCTTGTTGTTCTCGATGACGTTGTCTTCTTCGAAGATATCCAACGTCGCCAAGGCTGCCGCGCACGCCAGTGGATTGCCGGTGTAGCTGTGGGAATGCAGGAAGGCGCGCAGGGTCGGGTAGTCGTCGTAGAAAGCGCTGTAGACGTCTTCGGTGGTGACGCAGGCCGCCAGCGGCAGATAACCGCCGGTCAGGGCCTTGGACAGGCAGAGGAAGTCCGGGCGGATGCCGGCCTGTTCGCAGGCGAACATCGTCCCGGTGCGGCCGAAGCCGACGGCGATTTCGTCGTGGATCAGGTGCACGCCATAGCGATCACAGGCTTCGCGCAGCAGTTTCAGGTACACCGGGTGGTACATGCGCATGCCGCCGGCGCCTTGAATCAGCGGCTCGACGATCACTGCGGCGACGGTATCGTGGTTCTCGGCCAGGGTTTGCTCCATGGCGGCGAACATGTTGCGCGAATGTTCTTCCCAGCTCATGCCTTCCGGGCGCAGGTAGCAATCGGGGCTCGGCACCTTGATGGTGTCCAGCAGCAGCGCCTTGTAGGTTTCGGTGAACAGCGGCACGTCGCCCACCGACATCGCTGCCATGGTTTCGCCGTGGTAGCTGTTGGTCAGGGTGACGAAGCGCTTCTTGTTCGGCTGACCGCGGTTGAGCCAGTAGTGAAAGCTCATTTTCAGCGCGACTTCGATGCAGGACGAACCGTTATCGGCGTAGAAGCACCGGGTCAGGCCTTCCGGCGTCATTTTCACCAGACGCTCGGACAACTCGATCACTGGCTGATGGCTGAAACCGGCGAGGATCACGTGTTCCAGCTGATCGACCTGATCCTTGATGCGTTGATTGATGCGCGGGTTGGCGTGGCCAAACACGTTGACCCACCAGGAGCTGACGGCGTCGAGGTAGCGTTTGCCTTCGAAGTCTTCCAGCCAAACGCCTTCCCCGCGTTTGATCGGGATCAGCGGCAGCTGTTCGTGGTCTTTCATCTGGGTGCAGGGATGCCACAACACCGCAAGATCGCGTTGCATCCACTGATTATTCAGGCCCATTTTCAGTCTCCTCGAGGCGGCTCGCGACGTGCGCGGGCAAACAATCGCGCAAGCCTATGCAATGCGTGACGTGGGGACAACCTATTGTGTGGATTGAGCTACTTTGTATAGGTGGATAGACGTCGCTGGCGGCCTTTTGATGGCTGACGTATTCTTCGCGGTTCTTTGAGTCGTCTGACTCGCAAAACCGCTATTTCCTACGTGTATTTCCGGAGTTCTCTGAATGTCTGCTGGTTGGCTGCGCGCCTGTGCGCTGGTGATGTTGGGGCTGTTCAGCGTGTCTGCGCTGGCCAAGGATAAAACGGCGATCGTGATCGGCGGAGGGCTGTCTGGCCTCACGGCGGCTTACGAACTGCAAAACAAAGGCTGGCAGGTCACTCTGCTGGAAGCCAAATCGAGCCTGGGCGGTCGCTCCGGCATGGCCACCAGTGAGTGGATCGGCAACGACAAGACCCAACCGGTTCTGAACAAGTACGTATCGACCTTCAAGCTGAGCACCACGCCGGCCCCTGAATTCGTGCGGACCCCGGGTTACCTGATTGATGGTGAGTATTTCACTGCCGCCGATCTGGCCACCAAGCAACCGGCCACCAGCGAGGCGCTCAAGCGCTACGAAAAGACCCTGGACGATCTGGCGCGCTCGATCGAAGACCCGCAGAACCCGGCGGCCAACAGCACGCTGTTCGCCCTGGACCAGATCAACGTGGCCAACTGGCTCGACCGTCTGAATCTGCCGGCCACGGCACGTCAGTTGGTGAACCAGCAGATTCGTACCCGTTATGACGAACCGTCGCGCCTGTCGTTGTTGTACTTCGCACAGCAAAACCGCGTTTACCTTGGCGTTGCCGACCGTGACCTGCGCGCTTCGCGTCTGCTCGGTGGCAGCCCGGTGCTGGCGCAGGCTTTCGTCAAGCAGCTGAAAACCATCAAGACCAGTTCCCCGGTCTCGGCGATCACCCAGGAAAAGGACGGTGTGACCGTCAAAGTCGGCAGCGTTAGCTATCAGGCGGACTACGTCGTCGTGGCCGTACCACTGCGCGCCCTGAACAAGATCCAGATGACTCCATCGCTGGATTCCCAGCACATGGGCGCGATCAAGGGCACCAACTACGGTTGGCGCGACCAGATCATGCTGAAATTCAAGACGCCAGTGTGGGAAAGCAAGGCGCGGATGACCGGCGAGATCTACAGCAACGCCGGTCTGGGCATGTTGTGGGTTGAGCCGGCGCTGAAGGGCGGCGCCAACGTGGTGATCAACCTGTCCGGCGACAACGCGCGTGTGATGCAGGCTTTCGGCGACAAGCAGATGGTCGATCAGGTGCTGATCCGTCTGCACGCCTTTTATCCAGAGGCGCGCGGTTCGTTCACCGGTTATGAAATCCGTCGCTACAGCACCGACCCCACCATGGGCGGCGCTTACCTGGCATTTGGCCCTGGTCAGATCAGCAAGTACTGGCGCCTGTGGGAGCGTCCGCTGCAACGCGTAGCGTTCGCTGGCGAACACACCGATACCTTGTACCCGGGCACGCTGGAAGGTGCATTGCGCACCGGTCAGCGGGCAGCCAGTCAGGTAGAAGACCTGGCGGCCGGCAAGTCGTTTGAGCCGGCGAAAGTTGTACCGGCAGCGACCGCTGCGGCGGCCGGCGCAGTGGCGGCGAAGAAAGGTAACTTCTTCACCAACCTGTTCGGTGGTTCGGATGACAAACCCGAACTGGCCAAGGCGTCAGAGCCGGTGGCTCCGGTTGTTCCGGCACCGGCACCGGCACCGGCAGTGGCTCCAACACCAGCGCCGGCCCCAGCGCCAGCGCCGGTCGAAGCACCGAAACCAGCGGCACCGGTGAAAGCCGAACAGGCCAAAAAAGCCCCGGCCAAAGCTGCAGCGAAAAAACCTGCGGCCAAAACCGTGGCCAAAAAAAACCCGGTGAAAAAGGTTGAACCGGCGAAGAAAGTAGCGGCCAAGCCCGCTGCGACTCCGGTGGCGGATGCCAAAGCGCAGTAAGCTTTGGGACTAAAAGAACGCGGCAGAAATGCCGCGTTTTTTTATGCCCGAAGAAAACCAATATCAAGAATCGAATAACCCTTATGGCGCAGGTGTTCTTTAGTTGGACTTCATTTTTTATTACACCTTGGTCTTTAATCTTTCCTTAACTCACCTATTTCAGACTCTTGATCGTATTTCTCGATATTTCAAAGCGAAATTTTCCGCTTTAATTCGATAGATAACTCGATAGTCTTGGTCGCAGTTCTCACAGGATTTGGGCAATGCAGCTACGTAATTCTTCTTCGCGCTACGGTTGGGTCAGCATTTTCATGCACTGGGGCGTGGCGCTGGCAGTCTTCGGTTTGTTTGCGTTGGGCTTGTGGATGGTCGGTCTCGACTACTACAGCGTCTGGCGCAAAGACGCGCCCGACTTGCACAAGAGCATTGGCCTGGTGTTGTTAGCCGTCATGGTTCTACGGGTGCTGTGGCGCTTCATCAGCCCGCCGCCACCCGCACTTGAAAGCTATAGCCGCATGACGCGCCTTGGCGCCAAGTTCGGCCATTCGTTCCTGTACCTCAGTCTGTTCGCTGTGATGATTGCCGGTTACCTGATTTCCACCGCAGAAGGTGTCGGGATTCCGGTGTTTGGCCTGTTTGAAGTCCCTGCACTGGTTTCCGGACTACCGGATCAGGCAGACACCGCGGGTGTGATTCATCTGTATCTGGCGTGGGTGCTGGTAATTTTTTCCGGCCTCCATGCGTTGGCAGCACTGAAGCACCACTTTATCGATCGTGATGCGACCCTCACTCGAATGCTGGGGCGCAAAGCTTGACGTTCAACCTCGACTCCCAAGGAATAGAAAGCATGTTGAAAAAGACTCTCGCCGCTCTGGCAATCGGTTCTGCTCTGCTGTCCGCCAACGTGATGGCGGCCGACTACGTCGTCGACAAGGAAGGCCAGCACGCCTTCGTTGACTTCAAGATCAGCCACCTGGGCTACAGCTTCATCACCGGTACCTTCAAGGATATCGACGGCAAGTTCAGCTTCGACGCTGCCAAGCCAGAAGACAGCAAGATCGAGTTCAATGTGAACACCGCCAGCGTGTTCACCAACAACGCCGAGCGCGACAAGCACATCGCCAGCGGTGATTTCCTGAACGCGAGCAAATTCGCTAAAGCGACGTTTGTTTCCACCAGCGTCAAATCCACCGGCAAAAACGCCGCTGGCAAAGACACTGCTGACGTGAGCGGTAACCTGACAATCGCGGGCGTAACCAAGCCGATCGTGGTCAAGGCCACTTTCCTGGGTGAAGGCAAGGATCCATGGGGCGGCTACCGTGCTGGCTTCGAAGGCACCACCAACCTCAAGCGCTCCGATTTCGGCAAGCAGAAAGACCTGGGCCCACAGTCCGACGCGGTCGAGTTGTACGTGACGTTTGAAGGTGTGAAAGCGAAGTAATGCTGAGACCGTAGGAGCTGCCGCAGGC
>NZ_LACH01000123.1:0-4095 GCF_000968015.1 Pseudomonas fluorescens
AGCAGGCTCACTCCTACAATGGATCGGTGGTTGGCAGGCATGAAAAAGGCGACCCGAAGGTCGCCTTTTTATTCAGCCAGCGTTGATCAGAATTCGTGATCAGCGTTGTCCGGGTTCAGGTCACTGATGCCCAGTTTGCCAGCGGCGGCTTCGATCGAACCGGTCTGCTTGACCAGGGAAGCGATAGCGTCGCGGACGATCTGGTTGCCAGCGGTGTTGCCGGCGGCGATCAGTTGGTCGTAGTGCTCACCCTTGTTGGCGTGATCGACCATGATCTGGATTTTGGCTTCGGTGGCGGCCAGGTCAGCTTTGAGTGCGGTGTCGGCAGCCGGGTCGGCTTTGGCCACCAGGGACGACAGGCTGGCGCCGGTCATTTTGGTGCCGTCGACGCGGGTGTATTCGCCCAGGTACACGTTACGAATGCCTTTGGCATCGTAGAAGTGCGAGTTGTGGGTGTTGTCGCTGAAGCAATCCTGTTCGTCTTCCGGGGAGTTCGCTTCCAGGGAAACCTTCATGCGCTCGCCCGCCAGTTCGCCCAGGGACAGGCTGCCCATGCCGAACAGCATTTTGCGCAGGCCGGATTCAGCTGGCTCGGCTTCCAGGGTGGCGCGGTAGTTGTCGGCCACGTTCGGCTTCCAGTTACCGACCATTTCTTCCAGGTCGCTGACCAGCAGTTGGGTCACGGACTTCAGATAAGCGCGACGACGATCGTTATGACCGCCGGTGGCGCCTTTGCCTTCCAGGTAGTCGGAAGCTGGACGGTTGCCGGCGCCAGGGCCGGTGCCGTTCAAGTCCTGGCCCCAGAGCAGGAATTCGATAGCGTGGTAGCCGGTGGCGACGTTGGCCTCGGAACCACCCAGCTCGTTCAGGCTGGCAAGTTTTTCCGGGGTGATGTCTTTCACGTCGACCTTGTCTTCGCCGACCTGAACCTGGGTGTTGGCGATGATGTTGGCCGTGGCGCCCGGGTTACCCAGTGCGTGCTCGTAGGATTTGTCGACGTAGTCGATCAGGCCTTCGTCCAGCGGCCAGGAGTTCAGCTGACCTTCCCAGTCGTCGATGATGGTGTTGCCGAAGCGGAACACTTCGCTCTGCAGGTAAGGAACGCGGGCAGCGATCCAGGCAGCCTTGGCCGCTTTCAGGGTGTCGGCGTTCGGCTTGGCGAGGAAGGCGTCGACGGCGGTTTGCAGGGTCTTCGCGGTGGATTCGGCATCGCTGTAAACGGCGAAGACCATGTCGGCGTAATGCGCGACAACGGCTTTGGCGGCGGCTTCGTCGACTTTACTGGTCGCGGCAGGTGCAGCGGCCGGGGCCGTGGTGCTGGCGGCCGGAGTCGGCGTCTGCACAGCGGCAGCTTTGTCTTTGCCTTCGCCACAACCGGCGAGGGAAATGGCGATGGCCAACAGACTGGCGGTAGCCAGAGGCATACGAATCATGGCGAACATCCTGCTTCGAGAGAGGGTGGAATGGCGCAGCAAGCGCGCAAAACTGCGACATAATGCAAATCTTTCGCATTATGTGTAAAGGGTTGTGCTTGGAAATATTTCGTATTTAGCGGGTTGTGGTGTTGTAGATCAAAAGATCGCAGCCTCGTTGCACTCGACAGCTCCTACACCGCTCCTACAGAGTGAAACGAGGCTGCGATTTCTTGATCTTTTACAAAATAGCCGCGTTACTGCGCTGGGCCTGTTTCAGATACGCGCTCAATTCCCGCGCCGGCAGCGGCTTGCTGTAGAGATAGCCCTGACCTTCGTGACAGCCCTCGGAGATGATGTAGGTCTCTTGCTCGGCGGTTTCCACGCCTTCGGCAATCACCTGCATGCCCAGGCTCTTGCCCAACTGGATGATGGCTCGAACGATGGTCGCATCGTCGTCGTCATCGAGCAGGTCCTGAACGAAGCTCTTGTCGATCTTGATTTTGTCCAGTGGCAGGCTTTTCAGATAGCTCAATGACGAGTAACCGGTGCCGAAGTCGTCGATCGCGATCAGCGCACCGGAGCGGCGCAGGCTCAGCAGGTGCTGGGCGGCGGTGCTGATGTCTTCCATCAGGCCGGTTTCAGTGACTTCCAGCTCCAGGCTGCGCGGTGGCAGGCGGTACATCTGCAGGAGGTTGTTGACCACCCGTGGCAACTCGGCGTGGTGCAGCTGTACCGTGGACAGATTCACCGCCATGCGCAGGTCGGCGAAACCCTGGTCATGCCAGTCGCGCAATTGTTTGCACGCCTGATCCAGCACCCATTCGCCGATGGCGATGATGGTGCCGTTCTGCTCGGCCAGCGGGATGAACAAGTCCGGCGGAACCAGTCCATGCTCTGGATGCTGCCAGCGAATCAGCGCCTCGACACCCACCACCCGGTGATCGCGATAGCTGATCTGCGGCTGGTAGACGAGATAGAACTGGCCACGGGTCAAGGCGTCGCGCAGGTCTTTTTCCAGCTCGCGACGGCGGCGCATCTCGGTGTCGACGCTGGCGATATAGAACTGATAACGGTTGCGCGAGCGAGTCTTGGCCAGTGTCATGGTCTGCTCGGCTTTTTGCAGCAGTTTCTCGGTGCTGTCACCGTCCTCGGGGAACAGGGTGATGCCGATGGTGGCGCGCAGGCGAATCTCTTGATGATCGAGGGCAAATGCCGCTTCCAGGTCATCGAGGATGCTTTGGGCCAGTTCGGCCGCTTCGTAGGGTTGTTCGATGTCGGCCTGAACCAGGGCGAACTGGTCGCCGCCGAGGCGGGCGAGGGCGCCAAGGCGTCCACTGTGAGCTCGCAGGCGATCGGCCAGGGCCAGCAGCAGTTGGTCGCCGGTCTGGTAGCTGAATTGTTCGTTGATGCCCTTGAAGTCGTCCAGGCCGACCACCAATACCGCGACCCGACGTTGCAACTTGCCGGCGTCTACCAGGATTTTGTCCAGTTGCTGCTGCAATTGCTGGCGGTTCGGCAGGCCGGTGAGGAAGTCGTACTGGGCCATGCGTAGCAGGCTGTTTTCCGCTTCGTGGCGCAAATGGGTGTTGCGCTCGATGGACTCGAGCAACTGGTTGGCGGTGTTGATCCAGATCCCCAGTTCGTTCTTTTCATGCCCCTTGAGCAGCGGGATTTTGTGTTCGCTGGGGCGATCCGGATTGATTTCCGTGAGGTGCTCGATGATCCGCGACAGCGGCTTGGTCAGCAGCCAGTGATAGACCAGGTACAGCACCAGCCCCATGGCCATCGCACGCAACACGCCGGAGATGAAGATGATGACCGAACTGACGATGAAACCCTGGCCGTAGGTGGCGGTGTCGAGGGTGATGCTCAAGTCGCCGTAATACTCGCTGTAAGGACCGCGACCCACCAGTTGGGTGGTGAAGGTGCGTTCCTTGCCGAGGATCAGGTCGGTCAGCCAGCGACTGTCGGAATGCTGCAGCTCGCGAGCCTTTTGCGCGAGCATGGCTTCGTTGGGATGGCCAATGGAGGCCTTGCGCACAGCGTCGTCCTGAAACAGGCCTTCGATTACCTGCATACCCATTTCCCGGTCCAGGCTGTAGACGGCCTGGGTCGAGGGGTCGCGGAACATGTCGAGGATGCGCTGGGCATCGCTGGCCACGGCCTGGCGTGTTTTATAGGCATCGAAAACGATCTGCGCGCAGCTCAAGACCACGCCGACGATCAATGCCGACAGGAGCACGACCCGAAGCAACTTCACCGACAAGCTGTTCTTGAGTTCCAGCTTCAAAGAGTCATTCCTTGTTCCGTGCGGGTAGCGTCAAGTTGCCATGAGTATTGGCAATCCGGTGATGGCAGTCAAAGGGACAATCAATCACATGGGGTTTTGCCTGTAGCTTGGCCGAAATGCTGTGGTTTGGAGTATTTGCGCTATTTGTACTGTGTCGGTTGTTGGGGCCTTCAACTTGAGGGGGATTTGGACATATTTTCCGTTTGGTTGATGTTAGACGGGTGTGGCGTTGGGGCAAGGGGCTGAAGGCTGGTTTCTGTGGATGCACCCTGTGTACATTTCCATTTCTGCGGTAACGGCCGCTATTGGTTTCGCCCTTACGGCGAGTCACTTTTTCAAACGACAAAAAGTAACCAAAAGTCTTCGCCCCGAGCGTCCGGCCCCTCGCTT
>NZ_LACH01000123.1:4159-4438 GCF_000968015.1 Pseudomonas fluorescens
GCCTGATGAGTGGTGAGAAGCCTCGGGTGTACACCGTCCTACTGTGGGAGCGAGCCTGCTCGCGAAGGCGGCCTGACAGCCGGCCATTTTCTTACGGTCATACATCAATCTCCTGTGGGAGCGAGCTTGCTCGCGATGACGGAAGCACATTCAACATCCTTGTGACAGACAAACCGCTATCGCGAGCAAGCTCGCTCCCACAGGTACAGTGGTCCGACGAAGGCGGTCGAACTGCCGCCCCAAAACTTTCCCGAGCCCATAAAATGTATGGTCAGCCCA
>NZ_LACH01000124.1 GCF_000968015.1 Pseudomonas fluorescens
GGCGAGCTAACGCTCGGCCTGATGAGTGGTGAGAAGCAAGGCGGGTATGCGCTGCTTTGCTTTTTGTGGGAGCGAGCCTGCTCGCGATGGCAACCTGCCAGCCGACCATTTTCTTTCGGTCATGCATCAATCCCCTGTGGGAGCGAGCCTGCTCGCGAAGGCGGCCTGCCAGCCGACCAATTTCTTGCAGATGTACATCATTCCACTGTAGGAGTGAGCCTGCTCGCGATGACGGCCTGCCAGCCGACCATTTTCTTCCGGTCATACCTCAATCCCCTGTGGGAGCGAGCCTGCTCGCGATGGCGTCCTGCCAGCCGACCATTTTCTTCCGGTCATGCATCAATCCCCTGTGGGAGCGAGCCTGCTCGCGAAGGCGGCCTGCCAGCCGACCAATTTCTTGCAGATGTACATCATTCCACTGTAGGAGTGAGCCTGCTCGCGATGACGGCCTGCCAGCCGACCATTTTCTTCCGGTCATACATCAATCCCCTGTGGGAGCGAGCCTGCTCGCGATGGCGGCCTGCCAGCCGACCA
>NZ_LACH01000125.1:0-781 GCF_000968015.1 Pseudomonas fluorescens
TGTTCGCTGCTCAGGCAATGGAGGTCGTACTCGGCCAGGCGGAAATGCGCCCCCATGCGCTCGTGCAGCAGGAGGTGCGCTTCAAGCAGGCCGTGCAGTCGTAGCGCCGGTGTGGATTTGCGACGAGTCACCAGGCTGGCGCCGTGCAGCAACTGTTCGTAGAGTTCCTCGATCAGCTCAAACAGCAGTGTTTCCTTGCTGTCGATGTGGTTGTAAATGGAGCCGACCTGGATCCCCAGATAAGTGGCGAGGTCGCGCATGCTGACCCGGCTGAAACCACACCTGGCGAACAGCTCGAGCGCCTTGTGCCGGGTTTCCAGGTAGCGCGAGGGGGGCCCTTGTTCGACCGGTGCCGCCATCACTTTCATACGCGAAACTGCCCCAACAGCCGATTGAGCTGACCCGCCAGTTGGCCCAATGCCTGGCTGGCCTCGTTGGACCGGCCTGCGGCCTGGGCATTGTCGTGGGCCAGCGACGCGGCACGGGTGACATTCTGGTTGATGTCCTCGACCACATGGGACTGCTCCAGGGTGGCGCTGGCGATCGAGGCGTTCAGTTCGGTGAGATTGCGCAGCGCGCTGAGAATCTGGTGCAGGCTTTCGCCGGTTCGGCGGGCCTGTTCCACGGTGTGTTGAGCGGCTTGGCTGCTGGTGTTGATGACCTTCACCGCCGCTTCCGAGTTGCCCTGCAGGCGCTCGATCATGCCCTGGATCTGCGCGATGGACTGCTGAGTGCGCTGGGCCAGCAGGCGCACTTCGTCGGCGACCACGGCGAAGCCGCG
>NZ_LACH01000125.1:848-1629 GCF_000968015.1 Pseudomonas fluorescens
TTGTGCTGGCCCTGGCGTGCCTGCTCATCGGCCTGGCGAACTTCGTTGGCGGCGTGTTCGGCGTTCTTCGCCACTTCCTGCACGGCGTAAGACACCTCGTGGATGGCGGTGGCCACCAGTTCCATTTGCTGGGACTGTTGCTGGCTGTGGCGCTGGCTGTCGCTGGCAATCTCCGCGAGTGATTGCGAGGCCTGGTCCAGGCTGCCGGCGGTCTGCATCGACTGGCCGATCACCGTGCGCAGCTTGTGGGTGAACACGTTGAAGTGCCCGCTCAGCGCGGTCAGTTCGTCGCGCCAGCGGCTGTCCAGATTGCGGGTCAGGTCGGCATCGCCGCTGGCGATGTTCGCCATGGCGTCCACCACCTGTGCCAGTGGCGAGGCGATGCTGCGGGCAATCAGCAGGATCAGCGCACTGAGCAGCAGGGCGATCGTCGTCAGGATGACGATCGCCTGTATCAGTTGGCGGCGGAACTCGACTTTGACGTCGTCGACGTAGATGCCCGAGCCGACGATCCAGCCCCAGGGCTTGAACAGTTCGACGTAGGAAACCTTCTCCACCGGCGCGTCGGAACCCGGCTTGGGCCAGCGGTAACTCACCAGGCCGGAGCCGTCGCGTTTGGCCACGGCCACCATCTCGTCGAACAGCGCCTTGCCATCCGGGTCGAGGGTGCCGGTCATGCGCTGGCCCTGGAGCTTGGGATTGGGGTGCATGACCATCCGGGTGTCGAGGTCTTCGAGGAAGAAGTAGTCCTCGTGGTCGTAGCGCAGGTCACGTATCACCG
>NZ_LACH01000126.1 GCF_000968015.1 Pseudomonas fluorescens
GGATACACCGCTTGCTCACGGCTGTACGGATGCGTCCACTCGCCGACGATTTCCGCCGCGGTGTGCGGGGCGTTTTTCAGCGGGTTGTCGTCCTTGTCCAGGGTGCCGTTTTCCACCGCGCGGATTTCTTCGCGGATGCGGATCATGGCGTCGCAGAAGCGGTCCAGTTCTTCCTTGGATTCGCTTTCGGTCGGCTCGATCATCAGCGTGCCGGCGACCGGGAACGACATGGTCGGGGCGTGGAAGCCGAAGTCGATCAGGCGCTTGGCGACGTCATCGACGCTGATGCCGCTGCTGTCTTTCAATGGGCGCAGGTCGAGGATGCATTCGTGCGCCACCAGGCCGTTGCTGCCGGTGTACAGCACTGGATAGTGCTCTTCGAGGCGCCGGGAAATGTAGTTGGCATTGAGGATCGCCAGTTGCGACGCGCGCTTGAGCCCCGCGCCACCCATCATCCGAATGTACATCCAGGTGATCGGCAAAATGCTCGCGCTGCCGAACGGTGCGGCGCAGACCGCGCCTTCTTTACGCTCCAT
>NZ_LACH01000127.1:0-262 GCF_000968015.1 Pseudomonas fluorescens
CGCGCCTTCTTTACGCTCCATGGTGCCGTGACCCGGCAGGAACGGGGTCAGGTGCGACTTGACGCCAATCGGGCCGACGCCCGGGCCGCCACCGCCGTGCGGGATGCAGAAGGTCTTGTGCAGGTTCAGGTGCGACACGTCGCCGCCGAACTTGCCCGGGGCGCAGAGGCCGACCATCGCGTTCATGTTGGCGCCGTCGATGTACACCTGGCCGCCGTGGTCGTGAATGATGCCGCAGATTTCGCGGATGCCTTCTTCGAAC
>NZ_LACH01000127.1:335-621 GCF_000968015.1 Pseudomonas fluorescens
TTCGATGTCGACGTTGCCGCGGGCGTCGCAGGCGGTGACGACCACGCGCATGCCGGCCATGTTGGCGGTGGCCGGGTTGGTGCCGTGGGCCGACGAGGGGATCAGGCAGATGTCGCGACGGTCTTCGCCACGGCTCTGGTGATAGGCGCGAATCGCCAGCAGGCCAGCGTATTCACCCTGGGAACCGGCGTTCGGTTGCAGCGAGATCGCGTCGTAACCGGTGGCGGCGCAGAGCATCGCTTCCAGCTCAAAGGTCAGTTGCTGATAACCGGCGCTTTGCGCGGCC
>NZ_LACH01000128.1:0-145 GCF_000968015.1 Pseudomonas fluorescens
GCCGGCCTCTTCGCGAGCAAGCCCGCTCCCACAATTGAATCTGGGTAGCCGCAGTTTTTGTGTTCGCCGCCAAACCCTTGTGGGAGCGAGCTTGCTCGCGAAGGCGGTGCATCAGGCGACATCCATGCTGGATGTGCCGGCCTCT
>NZ_LACH01000128.1:157-11052 GCF_000968015.1 Pseudomonas fluorescens
GCAAGCCCGCTCCCACAGGGACGGTGTCGGGTAGTTATTTACTTTGTGTGTCGAGCAACCGAAAAAACCGTTCCCGCACCTGGCTGTTATCGCTGTGCGCCACGTTGAAACGCAGGAAGTGGCTGGCGCTCGGCGCTTTGCTGAGCAGGGTGCCGGGCGCCAGTACAAGGTCGATTTCCAGGCCTTTCCTGGCCAGTGTTTCGGCATGCAGCCCTTCGGGCAGACGCGTCCAGATAAACAACCCTTCCCCTGGCAGCGAAGAAACCGAGCAACCTGCCTCCTCCAGCCAACTCGTCACCCGACTGCTTGACTCGTAAAGCCGATCCACCGTGCGCCGGGTATGTTTGGCATAGCTGCCATCACTGAGCATCGTGCAGATAATCTGCTCCGCCAGTTCCGAGGTCATGCCACCAGCGGCCATTTTGAGCGCAACCAGCCGCGCAGCCAGTTGCGGTGACAGTACCGCGTAGCTGACACGGCTGTTAGCCGTCAGGGTCTTGGAGAAACCGGACACGTAACTGACGTTGTCCAGCCCGCCCGCGGCCAGACGCGGCGTGCTTCGTTGCTGCAAGTCGCAATACAAATCGTCTTCGACGATGTGGAAACCATAGCGGTGGCTCAACTCCAGCAAGCGATAAACCTGCGCCGGGGAGAACGAATGCCCGGTCGGGTTGTGCAAGGTACTGTTGGTCATGTAGAGCACGGGACGATGGGCAATCAGCAGTCGCTCGAAG
This sequence comes from Pseudomonas fluorescens, assembly GCF_000968015.1. Taxonomy (GTDB): domain Bacteria; phylum Pseudomonadota; class Gammaproteobacteria; order Pseudomonadales; family Pseudomonadaceae; genus Aquipseudomonas; species Aquipseudomonas fluorescens_W. The sequence goes on from NZ_LACH01000128.1 coordinate 892, forward strand.
GCCTCGAGGTCCATGCCGTCACTCCCGCGGGGGATGGTGACCACCTTGACACCGTGCAACGCCAGATTGGTGTGCATGGTGAAGTAACACGGATCGTCGAGCAGCACGGTGTCGCCGGGTTTGACCAGCAGGCGCATCAGCATGTCGATGGCCTGCACGGTGTTGGCCGTGGTGATGATCTGGTCCACAGGCACTTCGATGCCCAAGGCCGACAGCTTGACCTGCAACGCCTCGCGTAGCGGCAGGTAACCGCTGGCGACGCCGTATTCGCCCATGCGCAGGGAGGTTGCGCGCAACGTACCGCGTACGGCTTTCAGCAACTCTTCAGCCGGCAGCCACGAGGACGGCAGGAAACCGGCCCCAGGGCGCAGCGCGCCATTGTCCAGCAGCACCGCGCGGCGGACCACGCTGAGCGTGTCTTGAGGTTGCAGGTCCGGGCCGGCATCGGTCTTGATCGGGGTGCTGGAGCGGTGCACGTAATGCCCCGAGCCCTGGCGTGAAACCACCAAACCCTTGGCCCGCAAGCGGTCCAGAGCATCCACCACCGTGGATTTGCCCACGTTCATCAACTCGGAGAGTTCGCGAATCGGCGGCAGCCGGGAGCCGTGAGGCAGGCCTCCGTGGCTGATTGCCTCCGATAACTGATCGACGATCTGCTGAACCAGCGGTACACCCTGCTGGAACTCGATGGCGGCGATCACTGCGCGCTGAACCTGCATTTTACTGGTCTCTCCGGCAGTAAAGTTCGTTGGATTCTATACGAACTTGCTCTGATGAAAACAAGCGTCTCTCTCTACCATCACCTTACAGACTTTCTTGATTGTCGGCGCCTGTGGCCTTGGCAATCGCTTGGTTCCAGAGGTGTTGCATGAGTGTAGAAACAACGGTCGCCATCGCCAAACCGGTGATTAACATTCGCCTGTTCACAATCCGAATCATCACGGCCGTGTCGCTGTTTGCCGTGCTGGGCAAGGCCAACGTCTGGCTCGACACCGCCACCAACAGCATCCTCGCCCTCGGTTATCGGGCCTTGCTGTTGCTGTTGCCGTTGACCTTGTTGGTGTTGGGCCGGCGTTCGCTGAGCGTCACGTTGCTGTGCGCCGCCCTCGGCCTGGTCTTGCTCGCGGTCACCAGCAACCAGGGCATGGTGATGTTCGCCGCCGCATTGTTTGCCTACGGCATTGCGATTGCGGGTTACCTGATCAAGAGCGAAGCGGCCCAGACCAAAGAGGGCGCGGCCTACAACCGCGTCGCCATGAACATGGGCAGCCTGCTGGCGGGGTTGATCCTGCTCTCGCCCCTGTTGACCCCAAGCATGTTTTTCCTCGGTGCCGCCGCTTTCGTACTGCTCTGTTTGCCCATCGCCATGGGTGCAACATTCACCACTCAACCAGTGGTTGCCCATCCGGTGACCCAGGACGGCAACGGCTGGCGCAACAAACTGCCGTGGGTGATCGCTGGCATCATCATGGGGATCAAACTGTTCGGCGTGTTCTCGATCCTGCCGCAAGCCATCCTGCTCGAAACCGGTGAATTACCGGCCTGGTATGGCCTGATGCTGATCCTCAACAGCGCGGTGGTGGTGTTCGCTCAGGTGCCGATGATGAAACTGATCGAACGCACCGGGCGCTTCAAGGTGGTCGCGGTGATCGGGATCATCGTCGGCGGTTTTGCGGTGCTTTCGTCTCCGGCCGCTTTTCACGTCGAAACCCTCGCCGGCGCGTTGATCTGGGTGGCGCTGCTGTCCCTCGCCGAATGTGCGTTCAGCTACCTCGATTACTTCTCGGTCAAGCAGAACAACATGTTCGTCAAGGAAGTCTCCCTCGGCGTTGGCGCCGGGCTGACGGTGCTGATCATGCGGGTCGTGCCGCCGCCGTACAACGCGCTGGTGCTGGCCGCCATTGGCGCGGGCGGGATCCTGGCCTGGTACTACCTCAACCGTAAATCCAAAGCGTCGTTGCACGACTGACTCAGCGCGGTTGCGCTATTCACTTCACAGGTCGGAGGCTTCATGAATACGACATCATGCGTAGTCGTGGTCGGGTACAACGGCAATCGGGTTCACGACATCCAGAAACTGCGCGAGCTCTGCAAAACGCTCTATAACGCCCGGCTCATCCTGCTGGTCGATAAGATTCAGCCCGATGACGAGCAAGTGGCCGATCACGTCTGCAGCACTTCACTGGCGCCCGAAGCGGTAGCGGCCTCCCTCGAACTGGTGGTGGGGTGTTTGAACGCCGATCGCTGGAAGCTGATCGGGGTGCTGCCTTTCTCCGACCGTGGCGTGTTGCTCGGCGCCGCGCTGGCTTCTCATTTCGGTCTGCCCGGCATCACCCCGGGCGAGGCGCGGGCAGGGTTGGACAAGCAGATCTTTCGCAAGCTGGAAGCGGCTGCCAGCACTTCACCGGAGCATTACCGTCCGGTGTTTTCCGCACGCATCGAGAGCTTGCCTGAACTGCGCCAGAGGGTCATCGAACTGGGCGGCAAAGCGTTCATCAAACCGGCCTGCGAAGGGGCGAGCAGAGGGTGTCGGGTCATCCATCATCCGTCCGAGTGCGACGAGGCCTGGCACGCACTCAAGCCGTATCGCGAAGGCGGCATCGTGCTCGAAGAGTTGATCCAGAACGCCCGGGAATACAGCTGGGATTACGTGGCAGGCAGCACTTGGGTTACCGAAAAAACCACCACTGAAGGCGCCTATCGCGCGGAAATCCAGCAAGTGGTGCCCGCGCCATTGGCGGCCGACGTGCAGGCTCGATTGGCGGCCGCGGGTCGGCACATGTCGGAGTTGGTCACGGTGGATAACGGCGCCTACCACAACGAAGTGTTCCTGCGCGCCGGCGGGCTGACCTCCGCAGTGGAAACCAATATGCGCCCCGGCGGCATGCACATCTGGGACCTGGCCCGTCTGGCGTTCGTGGATTTCGATCCGTGGGAACGCTGGGTCAGATGGGCGGTGGAAGGCAAGACCGAACACCACGATCCCGTCGCCCGGGGATATTGCGGCATCCGTCTGCTCAGAGCGCCGGCTGACGGTCTTTTGCGCGCCACGCCAGACATCGAATCGCTGGCCCGGAAACTGAACATCGAACTGGTGGAAGCGGTGTATGCCAAGCGCGTCGGTGATTCGATCACGGCATTGGTGAAGGACAACACCTCATTCATCGGCCACATCGTGTTGTTCAGCAAGGACTACGGACAACTCAGCAACAACCTGTTGCGGCTGGCAGAGGCGATCGAGTCGCGCGTCGAAGTCACGTGCCTGGCCCCGGCGACGAGGGCTTTTGGCTGAGCCGGTGCGACCTGCGTTTTTTTGCATTATTGATTCAGAGGGTTTGGTAAATGATTGAGCAAAAGAGCTGTGATGAGCGTTTCATCGACCTGGCAAAAGAGCTCGGCTATGACATCTACGGCGAGAACACCGCTGGCGGGCATTATGCCCCGCTGGTTCGGCATCATGACGAGCTGTACATCAGTGGTCTGGTGCCGCGCATGAACGGCAAAATCCAGTACCCCGGCAGAGTCGGCCTGGAATTGAACATGGCGGATGCTCAAACGGCAGCCAGCATCAGCGCGATGCGCGGGCTGGCGCTGATCGTCGATGCCATTGGTTCGCTGGATAAAATAAAGTCGCTGATGCGGGTAACGGTCTATGTGAAATCCACGGCAGACTTTGTTGATCTCAGCGAAGTGGCCAACGGCGCGTCGGATGTATTCAGTCATGTGTTGGGGGACGCCGGTAAACATACGCGAACGACCGTGGGTGTTTATCAATTACCGAAAAATGCCGCGATAGAAGTCGACATGATTGCAGCGCTGAAACCGTCAGCGTTATAAGTGTTAGTTGTTCGGCTTTACAGCACTGAATGGTTGGCCTAAGGTTCGGTCATTAAAGTCGACAACATAAGTTGGAACTCGCGATGAATAACGTTCAAGGTGCGTTTTTTTCATATAAGGACTTTCGCCAGAGTTTGCACCAGCCGCCGGTCAGTGCACAGGTGTGGAAGAGCGGTGAACTCACAGACATGCGTCAGAGCCTCGAGGCCAGCGAAGTCGATATTGTCGCGCTGGCTCACGACAACAGCATCGAAGGTTGCAAGTTGACGCCAGGGATGGCGGTGTCCATGCAATGGTTGAAACCGGGCGCGGTGTTGAACGGGCATGCTCATTCGTGGTGGCACCTGTTTATCATTCAGTCCGGCCGCGGCGCGTTGACCTTGGGCGATGCCGATGAAGTGAACGTCAGCATGGGCGATGTGCTGCTGGTGCCGGCATGGACCCGGCACGGCTTCGTCAACACCAGCGACGATGAGCCGCTGGCGATGCTCAACATGAGCAACATGCCGCAGATGGCGTCGCTCTCCAGTCTGGGCGATCGCCAGGCCTGATCACTGTCCCCCCGTCATTTTCCCTTCGTTGCACACCAGGGAGTCAGCGTTCGCTGACTCCCTTTTTCTTTTCTGTGGCCCTGCCGAATCCTCCTGACGATCTGCGTTTTTAAACTTTCTGTATCGATAGAATCGGATAATTTCTGTATCTGTTCAGCGCTTGATCAACTAACTACGATCACTTCCAAGGCAACGGATTAATGTGGTTAATGCAAGGGAGCGTTCTATGGAAAGTATGAAACTTAAACTGTATGTCGGTGCAGACTTTGTCAGTGCCTTTGCGATGTCGGCGTTTGTTGCGTTGAAGGAAAAGCAACTTCCATTTGAACTGGTCACGCTGGATTTGAAGTCGCGGGAAAACTACAAGACGAATTACCGTGATCTTTCGCTGACCTGCAAGATTCCCACGCTGGTTCACCAAGATTTTGCATTGTCGGAATCTTCGGCCATTGCCGAATATCTGGAAGACATAGCGCCGGGGCATACAAAACTATTACCCACGGACATCAAACAGCGCGCCCGCGCCCGTCAACTCCAGGCCTGGTTGCGCAGCGATTTGTTGGTCATTCGCAAAGAACGTCCGGCAGACCTTATTTATTTCGGCAAAAAAGATACTCCGCTGTCCGACGATGCCCTGGCCGCCGTCGACCGGTTGTTCTTTGTCGCCGATCGATTGCTGGAGGGAGGCGCCGAGCATCTGTTCGGTGACTGGAGCATTGCCGACACCGACCTGGCAATCATGCTCAACCGACTGGTCGCCAATGGTGATCAGGTTCCCTCCCGACTCGCCGCGTATGTCCGCCGCCAGTGGGATCGCGACAGTGTTCGGGCATGGATGGACATAGAGCGCGCCGCGCCGGCCATCCAGTAAGAACTGCCAGCCAATCACCAGGAGCGCTGCCATGCAGGGAATGTCGGAGCAGGAACGCTACAAGCCCTATAACTCACGCACCATTCGCGACACGCCGTACTGGCAGAAACTGACGCCAGCGTTGCAGGAAGCCATGACCGTCGTGGCCCGGGTCATGCCGTTTCGCACCAATGAATATGTGCTGGGCACGTTGATCGACTGGAACAACATCCCGGACGATCCGATTTTCCGCATGACCTTTCCCCACAAGGACATGCTGCTGCCGGACGAGTACGCGTCCCTCAAGCAACTGATCGAACGGGATGACACGGTAGCCATCAAGCGTCGGATCGAGGCGATCTGGTTGCGCATGAACCCGCATCCGGCCGGGCAACTGACCCACAACGGCGCGACCCTCGACGGAAAAGTCCTACCGGGTATTCAGCACAAGTACCGCGAAACCGTGCTGTTTTTTCCCGGTGCCGGTCAGACCTGTCACGCCTACTGCACGTTCTGTTTCCGCTGGGCGCAGTTCATCGGCGAAGAAGAACTCAAGTTCAATGCGCGCGAATCCCAGGAGCTGGTGAGTTACCTGCGGGTGCACACCGAAGTCACCGACGTGCTGATCACCGGGGGCGATCCGATGATCATGAACACCCGTTCGCTGGCCGGGTACATCGAACCGTTGCTGGACTTGCCCCACCTGAAAAGCATCCGCATCGGCACCAAATCCGTGGCGTATTGGCCGCAACGGTTTGTCAGCGACAAGGACGCGCCCGAGCTGCTGGAGCTGTTTAAGCGGATCGTCGCGGCGGGGAAAAATCTCTCGATCATGGGGCACTACAACCACCCGGTGGAGATCCGTCAGGACATCGCCCGCCAGGCCATCGAACGCATTCGTTCCAGCGGCGCGACGTTGCGCATGCAGGCGCCGGTGATTCGGCACATCAACGAGAACCCGGCTGATTGGGCCGCGCTCTGGACCGAAGGCGTGCGGCTCGGCGCCGTGCCTTATTACATGTTTGTCGAGCGCGATACCGGCCCCAGCCATTACTTCGCGATGCCGCTGGCCCGGGCATTCGAGATCTTTCAGGCGGCGTATCGCACGGTGTCCGGGTTGGCGCGCACGGTTCGCGGTCCGTCCATGAGCACCTTCTACGGCAAGGTGTTGATCAACGGCATTGAAACCGTGGCGGGGGAAAAAGTCTTCGTGCTGCAGTTCCTCCAGGCGCGCGATCCGCAATGGGTGTTGCGCACGTTCTACGCGCGCTTCGATCCGCAAGCGACCTGGTTCGATGAGTTGCGGCCGGCGTTCGGCGAGCGCTTGTTCTTCTTTCAGCCCGAGCCTGATCTTGTGGTTGTGCCGGCGCCCGAATTAATACCGGTTCTGCTCGAAACAGCGTAGGACGATTCATCAGGAGATATGGATATGAGCGGTATCCCGTTTGATCAGCGAGAAGGTTTCATCTGGCTCGACGGCGAGTTCGTCGAGTGGTCCCAGGCCCGTCTGCATGTGCTGACCCACGGCCTGCATTACGCGAGCACGGTGTATGAAGGGGAACGCGTCTACAACGGCAAGATCTTCAAACTGCGCGAACACAGCGAGCGTTTGTATCGCTCGGCTCAGTTGATGGATTTCGTCATTCCCTATGAGCTGGCCGAACTGGAAGCGGCCAGCCATGAGCTGCTGCAACGCAACAACGTGGTCGACGGTTATCTGCGGCCGGTGGCCTGGCGCGGCAGTGAAATGATTTCTACCTCGGCCCGCTTCAACAGCGTCCATTTGGCGATTGCCTGCTGGCAATGGCCGAGCTATTTCGACCCGGCCGGGCACATGGCCGGCATTCGCTTGAAGACCGCCGAGTGGCGTCGTCCACCACCGAGCTGCAGCCCGTTTGAAGCCAAGGCATCCGGGCATTATCAGATCGCCACGCTGAGCAAGCACGATGCTGAAAACAACGGTTATCACGACGCCCTGATGCTCGATTGGCGCGGCAACGTTGCCGAAGCCACCAGCGCCAACGTGTTCTTCGTCAAAGGTCGGACGTTGCACACCCCGGTGCCGGATTGTTTCCTCAACGGCATTACCCGTCAGACCGTCATCGAACTGGCCAAGGCGCTGGACTACCAAGTGGTGGAGCGAACCATTGTTCCTACGGAGCTTGGCGACTTCGACGAGTGTTTTCTCACCGGTACCGCTGCCGAAATCACACCCGTGCAGCGCATCGATGAACATCACTATCGACCGGGCAACGCCTGCCGCGAATTCATTGCCGCCTACACCTCAACCGTCAACGCCTGATAAACCGCCAGGAATCTCACCATGTCAGATCAAGGGATTGTTGCGTCTAAACCTTACGTTTCACTGGGCCACCGCCACGAAGAGTTGTCGGCGCGAGGCTGGACGGTGCTGACGCCGGACGAGTTCGCCGACGATGTGCTCGGCACGCTGCATGAGTTCGGCCCGGTCATTCCGCAATTCAACGGGCAGACCGCGTTCGCCATCACCCGCAAACCGGGGTACGAAGACTTGCCGTATTCCCAGAGCATGAACGGCATCGGCCCGCACACCGAGGCGCCGGTTTACGGGCCGCCGCCGCGCTACCTGGCGTTGCATTGTCATCAACAGGCGACGTGTGGTGGCGGGCATACAGGGCTGGTGGACGGTTATGAATTGCTGGCGTTCCTCGAACGCACCGATCCCGAGCTGCGTGAATGGATCGACGACACGCCTGTGGAATTCGTCGCTACCGCCAAACCCGGTGAAGCCGCGCAACGGCGGGTCAAGGAATACATCCTGACGCCTACCGAGGACGGGGACATTTTCCGTTTCAGCTACAACCAGTTTCACTACGGCGATGTGAATCCTTCCAAGGAAGCTCTGCTGCACTCGCAAATCGCCAATAGCGCGTCGCCACTGGCCAGGTTTGCAGTCCTGGGCGAAGCGTATTTCGTTGAACACAACACCCCGGTGCTGATTCCCGACGGATGCATGCTGATTTGGGACAACTGGCGAATGATCCACGCCCGTAGCCGATACACTGACCCGGCGCGAAACCTGACCCGCTATTGGCTGGCCTGATTCATCCGTCGCCCTTAATTCTATTGGCGTACCCGTCATCGGGTACGCGTCCTACAGGTATCGCGTCATGCAAACAGCAATCGAGATCGCCAAGGTCGATCATCAACTGGTCGTGCGACTGAATCAGGCGTGGACCAAAAGAGCCACCGTGTGTGCACCGGACCAGGCCGAGGCCAGCGAAGCATTCGACCCGGCGCGCCCGGATTACCCGGAGTGCATGGTGCCGTTTTTCCATCATCCGAAGTTCCAGGCCCTGAGCGAAGAACTCAAAAGCACCGTGGTGACCTGGGGCTGGATCGGCTACAACCTGCGCACGGTGACCGCCGAAGAACACGTGGTGAACCCGGCGCTGAGTGTCATCGCCAATCAATACCTGGGCAAGGACGACTGGCATTTTCGCGAGGCCATGCAACAGACGTTGATCGACGAGCACTACCACACGCTCATGCACCTGCGGGCCATCGAACGGACCAAGCTGGAGCGAGCGCTCGATCAGGATCTGGATCTGCCGCCGTCGGTCACCTACCTGCGGCTGATCGCCCTGCGCGAAGAACTGTCGGAGCAATGGCAGCGCGACCTGGCGGCGATCACCTTTGCGGTGGTGGCCGAGATCAGCGTCAACGCCTATCTGGATTTGCTGGCCGACGATCAAAGCATTCAACCGCAAAACCGCCGCGTGGCCGAACTGCATAACCGCGACGAATATGCCCACAGCAAGATTCTCGCTGAAGTGGCGAAGGTCATGTACGCGAACATGCAGCCGACCCAACGGGTGTTTTTCGCTCGCACGCTGTCGGTGGCGCTGAGTGCCTTTGTCGCCCAGGACTACTCGATGTGGGAGGCGATTCTGACGCAGCTCGGGGTCGAAGACGCAGCGCTGATCATCGCCGACACCCGGGAGAGCAACAAGAACGCCACGATCATGCGGGACTACAGTGGCCTGCATCGTCTGGCACAGGATCTGGGGATTAGCGACGAGATCGATTTCGACTTCCGTCCAACCCTCAAAACCACCGCAGCGGCCTGAACCAGGAGGTGAATATGTCCGTTCCTGTGTACGAAGTATTCGCGATCCGTGTCGGCGCCAATGCCCAGCGCACCGCCCGTGAGAACTTTCTCTACGACGCCTGCTGCGGCGATCCCAATGCATCCATGCCGTTGGATTATTACTTCTGGGTCATTCGTAACGAGCAGCAGGTGATCGTGGTCGACACCTGTTTCCAACCGGCCACGGCAGACCGGCGCAACCGTCAGATGTATCGCCTGCCGGAAGAATCCCTACGCCAACTGGATATTGATCCGGCGCAGGTCGACAACCTGATCCTCACCCATTTGCACTGGGATCACGCCGGCAACCTGGGGCTTTTCCCCAAGGCCACGGTGCATTTGCAAGAAGCGGAACTGCGCTTCTGCACCGGGCCGAAAATGGCCCATCACACGGTGAACAAAACCTACGAGGTTGGCGACGTGATGTCGGCGCTTCCGCCGTTGTTCGAGGGCCGGATGCGTTTACACTCCGGCACGGTGGAGGTGGTTCCCGGTGTGACGTTGCACCCGGTGGGCGGGCATACACCGGGTAGCCAGGTGGTGCGGGTGAACACCGCGCGCGGGTGGATTGTGCTGGCCTCGGATGCCGCGCACTTGTGGGCGAACATCCGTCAGCGCAGTCCGTTTCCGATTCTGGATGATCTGGCGCAGACGCTTGAGGGGTTCAGCTTGATCGACAATCTGGCCGACGGCGAGGACCACGTCATCCCCGGTCATGACCCACTGATTGCTGAGCGGTTCCCGCATTGGAATGACGATCCGCACATCATTTGCCTGCACCAAAACCCAATCTG
>NZ_LACH01000129.1:0-569 GCF_000968015.1 Pseudomonas fluorescens
GAAACCGTAATCAGCCATCACGGCAAAAACGGATATACACCCAATCCCCCCAACGGCATTAGACGACGAAGGGACTTTAAACCTTGGGCGTTAAAGCTAGTCTGAAGAGTAAGCCTTACAACGGCTGCCGCCGGCGATTGCCGGACACTGACACTGCCTGCCACGAGCAGGTGCGCATTGAGGTCACTATGAAAATCCGCGAGCTTGCCCATCACTGGGAAGAAAACGCCAAGGGTCGCCTGACCGACACCGGATACTCGATTCATCTGGATGTGGAAGCCGCCGCACGACTGGCGGCCATTGTCGATATGTACCCCAAACGGCAACCCGAAGAACTGCTCGGCGAACTGATCGGCGCCGCCCTGGAAGAGCTCGAAAAAAGCTTCCCGTACGTGAAGGGCTCGACCGTCGTGGCCACCGACGAAGAAGGTGATCCGCTGTACGAAGACATCGGTCCGACTCCACGTTTTCTCGCATTGTCCCGTCGTCATTTACACGATTTGTCGGCCGTCGACGACAAACAGAAACACTGATCCAACCGATATGAACATGTGGGAGCGAGCCTGCTC
>NZ_LACH01000129.1:627-2242 GCF_000968015.1 Pseudomonas fluorescens
GCAGGCTCGCTCCCACATTAGCTTGCAGTTCCCTTCAATAATTGCGCATTCCCGGGCTTTGAAAAGGTTGGGAATACTGCTGCACACAACCAAATTTCCCGGTTTAGAGCCTTGTCCGTTCGGTCAAAGTTTTTCGGGCAATGGGCCATATTCTCTGAACTTTCGAAAAACGCCTCGGGTCACACCCATTAACCACGCCTGGGACGGCCGTTTAAAAACACCCCCGGAAATTGAAGGTTGCGGCTCCTTGCCCAGGATGGATTTTTAAGTTTCTCAGGAGTTTTTCCAATGGAGTTGAAGACCATGAAGACCCGAACTGCCAAATCCTCGTTCCCCCCTCTGCGTAGCCTGAAACTGGCGGCACTGGCCATCGGCAGCAGCTTCGTTCTGGCCGGTTGTGCCGGCAACCCGCCAAGCGAGCAATTCGCCGTGACGGAATCGGCAGTCAACAGCGCCGTCAGTGCCGGCGGTACCGAATTCGCGGCAGTGGAAATGAAGTCCGCGCAGGACAAGCTCAAACAAGCCGAAATCGCCCTGCACGACAAGAAGTATGCCGAAGCCAAAGTCCTGGCCGAACAGGCCGAGTGGGACGCTCGCGTGGCTGAGCGCAAGGCCCAGGCTATCAAAGCTGAACAGGCTGTGAAGGACTCTCAGCAAGGTGTTCAAGAACTGCGTCAGGAAAGCCAGCGCACCGTGCAATAAGCGGCCGGCACGACGCACTTCTTACTCGATTAAAAGGACGAAACCACCATGCGTAAACAATTGATGATCCCTGCCCTGCTGGCCGCAAGCGTTGCACTGGCCGCCTGCTCCACGCCGCCCAACGCGAACCTGGAACAGGCCCGCACCAACTACNNCCGGCCTGCAAACCAACCCGCAAGCCAGCAAAGTCGCGGCACTGGAAACCAAAGAAGCCAGCGATTACCTGGACAAGGCCGACAAGGCTTACCAGGACAAAGAGGACCAGGCCAAGGTCGATCAACTGGCTTACCTGACCAATCAACGTGTTGAAGTGGCGAAGCAGACCATCGCCCTGCGCAACGCCGAAGCCAATCTGAAAAATGCTTCCGCGCAGCGTGCCCAGGCTCGTCTGGATGCCCGCGACGCGCAGATCAAGCAATTGCAGGACAGCCTGAACGCCAAGCAGACCGATCGCGGTACCTTGGTGACATTCGGTGATGTGTTGTTTGCCACTGACAGGGCTGATCTGAAGTCCAGCGGTCTGGTGAATATCAACAAACTGGCGCAGTTCCTCTCGGAAAACCCTGATCGCAAAGTGATCGTCGAGGGCTACACCGACAGCACGGGCGCCGCGAACCACAATCAGTCGCTGTCCGAGCGTCGTGCCGGTTCCGTGCGCACGGCGCTGGTGAAAATGGGCGTTGATCCCGCGCGCATCGTGGCGCAGGGTTACGGCAAGGAATACCCGGTGGCCGAGAACAGCAGCGTCTCCGGTCGTGCGATGAACCGTCGGGTGGAGGTGACCATTTCCAACGACAACCAGCCGGTGATCCCGCGTTCGGCGGTTAGCTCGAACTAAGCTTCGTCTGCTGAAACACAAAAGCCCCGCCTGAGTCGATCAGGCGGGGCTTTTGTTTTTAAGATCAAAAGATCG
>NZ_LACH01000013.1:0-58571 GCF_000968015.1 Pseudomonas fluorescens
GCCGCACGGCGCTACGCGCCTCCCCCCTGATGCACACCTCCACTCGGCCTGCCGAAGGGGCGAAAGATCAAGATCAAGTTCAAGTTCAAGATCAAGTTCAAGATCAAGTTCAAGATCAAGTTCAAGTTCAAGTTCAAGTTCAAGTTCAAGTTCAAGTTCAAGTTCAAGTTCAAGTTCAAGTTCAAGATCAACGTCAAAAGCCAAAGCCAAAGCCAAAGCCAAAGCCAAAGCCAAAGCCAAATCAAAAGATCGCAGCCTTCGGCAGCTCCTTGTATTGGTGTACACCCGCCCTTCACCACTCAATAGGTCGAGCGTTAGCTCGCCTGCTTTTGATCTTGATCTTTCGCCCCTTCGGCAGGCCGAGCGTAGGTGTTCATCAGGGGGGTAGGCGCGTAGCGCCGTGCGGCGAAGCCGCACACATCGAGAGGAGGTCGTCGCGAAGCAGACCGTAGGCGATGCCCCCTGATGGGCACCGTAGCGAGGGAACGCGGAGCCTCAGCGAGGCGCCGTACGCCGGGGCGAAGCCTTTTGCTTACTTTTCGGCGTCTGGAAAAGTGAGTCGCTGTAAGAGCGAAACCATAATCAGCCGTTACCGCAGAAACGGATATGTACACGACCAAAAAGCCAGTCGGCCCTAAGGCCGCTGCGACCGCACAAACAAAAACGGCCTCTATATAAACAGAGGCCGTTCCCGGTGCAGCGTACAACTCAAGACGTTATCGCAAGACAGGTCTTATTTGCGGTCTTCCAGCTTGGTGATGTCACGCGACTCGTAGCCGGTGTACAGCTGGCGCGGACGGCCAATCTTGTACGGGCTGGAGAGCATTTCTTTCCAGTGGGAGATCCAGCCGACGGTCCGCGCCAAAGCGAAGATTACGGTGAACATGCTGGTTGGAATGCCGATCGCCTTGAGGATGATCCCCGAGTAGAAGTCGACGTTCGGGTACAGCGAGCGTTCGATGAAGTACGGGTCGGTCAGGGCGATCTCTTCCAGGCGCATGGCCAGTTCGAGTTGCGGATCGTTGGTGATGCCCAGTTCTTTCAGCACTTCGTCGCAGGTCTGCTTCATCACTGTTGCGCGTGGGTCGCGGTTTTTGTAAACCCGGTGACCGAAGCCCATCAGCTTGAACGGATCGTTCTTGTCCTTGGCCTTGGCGATGTACTTGTCGATGTTCGACACATCGCCAATTTCATCGAGCATGGTCAGAACAGCTTCGTTCGCGCCGCCGTGGGCAGGGCCCCACAGTGCAGCGATGCCGGCGGCAATACAGGCGAACGGGTTGGCACCCGAAGAGCCGGCCAGGCGTACGGTGGACGTCGATGCGTTCTGCTCGTGGTCGGCATGGAGGATGAAGATCTTGTCCATGGCGTTGGCGAGTACCGGGCTGATCGGTTTGATCTCGCACGGGGTGTTGAACATCATGTGCAGGAAGTTTTCCGCGTACGTCAGGTCGTTGCGCGGGTACATCATGGGTTGACCCATGGAGTACTTGTAAACCATCGCTGCCAGGGTTGGCATCTTGGCAACCAGACGGATCGCGGAAATTTCGCGATGCTGCGGGTTATTGATGTCCAGGGAGTCGTGGTAGAAGGCCGAGAGGGCGCCGACTACGCCGCACATGACGGCCATTGGGTGGGCGTCGCGACGGAAACCATTGAAGAACGTCTTCAGCTGCTCGTGAACCATGGTGTGGTTTTTCACGGTGCTGACGAACTGGGCCTTCTGTTCTGCGGTCGGCAATTCGCCGTTGAGCAGCAGATAGCAGGTTTCCAGGTAGTCCGACTTTTCAGCCAACTGTTCGATCGGGTAGCCGCGGTGCAGCAGAATGCCGTTGTCGCCGTCGATATAGGTGATCTTCGACTCGCAGGAAGCTGTCGACATGAAACCAGGGTCAAAGGTGAAACGGCCCGTGGCCGTCAGGCCCCGAACATCGATAACATCGGGACCAACGGTGCCGGTTAAAATGGGCAGCTCGACGGGGGCTGCGCCCTCGATGATCAACTGCGCTTTTTTGTCAGCCATGTGGCCTCCTATTTATGCTTGAAATCATCAGACAGACCCCCCACGCAGGGCCCGCACCACTATAGTGAGATAAATTCGAATGTCAATTTGCCTAAAGTCTTGCTCCAGAAGGCTTTAACCGGACTTTTTCCTCGAAATTGACTGCCATTTACGCCTTTTATACGACTTGTGCAATGAGCTATTAGGGGAAGGCGATTGCGTTGTCATTAGTAGCCTAACTGTCTATACTCGGCCTCCGACCGCCAGGGGCTTTTGGGCCTGCTTTACTGGGGGTCGCACTCCCTGGGTGGTGGGTACCTGACCAGTGCACTCCCCAACAACTTTGCCCTGATTGTTAGGGGCTCTTCAGTGTGAAAAAAAGCCGTGAATAGCCAACGACCTGTAAACCTAGACCTAAGGACCATCAAACTCCCAGTCACTGCTTACACGTCCATTCTTCACCGAATCTCCGGAATCATCCTCTTTGTCAGCCTGGCCATCATGCTTTATGCATTGGACAAGTCGCTCGGCTCGGAAGAAGGCTTCGGTCAGGTGAAAGCGTGTCTGACCAGTCCGCTAGCCAAGCTAGTGACATGGGGCATCCTGTCCGCCTTGCTGTATCACTTGGTTGCCGGTGTGCGCCACTTGATGATGGACATGGGCATCGGCGAGTCGCTTGAGGGCGGCAAACTGGGCTCGAAA
The DNA here is from genome assembly GCF_000968015.1 of Pseudomonas fluorescens. Lineage (GTDB taxonomy): Bacteria > Pseudomonadota > Gammaproteobacteria > Pseudomonadales > Pseudomonadaceae > Aquipseudomonas > Aquipseudomonas fluorescens_W. Next base: position 2,705 of record NZ_LACH01000013.1, read on the forward strand.
ATCGTTATCGCCGTTTCCGTGGTGGTAATCGTTCTGGCAGGAGTTTGGATATGGTAACTAACGTCACGAACCTGTCGCGTTCGGGCCTCTATGACTGGATGGCACAACGTGTGTCTGCGGTCGTTCTCGCGGCTTACTTCATCTTCCTGATCGGATACGTCGTTGCCCATCCTGGCATCGGCTACGCCCAATGGCATGAACTGTTCGCAAGCAACTGGATGCGTATTTTCAGTCTCCTTGCCCTCGTTGCCCTCGGCGCTCACGCCTGGGTCGGCATGTGGACCATCGCGACCGACTACCTGACGCCAATGGCGTTCGGCAAGTCCGCGACTGCAATACGTTTCCTCTTCCAGGCGGTATGCGGCGTCGCGATGTTCGCGTACTTCGTCTGGGGTGTGCAGATTCTTTGGGGTATCTGATTCATGTCTACTACAGTTAATACGCTTTCGTTCGACGCCATCATCATTGGCGGCGGCGGTGCCGGCATGCGCGCTGCTCTGCAGCTGGCACAAGGTGGTCACAAGACTGCCGTAGTTACCAAGGTTTTCCCGACTCGCTCGCACACTGTATCCGCCCAGGGTGGCATCACTTGCGCCATCGCGTCCGCTGATCCGAACGATGACTGGCGCTGGCACATGTACGATACCGTCAAGGGTTCCGACTATATCGGTGACCAGGACGCTATCGAATACATGTGTTCCGTAGGCCCGGAAGCGGTCTTCGAGCTCGAGCACATGGGCTTGCCGTTCTCCCGTACCGAACAAGGCCGCATCTATCAGCGTCCGTTCGGCGGTCAGTCGAAAGACTTTGGTAAAGGTGGCCAGGCTGCCCGTACTTGCGCCGCTGCCGACCGTACCGGTCACGCACTGCTACACACCCTGTACCAGGCCAACCTCAAGGCCGGCACCGTATTCCTCAACGAATACTACGGCGTCGACCTGGTGAAGAACGAAGACGGTGCCTTTGTCGGCATGATCGTCATCTGCATCGAAACCGGCGAAACTTCCTACGTCCGCGCTAACGCCACTGTACTGGCGACTGGCGGTGCAGGTCGTATCTACTCGTCCACCACCAATGCCCTGATCAACACCGGTGACGGCGTCGGCATGGCTCTGCGCGCTGGCGTGCCGGTACAAGACATCGAAATGTGGCAGTTCCACCCGACCGGCATCGCCGGCGCCGGTGTACTGGTTACTGAAGGCTGCCGCGGTGAAGGCGGTTACCTGATCAACAAGCACGGCGAGCGTTTCATGGAGCGTTATGCTCCGAACGCCAAAGACCTTGCTGGTCGTGACGTTGTTGCTCGCTCGATGGTTAAAGAAATCATCGCCGGCAACGGTTGCGGTCCGGATGGCGACCACGTAATGCTGAAACTCGATCACCTCGGTGAAGAAGTTCTGCACAGCCGTCTGCCAGGCATCATGGAACTGTCCAAGACTTTCGCCCACGTCGATCCAGCCGTGGCGCCGATTCCGGTCGTTCCAACCTGCCACTATATGATGGGCGGCGTTGCCACCAACATTCATGGTCAGGCAATCACCCAGGACGCCGACGGCGTTGACCAGATCATTCCTGGTCTGTTCGCAGTGGGCGAAGTGGCGTGCGTATCGGTTCACGGTGCCAACCGTCTGGGCGGCAACTCGCTGCTCGACCTGGTGGTATTCGGCCGTGCGGCCGGCCTGTTCCTGGAACAGACCCTGAAAGAAGGCGTCGACTACACCCGCGCTCGCCAGTCCGACATCGACGCTGCCCTGGCACGTCTCGATGGCCTGAACTCGCGTACCGAAGGCGAAGACGTCGCCACCCTGCGTAAAGAACTGCAAAACTGCATGCAGAACTACTTCGGTGTGTTCCGTACCGGCGAATACATGCAGAAGGGTATTGCCCAGCTGGCTGATCTGCGTGGCCGTATCGCCAACGTCAAGATCAACGACAAGAGCCAGGCGTTCAACACCGCTCGTATCGAAGCTCTGGAATTGCAGAACCTGCTGGAAGTGGCCGAAGCTACCGCCATCGCCGCAGAGATCCGCAAAGAGTCCCGCGGCGCTCACGCCCGTGAAGACTACGAAGACCGCGACGACGAAAACTGGCTGTGCCACACCCTGTACTTCCCGGGTGACAAGCGCGTAACCAAGCGTGCTGTGAACTTCTCGCCGAAGACTGTTCCGACTTTTGAACCTAAGATTCGGACTTATTAAGGGTGGCCGCCATGTTGCAAGTCAGTGTTTATCGCTACAACCCTGATCAGGACGCTGCGCCGTTCATGCAGGAATTTTCGGTCGATACCGGTGGTAAAGACCTGATGGTGCTGGACGTGCTGGCCCTGATCAAAGAGCAGGACGAAGGTTTCTCCTATCGTCGCTCTTGCCGTGAAGGTGTTTGCGGTTCCGACGGCATGAACATCAACGGCAAAAACGGTCTGGCGTGCGTCACGCCGCTGTCCGCTGTCGTAAAAGGTAACAAGCTGATCGTTCGTCCTCTGCCAGGTTTGCCGGTTATCCGTGACCTGGTCGTCGATATGAGCATCTTCTACAAGCAATACGAAAAGGTTAAGCCATACCTGCAGAACGACACGCCGGCTCCGGCCATCGAACGTCTGCAGACCCCTGAAGAGCGTGAAAAGCTCGACGGTCTGTACGAGTGCATCCTGTGCGCTTGCTGCTCGACCTCTTGCCCGTCCTTCTGGTGGAACCCGGACAAGTTCCTGGGTCCAGCTGCTCTGCTGCAAGCGTATCGCTTCCTGGCAGACAGCCGCGACACCAAGACTGCCGAGCGTCTGGCTTCGCTGGATGACCCGTTCAGCGTATTCCGCTGCCGCGGGATCATGAACTGCGTCAACGTCTGTCCGAAAGGCCTGAACCCGACTAAGGCCATCGGTCACGTACGTAACATGCTGCTGCAAAGCGGCGTGTGATTCAGCTGCCGTAACCCGGCTGTTGTAAATGTAGTACCGCTGTACCCGTAGATGCTACGGCGCAGGCTTCAACCGGCGCCGTAGTTTTAACCTGAGCAGCAGCTCACAAAGCTGCCGCTCTTATTTTGAAGAAATGAGACAAGCAGGGGCATCCGGGCTGGTACCCGGACTATCAGCGTGATCCTAAGTGGCTTGTTTTGGTCGCTGCATTCGGACTTCTGCAAGTTTGCTCGGTGTCGACGCCGATGGTGTTCCCCTAACCGAGGGTGACCAAGCATGCAAGAAAGCGTGATGCAGCGCATGTGGAACAGTGCCCACCTTTCAGGTGGAAACGCTGCCTATGTGGAAGAGCTTTATGAGCTCTACCTGCACGACCCTAACGCTGTGCCAGAAGAGTGGCGCACCTACTTTCAGAAGTTGCCGACTGACGGCAACTCTGCCACCGATGTTTCGCACTCCACAATTCGCGATCATTTCGTCTTGCTGGCAAAGAACCAGCGCCGCGCCCAACCGGTTTCCGCCGGCAGCGTGAGCAGTGAGCACGAGAAGAAGCAAGTTGAAGTGCTGCGATTGATCCAGGCCTACCGTATGCGTGGCCACCAGGCAGCCCAGCTTGACCCGCTGGGGCTGTGGCAGCGTCCTGCACCAGCAGACCTGTCGATCAATCATTACGGCTTGACCAATGCCGATCTTGATACGACCTTCCGTGCCGGCGACCTGTTCATCGGCAAAGAGGAGGCGAGCCTACGCGAAATTCACGAAGCGTTGCAGCAGACATATTGCCGCACCATCGGCGCTGAATTCACGCACATCACCGATTCCGAGCAACGCCAGTGGTTCCAGCAGCGTCTGGAAAGCGTGCGCGGCCGTCCGACGTACTCCGCCGACATCAAGAGCCACCTGCTCGAGCGTGTCACCGCGGGCGAAGGTCTGGAAAAGTACCTGGGCACCAAATACCCGGGTACCAAGCGTTTCGGTCTGGAAGGCGGCGAGAGCCTGATTCCGATGCTCGACGAGCTGATCCAGCGTTCCGGTTCCTACGGCACCAAGGAAATCGTCATCGGCATGGCCCACCGTGGTCGTCTGAACGTGCTGGTCAACACCTTCGGCAAGAACCCGCGCGAGCTGTTCGACGAGTTCGAAGGCAAGAAGAAGGTTGAGCTGGGTTCCGGTGACGTTAAATATCACCAGGGCTTCTCGTCCAACGTGATGACCACTGGCGGTGAAGTTCACCTGGCCATGGCGTTCAACCCGTCCCACCTGGAAATCGTATCTCCAGTGGTCGAGGGTTCGGTTCGCGCCCGTCAGGATCGTCGTAACGACCCTACCGGCGAGAAGGTGCTGCCGATCTCCATCCACGGTGACGCGGCATTCGCCGGTCAAGGCGTGGTCATGGAAACCTTCCAGATGTCGCAGACCCGCGGTTTCAAGACCGGCGGCACCGTGCACATCGTGATCAACAACCAGGTCGGTTTCACCATCAGCAACCCGCTGGACTCGCGCTCCACCGAGTACGCGACCGACGTTGCGAAGATGATCCAGGCGCCGATCCTCCATGTGAATGGCGATGATCCGGAAGCCGTGTTGTTCGTGACCCAGCTGGCCATCGACTACCGCATGCAGTTCAAGCGTGACGTGGTGATCGACCTGGTCTGCTACCGTCGTCGTGGCCACAACGAGGCCGACGAGCCAAGCGGCACCCAGCCAATCATGTATCAGCAGATCACCAAACAGCGCACCACCCGTGAACTGTATGCTGATCGCCTGACTCAGAGCGGTGTGCTGGACGTTGAGCGTGTTCAGGCGAAAGTCGACGAATACCGCAATGCGCTGGACAACGGTCTGCATGTTGTAAAAAGCCTGGTCAAAGAGCCGAACAAAGAGTTGTTCGTGGACTGGCGTCCGTATCTGGGCCACGCCTGGACCGCGCGTCACGACACTCGCTTCGATCTGAAAACCTTGCAGGAACTGTCCGCCAAGCTGCTGGAAATTCCGGAAGGCTTCGTGGTTCAGCGCCAGGTCTCGAAAATCTACGAAGACCGTCAGAAAATGCAAGCCGGCGGCCTGCCGATCAACTGGGGTTACGCCGAAACCATGGCGTACGCGACCCTGGCGTTCGAAGGTCACCCGATTCGCATGACGGGTCAGGACATCGGTCGCGGTACGTTCTCGCACCGTCACGCTGTCTTGCACAACCAGAAAGACGCGGGTACCTACGTCCCGCTGCAAAACCTGTACAAGGGCCAGCCACGTTTCGACCTGTACGATTCGTTCCTGTCCGAAGAAGCCGTGCTGGCGTTCGAATACGGTTACTCGACCACCACGCCTGAGGCGCTGGTGATCTGGGAAGCCCAGTTCGGCGACTTCGCCAACGGTGCCCAAGTGGTTATCGACCAGTTCATCACCAGTGGCGAGCACAAGTGGGGCCGTCTCTGCGGTCTGACCATGCTGCTGCCGCACGGTTATGAAGGTCAGGGGCCGGAGCACTCTTCGGCTCGTCTGGAGCGTTACCTGCAGCTGTGCGCCGAGCACAACATTCAGGTAGCCGTACCGACTACGCCGGCTCAGATCTACCACTTGCTGCGTCGTCAGGTGATTCGCCCGCTGCGCAAGCCATTGATCGTTCTGACTCCGAAGTCGCTGCTGCGTCACAAGCTGGCCATCTCGACTCTGGAAGATCTGGCCGAAGGTTCGTTCCAGACCGTTATCCCGGAAATCGATGCACTGGACCCGAAAAAGGTCGAGCGCGTTGTTCTGTGTAGCGGCAAGGTCTACTACGACCTGCTGGAAAAACGCCGTGCCGAAGGTCGTGATGACATCGCCGTCGTGCGTATCGAGCAGCTGTACCCATTCCCTGAGGACGACTTGAAAGAAGTCCTGGCTCCTTACACCAACGTCAAAAATGCCGTGTGGTGCCAGGAAGAGCCGATGAACCAGGGGGCGTGGTACTGCAGCCAACACCACATGCGTCGCAGCATCAGCAATCTCAACAAGTCTCTCGTACTTGAGTACGCGGGCCGTGAGGCTTCTGCTGCACCTGCATGCGGTTACGCATCGATGCACGCTGAGCAGCAAGAAAAACTGCTGCAAGACGCCTTTACTGTTTAACGCCTTCGCGCACCTGAAACCGAATTTAAGGACCCACAGATAATGGCTATCGAAATCAAAGCCCCCACTTTCCCGGAATCGGTTGCCGATGGCACCGTTGCCACCTGGCACAAAAAGCCGGGCGACGCCGTCAAGCGCGATGACCTGATCGTCGACATCGAAACTGACAAAGTCGTATTGGAAGTGTTGGCCACCGCTGATGGCGTGCTGGGCGCTATCGTCAAGAACGAAGGCGACACCGTTCTGTCCGACGAAGTTCTGGGCTCCATCGAAGCGGGCGGCGCTGCTGCCGCTCCAGCTGCTGCCGCTGCTCCGGCCGCTGCACAAGCTGCTGCTCCAGCCGCTGAAGGCGAAGATGATCCTGTTGCTGCACCGGCTGCTCGCAAGCTGGCTGAAGAAAACGGCATCAACATCGCTTCCGTTGCCGGCACTGGCAAAGGCGGTCGTGTGACCAAGGAAGACGTTGTTGCCGCTGTAGCTGCCAAGAAAGCCGCTCCGGCTGCCACGCCTGCCAAGGCTGCTGCTCCTGCTGGCGCTGCTCCTGTATTCGCCGCTGGCGACCGCATCGAGAAGCGCGTACCGATGACCCGCGTACGGGCCACCGTCGCCAAGCGTCTGGTTGAAGCTCAATCGAACATGGCGATGCTGACTACTTTCAACGAAGTCGACATGACCGAAGTCATGGCGCTGCGTTCGAAGTACAAGGACCTGTTCGAGAAGTCCCACAACGGCGTACGCCTGGGCTTCATGTCGTTCTTCGTGAAAGCGGCCACCGAAGCGCTGAAACGCTTCCCGGCTGTCAACGCGTCGATCGACGGTGCTGACATCGTTTACCACGGCTACGCTGACGTCGGTGTTGCTGTTTCCAGCGACCGCGGCCTGGTTGTTCCGGTTCTGCGTAACGCCGAACTGATGAGCCTGGCTGAAATCGAAGGCGGCATCGCCACCTTCGGCAAGAAGGCTCGTGACGGCAAGCTGTCGATGGACGAAATGACCGGTGGTACGTTCACCATCACCAACGGTGGTACTTTCGGTTCGATGATGTCGACCCCGATCGTCAACCCGCCGCAAGCGGCCATCCTGGGCATGCACAACATTCTGCAGCGTCCTATGGCGATCAACGGTCAGGTTGTTATCCGTCCGATGATGTACCTGGCGCTGTCCTACGATCACCGTCTGATCGATGGCAAAGAAGCTGTGACCTTCCTGGTTACCATCAAGAACCTGCTGGAAGACCCGGCTCGTTTGCTGCTGGATATCTGATTTCGTTGCACGGGCCGTCTAGTGATGGACGGCCCTTCTGTAATGACCAGCTTCGTCCCACGACGGTCCTCAAAAGGGGCCGTCCGGTTTGATTCGAGAAGGAATGACACATGACTCAGAAATTCGACGTGGTAGTGATTGGCGCGGGCCCTGGCGGCTACGTGGCTGCCATTAAAGCAGCGCAACTGGGCCTCTCCACTGCCTGCATCGAGAAATACACCGACAAGGAAGGCAAACTGGCCCTCGGCGGTACTTGCCTGAACGTCGGCTGCATTCCATCCAAGGCGCTGCTGGACAGCTCCTGGAAATACAAGGAAGCCAAAGAAGGCTTCGCGATCCACGGTATCAATCACGCTGGCGTGACCATGGACGTGGCGGCAATGGTTGGCCGTAAAGCCAACATCGTCAAAGGCCTGACCTCTGGCGTTGCCACCCTGTTCAAGGCGAACGGCGTTACTTCCCTGCAAGGCCACGGCAAACTGCTGGCCGGCAAGAAAGTTGAACTGACCAAGGCAGACGGCACCGTCGAAATCATCGAAGCCGAGAACGTGATCCTGGCTTCGGGCTCGCGTCCGATCGACATTCCACCGGCTCCGGTTGACCAGAACGTAATCGTCGATTCGACTGGCGCGCTGGAATTCCAAACCGTACCTAAGCGTCTGGGCGTTATCGGTGCTGGCGTGATCGGTCTGGAACTGGGTTCGGTCTGGTCCCGTCTGGGTTCCGAAGTGGTTGTTCTGGAAGCGCTGGAGAAGTTCCTGCCAGCGGCTGACGACGCCGTTTCCAAAGAAGCCTACAAGACCCTGACCAAACAAGGTCTGGACATCAAGCTGGGCGCTCGCGTCACCGGATCCAAAGTGAACGGCAACGAAGTTGTCGTAAACTACACCGATGCCAATGGCGAACAGAACATCACGTTCGACAAGCTGATCGTTGCCGTTGGTCGCCGTCCAGTGACCACCGAACTGCTGGCATCTGACAGCGGTGTGACCATCGACGAGCGCGGTTTCGTTTTCGTTGACGACCAGTGCGCGACCAGCGTGCCGGGCGTTTACGCGATCGGCGACGTGGTTCGCGGCATGATGCTGGCGCACAAGGCGTCCGAAGAAGGCATCATGGTTGTCGAGCGCATCAAGGGCCACAAAGCCCAAATCAACTATGACCTGATCCCGTCTGTTATTTATACTCACCCGGAAATCGCGTGGGTCGGTAAAACCGAGCAGACCTTGAAAGCTGAAGGCGTTGAAGTTAACGTCGGCACTTTCCCGTTCGCAGCCAGTGGCCGTGCCATGGCAGCCAACGATACCGGCGGTTTCGTGAAAGTCATTGCTGATGCCAAGACTGACCGCGTATTGGGCGTCCACGTGATTGGCCCGAGCGCTGCAGAACTGGTTCAGCAGGGCGCGATCGGTATGGAATTCGGCACCAGCGCTGAAGACCTGGGCATGATGGTTTTCTCCCATCCGACCCTGTCCGAAGCCTTGCACGAAGCAGCTTTGGCTGTGAATGGCGGCGCCATCCACATCGCCAACCGCAAGAAGCGTTAAGACAAGACAATAAGAAACCACGGCGGAAGGCCCGTCGTGAGCCTTGCGTGCAAGACTCACCGCGGAATGTCCGCCGGACGCAGCCTTGCGTAGTCTCACCGGTTATCCGGAACACCTACGCAAGCAGCAGTCACAGGTGGTGCGGCACTTGAACAAGTGCAGCACCGAATGCGCAGTACCTAACGAAGACGGTAATAAGCATGAATCTTCACGAGTATCAGGGTAAGCAGCTGTTCGCTGAATACGGCCTGCCAGTATCCCAGGGTTTCGCCGTAGACACCCCGGAAGCAGCAGCAGAAGCGTGCGACAAGATCGGCGGGACCGAATGGGTTGTCAAAGCCCAGGTTCACGCAGGTGGTCGCGGTAAAGCGGGCGGCGTTAAGCTGGTTCGCAGCAAAGAAGACGCCAAAGCGTTCGCTCAACAGTGGTTGGGCAAGCGTCTGGTGACTTACCAGACTGATGCCAATGGTCAGCCAGTCACCAAGATCCTGGTTGAATCGTGCACTGATATCGCTAAAGAGCTGTACCTGGGCGCTGTCGTTGACCGTTCGAGCCGTCGCATCGTGTTCATGGCTTCCACCGAAGGTGGCGTGGACATCGAGAAAATCGCTCACGACACCCCTGAGAAAATCCTCAAGGCCACTATCGATCCACTGGTTGGCGCTCAGCCATTCCAGGGTCGCGAGCTGGCATTCCAGCTGGGTCTGGAAGGCAAGCAAGTTGCTCAGTTCGCCAAGATCTTCGTAGGTCTGGCCAAGCTGTTCAAGGATCACGACCTGGCTCTGCTGGAAGTGAACCCGCTGGTGATCAAGGCTGACGGCGATCTGCATTGCCTCGATGCCAAGATCAACATCGACGCCAACGCCATGTACCGTCAGCCTAAGCTGAAGACTTTCCACGATCCGTCGCAAGACGATCCGCGCGAAGCGCACGCTGCCAAGTTCGAACTGAACTACGTAGCGCTGGAAGGCAACATCGGTTGCATGGTCAACGGTGCTGGCCTGGCCATGGGTACCATGGACATCGTCAACCTGCATGGCGGCAAACCAGCCAACTTCCTCGACGTGGGCGGCGGTGCTACCAAAGAACGCGTTACCGAAGCGTTCAAGATCATCCTGTCCGACACTAACGTCGCTGCAGTATTGGTCAACATCTTCGGCGGCATCGTTCGTTGCGACATGATTGCCGAAGGCATCATCGGCGCTGTGAAAGAAGTCGGCGTGAAAATCCCGGTTGTTGTTCGCCTTGAAGGCAACAACGCTGAGCTGGGCGCTAAAGTACTGGCAGAAAGCGGTTTGAACATCATCGCTGCTACCAGCCTGACCGACGCTGCTCAACAAGTTGTCAAAGCTGCGGAGGGCAAATAATGAGCGTCCTGATCAATAAAGACACCAAAGTTATCTGCCAGGGTATTACCGGTTCGCAAGGTAGTTTCCACACCCAGCAAGCCATCGAATACGGCACCAAGATGGTGGGTGGCGTAACTCCGGGCAAAGGCGGCACCGAACACCTGGGTCTGCCAGTGTTCAACACCGTGAAAGACGCTGTAGCTGCCACTGGCGCCACCGCCAGCGTGATCTACGTTCCAGCTCCTTTCTGCAAGGACTCCATCCTGGAAGCAGCATTCGGCGGCATCAAGCTGATCGTTTGCATCACTGAAGGCATTCCTACCCTGGACATGCTGGATGCCAAGGTCAAGTGCGACGAGCTGGGCGTAGTCCTGATCGGTCCTAACTGCCCAGGCGTGATCACTCCAGGCGAATGCAAGATCGGCATCATGCCAGGTCACATTCACTTGCCAGGCAAGGTCGGTATCGTTTCCCGTTCCGGCACCCTGACCTACGAAGCTGTTAAGCAGACTACTGACGCCGGTTTCGGTCAGTCGACTTGCGTCGGCATCGGCGGTGACCCGATCCCGGGTTCGAACTTCATCGACATCCTGAAGCTGTTCCAGGAAGACCCGAAGACCGAAGCGATCGTTATGATCGGTGAGATCGGCGGTTCGGCTGAAGAAGAAGCGGCTGCCTACATCAAGGCACACGTGACCAAGCCGGTTGTTTCCTACATCGCTGGTGTGACTGCCCCTGCGGGCAAGCGCATGGGCCATGCTGGCGCAATCATCTCTGGCGGCAAAGGCACTGCAGACGAGAAGTTTGCTGCCCTGGAAGACGCAGGCGTTAAAACCGTGCGTTCGCTGGCAGACATCGGCAAGGCTTTGTCCGAGCTGACCGGTTGGGCGATCAAATAAGCCACGCGCTTAGCTGACGCTTCACCAAACAAAGGCCACCTTCGGGTGGCCTTTGTCGTTTCTGAAGATATGTGTCGTCAGTGACGGCCCCATCGCGAGCAAGCTCGCTCCCACATTGGATTTCCAGCGTTCATAAATCCTGTGGGAGCGAGCTTGCTCGCGATGGCGTACTTACAGGCGACAACCATTTATATGCAAAAACGCGACACGAAAATGTCGCGTATCGGATAGATCGCACCCTAACAGTGCGTTTGTCGGGCAAATTCGTTAGGCTAGCCGCCATTTTGCGTTTGCGTCCCACAAGGAAGCATCGCGCTAAACGGGTCAGTCCTATACGGACCGACAGCATTTCCCTCACCCCTCAGGGAAATCCCTCTCTAAATTCCGATTCAGTAGTGTGGTATTTCCTTAATGAAAGTGTTGAAAGGCCAGGACATCCTGGCACTTGGTTTTATGACATTTGCCCTGTTTGTCGGGGCTGGCAACATCATCTTCCCGCCTATCGTCGGTCTGCAGTCCGGTCCAAACGTCTGGATGGCGGCGCTGGGCTTTCTGATCACCGCGGTCGGTCTGCCGGTGATCACCGTTGTCGCCCTGGCCAAGGTCGGTGGCGCCATGGATGCCTTGAGCAGCCCGATCGGGAAAGTCGCCGGTGGCCTGCTGGCGGCCGCGTGCTACCTCGCCGTCGGCCCGCTGTTCGCGACACCGCGCACCGCCACCGTGTCATTCGAAGTCGGCTTGGCACCACTGACGGGCGAGAGCCCACTGGCACTGTTTCTCTACAGCTCGGTGTACTTCCTGCTGGTGTTCTTCATCTCGCTCTATCCGGGCCGACTGCTGGATACCGTAGGACGTTTCCTCGCGCCGCTGAAGATCATCGCCCTGGCCGCGCTCGGCATCGCAGCGTTTGCATTGCCGGCCGGTGATATCGGTGTGGCCACCCCGGAATACGTGGCGGCACCGTTCTCCCAAGGCTTCATCAATGGTTACCTGACCATGGATACCCTGGGCGCGCTGGTATTCGGCATTGTCATCGTCAACGCAATCCGCTCCCGTGGCGTCGAGTCGCCGGTGTTGATTACTCGTTACGCGATCATCGCCGGGCTGATTGCCGGCGTGGGCCTGGCGCTGGTTTACGTCAGCCTGTTTCGTCTCGGTTCGGGCAGCCATGAAGTGGCCGCGGGTGCCACCAACGGCGCGGCGGTGTTGCACGCTTACGTTCAACACACCTTCGGCTCTCTGGGCAGCGGTTTTCTGGCGGTATTGATTTCCTTGGCCTGCCTGGTCACGGCGGTCGGTCTGACCTGCGCATGCGCCGAATACTTCAGCCGTGTGCTGCCACTGTCCTACAAGACGCTGGTCATCATCCTGGCTGTGTTCTCGCTGTTTGTGTCCAACCTGGGCCTCACCAAGCTGATTGCGTTCTCGATCCCGGTACTGACCGCGATCTATCCGCCGTGCATTGCCTTGGTCGCCCTGAGCTTCTGCAAGGACTTCTGGCATGAGCAGGGCCGCATCGTCGGTCCGGTGATGCTGGTGTCGTTCATCTTCGGCTTGATCGACGCCCTCAAGGGCGCAGGTCTGGCGGACTGGATGCCGACTCAGTTGTCCCACCTGCCGCTGAGCGAACAAGGCCTGGCCTGGCTGGTGCCGTCGGTCATGACCCTGGTCGTTGCGGTGGTTTGCGATCGCCTGCTGGGCAAGCGCGAAGAAGCACTGGCTTAAGCCGCTTCCAGACTCGCCACAAGCGGGCCTGACAAGCAGAAAACAGAAATGCCCCGTATCAATCGATACGGGGCATTTTTTATGCGCGTGATGCGGTGTCTTTTTTTGTGAGCTAACGTCGAAGCACTGCAAATCCCATGTGGGAGCGAGCAGGCTCGCTCCCACAGGGTTTCGGTGTTCATTCAATACATCACAAGGACCTGCATGTCGTTCATCCACGCCAACATGATCCACATCCTCGCCGCGCTCTGGTTTGTCATCTGCTGGGGCGGCTACACCCGTTATGCGACGTGGAAGGGCCGCGACACCGCGTGCCTGGCCAGCGTGCTGCACCTCTATCGCGAAGACTGGATGCGCCGCATGCTGTTGCGCGACAACCGCATCGCCGACGCCAGCGTGATCGGTAACCTGGAGCGCAACGCCTCGTTCTTCGCCTCCAGTACACTGATTATCCTGGCCGGCATTCTCACGGTGCTCGGAGCTTCCGAACGGGCAGTGTCGTTGTTGGCGGATATACCGATGGTGCAACAGGCATCCCAGGGGATGTCGGAGATCAAGTTGCTGTGCCTGGCGCTGGTCTTTGTCTATGCGTTCTTTACGTTCAGCTGGTGCATGCGCCAGTACAACTTTGCGGCCATTCTGGTGGGCTCGGCACCTATGGTCGGTGAGCGTCACGTTTCCGAACAAGAGCGCAAAGCCTTTGCTGCCCGGGCGGCTCGCGTCATTTCCATGGCCGCCAACCAGTTCAACTTCGGACTGCGCTCCTACTACTTCGGCATGACCATGCTGGCCTGGTTTGTCAGCCCGTGGTTGTTCATGTTGATGAGTACCGGGGTGGTGCTGGTGTTGTATCGCCGGGAGTTTCATTCCGACGTTCTCGACGTGATGGTCTATACACCTACAGAGGCGCCATTGCCCGAGGCGATTAAAGAGGCTGTTTGATGAGTATTCCGTTCTGGTGTGTGTTTATCAGTGCCTTGCTGATTTTTGCGGCAAAGATCCCCGTGGCCAAGGCGATGAATGACCAGGGCGGTTACGACAACCACTTGCCGCGCCAGCAACAGGCGCAACTGACTGGCTTTGGCGCCCGAGCGTTGGCGGCTCATCAAAACTGTTTTGAGGCGTTCATTCTGTTCGCGGTGGGGGTGTTGATGGCGCACACCACGCAGACGGCGGGGTGGCTGATCGACTTGCTGGCAATCATCTTCGTGATTACGCGAATCATTTATTTGCTGTGCTATTGGGTTGACCTGGCGTGGCAGCGGAGCCTGGTATGGTTTGTCGGACTAGTGTGTTCGTTGCTGTTGATGATTAGTCCGACTTTTAGAACTATTTTGCTGTAACGCCTGCGTTGCAAACAAAAAAACCAGGCAAAAGAAAACCCGCACTTGGCGGGTTTTCTTTATCACGCTAAAAACTGTTTTAGTTTTTAGGTGCTTCTTTTGCTGCAGCTTCGTTCGATTCAGCCTGAGCTTTGGCAGCTTCGGCGTTTTCTTTCGCAGCGTCGTTCACTTTATCCTGAGCTTTGCTCATATCTTGCTGAGCTTGCTCAGCATGTTTGTCGGCTTCTTGAGCTTTGTCCTCGGATTTTTTATCGCAGGCAGCGAGACCGAGGGAAGCGGTCAACATCAAGGCAATAGCTAAAGTCTTACGCATGGGGTGTTTCTCCTTATGGAAAATATCTACTGGCCTTTCGAGCGCAGCCCATAGCGTTAAGTTCCTCAATTCATACAGATATATAAGTTTATTCTGACGGGAACTTTTACTAAAAACGCCTAGTGCGTTGCCCGGACACTAAGAAGAGTTTTATCAAAATGGCCGAAAACCCCGTTTTTGAGCGCGCTACACGATTTCTATCGGCGCTGCGACATTGTCAGGTACTTGGGCTGCGGGTACACAGCGCCAGCAGCGAAGGGCTAACTGTCATCCTGCCGTACAGTCCTCAAATTGTTGGCAACCCGCAAACCGGAGTGATTCATGGCGGAGCGCTGACCTCGCTGATGGACACGGCCTGCGGCATGTCCACCCTCTGCGTGCTGCCCGAGTTCGAGGTTTGTCCGACCCTCGACTTGCGCATCGACTACATGCACGCCGCCGAGCCCCATAAAGATGTCTACGGTTTTGCCCAGTGCTACCGGGTGACCACGGATGTGATCTTTGCTCGCGGTTTCGCCTATCAGGACGATCCCGAGCAGCCCATCGCCCATGTAGTAGGCACCTTCATGCGCATGGGCAAAGCCATCAAGGGCACCAAAGGCTTTGGTGGCGTCATCGCCGGAGGTGCGAAATGACCGATTCCTTCAAGGAACAACTTCAGCGGGCACATGAGCAGGGCGACTACGCCTCGCTGCTGCACCTGATTCCCTACGCCAAACTGATCGGCGTCGAATGTTCGCGGGTGGGGGATGAGCTGCTGTTTCGCTTGCCGGCCAACAAGGACAACATTGGTAACCCTTTATTGCCGGCGATTCACGGTGGCGTGATTGCCGGGTTCATGGAGCTGTCGGCTGCGCTGCACCTGCTGATTTTCACCGGTTCGCCGGGTGTGCCGAAGATCATCGATTTCTCCCTCGACTATCTGCGCGCCGGGCAGTTTCGCGACACCTGGGCCAGATGCCAGGTCTGCCGGCAGGGCCGCCGGGTTGCCAACGTTGCGATTACGGCCTGGCAAAGCACTGAAGCCGAACCGATTGCCACAGCCCGCGCCCATTTCAAAATTGAAGAGCCCTTGAAATCCTGAACTCAGCCCCCAACTTTGATGACAACCCGCCGCCGACCCTTCAGGTCGCGGCCACTGCCATCTGATTGGAGTTTGATGACCATGAGTGTGGAAACTCAAAAGGAAACCCTGGGCTTCCAGACCGAGGTGAAGCAGCTGCTGCACCTCATGATCCATTCGCTGTATTCCAACAAGGAAATTTTCCTTCGCGAATTGATCTCGAACGCCTCTGACGCTGTCGACAAATTGCGTTTCGAAGCCCTGTCCAAGCCTGAGTTGCTGGAAGGCGGCGCCGAACTGAAAATCCGTGTGAGCTTCGACAAGGACGCTAAAACCGTCACCCTCGAAGACAACGGCATCGGCATGAGCCGTGACGATGCGATCACCCACCTGGGTACCATCGCCAAATCCGGCACTGCCGACTTCATGAAACATCTCTCCGGCGATCAGAAAAAAGACTCGCACCTGATCGGTCAATTCGGTGTGGGTTTCTACTCTGCATTCATCGTCGCCGATAAAGTCGACGTGTTCAGCCGTCGTGCCGGTGCTGATGCCAGCGAAGGCGTGCACTGGTCGTCCAAGGGCGAAGGCAATTTCGAAGTTGCCACGGTTGATAAAGCCGAGCGCGGCACTCGCATCGTCCTGCACCTGAAGTCCGGTGAAGACGAGTTCGCCGATGGCTGGCGTCTGCGCAACATCATCAAGAAGTACTCCGACCACATCGCTCTGCCGATCGAGTTGCCGAAAGAAGTGGCCGCCGTTGAAGGCGAAGAGCAACCGGCCGTTGAATGGGAAACTGTCAACCGCGCCAGCGCCCTGTGGACCCGTCCGCGTACCGAGATCAAGGACGAGGAATACCAGGAGTTCTACAAACACGTCGCTCACGATTTCGAGAACCCGCTGAGCTGGAGCCACAACAAGGTCGAAGGCAAGCTTGAATACAGCTCGCTGCTCTACGTGCCGGCCCGTGCTCCATTCGATCTGTACCAGCGTGAAGCGCCGAAAGGCCTGAAGCTGTACGTGCAGCGCGTGTTCGTGATGGATCAGGCCGAGTCGTTCCTGCCGCTGTACCTGCGCTTCATCAAAGGCGTGGTCGATTCCAACGACCTGTCGCTGAACGTGTCGCGGGAAATCCTGCAGAAAGACCCGATCATCGACTCCATGAAGTCGGCGCTGACCAAGCGCGTTCTCGACATGCTGGAAAAGCTGGCGAAGAACGAGCCTGAGCAATACAAGAGCTTCTGGAAAAACTTTGGCCAGGTCATGAAAGAAGGCCCGGCAGAAGACTTCGCCAACAAAGAGAAAATCGCTGGCCTGCTGCGTTTCGCATCGACCAACGGTGATGAAGGCGAGCAAGTGGTGGGTCTGGCCGAATACCTGGCTCGCGCCAAGGAAGGTCAGGACAAGATCTACTACCTGACCGGCGAAACCTACGCGCAAGTCAAGAACAGCCCGCACCTGGAAGTCTTTCGCAAGAAAGGCATCGAAGTGTTGCTGCTGACCGACCGCATCGACGAGTGGCTGATGAGCTACCTCAGCGACTTCGACGGCAAGAGCTTTGTCGACGTGGCGCGCGGTGACCTGGACCTGGGCAACCTGGACTCGGAAGAGGACAAGAAAGCGGCGGAAGAAGTCGCCAAGTCCAAAGAAGGTCTGGTTGAGCGTCTGAAAACTGCACTGGGCGACTCCGTTGCTGAAGTGCGGGTTTCGCACCGTCTGACCGATTCCCCGGCGATTCTGGCCATCGGCGAGCAGGACCTGGGCATGCAAATGCGTCAGATCCTGGAAGCCAGCGGTCAGAAGGTTCCGGAATCGAAGCCGATCTTCGAATTCAACCCGGCTCACCCGCTGATCGAGAAGCTCGACAACGAGCAGAGCGACGAACGCTTCGGCGACCTGTCGCACATTCTCTTCGATCAGGCGGCCCTGGCCGCCGGCGACAGCTTGAAAGACCCGGCCGCGTACGTGCGCCGTCTCAACAAGCTGCTGGTTGAACTGTCGGTTTAACTGCGCTGTACAAAAACCCGCTTCGGCGGGTTTTTTTATTCTGGTGTTTTTTACTGGGAGTTAGTCATGAGCCAAATCACTGTTCGTACCGTTGCTTATCAGATTGATGGCCAGCCGTATGAAAGCCGTCTGGCGTTCGATGCCGACCACAAAGGCCCACGCCCCGGTCTGTTGATGGCGCCGAACTGGATGGGCGTCAGCGCCGGTGCCGAGGAGATCGCCAAGTCTGTGGCGTCCAAGGGTTATGTGGTGCTGATCGCGGACCTCTACGGCCAGTCGGTCCGTCCGCAGAACGGCGACGAGGCGGGTGCAGCCATGATGCCGCTCAAGCATGACCGGCCGTTGTTGCGCAAACGTATGCAAGCAGCATTCGATCAGCTACAAATCCAGGACGAAGCGGCGGTCGATAGCTCGAAACTGGCGACGTTCGGTTTCTGTTTCGGCGGCTGCTGCGCGCTGGATCTGGCGCGCACTGGCGCGCCGGTGAAAGCGGCAGTGTCGTTCCACGGCACACTGGATTCGCCGAATCCGGCGGATGCCAGGAACATCAAGGGTTCGGTGTTGGTGCTGCACGGTGCATCCGACCCATTGGTGCCGAAAGAGCAACTGCCGGCGTTTGAAGATGAGATGAACGCGGCAGGCGTGGATTGGCAATTGCTGAGCTATGGCGGCGCGGTGCATTCCTTCACCGATCCGCATGCCAATGTGCCGGGCATGATGATGTATGACGCGAAGACGGCAAGTCGTGCGTTTACCTCGATGCACAACTTGCTGGATGAAGTGTTTAAAGGCTGATAGCAGTTTTCGCCCTGACACTCTTGGTGCCATGACTGGCCTCATCGCGAGCAGGCTCACTCCTACATTTTGGAACGCATTCCCCTTGTAGGAGTGAGCCTGCTCGCGATGACGGTGTAATGGTCAGCGAAAAAGCTGAGGCAATTCGATCCGCTCGCTTTCCCCCGGCACCGTCGGCCAATCCCCGGCCGCCCAGCGTCGCCGCGCTTCATCGATCAACGCCGGATCGCTCGCCACGAAGTTCCAGTTGATCCGCCGCGGCCCATCCAGTGGCGCACCACCAAACAGCACGGCATGACAGTCGCTTTCAGCGAACAGCGTCATCTCTTCCCCGACCGGCAACACCACCAGCGAATGCGGTTCTATCAGTTCGCCATCCAGTTGCACCTCGCCGTCCAGTACATACAACGCCCGCTCTTCATGCTCGGTTGGAATCAGCAATGTGGTCGCCGTTTGCAGGTTCAATTCGGCATACAAGGTAGGAGAAAGTACCGGGACCGGTGATTCCAGGCAAAAGCCTGACCCGGCGATCATCCGGATCTTCACTCCCAGGTTATCGCTGACCGGCAGCGTGGCCGCCGGATGGTGGCTGTAGTGTCCGGGGCCGTGCTCTTTATCTTTTGGCGAGGCCAGCCAAATCTGCAAACCGTGCATCGTGAAGCCGCTGCTTTTCAGTGCCTCAGGTGTGCGTTCGACGTGGGCAATCGCGCTGCCCGCCGTCATCCAGCTGACATCACCGGCCTCCACCACTTGGTCGGAGCCGAGGCTGTCCTTGTGCTGGATTTTTCCTTCGAACAAGTACGTGAGGGTCGACAGACCAATGTGCGGATGCTGACGGATGTTCATGCCTTTTCCCGCCTCATAACGGGTTTCGAGCATGTGGTCGAAAAACACGAAAGGCCCGACGCTACGGCATTTGGCTGACGGCAGCGGGCGAAGAATTGGCTGGCCTTCGACATCTTCGGCGCGGGGACGGATTACGAGCGGAGTGGTCATGCTGCATTCCAGGCTGAGCGGGTAATGCGTGGAGCATAACCCGCTTGCGCAGCCCTTGCCGCTATTGGCTGAAGGCACCTTCAGACAGGTGCGTTTCGATGCTGACGTCAGTGGTGGTCATCAACTTGTGGACCGGGCAACGGTCGGCCACGCGGTGCAACTCATCGCGCTGGGCGTCGGTGAGCACACCTTTAAGTGTCAGTTTGACGTGCAGGGCATATTTGCCTTTCTGTTCTTCGCTGTTGTCACGTTTGACTTCAACTGTGACACCGGTCAGCGGGATGTCTTTTTTCTTCGCGTACATCTTCAGGGTCAGGGCCTTGCAGGCACCCAGGGCCGCGTCGAAGTAATCGTGCGGCTCGGGCGCCGAGCCTTCGCCGCCGGAGAGTGTCGGTACGTCGGCAAAGAGCTCGTGGTCATCGATCTGTACGCTGTGGCGAAAACCTTCGGCGGAAACGGTATTGACGGTGACAGTCATGGGAAACCTCGCAGGCAACAGGAAAAGTCATTCGATCAAAAAAGACCTTGAAGGTATAGAGCATTGCTCCTGTTACGCGTTCCACTTTCTTGCTCACCCAATCCCGAGCGCTGAATCGTTGTACCCCGGCGATCGAAGCAGTTGAGGTATTTTTATATAACCTTTTCGTCTTAAGAAAGGTTTCTCCTGGCCGATACCTTCTAAAGCAATTCGCTGCTGGGGTGATGCAGCACTTTTGGAAGGAGCCAGAGCAATGAGTATCAGAAGTCTCAATATTGCGCCGCGCGCAGGTCTGGGGTTTGGCCTGCTGGCGTTGATGGTGTTTGGATTGGGGGCGTTCGCCCTGCTGCAAATGTCGAACATGCGCGCGCAGTCCGATCAGGTCGATGACAACTGGCTGCCCAGCGTGATGGCGGTCGGGGAGATGAATCAGGACATGCTACGGCTGCGGGCGCTGACCATGCGTCTGCTGCTCAATCGGGCCCCGCAGGCGCTGGAACAAAACGTCAGCAAACTCAATGAGCTCAAAAGCGTCCTGGGTGAACCTGCGCAGCGTTATGACGCGCTGATCGTGCTGCCCGAAGAGCGTGTGCTGTTCGATCGCTTCAAAGCCTCGGGGCAAAAATACCTGCAGTTCCAGACTCAGGTGATGACGCTGTCGGCCCAAGGACGGGTGGAAGAGGCGGCCGCCATCCTCAATGGCGAGATGAGTCCGTTGGCCGATGAAATCAACGGCACCCTCAAGGCATTAGTCGAACTGAACAAGCACAACGCTAACCTGGCGACGGAGGCGGGGCGCCAGGTGTTCAGCCAATCGCGGGTCTGGGTCGGGGTGATGATCGGCCTGACGGCGCTGATGACCATCGGCCTGGCGCTGCTGCTGACCCGCAGCATCGTCGTGCCGCTGTCCCAATCGTTGAAGGTGGCCGAAGGGGTAGCTGGCGGCGATCTCACCGGTGACATCAGCATCAGCGGCAAAGACGAGCCGGCGCGGCTGTTGCACGCCCTCAAGAGCATGCAGGGGAGTTTGCGCGAAACCCTGCGGCGTATTTCCGACTCATCCAGCCAATTGGCCTCGGCGTCGGAAGAACTCAGTTGTGTGACCGAAGAGGCCACCCGGGGCCTGCATCAGCAGAGCCTGGAAATCGACCAGGCCGCCACGGCGGTGAATCAGATGACCGCGGCGGTGGAGGAGGTCGCGAGCAATGCGGTGGCCACGTCCGAAGCGTCTCGGGAGTCCGACCGGATTGCCCAGCACGGTCGCAAGCAGGTGCATCAGACCGTGTTGTCCATCGAGTCCCTGGCCGACGATGTCACGGCCAATGCGACCCAGGTCGAGGACCTGGCGCAGAAAGTCTATGGCATCAGCAAAGTCCTGGATGTGATTCGCTCGATTGCCGAGCAGACGAATTTGCTGGCCCTGAACGCGGCCATCGAAGCGGCGCGGGCCGGGAGTGCCGGGCGCGGGTTTGCCGTGGTGGCCGATGAAGTGCGGGCGCTGGCGCACCGGACTCAGCAATCGACCCAGGAAATCGAGCAGATGATTACTGGCATCCAGCAAGGCACTGATGCTGCGGTCAGCTCGATGCAGCAGAGCAACACGCGAGCGCGTTCAACCCTGGAAGTGGCGAAAGCAGCGGGCACGGCGCTGGAAGAAATCGCCTCGGCGTTTACCCTGATCAATGAACGCAACCTGGTGATCGCCAGCGCCTCCGAGGAACAAGCGGCTGTCGCGCGAGAGGTGGATCGCAACCTGATGAACATTCGCGATCTTGCGTTGCAGACGTCGGCCGGGGCGAATCAAACCAGTGCCGCGAGCCAGGAGCTGTCTCGGTTGGCGGTCGATTTGAATACGATGGTGGCGCGGTTTTCGGTCTGAGCACCGAGGGGCTTTGTCGTTCCGGCGACGCTACCGGCTGGCTGTGCAAGGTTGCGGGTGGCGCCATCCCGGCCTATGGTCCAAGCGATACTTTGCCGCGACTGGCGCGCAATGATTCGACGCCGGTCGCTGTCCATCCAGTGCTGATTTACGTAGCGAGGTGACGACATGCCCACCGACTCCCGACCCGCCGTACTCGAACTGATCGGTAATACGCCACTGGTGCGCGTCAGCCGTTTCGATACCGGCCCGTGCACACTTTTCCTCAAGCTCGAATCACAGAACCCCGGCGGCTCGATCAAGGATCGCATCGGCCTGGCGATGATCGACGCCGCCGAGCGCGATGGCAGCCTGCGACCCGGCGGCACCATCGTCGAGGCCACCGCCGGCAACACCGGTCTTGGTCTGGCCCTGGTCGGCCGTGCCAAGGGCTACCGGGTGGTGTTGGTGGTGCCGGACAAGATGTCCACCGAGAAAGTCTTGCACCTCAAGGCGATGGGCGCCGAGGTGCACATCACCCGCTCCGACGTCGGCAAGGGCCATCCCGATTACTACCAGGACGTTGCGGCGCGGTTGGCACTGGAAATTCCCGACGCCTTTTTCGCCGATCAATTCAACAACCCGGCCAACCCGCTGGCCCACGAATGCAGCACCGCGCCGGAGATCTGGGCGCAGACTCAGCATGACGTGGACGCCATCGTCGTCGGCGTTGGCTCGGCCGGCACGCTGACCGGGCTGACTCGTTTCTTTCGCCGCGTGCAACCGGACTTGGTCATGGTGCTGGCCGATCCGGTCGGCTCGGTGATGGCCGAATACAGCCGCAGCGGCACCATGAGCACGCCCGGCTCCTGGGCGGTGGAGGGCATCGGTGAGGACTTCATTCCGTCGATTGCCGACCTGTCCAGCGTGCGCCACGCCTACTCGATCAGCGACGAAGAAAGCTTCGATCATGCCCGCCAACTGCTGCGTGCAGAAGGCATACTCGGCGGCTCTTCGACCGGCACACTGCTGGCGGCGGCGCTGCGCTATTGCCGCGAGCAGACCGAGCCGAAGCGGGTCGTCAGCTTCGTCTGCGACACCGGCACACGCTACCTGTCGAAGGTCTACAACGACCAGTGGATGAACGATCAGGGCCTGTTGCAGTACAAACATTATGGCGATCTGCGCGACCTGATCTCACGGCGTTTCGAGGATGGCCGGGTGATCAGCGTGGGCCCCGACGACACGCTGCTCACCGCGTTCCAGCGCATGCGTCTGGCGGATGTGTCGCAACTGCCGGTGCTGGAGGGCGGGCAGCGGCTGGTCGGCGTGATCGACGAGTCCGACATTCTGCTGGGCATGCAAGAAGATGCTTCGCACTTTCGCATGAGCGTGGCCAGCGCGATGACCGATAAGCTGCAAACCCTGCCTCCAAGCGCCAGTCTGGCTGAACTACAGGCGGAGCTCGACCGTGGGCTGGTGGCGATCATCGCCGACGCTTCGGGCTTCTACGGCTTGATTACTCGAGTCGACATGCTCATTCACCTACGGAGATCCCTTACATGAGTCAACACGATGAAAACGCTGTGCCACGCGCCTTCGCCACCCGTGTGATCCATGCCGGGCAAACGCCCGACCCTACCACCGGGGCGCTGATGCCGCCGATTTACGCCAACTCCACCTATTTGCAGCAGAGCCCCGGCGTGCACAAGGGCTTCGACTACGGGCGCTCGCACAACCCGACGCGCTTTGCGCTGGAGCGTTGCGTTGCAGACCTCGAAGGCGGCACCCAGGCCTTCGCGTTCGCGTCCGGGCTGGCGACGATTTCCACCGTGCTCGAATTGCTCGATGCCGATTCGCACATCGTCTCCGGCAACGACCTGTACGGCGGTACTTTCCGCCTGTTCGACAAGGTGCGCCGGCGCAGCGCCGGGCATCGCTTCAGCTTCGTCGACCTGACTGATTTGTCGGCCTTCGAAGCGGCGCTGCAGGACGACACGCGGATGGTCATGGTCGAGACGCCAAGCAATCCGTTGCTGCGCCTCACCGATCTCGTTGCCATCGCGCGCATCTGCCGCCAGCGAGGCATCATTTGTGTGGCCGACAACACCTTTGCCAGCCCATGGATACAGCGCCCGCTGGAGCTGGGCTTCGACATCGTGCTGCACTCGACCACCAAGTACCTGAACGGCCACTCCGACGTGATCGGCGGCATCGCGGTGGTCGGACAAAACGCAGACCTGGCGGAGCGTCTGGGCTTCCTGCAAAACGCAGTCGGCGCGATCGCCGGGCCGTTCGACGCTTTCCTCACCTTGCGCGGCGTTAAGACCCTGGCGCTGCGCATGGAACGCCACTGCAACAACGCGCTGGACCTGGCGCAATGGCTGGAGCGTCAGCCGCAAGTGGCGCGCGTCTATTATCCGGGCCTGCCGTCGCACCCGCAGCACGAACTGGCGCAGCGGCAGATGCGCGGTTTCGGCGGGATGATATCCCTCGACCTTAACAGCGACCTGGCCGGTGCCACGCGCTTCCTCGAGAATGTGCGGATCTTTGCCTTGGCCGAAAGCCTGGGCGGGGTGGAAAGCCTGATCGAGCACCCGGCGATCATGACCCACGCCACAATTCCTGCGGATACTCGTGCGCAACTCGGCATCGGCGATGCGTTGGTGCGGTTGTCAGTGGGGGTCGAGGATGTCGAAGACCTGCGCGCCGATCTGGCACAGGCGCTGGCGCGGATCTGAATTTCAGCAGGCAAAAAAAATCCGGAACCCTTATCGGATTCCGGATTTTTGTGTCGAGCCGGATCAGCTGCCTTTGACAGCCTTGCCGTTGACCGTACCGTCGAGGAGCATGATGTTGTACTCCTTGCCGTCGGTTTCAACCTGTTGCAGACGAACCAGCAGGTAATCCCAGTCCTTGGCGAACCACAGGACGGTGATGCGCTTGCTTTGTGTCGGGTCGCGCACGCGCTCGACCTTGATCGCATCGATCTGGCCAGCCTTGGTGTCGACCTTTTCCGAACCCAGCACGCGGAAGTCATAGGTATCGACTTCGCCAGCGTCGACGACCTGGTAGCTCATGCTTTTCTTGCCAGCGGCCACGTCGTGCTGCAGAGCCAGCTGATAAGTGGATTTGTCGACCATGCCGCGGTTGAGCGGGATCTTGACCGGGTCACCGCGATCGGTGCCGGTGATCATTTTGTTGGTCCAGTCGAAATCCAGGTCAGCCTTCTTGGCTTTACCCAAGCCACCACGTTCGAAGTGGTAGGACTGCGGCAGCATGGTGTCCTTGTCCAGCGTCAGGGTGCTTTCTTCGGTCAGGCTGGCGATCATCATCGAGGCCTTGAAGCTGAGCTTCCATGCGCCGTTGGCTTGTTTGGTCAGGCTGCGTTCAGCGGTGCCGCTCATGGGCAACTGCTTCCAGTCAGCGGTGTAGCTGGCGGAGAAAGGTTGAAGTTCTGCAGCCTGCGCAAATGGCAGTGCGAGCAGAGCGCAAGCGAAGAGCAGGGCACGACGCATAAAATCTCCTAGGTTCGAATCAAGTGGCCGCTGGCCGCGAGTAACTTCCCATCCAGTAAAGCACCTTGCTCGCCGAGTGATAAACGACCTTCGGCAAACCAGCGTACAGCCAACGGGTAGATCAGGTGTTCCTGGGTATGGACTCGCTGCGCCAGACTCTGCGGCGAATCGTGCAACTCTACCGGTATTACTGCCTGTACGACCAGTGGTCCGCCATCGAGTTCCTCGGTGACGAAGTGCACGGAGCAGCCGTGCTCGGTATCGCCGGCCTCCAGCGCGCGCTGATGCGTGTGCAACCCTTTGTATTTGGGTAGCAGCGAGGGATGGATGTTGAGCAGGCGACCCGCGTAGTGGCGCACGAAGTCAGCGCTGAGAATGCGCATGAAGCCGGCCAGTACCACGAGTTTGGGGTTGAACGCGTCGATCAGTTCGATCAGCGCGGCATCGAAGGCCTCGCGGCCTTCGAAAGCCTTGTGATCCAGGGTGCGGGTGTCGATACCCGCGTCCCTGGCGCGTTGCAGGCCGAAGGCGTCGGCGCGGTTGGAAATCACCGCAGCGATGCGGGCCGGGCTGTCGCCCGTCCGCGTGCTGTCGATCAAGGCCTGCAAGTTACTGCCGGTGCCGGACAACAGCACCACCACATCACAGGTCTGGGACATCAATGAGCCTTGAGGTTCTTCAGTTCAACCTGAGCCGCGCCTTCGGCAGCGGTGGAGATCTGACCGATGACCCAAGGCTGCTCGCCGGCTTCACGCAGGACGTTCAGGGCGGTTTCAACGTGCTCTTGAGCAACGCAGATGACCATGCCCACGCCGCAGTTCAGCACGCGGTGCATTTCGTTTTCGTCGACGTTGCCTTTCTCTTGCAGCCAGTCGAACACGGCAGGACGGGTCCAGCTCGCAACGTCAACCACGGCTTGTGCGCCTTTTGGCAGAACGCGCGGGATGTTGTCCAGCAGGCCACCACCGGTGATGTGGGCCATGGCTTTGACGGCGCCGGTTTCCTTGATCAGCTTGAGCAGCGGCTTCACATAGATACGGGTCGGGGCCATCAGCAGGTCGGTCAGCGGTTTGCCGTCGAGCTGGATGTTTTCGATGTCGGCACCGGACACTTCGATGATCTTGCGGATCAGCGAGTAGCCGTTGGAGTGCGGGCCGGAAGACGGCAGGGCGAGCAGGGCATCGCCGGCAGCGACTTTGGAACCGTCGATGATTTCGGATTTTTCCACGACGCCGACGCAGAAGCCGGCCAGGTCGTAGTCTTCGCCTTCGTACATGCCAGGCATTTCAGCAGTTTCGCCGCCAACCAGGGAGCAACCGGACAATTCACAGCCAGCGCCAATGCCGGTCACGACCTGGGTCGCGGTTTCGACGTTGAGTTTGCCGGTGGCATAGTAGTCGAGGAAAAACAGCGGCTCGGCGCCGCAGACCACCAGGTCGTTCACGCACATGGCAACCAGGTCGATGCCGATGCTGTCGTGCTTGTTCAGGTTCAGTGCCAGGCGCAGCTTGGTGCCGACGCCGTCAGTACCGGAAACCAGCACGGGCTGTTTGTAGCCGGCCGGGATTTCGCAGAGGGCGCCGAAACCGCCCAGGCCGCCCATGACTTCCGGGCGCGCAGTGCGCTTGGCGACGCTCTTGATGCGTTCGACCAATGCTTCACCGGCGTCGATGTCTACACCGGCGTCCTTGTAGCTCAGGGAGGGTTGCTTGCTCATGATCCAGGCCTTTAGGGGGGATTCAGGGGTAACGACCGAGTCCAGTGGGACCACCGAAACTGACGAAGGCGATTGCCATCCGCGAATTTCAGGGTGCCCGGCTGTTGCCGGTCTGCGAAGGCGCGCGATTTTATCAGGCTTGAGGGGCAGCGGCCATCCTCAGGCCGACGGCAGGGGCATATCCGCTTAAAAAAACCTTCATTGCCCGTGTTGGTCGTCTCCTTCATGGCTGTATAAGGTATCGCTATTAACCGTCTATCGTTATGACAGTGCAAAAACTTACCAGGGTCAGGTGAATGTTTTGCTTGGGGGCGTGGTCACAGCCTTGCTCAATCCGGTTCACGCGGCCTGTTCCAGCCGCTCTTGTCGTCAGGAATCCTCCATGCGTTTTTTTTCCAGATTTTTGTTTGCGGGCTGTTTGTCATTGGTCAGCCTGGCGAGTCATGCCGAAACCGTCAAAAACCTGTATCAGGTGCGTCAGCCTGTCAGTGGTCAAACCCCGGAAGTGCGTGATCAGGCGACCCAGCAAGCGCTGGATACGTTGGTGTTGCGTCTGACCGGCGATCCCAAGGCTGCGCAAAGCCCGGGGTTGGCGGCACTGCGCAAGGACCCGCAGCAAATCATCAGTCAGTACGGTTTTGACGCTGGCCCGCCGGAAGTGCTGAAGGTCGATTTCGACCCGGCCACCACCGAGCAAGCGTTGCGCCGTGCCGGGCTGTCGTTGTGGGGGGCGAACCGGCCTTCGATTCTCGGCTGGTGGCTGAACGACTCCACCGAGGGGTCAAGCCTGGTCGGCGATGCCCAGGCCAGTGCAGCACCGCTGCGTCGAGCAGCGCAACACCGTGGTTTGCCGCTGCGCCTGCCCCTGGCCGATCTGAGTGAGCAGATCGTCGCCACGGCACCAAATCTGGAAGGTACGGATGCGACGCCACTGCGCGGGGCATCGGAGCGTTACAACGCTGACGCCTTGCTCGCGGTGCATGCCCGTGAAGAGGGCGGGCAGTGGCAGGCCAAGTGGCATTTGTGGCTCGGCGACAAGAAGGAGGCGGGCAGCGTGCAGGGCGCGGATCAGGCCGCGGTGGCCGATGCGGTGATGCTGGCGGTCAGTGAGCGGCTGGCGCCTCGGTTTGTCGTCAAACCGGGTGCTTCGGGCGAACAATTGCTCGAAGTGCAGGGCATGAACCTGGAGCACTACGCGGCGCTTGGGCGTTTGCTGGAGCCGTTTGGTGCACGCCTGCAAAGTGTCGACGGCGACCGGATTCTCTATCGGGTCAATGGCAGCGCCGAGCAGTTGAAGGCGCAATTGGCGCTGGCCAGGTTGCAGGAGGTTCCGGCCGGTGAAGCGCCGACTCCAGCCGCACCGGTTCAGCCGGCCGTGGGTTCGGCACCGGTAGTAGCGCCGACTCCGGCACCTGTGCCGCAGTTGAGATTCCGTTGGTAAGGTTTTCTTTCTTTATATAGATGCATAGGGAGTTGTACATGGCCGATACGCGGCGTTGGTTCTGGTTGGGTGGGGTGATCCTGCTCTGCGCGTTTGTCTGGCTGTTGCATCCGATCCTGACGCCATTTCTGGTGGCGCTGCTGTTGGCTTATCTGTTCGATCCATTGGTGGATCGGCTGGAGAAGGCCGGTCTGTCTCGGGCCTGGGGCGTGGTGGCGGTGTTTGCACTGTTCACCCTGATCTTTACGACCTTGCTGTTGGTGTTGGTTCCGATGCTCGCCAAGCAGCTGTTTCGCTTGTACGAATTGGCGCCGCAGATGCTCGACTGGTTGCAGCACACCGCACTGCCGTGGGCGCAATCGAAATTCGGGCTCTCGGATAATTTCTGGAAGTTCGACAAGCTCAAGGCTGCAATCAGCGAGCACATGGGCCAGACCACCGACATTGTCGGGGTCGTGCTGAGTCAGGCGACGGCTTCCGGGCTGGCGCTGATCGGTTGGCTGGCGAATCTGGTGCTGATTCCGGTGGTGAGCTTCTATCTACTGCGGGACTGGGACCTGATGATGGCCAAGATCCGCGGTCTGTTGCCCCGTGACCGCGAAGAGCGCGTCGTGATCCTGGCGGGTGAATGCCATGAAGTGCTGGGTGCATTCGTGCGCGGACAGTTGCTGGTGATGGTGGCGCTGGGCGTGATCTACGCGGCGGGTCTGATGTTGGTAGGGCTGGAGCTGGGGCTGTTGATTGGGTTGATTGCCGGTCTGGCGGCGATCGTGCCGTACATGGGGTTCGTTATCGGGATCGGTGCGGCCTTGATTGCCGGGTTGTTCCAGTTCGGTGGCGATCTGTATCCCATGATCGGAATCGTCGTGGTGTTCATGGTGGGGCAGGCGCTGGAAGGCATGGTGCTGACGCCATTGCTGGTGGGGGACCGGATCGGTCTGCACCCGGTGGCGGTGATCTTCGCGATTTTGGCGGGGGGCGAGCTGTTCGGATTTACCGGCGTGCTGCTGGCGCTGCCGGTGGCGGCGGTGATCATGGTGCTGGTTCGCCATGTGCATGATTTGTATAAAGATTCTGATATCTACAGCGGTACCGACGAGCCTGAGCGCTAAGGTTCGTTGATAGTTGGTAACGGGCGGCCTGGTTCCATGCCGGGTTGGCCCGCATCCCTTGCGCTACTGTCACATGCGCCGCCAAAGAAACTGTCATAAAACCAGTGTGTTAACGCAAACCTTTGATTTTGCTTGTGGTCTGTCGCATTGTGCGACCCGCCTCACGGGTATAAACTTCGCAAACTTTACACAGAGGCCACTAACGGTTCCTTTGGAACTGTTCAGTCAGCATGAAACCGATTCAGCTGCCCCTAGGTGTGCGTCTGCGTGATGACGCTACCTTTATCAATTACTATCCAGGCGCCAATGCCGCTGCACTCGGCTATGTCGAGCGGCTATGCGAAGCCGACGCCGGGTGGACCGAAAGCCTGATTTATCTCTGGGGCAAGGACGGGGTAGGGCGTACGCACTTGTTGCAGGCGGCCTGCCTGCGCTTCGAGCAACTGGGGGAGCCGGCGGTGTATTTGCCGTTGGCCGAACTGCTTGATCGCGGCATCGCCATCCTCGACAACCTTGAACAGTACGAACTGGTCTGCCTGGATGATTTGCAGGCGGTGGCCGGTCGGGCGGATTGGGAAGAGGCGCTGTTCCATCTCTTCAACCGTCTGCGTGACAGCGGTCGACGCCTGCTGATTGCCGCGTCGACATCCCCGCGTGAGCTGCCGGTGAAGCTGGCGGACCTCAAATCCCGTCTGACATTGGCACTGATCTTTCAGATGCGTCCGCTCTCCGACGAAGACAAGTTGCGTGCCCTGCAACTGCGCGCATCTCGTCGCGGTCTGCACCTGACCGATGAAGTCGGGCATTTTATTTTGACCCGCGGTACGCGCAGCATGAGTGCACTTTTCGAGCTGCTTGAGCGTCTCGATCAGGCCTCCCTTCAAGCTCAGCGCAAGCTGACGATTCCCTTCTTGAAAGAAACCCTGGGCTGGTGAAGCCAAGGCCTGTAGCGGGTTTCGGCATATTTCAGGCGCCAAGAAATCCGCTTTCCTACAAGGCTGCAGGCTGCGCGAGTGTCTAAAACGGGCTTAAGCGCTTAGATGTAAACGCGAAACCAAGAAGTCACATAAAGTTCGATTGAATTTGCAAATGAGGATGATAGTAG
Organism: Pseudomonas fluorescens; assembly: GCF_000968015.1. Lineage (GTDB taxonomy): Bacteria > Pseudomonadota > Gammaproteobacteria > Pseudomonadales > Pseudomonadaceae > Aquipseudomonas > Aquipseudomonas fluorescens_W. The sequence goes on from NZ_LACH01000013.1 coordinate 33,256, forward strand.
GCATAGTCTCGGCTTCTTTAGAACTATCAGCCACGGTCGTGCCCATGCTAAATCGCTTTGCACCCCTCGTGCCCCTCGCACTCGTCACCCTGTTGTTCGGTTGCGCTGCCCACTCTCCAGTGTCCCAGCAAGAGCAACAACAGCAGGTTAAAAATTCTGCTACCGCCCAATCTTCTGCTCTTTATCAGCAAGCTCTTTTTCAAGAAGAGGCGGCTACTGAAAAAGAACTGGCAGACTTCGCCGGCGGCAAGTCGTACCAGCTTCCGGTTCTGGCCGACAGCATCCTTGAACGCGGCATGTCCCTGATCGGTACCCGTTACCGTTTCGGCGGCACCTCCGAAGCTGGCTTTGATTGCAGCGGCTTCATCGGTTACCTGTTTCGTGAAGAAGCCGGTCTGAACCTGCCACGCTCCACCCGCGAAATGATCAACGTCGACGCTCCGCTGGTTTCTCGCGGCAAACTGGAGCCGGGCGACTTGCTGTTTTTCGCCACCAATGGCCGTCGCGGTCGCGTCAGTCACGCCGGGATCTACCTGGGTGACAACCAGTTCATTCATTCCAGCAGTCGCAAAAGCGGTGGTGTCCGGATCGATAGCCTGGGCGACAGCTACTGGAGCAAAACCTTCATCGAAGCCAAGCGCGCACTCGCGATGGCACCGACTGCGGCCCCGACGATCGTCACGGCTCGCAAGTAAGCGGACTTTTTGTAAGGTGAACTTAAAGTCTTACTTGAAGTTTGCCACGTAGCAGCTAGAATCCTGATCTATTATTGATGGCAAACCGCCTGCGTCCTGCGCAGGCGGTTTTCTTTTCTGCGCCCCCTGCAGAAAAAGCCGCAGCCAGATCAGGATGTTCTGCATATGTCGATGTCGGCCCGCCTCGCAATCATGTTCCTCGCAGCGCTGCTCAGCGCCTGCGCCAGCCGTACACCGCCCCCTGCACCGGTGGTTCGCGCTCCCATTGTTTTCAATTCCTCCCAACCATTCTCTCCTGAGGCAGAAGACGTCTTGTTCCGCGCGCTCGGCCTGGTGGGCACGCCGTATCGTTGGGGTGGCAACACGCCGGATTCGGGTTTCGATTGCAGCGGGCTGATCGGTTATGTCTACCGTGACGTCGCCGGCATTTCCCTGCCGCGTACCACGCGCGAGATGATCAGCATGCAGGCGGCCAGCGTGGGAAAGGAAGGTCTGCAAACCGGCGATCTGATCTTCTTCGCCACCAATGGCGGTTCTCAGGTCAGTCACGCCGGGATCTACGTCGGCGAAGGTCGCTTCGTCCATGCGCCCGCCACCGGCGGCACGGTGAAGCTCGACAGTTTGTCCAAAGCTTACTGGCAGAAAGCCTATCTGAGCGCCAAGCGCGTCTTGCAACCTGAGCACTTGGCACGCAACCCCTAAATCGCAGAGGTTGTCATGACCGCTCGCACACTCAATCTCGACGATTCCCTGTATCAATACCTGCTCGACGTTTCCCTGCGCGAAACGCCGCTGCTCAAGCGTTTGCGTGACGAAACCCAAGCGCTGCCCATGGCTCGCTGGCAGGTGGCGCCCGAGCAAGGTCAGTTCCTCGCGCTATTGGTGAAACTCACCGGCGCCAAGCGCCTGCTGGAAGTGGGCACCTTTACCGGTTACAGCGCCTTGTGCATGGCGGCTGCATTGCCGGATGACGGCTCGCTGATCTGCTGTGACATTCCCGGTGACTACAACGCCACTGCGCGGCGTTACTGGCAGGAAGCGGGGCTTGCCGAGCGGATCGATCTGCGTCTGGCGCCCGCGCTGGAAACCTTGGCCCAGCTGGATCAGCAAGTGCCATTCGACCTGATCTTCATCGATGCCGACAAAGCCAACTACCCACGCTATCTGGAGCACGCATTACGTCTGCTGCGCGTCGGCGGTCTGGCGGTGTTTGATAACACGCTGTGGAGTGGCCGGGTGCTTGAGGACAATCCCGAGAGCGAAGACACCCGAGCCATCCAGGCGCTCAATCGCGCCTTGAAGGATGACGCGCGTGTCGACCTGTCGTTGTTGCCGTTGGGCGATGGATTGACGTTGTGTCGCAAGCGCTAAGCGCTGATCCCTGTGGGAGCGAGCTTGCTCGCGATGGGGGCAGCACATCAAATATTGATGTTGCCTGACCCACCGCTATCGCGAGCAAGCTCGCTCCCACAGGTGATGTTTGTTGTAGCTACCTGATCGCCGACACGCGCCACACCTTGTTGCCCACGTCATCCGCCACTAACAAATCACCCTGCTGATCAATCACCACACCTACCGGCCGGCCCATGGCTTTTTCCTCGTTGTTGAGGAAACCGGTGAGCACATCAATCGGCTGCCCGATCGGTTTCCCTGCACTGAACGGTACGAAAATCACTTTGTAGCCACTGTGCGGTTTACGGTTCCATGAGCCGTGCTGGCCGATGAAAGCGCCTTCCTTGAACTGCGCCGGCAGTCTGTTGCCTTCAGCAAACGTCAGGCCCAGCGATGCGGTATGCGGGCCGACCGCGTAGTCCGGCGCAATGGCCTTGGCCACCAGATCAGGATTTTGCGGCTCGACGCGGATGTCGATGTGCTGGCCGTAATAGCTGTAAGGCCAGCCGTAGAACCCGCCGTCCTTCACTGAGGTGATGTAGTCCGGCACCAGATCGCTGCCGATTTCGTCGCGCTCGTTGACCGCCGTCCACAGTGCGCCGCTGCGAGGTTCCCAAGCCAGGCCGTTTGGATTACGTATCCCCGAGGCGAAGATCCGATGGTTGCCGGTGGCACGATCCACTTCCCAGATCGCCGCGCGACCTTCTTCCTTGTCCATGCCGTTTTCCGCAACGTTGCTGTTGGAGCCCACCGTGACGTACAGCTTGCTGCCGTCCTTACTGGCGATGACGTTTTTGGTCCAGTGGTGATTCAGCGTACCGCCCGGCAAGTCGATCACCTTCATAGGCTGCGACTTGATCGCCGTCTCGCCGTTTTCATAGTGGAAGCGCAGCAAGCGGTCGGTGTCGGCGACGTACAGGTCATTGCCGACCAGGGTCATGCCGAAGGGAGAGTTGAGGTTTTCCAGGAACACCGTGCGGGTTTCGGCGATGCCGTCGTGGTCCTTGTCCCGCAGCAGCGTGATGCGGTTCGGGCTCGGTACTTTGGCGCCAGCACGGCCCATGACTTTGCCCATGACCCAACCACGAACGCCTTTGCCGTCATCGGGTTTGGGCGGTGCGTTGGTTTCGGCCACCAGCACGTCACCGTTGGGCAACACATAGAGCCAGCGCGGGTGATCGAGACCTTCGGCAAAAGCCGCGACCTGAGTCCCTGTCGCGGCGATGGGTTTCGTGCCGTCCGGCCAACCGATCGCCGGGGCGATGTTCACCGTCGGGATCAGGGTTTTGTTCGGTTCTGGCAGCTTGGGCGACGGGCCGATGCCGTCGGAGACTTGCAGCCTGGCGGTTTCACCACAGGCGGCAAGCCCTCCGGCGAGCACGATGACGAGAGCGAGCGGGGGCTTGCGCATGCTGATCTTCCCTATGAATGCATTGACCTAATCAATAGAGAAGCGCAGGTGATCGATGGTTCAACTGGTCAGCCGCGGGCTTCCTTGAACAGCACGGCAATGCCGGGATGATAGTTGCCGGCTTCGTTGCGCAATTTGCGATAGGCATAGGGGAAGTACCAGGCCACGGCGCAGGTGTGTTCCTTTTGCAGATCGTCGACCATGTCCTGGAGTTCTTCCGGGGTGGCGCTTTGTTGGGCTTTTTGCGGCGCGACGAACAGGCAGCCGAGTTTCAGGTCGCTGGCGTAGCTGATGCGTTTGGCATCGCTGGTGATGTCCTGCAATGCTTGAGTCAGGTTCAGGCTGTTGACGCGTGGCCAGCGTTGGGTCGCCTGAAGATAAGCGCGTTCTTCGCTGGTCGCGATAAACAGATCGGCGCGGCCATTGCGTTCGCCTTCTTCGGTCTGTTTACGGGTTGGTGTTTGTTGCAGTGTCACCATTTCCGCCATCCAGGCTGCGGCGGAAAGCAGGCCCAGGTTGGCCTTTTCGTCGTACCAGTAAGGCGTGTCGTTATCGCCGCGCACGGCGTTGTAGCGGTCGATACAGTCAAACCAGCGTTCCAGCACCGGGCGCAGGAATTCCAGCTTCGGATTGCTGATGATCATGCCTTGCATGTGGCTCACCCTTTTTATTGTGTTGTGAGATTGTGGCTCTTTGATATCACTGCTGAGAGTGTGGCACAAGATTGGCGTCAGATAATTGATCGACGGCAGTTATTCGCTTGCAGGCCGCCTGTCTTCAATTGACGCTCCATCCCCAACCCTCTAACCTTCGCGGCTTGTTTCAGGTGCTCTGTGACCTTGGTCGACAGAGTGAAACAGGGAAGCCGGTGAGTGACGCTCTTCAAGCGACGAAGAGCCATGATCCCGGCGCTGCCCCCGCAACGGTAAATGAGTGAAGGCTGCGCCTTGAGCCACTGTGTCGATATTGACATGGGAAGGCGCGCAGTCAGGCAAAATGCCGCTCATGAGCCCGGAGACCGGCCTGATCCATCCAGCGGCATCACGGTGGGCGATGCCAGGCTTCTTGCCGTCTATTCTTGTGCCTGCCCGCCGTTATCCAGCCTCAACGGAGAGCTCCCCCATGACTGATACCCCCGATCGTGACGAACGTCATCTGGCGCGCATGCTGCGCAAAAAAGCCGTGATCGACGAACGCATCGCCAATTCCCCGAATGAATGCGGCCTGCTGCTGGTGCTGACCGGCAACGGCAAAGGTAAAAGCAGCTCGGCCTTCGGCATGCTCGCCCGGTCCATGGGCCACGGCATGCAGTGTGGCGTGGTGCAGTTCATCAAGGGGCGCAGCAGCACGGGCGAAGAACTGTTCTTCCGGCGCTTCCCGGAACAGGTACGTTTTCATGTGATGGGCGAGGGCTTCACCTGGGAAACCCAGGATCGCCAGCGCGACATCGCCGCCGCTGAAGCCGCGTGGGCGGTGTCGCGCGAATTGCTGCGTGATCCGTCGATCGGCCTGGTGGTGCTGGATGAATTGAACATTGCGCTCAAGCACGGCTATCTGGATCTCGATCAAGTGCTCAGCGACTTGCAGGCCCGTCCGCCGATGCAGCACGTGGTGGTCACCGGTCGCGGCGCCAAGCCGGAGATGATCGAACTGGCTGACACCGTCACCGAAATGGGCGTGATCAAGCACGCGTTCCAGGCCGGGATCAAAGCGCAAAAAGGCGTCGAATTGTGAGTCAGCCACGTCATTGCCCGGCGGTATTGATTGCCGCGCCGGCCTCCGGTCAGGGCAAGACCACCGTCACCGCCGCGCTGGCCCGTTTGCATCGCAATCAGGGGCGCAAGGTGCGCGTGTTCAAATGCGGCCCCGACTTTCTCGACCCGATGATTCTCGAGCGCGCCAGCGGTGCGCCGGTGTATCAATTGGATATGTGGATGGTCGGCGAGCAGGAAAGTCGTCGACTGTTGTGGGAAGCCGCCGGCGAAGCCGACCTGATCCTCATCGAAGGCGTCATGGGCCTGTTCGACGGTACGCCGTCCAGCGCCGATCTGGCGCGGCACTTCGGTGTGCCGGTGCTCGGTGTGATCGACGGCACCGCCATGGCCCAGACTTTTGGCGCACTGGCCCTGGGGCTGGCGCGCTATCAGCCGGACTTGCCGTTTGCCGGTGTGCTGGCCAACCGTGTCGGCACCCTGCGTCACGCGCAATTACTGGAAGGCAGCCTCACTGAAGGTTTGCGTTGGTACGGTGCCTTGTCCCGGGAAACCGGGATCGAATTGCCGAGTCGCCATCTCGGACTGGTTCAGGCCAGTGAGTTGAACGATCTCGATCTGCGCCTCGATGCAGCGGCTGACGCACTGGCCAGCAGTTGCGAGGTCGCGCTGCCACCGGCGGTGGAGTTCGCCGCACCTGATGTGACCGCTGCCGAGCCTTTGCTGGCCGGCGTGCGAATTGCCGTGGCCCGTGACGAAGCGTTTGCCTTCACCTACGGTGCCAGCCTGGACTTGCTGCGAGCCATGGGCGCTGAGTTGCTGTTTTTCTCTCCGATCCGTGACACGCAATTGCCGGAGGCAGATAGCCTCTACCTGCCGGGCGGTTATCCCGAATTGCATCATGTGGCGCTGGCACAGAACACTACGATGCTGGACGCTATTCGCGCTCACCATGCAGCGGGCAAACCGTTGTTGGCCGAGTGTGGCGGCATGCTTTATCTGCTCGATTCGTTGACCGATGTCGAAGGCACTCGCGCTGAACTGGTTGGCTTGCTGGCTGGTGATGCGGTGATGCAAAAGCGTCTGGCCGCGTTGGCGTTGCAGGCGGTCGAGTTGCCGGAAGGTTCGTTGCGCGGGCACACCTATCACCACTCGCTGACCAGTACCGAACTTGAACCTATTGCTCGTGGCTTGAGCCCTAACGGTGGGCGTGGGGCAGAGGCGGTTTATCGTGAGGGGCGGATGACTGCCTCGTATGTGCACTTTTATTTCCCGTCCAATCCGACAGCTGTAGCCGCGTTGTTTGCGCCTGACCTTGAGGCCGCCATCGCGAGCAGGCTCACTCCTACATTAGAAAGTGTGTTGCCTGAAGAAACGCGATCCACTGTGGGAGCGAGCCTGCTCGCGAAGAGGCCATGACCGACAACGCATTTTCTGAAGCTGAGCGCGCGGCGGTCTACCGAGCCATCGGCGAACGCCGCGACATGCGTCATTTCAGCGGTGGCACGGTCGAGCCCGAGTTACTGCGGCGCCTGCTCGAAGCTGCGCATCAGGCGCCAAGTGTCGGCCTGATGCAGCCATGGCGGTTCATCCGCATCAGTGATCGAGCCCTGCGCGGCAAGATCCAGTCACTGGTGGAAGAAGAACGCATCCGCACCGCCGAAGCCCTCGGCGAGCGCACCGACGAATTCATGAAGCTGAAAGTCGAAGGCATCAACGACTGCGCCGAAGTGCTGGTCGCTGCGCTGATGGATGATCGCGAGCGTCACATCTTCGGCCGTCGCACCTTACCGGAAATGGACATGGCCTCGCTGTCCTGCGCGATCCAGAACCTCTGGCTGGCCTCCCGCGCTGAAGGATTGGGCATGGGCTGGGTCTCGCTGTTCGAGCCGCAAGCGCTAGCGGACCTGTTGGGTTTGCCCGCCGGAGCCAAGCCGTTGGCTGTTCTTTGTCTCGGCCCGGTCAAGGAATTCTATCCGGCACCGATGCTGGTACTCGAAGGCTGGGCGCAGGCGCGTCCGCTCAGTGAATTGCTGTATGAAAATTATTGGGGAGTGAGTCAATGAGTGTGGCGTTGTTGAGTGTCGCCGCGGTTGCGCTGGATGCGCTGCTGGGTGAGCCCAAACGCTGGCATCCGCTGGTGGCGTTCGGCCGTTTTGCCGACCGCATCGAGAAACGTTTCAATGGCGGTGGCCGTGGTTGGCGCAGTCACGGGGTCACCGCTTGGGTGATCGCGGTGTTGCCGCTGACCTTATTGGCCACGGCGTTTTCCTGGGCGCCCTATGTCGGCTGGATCGTCGAGATTCTCGTGCTCTATTGCGCCCTCGGCATGCGCAGCCTTGGTGAACACGTCGAGCCGGTGGCCAAGGCGCTGCGCAGCGATGATCTGGACGAGGCGCGCAAACGTGTCAGCTATCTGGTCAGCCGCCAGACCAGCGAACTGGATAAAACCGAAGTCGCCCGCGCCGCCACAGAATCGGTGCTGGAGAACGGCAGCGATGCGGTATTCGCTGCGCTGTTCTGGTTTGCTGTCGCCGGCGCGCCCGGTGTGGTGCTCTACCGTTTGAGCAACACGCTGGATGCGATGTGGGGTTACCGCAACGAACGCTTCGAGCGTTTCGGCTGGGCAGCGGCAAAGATCGACGACGTCCTCAATTACATTCCTGCACGCCTCGTGGCATTGACCTACGCGCTGCTGGGCAAAACCCGACTCGCGCTGAAATGCTGGCGTACCCAGGGCCCGACCTGGGACAGCCCGAATGCCGGCCCAGTGATGGCGGCCGGTGCCGGCGCGCTCGGTGTCGAGTTGGGCGGGGCGGCGATTTATCACGGTGAACTGCATCAGCGTCCACAGCTAGGCGAAGGCGTGCCGGCGGACGCCGACTCCATCGACCGCGGCTGGCAATTGGTCCAGCGCGGGGTATGGTTATGGTTGCTGATCCTCTGCGTGGGGGCTGAATTCTATGCTTGAACACGGTGGTCGGTTACGCAAGGCGGCGCTCGATTACGGCATCGCCGAAGCCGATTGGCTCGACCTGTCCAGCGGCCTCGCGCCCTGGCCGTTTCCGGTCCCGGAGATCCCATTGCGGGCTTGGGCGCGTTTGCCGGAAACCGATGACGGTCTGGAGCAGGCGGCCTGTGATTATTACGGCGCCGCGCAGGTGCTGCCGGTGGCCGGGTCGCAAATGGCGATCCAGTTGCTGCCGCGTTTGCGCCGGGTCGGCAAGGTCGGCGTGCTCTCGCCGTGTTACGCCGAACACGCCGAAGCGTGGCGCCGTAATGGCTACATCGTGCGTGAAGTGCTGGAGCAGGAAGTCGACTTCTTTCTCGACAGCCTCGACGTGTTGGTAGTGGTCAACCCGAACAACCCAACCGGCCTGAGCCTGACGCCGAGTCGGCTGCTCAACTGGCACTCGCGGCTGGCGCAGCGCGGTGGCTGGCTGGTGGTGGACGAGGCGTTCATGGACAACACACCGCAGCTGAGCCTGGCTCCTTTTGCCAATCAGGTCGGGTTGATCGTGTTGCGTTCCTTCGGCAAGTTTTTCGGCCTGGCCGGTGTGCGTCTGGGGTTCGTGCTGGCCGAGCGCAAGTTGCTCAAGTTGCTGGCCGAGCAAGTGGGGCCGTGGGCGGTCAGCGGGCCGACGCGGGTGTTGGGTCAGGCCTGTCTGCTGGATACCGAAGGGCATGCCCGGCAACGGGTTCGCACTGATGAAGCCAGCGAGCGTCTGGCGCTGCTGCTTGAACAGCACGGTTTCAAACCACAAGGCGGCTGCGCGTTGTTTCAATGGCTGATCACCGATCACGCCGAAGCATTGCACAAATTCATGGCCCGGCGCGGCATTCTCCTGCGGTTGTTTGCGCACAACAGCAGCCTGCGTTTTGGCTTGCCCGCCGATGAAGCCGACTGGACACGTCTCGCGCAAGCGCTCGAAGCCTACGCCAAGGAAACCCAATGACTACGTTGATGGTGCAAGGCACCACTTCCGACGCTGGTAAAAGCACGCTGGTGACGGCGTTGTGCCGCTGGGTCACGCGTCAGGGCGTCAGCGTCGTGCCGTTCAAGCCGCAGAACATGGCGCTCAACAGTGCCGTGACCGCCGACGGTGGCGAGATCGGTCGCGCGCAAGCGGTGCAGGCTCAGGCCGCCAACCTTGAGCCGCACACCGACATGAACCCGGTGCTGCTCAAACCCAACAGTGACACCGGCGCTCAAGTGATCATCCATGGCCGCGCGGTCACGACGATGAACGCGGTCGCGTATCACGATTACAAAGCCATCGCCATGCAAGCAGTGCTGGCCTCTCATGGACGGCTGAGCGCGGCGTATCCCGTGGTCATGGTCGAAGGCGCGGGCTCGCCGGCCGAGATCAATCTGCGTGCCGGTGACATTGCCAACATGGGGTTTGCCGAAGCGGTGGATTGCCCGGTGGTGTTGATTGCCGACATCAATCGTGGCGGGGTTTTCGCGCATCTGGTGGGCACGTTGGAACTGCTGTCGCCCAGCGAGCAGGCGCGGGTCAAAGGCTTCATCATCAACCGGTTTCGCGGCGATATCGCTTTGCTGCAACCGGGTCTCGACTGGCTGGAAGCGCGCACCGGAAAACCGGTGATCGGCGTTCTGCCTTACGTGATGGACCTGCATCTTGAGGCTGAGGACGGCATCGATCAGCGGCAGACCGACAAGGCCAACCAGGTGTTGAAAGTGCTGGTGCCGGTGTTGCCGCGCATCAGCAACCACACCGATTTCGATCCGCTGCGCTTGCATCCGCAGGTGGATCTGCAATTTGTCGGCCCCGGTCAGGCGATTCCACCGGCGGACCTGATTATTCTTCCCGGTTCGAAGAGCGTGCGCAGTGACCTCGCCTATCTGCGCGCCAATGGCTGGGACACCGCGATCAGTCGTCATCTGCGTTATGGCGGCAAAGTGCTGGGAATTTGCGGCGGTCTGCAAATGCTCGGCGAGCAGGTACACGACCCGCTGGGCCTCGAAGGCGCACCGGGTTCCAGCGCCGGTTTGGGCTTGTTGGCGTTCGAAACCCAGCTCGAAGAAGAGAAGCAATTACGCAATGTGCGCGGGCGTCTGGCGCTCGAGGACGCGCCGGTCAGCGGCTATGAAATTCATGCCGGGGTGACCACCGGGCCGGCGCTGGAAAACGCCGCCGTGCAGCTGGACGACGGTCGCTGCGACGGTGCGCAAAGCGTGGACGGGCAGATTTTCGGCACCTATCTGCATGGGCTGTTTGAATCGCCCGCAGCGTGCAGTGCGCTGTTGCGCTGGGCAGGTTTGCAGGCGGTGCAGGACGTGGATTATCACGCGTTGCGTGAGCGCGATATCGAGCGGCTGGCGGATCTGGTGGAAAAGCATCTGGATACCCGGCTGTTGCGTCAACTCTGCGGGATTTGAGGTGACTGTTCCGGCCTCATCGCGAGCAAGCTCGCTCCCACAGGTTCCGTGTGCGGACCAAAAATCTGTAAACAACCTCGATCCTTGTGGGAGCGAGCTTGCTCGCGATGAGGCCCGTCGCCACACCGCCTATTTGAAGGAATGAACCATGCTGCAACTGATCCTCGGCGGCGCCCGTTCCGGTAAAAGTCGCCTGGCCGAAAAACTCGCCTCCGACAGCGCTCTGGCGGTGACTTACATCGCCACCAGCCAACCGCTCGACGGTGAAATGAACGAGCGGGTCGCCCATCACCGCGCCCGTCGTCCGGCCGAATGGGCGTTGATCGAAGAGCCGGTGGAGCTCGCCCGCGTCCTGCGCGAAACCGCCAGCGCCGATCGTTGCCTGCTGGTGGATTGCCTGACGTTGTGGATGACTAATCTGCTGATGCTCGACGACGCCAAGCGCTTGTCGGCTGAACGTGATGCATTGCTGGACTGCCTGGCGTCGTTGCCGGGTGAAATCATTTTTGTCAGCAACGAGACCGGAATGGGTGTCGTGCCGCTGGGCGAATTGACTCGCCGCTATGTCGATGAAGCCGGTTGGCTGCATCAAGCGTTGGCCGAGCGCTGTCAGCGCGTCGTCCTGACCGTCGCCGGTCTGCCCCTGACTTTGAAAGGAACTGCGTTATGACTCAATCCTGGTGGCTGAACCCCTGCAAACCGATCGATGCTCAAGCGGTCGAGCAAGCGCAGGCCCGTCAACAGCAGCTGACCAAACCGGCCGGCTCCCTCGGTCAGCTTGAGTCGGTGGCCGTGCAATTGGCCGGGCTGCAGGGGCAGGTCAAGCCGAGACTGGATCAGCTGTGGATCGCGATTTTTGCCGGTGATCACGGCGTGGTCGCTGAAGGGGTGTCGGCATTTCCCCAGGAAGTCACCGGGCAGATGCTGCACAACTTCGTCAGCGGTGGGGCGGCGATCAGCGTGTTGGCGCGACAACTCGGGGCCTCCCTGGAAGTTGTAGACCTCGGCACGGTGACGCCGACGTTGAATTTGCCGGGTGTGCGCCACTTGAACATCGGCCCGGGCACGGCGAATTTCGTCGAAGGTTCGGCGATGACGCCGGCTCAAGGCGAACTCGCTTTGCAGGCTGGCCGCGACAGCGTGCAGCGTGCCATCGCGGCGGGTGCACAGTTGTTTATCGGTGGCGAGATGGGCATCGGCAACACCACCGCGGCCAGCGCGTTGGCCTGTGCCTTGCTCGATTGCCCGGTGGTGCATCTGGCCGGGCCGGGCACGGGTTTGAACGCGGCGGGTGTCAGTCATAAAGCCCAGGTTATCGAGCGCGCGCTGACATTGCACAGCGCTCAACGTGGCGATGCGCTGCAAACCCTGTTCAACCTCGGCGGTTTTGAAATCGCGGCACTGGTCGGCGCGTATCTGGCGTGTGCCCAGGAAGGCGTCGCGGTGCTGGTGGACGGTTTCATTTGCAGCGTTGCGGCGTTGGTGGCGGTGCGCTTGAACCCTGAATGCCGTCAGTGGCTGTTGTTCGGTCATCGCGGCGCCGAGCCGGGTCATCGACATGTACTGGAAACCCTGAACGCCGAACCGCTGCTGGACCTCGGCCTGCGTTTGGGCGAGGGCAGTGGCGCTGCGTTGGCCGTGCCATTGCTGCGTCTGGCGTGCGACCTTCACGGGCAGATGGCGACCTTCGCCGAGGCCGCCGTGGCGGACCGTCCGGCATGACTTTGCACCTGGATCTGTTGCGCCACGGTGAAACCGAACTCGGCGGCGGTTTGCGCGGCAGCCTTGACGATGCGTTGACTGAAAAGGGCTGGGCGCAGATGCGCGTGGCGGTGGTCGAGCAGGGGCCTTGGGATCGTTTGGTCAGTTCGCCGTTGCAACGGTGTGCGCGGTTCGCCGAAGAACTCGGCGCACAGCTGGGTTTGCCGGTGCAGCTGGATAAAGACCTCCAGGAGCTGCACTTCGGCGCCTGGGAAGGGCAGAGCGCCGCCGCGCTGATGGAAACCGATGCCGATGCATTGGGATTATTCTGGGCCGACCCTTACTCGTTTACGCCGCCACAGGGTGAGCCGGTGGTGGATTTTTCGACGCGAGTGTTGGCGGCCGTTGAACGCTTGCAGGCTACCTACGCAGGCGAGCGGGTGTTGCTGATCAGTCACGGCGGGGTCATGCGCTTGTTGCTGGCTCAGGCGCGGGGGTTGCCCCGTGAGCAGTTGCTCAACGTCGAAGTCGGGCATGGCGCGTTGTTTTCACTGTCGGTCGAATCCGGCCTGTTGTTAAAGGAAGCGCTCTGACCATGTTGCCGTTCTGGATCGCCCTGCAATTTTTGAGCAGTCTGCCGATTCGCCTGCCGGGCATGCCGGAACCACAGGAATTGGGGCGGTCGCTGCTGTTTTATCCGCTGGTCGGCCTGCTGTTTGGCGGGATTTTGTGGGCGTTCAACTGGCTGTTGCTCGGCACTCCGTTGTTGCTTCACGCCGCGTTGTTGCTGACGGTTTGGGTATTGCTCAGCGGCGCGTTGCACCTGGACGGCCTGGCCGACAGCGCCGATGCATGGCTCGGTGGGTTCGGCGACCGCGAGCGCACGTTGACGATCATGAAGGACCCGCGCAGCGGGCCGATTGCGGTCGTGACATTGGTGCTGGTGTTGCTGCTCAAGTTCGTCGCGTTGCTGGCATTGATCGAGCAGCAACACGCCGTTGTCCTGATCATCGCTCCGTTGATCGGGCGCAGCGCGATGCTGGGGTTGTTCCTGACCACGCCTTATGTGCGTGCCGGTGGCTTGGGGCAAGCGCTGGCCGATCATCTGCCGCGTTTGGCGGGCAAGCAGGTGTTGGTCGTTAGCGCATTAACCTGTGTATTGATCGCGGGTCTCAGCGGTGTTTGGGCGCTTGTTCTGGCGGCAGTGGTTTTTGCGTGGTTGCGGCAAGTGATGCTGCGTCGATTGGGCGGCACGACGGGGGACACGGCCGGGGCAATGCTGGAGATGCTGGAGATGGCGGTGCTGGTAGGATTGGCGTTGGTCTGATGGGATGTGCGCAGGATGGGCTGGCCTCATCGCGAGCAAGCTCGCCCCCCACAGGTGACCGCGTTCCAATGTGGGAGCGAGCTTGCTCGCGATGGCGATCTACCAGACACTGCATAACTGATTTGGTAACTTGATTTAACACATTCGCGGGTATATACACGCACCATGCTCGACTCCCAATGTTTATGCATCAACCTGCGTCGCGCCGCCCGTGGCGTCAGCAGGCACTACGACGGCGCTCTCGACGGCTTCGGGATCAACGTTGCCCAGTATTCTCTGCTGTGTAATCTGCAGCGTCTGGATAAACCGAGTATTTCCACGTTGGCCGAGGCCATGGGGCTGGATCGCAGCACCTTGGGGCGCAATCTGCGGGTGCTGGAAGGCGAAGGCCTGCTGATGCTGGTCGAGGGCGAAGACATGCGTAACCGCATCGTCATGCTCACCGAGGCCGGTGTTGAACGCCTGAAAGCGGCCTTGCCCGCGTGGGAAGCGGCGCAACAGCGGTTGATCGACCGTCTGGGTGCCGAGAAACGTGAAACCTTGCTGCGACTGCTGGACGAACTGGCCTGATGCCGGTTTTTCCGATCTTAAGCGGGTATATACCCGCTACCGGAGAATAAGAATGACATCGATGTGGCGTACTTGTGGTTGGGTTTTGTTGGGGAGTGCGCTGATTCTCGCGTTGTCCTTGGGGGTAAGGCACGGCTTCGGGCTGTTTCTGGCGCCAATGAGTGCCGAGTTCGGCTGGGGGCGTCAGACGTTTGCCTTCGCCATTGCCTTGCAGAACCTGATCTGGGGCCTGGCGCAGCCATTCACCGGCGCGCTGGCCGACCGCTTCGGCGCCGCGAAAGTGGTGCTGGTCGGCGGTGTCCTGTATGCGTTGGGCCTGGTGTTCATGGGGCTGTCGGATTCGGCCGTGACCTTGTCCCTGAGTGCCGGCCTGTTGATCGGCTTGGGTCTGTCCGGCACCTCCTTCTCGGTGATCCTCGGCGTGGTCGGCCGCGCAGTGCCGCCGGAGAAACGCAGCATGGGCATGGGCATTGCCAGCGCTGCCGGCTCTTTCGGCCAGTTCGCCATGTTGCCCGGTACGCTGGGGTTGATCGGCTGGCTCGGCTGGTCCGCGGCATTGCTGGTGCTGGGCCTGTTGGTGGCGCTGATTGTGCCGCTGGTGAGCATGCTCAAGGACAAGCCGCTACCGGTGTTCGGCCATGAGCAAACACTGTCCGAGGCGCTGCGCGAGGCCTGTTCCCATTCGGGATTCTGGCTGCTGGCATTCGGCTTTTTTGTTTGCGGCTTCCAGGTGGTGTTCATCGGCGTGCACTTGCCGGCTTATCTGGTGGATCAGCACCTCCCGGCGAGCGTCGGTACGACGGTGCTGGCGTTGATCGGGCTGTTCAATATATTCGGGACCTACACGGCGGGCTGGCTCGGCGGGCGGATGTCCAAGCCGCGTTTGCTCACGGGCTTGTATCTGCTGCGGGCAGTAGTGATCGGGTTGTTCCTGTGGGCGCCGGTCACGACGACTACCGCTTACCTGTTTGGCATGGCGATGGGCTTCCTGTGGCTGTCGACCGTGCCCTTGACCAACGGCACCGTCGCGACCTTGTTCGGCGTGCGAAATCTGTCCATGCTCGGTGGGATTGTTTTCCTGTTCCACCAGCTCGGATCGTTCCTCGGTGGCTGGTTGGGCGGGGTGGTGTACGACCGAACCGGGAGCTATGACTTGATCTGGCAAGTGGCGATTCTCTTGAGCCTGATGGCCGCCGCCCTGAACTGGCCGGTGCGTGAGCAGCCGGTGGCGCGCCTGCAAACACAGATGAGTGCGATATGAACAGTCTCTGGCCGCGGATCGCAGTCGCCGCTGTCTGCGCCTTGCTGCTCGCCTTGTCGTGGTGGGGCTGGCATCAGGGCGGGCTGGCGTTGATGCAACTGGGCATGGGTGCTTGCTAGCAGCATGTGAGGGCGAGTAACTTCGGTTTTGACGATTTCTAAGGATGCACCGACATGTTGATGCGTTGGCTCGCAGTTCCCGCGTTACTGGTAGCGTTTAGTGGATTGGCTCAAGCGGCCGAATGCCCGGAGCTGCTGCAAGGCTCGTTGCCCAAATTGCGCGCCAAGGAGTCCATCGACCTGTGCCAGCGCTTCGCCGACAAACCATTGGTGGTTGTCAATACTGCGAGCTTCTGTGGTTTCGCCCCGCAGTTCAAAAGCCTTGAGGCGCTGAATCAGCGTTACAAGGATCAGGGGCTGGAGGTGATCGGCGTTCCGTCCAATGACTTCAAGCAAGAGTCCAAGGATGGCGAAGAGACTGCCAAGGTCTGCTACGTGAACTACGGCGTGACGTTCACCATGACTGAACCGCAGAAAGTCCGCGGTAATGACGCGACGCACTTGTTCAAGACCCTCGCCAAGCAGAGCATCGCGCCGAAGTGGAACTTCTACAAATACGTGGTTGATCGCAAGGGAAAGGTGATCGCCAGTTTTTCCAGCCTGACCAAGCCTGATGACCCTGAGTTTATCGAGGCGGTAGAAAAGGCACTGGCCTCGCAACCCTGATCGATACCCATTAAAAAGCCCCGCCTCTGTACAAGAGAGTGGGGCTTTTTTGATTCAGGCGGCGAGGGGTTCAGGTTCGCCGTGAATCATCAGAAGCGGTAGGTCGCGCCAACACCGAAACCGTTCGCATAGTTTTCATACTCTGCGCTGTAGTTCTGACGGCCGTTGCTGTTGTTGACCTTGACCGTCTCTTCGCGCAGGTACGAATACGCTACGTCGATGGTCAGGTCGTCGGTCGGACTCCAGCCGGCGCCCAGGCTGAAAATCTTGCGATCGCCAGTCGGAATACGAGGGGAGCGGTTTGTGTTGTTGGTCGGTGCCTGGTCGACCGACAGGCCGGTACGCAGCACCCACTGCTTGTTCAGCTGGTACGAAGCACCGATGGCGTGAGCCCAGGTGTCGTGCCAGTTCTGCTCTTCAGTGATGGTGCCAAAGCCGCGTGCGGCCAGGGCGGCAGGAACGCCTTCGTTCTCAACGGAGATCTCTTTCAGGCGGCTCCAGCGAGTCCAGGTGCTGCCTGCGTAGAGGGTCCACTGGTCGTTCAGCTGGTGAGTGACCGAAAAGTCCACCGACTCAGGCGTGGTGATGTCCAGCGAAGCGTCGAACTTCTGGTTCCCCAGTGGGCCGAGCAGGGCGTAGTTGACCTTGGTGTCACCTTCGAGCTTGTACTTCACTTTCGAGTGATAGGTCAGGCCGAGGCGAGTGCTTTCGAGGGCTTGAACCATGATGCCGATGTTGTAACCCAGCGCGGTGTCGTCACCCTCGATCTTGACGGTGCCGTCCGCTGCGCGCGGGTTCAGCGACAGATTCGATTCCAGGGTCCCGTCGATGCGGTTGATGGTCGGACCGAAACCGATCGACACCTTGTCGTTGAAGGCGTAGCTGACGGTTGGCTGCAGAGTCACGATTTTGACTTCGCTCTTGCTGCCGAAGTATCTGCCGGCGAAGCCGTTCTCGTAGTCGGTCACCAGGCCGAATGGAGCGTAGACGCCGAAACCGACTGCCCAATGGTCATCGATTGGCTTTACGTAGTAGCCCATGGGTACGCCCATGAAAGGGACCATGTCACCTTTGTTGGTACCACCATTCGGGCTTGAGCTGGCGTCATTGATGTCAGTGTGCGCGTCGATGAATGCAACACCACCGGTCACTTGTTCGCGCTTGAGGCGAGACATGCCGGCAGGGTTGCCAAATACGGTGGATGCGTCGTCGGCAGAAGAAGATCGCCCGGCAAAACCTGTCCCCATCCCGCTGATGCTTTGTTCGTTTAGGGCAAAGCCACTTGCGAAGATCTGGGTGGATGCCAAGGTAACGGCGAGGCTAAGGGTGGTTTTGAGCATTACTTTTTTCATTATTAGAACTCCTGGTGATCACCGGGGCGAAAATTACCAACATTTTCGTCCCAGCGCTATAGGCTGTAATGCTTGATTTAGAGCGGTTTTGTAGGACAATCCGACCAAAATCGCAGCAGTTGCGCGATCTTGTGGGCGCGGCAGATCAGCAGGCGACCTGATTCAGCGGTGAAACACAGGTTTGCCAGGCGCAGGTGAAGTCTCTCAGGCGTCCTTGGGGCTGGAAGGTCTGGCGCCAGATACGGGCCATTCCCAGTAGGTCGTCTGCTTCGGGGAGGGGGGTGTTCTGTTCTTCTACCAGCAGCCAGGCGATGGCTGTGGCGTAACGCAGGTTGACGGTCAGTTCGAGGTGCGGACCACTCAGGAAAGCATGCTGACTGGCCAGTCCGCGAACCAGGCTTGCGCGTTCCGGGTCAAGTGCCAGGTAGTGGTCCCAAAGTGCTTGATGGCGGGGTTCGGCGATTCGGTACAGGCCGTGTCCACGGCGGTCATGCAGGGCAGTTCCAAGGGCTGACTGGCTGGCGGCAACGCCCAGCAGCAGGGATTCGGCAGTTGCGCTATGGCACCCGAGGTAGATCAATGTCGGGCGGATCACATAACGGCACAGTTCGCTGGCAGCGATACCCATAAAACCCTCGAAACATCAAATGGTCGGCGATACCTGAAGGGGCCTTGGCAGCGGGTGAATCGACTCAGGCTCGCCGGAAGCGGTTTAGGCCGCTTGAGTTGAAGTGTAGTGTCATATTCGCGCCGTAAAGGCCTGTTTTTAAAATATTTCCGGCTGCGAGTTATAACCGTTATATCGCTTAGTGCTTAGGCGGTGACAGCGAAAAGAGAAATATCGGGCAATAAAAAGCCCCGCTTTTTAAGCGAGGCTTTTGAGGTTTTCAGTCTTTCTGGCGTATCAGGCAACCAGTGCCTGACGGGTACGCTCGATCACGGCCTGCAGCGGCTCGGCGCTGGAGTATTGATCGGGGTACAGGCGTTCGCTGTGACGAGCGATGCCGTGTTCGTTGACCAGAGTGAAGCTGAAGCAGCCTTTGCGAGCAGCCATGATGAGGCAGTTCATTGGTGCAAAAGCATTGGTTAGGGTGCGAATGGCATCCTGGGTGTGGATTTGAGTAGACATAGTCATTGGGTGTTCCTACAAGCGACACGGATAAGAACCGTGCAAAGTTAAAACGTTCCAGTGACGACGACCACCATTGGTCGAACGAAGAACCCGACTGGAACAAAGCAGCCAGTTTGAAGCGCTGATAAATTGGCGCGCTTGGGCTGGCAGGTAGGTACTTAGGAGGGCAGGCAACACATCAAGGGCAAAGGTTCTGGGCCCGGGGTGAAGATCCTGATCAATTTGCAGGTTGGTTCGGTCAGAGTAAGTGATCTTCGCAACACCCTTTGCTTTCGATTCAAAGGCTGTGTTGACGCAAGGTTTACCTGGAAACCATCGAGGTGGTCGATCCCGCTTTGTCGGTGGAGGCTTCCTTTGGGAAGGCTGACCGGGGGGATTTGTTCGACCAGAATTGACTTTCAGCTTGGTACTAACGCCGCGGATACTAACGGATTGAATTGCTGAAGGGAAGTGTGTTAGCAAAAAAGATGTCTGGATGCCCTGATTCAACGTACGGATTGGCGCTCGGAAAAAGCCATGACCCGCAGACTTGCCCTGTAATAGCACAAATTCCGACCATTGGTAGTCACGGCTCATCGGGCCAGGACCTGCCTGGATCATGGGTTTGCCAAGGTTTATCCCCAGGTTCAGGCGAAAAATGCGCCGTAAAAGCGCATCGATATAACTGCCTCGAAGGTACTTGTGCACATAAGTCACGGAGGGTGTCACGCCGCTGTCATCTCCCCTTCAAACGCAGTGGGTGCCTGTAACCAAAATTTAAGTCAATGAAAAACATCGCTTTTTTTTACTGGTGAAAAAATCGTCAGTTTGACTGCGAGCCCCATTCCATACGGCTTTGCGAGAGTTCAAGGGCGGTTGTCCACTGAGTTATCCACAGCTTCTGTGGATTGTCCCGAGCGCTTGCTCTAGGACGGGCGTGCCGGGTTTTTTTAGGCTTTACCTGTAAGAAAAAAAGAGTAGAGTGGCGCGCCTTCCGATCTGCCCCACAGTGCTTTATGAAGTTTCGCTCAGTATCAGTCTCTGCAACCTCCACACCTCCCAGCGTTACCCCGCCCAAGCGCTTTTCGATGCGTGTGGCCGAGTGGCTGCTGGACAGCCCGCGTCTGGGCGAAAACCCCAACGTCAAACACTTCGCCGGACGTTTGCTCAAGCAGCCGGCCCGTGAAGGGGTCGTGGCCGCGCAAAGCCGACTCGGTCAACTGATGTGCCGTGAATGCGGGAATGCCCGGGATCGCCGTATCGGCCAGGACCTTTTGCGTTCGGCCGCGCGGGCAGGGGATCGGCGCGCCCAGCAGGAACTGGGTCTGATCGAAGACTGAGCTGTCCAAGACCTGACGCCTTGGTTAACCTTCAAGCTTTATTTCATTGGCAGGAGTGGCTATGGCTATGGACTTGACCAGCGCATTGCTCGGTCTGGCGGGTGCTGCGCTGCCGTTATTGGTACTGGCCTGGCAACTTCAGCGGCGAGCGAGTACCGCGCAGTCAGAAGTTGCACTTTTGGAAGAACGCGTTGCCATGGCCCATCTGGCTCAGGACGGATTGAACGCCCAGCTCGAAGCCTGTCGCGATGAAATAGGTGATCTGGGTCAGGCCAACGCCGCCAAACAAGCAGACCTGGCCGCCATGCGCCGCGAAGTCGAATTGCTGCAGATCGAACGCGACGATGCCCGCGATGCCGCCCACGCCTGGAATCTGGAACGCGCCGGTAAAGAAGCTGAGTTGCGTCGTCTGGACGCCCAGGCCGCTTCGCTCAACGCCGAGTTGCGTGAGCAGCAGGAAAGCCATCAGCAGCGCCTCAACGACCTGCAGGGCTCGCGAGACGAGCTGCGAGCGCAGTTCGCCGAGCTGGCTGGCAAAATCTTCGACGAGCGCGAGCAGCGTTTTGCCGAAACCAGTCAACAACGCCTCGGTCAGTTGCTCGATCCGTTGAAAGAACGCATCCAGTCCTTCGAAAAACGCGTCGAAGAAAGCTATCAGGCTGAAGCCCGCGAGCGTTTTTCCCTGGCCAAGGAACTGGAACGGCTGCAACAGCTGAACCTGCGCCTGAGCGACGAAGCCACCAACCTGACCCGCGCCTTGAAAGGCCAGAAAACCCAAGGCAACTGGGGTGAGCTGATTCTTGAACGAGTGCTTGAGCACGCGGGCCTGGAAAAGGGGCGCGAGTACCAGACCCAGGTCAACCTCAAGGGCCCGGACGGTGAGCGTTTCCAGCCGGACGTGATCATTTATCTGCCGGGCGACAAACAGGTGGTGGTCGACTCCAAGGTCAGCCTCACGGCCTATCAGCAATACGTCGCGGCCGAAGACGATGCCATCGGCCAGATCGCCATCAAGCAACACGTGCTGTCCCTGCGCACTCACGTCAAAGGGCTGGCCGGCAAGGATTACAAGCGTCTCGACGGTTTGCACAGCCTGGATTTCGTCCTGCTCTTCGTACCGATCGAAGCGGCGTTTTCCGCCGCATTGCAGGCTGAGCCGACGCTGTTTCAGGAGGCCTTCGACCGCAACATCGTGATCGTCAGCCCGACCACTCTGCTGGCGACCCTGCGCGTCATTGACAGTCTGTGGAAGCAGGAGCGCCAGAGCCAGAACGCCCGGGAAATCGCCGAGCGGGCCGGGTGGCTGTACGACAAGTTCGTGTTGTTCATCCAGGATCTGGATGAAGTTGGCAATCGCTTGCAGCAACTGGATAAAGCCTACAGCTCGGCGCGCAATAAGCTGACGGAAGGCCGAGGCAATCTGGTCAGCCGTAGCGAGCAGCTCAAGTTGCTTGGCGCACGAGCGAGCAAGAGCCTGCCGGCAGACTTGCTGGAGCGGGCGATGACCGATGTGGATGGGTTGGCGGAATTGCCGGAGTAGCCAAAAGGATCTTCGGAGCGCCATCGCGAGCAAGCTCGCTCCCACATTTGACCGAGTTCTTCCAGATAGAATGCAGTTCAATGTGGGAGCGAGCTTGCTCGCGATGGCGGCAGTTGCACCACGACATGGTTCAGGCCTGCCACGCTACAACGGTAAATGCCGACTCAGCAACGCCCGCAACGCCGCCGGCTTCACCGGTTTAGCCAGGTAATCCAGCCCAGCCGCATGCACTTGGGCCATCGTCTCCGGTCGCCCATCGGCGCTGATCACAACCCCTGGCACGGGCTCACCCAATCGGGTTCGCAACCATGCCATCAGTTCGGTCCCGGTCTCGCCATCGTCCAGGTGGTAATCCACCAGTGCCAATTGCGGTCGCATCCCGTCGCTGAGCAGCGCCGCGCATTCATCGCGGTTGCGCGCGGTCCAGACCTGACAACCCCAGCGCGTGAGCAAGCTGTTCATGCCGATCAGGATGCTGTCTTCGTTGTCGATGCACAGCACCTGCGCGCCGCTCAGCAATTTGCCATTGAGTTCGGCAACCTTGGTCGGGGTCGCGGTTTGCGCCCGAGCCAACGGCACACTGACGCTGAACACACTGCCGCGCCCCGGCCAGGAGCGTACGCGCAAGGTATGACCCAGCACGCGACACAACCCGTCGGCGATCGCCAGTCCCAGCCCCAGGCCTTTTTCAGCGCGCGTCTGGTGGCTGTCGAGGCGTTTGAATTCTTCGAAAATGACCTGCTGTTTATCCACAGGGATGCCCGGACCACGGTCCCAGACTTCCAGGCACAACTCGCCCTTGCGTCGGCGAACTCCCAGCAGCACCGGCCCTTTGGCGTAGCGGAAGGCATTGGTCAGGAAGTTCTGCAGGATTCGTCGCAGCAGTTTGATGTCGCTGTCGACGCGCAACGTGCTGCCCCTGACGCGGAATTTCAGCCCTTGGTCGCGGGCCAGCGCCTTGAACTCGGCACCGAGGACGTCGAACATCTCATTGAGCGCGAACGGTTTTGGATTGGGGGTGATCTTGCCGTTTTCCAGGCGGGAAATGTCCAGCAGGTCGCTGATCAAGTCCTCGGCCGAGCGCAGTGACGTGTCCAAGTGATGGACCAGTTTCTGCGCCTCACCGGAGAGGCCGTCGTCTTGGTGAGAAAGGGCGGCCGAGAACAGTCGCGCAGCGTTCAACGGTTGCATCAAGTCGTGGCTGACCGCCGCCAGGAAACGGGTTTTCGACTGGTTGGCCGACTCCGCGGTGCCCTTGGCTTCGGTCAGGGCGACGTTGAGTTGCGACAGTTCGTGGGTCCGCTCAGTGACCCGGCGCTCCAGGCCCTCGTTGGCTTCGGTCAGCGCTTGCTCAGCCTCGCGGAACGCGGTGATGTCGGTGAAACTCATGACGAAACCGCCGCCCGGCATCGGGTTGCCGATCAACTCGATCACACGGCCATTGGGGAAAAGTCTTTCAGAGGTGTGGGCGCGGCCCTGACGCATCCAGTGCAAGCGGCGGGCGACATGCACTTCGGCTTCGCCGGGACCGCACAGGCCGCGCTCGGCGTTGTAGCGAATGATGTCGGCAATCGGACGGCCAAGCCTGATCAGTCCATCCGGGTAGTTGAACAGCTCCAGGTAGCGCCGGTTCCAGGCCACCAGTTTCAGCGACTGGTCGACCACGCTGATGCCTTGGGTGATGTTCTCAATCGCACCTTGCAGCAGCGCGCGGTTGAACTGCAGCACTTCCGAGGCTTCGTCGGCGATTCGGACGACATCCTCGAGTTGCATTTCCCTACCTTCGATGGCGGCTTTTACCACCGCCCGGGTCGAAGAAGCACCCAGCACACCGGCCAGTAAACGTTCGGTATGGGCGATCCATTCACCGTCGGCGTTCTGGCTCGGGTTGAAGCCTTTGCCCTGACGGTAGGCGAATCGGATAAAGCTCTGACGGGCGCGTTCTTCGCCGACGAAGCGTGCGGCCAGCTGCAACAAATCGTCGATCTGCACCGACAGCATCGAACGGGCGCTGGGGCGGGCGCTGATTTCCTGACCGATGAAGCGACCCGCCTGCCAGTGTTCCGAAACCCTCGTGCGTGACAGCACCGACACCCAGGCGAACAGCGTGAAGTTGGCCGCCAGCGACAACATCACGCCTTGGGTCAGCGGAGTGAGCGGCAGGTTCAGCGGGTTGCTGTGCAGCCAGGCCAGACCGGGGAAACTGCTCAGGGACAGGCCCAGGCTATGGGCCGCTATCGGCAGGATCAGGGTGTAGAACCACAGGAACGTCCCGGCGGCGAGGCCGGCGAATACGCCACGGCGGTTGGCCTGTTTCCAGTACAGCGCGCCGAGCATGGCCGGGGCCAGTTGGGTCACGGCGGCGAAGGCGATCTGGCCGATGGTCGCCAGGCTCGCCGTCGAGCCGAGCAGGCGATAGCTGACGTAGGCCAGCAGCAGAATCACCACAATGCTCACTCGGCGTACCGAGAGCATCCACTGGCGGAACACCTCGAACGGCCGTTCGGCGTTGTTACGCCGCAGCAACCATGGCAACAGCATGTCGTTGGAGACCATGGTCGACAACGCCACACTGGCGACAATCACCATGCCGGTCGCCGCCGAAGCGCCGCCGATAAACGCCAGCATCGCCAGGGCAGGATGGGATTGGGCCAGTGGCAGGCTGATCACAAAAGAGTCCGGCAGCACCGAACTCGGCAGCAGCATCTGACCAGCGAGGGCGATGGGCACGACGAACAGTGCCGCCAGCGCCAGATAGGCTGGAAACACCCATTTGGCCAGGCGCAGATCCTGAGGGTCGATGTTCTCCACCACGGTCACGTGGAACTGCCGGGGCAGGCAGATGATGGCCATCATTGCCACGCCGGTCTGCACCACCATCGATGGCCAGTTGATGGTTTCCTTCCAGTATTCTTCCAGACGCGGGGCGAGCATGGCCTGGTCGAACAGGTCGTCGAAACCGTCGTACAGGCCGTAGGTCACGAACGCGCCGACCGCGAGAAACGCGAACAGCTTGACCAGCGATTCGAACGCAATCGCCAGGACCATGCCGCGGTGGTGTTCCGTGGCGTCGAGGTTGCGGGTACCGAACACGATGGTGAACAGCGCCAGCACCATTGACACGATCAGCGCCGTGTCCTGGGCGCGAGTGCCCATGGCGTCGGCACCGGCACCGATCAACAGGTTCACCCCGAGCACGATGCCCTTGAGTTGCAACGCAATGTAGGGCAAAACGCCGACCAGGCAGATCAGTGCCACCACCACGGCCAGCGACTGGGATTTGCCATAACGCGCGGCGATGAAGTCGGCAATCGAGGTGATGTTCTCCTGCTTGCTGATCATCACCATTTTTTGCAGGACCCACGGCGCGCACACCAGCAGCAGGATCGGCCCGAGGTAGATCGGCAGGAAAGACCAGAGCTGTTCAGCGGCTTGGCCCACGGCGCCAAAGAAGGTCCAACTGGTGCAATAGACGGCCAGCGACAGGCTGTACACCCAGGCGCGCACTCGCGGCGGCAACGGCGTGCTGCGACGGTCGCCGTAGAAGGCGATGGCGAACATGATGGCCATATAGGCCAGGGCGACGGCGGCGATCAGCCCGCTGGACAGCGACATGGGAACTCCAGACAAAAGACACCCGGGACTCCCGCCCGGACAGACAGTCTCGCACGATGGCAGGGGTTAGTCAGTGTCGACCAAGGTCGCGGCGCGGCGGGGTGTCGCAGGGTGCGTTTGGTGTTTTCGCTGGCCTCATCGTCGGAACGCCGCCCGGAGC
>NZ_LACH01000013.1:58613-81735 GCF_000968015.1 Pseudomonas fluorescens
GAGCGAGCTTGCTCCGGGCGGAGTTCCGACGATGGCGGTATCACTGACTCAGCGCAATCTCGATCAACCGATGCAACTCCTCAACCTCTAACGGCGCCACTGAAAACAGGATACGAAACACCGTGGGCGCCGCCACCATGTTGATCAGCCGATCAACGTTCGGCTTCGGCTGATCGGGGTAACGATCCAGAATCGTCTGCAGCTGCCCGCCAATGATCGTCGCGCAAAGGGCCGGTGTGGTGCTGCATTGCACGTCGCGCAAGATGTTGCGGCCGGGCTCGGAACTCATCTCGTCCAGATACTGCTCGGCCCAGGCGCGCACGTCACCGCGCAGGCTGCCGGTATTGGCCGGCTCGCTCTCGGGGCGCATGCGGGCGAGGGCGACGTCCGCCAACAACACCGACAAATCGCCCCAGCGCCGGTAGATGGTCGACGGCGTGACGCCAGCGCGCGCAGCGATTTGCGGGACGGTCACGGTGGCGCGGTCCTGCTCTTCGAGGAGATCGCGGACTGCCGAATGAACCGACTCTTGCACCCGGGCACTGCGGCCGCCCGGGCGTAAACCTTCTTTAATTGCCATGCATCGGACCTTAACACAAAGAATTTGCTTTAAGCGTCAGCCAGTCGCACACTCCGCAAAAGCAAAAAATTAGCTTTTGCGGAGTGCTCATGTCCAGTTCAACGTCAAATCGTTCAAGCCTGTGGTTCCTGGCAATCACCTTACTCAGTTTTCTTGCGGCGTCCACGGCGCCGACGCCGTTGTATCACTTGTACCAAGAGCACCTGCAATTCTCGGCAGCGACCCTGACCCTGATTTTCGGCGTGTACGCCATCAGTTTGCTGGCGGCATTGCTCACGGTCGGTTCGCTCTCGGATTACCTGGGGCGCAAACCGGTGATCTTCACCGCTGTGATGTTGAACATGCTGGCGATGCTGTTGTTTATCAACGCAGACAGTGTCACCTGGTTGATCAGCGCACGAGTGCTTCAGGGTTTTGCTACGGGGATGGCCACTGCCGTACTGAGTGCGGCGCTGTTGGACACCGATCGCCAGCAAGGGTCGCTGGTCAACAGTGTTGCGCCGTTGCTGGGCATGGCGTCGGGCGCCATGGGCTGCGGCTTGTTGGCTGAGTTCGCACCACTGCCGTTGCAGTTGACCTATTGGGTGCTGTTCGCGCTGTTTGTGATGCAAGCGCTGTACGTCTGGCGCTTGCCGGAAAGCGTCAGCTCCCAACCGGGAGCCTGGGCTTCGCTGCGTCCGACACTGCATGTGCCGATTCAGGCGCGGCGGGCGTTGTGGCTGGTGCTGCCGATCAACATCGCGGTGTGGGCACTCGGTGGTTTTTACGCCTCGTTGGCACCGTCGCTGGTACGCACGGCCACGGGATCGACCTCAAATCTGATTGGCGGTGCGACGGTGGCTGTGTTGACGGTGACCGGCGCGTTGATGATCTACACCCTGCGCGATCGGCCGGCCGACAAGGTTTTGCGATTGGGCGGCAGTCTGCTGCCCGTCGGCGTCGCGCTGGTTCTGACGGCGGTGCACGGCGCCAGCCTTACGCTGTTTTTCGTCGGCACACTGGTGGCCGGATGCGGTTTCGGCGCCGGTTTTCTCGGTGCGTTGCGCAGCGTCGTGCCGCTGGCCTTGCCCCATGAACGGGCAGGGTTGATGTCGGCTTACTACGTGCTCAGTTATCTGGCGTTCTGCTTGCCGTCGTTGCTGGCCGGGAACTTGACCAGGACCTTCGGGCTGGTGGCTACCACCGATGGTTACGGTGCGGTACTGATTATTCTCTCGGCCGGCGCTTTGTTCGCGTTAATGCGTCAGCAGTCCATGAAAGTCTGTGGCGTCGATGTTCGATGACCGCTAGCCTTGGCACCGCCATCCCTTTCGACGGACCGACGCATGAACATCATTCGCAGCAAATCCTTCACCGCTGACCTTGCCTGGGGCGCTTTGGATATCGCCAACATGAACGGCATCACCACGCGTTTGCACTGGACCGATCAGCCCTATAAATGGCACATCAATGATGGGCAAGAAGTGTTCGTGGTGCTGGATGGCGTCGTGCAGATGCGTTATCGCGAAGAAGGACAGGAGAAAGAGGTGATGTTGGGTGTAGGCGATATCTTCTATGCCGACGTCGGTACCGAACACGTTGCCCATCCGCAGGGTGTGGCGAGAATCCTGGTGATCGAGACTGAAGGCAGCGTCTGACGCTATATCTGCAAAACAGATAACAGTTAGAGATATTACCCGTTATATCGATATTCGATTCAGATCTACCATGGGCTCCACCTCAACAGAGGACAGGAGTTCACCATGACATGCCCCAACACCGCCCCAGCCGGTTTCAAACCTTTCAGTCATTTGCAGCATCCGCGTGAAGTCATCCGCCAGTTCACGCCGAACTGGTTCGCCGCCACCATGGGCACCGGTGTGCTGGCGTTGGCGCTGGCGCAGCTGCCTGGCGCAAATGCCGGTTTACACGCGATTGCCGAAGCCCTTTGGCTGTTCAATATCGGGCTGTTCGTTTTGTTCACTGCGCTGTACGCGGCGCGTTGGACGCTGTTTTTCGATGAGGCGCGGCGGATTTTTGGCCACTCCACGGTTTCGATGTTTTTTGGCACCATCCCCATGGGCCTGGCGACCATCATCAATGGTTTTCTGGTGTTCGGTCTGCCGCGTTGGGGCGAGGGCGTGATTGATGTCGCCGAGGTGCTGTGGTGGCTGGATGTGGCGATGTCTCTGGCGTGCGGCGTGCTGATTCCCTACCTGATGTTCACCCGTCAGGAGCACAGCATCGACCAGATGACCGCCGTATGGTTGTTGCCGGTGGTGGCGGCAGAAGTGGCGGCCGCCAGTGGTGGCTTGCTGGCGCCGCATCTGGCCGATGCCCATTCGCAACTGGTGGTGCTGGTGACCAGCTACGTGCTCTGGGCCTTTTCCCTACCGGTGGCGTTCAGCATTCTGACCATTCTGTTGCTGCGCATGGCGCTGCATAAATTGCCCCACGAAAACATGGCCGCCTCCAGCTGGCTGGCGCTCGGCCCGATCGGCACCGGGGCGCTGGGTATGTTGCTGTTGGGCGCCGACGCTCCGGCGATCTTCGCTGCCAACGGCCTGCCGGGCATCGGTGAAATCGCCGCAGGACTGGGATTGGTTGCCGGGATCACCCTGTGGGGCTTTGGTCTGTGGTGGATGCTGATCGCGGTGCTCATCACCCTGCGTTACCTGCGCGTCGGTATTCCTTTCAACCTCGGCTGGTGGGGCTTCACCTTCCCGTTGGGCGTCTATTCCCTGGCGACGTTGAAACTGGCCAGCACCTTGAACCTGACATTTTTCAGCGCCTTTGGTTGTGTGCTGGTGGTGTTGCTGGCGGTGATGTGGCTGATCGTCGCCAGACGGACAGTGCAGGGCGCCTGGCGGGGCGAGTTGTTTGTCTCGCCATGCATTGCAGGATTAAAGAAATAACCTGCAAGTTTTAGGTAATGTGTGGCCTGGATCGTCGTTGGGTATTCCAATAACTGCATCCACGCCACTCTCTACCCCAAGATCAGGGACACACGGAAGATGAGTCACCCCTCACAGTTCACCTTGCTTCGCACCCGGCGCTTCCTGCCGTTCTTCGTCACGCAATCGCTCGGGGCGTTCAACGACAACATCTTCAAGCAGTCGCTGATCCTCGCCATTCTCTACAAGTTGACCATCGACGGTGATCGCTCGATCTGGGTCAACCTGTGTGCGCTGCTGTTCATCCTGCCGTTCTTCCTGTTCTCGGCGCTGGCCGGGCAGTTCGGGGAAAAGTACGCCAAGGACGCGTTGATTCGTCTGATCAAGCTTGGGGAAATCGCCATCATGGCGGTGGGCGCGGTCGGATTCATGTTCGATCACCTGTCGCTGATGCTGGTGGCGCTGTTTGCCATGGGCACGCACTCGGCGCTGTTCGGGCCGGTGAAATACTCGATCCTGCCCCAGGCCTTGCGTGACGAAGAGTTGGTGGGGGGCAACGGCCTGGTGGAAATGGGCACCTTCCTGGCGATCCTCGCCGGGACCATCGGTGCCGGGATCATGATGTCGTCCAGTCATTACGCGCTGATCGTCTCCACGGCGATTATTGGTGTTGCGGTGCTCGGCTACCTGGCCAGTCGCAGCATTCCAAGGGCCGCGGCCGCCTCCCCGGAAATGCGTCTGGACTGGAATATTTTCAGCCAGTCCTGGGCCACGTTGAAGCTGGGCTTGGGGCAGACCCCTGCGGTTTCACGCTCGATTGTCGGCAACTCGTGGTTCTGGTTTGTCGGGGCGATTTATCTGACGCAGATCCCGGCCTATGCCAAGGAGTGGATGCACGGCGACGAAACCGTGGTGACGCTGATTCTTACCGTGTTCTCGGTCGGTATCGCACTCGGTTCGATGCTTTGCGAGAAACTGTCCGGTCGCAAAGTCGAGATCGGTCTGGTGCCGTTCGGCTCTTTCGGTCTGACCGTGTTTGGTTTGCTGCTGTGGTGGCATTCCGGTGGAATTCCGGACAGCGTTACAGGCCATGGCTGGATCGAAGTCTTGGGTTTTGGCCACGCCTGGCTGGTGTTGATCGACATTCTGGGGCTGGGGGTGTTCGGCGGTTTCTACATTGTGCCGCTGTACGCGCTGATTCAGTCACGTACCCCCGAGAACGAGCGGGCGCGGGTGATTGCCGCCAACAATATTCTCAACGCGCTGTTTATGGTGGTCTCGGCGATTGTCTCGATCGTCTTGCTGAGCATGGTCAAGCTGTCGATCCCGCAGCTGTTCCTGGTGGTGTCGCTGCTGAACATCGGCGTCAACGCCTACATCTTCAGCATCGTCCCCGAGTTCAGCATGCGCTTCATGATCTGGCTGCTCAGCCATTCGATGTACCGCGTGGAGCATCGCAATCTGCAGCTGATTCCCGATGAAGGCGCGGCGTTGCTGGTGTGCAATCACGTGTCCTTCGTTGACGCCTTGCTGATTGGCGGCGCGGTGCGTCGGCCGATTCGCTTTGTGATGTATTACAAGATCTACAACTTGCCAGTGCTGAACTTTATCTTCCGCACGGCCGGGACGATTCCGATCGCGGGGCGTCAGGAAGACATTCAGATCTACGAAAAAGCCTTCACGCGCATTGCTCAGTATCTGAAGGACGGCGAGTTGGTGTGCATCTTCCCTGAGGGCAAATTGACCGCCGATGGCGAGATCAACGAGTTCAAGGGCGGGCTGACGCGGATTCTCGAAGAGACGCCGGTGCCGGTGATTCCGTTGGCATTGCAGGGGTTGTGGGGGAGTTTCTTCAGCCGCGATCCGCAAAAGGGTGTGTTTCGCCGGTTGTGGTCACGGGTGACACTGGTGGCAGGGCCTGCGGTGTCGGTTGAGGCGGCAGAGCCAGCCCGGTTGCAAGGGATGGTGGGGGAATTGCGCGGCGCCGTGCGCTAACTCCTTTCGCCGCGGGCCGCTAACCAAGCGTGCCCGCTCCGGGCGTTCAACCCGCCATCGCCAACCGGTTACGCCCCTCGCGCTTGGCCACATACAACGCACTGTCGGCCCGTCGCAACAGGCTGTCGGCAGACTCGCCGGGCAATAACGTCGAGCAGCCAAGGCTGACCGTCAGCTCGATCGCATGGCCATCGGCCGAATATTCCTCTGTTTGCACCGCAAGTCGTAGCCGTTCGCCGATCATGGCTGCCGCCTCACGAGTCGTGTTGGAAAGCAGGATCATGAATTCTTCGCCACCAAAGCGGAAGACCATGTCCACATTACGCAACTGGATTTTGATCGAGGCTGCAACGGCCTTGAGCACGTCATCGCCGGCGCTGTGCCCGTGGTTGTCGTTGATGCGTTTGAAGTGATCGATGTCCAGCATCAGCAGCGACAAGGGTTGCAGATGCCGACGCGACATCTCGACTTCCCGTTGCAGGGTCTGATCCATGGCGATGCGGTTGCCGGTGTCCGTGAGCGGATCGCGCAAGGCGCTTTGGGTCGCGGCGCGATAGAGCAGGGCATTGCGCATCGGATACATCAATGCGGACAGCAGCGACTCGATGTTGCTTTGTTCCTGCTCACTGAAGCGCTGATTGCGGCGGAATACCAGTTCACCCAGGTGCTCGCCTTCATGGCTGAGGTTGTAGCTGATCGAGTGATGGCCGCGCAGGCCGAACTCCAGGCGCAAATCGCTGACCTTGTGCTGGTAGATCAAGGCGTCGAGCGGTACAAGTCGCTGAATCTCACGGAAAAAGAGCCCAAGAATGCGTTGCGGCTCGAGACTGGTTTGTAGCTGCAGGCTCAACTTCTGGCGCAGCTGCGCAAGGTTGACAGGTCTCTCCCGAAGGGGAACCTGCTGACCAAAGCCCAGGCGTTGCAATTTGGCAACATCGAAGTCAATTGCGTTGGTCTGGGAAGGTGATTTCATATGGCGTGCGCCCCTAAGCAGTAAGGCTGTCTTACAGGCTGGGTGAGAGCGGCTTTGGGCTGCGCGTCATACTGATCCATCAGTCCCGTAGGACGTCTGGCGCAAGTTTAGTCCGCTTTGCCGAAGATGAGTAACTCATCGGCTCAGGCGTCCGCCCGTTTGCTTTCACACTGCGTGTCTGAGCAAATTTAGAGCGAAAGTCGTGCCATCAGTTCATTCGAATAAAAAACGTTATAAATCAATGTGTTGAAGATTGGTTAAAAATTTTTTCCAAAAGTGGTGACAGTTGTTTGACTTGCCGTCGGTGTAGTTACGACGCACTTTGAATGCCGCGACGAGAAGCCGTCACGGCACAAAAGCGACGCGCGGGCGTTACTGAGCGTTGAACGCCTGGCCGTTGATGCCGGTGCTGTCTGGACCCATCAGGTAGAGGTAGACCGGCATGATCTCCTCGGGCGTCGGGTTGTTCAGCGGGTTTTCACCCGGGTAAGCCTGGGCGCGCATGCTGGTGCGGGTGGCGCCCGGGTTAATGCTGTTGGAACGCACGGGGGCCACGGTGTCGACTTCATCGGCCAGCGTTTGCATCAAGCCTTCGGTGGCGAACTTGGACACGCCATAAGCGCCCCAATACGCACGACCCTTGCGGCCGACGCTGCTGGAGGTGAACACCACCGAGGCGTCCTGGGACAGCTTGAGCAGCGGCAACAGGGTGCTGGTGAGCATGAACATGGCGTTGACGTTGACGTGCATGACACGCATGAAGTTTTCGCCGGACAGCTGCTCGATCGGCGTACGCGGGCCAATGATCGACGCGTTGTGCAACAAACCGTCGAGATGGCCGAATTCGGTTTCGATCATCGCTGCCAGCTCATCGTATTGATGGGGCAGGGCGGTTTCCAGGTTGAACGGGATCACGGCCGGTTGTGGGTGGCCGGCGGCTTCGATTTCGTCGTAGACCTGAGTCAGGTTGGCTTCGGTCTTGCCCAGCAGCAGCACGTTGGCGCCGTGCGCGGCAAAGGTTTTCGCAGCGGCGGCGCCGATGCCACGGCCAGCACCGGTGACCAGGATGACCCGGTCCTTGAGTAATTCTGGACGGGCGGAATAATCAAACATAAAAAACCTCACAACAATTCAACAATAAGGCCGGCACCGAACCTGTGGCGAGAGGGCTTTTGTGGCGAGGGGGCTTGCCCCCGTTGGAGTGCGAAGCGCTCCTCGGCATTTCGCCAGTCACACCTTACTTACAGGTTTTTACGACTGCTTCGCAGCCGAGCGGGGGCAAGCCCCCTCGCCACAAAAGCATCCGGCAGCCAGTCAGGTCAGCAGCCACACAAGGCGCTATCCAGCACCTTGCGCAACTCCAGCGGATGATCGACCACCACATCCGCCCCCCAATGCCGCGGGTTATCGTCTGGATGAATGTAGCCATAGGTCACGGCGGCCGTTTTGGTACCGGCATCGCGACCGGATTCGATATCGCGCAGGTCATCACCCACGAACAACACGCTGGCCGGGTCCAGGTCGAGCATCTTGCATGCCAGGATCAACGGCTCGGGGTCCGGTTTGCTGTTCTTCACATGGTCCGGGCAGATCAACAGCGCCGAGCGCTCGGCCAGGCCAAGCTGCTGCATGATCGGTTCGGCGAACCGCAGCGGCTTGTTGGTGACCACGCCCCAGATCAGGTTGGCCTTTTCGATGTCGGCCAGCAGTTCGCCCATGCCGTCGAAGAGTTTGCTATGAACCGCGCAACCGGCGAGGTAACGCTCCAGAAACTCCAGGCGTAACTCCTCGAAACCCGGTGATTCCGGGTCCATGGAGAAGGTCACGGCGACCATCGCCTTGGCGCCGCCGGAGATCTCGTCGCGAATGTGTTTGTCGTTCATTGGCGGCAAGCCACGATCGGCGCGCATCGCCTGACAGATCGCAATGAAGTCCGGCGCGGTGTCGAGCAGGGTGCCGTCCATGTCGAAAAGAACTGCTCTGATACGCATCGGCTTACTCCTCGCGCAGGGTCTGGATCATGTAGTTGACGTCCACGTCGGAGGCCAGCTTGTAGTGTTTGGTCAGCGGGTTGTAGGTCAGGCCGATGATGTCCTTGACGGTCAGGCCGGCCATGCGGCTCCAGGCACCCAGCTCGGACGGGCGGATGAACTTCTTGAAATCGTGGGTGCCGCGCGGCAGCAGCTTCATGATGTATTCCGCGCCGACGATGGCGAACAGGTACGCCTTCGGGTTGCGGTTGATGGTGGAAAAGAACACCTGGCCACCGGGTTTCACCATGCGGAAGCAGGCGCGGATCACCGAGGATGGATCCGGCACGTGCTCGAGCATTTCCAGGCACGTGACCACGTCGAACTGTTCAGGCATTTCTTCTGCCAGGGCTTCGGCGGTGATCTGCCGGTATTCGACGCTCACGCCGGATTCCAGTTGATGCAGTTGCGCGACCGCCAGCGGCGCTTCGCCCATGTCGATACCCATGACGGTAGCGCCGCGCTGGGCCATGGCTTCGCTGAGGATGCCGCCGCCGCAACCGACGTCGAGGACTTTCTTGCCGGCCAGGTTGACCCGCTCGTCAATCCAGTTGACCCGCAGCGGGTTGATGTCGTGCAGCGGTTTGAACTCGCTTTCGCGGTCCCACCAGCGATGGGCCAGGGCTTCGAATTTGGCGATTTCGGCGTAGTCGACGTTGCTCATGGTTAAGTCCTCTAAAACTTGAAAAATCCTGTTGCCCCGGTGGTAAGTCCAGGGGGCTTACGATTCGGTATGGCCGCTGATGCGCTCGCCCCAGGCCTTGGCGGTGGCGCACAGCTGTTGTTCATCCAGGCGAGTCAGGCGACGGTCGTCGAGCAATTGCTTGCCGGCGACCCAAAGGTGTGTCACGCAATCACGGCCAGTGGCGTATATAAGTTGCGAAACCGGGTCGTAGACCGGTTGCTGCGCCAGGCCGGAGAGGTCGAACGCGACGATGTCTGCCGCTTTGCCGACTTCCAGCGATCCCACTTCGGATTCAATGCCCAGCGCGCGGGCGCCATTGAGCGTGGCCATGCGCAAGGCGCGATGGGCATCCAGGGCAGTGGCCGAGCCGGCGACGGCTTTGGCCAGCAAGGCGGCGGTGCGGGTTTCGCCGAGCAGGTCCAGATCATTATTGCTGGCCGCACCATCGGTGCCGACCGCCACATTGACGCCAGCCTGCCACAAGCGCTCCACCGGGCAGAACCCGCTGGCCAGCTTCAGGTTGGATTCCGGGCAATGAATCACGCTGGTGTTGCTTTCTACCAGCAACACCAGGTCTTCTTCGCTGATCTGAGTCATGTGGACGGCCTGGAAGCGCGGCCCCAGCAAGCCCAGGCGACCGAGGCGGGCCAACGGGCGTTCGCCGCGCTGCTCGACGGACTGCTGCACTTCATAAGCCGTTTCATGCACGTGCATGTGGATCGAGGCGTCCAGTTCTTCGGCGATCACCCGGATTTTCTCCAGGTTCTCGTCGCCCACGGTGTAGGGTGCGTGGGGGCCGAAGGTGACTTTGATGCGCTCGTGGTGCTTGAGATCGCCAAATAATTCGACGCCCTGACGAATGGCTTCGTCCGCTGTGCTGGCGCCTGGAATCGGGAAGTCGAGGATCGGAATCGCGATTTGCGCGCGAATGCCGCTGTTATGGACGCGCTCGCTGGCAACCTTCGGGAAGAAATACATGTCAGAGAAACAGGTGATGCCACCTTTTATCTGCTCGGCGATCGCCAGGTCAGTGCCGTCACGTACAAAAGCTTCATCGACCCACTTGGCTTCGGCCGGCCAGATGTGGTTTTCCAGCCAGGTCATCAGGGGCAGATCATCGGCCAGGCCACGGAACAGCGTCATCGCCGCATGCCCGTGGGCATTGATCAAACCAGGGCAGAGCAACATGTCCGGCAATTCGCGGACTTCGGTTGCGTTAAGCTTCAGCGCTGCCGAGCGTGGGCCGATGAATACGATGCGTCCGTCGCGGATGCCCAGGGCGTGCTCTTTGAGGACAACGCCAGCGGGTTCGACGGGTACCAGCCAGGTCGGCAGCAATAGCAAGTCGAGCGCAGCGGCAGTGTTCGGCATCGAGAATCGGTTCCAGAGCTTTTGTAAAGGATGGCGAAGTATACCCGAGCGTCTTCGCAGGGGGATCGCTATAATCGACGGCTTTTGTTCATGAGTACGGGGTGACGGATGCGCGATCGACTGTTGGCTGCAGAGAAGGTGAAGGCCATCGATTGGCGTGATGACGCCCTTTACCTGCTGGATCAGCGTATTTTGCCGTTCGAAGAAACCTGGATCGCCTACACCAGCGCTGCTGGCGTGGCTGAGGCCATTCGTTCGATGGTAGTGCGCGGCGCGCCGGCGATTGGTATCACTGCCGCTTATGGTGTTGTGCTGGCGGCCCGTGCACGGTTTGCCGAAGGCGGTGACTGGCAGGCGGCGCTGGAAGAGGATTTCGCGCTGCTGGCCGACTCCCGTCCGACCGCGGTCAACCTGTTCTGGGCCTTGGGCCGCATGCGCGACCGGCTTGAGCGTCTGAAACATCACGCCGATCCGCTGCCGGTGCTGGAAGCAGAGGCTATCGCCATTCACGAGAGTGATCGCGAAGCCAACCTGACCATGGCGCAACTGGGTGTGGACCTGATCCGCAAGCACCAGGGTAACGCCCAGGCGATTCTGACCCACTGCAACACTGGCGCACTGGCCACCGGTGGCTTTGGCACGGCGCTCGGCGTGATTCGTGGCGCTTTCATTGAAGGCATGGTCGAGCGCGTCTATGCCGACGAAACCCGTCCATGGCTGCAAGGTTCGCGGCTGACCGCGTGGGAACTGGCCAACGAAGGCATTCCCGTCACGCTCAATGCCGACTCCGCCGCTGCCCATATCATGAAAACCAAGGGCATTACCTGGGTGATCGTCGGCGCTGACCGGATCACCGCCAATGGCGACGTGGCCAACAAGATCGGCACCTATCAACTGGCGGTGAACGCCATGCACCACGGCGTGCGCTTCATGGTGGTGGCGCCGAGTTCGACCATCGACATGAACCTAGCCAGTGGTGATGACATTCCGATTGAAGAGCGCGATGGTCGCGAGTTGCTGGAAGTCGGCGGCAAGCGGCTCGGGGCGGATGTCGATGCGTTTAACCCGGTATTCGACGTGACCCCGGCTGACCTGATCGATGCGATCGTCACCGAAAAAGGCATCGTCGAGCGCCCGGACACCGCGAAAATGGCGCAGTTGATGTGCCGTAAGCGTCTGCATTGACGCTTTGTGTTGTCGTATAAATTGCTATCGCGAGCAAGCTCGCTCCCACATTTGACCGAGTTCTTCAGTTAGACACGGTCAAGTGTGGGAGCGAGCTTGCTCGCGATAGGGCCCGCAAAGTCAACAAATCAGCCTGAAATCCTCATTCGACTACTCTCTAAGCCTCTCTCGTCCCCTTCAAGCCTGTCACCGGTCAACTAACTATGCTCCATGCGCATCAGGGGGATAGGTGCGTGGCGGCTCTTGTGATAACATCCGGCGGTTTCCAAGGTAGCCCGATGTGGCTGCCTTTACTGCGCAGATCCATGGCATAACTCGTTGATTTGTCGTAAGTCGGTGCATGGCACTCAGCCTGCAGCGGCGAGCTTCGTTCGTCCCATATGGATGTGACGAAGTTTCACCAGAAAAAGGAATCAGGCTTCTCATGGGCGAACTGGCCAAAGAAATCCTCCCGGTCAATATCGAAGACGAGCTGAAGCAGTCCTACCTCGACTACGCGATGAGCGTAATTGTCGGGCGGGCACTGCCGGATGCGCGCGATGGCTTGAAGCCCGTGCACCGGCGTGTGCTGTTCGCGATGAGCGAGCTGGGCAACGACTTCAACAAGCCGTACAAGAAATCTGCCCGTGTTGTCGGTGACGTGATCGGTAAGTATCACCCTCACGGTGATACCGCGGTGTACGACACCATCGTTCGGATGGCGCAGCCATTCTCGCTGCGTTACCTGCTGGTAGACGGTCAGGGCAACTTCGGTTCCGTGGACGGCGACAACGCCGCGGCCATGCGATACACCGAAGTGCGCATGACCAAGCTGGCGCACGAGCTGCTGGCTGACCTGCACAAAGAAACCGTGGACTGGGTGCCGAACTACGACGGCACCGAAATGATCCCGGCGGTCATGCCGACCCGTATTCCCAACCTGTTGGTCAACGGCTCCAGCGGTATCGCCGTGGGCATGGCGACCAACATCCCGCCGCACAACCTCGGTGAAGTCATCGACGGTTGCCTGGCACTCATCGACAACCCTGAGTTGACCATCGATGAGCTGATGCAATACATCCCCGGTCCGGACTTCCCGACTGCCGCGATCATCAACGGTCGCGCCGGCATCATTGAAGCCTATCGCACCGGTCGTGGCCGCATTTACATGCGCGCCCGCTCGATGATCGAAGACATCGACAAGGTCGGTGGCCGTCAGCAGATCGTCATCACCGAACTCCCTTACCAGCTGAACAAGGCCCGTCTGATCGAGAAGATCGCCGAGCTGGTAAAAGAGAAGAAGCTCGAAGGCATCACCGAACTGCGCGACGAGTCCGACAAGGACGGTATGCGCGTCGTGATCGAATTGCGTCGCGGCGAAGTGCCTGAGGTGATTCTCAACAACCTCTACGCCCAGACCCAGCTGCAAGCAGTGTTCGGTATCAACATCGTCGCGCTGATCGACGGCCGTCCGCGGATCCTGAACCTCAAGGACCTGCTGGAAGCCTTCGTTCGTCACCGTCGCGAAGTCGTTACCCGCCGTACCGTGTTCGAACTGCGTAAAGCCCGCGAACGTGGTCACATTCTGGAAGGCCAAGCGGTTGCCCTGTCGAACATCGACCCGGTCATCGCCCTGATCAAAGCCTCGCCAACGCCGTCGGAAGCCAAGGAAGCGCTGATCAAGACTGCGTGGGAATCTTCTGCCGTGGTCGCGATGGTTGAGCGTGCCGGTGCCGATTCGTGCCGTCCAGAGACCCTGGATCCGCAATACGGTCTGCGCGAAGGCAAGTACTTCCTGTCGCCAGAACAGGCGCAAGCCATTCTGGAACTGCGTCTGCACCGTCTGACCGGTCTGGAGCACGAAAAGCTGCTGGCCGAGTATCAAGAGATCCTCAACCAGATCGGCGAGCTGATCCGCATCCTCAGCAGCGCCACGCGCCTGATGGAAGTGATCCGCGAAGAGCTGGAAGTGATCCGCGCCGAATACGGCGACGTGCGCCGCACCGAGATTCTCGATGCCCGTCTCGACCTGACCCTGGGTGACATGATCCCGGAAGAAGAGCGCGTCGTAACCATTTCCCATGGTGGCTACGCCAAGACCCAGCCATTGGCTGCGTACCAGGCTCAGCGTCGTGGCGGTAAAGGCAAATCGGCTACCGGCGTCAAGGATGAGGACTACATCGCTCACCTGCTGGTCGCCAACAGCCACACCACGCTGCTGCTGTTCTCCAGCAAAGGCAAAGTGTACTGGCTGAAAACCTACGAAATCCCGGAAGCCTCCCGCGCTGCCCGTGGTCGTCCGCTGGTCAACCTGCTGCCGCTGGACAGTGATGAATACATCACCACCATGCTGCCGGTCGACGAATACACCGAAGGTCACTTCATCTTCATGGCCACTGCCAAAGGCACCGTGAAGAAGACCCCGCTGGAATCCTTCAGCCGTCAACGCAGCGTCGGTCTGATCGCGCTGGAGCTGGACGAAGGTGACGTACTGATTTCTGCCGCCATTACCGATGGCGAACGCGAAGTCATGCTGTTCTCCGACGGCGGCAAGGTCACTCGCTTCAAGGAAACCGACGTTCGCGCCATGGGTCGTACCGCTCGCGGTGTCCGCGGTATGCGTCTGCCGGAAGGCCAGAAGCTGATTTCCATGCTGATCCCGGAAGAAGGCAGCCAGATCCTGACCGCTTCGGCCCGTGGTTTCGGCAAGCGCACGGCGATCACTGAGTTCCCTGAGTACAAGCGTGGCGGTCAGGGCGTTATCGCCATGGTCAGCAACGACCGTAACGGCCGTCTGGTCGGTGCAGTCCAGGTGCTCGATGGCGAGGAAATCATGCTGATTTCCGACCAGGGCACTTTGGTTCGTACCCGTGTCGACGAAGTCTCCAGTCTGGGTCGTAACACCCAGGGCGTGACCCTCATCAAGCTGGCCAGTGATGAAACGCTGGTAGGTCTGGAGCGGGTTCAGGAGCCGTCGGAAGTCGAAGGTGAAGAGCTGGAAGAAGGTGAAGAGGGTGCAGTGTTCGACGGCGAAGTCGTGATCGACGACGTTGTTGAAGATCAGCAACTCGACGCCGCCGCTGACGAAGAACCGCAGGAATAAGCGGACAAACGGGGGGCGGATGAGAATTCGCCCCCTTGTTGTTTGTCCTGTATGAAAATATCGACACTGATGGAGATCTCTGTAGGAGTGAGCCTGCTCGCGATCGCATCACCGCGAAGTTTCAGACATACCGCGGCGCCTGCATCGCGAGCAGGCTCACTCCTACAAAAGCTGTGCTTTGGCAGGGACCCCTGTGTCGATTGATGTTGTGATTTATTGCGTGATTACCACCAAATCAGAGCGAGATTGGATGTGAGCAAGAGAGCCTATAACTTCTGTGCCGGTCCTGCGGCACTTCCCGAAGCTGTCCTGCAGCGCGCCCAGGGTGAGCTCCTTGATTGGCACGGCAAAGGCCTGTCGGTCATGGAAATGAGCCATCGCAGCGATGAGTTCGTGTCCATCGCCACCAAGGCCGAGCAGGATCTGCGTGATCTGCTGAATATCCCCTCGAACTATAAAGTGCTGTTTCTGCAAGGTGGCGCCAGCCAGCAATTTGCTCAGATTCCTCTGAACCTGTTGCCGGAAAGCGGCACGGCCGACTATATCGACACCGGTATCTGGTCGCAGAAAGCCATCGAAGAAGCTTCGCGCTACGGAAACGTCAATGTTGCCGCTACCGCCAAGCCTTACGACTATTTCGCTATTCCCGGTCAGAACGAATGGAAGCTGTCTGCAGATGCGGCCTACGTTCACTACGCGCCGAACGAAACCATCGGCGGCCTGGAATTCAACTGGGTCCCGGAAACCGGTGATGTCCCGCTGGTCGCCGACATGTCTTCCGACATTCTCTCGCGTCCAATCGATGTCTCGCGCTTCGGCATGATCTACGCCGGCGCCCAGAAGAACATCGGCCCGAGCGGCATCGTCGTCAACATCGTTCGCGAAGACCTGTTGGGTCACGCCCGTTCCCTGTGCCCGACCATGCTCAACTACAAGGTCGCGGCCGACAACGGCTCGATGTACAACACCCCGCCAACCCTGGCCTGGTACCTCTCGGGTCTGGTATTCGAGTGGCTGAAAGAGCAGGGTGGTGTTGAAGCCATCGGCAAGCTCAACGAAGTGAAACAGCGCACGCTGTACGACTTCATCGACGCCAGCGGCTTGTACAGCAACCCGATCAACAAGTCGGATCGCTCGTGGATGAACGTGCCGTTCCGTTTGGCTGACGACCGTCTCGACAAGCCATTCCTGGTCGGTGCCGAAGAGCGTGGCCTGTTGAACCTCAAGGGTCACCGTTCCGTGGGTGGCATGCGCGCCTCCATCTATAACGCCGTCGACATCGTTGCGGTCAACGCACTGATTTCGTACATGGCAGAGTTCGAGAAGGAACACGGCTAATGTCTGAGCAAGAACTCAAGGCACTGCGCCTGCGCATTGATGCCCTGGACGAGAAAGTCCTGGAGCTGATCAGTGAGCGCGCACGCTGCGCCCAGGAAGTTGCGCGAGTAAAGATGGCCTCGCTGGCCGAAGGCGAAGTGCCGGTGTTCTATCGTCCTGAGCGTGAGGCTCAGGTGCTCAAGCGTGTTATGGAGCGCAACAAGGGGCCGCTGGGCAACGAAGAGATGGCGCGGCTGTTCCGCGAAATCATGTCCTCGTGCCTGGCTCTCGAGCAGCCGTTGAAAGTGGCGTACCTCGGCCCTGAAGGCACCTTCACCCAAGCCGCCGCCATGAAACACTTCGGCCACGCCGTGATCAGCAAGCCGATGGCAGCGATCGACGAAGTGTTCCGTGAAGTGGCGGCCGGTGCGGTGAACTTTGGCGTGGTCCCGGTGGAAAACTCCACCGAAGGCGCGGTCAACCACACCCTCGACAGCTTCCTCGAACACGACATGGTGATCTGTGGCGAAGTCGAGCTGCGGATTCACCACCACCTGTTGGTCGGTGAAAACACCAAGACCGACAGCATCAGCCGTATCTATTCCCATGCTCAGTCCTTGGCCCAGTGCCGCAAATGGCTGGACGCGCATTACCCGAATGTCGAGCGCGTGGCGGTTTCCAGCAACGCCGAAGCGGCCAAACGGGTCAAGGGTGAGTGGAACTCGGCGGCAATTGCCGGCGACATGGCCGCAGGCTTGTACGGGCTGACCCGTCTGGCCGAGAAAATCGAGGATCGCCCGGACAACTCCACGCGATTCCTGATGATCGGCAGCCAGGAAGTGCCGCCGACCGGCGACGACAAGACGTCGATCATCGTCTCCATGAGCAACAAGCCCGGCGCGCTTCACGAGTTGCTGGTGCCGTTCCACGACAACGGCATCGACCTGACGCGAATCGAGACGCGTCCGTCGCGCAGCGGTAAATGGACCTACGTGTTCTTCATCGACTTCGTCGGCCACCACCGTGATCCGTTGATCAAGGGTGTGCTGGAAAAGATCAGTCAGGAAGCAGTGGCACTCAAAGTGCTGGGTTCCTACCCGAAAGCAGTTCTCTAAGGGCGGTAGCAAATGAGTG
This sequence comes from Pseudomonas fluorescens, assembly GCF_000968015.1. GTDB lineage: Bacteria > Pseudomonadota > Gammaproteobacteria > Pseudomonadales > Pseudomonadaceae > Aquipseudomonas > Aquipseudomonas fluorescens_W. The sequence goes on from NZ_LACH01000013.1 coordinate 75,839, forward strand.
GTGACTTCCTCGCTCTGGCACAGCCGGGCGTGCAACAACTTTCGCCTTACGTTCCGGGCAAGCCCGTGGACGAACTGGCGCGCGAGCTGAACATCGATCCGGCCAGCATCGTCAAGCTGGCCAGCAACGAAAACCCGTTGGGCGCCAGTCCCAAGGCGCTGGCGGCGATTCGCGAAGAATTGGCCGAGCTGACCCGTTATCCAGACGGCAACGGTTTTGCGCTCAAGACCCTGCTGGCCGAACAGTGCCGCGTCGAGCTCAATCAGGTGACGCTGGGCAACGGTTCCAACGACATTCTGGAGCTGGTCGCCCGTGCCTATCTGGCGCCGGGCCTGAATGCGGTGTTCAGCGAACACGCGTTTGCGGTCTATCCGATCGTCACGCAAGCCGTCGGCGCTACGGCCAAAGTGATCCCGGCCAAAGACTGGGGCCATGATCTGCCGGCCATGCTGGCCGCGATCGATGCCGATACCCGTGTGGTGTTCATCGCCAACCCGAACAACCCGACCGGGACCTGGTTCGGCGCCGAAGCGCTGGACGAATTCCTGCAGGACGTACCGGAACACGTGCTGGTGGTGCTGGACGAGGCCTACATCGAATACGCCGAAGGCAGCGACTTGCCGGATGGCCTGGACTTCCTCGCGGCTTACCCGAACCTGCTGGTTTCGCGCACGTTCTCCAAGGCTTACGGTCTGGCGGCGTTGCGGGTCGGCTATGGCTTGTCCACGGCGGTGGTTGCGGATGTGCTGAACCGCGTGCGTCAGCCGTTTAACGTCAACAGCCTGGCCCTGGCCGCTGCGTGCGCTGCGCTGCAAGACGCCGAGTATCTGGCCGAAAGCCGTCGACTGAACGAATCCGGCATGCAGCAGCTGGAAGCGGGTTTTCGTGAGCTGGGGTTGAGCTGGATTCCGTCCAAGGGCAACTTCATCTGTGTCGATCTGGGTCGTGTTGCGGCTCCGGTCTTCCAGGGTTTGCTGCGCGAAGGCGTAATCGTGCGTCCGGTGGCCAATTACGGAATGCCGAACCACTTACGCATCACCATCGGTCTGCCGGCGGAAAATAGCCGCTTCCTCGAAGCGCTGACCAAGGTTCTGGCTCGTGGTTGATGTCACTGCACTGCAATCTGCTGAACCTATGATCGGTCGCCTGGTGGTGGTCGGCCTGGGGTTGATCGGCGGTTCGTTTGCCAAGGGTTTGCGTGAAAGCGGCCTGTGCCGCGAAGTGGTCGGGGTCGATCTCGACCCGCAGTCGCGCAAACTGGCGGTTGAGTTGGGTGTGGTGGATCGCTGCGAAGAAGACCTGGCCGCTGCTTGCCAGGGCGCCGACGTGATTCAGCTGGCCGTACCGATCCTCGCCATGGAAAAAATGCTCGGCCGCTTGGCCCGCATGGACCTGGGGCAAGCGATTCTGACCGACGTCGGCAGCGCCAAAGGCAATGTAGTGCGTGCGGCAACCGAAGCGTTTGGCGGCATGCCGTCGCGTTTCGTGCCGGGGCATCCGATTGCCGGTTCCGAGCAGAGCGGGGTGGAAGCCTCTAACTCAGAGCTGTTCCGTCGCCATAAAGTGATTCTGACGCCGCTGGATCAGACTGATCCGGCAGCCCTGGCAGTGGTCGACCGTTTATGGCGCGAACTGGGCGCCGATGTCGAGCACATGCAGGTCGAGCGTCACGACGAAGTGTTGGCGGCGACCAGCCATTTGCCGCACTTGTTGGCGTTCGGTTTGGTCGATTCGTTGGCCAAGCGCAATGAAAACCTTGAGATCTTCCGTTACGCTGCCGGCGGTTTCCGCGATTTCACAAGAATCGCGGGTAGCGACCCGGTCATGTGGCACGACATCTTCCTCGCCAACCGCGAAGCTGTCCTGCGCACACTCGATACATTTCGCAGCGACCTCGACGCCTTGCGCGACGCGGTCGATGCAGGGGATGGGCACCAATTGTTGGGCGTGTTCACTCGCGCCCGGGTTGCCCGCGAACATTTCAGTAAAATCCTGGCCCGCCGGGCTTATGTGGACGCTATGAATTCCAACGACCTGATTTTCCTGGCACAACCTGGTGGCCGCCTGACTGGGCGGATTCGTGTACCGGGCGACAAATCGATTTCCCACCGTTCGATCATGCTCGGCTCCCTGGCTGAAGGCGTCACCGAAGTGGAAGGTTTCCTCGAGGGCGAAGACGCCCTGGCAACCTTGCAAGCCTTCCGCGACATGGGTGTCGTGATCGAAGGTCCGCACCACGGTCGCGTGACCATTCACGGCGTCGGCCTGCATGGCTTGAAGCCTGCGCCGGGCCCGATCTATCTGGGCAACTCCGGCACGTCGATGCGTCTGCTGTCTGGCCTGTTGGCTGCGCAGAACTTCGACAGCACGCTGACGGGCGATGCTTCGCTGTCCAAGCGTCCGATGAATCGCGTGGCCAATCCGCTGCGTGAAATGGGCGCTGTGATCGAGACCGCTGCTGAAGGTCGTCCGCCGATGACCATTCGCGGCGGCAACAAGCTCAAAGGCCTGACCTACACCATGCCGATGGCCAGTGCCCAGGTTAAATCCTGCCTGCTGCTGGCGGGTTTGTACGCCGAAGGCAAAACCACCGTCACCGAGCCGGCCCCAACCCGCGACCACACCGAGCGCATGCTGCGTGGCTTCGGCTACCCGGTCACCGTCAACGGTGCGACCGCGTCGGTCGAATCCGGCCACAAGCTGACCGCGACCCACATTGAAGTGCCGGGCGACATCTCGTCGTCGGCGTTCTTTCTGGTGGCCGCATCGATCGCCGAAGGTTCGGAACTGGTGCTTGAGCACGTCGGCATCAACCCGACCCGTACCGGTGTGATCGACATCCTGCGTCTGATGGGCGCTGACATTACCCTGGAAAACCAGCGTGAAGTCGGCGGTGAGCCGGTTGCGGATCTGCGCGTACGTGCAGCTAAACTCAAAGGTATCGAGATTCCCGAAGCGCTGGTTCCACTGGCCATCGACGAATTCCCGGTGCTGTTCGTGGCCGCCGCCTGTGCCGAAGGGCGCACCATCCTGCGCGGCGCCGAAGAGCTGCGGGTTAAAGAGTCGGACCGGATTCAGGTCATGGCGGATGGTTTGCTGGCGCTTGGCGTCAAGTGCGAGCCGACCCCGGACGGCATCATCATCGACGGCGGCCAGATCGGCGGCGGCGAAGTGCACGGACACGGCGATCACCGGATTGCCATGGCCTTCAGCGTGGCTTCGCTGCGCGCCACTGCACCGATCCGCATCCATGATTGCGCCAACGTCGCGACGTCGTTCCCGAATTTCCTCGCGCTGTGCGCGCAGGTCGGTATCCGTGTTGCACAAGAGGCTCAGTCGTGATTATCAAGCCACCGGTCATCACCATCGACGGGCCTAGCGGTTCGGGCAAAGGCACTATTGCCGGGATTCTGGCCAAGCGCCTGGGCTGGTGCCTGCTCGATTCCGGTGCGCTGTACCGACTGCTGGCATTCGCCGCGCGTAATCATGGCGTCGATCTGACCAATGAAGAATCGCTGAAGCTGTTGGCCGCTCATCTGGACGTGCAGTTCGTCGGCGCGACCGAAGGTCATCCGCAGCGGATCATTCTCGAAGGTGACGATGTCACTGATGATTTGCGCAACGAACAAGTCGGCGCCTGGGCTTCCCAGGTCGCTGCGCTGCCGGCGGTGCGTGATGCGCTGCTCCAGCGCCAGCGGGCGTTTCAGGAGGCTCCGGGTCTGGTGGCCGATGGTCGCGACATGGGCACGGTGGTTTTCCCCGATGCACCGCTGAAGATATTCCTCACTGCCAGTGCCGAGGAGCGTGCGCGCCGTCGATACTTGCAGTTGAAGGGCAAAGTCGATGGTGTTAGTCTGTCGAGTCTGCTAGATGAGATACGTGTCCGCGATGAGCGTGACACCCAGCGAGCGGTAGCCCCGCTCAAACCGGCGGCTGACGCCATACAGCTGGATTCCACGGAATTATCCATCGATCAGGTGCTGGAACGCATCATGAGCGAGATCGCCATTCGCGATATCGCCGGGTGACCAAGAAACTCCGTAGGGGACCAGTCATAGTCTTGCGGTGTTTCTTCTAATGAACATAACCCACGTCGTCTGGGACGTGGAGATGGGCGTATCCTTCGCCCTTATTCAACAGGAATTAAAATGAGCGAAAGCTTTGCGGAACTCTTTGAAGAAAGCCTAAAAACCCTGAACCTTCAGGCAGGCTCCATCATCACCGGTGTTATCGTTGATATCGATTACCAAGCTCGCTGGGTAACCGTTCACGCTGGCCTGAAGTCTGAAGCACTCATCCCGCTTGAGCAGTTCTACAACGACGCTGGCGAACTGACTATCAACGTCGGTGACGAAGTTCACGTTGCTCTGGACTCGGTTGAAGACGGCTTTGGTGAAACCAAGCTGTCCCGTGAAAAAGCCAAGCGCGCTGAATGCTGGATTGTTCTGGAAGCAGCCTTCGCAGCCGAAGAAGTGGTCAAGGGCGTTATCAACGGTAAGGTTAAAGGCGGCTTCACAGTCGACGTTAACGGCATCCGTGCGTTCCTGCCAGGTTCTCTGGTTGACGTCCGTCCTGTGCGCGACACCACGCACCTGGAAGGCAAAGAGCTGGAATTCAAGGTCATCAAGCTTGACCAGAAACGCAACAACGTTGTCGTTTCCCGTCGTAGCGTCCTCGAAGCCGAGAACTCCGCTGAGCGTGAAGCTCTGCTGGAATCCCTGCAGGAAGGCCAACAAGTCAAAGGTATCGTCAAAAACCTCACCGATTACGGCGCATTCGTCGATCTGGGTGGCGTCGATGGCCTGCTGCACATTACCGACATGGCTTGGAAACGTATCAAGCATCCTTCCGAAATCGTCAACGTTGGCGACGAGATCGATGTCAAGGTTCTGAAGTACGATCGCGAACGCAATCGTGTTTCCCTGGGCCTCAAGCAACTGGGCGAAGATCCATGGGTTGCTATCAAAGCCCGTTACCCAGAAAGCACTCGCGTTACCGCTCGTGTAACCAACCTCACCGACTACGGCTGCTTCGCTGAGCTGGAAGAAGGCGTTGAAGGCCTGGTACACGTTTCCGAAATGGACTGGACCAACAAGAACATCCACCCTTCGAAAGTCGTACAAGTCGGCGACGAAGTGGAAGTTATGGTTCTGGACATCGACGAAGAGCGTCGTCGTATCTCCCTCGGCATCAAGCAGTGCAAATCTAACCCATGGGAAGATTTCTCTGGCCAGTTCAACAAGGGCGATAAAATCTCCGGCACCATCAAGTCGATCACCGATTTCGGTATCTTCATTGGTCTGGACGGCGGCATCGACGGTCTGGTTCACCTGTCCGACATCTCCTGGAACGAAGTGGGCGAAGAAGCCGTTCGCCGCTTCAAGAAGGGCGACGAGCTGGACACCGTTATCCTGTCGGTTGACCCAGAGCGCGAGCGTATCTCCCTGGGTATCAAGCAACTGGAAAGCGATCCGTTCTCCGAGTACGTTCAAGAGAACGACAAAGGCGCAATCGTTAAAGGCATCGTGAAAGAAGTTGACGCTAAAGGCGCCATCATCACTCTGGCCGACGATATCGAAGCGACTCTGAAAGCCTCCGAAATCAGCCGTGACCGCGTTGAAGACGCGCGCAACGTTCTGAAAGAAGGCCAGGAAGTAGAAGCCAAGATCATCAGCGTTGACCGCAAGAGCCGTGTAATCCAGCTCTCCATCAAGTCGAAAGACGATGCTGAAGAGAAAGAAGCAATCCAGAGCTTGAAAGACAAGCCTGCTGCTGACATCGCTGCTGGTCCTACCACTCTGGGCGACCTGTTGCGTGCACAAATGGAAAAACAGAACTAAGTTCTGTCAGACCATAGAAAAAGGGCGACTTCGGTCGCCCTTTTTTGTGTGCGCCCA
>NZ_LACH01000130.1 GCF_000968015.1 Pseudomonas fluorescens
GACCGAGGCGGTGTAAACCACGGTGCCGCCCTCGGCCACGCTGTCAGTGGCGGTCAGGGTGACGGTCGAGGTGTCGAGGGTGTCAGTGACGGTCGTGGTCACTGACGCTTTGCTGATGTCGAGTTTTTCGAAGTTGCCGCCGTTGGCATCCGTCATGGTCACGGTGAGCTTGCCGGCGTCTTTATAGACGTCATCGCTTGGCGCCGCGATGGTGACCGAACCGGTGGTTTTGCCG
>NZ_LACH01000131.1:0-690 GCF_000968015.1 Pseudomonas fluorescens
CCCAATCGCACCATTGAGCTTCATCTGACCGGTCACATGGAGAAATTTTCGTGGTCCTTCAACGGCATCAAATTTTCTGACGCCGAGCCGCTTCGGCTGAAGTATGGGGAGCGTCTTCGCATCACCCTGGTGAACGACACCATGATGACTCATCCCATCCACCTTCACGGCATGTGGAGCGACCTTGAGGATGAAAACGGCAAGTTCATGGTGCGCAAGCACACAATCGACATGCCACCAGGTACCAAGCGCAGCTATCGAGTCACCGCTGATGCCTTAGGTCGCTGGGCTTATCACTGCCACCTGCTTTTCCATATGGAAATGGGCATGTTCCGTGAAGTACGGGTTGATGAGTAAAGGAGACGATCTGTGAGTACATACCTAAATCGTAAATCGCTGGTCGGTTGCCTCTTTGCCGTCGGCTTGATGGGTGGACTCTCGTCCGTGGCACTGGCAGTCGAAGATAGTAGTGATCATTCACCTGCTACTCCTGCGAAAGCAACGAGCAAGCCTGCAACTACGACAAACGAGTCAAAGCCCGATCACGGGTCAATGGACCACAGCAAGATGAGCCATGAGTCGATGGATCATGACCAAAAAACCAAAAAGGCAGATTGAGATCATGACCAGTAAGTTTTTACGCCCAACGTTGATGGCACTGGCAGTCTCTACCAGTCCTGCTTTCTTTGT
>NZ_LACH01000131.1:738-1191 GCF_000968015.1 Pseudomonas fluorescens
AAAAAACTCAACTCCTTCATGCTGCTGGATAAGTTTGAGTACCAGGATGCTGACAACGGTAGTGCATTGGCCTGGGATGCAAAAGGATGGATCGGCGGTGACGTTGACCGACTGTGGTTGCGCTCGGAAGGCGAACGTACCAATGGCGTAACGGAAAACGCTGAACTCTCAGCACTTTGGGGGCACTCCATCGGTCCATGGTGGGATGTCGTCACCGGCGTACGACAAGACTTCAAGCCCGGGTCACCACAAACTTGGGGAGCGCTCGGTATTCAGGGCATGGCCCTCTATAACTTTGAAGCCGAAGCGACTGCCTACATCGGTGAGAACGGTCAAACCGCTGCTCGATTGGAAGGCGACTACGACATTCTGCTGACCAATCGCCTGATCTTGCAGCTGACGGCCGAAGCCAATTTTTACGGAAAAAATGATCCTCAGCGCAGCATTGGCTCT
>NZ_LACH01000132.1 GCF_000968015.1 Pseudomonas fluorescens
CATGAAGGAGTTGAGTTTTTTGTCGTGGACACCATGACCAGCAACATCTGGAAAGGCGGCTGCACGGTCAGCATCGGTCAGTACGGGGACTGGGGTTCGACTGGTGGTAGTCGCCCCCCCATCCATACTTTCCATTCCGTCCATTTGCCCGTCATCCATACTCATCTTGCTGTGATCCATAGCCCCCATCTTGCTATGGTCCATAGCTCCCATTGAGCCGTGGTCCATCTTGGAGTGATCCATCTCTTCAGCGGCGTGAGCCACGACAAAGAAAGCAGGACTGGTA
>NZ_LACH01000133.1 GCF_000968015.1 Pseudomonas fluorescens
AAGCTCAATGGTGCGATTGGGCTCGCGACCGTCAGGGTCTTGGAAAGTGCTTTTCAGGTCTGAGTAGGTGAGCACTCGACGACCATTGTTCCGCAAACCGATGCCTGGATCGTTTAGCTTTGGCGTAGGGTTCATGGCTTGCATGTCAACCAACGGGTTGTTGGTTTCGGACGCGGGGTGAGTCTGCATTTCGCCACCCATACCGCCCATCCCTGCCATCTTGCTGTGGTCCATGCCGGCCATGTTGGACATGTCGCCTTTGTCCATTCCCGCCATCTTGCTGTGGTCCATACCGGCCATGTTAGTCATGTCACCGCTGTCCATGCCGGTCATCCCGGTCATGTCACTTTGGTCCATTCCCGCCATTTTGCTGTGGTCCATACCAGCCATGCCTGACATGTCACCTTGTTTCATATCGCCGCCGCCCATACCAGCCATGCTGCCATGGTCCATGCCCGCCATACCGCCCATACCCATGTCATCCATGGTCAAAAGCGGCCGAGGATCGATCGCAGGTACTTGTGCCTTTAATCCTTCGCGAACTGCCAAGGTCCCACGTGCATAACCGGTTCTATCCATGGACTGGGCGAAGATTGTGTAAGCCTCTTCGCTGGCAGGTTCTACGATCACGTCATA
>NZ_LACH01000134.1 GCF_000968015.1 Pseudomonas fluorescens
CGTGAGTGGCGTGACTCGCTCGGCGCCCTGGAGCAGCTGCCGATCTACACCCCTTTGGGGAGCCAGATTACCCTCGGCACTGTGGCGAAGGTCAAGGTCAGCGACGGCCCGCCAATGCTCAAGAGCGAGAACGCCCGGCCTTCTGGCTGGGTGTATATCGACGTGCGTGGCCGGGATATTGCCTCGGTGGTCGCCGACCTGCGCCGTGTCGTCAGTGAGCAGGTGAAGTTGCAGCCAGGCATGAGCCTGAGCTACTCGGGGCAGTTCGAATTTCTCGAGCGAGCCAATGCACGGCTCAAGCTGGTGGTGCCGGCCACGCTGCTGATCATTTTCGTCCTGCTCTACCTGACGTTCGCACGCTTCGACGAGGCCTTGTTGATCATGGCCACTCTGCCGTTCGCACTGACGGGTGGAGCATGGTTTCTGTATCTGTTGGGATTCAACCTGTCGGTGGCCACCGGTGTCGGCTTTATCGCGCTGGCGGGGGTGTCTGCCGAGTTTGGCGTAATCATGCTGCTCTACCTGAAGAATGCCTGGGCCGAACGTGAAGACGCCGGTGATAGCACTGAGCGCGGGCTGATCGCCGCTATTCGCGAAGGTGCGGTGCAACGGGTCCGACCCAAGGCCATGACCGTGGCCGTCATCATTGCGGGTCTGTTACCCATCCTTTTGGGCAGCGGCACCGGTAGCGAAGTGATGAGTCGCATCGCCGC
>NZ_LACH01000135.1:0-144 GCF_000968015.1 Pseudomonas fluorescens
GATGGTTTTGCCGCTGTCGAGCGTCACGGTAACCGGTGTGGTGTGCGCGGTGACCAGGTCGCCTTTGGCATCGGTCAGGGTCGCGGTGTAGGTGATGGTGCCGTTCTCATTCACGCTCGGCGTGGCGGTCAGCTTCACGGTGGT
>NZ_LACH01000135.1:187-319 GCF_000968015.1 Pseudomonas fluorescens
CGTGACCAGCTTGCCGTTGGCGTCGGTCAGCGTTGCGGTGTAGGTGATGGTGCCGTTTTCGTTCACGCTCGGGGTGGCGGTCAACTTCACGGTGGTGGCGTCGTTGACGTCGGTGACCGAGGTGCTGACCGG
>NZ_LACH01000136.1 GCF_000968015.1 Pseudomonas fluorescens
GAGCGAGTCACGCCACTCACGGGGATAACGCACGTTGATCGGGAAGCGAGCGAGCCCTTCAATGGTCTCTCCGACGTTTTCACCACCGATAGCGCCAGCCACGATCGACTGCACATCGGCGATATTCAGCCCGTAGCGGGCAGCAGCCTTGCGGTCGATATCCACGTCGATATAGCGTCCGCCGGTCAATCGTTCGGCCAGGGCTGAACTGACCCCGGGCACGTCCTTGGCCACGCGTTCGACGGCCTGGGTGGCCGCATCGATCTCCGTCAGGTTGGTGCCGGCAATTTTTACCCCTATCGGGCTCTTGATCCCGGTGGCCAGCATGTCGATGCGGTTGCGGATCGGTGGTATCCAGATATTGGTCAGCCCAGGGACACGTACCACTCGATCCAGTTCCTCCACCAACTTCTCCTGGGTCATCCCAGGGCGCCACTGCTCATGCGGCTTGAACTGGATAGTGGTCTCGAACATCTCCAGCGGTGCCGGATCGGTGGCGGTTTCGGCGCGGCCAGCCTTACCAAAGACGTGTTCGACTTCAGGTACGGTCTTGATCAGACGGTCGGTCTGTTGCAGCAGCTGCGCCGCTTTCTGCGCCGACAACCCCGGCAGAGCCGAAGGCATGTAGAGCAGATCGCCCTCGTCCAGCGCAGGGAGGAACTCGCCGCCCAAGCGAGAGATCGGCCATAGCGCGCTGAGAAAGACCAGTAGCGCGAGAAGCATGGTGATTTTTGGCCGACGCAGCACCGCGTCAAGGGCCGGTTGATAGATCCGAATCAACCAACGGTTCAGCGGATTCTGTTCCTCATTGGGAATCCGCCCGCGAATCCAGTAGCCCATCAGC
>NZ_LACH01000137.1 GCF_000968015.1 Pseudomonas fluorescens
CATGTCACTTTGGTCCATTCCGGCCATCTTGCTGTGGTCCATGCCAGCCATGCTGCCATGGTCCATGCCCGCCATACCGCCCATACCCATGTCATCCATGGTCAAAAGCGGCCGTGGATCGATCGCAGGTACCTGTGCCTTTAATCCTTCTCGAACTGCCAAGGTCCCACGTGCATAACCGGTTCTATCCATGGACTGGGCGAAGATTGTGTAAGCCTCTTCGCTGGAAGGTTCTACGATCACGTCATA
>NZ_LACH01000138.1 GCF_000968015.1 Pseudomonas fluorescens
CTCGCGAAGGCGGCCTGACAGTCGACCAATTACTTGCAGGTGTACGCCATTCCCTGTGGGCGCGGCGTCATCTACGTAGAACTACGTAGGCGCCGCGTACGTAGTAACGCGGATTTATTTGTAGACGGCATGCGGGGATATTGGGCCAGCTCCGCACAGCGGACACAATTATAAAAATTACCGCCGCAGTCCACTGGCTGTCGGCAGGAGACACGCTATGCCCCGTCTGGCTAAACACCTCGCCTGGTTTGCCGTGGCTGTCCTGGGAGCGTTTGCGCTAAGTGTCGTGGCCCTGCGCCGCGGCGAAGCGATCAATGCCCTCTGGATCGTAGTCGCAGCAGTCGCTATTTATCTCGTCGCATACCGCTACTACAGCCTGTTCATCGCTACCAAAGTGATGCAACTCGACCCCAATCGTGCCACGCCGGCGGTCGTTAACAATGACGGTCTGGACTACGTGCCAACCAACAAACACGGGCTCTTCGGTCACCACTTCGCCG
>NZ_LACH01000139.1 GCF_000968015.1 Pseudomonas fluorescens
CATGAAGGAGTTGAGTTTTTTATCGTGGACACCATGACCAGCAACATCTGGAAAGGCGGCTGCACGGTCAGCATCGGTAAGTACGGGAACTGGGGTTCGACTGGTGGTAGTCGCCCCTCCATCCATACTTTCCATTCCGTCCATTTGCCCGTCATCCATACTCATCTTGCTATGGTCCATCGCTCCCATTGAGCCATGGTCCATCTTAGAGTGATCCGTCTCTTCAGCGGCGTGAGCCATAACAAAGAAAGCAGGACTGGTA
>NZ_LACH01000014.1:0-109501 GCF_000968015.1 Pseudomonas fluorescens
AAACGAGGCTGCGATCTTTCCGGGAGCGCTACGGTTGCAGCTTCTGCGGGGTTTCCTCACCCATGCAGCGCACGGCTTTTTTCTTGTTGTTGACCAACACCCCGCTCAGGCCTTTCTGCTCGGTGTCGAACATCACCAGCACGCCATCGATGCATTGCGCGACTTGCGGGGCCGGCTCCAGAGAGACTTTGTAGTCTTCGCCCGGCACAGTCTTGAGCATGGTGAAGTCGCTGAGCAGCAGCGCATCTTCGGGTTTGGCGAAGTGCAGGTAGCCGTAGAACCACAGCGCTGCGACAGTGCCGAGGATGCTGCAGATACCGGTGATGATCAGCGGGATGGCGTTACGTTCTTCACTCATTGCGGACTCTCTGGTGGTTCATCTTCAGAATTTTTCGGCGCCGGGTAATTCGGGACTTCACCCAGGCGGCGCAGGCCGTTGAAATGCTGCGGGTCATCGAGAAAACGCAGCATGACTTTGCGCCAGACCGGGTCGGCGAACGTCTGCACATGACCGCCACGGGTCAGTTGCAGCACCCGCGGCGGCGGCGCAGCTTGATACAGACGGATGCCGTTGGAAAGGGGCACGATCGGATCGTCGATGCTGTGGTAGATCAGTTTCGGCACGCCATTGAGCTGCGCCATGGAATGGATCGCGCTGTCGCCGTCCGGCACCAGCCAGGACAGCGGCACCTGAAACATCCAGGTCAGCCAGGATTGGCTCAGGGCAAATTGACCGATACTGCGGTAACTGGCGGGCACGCCATCGAGGACGAAAGCCTTGAGTTGCTTCTGGCGTTCGGGGTGCTGAACCAGATAGTGCACCGCCATCGAACCGCCAAGGCTTTGGCCCAGCAGGATCAGCGGCTTGCCCTTGACCTCCGGCGCCTGATCCAGCCATTTGAACGCGGCGTCGATGTCCTGGTAGATATCCGGCAGCGTCGGTTCACCCTCGGACAGACCGTAGCCGCGATAGTCCAGCAGCAGCACTTGATACCCTTCTTTCGGTAACCACCAACTCCCCCCAAGGTGCATGGGCAGGTTGCCGCCATTACCGTGCAAATGCAGCACCGTGCCTTTGACCGCGACACCTTGTTTGGCCGGCAACCACCAGCCGTGCAGCTTGAGGCCGTCGGCGGTTGTCAGGGTGACGTCGCGGTATTCGAGTTTGGCTTTTTCCGGGGTAAACAGCTGGCCGGGTTCGGGGTAGAACAGCAGCGAACTGCAGCCGCTCAAGGTCAGGAGAAGGCAGAAAAAGCCGAGGACTCTCATCCGATGATACCTCGCAGTAATGGATTGAAATCCAAATCCCTGTAGGAGTGAGCCTGCTCGCGATAGCGGTGTGTCAGTCAACATCAATGTTGAATGTTGAACCGCAATCGTCGGAACGCCGCCCGGAGCCGGCTCACTCCTACAGGGGAATTTCGTGATCGTTAGAGGATATTGGAGTAATCCGCTTCGATCCGGTCCAGGCTCAGGTGATTGAGGAAGTTGGAGAAGCACATCCACGCCGACAGCGCATTCATGTCGCGGAACTGTTCCGGCAAATATTTGGGCGGTACCACCAGGCCTTCGTCCACCAACTGGCGCAAGGTGCGCATGTCTTCCAGCGTGGTCTTGCCGCAAAACAGCAGCGGTATCTGCTCAAGCTTGCCTTTACGCACGGCCAACTGAATGTAGTTGTAAACCATGATAAAGCCCTTGAGGTAGGACAAGTCTTTGGTAAATGGCAGACCTGTCGGCACCGAGCCACGGAAAACCCGACTGGCGTTGCCATAGCTTTCCGCCATTTCAAAACCTTGCTCGCGGAAGAACTCGAAGATCTGCAGGAAGTCCGCGCCCTCCTCCACCATGTGAATGGCGCGGGTGCGGTTGGTCAGTTTGCGCAGGCGACTCGGGTACGAGGCGAACGTGATGATTTCCATCAGGATCGCCAGGCCTTCCTGAGTCACTGTCGACGACGGCGGGCCTTTGGAAAGGAAGGTGCAGATCGGCTGGTTCAGACCATTGAGCGTGGTGCCCACATGCACCAGCCCTTCATGGACTTCCAGAGCGCGCACGTCACGGTCGTTGAACATCGCGTCGGCGCGGATCTTGATGTAATCGGCGCCAGCCGCGGCATCGGCGACGATCCCGTCGGACTCGAATACGCGAATGGTTTCCTCGGCCTCGCCGAATACCTTGTTCAAGCGGGTTTGCAGCAGGTGGACGGCTTCCTTGGCGGTGAGGATTTTCGGTTCGTCCTTCAGGTCGCCACGGCCATCGATATTGTTCAGGTAATCCGAGAGCATCAGGCCCAGGTCGGAAAGGGTCGGATCGCCGGCGTGGAACGCGTCGGAAGCGGCACCGTAAAGCTCCTGTGAAATCAGCCCGAAATCCTCGGTGCCGCGCGCTTCGAGCATGCGCACCACCATCCGGTATTCCTTGCACATGCGGCGCATGATCTGGCCGACCGGGTTGAACTGGCCAAGCTGACGGGTGATGTCGCGCTCGATGTTCTGGAATTCCAGTTTCACCTTGCTGGAGTCGAACGCCAGCGGCCGGTTCAGATAGTAATCGCGGTCCACCGCCGGCATTTCCTTGCCCTTGGCCTTGAGGAAACCCTTGCGGATGCTGTCGTCCCACTTGACTGCATCGAGGACGCGAATCGGCGTCTGCGCCAGCACAATGCGATCGGACAAAATGCGTATCGACTGCTGGTAATCGTCCACCCGAAACTCCTGTAGAAAAACCGTTTACGTGCTGGGTTTATTTGGCTTTGGCCTGGCGCTGATAGCGCACGGCCTCGACGAACACATCGGAATTGGCCGGGTCGTCAAGGTAGGCGAAGACCTGGTCCAGATTGTTGTTGATCAACACACCGTCGCCGTCGTCGGTCTGGAAGCCTTCGCCGCTGAGGACTTTTTGCCTCAGGGCCTGGTTGATCTGCTCGAGGTCGAGGTTATAGACCACCAGTTCATGCTTATCGGTGAGTTCAAAACCCAATAGAGTGAAATGCCCACCGAATTGCGCCGGCACCTTGGCCGACAGGTACCAGCGACTGCCATGGCGGGTCACCGTGAAGGGATAGGCTTCGCGCTCCTTGGGTTTAGCCTTGAAGTAGCTGACGGCCTGATAGTGATTGTCGCCGAGGCGCGTCAGCTCCAGATTCAGCGGCTCGCCCCAGGCGTTGGTGCTGGTCCATTTGCCGAGCAACCCTTTAGGCGCGGGCTCGCTCGAGGGCAGCGGCTCCTTGAAGGTCACCAGACAGCCACTGAGCAGCAGGAACGACAAGGCGATCACAACGACACGCCAGGCTTTCATTCAACACTCCCTATCGATACACCGCGATCTCAAACCGACCCCGGACCCTGTGGGAGCGAGCTTGCTCGCGAAAGCGGAGTGTCAGGCGACATCTATGTCGAATGTTAAACCGTCATCGCGAGCAAGCTCGCTCCCACAGGGGTTGTGGGTTCCTTCAGGGTTACACCGACGCCAATACCAAATGCATGTAGCGGGTCAGGATGCCGAGCATTTCGGCTTCGGCGACAGGCTCGGCGTCGTTGAGCAGGCCCTGATATTCCATCCGTCCGATAATCGCCGTCAACACTTTGGCATCCTGTTGTGGCTCGCGGGAACCCAACACCTCGAAAAAATGGCAGGTGCCTTGCAGAAGAATTTGCTGATGGGAGCGCACCAACATCGCCAGGCGCGGGTTCAACAGGGCCTCTTGACGGAACGCCTGCTCGGCCATCAAGTGCTCGCGACGGTTGTGCAATTGGCGCTGCACATAATCGGCGGTCAGGCGTGCGATATCGTCGGCCAGCTGTGAACGGGACTCGGGGCCGCCATCGCCATAAGCAACCATCTCGCGCAGCAGACCTTCGTTGCTGGCCCACAACTTGGCCATGAACGCCGCGCTGCGTTCCACGTATTGGGCAAAGGTATCGGTGAGCAGGTCATCGATATCCTTGAAATAGTAAGTGGTGGCCGACAGCGGCACACCGGCCTCGGCGGCCACCGCGCGGTGACGCACGGCCCGTACGCCATCGCGCACGACAATGCGCATCGCCGCATCGAGAATGTCCTGTCGACGCTGCTCACTGCCCTGTCGGCTGGCCTTGCGACCCTGGTACTGAACACTTTCAGCGACCGCAGTGGCGACGCCCGCTGCACCCTCTTGAGCAATTGCACGGTTCACGACAGGTACTCCTCCCTTACTTCAAAAGTAACCATTTGATACGTTTGTACCAGACAGGCAATAAAAAGCCGCCTGTTTTAGGCGGCTTTTTTATTGAAACACTTACGCTTGTGGCCGCATGTGCGGGAACAGGATCACGTCGCGGATCGACGGGGAGTTGGTCAGCAGCATCACCAGACGGTCGATGCCGATACCTTCACCGGCCGTTGGCGGCATGCCGTACTCCAGCGCGCGAACGAAGTCGGCGTCGTAATGCATGGCTTCATCGTCGCCGGCGTCCTTGTCGGCCACCTGCGCCATGAAGCGCTCGGCCTGGTCTTCCGCGTCGTTCAACTCGGAGTAGGCGTTGGCGATTTCGCGGCCACCGATGAACAGTTCGAAACGGTCGGTGACGTTCGGGTTGTCGTCGTTACGACGGGCCAGCGGCGACACTTCGAACGGGTACTGAGTGATGAAGTGCGGCTGTTCCAGCTTGTGCTCGACCAGCTCTTCAAAAATCATCACCTGCAATTTGCCCAGACCTTCGAAGCCCAACACCTTGGCGCCGGCCTTCTTGGCGATGGCACGAGCCTTGTCGATGTCGTTCAGGTCGTCAGCGGTCAGCTCAGGGTTGTACTTGAGGATCGAGTCGAACACCGACAGACGCACGAACGGTTCGCCGAAGTGGAACACTTTGTCGCCGTAAGGCACGTCGGTGCTGCCCAGAACCAGCTGTGCCAGTTCGCGGAACAGTTCTTCGGTCAGGTCCATGTTGTCTTCGTAGTCGGCGTAAGCCTGGTAGAACTCCAACATGGTGAATTCAGGGTTGTGACGAGTCGAAACGCCTTCGTTACGGAAGTTGCGGTTGATCTCGAACACCTTTTCAAAACCACCGACCACCAGACGCTTGAGGTACAGCTCCGGCGCGATGCGCAGGTACATGTCCATGTCCAGGGCGTTGTGGTGTGTTTCAAACGGCTTGGCCGCTGCACCGCCTGGAATGGTTTGCAGCATCGGTGTTTCGACTTCCAGGAAGTCTCGTTTCATCAGGAAGCTGCGGATGTGCGCGATGACTTGCGAACGAACGCGGAAAGTCTGGCGCACGTCGTCGTTGACGATCAGGTCAACGTAACGCTGACGATAACGGGATTCGGTGTCGGTCAGGCCGTGGTGCTTGTCCGGCAGCGGGCGCAGGGATTTGGTCAGCAGGCGCACGCTGGTCATTTCGACGTACAGGTCGCCCTTGCCGGAACGGGCCAGGGTGCCTTCGGCGGCGATGATGTCGCCCAGGTCCCAGGTTTTCACCGCGGCCAGGGTTTCTTCGGACAGGGTTTTACGGTTGACGTAAACCTGAATGCGACCGGACATGTCCTGGATCACCATGAACGAGCCACGGTTGAGCATGATGCGACCGGCAACCTTGACCGGGATTGCAGCCTCTGCCAGCTCTTCCTTGGTCTTGTCCGCGTACTGTTTCTGCAAGTCTTCGCAGTAGTTGTCGCGGCGGAAGTCGTTCGGGAAGGCATTGCCCTTGGCGCGCTCGGCAGCCAGCTTTTCCTTGCGCAGGGCGATCAGGGAGTTTTCTTCCTGTTGCAGGGCTTGCGGGTCGAGTTCTAGGTCGCTCATGTCTTTAAAAATTCCATCACAGGTTCGTTGCCCCCACCGGTGGCAGGGGACTTAAGGTCTTGACTGGCGGTTTACAGGCCTTGCTTCAGGCTGGCCACCAGGTATTCGTCGATGTCGCCGTCGAGCACCTTGTCGCAGTCACTGCGTTCGATGTTAGTGCGCAAATCCTTGATTCGCGACGCATCGAGCACGTAAGAGCGAATCTGGTGACCCCAGCCGATGTCCGACTTGGTGTCTTCCAGGGCCTGGGAGGCGGCGTTGCGTTTCTGCACTTCCTGCTCGTACAAGCGCGCCCGCAACATTTTCATCGCGGTGTCTTTGTTGGCGTGCTGGGAGCGTTCGTTCTGGCAGCTGACCACGGTGTTGGACGGTACGTGAGTAATCCGTACGGCCGAATCGGTGGTGTTTACGTGCTGACCACCGGCACCGGAGGAGCGGTAGGTGTCGATGCGCAGGTCCGACGGGTTGATGTCGATTTCGATGTTGTCATCGATTTCCGGCGACACGAACACGGCCGAGAACGAGGTGTGGCGACGGTTGCCGGAGTCGAACGGACTCTTGCGCACCAGACGGTGCACGCCGATTTCGGTACGCAACCAGCCAAAGGCATATTCGCCCTTGATGTGGACAGTGGCGCCCTTGATCCCGGCGACTTCGCCGGCCGACAGTTCCATGATGGTCGCGTCGAAACCGCGTTTGTCAGCCCAGCGCAGGTACATGCGCAGCAGGATGTTGGCCCAGTCCTGGGCCTCGGTGCCGCCGGAGCCGGCCTGGATGTCCAGGTAGGCGTTGTTGGCGTCCATCTCACCACTGAACATGCGACGGAATTCGAGTTTTTCCAGGGACTCGCGCAGGCGCTCGACTTCGGCAGCGACGTCATCGACGGCGGCCTGGTCTTCTTCTTCGGCGGACATCAGCAGCAGGTCTTTGGCGTCGGCCAGGCCGCTGTGCATTTCGTCGAGGGTTTCGACGATCTGGGCCAGCAGGGATCGCTCGCGGCCCAGTTCCTGAGCGTACGACGGGTTGTTCCAGACAGACGGATCTTCAAGCTCGCGATTGACTTCAGTCAGACGCTCATGCTTTTGATCGTAGTCAAAGATACCCCCGAATAGTTTCGGAGCGCTCGGACAGGTCCTTGATACTGTTAAGGATCGGGTTGATTTCCATGGCGGGCAGCACTCGTTGGCGAACTTTTGAAAGCCGGCGAGTATAACGTAATCAGGCTGTAACGGCAGCCCGCCTGGCGGCTTTAGCGGGTTCTTTATCAGGCTTGAAATCGCTCCCCCTCACCCTACCCCTCTCCCCGAGGGGCGAGGGGACTGACCTAAGTGTCTTTCGAAATACTGCGACCTGAAAATTCCGAGTCGAACTCAGGTTCTGAAAAGCCCCCGATCGGCTCCCTTTCCCCCTCTCCCCCGTGGGGAGAGGGATGGGCGGGCGGCGTTCCGATGAGGGGTCGATTCTGAATTTCACTCAATCCCCACCTGATTACGCCCATTGTTCTTCGCCAGATACAGCCCCTTGTCCGCCGCCAAGATCAATTGACGGCAGTCGCCGCCCTGCTGCGGGGTCATGGTCGACAGGCCGATGCTGATGGTCAGGCTCGAACCTTCGGCCGGGGAAACATGCGGAATCTTCAGCGCAGCCACGGTCTGGCGAAGTTTTTCCGCGACCAGTCGCGCGCCGCCCGGCGATGTATTGGGCAGCACCAGGGCGAATTCTTCGCCGCCGTAACGGGCCGGCAGGTCCGAAGGTCGGGCGCTGGCATCACGAATCGCCGTGGCCACTTTGCGCAGGGCTTCATCGCCTTCAAGGTGGCCGAAGCTGTCGTTGTAGGACTTGAAGTAGTCGACATCGATCATTAGCAGCGACAGTTGACTCTGATCACGCAGCGAACGGCGCCACTCAAGCTCCAGGTATTCGTCGAAATGCCGGCGGTTCGACAGCCCGGTCAGGCCGTCTGAGTTCATCAGGCGCTGCAGCACCAGGTTGGTGTCGAGCAACTGCTGCTGGCTGACCCGCAATGCGCGATAAGCGGCGTCGCGTTGCAGCAACGTCATGTAGGAGCGCGAGTGATAGCGGATGCGCGCCACCAGTTCGATGTTGTCCGGCAACTTCACCAGGTAATCATTGGCCCCGGCCGCAAACGCCGCGCTCTTGATCAGCGGGTCTTCCTTGGTCGACAGGACAATAATCGGGATGTCCTTGGTGGCCGGATGGTTGCGGTACTCGCGCACCAGGCTCAAGCCATCAAGACCGGGCATCACCAGATCCTGGAGGATCACCGTCGGTTTGATGCGGATCGCGTGGGCGATGGCCTGGTGCGGGTCGGAGCAGAAGTGGAAGTCGATGTTATCTTCGTTCGACAACCCGCGGCGCACCGCCTCGCCGATCATTGCCTGATCGTCCACCAACAACACCATGGCGGCGTTTTCGTCGGTTTTGAAGTCGTCGAGCTGTAAATCATTCATGGGCAGTCACCTGAGTACTACTTGGGCCAGATTGCTGTGAAATGTCTTCATTTGGGGAAAATCTCCAGCAATCGTGGCGCTATCTTTTCCAGTGGGCGAATCTCCACAGCCGCGTCGATGGCCGCTGCCGCCTTCGGCATGCCGTACACCGCGCTGCTGTTCTGATCCTGAGCGATGGTCAGGTAGCCCTGTTGGCGCATGAGTTTAAGCCCCTGTGCACCATCTCGTCCCATACCGGTGAGCAAAACACCCACGGCATCGCCATTCCAGTAATTGGCCACGCTCTCGAAGAACACATCGATCGAGGGCCGGTAGATCTCGTTGACCGGTTCGGCGGTGTAGGCCAGCGTGCCGTTTTTCAACAAGCGAATATGGTGGTTGGTGCCCGCCAGCAGCACCGCGCCGGCCTGCGGAGGCTCACCTTCCTGGGCCAGGCGCACATTCAGGCCGCTGGCGCTGCTGAGCCATTCGGCCATGCCGGCGGCGAACACCTGGTCAACATGCTGCACCAGCACGATGGCGGGCGAAAAATCCAGCGGCAACCCCTTGAGCAATACTTCCAGCGCAGCCGGCCCACCGGCGGATGAGCCAATGGCAATCAGGCGCTGGCGCGAAGCCGAACTTCGCAGCGGGCTCGGGGCGGCTCGCTCCCGATTGCCCCGGTCACCGATCAGCCAACCGATGTTCATGATCTTGCGCAGTAACGGCGCCGCTGCCTCTTGAGCATTACCGGCACCGATGGACGGCGTATCGACCACATCCAGCGCTCCGTGGCCCATGGCCTCAAACACCCGATGCACGTTCTGCTCGCGGTCGACCGTAACGATGACAATCGCGCACGGCGTTTCAGCCATGATCCGCCGGGTCGCCTCCACGCCATCCATCACAGGCATGATCAAATCCATCAGAATCAGATCCGGCGTATTTTCAGCGCAACGCCGCACCGCTTCGGCCCCATTGCTGGCGACCCAGACCACCTCGTGCGCCGGATCAAATGCCAAGGCGCGGCGCAGGGCCTCCACCGCCATCCCCATGTCGTTGACGATCGCTATTTTCATCCACGTGCTCCTCCAATGAGCTCAACCACCGCGTCAAGCAGGGCGTCGTCATGAAAACTGGCTTTGGCTAGATAGTAGTCGGCTCCAGCGTCCAGTCCACGGCGACGGTCCTCTTCACGATCTTTGTACGACACCACCATAACCGGAAGGGATTGCAGGCGATTGTCCCGACGCAATAAAGACACCAGTTCGATGCCATCCATGCGTGGCATATCGATGTCGGTGATCAGCAGATCGAAATCCTCCGATCGCAGGGCGTTCCAGCCGTCCATACCGTCCACCGCCACCGCCACGTCGTAGCCGCGATTGAGTAGCAACTTGCGTTGCAGCTCACGCACGGTCAGCGAATCGTCGACCACCAGAATCCGTTTCCGAGCCGCCTCAACCGCCTGGCTGCCCTGACGGGCAATGCGCTCAAGACGCCCGGTATTGAGCAGTTTGTCCACCGAACGCAGCATGTCTTCAACGTCGACAATCAGCACCACCGAACCATCGTCGAGCAAGGCCCCGGCGGAAATGTCCTGCACCTTGCCCAGACGCTCGTCCAGCGGCAAAACGACCAACGTCCGCTCGCCGATAAAACGCTCGACCGCCACGCCGTAAATCGCCTCGCGCTCGCGAATCACCACCACTTTGAGGGTTTGCTGACTGTTCTGGCTCGCCGGACGCTGCAACAGCTGACTGGCCGCGACCAGCCCGACATGCCGGCCTTCGTGCCAGAAATGCTGACGGCCTTCGACCTGGACAATGTCCGCCGGCTCCAGATCGCACATCCGTTCGATATGGGCCAGCGGGAAGGCATACGCCTCGTCACCGACTTCCACCACCAGACTGCGCACCACCGACAGGGTCAGCGGCACTTCGAGATGGAAACGACTGCCCTCGCCCGCCACTTGCTCCAGCACGACCGCACCGCGCACCTGGCGGACCATGTGCTGGACCGCATCCAGCCCGACGCCGCGCCCGGAGACTTCGGTGACCGTGTCGCGCAGGCTGAAACCCGGTAGAAACAGGAAGGTCAGCAGCTCTTCTTCACTCAATTGCGCAGCGGTTTCGGCCGGGGACAATTGGCGCTCGATGATGCTGCGGCGGACCTTTTCCAGATCGACGCCATTGCCGTCATCGCTCAGTTCCAGCACCAACAGACCGGCCTGATGAGAGACGCGCAAACGGATCAGGCCTTCAGCGGGTTTGCCCGCCAATAGCCGTTGCTCCGGGGATTCGATGCCGTGATCCACGGCATTGCGCAGCAGGTGAGTCAGCGGCGCTTCAAGCTTTTCCAACACGTCGCGGTCGACCTGGGTTTTCTCGCCCTCGATCTCCAGCCGCACCTGTTTGCCGAGGCTGCGACCGAGGTCGCGGACCATGCGCACTTGCCCGGTCAACACATCGGCAAACGGCCGCATGCGGCAGGCCAGCGCGGTGTCGTACAAGACTTGCGCCCGTTGACTGGCCTGCCAGGCGAATTCATCCAGTTCGGCGTTCTTTTCCACCAGCAATTGCTGAGACTCAGCCAGTAGCCGACGAGCGTCTTCGAGGGCTTCCTGTGCTTCCAGACTCAAGGCATGTTCCTTGAGGTGGACGTTGAGGTTTTCCAGTGCCCGCAGGCCGTTGTTCTGCATACGCTTGAGGCGTTGCATGGTGGCCAGGTGCGGTTTGAGCCGCAGGGTTTCCACCAGGGATTTGCTCGACAGATCCAGCAGGCTGTTCAGGCGTTCGGCCGTGACGCGTAATACGCGCTCGCCATTTTCGATGGTGCGTTTAGTCTGGGGCGCTGGCTCGGCGGGCGCTGCCGGGGGGGCTTCGGTGGTGGCCGGCATGGGCGGCCCAACCTTGGGCGTCGGCGGTTCCAGCTGAAGTTCTGCCATCGGCGGCGCGATGTGGGTAGCCGTCATGTGATCAAGCAGCCGTCCCATCAAGACGACGTAAGCTTCGATATCCGCAGGCGCCGGAGCGTTGCCCGGCGTCGCAATTCGCATCAGCAGATCAGTGCCTTGCAACAGTGCATCAATGTATTCGGGCCGCAGGTACAGGCGCCCTTCCTGGGCGCTGACCAGGTAATCTTCCATCACATGGGCGACGCTGACCCCGGCATCGACCCCGACAATCCGCGCCGCGCCCTTGAGCGAGTGGGCCGCGCGCATGCACGACTCGAGGTAATCGGCCTGGGTCGGATCGCGCTCGAGCGCCAGCAGGCCGGCGCTTAGCACCAAGGTCTGGGCCTCGGCTTCCAGACTGAACAGTTCCAGCAAAGAGGCGTCGCGCATTTGCTCGGGGGTCATGTGAGGCTCCGGGTCACGGCGGACAACAGCTGTTCTTCATCCAGCCACCGCAGGCTGCGACCTTTGAATTGCAACACGCCACGGGTGTATTTGGCGCTGGCCTGCGTACCGGAGCGGGACGCCGCCTCGAGGACGCGTTCGTCGATGGCGTGAATCCCGTCCACTTCATCCACCGGTACCACCACCGGTCCACCGTGGGCGGCGATGATCAGCATGCGCGGCATGACCCGCGCACCGGACGCCACACTGCTGGCGCCGTCGAGCCCGAGCAATTCCACCAGCGACAGGCACGCCACCAACGCACCGCGCACATTCGCCACGCCGAGCAAGGCCCGGGAGCGTTGGTGCGGCAGGGAATGAATCGCTTGCAGCGGCGCGACTTCCACCAGACTGCGAGTGGCCAGGGCCAGCCATTCTTCACCCAGACGGAACATCAGCAGCGAGCGGGTTTTCACCTCGCTCTCGACCGCCGTGGTGACTTGCCCGCGGTCTTCCTGCTGCAGCGCGTAGCGGTCGAGCAAGCGCGTCGCTGCGGCCGAATACACCGCGCAATTGCGGCAGTGAATGTGATCGCTCAGCAGCGGGCAGGACTTGTCGCCGTGGATACCGATGCGGTTCCAGCAGTCGTCGATGGCCTGGGCATCTTCATGGGTGAGGCTAAAGGTGTCGGCGGCGTTCATCGTTTACGCTCACTGTCAGCGGCGCGCTCGCTGCGGGCGGCGCGGTCCTGCAATCGTCTGGCTCCCGCCGTGTCGCCCAAGGATTGCAGCAACGCCGCCAGGTGCATCAACGCGTCGGGATGTTGCGGGTCAAGGTACAACGCCTTGCGATAAAAACCCTGAGCCTCAAGGACTCTGCCGGCGACATCGCTGAGCAAGCCCAGCCAGTAGAAGACTTGGGCCACGGGTTCATGACTGCGCAAATAGCTATCGCACGCGGCGCGAGCCTCGGCACTTTTGCCTTCGTTGGCCAGCGCGGCGATGTTCGCCAGCAGCGCGGCGGTGTCCGGGTTGGCGACTTTCGTCACGACAGGTAGCGGCGCCACCGTTACGAAGGGCCGGCTGCGAACGGGCGACGGTGCCACGCTGGGCACCGGTTGGCGCACGGGCAGGGGCGTCGGCACAAACGTCACAATGGGCGCAGGCTCTGGCGCGCTCTGACGACTGAACGCAAAGGACTGCGGGATGCCGATCGAACGCATGCCAAAACGGCCGAGCAAACTGCCCTCGGCCGGGCCGATAAACAACACACCGTCGAAATGGGTCAGACGCTTGAGCACTTCGAACACTTGCTGCTGGGTCGGCTGATCGAAATAGATCAGCAGGTTGCGGCAAAACACAAAGTCATAAGGCGGCTCGTTGGCCAGCAACGTCGGATCCAGCAGATTGCCGACCTGCAAACGCACTTGTTCGAGCACTCGCCCGCTGAGGCGGTAACCCTCCTCGCCTTCAGCGGTGAAATGCCGGTCGCGAAAGGCGATGTCCTGGCCACGGAACGAATTCTTGCCGTACAGCGCGCGCCGGGCTTTTTCCACCGACAACGGGCTGACGTCCATGCCTTCGACCTTGAACTGGTGCGGCTGGAGCCCGGCATCAAGCAACGCCATGGCGATGGAATACGGTTCTTCACCGGTGGAACACGGCAGGCTGAGAATCCGCAGCGCGCGCATATTGTTGATGTCGTTCAGGCGTTTGGCGGCCAGTTTCGCCAACGTGGCGAAGGACTCCGGGTAACGGAAAAACCAGGTCTCGGGGACGATCACCGCTTCGATCAGCGCCTGCTGCTCGTCCTGCGAACCCAGCAAGGTGTGCCAGTACTCATCGGCCGTCAGCGCGTTGGATGCCGTGCTGCGTTGCCGCACCGCACGCTCGATGATCGCCGGGCCCACTGACGTCACGTCGAGACCGATGCGCTCTTTGAGGAAATCGAAAAACCGCTGATCGCTGCTCATGGCCGCTCCTCAAGCAGTGCCAGGTTCAGAGGCTGCGACGGAAACAGCAGCGCGCGAACCTGATCGTCGAGCAAGTCGGCGACCCGCACCCATTGCAGCAAACCCTGGGCATCTTCACGCACCGGCCCGAGGTACGGCGCCTGCCGATTGTCCAGGCCATAGGGCTGAAAATCCGCGGGGTTGCAGCGCAAGGTGTCGCTGGCCTGTTCCAGAATCAGCCCGAGCAATTGCGCCTCAGCAGTTTCATCCGGACGGTAATTGACCAGCACCAAGCGCGTGCTGGTGCGGGCCTGGGCCGGCTGGCCGAACGTCAGCGCACTGAGGTCGATCACCGGCACCACCGCGCCACGGTAGGCGAACACCCCGGCCACCCATTCCGGCGCGTGGGGAATCGGTTTCAACGGCAGACGCGGCAGCACTTCCGCCACCTCGATGGCCTGCAAGGCATAGCGCTCGCTGCCGATGCGGAATACCAGAAACAATGATTGCAGCGCCGGCTTCACGGCGGTGCGCTTGGCCGTGGGTTCGCTCATCAGACTTTGAATCGCGAAACGCCACTGCGCAGCCCTACGGCCACCTGGCTCAGTTCGTCGATGGCGAAACTGGCCTGGCGCAGGGACTCGACGGTCTGGCTGCTGGCATCGCCCAACTGCACCAGCGCGTGGTTGATCTGCTCCGCGCCCGTGGCCTGGGCCTGCATGCCTTCGTTGACCATCAACACCCGCGGCGCCAGCGCCTGGACCTGATGGATGATCTGCGACAGCTGCTCGCCGATTTGCTGCACTTCGGACATGCCGCGGCGCACTTCTTCAGAGAACTTGTCCATGCCCATCACCCCGGCCGACACCGCCGACTGGATCTCGCGCACCATCTGCTCGATGTCATACGTGGCGACGGCGGTCTGGTCCGCCAGACGCCGTACTTCGGTGGCGACCACGGCAAACCCGCGGCCGTATTCACCGGCCTTCTCGGCCTCAATCGCCGCGTTGAGCGACAGCAGATTGGTCTGGTCGGCGACCTTGACGATGGTCACCACCACCTGATTGATGTTGCCGGCCTTCTCATTGAGGATCGCCAGTTTGGCGTTGACCAGATCAGCCGCGCCCATCACCGAGTGCATGGTCTCTTCCATCCGCGCCAGGCCTTGCTGCCCGGAACCGGCGAGTACCGAGGCCTGATCGGCGGCGGTGGAGACTTCGATCATCGTGCGCACCAGATCCCGCGAAGTGGCCGCAATCTCACGGGATGTCGCGCCGATTTCGGTGGTGGTGGCGGCGGTTTCGGTAGCGGTCGCTTGCTGTTGCTTGGAGGTGGCAGCGATCTCGGTCACCGAGGTGGTGACCTGCACCGAGGAACGCTGGGCCTGGGACACCAGCGACGTCAGCTCGGTCATCATGTCGTTGAAGCCGGTTTCCACGGCGCCGAATTCGTCCTTGCGCGCCAGGTTCAGACGACCACTGAGGTCGCCGGTGCGCATGATTTCGAGGATCTGCACAATGCGGTTCATCGGCGCCATGATCGCGCGCATCAACAGCAGACCACAGAGGCCGGCGGCCAGCACCGCGACCAGCAGGGAAATGCCCATGATGGTTTTAGCGGTGACCACGGCGTCATCGATGTTGGCGATGTCCTTGTCAGCCACCGCTTTGTTTTCGCGGATGATGTCATTGAGCTTCGTGCGACCTGCGGTCCAGGCCGGGGTCAGTTGCTCGTTGAACATCTTGATGGCTTCAGCTTCCTGATTGCGCTTATGCAAATCGACCACGGCAGCCAGAACCTTGTTGTAATCATCATGGAGCTTTTCAAAAACGGCGTACTCGACCTTGTCTTCATCCCTGGTGATCGTGCCTTGGTAGCTACTCATCTGCTCTTGCAGACGCACCTCGAAGTTTTTGAAGTTTTCGGCCTCTTGAGCGCTGAAGCCCTGCCCCTCCTTAAAGCCCAGCATTTCCTGGGTCCGCAGGTAAGTGTCGACCCAGGCACTGCGCACCATCGAGCTGTAATACAACCCGGGCAGCGCGTCTTCACGGACGCTGGCTTCGCTGGCTTCGATCTTCAACAGCCGGGAATACGACACGACGACCATCAGCAACATGATGGCGATAATCACCGCAAAGCTCGCCAAGATGCGTTGGCGCAACGTCCAATTCTTCACAGTCAGTCCTCGGGGGGGCATTTCAAATGCTGCGGAGTATAGCCGAGGGCGAGGCTGCATCTAGAATGGGTTGCATACCACTTCTCATCCCCGGCAAAAACAACCGGAATTGGCTCTGTGGTGGGTATGTAGCGCGGCTGAAAGCGCCTTCGCGATCCTTCTTGCCCGCGAAGGCGGCCTCATGACTTACACAGAAGCCTGGCGAACCTGCTTTTCCAACTCAGCCTTCAATCCCGGCTCAAGCTTGAGCTGACGCGCCAGTTCATCGAGGTAGGACTTCTCCATGAAGCTCTCCTCATCCACCAGCATCACGCTGGCGATGTACATCTCGGCAGCCATTTCCGGCGTGCTGGCAGCACGGGCGACTTCCGTTGGGTCGAGCGGCTTGCTGAGTTCGGCGTGCAGCCAGTGCTGCAATTCCTGATCGTTGTCGAGTTTGGTGAATTCGCCCTCGATCAGCGCACGTTCGCGTTCATCGACATGGCCATCAGCTTTAGCGGCGGCCACTAGCGCTTTGAGAATCGCCTGGCTGTGCAGCTCGACTTGCTCTGCCGGCAAACGATCAAGGGTTTGTGGTTCAGACTTCGGCGCGGAGCCCTGCTGGGCCTGCCAATTACCGTAGGCCTTGTAGGCAATGACGCCGAGCGCCGCGAGGCCGCCGTAGATAGCGACTTTACCGCCGACGTTGCGTGCCTTTTTGCTGCCGAGCAACAGGCCCATGGCACCCGCCGTCAACGCCCCGCCGCCTGCGCCCGAAAGCAAACTGCCGAGGCCGCCCGAACCGCCGCTGCCGCCGAGCAATCCGCCCAAACCACCGCCAGAAGTCTTGTTTTGTGAGCCGCCGGCCTTGTTCTGCAACATGTCCTGACCGGACTTGAGTAGCTGATCGAGCAATCCACGCGTGTTCATTTGCCGCCTCCAAAAAAGGGGTTAGCCGGATCAATAAGGTCACCAGCCTAGATCGAAAGTGCCCGGCATTCGGGGGCGAGAGTGCTTCGAGATGTTGCGCAGCGCCGTTCAGCTGACCACGGCCGTTCAGAAAAATGGATATACACTCAAGCAAATCTATAAAAACCGCCCACCGGGTACCTTCTCCATGATGACCTTGCGTCAGATCCGTCACTTCATCGCCGTGGCCGAGACCGGCTCAATCTCCGCCGCCGCGCAAACCGCGTTCATTTCTCAGTCCACTTTGACCCTGGCCATCCAGCAACTGGAGCAGGAAATCGGCGTCGGCCTGTTCAACCGTCACGCCAAGGGCATGACGCTGACCCACCAGGGCCACCAATTCCTACGCCAGGCGCACCTGATTCTGGCGACCGTGGACAACGCCAAACGCAGCCTGCAACAGAGCACCGATCAAGTCGCCGGCCAGTTGATCATCGGCGTGACCAGCCTGGTGGCCGGTTACTACCTCGCCGATCTACTCACCCGTTTCCAGCGCGCCTACCCCAATGTAGAGATCCGGGTGATGGAGGACGAGCGCCCTTACATCGAGCATTTGCTGGTCAGCGGCGAGATCGATGTTGGCGTATTGATCCTCTCCAACCTCGAAGACCGCCACGCCTTGCAGACCGAAGTGCTGACCCACTCGCCCCATCGGTTATGGCTGCCGGCCCAGCATCCGCTACTGGAACACGACAGCATCAACCTCGCCGACGTGGCCCGTGAGCCGCTGATTCAGCTGAACGTCGATGAAATGGACCGCAACGCCCAGCGCATGTGGACAGCGGCCTCCCTGCAACCGCGCATCACCTTGAGAACGGCGTCGACGGAAGCGGTGCGAAGCCTGGTAGCCGCGGGTTTGGGCGTGTCGATCCAGCCAGACATGACCTATCGCCCATGGTCACTGGAGGGCGACATCATCGAAGCGCGACCGATCGCGGACTTGAGCCAGACCCTCGACGTTGGCCTGGCCTGGCGTCGTGGCACCGCGCGTCCAGCGCTGGTGGACCCGTTCCTGACCGTCGCCCGCGAACAACCCCACGGCGGGCGCAAGCCATCTATTTAATCGAACGCCACCTTCAGTATTAAGTATTTGTCGACCTCGGGTGCGGCGCCTAGTCTTGGTACATCTATAAGACGGCCGCGCCCCAGTCACAGGGAGCAGCATGGCCACACAAGAAAAGAGAACCCGAAAAATGGCTGGCGCGCAGACCCCGTTGTTCACCGCGTTGTTGATCGATGGCGAATTGGTCGCGGGCCAGGGTTTTGTCGAACCGATCCTCAACCCGGCCACCGGGGAAGTGCTGACGCACATTGCCGAAGCCAGCACCGAACAAGTCGAAGCCGCCATTCTCGCCGCTCACCGCGCCTTTGCCGGTTGGTCGCGGACCACGCCGCAACAACGCTCGAACCTGCTGTTGGACATTGCCAACGCCATCGAAAAACAGGCCGACCTCCTCGCCCGTCTCGAATCCTTGAACTGTGGCAAGCCGTTGCACCTGGCCCGTCAGGATGACTTGAGCGCGACGGTCGATGTGTTCCGCTTCTTCGCTGGCGCCGTGCGTTGCCAGACCGGCCAGCTCAGCGGCGAATACCTGCCGGGCTACACCAGCATGGTTCGCCGCGATCCGATTGGCGTGGTCGCCTCGATTGCGCCGTGGAACTACCCGATCATGATGGCCGCGTGGAAAATCGCCCCGGCCCTGGCCGCTGGCAACACGCTGGTGTTCAAACCGTCCGAACACACGCCGCTGTCGATTCTGGCCCTGGCGCCCGCGCTGGCCGAGATCCTGCCGCGCGGTGTGATCAACATCGTTTGCGGTGGCGGTGAAGGCGTCGGCAGCCATTTGGTCAGTCATCCTAAAGTGCGCATGGTGTCGTTGACCGGCGATATCGTCACCGGGCAAAAAATCCTCCAGGCCGCGGCGAAAACCCTGAAGCGCACTCACCTTGAACTCGGCGGCAAGGCCCCGGTGATCGTCTGCAACGATGCGGACATTCAAGCCGTGGTCGAAGGCGTGCGCACTTACGGCTATTACAACGCCGGCCAGGATTGCACCGCAGCGTGCCGAATTTATGCACAGGCCGGGATTCATGATCGCTTGGTGGCCGAACTCGGCGCGGCGGTCAGCAGTTTGCGCTTCGCCGGCAAACGCGACGCCGACAATGAGATCGGCCCGCTGATCAGCACCCGCCAACGCGACCGCGTGGCCAGTTTCGTCGAGCGTGCCCTTGGCCAGCCGCATATTGAGCGGGTAACCGGCGCGGCGGTGCATTCCGGTGCCGGCTTCTATTACCAGCCAACCTTGCTGGCCGGTTGCAAGCAGACCGATGAAATCGTCCAGCGCGAAGTGTTCGGGCCGGTGGTCACCGTGACCCGTTTCGATCAGCTCGAACAAGCCGTGGACTGGGCCAACGACTCGGAATACGGCCTCGCCTCCTCGGTCTGGACCCAGAACCTGGACAAGGCGATGCAGGTCGCGGCGCGCTTGCAATACGGCTGCACCTGGATCAACAGCCATTTCATGCTGGTCAGCGAAATGCCCCACGGCGGCCTGAAGCGTTCGGGCTACGGCAAGGACCTATCCAGTGATTCGCTCCAGGACTACAGCGTGGTGCGGCACATCATGGCCCGCCACGGACAGCATTTGTAAAAGCGCACTACGCTAACAATTAGCCGTAAAGGCATTGGCTTCACCACGTTCAAAACTGCCCCGACCATAATTAAAGAAGAGGGAAACCCCATGTTCGTGCACAAGACCGCACTGCTCAGTGCTATCACCACCGCGCTGCTGGCCAGTGCCAGTATTCAGGCCGCCGAACCGCTGAAAGCCGTCGGTGCCGGCGAAGGTCAGCTGGATATTGTGGCCTGGCCTGGCTACATCGAACGTGGCGAAAGCGACAAGGCCTACGACTGGGTCACCGGTTTCGAGAAGGAAACCGGCTGCAAGGTCAATGTGAAAACCGCCGCCACTTCCGATGAGATGGTCAGCTTGATGTCCAAGGGTGGTTATGACCTGGTGACTGCATCCGGCGACGCCTCCTTGCGGTTGATCGTCGGCAAGCGTGTACAGCCGATCAACACAGCGTTGATCCCGAACTGGAAGAACATTGACCCTCGCCTCAAGGATGGCCAGTGGTATGTCGTCAACAAGCAAACCTACGGCACCCCGTACCAATGGGGCCCGAACGTGTTGATGTACAACACCAATATCTTCAAAACAGCGCCGGACAGCTGGAGCGTGGTGTTCGAAGAACAAACCCTGCCGGACGGCAAGTCCAACAAGGGCCGGGTCCAGGCCTACGACGGCCCGATCTATATCGCCGATGCGGCGCTTTATCTCAAATCGAAACAGCCGGAACTGGGCATCAAAGACCCGTACCAGCTCAACGAAGCGCAATACAAAGCGGCGCTGGAACTGCTGCGCAAGCAACAGCCCTTGATCCACCGCTACTGGCATGACGCAACGGTCCAGATGAGTGACGTCAAAAACGAAGGCGTGGCGGCGTCCAGCACCTGGGGTTACATGGTCAACGGCCTGGTGGCGGACAAGCAGCCGGTTGCCTCGGTCATTCCAAAAGAAGGTGCAACGGGTTGGGCCGACACCACCATGTTGCACGCCGAAGCCAAGCACCCCAACTGCGCCTACAAGTGGATGGACTGGTCGCTGCAACCGAAAGTCCAGGGTGACCTGGCGGCGTGGTTCGGTTCTTTACCGGCGGTTCCTGCGGGCTGCAAGGAAAGCGAGTTGCTCGGCGCCGAAGGTTGCAAGACCAACGGTTACGACCAATTCGACAACCTGGCCTTCTGGAAAACCCCGCAGGCTGAAGGCGGCAAGTTCGTGCCGTACAGCCGCTGGACCCAGGACTACATCGCGATCATGGGCGGCCGTTAAGCCCTCATCGCGAGCAAGCTCGCTCCCACAATGGAATGCGATCAAATGTGGGAGCGAGCCTGCTCGCGAAGCTTTTAAAGATTCAGATTTTTGGAGCACCGCACCATGACGCTTGCAGTCCAGTTCACCAACGTTTCCCGTCAGTTCGGCGAAGTGAAGGCCGTTGACCGGGTTTCCATCGATATCCAGGACGGCGAGTTCTTTTCCATGCTGGGCCCTTCGGGCTCGGGCAAAACCACCTGTCTGCGCCTGATCGCCGGTTTCGAACAACCGAGTGCGGGCTCTATCCGTATTCATGGCGAAGAAGCCGCCGGGCTGCCGCCGTATCAGCGTGACGTGAACACCGTGTTCCAGGATTACGCGCTGTTCCCGCACATGAACGTACTCGACAACGTCGCCTACGGTTTGAAAGTCAAAGGCGTCGGCAAAACCGAACGCCAGAAACGCGCCGAAGAAGCCCTCGACATGGTCGCCCTCGGCGGTTACGGCGAGCGCAAACCGGTGCAACTGTCCGGTGGCCAGCGCCAGCGTGTGGCCCTGGCCCGCGCCCTGGTCAATCGCCCCCGCGTGCTGCTGCTCGATGAACCGTTGGGCGCGCTCGACTTGAAGCTGCGCGAGCAAATGCAGGGTGAACTGAAGAAGCTGCAACGCCAGCTCGGCATCACCTTCATCTTCGTCACCCACGACCAGACCGAAGCGCTGTCGATGTCGGATCGCGTGGCGGTGTTCAACAAGGGGCGCATCGAGCAGGTCGATACCCCGCGCAACCTCTACATGAAACCGGCTACAACCTTTGTGGCCGAATTCGTCGGCACCTCCAACGTGATTCGCGGCGATCTGGCGAAACAATTAAGCGGCAATCCACAGCCGTTTTCGATTCGCCCGGAACACGTGCGTTTCGCCGAAGGACCGCTGGCCAGTCATGAAATCGAAGTCAGCGGTTTGCTCCATGACATTCAGTACCAGGGCAGTGCCACGCGCTATGAACTGAAACTGGAAAACGGCCAGACCCTGAACATCAGCCAGGCCAACGTCCAGTGGCTGGACGTCAGCGCGCAACATCAGACCGGGCAACGCATCAGCGCACGCTGGGCACGGGAAGCGATGATCCCGCTGCACGACACCGTTGTCGGCGGGGTGTGAGATGAACAGCGTGGCTCTCCCTCAAACCCCGGCCGGCGGCTCGCCGTTGCGCAGGTTTTCCAACCTGCTGTATCGCCGGCCGAACCTGTACCTGTCGATGCTGCTGGTACCGCCGCTGCTGTGGTTCGGCGCGATTTACCTCGGCTCGCTGCTGGTTCTGCTGTGGCAAGGGTTCTACACCTTCGATGACTTCACCATGGCGGTCACGCCCGACCTGACCCTGGCGAACTTCGCTGCCCTGTTCCAGCCGTCGAACTTCGACATCATCCTGCGCACCTTGGGCATGGCCATCGTCGTGTCGATCGCCAGCGCCATCGTCGCGTTCCCGATTGCCTATTACATGGCGCGCTACACCACCGGCAAAACCAAGGCGTTTTTCTACATCGCGGTGATGATGCCGATGTGGGCCAGTTACATCGTCAAGGCGTATGCCTGGACCTTGCTGCTGGCCAAGGGCGGCGTGGCACAGTGGTTTGTTCAACACCTGGGTCTGGAGCCGGTTTTGCAGTTCATTCTGGGCATTCCGGGCGTCGGCGGCAGCACGTTGTCGACCTCGCACCTGGGCCGTTTCATGGTGTTCGTCTACATCTGGCTACCGTTCATGATCCTGCCGATCCAGGCCTCGCTGGAACGTCTGCCGCCGTCGTTGCTGCAAGCCTCGGCCGACCTTGGCGCCAAACCACGCCAGACCTTTATGCAAGTGACTTTGCCGCTGTCGATTCCGGGCATCGCGGCCGGTTCGATCTTCACCTTTTCGCTGACCCTGGGCGACTTCATCGTGCCGCAACTGGTGGGCCCGCCGGGCTACTTCGTCGGCAGCATGGTGTACGCCCAGCAAGGCGCGATCGGCAACATGCCGATGGCCGCGGCCTTCACGTTGGTGCCGATTGTGTTGATCGCCATCTACCTGACTATCGTGAAACGACTGGGGGCCTTCGATGCGCTCTGATGCAAAAAAACCAGCGCCGGAAACGCACGGGGAGAAAGCTTCGCTCGGCCTGCGCATCGCGGCCTGGGGCGGGTTGGTGTTTCTGCACTTTCCGATCCTGATCATCTTCCTGTACGCCTTCAACACCGAAGACGCAGCGTTCAGTTTTCCGCCCAAGGGCTTCACCCTGAAGTGGATCGGCGTGGCGTTCTCCCGGCCGGACGTACTGGAAGCGATCAAGCTGTCGCTGCAAATCGCCTCCGTCGCGACGTTGATTGCGCTGGTCCTCGGCACACTGGCATCGGCGGCGTTGTACCGCCGGGATTTCTTCGGCAAGCAAGGCATCTCGCTGATGCTGATCCTGCCGATTGCCTTGCCGGGGATCATCACCGGTATCGCCTTGCTGGCGACCTTCAAGACGCTGGGGATCGAGCCGGGAATGTTCACCATCATCGTCGGCCACGCGACCTTCTGTGTGGTGATCGTCTACAACAACGTCATCGCGCGCTTGCGTCGCACTTCGCACAGTTTGATCGAGGCGTCGATGGACCTCGGCGCCGACGGCTGGCAGACCTTCCGCTACATCATCCTGCCGAACCTCGGCTCGGCATTGCTGGCCGGCGGCATGTTGGCGTTTGCCCTGTCGTTCGACGAAATCATCGTCACCACCTTCACCGCCGGCCATGAACGCACCCTGCCGCTGTGGCTGCTCAACCAGCTCAGCCGCCCACGGGACGTGCCGGTGACCAACGTCGTCGCGATGCTGGTGATGATGGTGACCATGCTGCCGATCCTTGGTGCCTATTACCTGACCCGTGGTGGTGAGAGTGTGGCCGGTAGTGGCGGCAAATAACTGAATATCTGGAGGAACCGGATCCATTGTGGGAGCGAGCTTGCTCGCGATGAGGACATCACATTCAACATTGATGTCGGCTGATACACCGCTATCGCGAGCAAGCTCGCTCCCACAGTTTGATCCGGTTTCGACAGAACAATAAAAGCGTCAATGAGGACAAAGCCATGCAAACCAAACTCTTGATCAATGGCCAACTGATCGACGGCGAAGGCCCCGCCCAACCGGTGTTCAACCCGGCTCTCGGTCGTGTGTTGGTGGAAATCAATGAAGCCAGCGAAGCCCAGGTCGATGCCGCCGTGCGTGCCGCCGACAGCGCCTTCGAAGGCTGGTCGCAAACCACGCCGAAAGAACGTTCGCTGCTGCTGCTCAAACTCGCCGACGCCATCGAAGCACACGGCGAAGAGCTGGCCAAACTGGAGTCGGACAACTGCGGCAAGCCTTACAACGCCGCGCTGAACGACGAGATCCCGGCGATTGCCGATGTGTTCCGATTCTTCGCCGGCGCCAGCCGTTGCATGAGCGGTTCGGCGGGCGGTGAATACCTGCACGGCCACACCTCGATGATCCGCCGCGACCCGGTCGGCGTGATCGCCTCCATCGCACCGTGGAACTACCCGCTGATGATGGTCGCCTGGAAAATCGCCCCGGCCCTCGCGGCGGGTAATACCGTGGTGCTCAAGCCGTCGGAACAAACCCCGCTGACCGCGTTGCGTCTGGCGGAACTGGCGTCGGAGATTTTCCCGGCCGGCGTGCTTAACCTGGTGTTCGGTCGTGGTCCTACCGTCGGCAGTCCACTGGTCACACACCCGAAAGTGCGCATGGTCTCGTTGACCGGTTCGATCGCCACCGGTTCGAACATCATTTCCAGCACCGCCGACAGCGTCAAACGCATGCACATGGAACTGGGCGGCAAGGCCCCGGTGATCATCTTCGACGACGCCGACATCGATGCCGCCGTGGAAGGCATCCGCACCTTCGGTTTCTACAACGCCGGCCAGGATTGCACCGCCGCCTGCCGCATCTACGCGCAGGAAGGCATCTATGACAGGTTCGTCGAGAAGCTCGGTGAGGCGGTCAGCAGCATCAAGTACGGTGTGCAGGATGATCCGTCGACCGAACTGGGCCCCTTGATCACCGCCCAACATCGCGACCGCGTGGCTGGGTTTGTCGAGCGCGCCATGGCGCAGCCGCATATCCGTTTGATCACCGGCGGCAAGGCTGTTGAAGGCAATGGCTTCTTCTTCGAACCAACGGTGTTGGCCGACGCGCAACAGGACGACGAAATCGTCCGTCGCGAAGTGTTCGGGCCGGTGGTGTCGGTGACCAAATTCACCGATGAAGCACAGGTGCTGGGCTGGGCCAACGATTCGAACTACGGCCTGGCGTCGTCGGTCTGGACCTCGGACGTCGGTCGTGCGCATCGCCTGTCCGCACGCTTGCAGTACGGCTGCACCTGGGTGAATACACACTTCATGCTGGTCAGCGAAATGCCTCACGGCGGTCAGAAACTGTCCGGTTATGGCAAGGACATGTCCATGTACGGGCTGGAGGACTACACCGTCGTTCGGCATGTGATGTTCAAGCACTAAAAGCTTCGCGAGCAGGCTCGCTCCCACAAGGACGGCGCCGAACCTGTGGGAGCGAGCTTGCTCGCGATGGCGTCACCTCGGTTTCAAGGTCGAAACCGGCAACACGCACCACCAGGTTCCACCCCAAAGAAGCCAAAACAATAACCACCGATCCGGGCAGTGCCGTCATGGCCCTGTCACGGTTTCGGACATCCAGAATCTGCCGAATTTCCGGAGTTAACACACCATGAGTGCACCCGAACTCTCCGCAGTCGTTGCCGACAGCGACGCCGAGCAACTACGCAAGCTGGGTTACACCTCGAACTTCAATCGCAGCATGAGCCTGTGGGAAAACTTCGCCCTGGGCTTCACTTATCTCTCTCCGGTCGTAGGGGTTTATACCCTGTTCGGCCTGTGCCTCGCCGCCGGTGGGCCACCGATGTTCTGGGCTTATTTGCTGGTCGGATGCGGCCAGCTGCTGGTATGCCTGATCTTCGGTGAAGTGGTCTCGCAGTTCCCGATTTCCGGCGGCGTTTACCCATGGGCTCGCCGCTTGGTGGGCAAGCGCTGGGCGTGGATGGTCGGCTGGATCTACTCCATCGCCCTGTGCGTCACCATCGCGGCTGTTGCGGTGGGCGCCGGTCCATACCTGGCCGCCATGATGGGCTTTGAACCGAGCAACAACACCAACATCGTCATCGCACTGTTCCTGACGTTGTTCGCCACCCTGGTCAACCTCAGCGGCACCAAAGTGCTGGCGCGGATCGCCATGTTCGGCTTCCTCTGCGAACTGGTCGGTGCGGTAATCGTCGGCGTTTACCTGCTGATCTTCGAGCGTCATCAATCGATCAGTGTGTTGTTCAACACCTTCGATATCAGCATTGATGGCTCGTATCTGCCGGCGTTCCTCACCGCCTCGCTGGCGGGGATGTTCCTGTACTACGGCTTCGAGGCCTGCGGCGATGTGGCCGAAGAAACCCCGAACCCTAGCAAGCAGATCCCGGTGGCCATGCGCATGACCATCTACATCGGCGGCATCGCGGCGATGTTCGCCTGCCTGGCGCTGATCCTCGCCGTGCCAGACATGCAAGCGGTGATCAACGGCACCGACAAGGACCCGGTCACCACCATCCTCAACAACGCCTTCGGCCCGGTCGGTTCGAAAGTGGTGATGGGCGTGGTGATGATTTCCTTCATCTCCTGCGTCATCAGCCTGCAAGCCGCGGCGAGCCGTCTGCTGTATTCCTACGCTCGGGATGAAATGGTCATCGGCAGCTCACTGCTGAAGAAGATTTCCCCTACGACTCAGGTTCCGGTTGCGGCACTGTTCGTGTCCGGCGTCCTACCGGCGCTGATCATTGTGCTGGGCTTCTTCCTGCAGGATGCGGTGGCAACCATCGTCAGCTTCGCGGCGATTGGTATCTACCTGGCGTTCCAGATGATCGTGCTCGGGGCGCTCTATGCACGGATGAAAGGCTGGAAACCGAGCGGCAAATTCACCCTCGGCGCCTGGGGCTGGGCGGTGAACATCGGCGCGCTGGTCTATGGCGTCGGCGCAATCATCAACATGGCCTGGCCGCGCACGCCGGATGCGGCGTGGTACATCAATTACGCGATGGTGTTGAGTACGGCGATCGTGATTGGGTTGGGGCTGGTTTACATGTGGCTTGCCAAGCCGTATGACCATGGGACTGCGCCTGCGGGGGATGCTTGGAAGGTTAGTCGGTAAGGTTTTTTGAACCGGGTACCATCACTGGTGCCGGCGCTGAAATATTCCCCTTTCTCACAGTCCTAGAGAAAGGGGAATTAATGACAGCTATTGAATGAAAAGAAAAACCATCAAAGCAACAGTTCTGCTTGATCGTGCTTCAGCAAAGTTATGCGATCGAAAAGCTTGATTTTTTCATCTGCTTTTTGTTTAGCGTAGTCCGACATAAACGCAACAAGCTCCTCAAGCTGACTCACATTCCCAACCACCTTGAAGGCTTTTTCTTTATTAACAAAAACAAGCGACTTCTTCTTTCGAGCCAACAGTTCAATCACGTTACTCAGTGTTCCGGTGCTTTTAGCATCCCAAATCATCAAGCCGTAATCGGCGGCATCAGCCATAACAACATCTTTCGCGGTGAAAAATGCTCTCGACCCTTTGGAGTGTTTGGTTTCTACCGTTCTAGCCGGCCATTCTCCAAGATTGTTCCGAGGGATCACGCCACTGCAATAAATAGTAGTTTTAGATCGAGCCAGGCTCAATAAATACTCTTGAATAGATGTATCGGCTCCGCCTGCGTCGCCAACCACGACGTCAAACTCTGAATCAACGATATTATTGATACGCTCTTTAACCTTCGGATCAAGGTGTTTGATATTAATAGAGCCCGCAATAAATACAGTTGTCATCTATCTCACTTCAAAGTTAACGTCGCGACGTAGATGGGTGCTTGTCCAGCACCCATCCTTGGTCCCAAGGACCATTTATCTGTTTTAGGGATACTTTCAAGGGATTCTCCATTTTTAAGCCTGTCCGTTAAGCACCGAAATTTCCTTGGCGCTTTTTGACCATAGGCAATGTAAAACAGAGATTCCAGTCAAACGCCGCGTGGCGCTGACTCTCATGCAAAAACAGGAAATTCCTACAGACCGAACTTTCCGTCAAAAGCACCAATTCCTACAACTCGCGGCGCCAGAATAGACTTGGCGCCGCGAGCAACTGAAAGATAGGCTGTACCTCGTCGCTGCCAAATCAGCGACCCGGGGTCGAAGCCGGAACACAATCAATATGGCGCAACCGCGCTCCTCTGAGTGGCGGCTCCCTTTTCAACTTGGAGTCGAAAAAATGCTTGAACACACGATAAATCCGTCTGAAATCCATCCGTATTTCACCCCAACCATCTTCACCCGCCACAACCGCTTCCTCCACGCCTTCATGCAGGACAACCAAGCCTGGTTCTGCGTCCAGGATCTCGGTCGCTTGATGGGCCGCCCGATGGACCAACGCCTCACCCTGAAACTCGATCCCGATCAACGTCGATATGTGTGGCTGCTCAAAAACGGCAAAACGGTCGAATCACTGATGGTCAGCGAATCAGGGATGTATGCCCTTCTGGTGCACCATTTCGTCCCGGAAAACCGAAACCTGCGCCAATGGCTGAGCAACGAAGTCATACCTATGCTGCATGAGTCGAAAGCGCCATCTGTGGATAACATTCCAAACCTGAGTTCATTGCAGTGGGCCGGGATCTCGGTGCCGCTGCTGCATTGGCAGCATCAGGCCTGGATCAAGTGGCGGGACATGCCTGATCTGATGCAAGCACAGCGACCATTTCCGATCATGGGCACTTGCAGTTGAAGGCGGGATGAAAAAATGAAAAAGGGGCAGACTTCACAGTCCGCCCCTTCGATTTACCTACTCAAAACCGCGAAACACTCCTCATCGCATCCACCAGATACCGCATCGCAATCTGGTCGCTTTCCGACAGCTCCCGATAGCGCTCCAACAACTTCATCTCGTCCGAACTGACCCGACGCCTTCGGCGCACTGTGGTCAGGCAAGGAAGGATTCCCAGCAACTGGGTGATGCCTTGTACTTTCGTCATGGACGATGTCCTTCTATATGCCCTAGAAAACTTCAAAAACCGCATCGCCCTCTCCTTTTTGTAGTCGCCGGCCTGAAGGGCAGAGGTCGGTCATGAACACAGAATAGGAACTATCACGGCGGTGAAAAGCGATTTTTAGAGTAATTAGTCGAAAAAAGCAGAAATGCCCTATAAATCAGAAAGTACTGTCAGAAAACTTAACCGACATTTCTTGTTTCATTGCCGCGAAGCCAAAGTGCCACCAATCATTTTTTCTACGCAACCGAACGGTTTAAGCTATTTGTTATCTGTTTAATGTCCGTTGCGTTTGGCCGAAGGCATGTCCGAACCTTTATTTTTGATCCAGCACGTGCCAGGAACGGCGCGGGATTGTTCACGACAGGTTGAACTTATGCACCGCAGGAATTTGCTCAAAGCATCCATGGCCATCGCTGCCTACACCGGATTATCAGCCTCCGGTCTGCTGGCTGCCCGGGCCTGGGCCGGTACCGGCGCGGCGGATGGCGAGGCACAGGCGTTCGACTTCGAAGCGTTGAAGATCCAGGCCAAGCAGCTCGCCGGTAATCGCTATCAGGACACCAAGCAGGTGTTGCCGCCGACCCTGGCGACCATGACGCCGCAGAACTTCAACGCGATCCGCTACGACGGCAACCACTCGCTGTGGAATGACCTCAACGGTCAGCTGGATGTGCAGTTCTTCCACGTGGGCATGGGTTTCAAACAACCGGTGCGCATGTACAGCGTCGATCCCAAGACGCGTCAGGCGCGAGAGGTGCATTTCCGCCCTTCCCTGTTCAACTATGAAAAAACCACGGTCGACACCAAACAGCTCACGGGTGACCTGGGGTTTTCCGGGTTCAAGCTGTTCAAGGCCCCGGAGCTGGACCAGCACGACGTGCTGTCCTTCCTCGGCGCCAGCTATTTCCGTGCGGTAGATGCCTCAGGCCAGTACGGCCTGTCGGCTCGCGGCCTGGCGATCGATACCTATGCCAAGAAGCGTGAAGAATTCCCGGACTTCACCAAGTTCTGGTTCGAGACCCCGGACAAGGACAGTACCCGTTTCGTGGTCTACGCCCTGCTGGATTCACCGAGCGCGACCGGCGCTTACCGTTTCGACATCGACTGTCAGGCCAGCCAGGTCGTCATGGGCATCGATGCCCACATCAATGCGCGCACCGCCATCGAACAACTGGGCATTGCGCCAATGACCAGCATGTTCAGCTGCGGCACCCATGAACGGCGCATGTGCGACACGATTCACCCGCAAATCCACGACTCTGATCGCCTGGCCATGTGGCGCGGCAACGGCGAGTGGATCTGCCGCCCACTGAACAACCCGGCCACCCTGCAATTCAATGCCTTCGCCGACACTGACCCGAAAGGTTTCGGCCTGGTGCAGACCGATCATGAGTTCGACAGCTATCAAGACACCGTCGACTGGTACAGCAAGCGTCCGAGCCTGTGGGTAG
Source organism: Pseudomonas fluorescens (assembly GCF_000968015.1). Taxonomy (GTDB): domain Bacteria; phylum Pseudomonadota; class Gammaproteobacteria; order Pseudomonadales; family Pseudomonadaceae; genus Aquipseudomonas; species Aquipseudomonas fluorescens_W. The sequence goes on from NZ_LACH01000014.1 coordinate 30,098, forward strand.
AACCTACGACCGCGTGGGGCGAAGGCTCTATCGATCTGTTGGAAATTCCTACGACCGGCGAAACCCTGGATAACATCGTCGCGTTCTGGACCCCGAAAAAACCGGTCGCGGCCGGCGACTCCCTGAACTACGGCTACAAGCTGTACTGGAGCGCGCTGCCTCCGGTCGGCACGCCGTTGGCGCGGGTCAACGCCACGCGTTCGGGCATGGGCGGCTTCATCGAAGGCTGGGCCCCCGGCGAGCATTACCCGGAGGTTTGGGCTCGACGGTTTGCCGTGGACTTCACGGGCGGCGGTCTGGACCGCTTGCCGGAAGGCGCGGGGATCGAGCCGGTGGTGACGTGCTCGAATGGGCAAGTGAAGGATTTCAACGTGCTGGTGCTGGATGACATCAAGGGTTACCGCATTACCTTTGACTGGTACCCGACCAATGACAGCGTGGCGCCGGTGGAGCTGCGGTTGTTCATTCGGACCAATGACCGGACATTGAGTGAGACCTGGTTGTACCAGTATTTCCCGCCTGCACCTGAGAAGCGCAAGTACACCTGAGAGTAATTGGGTGTCTGGGCTGGCCCCATCGCGAGCAAGCTCGCTCCCACAGGTGATCTTTGTTGGATACAAAATCTATGTCTAATGGAGGTCCAATGTGGGAGCGAGCTTGCTCGCGATGAGGGCCTGACCGACAACAAACTTCAGTGCACAGAAACGCAAAAGCCCCGGTCAACTCGACCGGGGCTTTTTGGTTTTACAGCGTCGATCAGTCACGCAAATCCGACTCATGTATCGGCTGATCCCGGTGCGTCGCCCGCTGATACTGCGCCGGCCAGATGGCCTTGCGTCCACCCAGGTCATCATCGGCATGCAGCGGCCAGTACGGATCACGCAACAGCTCACGGGCCAGGAAGATGATGTCCGCCTGGCAGGTGCGCAGAATGTGCTCGGCCTGTGCCGGCTCGGTGATCATTCCTACCGTGCCGGTGGCAATACCTGACTCTTTGCGCACACGTTCGGCGAAGCGGGTCTGATACCCGGGACCTGTAGGAATCTCGGCATTGGCCGCCGTACCGCCCGACGAGACGTCAATCAGGTCTACGCCCAACGCCTTGAGGCGTCGCGCCAGCTCCACCGTTTCATCCGGGTTCCAGCCGTCTTCCACCCAATCGGTGGCCGACACCCGCACGAACAGCGGTAGCTCTTCAGGCCACACCGCACGCACCGCTTCGGTGACTTGCAGCACCAGCCGGATGCGATTCTCGAACGAACCACCGTATTGATCGCGTCGCTGATTGCTCAGGGGCGAAAGAAACTGATGCAACAGGTAACCGTGGGCGGCGTGTATTTCCACCACTTTGAAACCGGCGGTCAGCGCCCGTTTGGCCGAAGCGACAAAGGCCTGGATGACCTCAGCGATCTCGCCATCATCGAGCTGCTTGGGGTGGGTGTGCTGCGGGTCGAAAGCAATCGGCGAAGGGCCTACGGGGATCCAGCCACCGTCTTCGGGTTTGACGCTGCCATGTTTACCGATCCACGGCCGATGGGTGCTGGCCTTGCGCCCGGCGTGAGCCAACTGAATGCCGGCCACAGCGCCTTGAGCTGCAATGAAGCGCGTGATGCGTTGCAACGGTTCGATCTGTTCATCGTTCCACAGGCCGAGGTCCTCGGCGGTGATGCGTCCGTCGGCGGTCACCGCCGTGGCTTCGGTAAACACCAGGCCGGCCCCGCCGACAGCGCGGCTGCCGAGGTGGACCAGGTGCCAGTCATTGGCCAGTCCATCGACGCTGGAGTACTGGCACATCGGCGACACCGCAATGCGGTTGAGCAGGGTCAATTGACGAAGGGTATAGGGTTCAAGCAGCAGACTCATGGGGCACCTCTCGAATCAGTGGGCAGGCTCCAGGGTTCTGTTTGAAAGTCGACGAGTGACAGGAAAAAGGTGCAGCACCCGCCCCCGCGGGCAAAAAATTCGACAAGACGTCACAAGGATAATCAAGCAGTGCTTAGAGACTAGTCGACATCGGGGGATGAGGCAGGGTTCCGGGGATATTTGGCGTGAGGGAGATCGCCTTCGCGAGCAGGCTCGCTCCCACATTGGTTTTGTGAACAGCGCAGAACCCATGTGGGAGCGAGCCTGCTCGCGAAGGGTTCAGCGCGGTTCGATGTGGGCAATCATCAACTGCACCGTCTCGTTGCCACGGAACTCGTTGAGGTCGAGTTTGTAAGCCAATTCCACCCATTTGATGGTCGGATTCGGCCAGATGTCGCGGTCGATTCCGAAGGCAATGCCATCCAGTTTTACCGAACCACATTCACTCTTCAGCACCACTTTGAGGTGCCGCTCGCCGACCACCCGCTGCTCGACCAGCTGGAACACACCGTGGAACAACGGCTCCGGGAAATGTTGCCCCCAAGGTCCGGCATGGCGCAGGGCGCGGGCCAGTTCCAGGTGGAATTCCTCGACCGCCAACGTGCCGTCCGACAGCAATCGCCCGGTCAGGTCTTCTTCGCGCAATTGCCTACGCACTTCCGCATCAAAGGCTTCGGCGAACAACGGAAAATTCGCTTCCGGCAGCGTCAGGCCGGCGGCCATCGCATGGCCGCCGTATTTACTGATCAGGTTCGGATGCTGCGCCGCCACCACGCTCAACGCGTCGCGAATATGAAACCCCTGAACCGAACGCCCCGAGCCCTTGAGCAGGCCATCGCCGGCGTCGGCAAAGGCAATGGTCGGACGGAAATAGCGATCTTTCATACGCGACGCGAGGATACCGATGACACCCTGGTGCCACTCGGGATCGAACAGGCATAAGCCGAACGGCATCGACTCGACCGGCAAATCCTTCAGTTGAGCCAGCGCTTCACGCTGCATGCCCTGCTCGATGGATTTGCGGTCCTGGTTCATGCCGTCGAGTTGAGCGGCCATTTCATGCGCCAGACCGGCGTCTTCGGTGAGCAGGCATTCGATGCCCAGGCTCATGTCATCCAGACGCCCCGCCGCGTTCAGACGCGGGCCGACAATGAAACCCAGGTCGGTAGACGTGATGCGCGTGTGGTCACGCTTGGCCACTTCAAGGATCGCCTTGATCCCCGGTCGAGCACGCCCGGCGCGAATCCGTTCCAGACCCTGGTGCACCAGAATCCGGTTGTTGGCATCCAGCGGTACCACGTCGGCGACGCTGCCCAGCGCCACCAAGTCCAGCAACTCGCCAATGTTCGGCTGCGGCTTGCTCTCGTACCAGCCTAGGCTGCGCAAACGCGCACGCAAAGCCATCAGCACATAGAAAATCACCCCGACGCCGGCCAGCGCTTTACTCGGGAACTCGCAACCTGGCTGGTTCGGATTGACGATGGCATCGGCCAGCGGCAACTCGTCACCGGGCAAGTGGTGATCAGTGACCAGCACCTGGAGCCCGGCCTTTTTCGCCGCCGCCACGCCTTCAACGCTGGAGATACCGTTGTCCACAGTGATCAGCAATTGAGGTGTACGGGTCAGCGCCACTTCGACGATTTCCGGCGTCAGGCCGTAGCCGTATTCAAATCGGTTCGGCACCAGGTAATCGACGTGAGCCGCGCCCAGCAGGCGCAAGCCCAGCGTGCCCACCGTGCTGGCCGTCGCGCCATCGGCGTCGAAGTCACCGACGATCAGAATCCGCTGACGCTGCTCCAGCGCCGTCACCAGCAAATCCACCGCTGCATCGATGCCTTTGAGTTGCTGGAACGGAATCAGCCGCGCCAGGCTCTTGTCCAGTTCAGCCTCGGACAGCACGCCGCGCGCCGCGTACAGACGGGTCAGCAGCGGCGGCAGATCACCGAGGAATGGCAGGGTGTCGGGCAACAGGCGAGGTTCGATGCGCATGGGGTGACAGGTGCTTCTCTTGAATACGTAGGATAAAAACGGGTAACGCGGACCAGCAGCGAATAATCAGCCGCGTTCGCCGCTCAGCCACTGCAACTGGACTTCATGCTGACCACGGTCGTCGGTGACGAAAATCGTCCCTTCGCTGATCATCACGTCCCACTTGATAACGCGGGGCATGTCTTTGGCCAGGGTTTCCAGCACGTCCTGTGGAACAGCAGCGATGTGCACGTTTTTCAGGTTTTTGATCGCCGGGATTACTTTGGTCTCCCAGACGCGCAGGCTGCCGTAGGCCAGCAGGCTGGTGCGCTCGGTGCGACGCGAGCACCAGGTCAGGCGATCGGCGTCTGGCTGGCCGACTTCGATCCAGTGCAGGACACGGTCGTCCAGGCTCTTTTCCCACAAGGCAGGTTCGTCCACGTCTGACAGACCGCGACCGAACGACAACTGCTCGTTGTACCAGAAGGCGTAGGCCAGCAGCCGCACGGTCATGCGCTCTTCAGTTTCCGAAGGGTGGCGGGCGATGGTCTGCTTCACGCTCTCGTACACGCTGCGATCGAGGTCGGTAAGGTTCAGTTCAAACTTGTAGGTCGTGGACGGCTGGGCCATGAACGGGCTTCTTGATACGGGGAAAGGCGGCAAGTCTAACCGATGCGGTAGGCAATCCACGAATTGAAGGCGATCAACCTTGGTCGTCTGACGTTCGGCTATGTTAAAACCCTGTATTCGCTCAACCTTTGTCCTACAGGATCCAGCATGCCGCTCACCGGAAAACCGCTCTCAGGTCTGAAAGTCATTGAATTGGGCACGCTGATCGCCGGGCCGTTTGCCTCGCGCATTTGCGGCGAGTTCGGTGCCGAGGTGATCAAAATCGAGTCCCCCAATGGCGGCGATCCGTTGCGCAAATGGCGAAAACTGTATGAAGGGACCTCGCTGTGGTGGTTCGTCCAGGCGCGCAACAAGAAATCCCTGACCCTGAACCTCAAGCACCCCGACGGCCTGGCGATCCTGAAAAAACTGCTCAGCGAAGCAGACATTCTGATCGAGAATTTTCGACCAGGCGTGTTGGAAAAACTCGGTCTGGGCTGGGAAGTCCTGCACGCTCTGAACCCGAAACTGGTGATGGTGCGTCTCTCGGGTTTCGGTCAGACCGGGCCGATGAAAGATCAACCAGGTTTTGGCGCCGTCGGTGAATCCATGGGTGGCTTGCGCTACATCACGGGTTTCGAAGACCGACCACCGGTGCGCACCGGGATTTCCATCGGTGACTCGATTGCCGCGCTCTGGGGTGTGATCGGTGCGCTGATGGCCCTGCGTCATCGCGAGGTTAACGGTGGCCTCGGCCAAGTGGTGGATGTGGCGTTGTATGAAGCGATCTTCGCCATGATGGAAAGCATGGTCCCCGAGTTCGACGTGTTCGGCTTCATCCGCGAGCGCACCGGCAACATCATGCCGGGCATCACGCCCTCCTCGATCCACACCAGTGCCGACGGCAAACATGTGCAGATCGGCGCCAATGGCGACGCGATCTTCAAACGTTTCATGCTGATCATTGGTCGCGAGGACCTGGCCAACGACCCGGTGCTGGCCAGCAATGACGGACGCGACAGTCGTCGCGACGAGATTTATGGGGTGATTGATCGCTGGGTCAACTCGCTGCCGCTGGACACCATCATCGAGCAGTTGAATCAGGCCGACGTACCGGCCAGCCGGATCTTCAGTGCTGAAGATATGTTCAGTGATCCGCAGTACCTGGCCCGGGAAATGTTCCTGAAGGCCAAGTTGCCGGACGGCAAAGATTTCAAGATGCCGGGAATCGTGCCGAAACTCTCTGATACACCCGGCACTTCGGAATGGGTCGGACCGCAGTTGGGCGAACACAATGCGCAGGTACTCAACGATCTTGGTTACGACAAGGAACAGATCGCAAAGCTGCGTGAAGACGGGGCCATCTAAGCTGAGGCGCCTGCTCGAGCGGCCCATCAACCACTGCCTGACGCGTGGCGGACGAGCATTGTGCGCATTCGCGTTTTTCCTGATGCTCGCCGGCCAGGCTCAGCCAGCGTTGGCGCAACCGAAGGAAACCCTGGTCTGGTTATTGCGCGATCTTCCACCGCTGATGATTTTCGAAGGATCGAAAAAGGGCCAGGGCGTCATCGATCAACTGTTACCGCTGCTGATCGCCCGCATGCCGCAATACGAACACACCCTGATGCGAGTCAATCGCGCTCGCGGCTTGCAAATGCTCCACGAGCCATCCCTCACGTGCGATGCAGCGCTGAACTGGAGTAAGGAGCGCGATGAGTGGATCGCGTTTTCCACTCCGGTCTTTCGGGCCATGAGTAATGGCTTGGCAGTGCAGCGCGTTGATCAGGAGTTGCTGGCGCCCTTTATCAAGGATGGCGAAGTGGACCTGGCGGCCATGCTGGCCAGTGGCCGCGAGAAACTGGGCATTATTGCCGAGCGTAACTACGGCGAATATCTCGACGCGCTGCTCAAACAAGCGCCAGCCAACTCACTGATCCTCCACTACGGTAACGATGCCTTGGGCAGCCTGTTGCAAATGCAACGCGTGGGGCGCTTGCGGATGCTGTTGGGGTACCGCTCGGAGATCCGCTACCAGGCCCAGCAGCAAGGGATCGCGGAAGATGAATTGCAGTTCTACCCGATTCGCGGCACGGGCAAATACCTGTCCGGTTACATCGGCTGTACCGACACTCCCCAGGGCCGGCAGGCGATCATCGAGATCAACCAACTGCTGCGCACCCTGCCCCACGATGACTTGAGCGAGGCATACGCCGCCTGGCTGGACCCCGAGAGTCGCAGCGACTACCTGGAAGCCAGCCGGGAATTTTTCCTGCAGCAGGCCGAGCAATGACAAATCGCAGGCAAAAAGAAACCCCGAGAAGTGGGGAGACGACTCGGGGTTAAACGTGGCCTACATAAAGACCAGTGGCAGCAAGCTACAAGCACCGGAGCACAATGCTTGATCCTGCTGTTACATGGTCTGACTGACCTACGCGCAGGAAGGTTCCCACAAAAAACAATTCAATTTCGGTTGGCCAGGATCTTGTCCTGAGCAGCATTGCGTAATGCCGCGATGACGCAGGGCTCCAGCCGACCTTCGGCGATCAGCACGTCGCGATGCAAACCGTCGACGACATCCGTCAGTAGACGTTTGCTGGTCAACTGAGCCTGATTGAACGCCCGCTCGACCACGATCGCGCCGGTCGCATTTTTCAGTGTCACCAGGCATTCGCCATGGGTACCCGACGGGGTCAACGTTACCTGATACGGGCTCAGAGCTTCACCGAGCAATAGACTGATACTTTCCATCTCGATCACCACTCATTAGTCCGAAAACAAAGTGCCTGGGGCGTGCCTACAGTAAATGACCACTGGCTCGAGAAGAAAGTTCTGGATACCGACTGCTGGTGAACCTGCGCCTCTGGTTAATAGAGCATGCACGGCCAAGATGACAGATATAAAACAGCCGAGTCACGCCTGCGTCTTACGCTTGCCGATATCGGTCCATCCTCCCAGCAAGCCCCGCAATTGCCCGTCGGCACCGTAAAAAGGCACCGTCCACTGATAGACATGCCTGACGCCGTTGTTGAACATCAATTGACGCTCACTGAAGCGCGTCTTGCGCGTACCGAGCTGGGCCATGAACTCTGCGTGCAGCAGCTCGGCGGTCTCTTTGGGCAAGACATCCAGTTCAATCAGCTGTCGTCCCTGAACCTGGTCGAAACGGGTCGACAAGCCCTCCTCATAACTTTTGTTGCACATGATCAAACGCCCTTCAAGATCACGAACAAACATCGGGTCGGGCACGGCGTCCATCAACGCATGCTGGAAGGCGAGCTGATCACTCAGACTCTTCTCGGCATCCAGGCGCTGCTGGATCAATACCGTGAGCCGTCGGTTCCAGAGCAGGGACAACAGGCCGAACAGACTGACGATAAACATTCCCCAACAGCCCCACTCGGTGAGTCGGTGCCAGACGCCGGGCACCTTGACGGGGGCAATCCCATTGAGCCATTTCAGGCGAATGGCGCGCAATTCGGCAGGATCAAGCGCCTCCAGCGCCTTGTTGAGGATGCTCGACAGCTCAGGCTGACCTTTGCGTACGGCCAGGTGGTCCGCCTCCCATTTGCCCTCGACCGTATACCCGACCTTGAGCTGCCCGGACGGATAGAGTTGTGCCCCGGTTTCGTTTTCGATGGTGGCATAGGCCTCACCGCTCTCGACCAGCGCCCGGGCCTCGGCGTAGGTTTTAACCGAGCGCAGCTCGATGTCCGGATAGTCGCGGTGAATGGTGGCCTCCAGCGCATGCCGGGTTGGCAACACCAGAACCCTTCCCGACAGCTGCTCCAAAGATTGCACCTCTGGCGCCCCGGCCCGCCCGACGAACACCCAGCCAGCGCCACCGAACGCATGACTGAAATCCAGAAACGTCTTGCGTTCGTCATTCATCGCCAGCGTCGTGCTCATGTCCGCTGCGCCACTTTCCAGTCGCCCGAGCAACTGATCGGTGGAAAACGATTCTTCGTGAACAAACTGCAATCCCGTCATCGCGCTGATGCGGTTGAGTAGATCATTGTTCAAGCCGTTCCATTGGCCGTGCTCATCCTTGAACAGGTACAGCGGATATTGCACCGATGCGACGGTGACTTTCGAATGCTCGGCAACCCATTTCAACTCCTGGGCGTCCAGCTCGATCATTGGGCCAGCAACCGATCCTTTGGAATCGGTCGCCGCCAATTGCGACGCGCTCGCCCATTGAGCAAAGCCCAGGGTGCCGACTAAAAAAAACATCCAGCACGCGGCTGGTTTTAACCCTCTGAAAAACAGCATTGCCACTTCCTTGGTGATCGTCTCGCCCGCCCTTCATGGGCGGCTCTTCATTTACGAAACCCGACAAGTGTGGCATGCAGAAATGAGAAAGCCCGTCAGGAGACGGGCTTCAAAATGTGACAGTTTTAATCGGTTACAAAGGCTTGCCGCGGTTGCCATGCTGACTGACAAAGGCCTGCACGGCTTTCAGGTCATTTGGCAGCACGGTACAGCGCTCATCTCGCTCAAACAAATCAGAAAGATGTGCAGGTAGTTCAAGCGCTTTTCCTACGCCCGCTTTTTCCACTGCGTCCGGGAATTTGACCGGATGGGCCGTACCGAGGATCACCATCGGGATATCCAGGCTGCGACGGCACTCGCGCGCCGCCTTCACGCCGATAGCGGTGTGCGGATCCAGCAGTTCGCCGGTTTGCTCATAAACTTCGGCAATGGTTTCGCAGGTTTGCGTGTCATCCACGGCCAGCGAATCGAACAGCTTGCGGGCTTCGGTCCAACGTTCCTGTTCGACGCTGAAGCCGCCACCTTGTTTGAAGGTGTCCATCAGCCCGGCAATCGCTGCGCCGTTGCGACCGTGCAGGTCGAACAGCAGGCGTTCGAAGTTCGACGACACCATGATGTCCATCGACGGCGACAGCGTGGCATGCAGGGTGTCCTTGACGTACTGATTGCCGCTCATGAAGCGGTGCAGGATGTCGTTGCGGTTGGTAGCGACGATCAACTGGTTGATCGGCAGGCCCATGTTGCGCGCCAGGTAACCGGCAAAAATGTCGCCGAAGTTGCCGGTCGGCACCGAGAACGATACCGAACGCGCCGGGCCGCCCAGTTGCAGGGCTGCGTGGAAGTAGTAAACGATCTGGGCCATGATCCGCGCCCAGTTGATCGAGTTCACCGCCACCAGGCGGGTGCCCTTGAGGAAGCTCTGGTCAGCGAAGCTGGCCTTGACCATTTCCTGGCAGTCATCGAAGTTGCCTTCGATGGCGATGTTATGGATGTTCTCGCCGAAGATGGTGGTCATCTGGCGGCGCTGCACTTCGGACACACGGTTGTGCGGGTGCAGGATGAAGATGTCGACGTTTTCGCAGTGCTTGCAGCCTTCGATGGCGGCCGAACCGGTGTCGCCGGAGGTGGCACCGACAATCACCACGCGCTCACCGCGTTTTTCCAACACGTAGTCGAGCAGACGACCCAGCAGCTGCAAGGCGAAGTCTTTGAACGCGAGAGTCGGGCCGTGGAACAGCTCCAGCACCCATTCGTTGCCGTTCAGCTGACGCAACGGGGCCACGGCGTTGTGCGAAAACACACCGTAGGTTTCTTCGAGGATCTTTTTGAAATCGGCGTCAGGAATGCTACCGGTGACGAACGGGCGCATCACCCGGAAAGCCAGCTCGTGATACGGCAGGCCGGCCCAGGAAGCGATTTCTTCCTGGGTGAAACGTGGCAGGTTTTCCGGGACGTACAGACCGCCGTCCGTGGCCAGACCGGCCAGCAGGACGTCTTCGAAATTCAGGGCCGGTGCCTGGCCGCGGGTACTGATATAACGCATGACTGGCTCCAATAGACAGTGTTCGCAAACCCGGGCCCGCAGGCGAGCCCGGTGAACGATAACGGCTTAGTTCAGGTGCTCGACGCGGATCCGTACGACCGGACCGACCACGCCAGCCAAGGCTTCGAGGGCGGCGATCGCGTCGTTCATGTGCTGTTCCAGCACGCGGTGAGTCAGCAGGATCATCGGCACCAGGCCGTCGTGTTCTTCGACTTCCTTCTGCATGATCGATTCGATGTTGATGCCGCGCTCCGACAGGATGCTCGCCACCTGCGCCAACACGCCCGGATGGTCCTTGGCCTGGATGCGCAGGTAATAGGAGCTTTCGCAGGCTTCGATCGGCAGGATCGGGTGGGCCGACAGCGAATCCGGCTGGAATGCCAGGTGCGGTACGCGGTTTTCCGGGTCGGAAGTCATGGCGCGAACCACATCCACCAGGTCGGCGATCACCGACGAAGCAGTCGGCTCCATGCCAGCGCCAGCGCCGTAGAACAGCGTAGAACCGGCGGCATCACCGTTGACCATCACCGCGTTCATCACGCCGTTGACGTTGGCGATCAGGCGATCGGCCGGGATCAGCGTCGGGTGCACGCGCAACTCGATACCGGCCGCCGTGCTACGCGCCACGCCCAGGTGCTTGATGCGATAGCCCAGCGCTTCGGCGTAGTTCACGTCAGCGGTAGTCAGCTTGGTGATGCCTTCGGTGTAAGCCTTGTCGAACTGCAGCGGAATGCCGAACGCGATGGACGCCAGGATCGTCAGCTTGTGGGCCGCGTCGATGCCTTCAACGTCGAAGGTCGGATCGGCCTCGGCGTAACCCAGGGCTTGCGCCTCGGCGAGTACGTCTTCGAAGGTCCGGCCCTTCTCACGCATTTCGGTGAGGATGAAGTTGCCGGTGCCGTTGATGATGCCGGCGACCCAGTTGATGCGGTTGGCCGACAGGCCTTCACGGATAGCCTTGATCACCGGAATGCCACCGGCCACGGCGGCTTCGAACGCCACAATCACGCCCTTCTCCCGGGCCTTGGCGAAAATTTCATTACCGTGAACGGCGATCAACGCCTTGTTCGCGGTCACAACATGTTTTCCGTTCTCGATCGCTTTGAGTACCAGCTCGCGGGCAACGGTGTAGCCGCCCACCAGCTCTATGACGATGTCGATCTCAGGGTTCGTGGCCACTTCGAAGACATCGTTGGTAATCGCAATACCGGTCGTCTGGAACTGAGGCTTTGGCGTGCGCATGGCAATTTGTGCCACTTCGATTCCACGCCCGGCACGACGAGCAATTTCCTCGGCGTTACGCTGAAGTACGTTGAAGGTACCGCCACCGACGGTCCCTAACCCACAGATGCCTACTTTGACCGGTTTCACTGTGAACTCCCCATAAAACGGCCGACTCAAGGCCGGCCGTGAAAACAACCGCATACTCGCGGTTCTCTATTAATGGCCCGGCGAATGCTGCCGCCGAACCATGATCGTCAATGGCTGACCGTGACGATGCGAATTTACTTCGCGCCCAGTGCCAGTTTGGCGACTTGTGGCGCAGGCTGGTAGCCCGGAATGACTTGGCCGTCGGCCAAAACGATGGCCGGTGTACCGTTCACGCCAATCGACTGACCGAGAGCGAACTGCTTGGAAACCGGGTTATCGCACTTGGCGGCCTTGATTTCCTTGCCGTCGACCATCTTGTCCATGGCGGCTTTCTTGTCTTTCGAGCACCAGACCGCTTGCAGTTGTTCGTCACCCGGCGAGCCAAGGCCCTGGCGCGGGAACGCGACATAACGCACTTCGATGCCGCGCTTGTTCAGCTCAGGCACTTCGGCGTGCAGCTTGTGGCAATACGGGCAGGTGGTGTCGGTGAATACGGTGATGTGCGATTTGGTTTCGCCGATTGCCGGATAGACCACGGTTTCAGCCACTGGAATCTCGTTGACCAGTTTGGAAACGCCCAGGCGTTCGGTCTTCTCGGTCAGGTTGACCGGTTTGCCGTCCTTGAGCTGGAACAAGTAACCCTGAACGACGTACTGGCCGTCGGCACTGGCATAGAGCACGCGGCTGCCCTTGAGTTTGACTTCGTACAGACCTGGCAGCGGGCTGGCGGTGATGCTTTCTACCGGCACCTCGAGCTGGAGGTTTTCCAGGCTTTTACGAATGGCTTTGTCGGCCGCGTCATCGGCGACGGCAAAGGTGCTGACCAACGCAATGGCTGCGGCGGCGAAAATCTGGGTCAGACGCATGAGAACTCCTGAAGGCGGACAAATGGGACGATCAGAATGCCCGTGCCGAAACACCGGGTCATAAACGCCCATCGTGCAAACCGGCAAAGCCTACCACATAAGGCCCCTGTGGCCGAATGCGGGTGACGCGAGACATTGGGACAACGCACCCCCCTGTAGGAGTGAGCCTGCTCGCGATAGCGGTAGTCCTGACAACACAGCGGTGACTGACAGATCGCCATCGCGAGCAGGCTCACTCCTACAGGGATTTTGTTCAGCCTCTGGGGTGATGTTTGGCGTGCAGGTCCTGCAAGCGGGCACGGGCGACGTGGGTGTAGATCTGCGTGGTCGACAGATCGCTATGGCCGAGTAGCATTTGCACCACCCGCAGGTCCGCGCCGTGGTTGAGCAAGTGCGTGGCGAAGGCATGGCGCAAGGTGTGCGGCGACAGCGACTTACCGATCCCGGCAACCTTGGCCTGGTGCTTGATGCGATGCCAGAAGGTCTGCCGAGTCATCTGCTCGCCGCGCTGGCTGGGGAACATGACATCGCTGGGACGCCCGCCAAGCAGCTCCTGGCGGCCATCGCGCAGGTAACGCTCGACCCAGACAATCGCCTCCTCGCCCATTGGCACCAGCCGCTCCTTGCTGCCCTTGCCCATCACTCGCAGCACGCCTTGGCGCAGATTGACCTGCTCCAGTGTAAGGCTGATCAGCTCCGTCACACGCAAGCCACAGGCATAAAGCACTTCGAGCATGGCGCGGTCGCGCTGGCCGATGGCTTCGCTCAGATCCGGCGCCTTCAGCAGCGCTTCCACATCCGCTTCCGACAAGGATTTGGGCAAAGGCCTACCGAGCTGAGGCATGTCGATGCGCAACGTCGGATCGACGGCGATCAGCTTTTCCCGCAGCAAATAGCGATAAAAGCCACGCACACCAGAGAGAAATCGCGCCGTCGAGCGGGGTTTGTAGTTTTGCTCCAGACGCCAGGCCAAGTGATCGAGGATCAATTCGCGGCCGGCATTGATCAACTCCAACCCTTTTTCCTGCAGCCAGCCGTTGAACAGGGCCAGGTCGCTGCGATAGGCATCGCGGGTGTTATCGGAAAGACCTTTCTCCAGCCACAGAGCGTCGAGGAATTGGTCTATCAAAGGATGATCGATGGCGGGCATAAAGGCTCAGGCAAGACCGACAGTACGGCCAGGGAAGATAAATCGCAGGCAACAAAAAAGCAGCCCGTAGGCTGCTTTTTTCTGCATCGGAAGCTGGACTTAAGCCAGTTTTTCCTTGATGCGAGCTGCTTTACCGGACAGGTCACGCAGGTAGTACAGCTTGGCTTTACGTACGTCACCGCGACGTTTAACGGCCATGCTGTCGATTTGCGGGCTGTAGGTCTGGAAAGTACGCTCTACGCCAACACCGTTGGAGATTTTACGAACGGTGAAAGCACTGTTTACGCCGCGGTTACGCTTGGCGATAACAACACCTTCGAACGCTTGCAGACGCGAACGGTCGCCTTCCTTCACTTTCACCTGAACGACAATGGTGTCGCCCGGGGCAAAGGTAGGGATCTCTTTGGTCATCTGCTCTGCTTCGAGTGCAAGGATGATTTTGTTAGTCATGCTGTGCTCCTAAGGTAAATCGTCGGATCTACCATCGATACGTTGTTAACTATCGTCCCGCTCGCGGATGTATTCCTCGAGCAGCTTCTTCTCTTCTCCAGAAAGCGAGCGGCTTTCCAGAAGATCGGCGCGTCGTTCAAAGGTCCTACCAAGGGACTGCTGTAAACGCCAACGCCGGATATGCGCGTGATTGCCACTTAGCAACACGTCGGGAACACGCTGATCCGCATACACCTCCGGTCGGGTGTAGTGCGGGCAATCCAGCAAACCATCCGTAAAGGAATCTTCCTCGGCGGAGTCCGCATGCCCTAAAGCTCCAGGCAGCAGTCGTGTAACCGCATCGATCAGGACCATCGCCGGCAGCTCGCCGCCAGACAGTACATAGTCGCCAATCGACCACTCTTCATCGACATGAGCCTCTATAAAACGCTCGTCAATGCCTTCATAGCGGCCGGCAATCAGGATCAATGCATCCAGATTCGCCAACTCGCGTACCGCCGACTGAGTCAGTTGACGGCCTTGGGGGGACAGGTAAATTACCTTCGCCGCCTCCCCGGCTGCTGCCTTGGCCTGAACCAACGCATCTTCCAGGGGCTTGATCTTCATCACCATGCCTGGACCACCGCCAAATGGGCGATCATCCACAGTGTGATGTCGATCCGTCGTGTAGTCTCGCGGATTCCAACAGGTGAGCTGCAAGAGCCCCTGTTTCACCGCACGACTGGTGATGCCGTACTCGCTGATGGCGGAGAACATCTCGGGAAACAAACTGATCACTTCTACGCGCAAGTTAGCCACGCTTAGAAGTCCGCATCCCATTCCACCTTCATCTCGCCTGCGGCAAGGTCGACGGCCAACACGCATTGCTCCGTATAGGGCAACAGGCGTTCGCGATCATCCAGGCTGCCAGCGCAAGGCTTGACCACCATTACATCATTGGCGCCGGTTTCCAGAAGATGATCGATTTTCCCGAGCAATTGTCCGAGTTGATCAATGACCTTCAGACCTTCCAGCTGGTACCAGTAGTACTCGCCGTCGGTCAATTCAGGGAACAGGTTGCGCGGCACGCAGATCTCATAACCGGCCAGAAGACGCGCTTCTTCACGATCATCAAGACCCTTGAGCTTTGCGACCAGGAACTTATCGCTCCCGCGTCCGCTGACCAGCTCGACCTGTTTCACATTGCCTTCGCGCTTTAGCGTCCAGGTTTTGTACTGCAACAGGTTTTCAGTCGGATCAGTAAAGGAATACACCTTCACTTCGCCGCGAACGCCATGAACCGAATAAATTTTGCCGATAACGATCAAATCATCAGCAACAGCTGGCGTCGCGTTCATATTGCTCAGGCCGCAGCCTTAGCCGCGTCCTTCAACAACTGAGCAACGCGCTCAGAAGGTTGTGCACCAACGCTCAGCCAGTAGGCTACGCGCTCTTGGTTCACGGACAGACGGACTTCTTGACCACGAGCAACAGGGTTGAAGAAACCAACCTGTTCCTTGTGCGAACCGTCGCGCGGGTTGCGGCTGTCGGTTACGGTCAAGTGGTAAAACGGGCGCTTTTTGGAGCCGCCAAGGGCAAGACGGATTGTTAGCATGTGAACATCGTTCCTGTAGTCGGTGCTGCAAATCTAAAGGCACAGCGGGCATAGGTGCCCGAAAGGCCGCATATTCTAAGGAATATCCGGACTTTTGCAAATGACTTTTTCCGGCGGCCTTTCAGTCGCCATCAAGATTTGCTATAGAGCCGTCGTTGAAAACGGCCAGTCAGCTCCCGCCAAGTGCGGGTTTGCTGGAGATCCCACGTCCATGTGGGGCTGCGTCGACATGACTGTCGGCGCGAATTCTTTACATTCTTGGCATGCCGCCGCCGGGCAACATACCGCCCATGCCGCGCATCATTTTGGCCATTCCGCCTTTCGCGGAGAACTTCTTCATCATCTTCTGCATCTGCTTGTGCTGCTTGATCAAGCGACCGATGTCCTGCACCTGAGTGCCGGAACCCATGGCGATCCGGCGTTTGCGCGAACCGCTGATCATCTCAGGGTCGCGGCGCTCGGCCGGGGTCATGGAATTGATGATGGCTTCCATCTGCTTGAATTGCTTCTCTGCCGCGCCTTGGGCGTTGCCCATCTGCGCCAGGTTCATACCGGGCATGTTTGGCAGTTTGTCCATGAGGCCGCCGAGGCCGCCCATGTTTTTCATCTGTTGCAGCTGATCGCGGAAGTCTTCGAGATCGAAGCCCTTGCCCTTCTTCAACTTCTTGGCCAGTTTGTCGGCCTTGTCCTTGTCGAGGGTCTGCTCGGCCTGCTCGATCAGGCTGAGTACGTCGCCCATACCGAGGATGCGCGAAGCAATACGCTCCGGGTGGAACGGCTCGAGCGCGTCGCTCTTCTCGCCCATACCGATGAACTTGATCGGCTTGCCGGTGATGGCGCGAACCGACAGTGCGGCACCGCCACGGGCATCGCCGTCGACCTTGGTCAGGATCACACCGGTCAGCGGTAGAGCATCGCCGAAGGCCTTGGCCGTGTTGGCGGCGTCCTGACCGGTCATGGCGTCGACCACGAACAGCGTTTCGACCGGGTTGATCGCGGCATGCAGCGCCTTGATCTCGCCCATCATCTCTTCATCGATGTGCAGGCGACCGGCGGTATCGACGATGACTACATCAATAAACTTAAGCTTTGCTTCTTTAATAGCCGCTTGCGCGATGTCGACCGGCTTCTGGCTCAGGTCGGACGGGAAGAAGGTAACGCCGACTTCCCCTGCGAGCATTTCCAGCTGCTTGATCGCTGCCGGACGGTAAACGTCCGCAGACACGACCATGACCGACTTCTTCTTGCGCTCTTTAAGGAAGCGCGCGAGTTTGCCGGCGGTGGTGGTTTTACCCGCACCCTGCAAACCGGCCATCAGCACGACGGCCGGAGGAACGGCGCTCAGGTTCAAGTCTTCGTTGGCCGCGCCCATCAGGCTTTCGAGTTCGGCCTGGACGATCTTCACGAAGGCCTGGCCCGGCGTCAGGCTGCGCGACACCTCAGTGCCGACGGCGCGTTCCTTGACCGAATTGACGAAGTCCTTGACGACCGGCAAGGCGACGTCAGCTTCGAGCAACGCCATGCGCACTTCGCGCAGGGTGTCTTTGATGTTGTCTTCGGTCAGCTTGGCCTTGCCGGTGACATGGCGCAGCGTCTGCGAGAGACGGTCGGTTAAGTTTTCAAACATTGCGCGATCCTTTCAGGCCCTGTGTAGACCGGGATAATGGCGGCCCAGACCGGAATAAACGTGTGCTCGGCGAGCCTGCGGCGTGGGCAGGTCGCGGATTATAGCGAAGACTGCGTCTGGCGGACACCTCGTCGTCAGGTTGCATGGTCTTTCGTGCTGCGGGGGTTCTATGCCAAACTCAGCGCCTTTCGGGCTTGCCTAACAGGATTTATGCTCCCCTTGTCACCCAGTTTGCTAACTACCCTCGCCGCCGCCTGCTTATATGCCGCTGCGACCCTCTATCAGGGCACTCGTCTGGCCACCGGTGCCAAGGCGAACAAACGCCTGCTGGTCACGCTCGGCGTGCTCGCCGTGCTGGCTCATAGCGCCAGCCTGTTCACCCACCTGCTGACACCGATTGGCCTGGGCCTGGATTTTTTCAGCGCCGCCAGCCTGATTGCCGCCGCGGTGATTGCCCTGACGCTGTTGGCCTGCTCGCGGATCCCGGTGGAGAACCTGCTTATATTGCTGTTCCCGCTCGGCGCCGCCACCGTGCTGCTCGCACAGTTCGCCCCCGCCGGCACCGTGCAGATCATCGACGAAGAACCAGGCATCCTCGCCCACATCCTGCTGTCGATCCTCGCCTATGGCATGTTCACCATCGCGGTATTCCAGGCGTTACTGCTGCTGGTTCAAGACCATCAGCTCAAGCACAAACACCCGTCCGGCCTGATCAAGAACTTCCCGCCGCTGCAAACCATGGAAAGCCTGCTGTTCGGTTTCCTCTGGGCCGGCTGGACCCTGCTGTCGCTGTCGCTGATTTCCGGCTGGCTGTTCGTCGACAACCTGTTCGCCCAGCACCTGGTGCACAAAACCCTGCTGGCATGCCTCGCCTGGATCGTTTTCAGCGTGCTGCTCTGGGGCCGTAACCGACTCGGCTGGCGCGGACACAAGGCCATTCGCTGGACCCTCGCCGGTTTCTGCCTGCTGATGCTGGCGTATTTCGGCAGTAAGCTGGTTCGTGAATACATCCTGCATATCTGACGGGCGGCATTAATGGACGACTTGCCCATAGGGCCGATGCTTGCGGTAGTGGCCCTGCTGATTTTATGGTCGGGGCTGTTTACCGCCATCGAAGCTGCGCAACAGTACTTGCTCGCCCAGCGGACCGCTTCGCGCTCGAGCGACAAACCGGTGGCAAAACTGAGCTTTTCGCTCAATAGCCTGATCCTGTGCAACACCCTGTGCCGCGCACTGGTCGTGGTCATCAGCACCTTGCTGGCGATTTTCACTTGGGCGGAAAACGGTCCATGGGTAGCCTGCCTGGGGGCTGGCGCCGTGCTTCTGGTGTTC
Source organism: Pseudomonas fluorescens (assembly GCF_000968015.1). Taxonomy (GTDB): domain Bacteria; phylum Pseudomonadota; class Gammaproteobacteria; order Pseudomonadales; family Pseudomonadaceae; genus Aquipseudomonas; species Aquipseudomonas fluorescens_W. Next base: position 48,740 of record NZ_LACH01000014.1, read on the forward strand.
GCCGACTACCTGCCGCGCACCCTCGCCGTCCGTTATCCGGACGCCGTCCTGGCCTTGGGCAACACCTTGCTGGGCGCGCCACTGAAAATCATCTATCCCGCCGCCTGGTTGCTCAATGGCATAAGCCAGCTGCTGATGCGACCGTTCGCCCGCAAAGTCAAAGTGGTGCAGCAGAGCGAAGACGAGGCCCCGAACGATCGGCACGACGATCACGAACACGCCGTCTGCCGCCCTCACCCGCTGTCAGGCATCCATGCGCTGGACAACATCACGGTCAACGACATTCTGGTGCCACGCAGTGACGTCGACGGGGTCAATCTGGACGACTCCCTCGAGGAAATCATCGAGCAGCTTCGCGCCAATAAACGCACGCGCTTGCCGGTTTTCCACAGCGACATCAATCAGGTCGAGGCGGTACTCAATACCCGGCAGATCCGCCATCTGCTGCCCGACGCCAGTCTGACCCGAGAGGCATTGCTGGCAGCCTGTCACGACCCCTACTTCGTACCGGAAAGCACCCCGTTGCAACTGCAGCTGTTGAATTTCCACAAACAACAGCGACGCCTGGGCATGGTGGTCGACGAGTACGGCGAAGTGCTCGGTGTCGTGACCCTGGAAGACATTCTCGAAGAAATCGTCGGCGAGTTCGAAAGCCAGCACAGCCTGGATAACCCGCACATCCACCCACAGGCCGATGGCCGCCTGGTGATCGAAGGTGCGGCGTCGATTCGCGAACTGAACAAGAGCCTGGGCTGGCACTTGCCGAGCGACGGTCCGAAAACCCTCAACGGGTTGGTGACTGAGGCACTGGAGACGATTCCGGAAAGTGCGGTATGCCTGAAGATCGGGCGTTATCGGCTGGAGATTCTGGAGACCGAAGATAATCGTGTTACCCGGGTTTTGATCTGGCATACCAGTTCGACGCCTGCGATTGCCTCTATCCGTTAGATAGTTAAAAGATCGCAGCCTCGCTTCGCTCGACAGCTCCTACCGTTTGGAATGCGTTCCCTTGTAGCCGCTGTCGAGCGAAGCGAGGCTGCGATCTTTTTCAACATCTATGCCTTGTCCGATCGTTAGCAGCCTTCCTATAATCAAGCCGCTTACCCAAGCCCCGCCGAACCACGTGCTTACCCCGCACGCAGAAGGTTCCGGCCAGATCATCGACAATATCCGCACCACACCGACGACTGTTCCTACCTTGAACATCGGCCGCGCCTCACTCCCACATCCCTGGGTGTTCGACCATAATAATTCGCTCCACTGGGGCACATGACTGTCAGGGATAACTGCATGACGACCAGCACGACTTATAACGACACCGCGCCGGCGCAACCGACGAACTCAGCCACCCGCGTGGCGACTGCAAGCTTCATCGGCACCGCCATCGAGTTCTACGACTTCTACGTCTATGCCACGGCCGCTGCACTGGTGATCGGTCCGGTATTCTTTCCGCAGACCTCCGGCACGGCCCAGATGCTGTCGGCGTTCCTCACCTTCGGCATCGCCTTCCTTGCTCGACCGCTGGGATCGGCGCTTTTCGGCCACTTCGGTGACCGCATCGGGCGCAAATCGACACTGGTTGCCTCGCTGCTGCTGATGGGCGTATGCACCACGCTGATCGGCGTACTTCCGGGTTACGACAGCATCGGGGCCTGGGCGCCGATCCTGCTCTGCGTGCTGCGCTTCGGCCAGGGCCTGGGACTCGGCGGCGAATGGGGTGGCGCGGCGTTGCTGGCCACCGAGAATGCACCCAAGGGAAAACGCGCCTGGTTCGGCATGTTCCCGCAGCTTGGCCCCTCGATCGGTTTCCTCGCGGCCAATGGGCTGTTTCTTACACTGGCAATGACCCTGAACGACGAGCAGTTCCGCTCGTGGGGCTGGCGGATTCCGTTCCTGCTCAGTGCGGCGCTGGTGATGGTCGGCCTCTATGTGCGCCTCAAGCTTCACGAAACCCCGGTGTTTGCCAACGCAATGGCTCGCCAGGAGCGGGTGAAAATCCCGCTGGTCGAGCTGCTCGGCCAATATTGGGCGCCGATGTTGCTGGGTGCCGGGTCGATGGTGGTGTGCTACGCGCTGTTCTATATCTCGACGGTGTTTTCGCTGAGCTATGGCGTGTCGACGCTCGGCTACACCCGCGAAACCTTCCTCGCGCTGCTGTGCTTCGCCGTGCTGTTCATGGCCGCCGCTACGCCGCTGTCGGCCTGGGCCAGTGATCGTTACGGGCGCAAACCGGTGCTGATCATCGGCGGTGTGCTGGCGATTCTGTCCGGTTTCCTGATGGAGCCGCTGCTGACCCAAGGTTCGACCTGGGGCGTGGCGCTGTTCCTGTGCATCGAGCTGTTTCTGATGGGCGTGACGTTTGCGCCGATGGGCGCGCTGCTGCCGGAGCTGTTCCCCACTCACGTGCGTTATACCGGTGCGTCGGCGGCCTACAACCTGGGTGGCATTATCGGGGCCTCGGCGGCGCCGTTCTTCGCACAGAAGCTGGTGGCGATGGGCGGTTTGAGTTATGTCGGCGGGTATGTGTCGGGGGCAGCGGTGCTGAGTTTGATTGCTGTGCTGTGCCTGAAGGAAACGCGCAATAACGATCTGAATCGGGTTGCCTGAAGAAAAAGCTTCGCGGGCAAGCCTCGCTCCTACAGGAACCGCGTGATTCTGTAGGAGGCTTGCCCGCGTAGGCCGCGCCTCGGTTAAAGCTCTACTACGACGGCCTGGGATGCGCGGGCCGCTTTAGCGCGAGCAGCGTCAATCGACTCATCGCGCGCCAACGCAACACCCATCCGACGCTGACCATTGACCTCAGGCTTGCCGAACAGACGCAACGCCGTATCCGGCTCGCTCAACGCCGCACCAAGATTGGCGAAAGCCGTCTGAGTCGACTGCCCTTCCACCAGAATTACCGCCGAAGCCGATGGACCGAACTGACGGATCAACGGAATCGGCAGGCCCAGTATCGCCCGTGCGTGCAGCGCAAACTGCGACAGGTCCTGGGAAATCAACGTCACCAGACCGGTGTCATGTGGACGCGGCGAGACTTCGCTGAACCAGACTTGATCGCCTTTGATGAACAGCTCAACACCAAACAGACCACGGCCACCCAAGGCTTCAGTGACGGCTTTGGCAACGCGCTCGGATTCGGCCAGGGCAATCGGGCTCATGGCTTGTGGCTGCCAGGATTCCTGATAGTCGCCCTTCTCCTGGCGGTGACCGACTGGCGCACAGAACGTAGTGCCGCCGACGTGACGCACGGTCAACAGGGTGATTTCGTAGTCGAAATCGATAAAGCCTTCGACGATCACGCGACCTTTACCGGCGCGACCGCCTTCTTGAGCGTAATCCCAGGCTTTCCGCACGTCATCGACGCTACGCAGCAGGCTCTGGCCTTTACCCGACGAGCTCATCACCGGTTTAACCACACATGGGAAGCCGAGGTCTTCGACAGCCTTGCTGTAATCCTCGAAGGTGTCGGCGAAGTGGTAAGGCGAGGTCGGCAGGTCCAGCTCTTCAGCGGCCAGGCGACGGATGCCTTCGCGGTTCATGGTCAACTGCGCGGCGCGAGCGGTCGGGATCACGGTGAAGCCTTCGGCTTCCAGTTCCACGAGGGTCGCGGTGGCAATGGCTTCGATTTCCGGCACGATGAAATGCGGCTTTTCGGCTTCGATCACCGCACGCAGGGCGGCGCCGTCGAGCATGTTGATCACATGGCTGCGATGGGCAACCTGCATGGCAGGCGCATTGGCGTAGCGGTCCACGGCAATCACTTCAACGCCCAGGCGTTGCAGCTCGATCACCACTTCCTTGCCCAACTCGCCACAGCCACACAGCAATACGCGGGTCGCGGTTGGCGACAATGGAGTTCCGATACGGGTCATCTCAGGTCCTCAAGAAGCGGATCATCGAGGGTCGCAACGCGTGGCGCGCTTCCCATGGGGAGAAAGCGCGGCATTTTACATGAACCGAGAGGTTTGGCTTTAACCGGGAATCGCGTTCTTGCGCAGACGCCAGGCCATTGCGATCCAGACAATGGTCACGCCCGCGAACTTCGAGCCCATGGCGGTGAGGATCACGCCCGGAGTGAACGCGTCGATCATGCCGAAAAAGATGAAGGTATCGAGGGGAATGCTCAGGGCCGAACTTATCCACAGGCGGTCGTGCAAGGGGCGCTTGGTGATGCTGAACACTAGCCAATCGATGCATTCGGACACCGCGAACGCCGTGGCGCTGGCCAGCGCGATGGACGGATCGGACGTCACGTAGGACAACACCAGCGCTGCCAGCATCGCCGCGATCGCACCATGGCCAAAACGTATTTGCACCATGTCGCGCAAGACGAACACCAAACCACCCCAGGCCGACCAGATGATGTCCAGGTGCGGAGCGGTGGAAAAGGCGTAGTTGATCAGCACGACGCTGCTGATGTAAGCGATCAGGAAGAGCATGGGCGAAGGGGGAACCTGTCAATTTGGTGCACAGGGTACCGTAGGAGCTGACGAGTGCAACGAGGCTGCGATCTTTTGACTTTGATTTTTAAGATCAAGATCAAAAGATCGCAGCCTCGTTGCACTCGACAGCTCCTACAGGTCTGGCGTTTTGCCGATCATCCAGAGAATGCCACTCGACTTGGCCCGCTCATGGCACAACCCCAACACTTTGCGGCGCTCTTCGTTATCCATCCGGCTCCAGCGCGTGATCTCTTCCACTGTGCGCTGACACCCGGTGCAAATATCGTCCTCGTCCAGCGCACAGATATTCACGCAGGGCGATAGCACCGGCCGTTCAGTGGCGCTCATTCTTCCTGCTCAACCAGATCGCGGGCATAACGTTGCGAGTTATGCACATAGTGAGCAGCACTGGCCTCCAGCATTTTTTTCTGCGGCTCGGTCAGCTCGCGCACCACTTTGCCGGGGGAGCCCATGACCAGCGAACCGTCTGGAATCTCCTTGCCCTCACCAATCAGTGAGTTGGCGCCGATGATGCAGTTCTTGCCGATTTTCGCGCCATTGAGAATCACCGCGTTAATCCCGATCAAGCTGTAATCGCCCACCGTGCAGCCATGAAGCATGGCGTTATGGCCGATGGTCACGCCGGTGCCGATGGTCAGCGGGTAACCCATGTCGGTGTGCATCACCGTGCCGTCCTGGACGTTGCTGTTCTTGCCGATCAGGATCAGTTCGTTGTCGCCGCGCAGCACAGCGTTGAACCAGACGTTGGCGCCCTCTTCCAGTTTGACCTTGCCCACCAGCACGGCATTGGGTGCGACCCAGCTTTGCGGATGGGTTTCGACGCGGGCGTCGCCCAGGCGATATTTCATCTTATTGTCCTCAAGGCCAGGCTGGCTCACTTGCAAAAAGCGGGGTTCACGCCATACGGGCGATGGTTTCAGGTATTGATAAATGACTTGGGTGGCTGGTGCAGGCTGATTTTGGCGTCATAGAGCAGGTTGATCAACTCGACGATCATAATCGCCGTCAGGCCCCAGATTTTGTACTCGCCATAGCGATAGCTCGGCACGTACCAACTGCGACCCTGGTAATCGATGCGATGGGTGTGTTCGCGCGGATCCGTGCGGAAGAATTCCAGCGGTACGCTGAACACCGCGGCAATCTCGGCATCGTTGGCCAGGTATTCGACAAAATCCGGAATCACACCGACATAGGGTGTGACCTTGATGCCGTGCAGGGAGATCAACGGGCTCAGCGGGCCGATCACTTCGACCAGCCCCGGCGGCAGGCCGATTTCTTCTTCGGCTTCGCGCAGGGCGGTGAAAATAAGGTCCGGGTCTTCGGGATCGCGTCGCCCGCCGGGGAAGGCGACTTCGCCGCCATGGGTCGAGAGCCCGCTGGCGCGCAGGGTCAGAACCAGTTCCGGTTCGTCACTGCGAGTGATGGGCACCAGTACCGCGGCTTCAGGGAAACGTTTGTCGGTTTCCAGTGTGCGAGGTGTGTGGTTGCTTACTCGATGCAGTAGCTCGTCCAGCATGAGACTTCTCGATCTATTCGCTACCTCGCATCATGCACCAATCGAACCGACCGCCCAACCCCATAACCACTGCATGTCGCTAAACGACAACTTGCCGACAGACACCGCCGCACGCCAAGATAGGCGCAGCATTCAGGAACCCAAGCATGAAATTTTGCAGTCAGTGCGGCAACCCGGTGACCCAACGCATTCCAGAGGGCGATTCGCGCCTGCGTTTTGTCTGTGACAGCTGTCAGGCAATTCACTACCAGAACCCCAATATCGTCGCCGGTTGCGTGGCGACCTGGGGCTCCAAAGTCTTGTTGTGCCGCCGCGCCATCGAGCCTCGGCTCGGTTATTGGACCCTGCCCGCCGGTTTCATGGAAAACGGTGAAACCATCGAGCAGGCGGCCATTCGCGAGACAGCCGAAGAAGCCTGCGCGCGGGTGCGCAACCTGAGCATCTATACGTTGATCGACGTGCCGCACATCAGCCAGGTGCATGTGTTCTTCCGCGCCGAGCTGGTGGACCTGGACTTTTGCGCCGGTCCCGAGAGCCTGGAAGTGGCGCTTTTCGAAGAAGCCGACATCCCTTGGTCCGAGCTGGCTTTCCGCACGGTGGGCCGTACTTTAGAATGCTTCTTCGCTGACCGGCGGACCGAGGTCTACCCCGTGCGGTCCGAGTCGATCCCGCCGCTTGCTCAGCCTGCCATTACTTGATTTGAATTCGGAACCTCTGCAAGCCGCTGAAAGATCGTCCTGACGCGACCCGAAGCTGCGGCAGCTCCTGCAAAAACACCTATAACTATTAAATAGTCGCGACACCTCTTAGGGATATCGTTTCAATGCGCTGGTTGCTTGCCCTGTTTTGCTTGTCGTTCGTCGCTGTCTCCCAGGCTTCCGTTGCGGAAACGCTGGACGGCAAAGTCATCGAAAAAGTTCTCGTGCTCAAGTCCGCCCACCAATTGCAATTGATCAATGACGGCAAGCCGATCAAGACCTATCGCATCTCATTGGGAAAAAGACCCATCGGCCCGAAACTCATGGAAGGCGACAGACGCACGCCTGAAGGTTTTTACTGGCTGGACTGGCGCAAGGTCAGTGACCGTTTCAATCTGGCGATGCACATCTCCTACCCGAACATCAGTGACTCCGCGCGCTCCCGGCGTGAAGGCGTCGAACCCGGTGGCATGATCATGATCCATGGCACCCCGGACACTGAAGAAAACCCCGAAGACCTGTTCCACACACTGGACTGGACTGACGGCTGCATTGCCATGCGCAACATGGACATGCGCGAGGTCTGGGGTTTGGTGCCGGACGGCACGATGATCGAAATCCGTCCGTAACCCTGTGGCGAGGGAGCTTGCTCCCGCTGGGCTGCGAAGCAGCCCTGAAATCAGCGAATGCGGTGTCATATCATTTTTTTGGGGCCGCTTCGCGACCCAGCGGGAGCAAGCTCCCTCGCCACAAAAACACCGAGTAGCTTCTGATCTCCCTCTTCCGAGCGCTACCTTCGGTCGCGCATCAAAAAATAAATTCAAAAGATCGCATTCTGCGGCAGCGCCTACCGGGTAGATACCACTCCCATCGGCAGGAGCTGTCGCAGGCTGCGATCTTTGCTTTCAAAACCCCCACCGCTAATACCACTTCAAACCAGCAACCCTATCACCCATCAATCAGGGCAGGATTTCCCGTGCCAAAAGCAAAGTGGTCTCATTGACATGGTATTTAAGTGGTATTAGGTTTCACCCCACCACCGGGCGACAACAATCCTATATCCGCATCGGACCAAACCTACATGAATGACCTCCAGGCCCTACGCCCTGACGACACCCAGCCCACGCCGTTGTACCTGCAACTGGCGCGCAATCTGGAAGCGGCGATCCATGCCGGCCAGTGGAAAGCCGAACAGGCCATGCCGTCGGAGCGCAACCTCAGCGAAATGCTGGGCATCTCCCGTGTCACCGCCCGCAAGGCGCTGGAAGTTCTGTTCGAGCAGGGCCTGATCCGCCGCAACCAGGGTTCCGGCACTTTCATCACCCCGCGCCTGGAACAACCGCTGTCGCGCCTCTCGGGATTCAGCGAGATGCTGCGCCTGAAAGGCTTCGTCCCCGGTTCGCAATGGCTGGAGCGTGAAATCACTCCGCCGACCCACGAAGAACTGATCCGCCTGGGCCTCTCGCCGAACGACAAGGTCGCGCGGCTCAAGCGTTTGCGTAAAGCCGACGACACGGTCATGGCGATCGAGATGAGCACCCTGCCCGCCTCGATCATTCCCAAGCCGCAAGCCGTGGGCGACTCCCTGTATGAATACCTCGACGGAATCGGCAAGCCGATCGTCCGCGCCCTGCAGCACATTCAGGCAATCAACGCCTCGGACGAATTCGCCGCCCTGGTGGGCATCGCCCCCGGCACCGCCATGCTGCTGATGACCCGGGTCGGTTACCTGGAAGACAACACGCCGATCGAAGTCACCGACACCTATTGCCGCAACGACTACTACGACTTTGTCGCAGAACTTCGTCGATAACCCGCTTCGCCGCTAAAGAACCGAGAACCGATCATGTCCGAAGACAACATCCTCACCGCCCGCGGCTGGATTCGCGGCCGGCTGATTCACGAACACGGCAAGGTCGTGTCGATCGAAGGCCAACCGTGCGATCCGGCCGACAACGAACTGCCTTACCTGCTGCCGGGTTTCATCGACCTGCACGTTCATGGCGGCGGCGGCAAAGACATCATGGAAGGCGCGCCAGCCTTCGAGACCATCACCAAAACCCACGTACGGTTCGGTACGACGTCGATGCTGGCGACCACCATGACCGCGCCGCCTGCAGAAATTTCCAGCGTGCTCAAAGCCGTCGGCGAGTATTGCGAGCAGCGCCCGAAAGGCAGCGCCCGAGTCCTCGGCGTGCACCTGGAAGGCCCGTACATCAACCCCGGAAAACTCGGCGCCCAACCGAATTTCGCCCACACCGCGTTGATGGCCGAAGTCGAAGAATATCTTGCGCTGGCGCCGATCAGGGTGATTACCATCGCCCCGGAAATCGCCGGCCACGACGCCTTGATCCGCAACCTCAGCGCTCGCGGCGTGCGCATGCAAATTGGCCACACCCTCGGCAGTTACGAGGAAGGCGTTGCCGCGCTGAACGCCGGCGCCAGCAGTTTCACCCACCTCTACAACGCCATGAGCCCGCTGCATCACCGCGAGCCGGGCATCGTCGGCGCGGCACTGGCTCACGCCAAATACGCCGAACTGATTCCGGACTTGCTGCACGTGCACCCCGGCGCCATCCGTGTGGCCCTGCGATCAATCCCGTGCCTGTATTGCGTCACCGACTCCACCGCCGCTGCCGGCATGCCCGACGGCGAGTACAAGCTCGGCAGCCACACCGTGACCAAATGCCTGGGCGGTGTGCGCTTGCCCGACGGCACCCTGGCCGGCAGCACGCTGACCATGGATCAGGCCCTGCGCAATCTGGTGAAGATCGGTTTGCCAATCGCCGAGGCCTCGCAACGTCTTTCGCAATTCCCCGCCGACTACCTCGGCCTCAACGAACGCGGGCGCCTGCAACCCGGCAGCTGGGCCGACTGCGTGCGGCTCGATCGCTCACTCACACTGACCGCCGTCATGGTCGAAGGAGAAGACATTGACTTCAAAAATGCTTGAAGAGGCGCTGTCCTCGTTCGAGGCCGTGCAAGCCCAATTGCAGCAACTCGACCCGCAAATGATCGAGATCGCCGGGCGCCTGCGCCGTCAACCGCCGCAAGTGGTGATGACCGTCGCCCGCGGTAGCTCCGATCATGCCGCCAGTTACTTCGCCTACCTGACCATGCAGCAATTGGGCTTCCCGGTGGCGTCGTTGCCGATGTCGGTGGTGACCATGCTGCAAGCGCCGTTGAAGGTCAGCGGCCAAGTGGCGTTCGCCTTCTCGCAGTCCGGGCAAAGTCCCGACCTGGTGAACAGCCTGCGTCTGCTGCGCAAGCGCGGCGCCCTGAGCATCTCGATGGTCAACGCCGAGAGTTCGCCACTGGAGGCCGCGTGTGAGTTCAGCTTGCCGCTGTGTGCCGGCACCGAAAGCAGCGTCGCCGCGACCAAGAGTTTTATCGCCACCCTCAGCGCCAGCGCCCGTCTGATCGCCCACTGGAAAGAGGACGCGGAGTTGCTGGAGGCCGGCCTCGCACTGCCGGAAGGTTTGCGCGAGGCGGCGAAACAGGACTGGAGCCTGGCCATCGACGCCCTGCGTGATTGCCAGCGCCTGATGGTGATTGGCCGTGGCGCCGGTTTCGCCATCGCCCAGGAAGCCGCATTGAAATTCAAGGAAACCTCGGCGATCCAGGCCGAAGCCTTCAGCAGCGCCGAGGTCCGTCACGGCCCGATGGCGTTGATCGACGAAAATTATCCACTGCTGATCTTCGCCCCGCGCGGTGCCGAGCAGGCCGGTTTGCTGATCCTCGCCGCCGACATGCGCCAGCGTGGTGCCCGCGTGTTGCTGGCCGCACCGGATGACATTGCCGAACGCGACCTCACCCTGACCCGTGCCGAGCACCCGGCCCTCGACCCGATTCTGGCGATCCAGAGTTTCTACGTCATGGCCGCCGGTTTGGCCGTCGCCCGAGGCATGGACCCGGACCAGCCGCGGCATTTGAGCAAAGTGACGCGCACGCACTAACTCAAAGGGCGCATGAAAAACCCTGTAGGAGCTGTCGAGTGAAACGAGGCTGCGATCTTTTCAACGCAAGATCAAAAGATCGCAGCCTCGTTTCACTCGACAGCTCCTACAGGGGCGAGTTGATCCGAACCGTTTTTACTGATGAGACCGAGCCATGCACAACAATAATAAAGAGCTGACCCTCAGCGCCCCGCTCAGCGGCCCGGTGCTCACGCTCGCCAAAGTCCCGGACCCGGTGTTCGCCAGCGGCGCCATGGGCGACGGGATCGCCATCGACCCGCTGAACGACACCCTCCACGCCCCGTGCGCCGGCATCGTGGTGCACGTCGCGCGCACTGGCCACGCCGTCACCTTGCGTGCCGACAACGGTGCCGAATTGCTGCTGCACCTGGGCCTCGACACCGTCGAGCTGCAGGGCGAAGGCTTCTCGATGCTGGTCAAGGAAGGGGCGCGGGTCAGCAACGGCCAGCCGCTGTTGCGCTATGACCTGGACAAGGTCGCGCAGCAGTGCAAAAGCCTGGTCAGCCTGATGATCCTGACCAACAGCCAGGACTTTCAGGCGCGACCAATCACGCTGAAGTCGGTGAAAGTTGGCGAGCCATTGCTGCATATCATTCGTCGGCACGCACCTGGAGCGCACGCTGAAGCGGAGCTTTCCGGGGAAGAGATTTACGGCCACATTCGCATCGCCCATCGCGGCGGTTTGCATGCTCGTCCGGCAGCGCTGATTCGTCAGACAGCACAAGGTTTCAAGAGCAAATCGCAGCTGCACTTCGCTGGCAAATCGGCGACCTGCGACAGCTTGATCGGACTGATGGGTTTGGCCGTTGGCGAACAGGACGAGGTTCAGGTCAGCTGCCAGGGCCCGGACGCCGAAGCCGCGTTGCAAGCGTTGCTGATTGCGTTATCCACAGCGCTGGCCGAAGACAGCCACGCCGCCGCGCCGACACCGATTGCCCGACGCACCCGAGCTGCCGAAGCGGGTGTGCTGCACGGTGTTTGTGCAGCGCCTGGTTTGGTTGCCGGGCCGTTGTTTCGCTTGAACGCCATCAGCCTGCCGGTGGATGCAGGTAACCATGATCCCGAGCAACAACTGCAAACCCTCGACACCGCGCTGACCGTTGTGCGCAGTGAAATCGACCACACGCTGGCCCAAGCCAGGAAACATAAAAACACTGACGAAGAAGCGATCTTCGCCGCACACCTCGCCCTGCTCGAAGACCCGGCGCTGCTCGACGCGGCGAACACTTCCATCGACCAAGGCATGGCCGCAACCCACGCCTGGAGCCAATCGATCGACGCGCAGTGCGAGGTGCTCCAGCAACTCGGCAGCCCGTTGTTGGCCGAACGCGCCAACGATCTGCGCGACCTCAAACAACGCGTACTGCGTGCCCTGCTCGGCGAAACCTGGCACTACGATGTGCCCGCCGGCGCTATCGTCGCCGCCCATGAACTGACGCCGTCCGATCTGCTGCAACTCAGTCAGCTAGGTGTCGCCGGGTTGTGCATGGCCGAGGGCGGCGCGACTTCCCACGTGGCGATTCTCGCGCGCGGCAAAGGCTTGCCGTGCATGGTTGCACTGGGTTCTACGCTGTTGGATCAGCAGCAAGGCCAAGCGGTTGTGCTGGATGCCGATGGCGGTCGCCTTGAACTGATGCCAAATGCCGAACGTTTGGCCGAAGTGCATCAGGCGCAACTCGATCATCAACAGCGCCGCGCCGAGCAACAGGCTCAGGCTCACACCCCGGCGCTGACGCTCGACGGTTTGCAGATTGAAGTCGCCGCCAATGTGGCTTCCAGTGCTGAAGCGGCTGATGCCTTGGCCAATGGCGCCGACGGCGTCGGCTTGCTGCGTACCGAGTTTCTGTTTGTGGATCGCAACACCGCGCCAGACGAAGAGGAACAGCGCGTCGCCTATCAAGCCGTGCTCGATGCCATGGGCGACAAGTCGGTGATCATTCGCACCATCGACGTCGGCGGCGACAAACAACTCGACTATTTGCCGCTGCCGGCTGAGGCCAATCCAGTGCTTGGCCTGCGCGGCATTCGCCTGGCTCAGGTCCGTCCGGAAATCCTCGATCAGCAATTGCGCGCGCTGCTGCACGTCAATCCGCTTTCGCGCTGCCGGATCTTGTTGCCGATGGTGACCGAAGTCGATGAGTTGCTGCACATCCGCCAGCGTCTCGATGCGTTGTGCACAGAGCTCGGTGTGCTTGAGCGCCCGGAGCTGGGCGTGATGATCGAAGTCCCCGCCGCCGCGCTGCTGGCCGAGCAACTGGCCGAACATGCGGACTTCCTGTCCATCGGCACCAACGATTTATCGCAATACACACTGGCCATGGACCGCGACCACGCCGGCCTCGCCTCGCGGGTCGACGCCATGCACCCGGCGCTGCTGCGGCTGATCGCCCAGACCTGCGCCGGCGCTGCGGTGCATAACCGTTGGGTCGGTGTCTGCGGCGCGCTCGCCTCCGATCCGCTGGCCACGCCGGTATTGATCGGCCTGGGCGTCAGCGAGTTGTCGGTCAGCCCGGTGCAGATCGGTGAAATCAAGGACCGCGTCCGCCACCTGGACGCGAGCGAATGCCGACGCATCAGCCACGACCTGCTCAAGTTGAGCAGCGCCGCAGCTGTGCGTCACGCCTGTCATCAGCAATGGCCTCTGAGCTGAACAACGACAACAGCTCTAAAACAAAAAGAACACAGGGAGAACCGCCATGTACCAATACTTCATCGAAGGCCTGCAACGCCTCGGCCGCGCGCTGATGCTGCCGATCGCGATCCTGCCGATCGCCGGCCTGTTGCTGCGCCTGGGCGACACCGACCTGCTGAACATCGCGATCATCCACGACGCCGGCCAAGTGATCTTCGCCAACCTGGCGATGATCTTCGCCATCGGCATCGCGGTCGGTTTCGCCAAGGACAACAACGGCACCGCAGGCCTCGCCGGGGTGATTGGCTATCTGGTGATGATCTCCACCCTCAAGGTGCTCGACGCGAGCATCAACATGGGCATGCTCGCCGGGATCGTCAGCGGCTTGATGGCGGGTGCGCTGTACAACCGTTTCAAGGACATCAAGCTCCCGGAGTACCTGGCATTCTTCGGCGGCCGGCGCTTCGTACCGATCGCCACCGGGTTCGCCGCCGTCGGCCTGGGCGTGATCTTCGGCTTGATCTGGCCGCCCATCCAGCACGGCATCAACAGCTTCGGCACGTTGATGATGGAAAGCGGCAGCTTCGGCGCGTTCGTCTTCGGCGTGTTCAACCGCCTGCTGATCGTCACCGGGCTGCACCACATCCTCAACAACATGGCGTGGTTCGTCTTCGGCAACTTCACTGATCCGACCACCGGCGCCATCGTCACCGGCGACCTGTCGCGCTACTTCGCCGGTGACCCGAAGGGCGGCCAGTTCATGACCGGCATGTTCCCGATGATGATCTTCGGCCTCCCGGCCGCCTGCCTGGCGATGTACCGCAACACCCTGCCGGAACGCCGCAAGGTCATGGGCGGGATCTTTCTGTCGATGGCGCTGACGTCATTTTTGACGGGTGTAACTGAGCCGATCGAATTCGCCTTCATGTTCCTCGCGCCGTTTCTCTTTTTGCTCCATGCGCTGCTGACGGGTCTGTCGATGGCGATCACCAATGCGCTGAACATCCACCTTGGTTTTACCTTCTCCGGCGGTTTCATCGACATGATTCTCGGCTGGGGTAAATCCACCAACGGTTGGTTGGTGGTGCCGGTGGGGCTGGCGTACGCGGTGATCTACTACGTGGTGTTTGATTTCTGCATTCGCCGTTTCAACCTCAAGACGCCGGGGCGTGAAGAAGTGCCGGCGGGGGACAAGGTTGTAGTCGCCGAGAATGAGCGAGCCGGGGCTTACATCAAGGCACTGGGCGGTGCTCAGAATTTGATCACCGTAGGAGCGTGTACCACACGGTTGCGGCTGGACATGGTGGATCGCAACAAGGCAAACGATGCGGAGTTGAAAGCGCTGGGGGCGATGGCGGTTGTGCGTCCTGGTAAAGGCGGGAGCTTGCAAGTGGTGGTCGGGCCGATGGCGGACAGCATTGCTGATGAGATTCGCTTGGCGATGCCCGCTCTGGGGCGCGCACTTGTTTCCTCACCTCCTGCTGTTATCGATGCGCCGAAACCTGCGGCGGTGGCGAATTCAGAAGCGCAGCAATGGTTGAATGCCTTGGGCGGTGGCGAGAACGTGTTGCAGATGGACTGCATCGCCATGACCCGGATTCGGTTGCAACTGGCGGATGGCAAGGCGTTGTCGGAGTGTGATTTGAAGGCGTTGGGTTGCCAGGGTGTCAGTCAGTTGGAGGGTGGGGTTTGGCATCTGTTGATTGGCGACAAGGCATCGAGTTTGAATGATGCGCTGGAGGCGTTGGTGAATCGCAGTGAGGTGAGTGCCAAGGTTTAGATTGTTGGTGCCCTGTAGCCCGTCTTCGCGAGCAGGCTCGCTCCCACACTGGTTTGGTGTACATAGTTCCAATGTGGGAGCGGGCCTGCTCGCGAAGGGGCCCTCACAAACACCAAAAAACCTGAGCAATAAAAAACCCGCTGATTTTCATCAGCGGGTTTCTCATTTCGGCAGCAAGGAAGATTAGAAATCCTCCAGCCGCCACACTTCGTAAGCCGGTGTTTCGTAGGGATGACTGAGTTTTAACGCGGCCACCACGGCCACGATCAACTCATCCGCCACGACAAGCTCAACCTTCCATTCCTCAACCTGCTCGACCTGCCCCGCTTCCCCAATAAACGGCTGACTGCCGTCCAACGGGCGAAACTGGCCGAGGCCGAGCACTTGCCAGGCGCAATGGTCGTAAGCGCCGATCCGTCCGCCACCGGCGGCGAATACGGCACTCTTCACGTCTTCGACGTGACTGGCTGGAACAAAAAAACTGAGCTTGTACACCGCCTTAGTTCACCCGCTCTTAGTTTACCCAGACCCGCGCATTACGGAACATACGCATCCAAGGTGCGTCTTCGTTCCAGTCTTCCGAACGCCACGAGTTCTGCACGGCGCGGAACACACGTTCCGGGTGCGGCATCATGATCGTTACGCGACCGTCGCGGCTGGTCAAACCGGTGATCCCGCGCGGCGAGCCGTTCGGGTTGGCCGGGTAGTTTTCGGTGACCTTGCCGTGGTTGTCGACGAAACGCATCGCCACGCAACCCGACAGATCGGCTTCCAGCAACGCTTCTTCGCTGGCGAACTCGGCATGACCTTCACCGTGAGCAATAGCGATCGGCATACGCGAACCGGCCATGCCTTGCAGGAAGATCGAGTTCGATTCCTGGACTTGAACCATCGCCACGCGCGCTTCGAACTGCTCGGAACGGTTGCGCACAAAGTGCGGCCAGAACTCGCTGCCCGGGATCAGCTCGTGCAGGTTGGACATCATCTGGCAACCGTTGCACACGCCGAGGGTGAAGCTGTCGCTACGTTCGAAGAAGCCCTGGAACGCATCGCGAGCACGGCTGTTGAACAGCGCGGACTTGGCCCAGCCTTCACCGGCACCCAGCACGTCGCCGTAAGAGAAACCACCGCAAGCGACCAAACCTTTGAACTCGTTCAGGTCGACACGGCCGGCCAGAATGTCGCTCATGTGCACGTCGATCGCGTTGAAACCGGCGCGGTCGAACGCGGCCGCCATTTCCACCTGACCGTTGACGCCCTGCTCACGCAGCACGGCAACCTGTGGGCGGATGCCTTTCTTGATGTAAGGCGCGGCGACGTCCTGGTTGACGTCGTAGCTCAGCTTGACGCTCAGGCCCGGGTTGTCTTCTTCCAGCAGCACGTCGAACTCTTGTTCGGCGCAATCGGCGTTATCACGCAGACGCTGGATCTGGTAGCTGGTTTCAGCCCACTGACGTTGCAGAAGACGACGCTGGCCTTCGAAAACGGTTTCGCCGTTGAAGGTGATGCTGATCTCACCGTTGTTCATCGGCTGACCGATCACCGACACGCACTCGCCCAGGCCGGCAGCGCTGAACTGCGCGAGGATGTCCGGGGTAGCGTCCTGGCGAACCTGGATCACAGCGCCCAGCTCTTCGTTGAACAGGATCGCGGCGATGTCGGCGGAAGTTTCTGCCAGACCGTCGAGGTTCAGGCTCAAACCGCAATGGCCGGCGAAGGCCATTTCCACGGTGCTGGTCAACAGACCACCGTCGGAACGGTCGTGGTAAGCCAGCAGGTGACCGTCGGCGTTGAGGCCCTGGATCACGGCGAAGAAGGCTTTCAGGTCTTCGGCATCGTCGACGTCCGGCGCTTGCGAGCCGAGCTTGCCGTGAACCTGGGCCAGGATCGAGGCGCCCATGCGGTTCTGGCCACGGCCCAGATCGATCAGGATCAGGTCGGTGGTGCCCTTGTCCATGCGCAGTTCCGGCGTCAGGGTCTGACGGATGTCAGCCACAGGCGCGAAACCGGTCACGATCAGGGACATCGGCGAGGTGACGGTTTTGTCGACGCCTTCATCGTTCCAGCGCGTGGCCATGGACATGGAGTCCTTGCCCACCGGAATGGTGATGCCCAGCTCTGGGCACAATTCCATACCGACCGCTTTAACGGTGTCGTACAGACGCGCGTCTTCGCCTGGGTGACCGGCAGCGGACATCCAGTTGGCCGACAGTTTGATGTCGGAGATTTTGTTGATGCGCGAAGCCGCGATGTTGGTCAGGGTTTCGCCGATGGCCATGCGGCCCGACGCCGGAGCGTCCAGCAGCGCCAGCGGAGTGCGCTCGCCCATGGCCATGGCTTCACCGGTGTACACGTCGAAGCTGGTGGCGGTGACGGCAACGTCGGCCACCGGAACCTGCCACGGGCCGACCATCTGATCACGGGCCACGAGGCCGGTGATGGTGCGGTCGCCGATGGTGATCAGGAAGCTTTTGCTCGCCACGGCCGGGTGATGCAGAACGCGTTCGACGCAGTCTGCGATCTCGAGGGTCGACGGATCGAAATCGTCGCCCAGTTCGTTTTCACGAACGGCCGAACGGTGCATGCGCGGGGCTTTGCCCAGCAGCACTTCGAGTGGCATGTCTACCGGGCTGTTGCCGAAGTGACTGTCGGTGACCGTCAGTTGCGGCTCGGCAGTGGCTTCGCCGACCACGGCAAACGGGCAACGCTCGCGTTCGCAGATCGCCTGGAAGCGCTCAAAATCAGCCGGGCCGACTGCCAGAACGTAGCGTTCCTGGGATTCGTTACTCCAGATTTCGTGCGGGGCCATGCCCGGCTCGTCGTTTGGAATGTTGCGCAGTTCGAAGCGACCGCCACGGTTGCCATCGTTGACCAGTTCCGGGAAGGCGTTGGACAGACCGCCTGCGCCGACGTCGTGGATGAAGCTGATCGGGTTGTGTTCACCCAACTGCCAGCAACGGTCGATGACTTCCTGGCAGCGACGTTCCATCTCAGGGTTTTCGCGCTGTACGGAAGCGAAGTCCAGGTCTGCCGAGCTGGTGCCGGTGGCCATGGAGGAAGCCGCGCCGCCGCCCAGACCGATCAACATGGCTGGACCGCCGAGCACGATCAGCTTGGAGCCAACGGTGATCTCGCCTTTCTGCACGTGTTCGGCACGGATGTTACCCATACCGCCGGCCAGCATGATCGGCTTGTGGTAACCGCGAACTTCGTCGCCACGCGGGGTGGTGATCGACTGTTCGAAGGTACGGAAATAACCGGTCAGGGCCGGACGACCGAATTCGTTGTTGAACGCGGCGCCACCCAGTGGGCCTTCGATCATGATGTCCAGCGCGGTAACGATGCGCTCAGGCTTGCCGTACGGCACTTCCCACGGCTGTTCGAAGCCCGGGATTTGCAGGTTGGACACGGTGAAACCGGTCAGGCCAGCCTTTGGCTTGGCACCGCGACCGGTGGCGCCTTCGTCGCGAATCTCGCCACCGCTACCGGTGGACGCGCCCGGGAACGGGGCAATCGCAGTCGGGTGGTTGTGAGTTTCGACTTTCATCAGGATGTGCACCGGCTCCTGCACCGCACCGTACTGGCGGGTTTCAGGGTCCGGGAAGAAACGACCGGCAACGTTGCCGACGATTACCGAAGCGTTGTCCTTATAAGCCGACAGAACGCCTTCGCTGTGCATCACGTAGGTGTTCTTGATCATGCCGAACAGGCTTTTTTCCTGGCTCTGACCGTCGATGTCCCAACTGGCGTTGAAGATCTTGTGACGGCAGTGCTCGGAGTTCGCCTGGGCGAACATCATCAGTTCGATGTCGTGCGGGTTGCGCTTCAAGCCGACGAAGGCGTTGACCAGGTAGTCGATTTCGTCTTCGGCCAGGGCCAGGCCCAGCTCGGTGTTGGCTTTTTCCAGCGCGGCGCGGCCGCCACCCAACACGTCGATCGCGGTCAGCGGTTTCGGCTCGGCATGGCTGAACAGGCCGGCGGCTTGTTCAAGGTTGCCGAGGACGATCTGGGTCATGCGGTCATGCAGCGCATCGGAGATCAGTTGCGCTTCGGCGTCGCTGAACTGGCCGGCGACGTAGAACGCGATGCCGCGTTCCAGGCGCTGGATTTTGCTCAGGCCGCAGTTGCGAGCGATGTCGCTGGCTTTACTGGACCACGGCGAGATGGTGCCGAACCGCGGCAACACCAGGAACAGACGGCCGGTCGGCTCTTGTACTGGAACACTTGGGCCGTACTTCAGAAGGCGCGCGAGCACCTGCTGTTCGTCGCCGGTCAGGACGCCGGTAACTTCGGCGAAGTGAGCGAATTCAGCATACAAGCCACTGACAGCCGGGACTTTCTGGCTCAGTTGCTCAAGGAGTTTGCTGTGGCGAAAGGCAGAAAGGGCAGGAGCGCCGCGCAGGATCAACATCTTCGGGACAGCCTCGGGAAGGGGTGTGCTTTGAGGCCGTGCATTCTAGCCTAAACAGGCCGCGACATCACCCGAAACGGTACGGGCGGCTGCACCCGGGCGTCGGGCCGGGTGTTCGGACCTCAAACCGGTGCGCGCCGAGCGTTATTTTTTCTGTCACAAAATGCTGCTCGGGCCCATTCCTGCGGGCTCCGGAGCGGTTTTCAGTTGCCTAGCAGACAAGCCCTTCGCTGTCGAGATATGGCGCTCGTGGTCCTTTGCGTATACTGCGCAGATGTTTTCCCCAACGGCTTTGCGTCCGCGGTTCGCCAAATGGCTGATCGCAACCGGACTCTTCCTGGTGCTCAGTGGCTGTGTTGATAAACCCAACACACTGGAGCGCGTAAAGGAGGACGGCGTGCTGCGGGTGGTTACCCGTAACAGCCCCGCCACCTACTTTCAGGATCGCAACGGTGAAACCGGCTTCGAATACGAGCTGGTGAAGCGCTTCGCCGACGATCTGGGGGTGGAACTCAAAATCGAAACCGCCGACAACCTCGACGACCTGTTTAATCAGGTGGGCAAACCTAACGGCCCGGTGATCGCTGCTGCCGGCCTGGTCAGCAGCGAGAAACGCAAACAGCAGGTGCGGTTTTCCCACCCCTATCTCGAAGTCACCCCGCAGATTATCTATCGCAACGGCCAATCGCGGCCGACCGACGCGAAGGATCTGGTGGGCAAGAAGATCATGGTGCTTAAGGGCAGCACCCACGCCGAGCAATTGGCGGAGCTGAAAAAGAAATATCCCGGCATTGAATACGAAGAGTCCGACGCGGTTGAAGTCGTCGACTTGCTGCGGATGGTCGATGAAGATCAGATAGACCTGACCCTGGTCGACTCAAACGAAGTCGCTATGAACCAGGTCTACTTCCCCAACGTACGCGTAGCCTTCGACCTCGGTGACGCCAGCAACCAGAGCTGGGCAGTGGCCGCTGGCGACGACAACAGCTTGCTCAACGAGATCAACGACTACCTCGACAAGGTGAAGAAAAACGGCACCCTGCAACGTCTGAAAGACCGCTATTACGGGCACGTCGATGTGCTTGGCTACATGGGCGCCTATACCTTCGCCCAGCACTTGCAGCAACGGCTGCCCAAGTACGAGAAGCACTTCAAGGCTTATGCCAAGGAAGAGAAAGTCGACTGGCGTCTGCTGGCAGCGGTCGGTTATCAGGAATCCCTGTGGCAACCGGCCGTCACGTCGAAGACCGGCGTGCGCGGCCTGATGATGCTGACCCAGAACACTGCGCAGGCCATGGGCGTGTCCAATCGACTGGACCCCAAACAAAGCATCATGGGTGGCGCCAAGTACCTGGCCTACATGAAGGATCAGCTGGATGAGTCGATCCAGGAGCCGGATCGCACATGGTTTGCACTGGCAGCCTACAACGTTGGCAGCGGTCATCTGGATGACGCGCGCAAACTGGCGGCCAAGGAAGGACTGAACCCGGACAAGTGGCTGGACGTGAAAAAGATCCTGCCGCGCCTGTCCGAGAAGAAGTGGTTCAGCAAAACCCGTTACGGCTATGCCCGTGGCGGCGAACCCGTTCACTTCGTGGCGAACATCCGCCGCTACTACGACATCCTGACGTGGGTGACGCAGCCGCAGCTTGAAGGCAATCAAGTCGCCGAGGGCAACCTGCATGTGCCGGGGGTCGACAAGACCAAACCGAATCAGGAAACCCCACAGCTCTGACAGCCACCCCCAATCAAATGTGGGAGTGAGCCTGCTCGCGAAGGGGCCTTAACATTCAACATCAGTATTGAATGAAAGACCGCTTTCGCGAGCAGGCTCGCTCCCACATTTCGTTCTGTGTTTGGCTTTAGGCTTTTGCGGCGGCCAGGATCAATGCCTTCATCTCGGAAACAGCCGACTTGAACCCGACGAACAACGCATGAGCCACCAGCGCGTGGCCGATGTTCAGTTCGTTGATGCCTTTGATCGCCGCGACCGCTTCAACGTTGTGGTAATGCAGACCGTGGCCAGCGTTGACGATCAAACCTTGAGCCAGACCAAATGCCACGCCATCCGCCACACGTTTGAGCTCTTCAGCCACATCGGTCGGCGTCTCTGCATCGGCATAACGACCGGTATGCAGCTCAATAGCCGGCGCACCAACACGATGGGAAGCTTCGATCTGCCGCTCGTCAGCATCAATGAACAGCGACACTTCACAGCCGATTTTCGCCAGGCGATCCACCGCAGCCTTGATCCGCGCCTCCTGCCCCGCCACGTCCAGACCACCTTCGGTCGTCAGCTCCTGACGGGTTTCCGGCACCAGGCAAATGTGCGCCGGACGAATGCGTTCGGCGAACGCCATCATCTCTTCGGTGACGCCCATTTCAAAGTTCATGCGGGTTTGCAGCACATCCTTGAGCAGCAACACGTCGCGCTCCTGAATGTGCCGACGGTCTTCGCGCAGGTGCACGGTAATGCCGTCAGCGCCCGCCTCTTCCGCGTCCAGTGCTGCCTTGACCGGATCCGGATAGCGCGTGCCCCGGGCCTGACGCAGGGTGGCAACATGGTCGATGTTCACGCCAAGAAGAATGCGAATGCTGGTGGTCACGGAAGCGCTCCTGAAAATGGAAAAGTTCGGCGCACAGCATACACGGGGAGATAGGGTCTGTTGATGTTTGGCAGCGGCAGACCCTATGGCTTGCGAAACAACTCGCGACTCACCAAGGGCCGACCGCCCAGATGAACGGCCAGTGCCTGACGCATCAATCGCTTGGCTGCCGATAGCGCGCCAGGGGCTGACCAATCTGCATCGGCCATGGCCAACAGTTCGGTGCCGTTGAACAGACCGGGTTGCAGCAGATAGACCCGCTCGAGCCCCGCATCCACTTGCAGACGGTAGAGACCGTCCGGCGCGACGGGATCGCCATGGATGTCAGTAGTCAAAGCGAAGCCGTAACCGAGATCATCGAGCAGCCGCCATTCAAAGGAACGCAACAACGGTTCCAGCGGACGACCTTCGGCAAGCGCAAGCAGGGTCGCGGCGTAATGATCGAAGACGGCGGGATGGGGATCTTCGGAGGGCAGCAGACGAATCAACAACTCATTGAGGTAGAGACCGCTAAACAGCGCCTCACCATTGAGCCAGGTGGAGACGCCAGCGCTTTCCATGCGACCGACGTTCTTCAACTCACCACGCCCACGGAACTCGACTTCCAGCGGCACGAATGGCCGTGCCAGCGTTCCGGCCTTGCCCCGAGCACTGCGCAACACCGCCCGCAGCCGACCTTGCGGCGTGAGGAAATCCACCAGCGCGCTGTTTTCGCGGTAGGCGCGACTGTGGAGCACGAAGGCGGGTTGGCCGGGGGGCGGGGTTTGGGACATGGAAGTCAGCGTTCTCAATGAGTCAGCAGAGATTTATAAATCACCCAAAACCAATGTGGGAGCGAGCTTGCTCGCGATTACAGTCTGTCAGTCAACATGGATGTTGAATTTCAGGCCCTCATCGCGAGCAAGCTCGCTCCCACAGGTTTCTCTGGTGTATCTGGAACCGGGTGTTACAGGTCGCCATAACCCAGCGAACGCAAGGCGCGCTCATCGTCGGACCAGCCGCCTTTCACTTTCACCCAGAGGTTGAGCATGATCTTGGAGTCGAACAGCAATTCCATGTCCTTGCGCGCCTCGGTGCCGATGCGTTTGATCCGCTCGCCCTTGTCGCCAATGATGATTTTCTTCTGGCCGTCGCGCTCGACGAGGATCAAGGCATGGATGTGCAGGGTTTTGCCCTGTTGCTTGAACTCTTCGATTTCGACGGTGATCTGGTACGGCAGCTCGGCGCCCATCTGGCGCATGATTTTCTCACGTACCAGTTCAGCGGCGAGGAAGCGGCTGCTGCGGTCGGTGATCTGGTCTTCCGGGAAGAAGTGATCGTTTTCCGGCAAGTAACCGGCAATCACGCGCTCCAGCGTTTCGAGGTTATGCCCGTGCTGGGCCGAGATCGGCATGATCTGCGCGTTCGGCAACTGTTCCTGCAACCAGGTCAGGTGCGGCATCAGCTCGGCTTTATCTTCGATGCGGTCAGTCTTGTTCAGCGCCACGATCAGCGGGCCGGTCACGTATTGAACGCGCTCGAGGACCATCTGGTCTTCGTCGGTCCACTTGGTGCGGTCAACCACGAAGATCACCACGTCGACGTCTTTCAACGCCGCCGAAGCGGTCTTGTTCATGTAGCGGTTCAGGGCTTTCTCGCCACCTTTGTGCATGCCGGGGGTGTCGACGTAGATCGCCTGCACGGCGCCTTCAGTCTTGATGCCGAGCATGTTGTGGCGAGTGGTCTGAGGCTTGCGCGAGGTGATCGCCAGCTTCTGACCCAGGATATGGTTCAGCAGCGTGGATTTGCCCACGTTGGGACGGCCGACGATGGCAACATAGCCACAGCGAGTTGCAGTTGAATCAGTCATTGCCATTCTCCACACCCAGGGCAATCAGTGCTGCGGCGGCCGCTACCTGTTCGGCAATACGACGACTCACACCCTGACCTCGGCTTTTTTCATTCAGTAAGGTGATTTCACATTCGACGAAGAACGTCCGGCAATGTGGCTCACCCTGGATATCCACCACTTCGTAACGTGGCAGCTCACAACCCCGCGACTGCAGGAATTCCTGCAGGCGGGTTTTTGGATCTTTGTTGGTGTCGACCAGCGTCAGGCCTTCGAACTCACCGGCCAGCCAGGCCAACACACGCTCGCGCGCCATGTCCATGCCGGCATCCAGGTAGATCGCACCAATCAGCGCTTCCAGGGCATCGGCCAGAATCGACTCGCGACGGAACCCGCCGCTTTTCAATTCACCGGAACCCAGGCGCAGGTATTCGCCCAGATCGAAACCGCGAGCCAGTACGGCCAGGGTCTCGCCTTTCACCAGGCGTGCGCGCAAGCGCGACAACTGACCTTCGCGGGCCAGCGGGAAGCGATCGAACAGCGCCTCGCCGGCGACAAAGTTAAGGATGGCATCACCGAGGAATTCCAGGCGTTCGTTGTTACGCCCGGCAAAGCTGCGGTGAGTCAGGGCCAGGACCATCAGTTCCTGATCCTTGAAGGTGTAGCCGAGCTGACGCTCGAGACGGCTTAAGGAGACGCTCACGGTTTACCCACGCTGAGTTCGTGGTTGGATTCCACCGCCATCGCCGTGATGCGGCGCAGGCTTGGGACAATTAACGCTGTGTTCAAAAATAACGTCCTGAATATCGTTGTTTTCATGCTTCTGTCGCCGATTATGCCGACTCCAGAAATGCATTCGGCGCTGTGTTCAACAGCGCCGTGTGTGATTACTTGATCAGGCCAACCCGCGAGAAATTCGGCAGGTGACTGAGTTTAGGTTCCGGCCAGCTCATCCAGACTGCGAAGGCCTTGCCGACGATATTCTTGTCGGGAACCATGCCCAGCAGATCCTTGGGAATGCTCGGATCATCCCAATAGCGACTGTCGTTCGAGTTGTCGCGGTTGTCGCCCATCATGAAGTAGTGCCCGGCAGGCACGGTCCACGAATGGTCCGGCATTGCGCGGTAACGGCTCATTTCCTTGCGGATCAGGTGCTCGGCGACGCCGAGCTTTTCCTTGTAGAGCTCAGCGCTGCCCAACGTGCCCGGCTCGGAGCCGACCAGTTGTTCGGCGATCGACTCACCGTTGACGAACAGACGCTTATCGGCGGTGTAACGAATCTGGTCACCCGGCAGGCCCACCACACGTTTAATGTAGTTGACGTTCGGATCGCTCGGGTAGCGGAACACCATCACATCCCCGCGCTGTGGATCACCGACTTCGATGACTTTCTTGTCGATCACCGGCAAGCGGATCCCGTAAGAAAACTTGCTCACCAGAATGAAGTCGCCAACGTCCAGGGTCGGTTTCATCGAGCCGGAAGGAATCTGGAACGGTTCCACCAGGAACGAACGCAGTACCAGCACGATGAACAAGACCGGGAAAAACGACTTACCGTATTCGACCAGCAGCGGCTCTTTGTTCAGTTTCTCGACCACCATCCCGTCAGGCTGGCTGACGCTGCCCTGATAGGAGGCAATGGCCGCACGCCGACGCGGCGCCAGGAAAACCAGATCGAGCAACGCCAACAGGCCGCAGACGAACACGGCGATGACCAGCAACAGCGGGAAATTTAGTGACATAGGACCTAACTATCCAACCTGAGCACTGCAAGGAAGGCTTCTTGTGGAATTTCCACGTTACCGACTTGCTTCATGCGTTTCTTACCGGCCTTCTGCTTTTCAAGCAGTTTCTTCTTACGGCTAACGTCACCGCCGTAGCATTTGGCCAATACGTTCTTTCTGAGTGCCTTGACGGAGGTTCGCGCAATGATCTGCCCGCCAATGGCGGCCTGGATCGCGACGTCGAACATCTGGCGTGGAATCAGTTCTTTCATCTTCTCGGTCAACTGGCGACCTTTGTAGTGCGCGTTATCCTTGTGCACGATCAACGCCAGGGCGTCGACCTTGTCACCGTTGATCAGCACATCCAGTTTCACCAGATTAGCCGATTGATAACGATCGAAATGGTAATCCAGCGAAGCATAGCCACGGCTGGTGGATTTCAGACGGTCGAAGAAGTCCAGGACCACTTCGTTCATCGGCAAATCGTAGGTCACTTGAACCTGGGTACCGAGGAACAGCATGTCGTGCTGTACGCCACGCTTCTCGATGCACAAGGTAATGACGTTGCCCAGGTGCTCTTGCGGCACAAGAATATTGGCCCGCACGATTGGTTCGCGCATGTCTTCGATCGAGGACAGGTCTGGCAGCTTCGACGGGTTGTCGACGTAAATCGTTTCACCGGTTTTCAGCAGCAGCTCGAAAATTACCGTCGGCGCCGTGGTGATCAGGTCCAGGTCGTACTCGCGCTCCAGGCGCTCCTGGATGATTTCCATGTGCAGCATGCCGAGGAACCCGCAACGGAAGCCGAAGCCCAGTGCGTCGGAGCTTTCCGGGGTGTATTGCAGGGACGAGTCGTTGAGCGTGAGCTTTTGCAGGGCTTCACGGAAATCTTCGAAATCGTCGGAGCTGACCGGGAACAGGCCGGCGTATACCTGCGGCTGAATGCGTTTGAAGCCTGGCAGCACGTCGACGTCCGGCGTGGAGCTCAAGGTCAGGGTGTCACCCACCGGTGCACCGTGAATGTCCTTGATGCCGGCGATGATGAAGCCCACTTCGCCGGCCTTCAGGTCAACGGTGGCGGTGTGTTTCGGGTTGAAGACACCGACGCTGTCCACCAGGTGGATCTTGCCGGTGGACTTGACCAGGATCTTGTCGCCCTTCTTCACACGGCCGTGGCGCACGCGAACCAGGGAAACAACGCCCAGGTAGTTGTCGAACCAGGAGTCGATGATCAACGCTTGCAGCGGATCTTCGTAGTTGCCGGTCGGCGCAGGAATGGTCTTGACCAGACGCTCCAGCACTTCGTCGACGCCCAGACCGGTCTTGGCACTGCACTCGACCGCGTCGGTGGCATCGATACCGATGATTTTTTCGATTTCTTCTTTCACGCGGTCCGGATCGGCCTGAGGCAGGTCGATCTTGTTCAGGACCGGCATCACTTCCAGGCCCTGCTCAATCGCGGTGTAGCAGTTGGCTACCGACTGCGCTTCAACGCCCTGACCGGCATCGACCACCAGCAACGCGCCTTCACAGGCCGCCAGCGACCGGCTGACTTCATAGGTGAAGTCAACGTGGCCCGGGGTGTCAATGAAGTTCAGCTGGTACTTGATGCCATCGCGAGCGGTGTAATACAGGGTGACGCTGTGGGCCTTGATGGTGATCCCGCGTTCACGTTCCAGGTCCATGGAATCCAGAACCTGGGCTTCCATTTCGCGCTCGGCAAGGCCGCCACACATCTGGATGAAGCGATCGGCCAGCGTCGACTTGCCATGGTCAATGTGGGCGATGATGGAGAAATTGCGGATATGACTCAAATCACTCACGGATCAACACTCAAAAAGGCTGCAGGCATAGCCCGCCGAAAAATAGCCGGGAATTGTACCTGATCCACGGCGCAAGCGTCACGTTCGCAGGTCAGACGGCGCCTACAAAAACGCCCCGGTCTTGCGACAGGGGCGTTTTGAGTGTCCTGCAAGGTCAGGAGAAACCCTTGATCAACCGGCCCGGCGCAATAACCAGACCCCGGCCAAGGCACAAACACCCGCTGGAACAAGCACCGCGAACAGTGGCGAGAAACCGAAGACCAGGCTCGAAGGACCGAGCAAATCCTGAACAATACGGAAGGTGAAGCCCACCAGCACGCCGGTGAACACTCGCTGACCGAGGGTCACCGAGCGCAGTGGACCGAAGATGAACGAAATCGCCATCAGTACCAGAGCGGCGGTGACCAGCGGTTGCAACACCTTGACCCAAAATGCCAGCCAGTAACGACCATTGCTCAGGCCCTGGTCAGCCAGATAGTGGATGTAATTCCACAGACCGCTGATCGACAGCGTTTCAGGCGACATGATTACCGTGTTCAACAGCTGCGGACTCAAGGCGACGTCCCAGCGCTCGACCGGGGCGGTGACCACTTCGGTGCTCTTTTCATGGAACAGCGTGGTGGTGACGTCGCTCAATTGCCAGTGATCCTGATCGAACTTCGCCCGCTTGGCGAAGCTGGAAGACAGCATGTGACGCTCATTGTCGAAACGATAACGGGTGACGCCGTACAGCAGACCGTCGGGTTGCACCGAGTTGACGTGAATGAACTCATCACCCTGGCGATGCCACAAACCATGCTTGGAGCTCTGCGCGTCGCCGCCACCCTGAGCCAGGGAGCGATTGGCCTGAGCGGTGACCTCGGTGGCCGGCGCGACGTATTCGCCGATCAGCACACCCACCACCATCAGGACCAGCATTGGCTTCATGACTGCCCAGACGATTCGCCCGATCGACACGCCCGCAGCGCGCATGATGGTCAGCTCGCTGTGACTGGCCAGACTGCCGAGGCCTATCAGGCAACCGATCAATGCCGCCATCGGCAACATGTCGTAAAGACGACGCGGCGCGGTCAGAAGGACATAACTCAACACGTCGACCAGGGTGTAGGTATCGCTGACCTCACTCATTTCATCAATGAACGCGAACAGCGTCGCCAGACCGAGAATGATCCCCAGTACCGCCAGAATTGCCACGAACACGCTGCTACCAATGTAGCGATCGAGCTTATCCACGAGCCACCTCCAGCGCGCTGCGACGACTTGCCAGCTTCAACTGCAAGGTTTCCCAATAGAGCAAGCCCAGGCCGATGACCAGGAAGATCACGTGAACCCACCACAACCCCAGAACAGGCGGAATCTTGCCTTTTTCAAGGGCGCCGCGGGCGGCAATCAGGATGGACAGGTAAGCCATATATAGAAGAATCGCCGGCAACAGCTTGAGGAAACGGCCCTGACGCGGATTGACCCGCGACAGCGGCACCGCCATCAGGGTCACGATGAAGACCAGCAACGGCAGGGATAGACGCCATTGCAGTTCGGTGCGGGAGCGAATGTCATCGCTGCCGATCAAGAAACTGGTGGTCATCGCATCACGGTCAGTCACTTCGTCGCTGACGTCCGGCTTGGGCAGCAATACGCCGTACTCTTCGTACTTGATCGCCCGGTAGTCGGCCTGACCCGGATTGCCGTCATAGCGATAGCCGTTGTCGAGAATCAGGTAACGGTTACCGTCGGGGCGAATTTCCTGACGGCCCTTTTCGGCCACCAGCACGGAAATCCCGCGATCCTTCGTATCGGACGAGACGTTCTTTTGCGATATGAATACGCCACCGAGGTTGATGCGGTCATCCGACAGCGTTTCGGTGTAGGTCACCCGTGTTCCGTCGCGTAGCGCCTGGAAACGACCCGGCTCGAGGGTGTCGAACTCAGTCAGCGCATCCTGCTTGTTCAACAGCAACTGGAATTGATTGGCGCCTTGTGGCGCCAGGCTCAGGCTCAGCCATGCCACCACCAGTGCGACCAGGGTGGCTGGAAAAAGGGTCATGGCAAACAGACGCTGCTGGCTCATGCCGGTGGCAGACAGCACCGTCATTTCGCTTTCAAGGTACAGGCGACCGTAGGCCAGCAGGATTCCGAGAAACAGGCCCAAAGGCAAAATCAACTGCAGGAAACCCGGCAGACGAAAGCCCATGATCAGGAATAGCGAGCCCGGATCCAGGAGGCCAGAGGCCGCCTGGGCGAGGTACTTGATGAAGCGACCGCTCATGATGATGACCAGCAGCACAGCGCTGACGGCGCTCAAGGTCAACAGGACTTCGCGGGATAGATAACGGAAGACGATCAAACCAGACACTCCAGGGTTGTCAGGCTAAGGCGGCCAAACAAGCAAACGCATCAGCCGGCTCGCAGGGCAGAGCCGCCGAAAAAGATGCGCATTATCCTGTGATTGAGCGCGCCTGTCACTGCGCATGCTCAAGCAGGCGGTTAAAGCGTCGAAGTTCGTACAACCGAGGGTTGTCAGGCGCCGGTAGCGAGGTTCAAACTGCGGCCTTTGTCGCGGGCCGTGACCTGCGTCTTTCTATTTATAAGCAAGCTCGAATGCATGCCGTCGAGCTCTTGCGTGTTGACCATTAATTCAGGGACCCGGACATGGAACTGGTTGTAAAAAGCGTTAGCCCAGAAACGTTGAAAACCGCCACTCTGGTGGTCGCCGT
The DNA here is from genome assembly GCF_000968015.1 of Pseudomonas fluorescens. Taxonomy (GTDB): domain Bacteria; phylum Pseudomonadota; class Gammaproteobacteria; order Pseudomonadales; family Pseudomonadaceae; genus Aquipseudomonas; species Aquipseudomonas fluorescens_W. The sequence goes on from NZ_LACH01000014.1 coordinate 78,912, forward strand.
CGGCGAAGGCCACACACTCGGCGCCGTCGCCAAACAACTCGACGAACTGAGCGGTGGCGCCATCAGCGCTGTGCTCAAGCGCGGCGACCTGGCTGGCAAAGTCGGTCAGAGTCTGTTGCTGCACAGCCTGCCGAACCTCAAGGCCGAGCGCGTGCTGCTGGTCGGCGTTGGCAAGGATGAAGAGCTGGGCGACCGCCCGTTCCGCAAAATCATCGCCGGCATCCTCAATACCCTTAAAGGCCTGGGCGGCAGCGATGCGGTGCTGGCCCTGGACGAAGTCGCGGTAAAAGGTCGCGACAGCTACGGCAAGACCCGCCTGCTGGCCGAAACCCTGGTGGACGGCGAATACACGTTCGACCAGTTCAAAAGCCAGAAAGCCGAGCCTCGCGCCCTGAAGAAAGTCACCCTGGTGACCATCAAGGCTGCACAGGCTGAAGTCGAGCGCGCCGTGGCCCACGCCACTGCCATCGCCAATGGCATGGCGTTTACCCGCGACCTGGGCAACCTGCCGCCGAACATCTGCCACCCGACGTTCCTCGGCGAGCAAGCGAAGAACCTGGGCAAAGAATTCAAGAGCCTGAAAGTCGAAGTCCTCGATGAGAAGAAGATCAAGGACCTGGGCATGGGCTCGTTCTACGCCGTGGGCCAGGGCAGCGCCCAGCCACCGCGCCTGATCGTCATGCAATACAACGGCGGCAAGAAATCCGAGAAGCCGTACGCGCTGGTCGGCAAAGGCATCACCTTTGACACCGGCGGTATCAGCCTGAAACCGGGCGCCGGCATGGATGAAATGAAGTACGACATGGGCGGCGCTGCCAGCGTATTCGGCACCCTGCGTGCCGTGCTCGAGCTGAAACTGCCGATCAACCTGGTGTGCATCCTGGCCTGCGCCGAGAACATGCCGAGCGGCAACGCTTCTCGCCCTGGCGACATCGTCACCACCATGAGCGGCCAGACTGTGGAAATCCTCAACACCGACGCCGAAGGCCGCCTGGTGCTGTGCGATGCCCTGACCTACTCCGAGCGCTTCAAGCCACAAGCGGTGATCGACATCGCGACCCTGACCGGCGCTTGCGTCGTCGCGCTGGGCTCCCACACGTCGGGCCTGCTGGGCAACAACGACGAGCTGATCGGCCAACTGCTGAGCGCCGGCCAATCGGCTGACGATCGCGCCTGGCAACTGCCGCTGTTCGATGAGTACCAGGAACAGCTGGACAGCCCGTTCGCCGACATCGCCAACATCGGCGGCCCAAAAGCCGGCACCATCACCGCTGCCTGCTTCCTGTCGCGCTTCACCAAGAACCTCAACTGGGCGCACCTGGACATCGCCGGCACAGCCTGGACCAGCGGTGGCAAGGACAAGGGCGCCACTGGCCGTCCGGTTCCATTGCTGACCCAATACCTGCTGGACCGCGCCAAAGCCTGAAACCGATGACCCTGGGCGGTGTCACCTTCGAGTGACGCCGCCCTTGGCTCAGGAACCGCAATGACCAAAGTCGACTTCTATATCCTGCCCAGCGCCGATCCTTCGGCGCGGCTGGACTTTGCCTGCAAGCTCACGGAAAAAGCCTGGCGCATGGGCCACCGCATCTATCTGCATTGCAGCGATGCTGCCCAGCGTGACGATCTCGATGCGCGTTTGTGGGCCTTCAAAGGCGAAAGCTTCGTGCCCCACGGTCCCGCCGAAAGCGAGCCCGACAGTTTGATTGTTCTGGGGCTTGGCGATGACTGCTGCCCGCATCAGGACCTGTTGGTCAACCTCGACCTGAAAGTCCCGGCCTTCGCCAACAAGTTCGCCCGCGTGGCGGAAGTGGTGGTGGAAGAACCGACGATTCGTGCGGCTGCGCGGGAGAGTTTCCGTTTCTATCGCGAACAGGGCTATCCTCTGCAAGATCACCGTTTACAGCGACTTTGAGCATTCCGATGGACACTCCAAAACCGCAGCAACAGTCCGCGCACCTGCTGGACGACCTTGAGTCGATCCGCCAACTGCTCGGCGATGACAACCTGCAACCGCCCTTGCTCACCGACACGGTCGAGGAAAGTGATCAGGAACAGATTCCGATGCTGTTCGATACGGTCGGCGCCAGCCCGCCAATGCTCGAACCGGCGCCACCCGCCCCTGCTGCCCCTGCCGCCGCTCAACCGGCGCCCGCCGCCAGCAAGGGCCCCGACGACCTGCTGCACCTGGATGGCGAACTGCGCGCCGCCGCGCAATTGATTATGCAAGACGTGATCGACGACTTCGCCCCGCACATCGAAACCGAAATCAAACGCCGCCTCAGCGCGCGGATGGAACGCCTCCTCAGCCAGTACGAATAACCCCAGACCTTTGTGGGGGCGAGCTCTGTGGCGAGGGGATTTATCCCCGTTGGGCTGCGCAGCAGCCCCAGCATTTCATTCGAAATACCCATTTACAGGGTTGACGACTGCTGCGCAGCCGAACGGGACGGTGCGACGTTTCGCTAAATCCCCTCACCACAAAGCTCGCTCCCACATTGGTTCTCTGCAGTTGCTGATGGTCAGGTTCCTCCCGCGTTCAACTCGCCCTACGCCCCATGCCCCGCTATACTTGCCGGCTTTTCCTGAATAAATGCCAATAGGGTCCCGCCGCGCATGGATAAGACCTACCAGCCGCACGCCATTGAAACTTCCTGGTACAACACCTGGGAGTCAGAGAATTACTTCGCCCCGCAAGGCGCGGGCGAGTCCTACACCATCATGATCCCGCCGCCGAACGTCACCGGCAGCCTGCACATGGGTCACGGCTTCAACAACGCGATCATGGACGCCCTGATCCGTTTCCGCCGCATGCAGGGTCGTAACACCCTGTGGCAGCCGGGTACCGACCACGCCGGTATCGCCACGCAAATGCTGGTGGAGCGTCAACTCGAAGCCCAGGGCCAGAATCGTCACGATCTGGGCCGTGAGAAATTCCTCGAGAAAGTCTGGGAATGGAAGGATCAGTCCGGCGGCAACATCAGCCGTCAGATCCGCCGTCTCGGCTCGTCCGTGGACTGGGGCCGCGAGCGCTTCACCATGGACGACGGCCTCTCGGAAGCCGTTAAAGAAGCCTTCGTGCGCCTGCACGAAGACGGCCTGATCTACCGCGGCAAGCGCCTGGTCAACTGGGACACCAAGTTGCACACGGCGATTTCCGACCTCGAAGTGGAAAACCACGACGAGAAAGGTTTCCTGTGGAACCTGAAATACCCATTGGCCGATGGCGCCAAGACCGCCGAAGGCAACGATTACCTGATCGTCGCGACCACTCGCCCGGAAACCATGCTTGGCGACGCGGCCGTAGCGGTTAACCCGAACGATGAACGCTACCAAGCCCTGATCGGCAAATTCGTCGAGCTGCCGCTGGTCGGCCGCCGCATTCCGATCATCGCCGACGATTACTGCGATCCAGAATTCGGCACCGGCTGCGTGAAAATCACCCCGGCCCACGATTTTAACGACTACGAAGTCGGCAAGCGCCACAACCTGCCGCTGCTGAACATCTTCGACAAGAACGCTGCCGTTCTGCCGGCCTGTCAGGTGTTCAACCTAGACGGCACGCTGAACGAAAGCATCGACGGCAAGATCCCGTCCGACTACGTCGGCCTGGATCGCTTCGAAGCGCGCAAGCAGATCGTTGCTGCGTTTGATGCTGCCGGCCTCCTGGTCAGCGTCAACGACCACGCGCTGAAAGTGCCGAAAGGCGACCGCTCCGGCACCATCATCGAGCCGTGGCTGACCGACCAGTGGTACGTATCGACCAAGCCTTTGGCTGAGCCAGCCATCGCGGCTGTTGAAGACGGCCGCATCGCCTTCGTGCCGAAACAGTACGAAAACATGTACTTCTCGTGGATGCGTGACATCCAGGACTGGTGCATCAGCCGTCAGCTGTGGTGGGGCCACCGGATTCCGGCCTGGTACGACGAGTCGGGCAAGGTCTATGTCGGTCGCGACGAAGCCGAAGTACGTGCCAAGCACAACCTCGGCCCGGACGTGGCGCTGCAACAGGACAACGACGTTCTCGACACCTGGTTCAGTTCGGGTCTGTGGACGTTCTCGACGCTCGGCTGGCCTGAGCAGACCGAATTCCTGAAGAAATTCCACTCCACCGACGTGCTGGTAACTGGTTTCGACATCATTTTCTTCTGGGTTGCCCGGATGATCATGCTCACCATGCACTTGGTGAAGAACGAAGACGGCACGCCGCAGGTTCCGTTCAAGACCGTTTACGTTCACGGTCTGGTGCGTGATGGCCAGGGTCAGAAGATGTCCAAGTCCAAGGGCAACGTCCTGGACCCGCTGGACATCATCGACGGCATCGAGCTCGAAGACCTGGTGCAGAAACGCACCTCGGGCATGATGCAGCCGAAACTGGCGAAGAAGATCGAGAAGCAGACCCGCGACGAGTTCGCCGACGGCATCGCCAGCTACGGCACCGACGCCCTGCGCTTCACCTTCTGCTCGCTGGCGTCCACCGGTCGCGACATCAAGTTCGACATGGGCCGCGTCGAAGGCTATCGCAACTTCTGCAACAAGATCTGGAACGCCGCGCGCTACGTGCTGGACAAGGGCGAAGACTGCGGTCAGAACGGCGAAGCTTACGAGCTGTCGCTGGCGGATCGCTGGATCATTTCGCAACTGCAACGCACCGAAGCCGAAGTGACCCGTCAACTCGATCAGTTCCGTTTCGACCTGGCCGCACAAGCCTTGTACGAGTTCATCTGGAACCAGTATTGCGATTGGTACCTGGAACTGTCCAAGCCTGTGCTGTGGGACGAAAACGCGCCGGTCGAACGTCAGCGCGGCACCCGCCGCACGCTGGTTCGGGTATTGGAAGTCGCGCTGCGTCTGGCGCATCCATTCATGCCGTTCATCACCGAAGAAATCTGGCAGCGCATCGCGCCGCTGGCCGGTATCGAAGGCAAGACGATCATGCTGCAACCGTGGCCAGTGGCCAATGAAGAGCGCATCGATCCGGCCGCCGAGAACGACATCGAATGGCTCAAGGGCCTGATGCTCGGCACGCGCAACATCCGTGGCGAAATGAACATCGGTCCAGGTAAGCCGCTGAACCTGTTCCTGAAAAACGTCAGCGCCGAAGATCAGCGTCGCCTCACCGAGAACGAAGCCCTGCTGAAGAAGCTGGCTCGTCTCGAATCGATCACCGTGTTGGCTGCTGGCGAAGAAGCACCGCTGTCCGCCACCGCACTGGTCGGTGAGATGGAAGTGCTGGTGCCGATGGCCGGTCTGATCGACAAAGATGCTGAGCTGGCCCGCCTGGACAAGGAAATCCTACGTCTGCAGGGCGAAGTTCAACGGGTTGGCGGCAAGCTGTCTAACGCCGGCTTCGTCGACAAGGCCCCGGCCGAAGTCATCGAGAAGGAACGCGCCAAACTGGCTGAAGCTGAACAGGCTTTGGGCAAGTTGGCCGAGCAGCATGCGCGGATTGCCAGCCTGTAACGGCAAATCGCACTGAAAACGGGAGGCCACAATGGCCTCCCTTTTTTATTTCAAATCACCACAAATCTCCTGTAGGAGTGAGCCTGCTCGCGATAGCGGTGTGCCAGACGCCATCATCGGTGACTGTTTCACCGCAATCGCGAGCACGCTCACTCCTACAATTGGTCGGTGTTGCCTCATAGATGTGGGACAATACCCGCCACTTTTAGCCATACCCGAATCGACCACGCCCATGAACGCCCCCCGCACACCAAGACCCGCGCGCAAAAAGCCTGATTCCGCGACCCCGGCCAAAGCCGTGGAGCCCCGTGAGAAGGCCAGCCTGCACCCGCGCAACCGCCACCAGGGTCGTTACGACTTCCCGGCGCTGATCAAAACCACGCCGGAACTGGCGAAGTTCGTGATCATCAACCCGTACGGCAAGGAAAGCATCGACTTCGCCAGCCCAGACGCGGTGCGTGTGTTCAACCGGGCGCTTCTCAAGTCGTTCTACGGCGTCGCCCATTGGGACATCCCGGCCGATTACCTCTGCCCACCGGTTCCGGGCCGTGCCGATTACGTGCACTTCCTGGCCGACCTGCTGGCCAGCGTCAACGACGGTGAGATCCCGCGCGGCGCACCGGTCAAGGTGCTCGATATCGGCATGGGCGCCAACTGCGTCTATCCGTTGATCGGCTACAGCGACTACCGCTGGCACTTCCTCGGCTCGGAAATCGACCCGACGGCCGTGGCCGCCGCCAAAGCCATCGTCCAGTCCAACGGGCTGAACAAGGCCATTCAGTTGCGCCAGCAAAGCAATCCCAAGCACATTCTGCTGGGCCTGCTCGAACCCGGCGAACGTTTTGACCTGACCATGTGCAACCCGCCGTTCCACGCCTCGATGGACGAAGCGACCAAGGGCAGCGAGCGTAAATGGCGCGCGCTGGGCCGTGCCGATCCAAAACGCAAACTGCCTGTGCTGAACTTTGGCGGTCAATCGGCAGAATTGTGGTGTGAAGGGGGCGAAGCACGGTTTGTGACGCAACTGATCGCCGAGAGCGCGCATTTCCAACACAAAGTGCTTTGGTTCAGCACCCTGGTCTCGAAAGCCTCCAATCTGCCAGCGATCCAGACGGCGCTGAAAAAGGCCGGCGTACTGGAAAGCCAGGTCGTGGAAATGTCCCAGGGGCAGAAGCAAAGCCGTTTCGTCGCCTGGACCTTCCAGACCAAATCCGAGCAGCAGGTCTGGCGCGAACGTTGGGTTAAAAAAAGCTGAGTAACTGACCGCCGCAGATCAACTGTAGAAGTGAGCCTGCTCGCGATGGCGGCCTATCAGTCAACATTTCTGCTGAATGTTATGGCCTCATCGCGAGCAAGCCCGCTCCCACATGGGTAGGTGTTTCGGGCCAATCGCTGAATCGCAGACACAAAAAAGCCGTGCCCGGATCACTCCGGAGCACGGCTTTTCTTACTGCGTCTTACTTGTTAACAGCGTCGGTCAGGCCTTTGGCCACAACCAGCTTGATAACTTTCTTGGCAGCGATTTCGATAGCAGCGCCAGTCGAAGGGTTGCGGCCGGTACGGGCAGGACGCTCAGTCACTTTCAGTTTGCCGATACCTGGCAGAGTGATTTCGCCGCCGTTTTCCAGCTGATCGGCAACGATTTGGCCCAGTTGGTCCAGAGCGTTACGCGCGGTGGTTTTTGGCGCGTCGATAGCTTCAGCGATGTCGGCGATCAGTTGGTCTTTAGTAAGAGCCATGTAGTGTTCCTTCCCTATCAAATTCATATGGATTGCAGAGTGCAGTGTCAGCCATCGAGCCCGATCTTCTGGATCTGGCACCCTCGGCCATAACCGCGACGAGTCGGGGTTATAGATACCGAAATCAGGGTTTGGTTCGACCTGACAAATGCTGAATGCACGCTTAACGCAGTGACTTCGCGTAAGACCGGGCAAAACTAGCACAGAGACGGGGAAATATCCGCCTCTAGCTACCCATTTGGTCAGCTTTATTGCTCTAAAACTGTAAAAAACAGCATAAGCGCCATTGGACACCTGCGAATTGCCCTTCGTGCCGCGCCAAAACCAGTGGTTGCGGTACACTGGGCGCTTTTTCGGGGGAGCACGCCCTCCTCACTTCAATCAGCCGAGAAGCCCATGCCGATCCGCCATTGCATCGTCCACCTGATCGACAAAAAACCCGACGGCACACCTGCAGTTCTCCACGCCCGCGACTCCGAACTGGCCGAGTCGAGTGCCATCGAGTACATGCTTGCCGACCTCAATGAGAGCTACAACGCCAAACAAGGCAAGGCCTGGGGTTTCTTCCATGCCGAGTCCGGGGCGCATCCGTTCAGCGGCTGGCTGAAGGAATACCTCGATGGCGGCAAGGATTTCACAGCGTTCAGCCGTGTGGCGGTGGAACACCTGCAAAAGCTGATGGAGGAATCGAACCTCTCTGTGGGCGGCCACGTGCTGTTTGCGCATTATCAGCAAGGCATGACCGACTACCTTGCGATCGCCCTGCTACACCACAGTGAAGGCGTTGCAGTGACCGATCAGCTGGACGTGACCCCGTCCCGGCACCTGGACCTGGGTCAACTGCATCTGGCGGCGCGGATCAACGTTTCCGAGTGGCAGAACAACAAGCAGTCCAAGCAGTACATTTCGTTCATCAAAGGCAAGAACGGCAAAAAGGTTTCAGAGTATTTCCGCGACTTCATCGGCTGCCAGGAAGGCGTCGACGGCCCCGGCGAAACCCGCACCCTGCTCAAGGCCTTCAGTGACTTCGTCGAAAGCGAAGACCTGCCGGAAGAATCCGCCCGCGAGAAAACCAAGACTCTGGTGGATTACGCCAGCAGCCAGGCAAAACTGGGCGAACCCATGGGCCTGGAAGAACTCTCGGAGCTGATCGACGAAGAGCGTCCGAAAGCCTTCTACGATCACATCCGCAACAAGGACTACGGCCTGTCGCCGGAGATTCCGGCAGATAAACGTACCCTCAACCAGTTCCGCCGCTTCACCGGTCGCGCCGAAGGCCTGTCCATCAGCTTCGAAGCGCACCTGCTGGGCTCGAAGATCGAATACGACGAAGAAGCCGGCACGCTGATCATCAAAGGTCTGCCGACCCAACTCACCGATCAGCTCAAGCGACGTAACTGATGCTCGGCGGCGTACTGAAGAAATTCCTGCTGATCCTGCTGGTGGTTGTGGCCTACCAGAACTGGGGCAAGATCGAGCGGGTGTTCCATCCGGCACAGGTGGTGTCGGAGCAGACTCAAGCCAAGGCCAACGTCGTGCTCTACGCCACTGAATGGTGTGGCTACTGCAAACTGACCCGGCGTTTTCTCGATCAGAAGGGAATCCCCTATAAGGAATTCGATATCGAGAAGGATGCCGAAGCGCGCAAGGACTACGAGGCGCTGGGTGGCGGCGGGATTCCGATCATCGATGTGAACGGGACGTTGATTCGCGGGTATGACCCGGATGCCATCCTGGCCGCACTGAAATAACTGTGGGAGCGAGCTTGCTCGCGATTGCAGACTGACATTCAACATAGATGTCGACTGTGATGGACTCATCGCGAGCAAGCTCGCTCCCACAGGTGTACGTCAGCGTTTTCCGATACGGAAGCCAAAGCGCGGAAAGTGCACATGCACCACACCGGCCCGCTCGTCTTCACGACGCAGAATCAATTCTTCACTGCCCGCAAACAGCAACTCACCCGCCACCGGGTCAACGCCGTAATCGATGGCGGCAATGGCCACCTGCTGGCCAACCTCAAAACCATTCGGCTCGTCGAATTGCTCATCTGGCAATGCGGCCGGTGTGGCATTGCGCGCAACCTCCAGCGCCTCCTCCGAGCTCATCTCGCTGAACGCGCCATGACCAAAGCCCAACACGCGACCCAGCCATGCCGAAACCGCCGGATAAGCATCGACCACCGGTGACGTGACGGGCGTGGCTTTGAGGAACCACAACGGATGGGCCAGGGCAAAGTCGGCAATCGACGGCTCGCCGAACAGGAAGTCGCCCTGCTCGCGCTGAAGCTGTTGCTCCAGACGCGTCATGATAGTCGGCCATTGATGCCGGGCTTGGTCAGCCGACAACCGTGTGGCGCTGCCACCGCTGAACAACTCCGCGCGATCGGCAATGAACGCCTTGATCGCTTCCGGCGGCATATTGCCGAAGCGCACAGCGATCGATTCCGGTTGAAACACCAGGCTGACCGCGTGCTGGAACACCACCGAATCCGCCCACGCGGCGAAGGTCGCGGCGATCATTTCCTGACCTTCCGGGAAGAACGCCGGCAAGGCTTTTTCCTGTTCCAGACGACGGGCGATCAGCGACGTGTCGCAATAGATATCCGCGCCAATCTGCAATACCGGCGTCTTGCGGTAGCCGCCGGTCAGCGCGGTCAGATCGGGTTTTGGCATCACCGGCGAGATTTTCACCGAGCGCCAGGACAACCCCTTGAAGCCCAGCAGCAAGCGGGCCTTTTCAGAAAAAGGGGACGTCGGGTAATGATGAAGAATCAACTCGGACATGCTCGGCTCCGCCGCACGGATAGGGAATCCGCAGCTTAGCGCGCATTCCATGTGCAGCCCACCCATCTGCCTGATGGGAACTTATCAGTCAGATTGATAAGCCCGTGGCAGCACTCGCCACCAAGCATTCCTTGGCGCTTTTCTTGAGCTTTTTGATCAGCCGTTCCTGACGCAGCGCTTCGCTTTTGTCGCGGCAGGCTTCGGTGTAGACCAATGCCACGGCAGGGCTGGAGAGAAAAAAGCGCGCGCCCTTGCCACTCTGGTGGGTGGCGAAGCGGCGCACGGGATCGTCGCTGATCCCGCAGTAAAGCGAACCATTGGCCGCGCGAACGAGGTAGACGAACCAGGGTTTGCTGACGGGCAGCGTTGGTTCGGCGGCAATGACGGAAGATTCGCTGGCGGTGTTCACGTGACGATCAAGGCTTGTAGGAAACAAGCCGCGATCTTATCAGCGACTGGCCTGGAATGCCTTCAGCCCCTTCAAGGCTTGAGCGCGCACGGCGTTTCTCACCGCCGGCGTCCAGCCCAACAACAGCCCCTTGAAACCCAACGCCTGTCGGGACCAGGCCCACAGATCGAAGCTGTCGTGATGCTCGCAAATCTTGCCGTCGCGAAAAACAAAGCGTGCCTGAATGTCGTTGACCACGGTGTTGCCGGTCTGGCTGAACAGGTACGTCGCCACCCAATGGGCGCCGCCCGTGCGCTCATCGCTGCGCACGTTATCGAACGTCAGGGAAAAATCCTTGGCCCGGGTAGTGAGCATGCGCCACATGTCGCCGGCATTGCGGCCGCGCAGTTCGCCGAACGCCGGATCACTGAACACCACGTCGTCGGTATAGCAGGCGCTCATGGCCTCGGCATCCAGCCGCTGGAAGGCTTGGTAGAACTGGGTGATCAATGCGTTGTGGGCATCACTCATGGGCAGGCTCCCTGACGTGCAAAGTGGTTTCAAAAGATTGCCTGCACGATAGTCAACAAACGCGCGAAACACTATCGGCATTCGTGAGCCGAATACCGACAGTGTGCGGGTGTCAGACCTTTTCGCTTACGACCTGGACGTACAACGAACGTCCGGCGCCGAGGCCAGCGATGATCGCCCCAAGACCGATGATGCCGAATATCCAGCCCAAGGCGTTCCAGCCGCCGGTCCAGTCATGCACGATGCCGACCGCGAACGGCCCCATGGACGCCAGGGTGTAACCGAAGCCTTGGGCCATGCTCGACAGATTCGCTGCGACATGGGCGTCCCGCGAACGCAGCACGATCAGGGTCAACGCCAGACTGAACGTACCGCCCTGCCCCAGACCCAGCAGGATCGCCCACCCCCACAAGCCTTCGATCGGTGCATAAAGACAACCGAACAGGCCGCCAAGGGTCAGCAGCATGACGATGACAATCGCCAGACGCTGATCCTTGCCGCGCGTCGCCAGCCATGGCGCCGCCAGTGAACTCGCCAACTGAACGATGACCGAGCCTGACAGCACCAGACCCGCCTGGGTCGGCGTCAGGCCGCGACCGATCAGGATCGACGGCAACCAGCCGAACACGATGTAGGCCAGAGAAGATTGCAGGCCCATGTAGAGCGTCACTTGCCAGGCCAGTGGATCACGCAACAGACCGCGAACCCGATACGCGACGTTGTGCGCGCCGTGTTTCTGCCCGACTTGTGGCAACCAGAAAATCGCCGCGACCAATGCCGGAACCACCCAGAAGCCGAGGCCCAAGGCCCAGCTCTTGTCGAAATGCTCGCTCAACGGCACGGTCGCGCCCGCGGCCATTGCCGCCCCCAGGCACAGGGCCATGGTGTAGACGCCGGTCATGGTGCCCGCGTGTTTCGCGAAGTCGCGCTTAACGATGCCGGGCAGCAATACGCCGATTACGCCGATGCTCGCGCCGGCCAGCACGCTGCCGGCAAACAGGCCGATCTCGCCGAACGAACTGCGCAGGATGATCCCGCCGGCCAACATCAAGAGAATGCCCAGCACCACTCGCTCGGCGCCAAAACGTCGTGCCAGCACGGGCGCCAGCGGTGCAAACAAGCCGAGGCACAGCACCGGCAACGTCGTCAGCAAACCGGCCTGGGCTGCCGACAAACCGAGGGTTTTCGACACCTCGCTGAGCATCGGCGCCATGCTCGACAGCGCCGGGCGCAGGTTCAGCGCCACCAGGATCAGCCCCAGCAGCAACAGCCACGGACGACGCAGGATCGGGTGACTTTGCTGGACCTGTTCGTCATCCGCCTCGGCGTCGATCAGCAGCTCTTCGAGCTCTGCCGTGCGCTTGGGCTGCGTGATGTGGCTGTTGCTGCTGGACATGGGGTTCTCGGTTTCAAGGTTCATTGATCAACTGCCTCGACAGGGCTTTGGCCCTTTCCGGATCGCGTTGCTCGACGGCATCAAGCAGTTCGATATGAAGGTCGAACACTTCTTGGCGTCGGGGAGAAATGTTCAGGGTTTCGCGCAATTGCGCACCGACAACGCTGGAGAAATAGCGGTACAGCTCGCTGAGCGTCGGGTTATGCGCGGCGTCCACCAAACGTCGGTGGAACACCAGATCGCAGGCGATATACGTGTCGAGATCGCCGTGGTAGTGGCTGCCGCTGACGCCCAACGCCTCGCGCAATGCCACCAAGTCTTCGTCGGTACGCCGCAATGCGGCCAGGCCGATGGCCTCGACTTCCAGAATGTGCCGAGTTTCCCGGGCCTGTTCATGGGAACAGCGGGACAACGCCTTCAGGGTGTCCAGTGGATCGACCACCGCCCGCAGGTAGCTGCCGTCGCCCTGACGAATTTCGATCAACCCGGAAAACGCCAATACGCGCATGGCTTCACGCACGGTATTGCGACTGATGCCCAGCTCTGCGGACAGCTCAGGTTCGGTGGGTAAACGCTGGCCCACCGTCCACACGCCTTCGGTGATGCGCAGGCGTAACTGGTCCAGTGCCTGGTCGACCAGGGACCGTTTAACTAGCGGAGAAATGTCTGACATAGGATTCGCCCTTTCATCCAATCATAGGATGAATTTTCTGACATGTTAGTCAGCTACGTGTAGGACGGCAACCGCCTACGGTCAGGGAGAGGGAAATGGAGCGAGATTTTCGATTAGTCAAAATCACCCTTTAAGGGTAATTTTAAGGACAGGTAAGCGGCTTCTTATGGAAAAGAACACCCCCCATTATGACTTGGCGGTGGTCAAGTCAGAGGTCATCCGATTAGGGACAAAGGCATTTACCGGAGCGGCACGGGAAGGCGGCCGACGACTTGATTTGAGCCTTTCCCAAATGCTGCAAATCGTTTATTCGCTGGAAAACAGGATGTTGCACAAATCGATGACGACCTTTGCCGACCATCGCATCTGGCAGGACGTTTATCACATGAAGATTCAAGGCCTGGAGATTTACATCAAAGTGACCTACCGCCCCGGTGGTGGGCCTCCAGTAATCTCCTTCAAGGAGAAAAATGCATGAATGGAAAGCAATGTTTCAGCTGCGGTACTCATGATGGGCTGCAGCACTTCGATGGGCGCAGCTTCACCATCGACTTCAAACAGATGACACGCCAGGTAGGTGACATTTCAGGCTACGAGTGTCGGGTTTGCGGCGAAATCGAATTCGATGATGGCAGCGCCGAACGATACTCCCAGGCGAGTGATCAACTGCTGGTTGATTGCCGTCAACTTATGGCCGCCGAGATGAAGCGTATCCGCCGCAAGCTGAAGCTCTCGCAAAAGGAAGCGGTGAAATTGCTCTCGGGTGGCGGCCACAACGCTTTTTCCCGTTATGAGCGCGCTGAACTGGCACCGCCCCAACCGTTATTTATGCTGATGCGCCTGCTTGATCGGCATCCAGAATTACTGAGCGACGTGCAGGTACTTGGCGAAGGTGCAGACTTGCAAAGCCTATTGGCAAACCTCGATCAGTTACCCCCATCCGCGCTTGCTTCCTGACCCAAACCCCAGACAAAAATAAACCCGGAACACTGTCCGGGTTTATTTCTTTACCAACCGCCAATCAATGCAGGATCTGGCTCAGGAACAGCTTGGTACGCTCATTCTGCGGGTTATCGAAGAAGTCGTTCGGCGCAGCCTGCTCAACGATTTCGCCCTTGTCCATGAAGATCACACGGTTGGCCACGGTGCGGGCGAAGCCCATTTCGTGGGTCACGCAGAGCATGGTCATGCCGTCTTCGGCCAGGCCGATCATGGTGTCCAGCACCTCTTTCACCATTTCCGGGTCGAGGGCCGAGGTCGGTTCGTCGAACAGCATGATTTTCGGTTTCATGCACAGGGCGCGGGCAATCGCCACACGCTGTTGCTGACCGCCGGACAGTTGCCCCGGGAATTTATGCGCCTGCTCCGGAATGCGGACGCGTTCCAGGTAATGCATGGCGATTTCTTCGGCCTTGCGCTTGGGCATCTTGCGCACCCACATCGGCGCCAGGGTGCAGTTCTGCAGGATGGTCAGGTGCGGGAACAGGTTGAAGTGCTGGAACACCATGCCGACTTCACGACGGACCGATTCGATCTGCTTGAGGTCGTTGGTCAGCTCCACACCATCGACCACGATGCGGCCCTGCTGGTGTTCTTCCAGACGATTGAGGCAACGAATGGTGGTGGATTTACCGGAACCCGACGGGCCACACAGGACGATACGCTCGCCCTGTTTAACGTTCAGATTGATGTCTTTCAACACGTGGAACTGGCCGTACCACTTGTTCACGCCCTGCATCTGAATAATGCCTTCAGGGTTCACAGGCTTTTTGATTGCTTCGCTCATTACAGAACTCCTAACGCTTGTGGCCAGTGTCGAGCTTGCGTTCCAGATGCATGGAATAGCGCGACATACCAAAACAGAAAATCCAGAACACCAGGGCCGCGAACACATAGCCTTCGGTGGCCATGCCCAACCATTTCGGGTCGGCGGCGGCTTGTTTGACGCTGTTGAGCAAGTCGAACAGGCCGATGATGATCACCAGGCTCGTGTCCTTGAACAGCGCAATGAAGGTGTTGACGATGCCAGGGATTACCAGCTTCAGGGCTTGCGGCAGAATCACCAGGCCCATGCTGCGCCAGTAACCGAGGCCCATCGCTGCAGCCGCTTCGTACTGACCTTTGGGAATCGCTTGCAGACCGCCGCGCACCACTTCGGCCACGTAGGCCGACTGGAACAGGATCACGCCGATCAGCGCCCGCAACAGTTTGTCGAAGTTCATGCCTTCAGGCAGGAACAACGGCAGCATCACCGAGGACATGAACAGCACCGTGATCAACGGCACGCCGCGCCAGAATTCGATGAAGGTCACGCAGACCACGCGAATCGCCGGCATGTTCGAACGACGGCCCAGCGCCAGGATGATACCCAGCGGCAATGCACCGGCAATACCGACGGTGGCGATCACCAGGGTCAGCATCAGCCCGCCCCACTGACTGGTCGCCACGGTGCTCAGACCGAAGAGGCCGCCATGCAACAGGAAGTAGGCAATGATCGGGTACAGCACCAGGAAGCTCAGCCCGTATACCGCTTTACGGTGAAAGCGCGAGATAAACAACGGTGCCACGCCGATGACCGCCAGCCACACGGTCAGGTCCACGCGCCAGCGCAGGTCTGCCGGGTAGTAGCCGTACATGAACTGGCCGAAGCGCTGCTGGATGAACACCCAGCAGGCGCCCTCCTTCGTGCAGTCGGCGCGCGTGGTGCCGACCCAGTTGGCATCGAGGATCGCCCAATGCAGGATCGGCGGCACCACCAGGTAGATCAGGTAGAACGCGAACAGGGTCAGCAGGGTGTTGAGCCAGCTGGAGAACATGTTGGCGCGCATCCACGCCACCGGCCCGAAGACTTTGATCGGTGGCGGCATGTCAGGTTTGAAAGTATGAGTCGTCATGCGCTTTTCCTTACCGCTCGATCAGCGCAATGCGCTTGTTGTACCAGTTCATCAGCAGGGAAATGCTGATACTGATCGCCAGGTACACGCTCATGGTGATGGCAATCACCTCGATCGCCTGTCCGGTCTGGTTCAGCACCGTACCGGCAAACAACGAGACCATTTCCGGATAACCGATACCGGCCGCCAGCGAGGAGTTCTTCGCCAGGTTCAGGTATTGGCTGGTCAGCGGTGGAATGATCACGCGCAGGGCTTGCGGGATGATCACCTTGCGCAGGGTCGGACCGTTGCGCAATCCCAACGAGTGCGCCGCTTCCGTCTGGCCGTGGCTGACCGACTTGATGCCCGAACGCACGATCTCGGCGATAAACGCCGCGGTGTACACCGTCAGGGCCAGGGTCAGCGCCAGCAGTTCCGGGATCAGCACCCAGCCACCGACGAAGTTGAAGCCTTGCAGCTTCGGCATTTCCCAGTGCAGCGGCGCGCCGAAGATCAATGCGCACAGCGCAGGGATCGCAAAGAACAGCGCCAGACCCACCCAGAACTTGTGGAACGGTACGCCGGTCGCTTCGAAGCGTTTGGTTGCCCAGCGGCTCATCAGCACGATGGCGACGATGGCCACGACGATGCTCACCACAAACGGCCAGAAACCATCCGCCGTCAATGCGGCCGGCATGTTCAGGCCACGGCTGCTGACAAAGAAGGTGTCGCCGAAGTTATGGCTGTTGCGTGGCCCCGGCATGGTCAGGAACACCGCGAAGTACCAGAACAGGATTTGCAGCAGCGGCGGAATGTTACGAAAAACCTCTACATACACCGTCGCCAGCTTGGCAATGATCCAGTTCTTCGACAGCCGTGACACACCAACGATGAACCCGAGGATCGTCGCCAGGATCACGCCGATGAAGGTCACCAGCAGCGTGTTGAGCAGGCCGATGACAAACACCCGGGCATACGAGTCCGATTCGGTGTAGTCGATCAGGTGTTGAGCGATGCCGAAACCGGCACTGCGCTCAAGAAAGCTGAAGCCGGAGGTAATGCCCCGGTGTTGAAGGTTGGTCTGTGTGTTATCGAACAGATACCAGCCCATCGAGACCACCGCCACAATGGTGATGATCTGAAATAGCCACGCACGCACTTTTGGATCGCTGAGGCTGAGCCTCTGCTTTGGTGCGCCGATTGAATTTTGCATGAAGTGCCCCGCAAATAATGGAACAGAACATCACCCGGTGGTTGGCCCACCGGGTGATAGAACCATCAGCGCACTGGTGGTGCGTATTGAATGCCGCCGTTGTTCCACAGGGCGTTCAGCCCGCGGTCGATGGCCAGTGGAGTGCCTTTGCCGAGGTTTTTCTCGAACACTTCACCGTAGTTACCCACTTGCTTGACGATCTGCACGACCCAGTCTTTCTTCACTTTCAGGTCTTTGCCGTATTCACCGTCAGTGCCCAGCAGACGAGCGACGTCCGGGTTCTTGGTGGCTTTGGCTTCAGCTTCAACGTTTTTCTGGGTGATACCCATTTCTTCAGCGTTGAGCATCGCGAACAGGGTCCACTTGACGATGCTGAACCACTCTTCGTCGCCTTTACGCACGACCGGGCCCAGAGGCTCCTTGGAGATGGTTTCCGGCAGAACGACGTAGTCGGTCGGGGTCGCCAGCTTGCTGCGTTGTGCGTAGAGCTGGGATTTGTCGGAAGTCAGCACGTCGCAACGACCGGATTCCAGCGACTTGGCGCTTTCATCGGAGGTGTCGAAGGTGATCGGGGTGTACTTCAGACCGTTACCGCGGAAGTAGTCGGAAACGTTCAGCTCGGTGGTGGTACCGGCTTGAATGCAGATGGTGGCGCCGTCGAGCTCTTTCGCGCTCTTCACGCCCAGCTTGTTGTTCACCAGGAAGCCGATGCCGTCGTAGTACGTCACGCCAGCAAACACCAGGCCCATGCCCGAATCGCGGGAGCTGGTCCAGGTGGTGTTACGCGACAGCACGTCGATTTCGCCGGACTGCAGCGCGGTGAAACGCTCTTTGGCGTTCAACTGGCTGAATTTGACCTTGGTCGCGTCGCCGAACACGGCAGCGGCCACAGCGCGGCAGACGTCAGCATCGATGCCGATGATCTTGCCAGTGGAGTCTGGAACCGAGAAGCCAGGCAGACCGTCACTGACGCCGCACTGTACGAAACCTTTCTTCTGCACTGCATCCAGGGTTGCACCCGCCTGAGCGAACCCACTGACACCGAGTACTGCGGCTGCAGTCACGATCGCCAGGGTGGATTTCAACATCTTCATTCAAACCTCCAGTTTTGCTCTTGTTGTGTCGGAGCTTGAGTCCAGTCGCACCCTTATGAGGCGTTGTTGACCCGTGTTGGCTTTTTTTGGGGTCAACCGACGTAAGACCTGCGCTATGAGTCTAGTAGGAGAAAATCCACATCATGGACAACTCACTTCTCACCAATCGGCCGAACGGGCGGTAGCCCTTTCACGTTCGCGAAGCCCGTAGCGGCCACTGGCGAACATCCATCACCGGATTCTTTGCTATCCCACCGCCAGCAGTACACTGATAGTGTTACCGCAAGGCGCGAGATGGGTTGCACCGTTTCCCCATAGCAAAGCCCGTACCAGACCGCTCGCTGAAGCGATTACGCGACAGGTCAATAGCAAAACTTGTAGCCTTGCGACATCTTATTAACTGATCAACCAGGCGCGCCCTCAGACCTCGCACTCAATGAGAGCGCCTGCACAACATTGGAGCAACCATGACCGAGCCCTTGATTCTTCAGCCCGTGAAGCCCGCAGATGCCTGCGTTATCTGGCTGCACGGCCTGGGCGCCGATCGCTACGACTTCTTGCCGGTGGCCGAGGCGTTGCAGGAAAGCCTGCTGACCACCCGCTTCGTTCTCCCTCAGGCACCGACCTGCGCCGTGACCATCAATGGTGGTTACGAGATGCCAAGCTGGTACGACATATTGGCCATGAGCCCCGCGCGCGCGATCAACCGCGAGCAGCTGGAAGAGTCGGCGCAGAGGATCGTCAATTTGATCGAAGTGGAGCGCGCCATCGGAATAGACGCCTCGCGGATATTCCTGGCAGGTTTTTCCCAAGGTGGCGCGATGGCGTTACACACCGCGTTTCTGAAATGGCAGGGACCGCTGGGGGGCGTACTTGCCCTCTCGACCTATGCACCGACCTTCAGCGATGAACTGGAGCTTTCCGCCAGCCAGCAGCGCATTCCCGTACTGTCTTTACACGGCCAGTACGATGACGTCGTTCAAAACTCCATGGGCCGCACCGCTTACGAGTATTTAAAGCAGCATGGTGTCACCGTGACATGGCAGGAATACCCAATGGGCCACGAAGTGTTACCCGAGGAGATTCGCGACATTGGTGTCTGGCTCGCCGAGCGCTTGCGTTAACTGTTTATGTGAAAAGCAGCCCATTGATCCATCCCACTACGCCGCGCCCGATTCTTGCATTACACTGGCCGGCGTATATTCCTTAACCAATTGATGAGATGACCGTGCTCAAAGCACTCAAGAAAATGTTCGGTAAAAGCGAGACTGAGCAGCTCGCGCCAGTCTCCAGCGCTCCGTCTCACCATCCCAGCCACCGCACCGACGGTAATCAGTCTGGCCGGACCGCAACCGTAGCGGTACCGAAGCACGAGCCGACGACCACACCGGCCGTCCAACCCGTTGAGGCTCAGGCCTCTGAAGAACCGATCAGCGAAGCTGCAAAACCTGCCCGACCGCGTCGCGAACCGAAGCCAAAAGCACCGGTTATCCCCTGGAAACTCGAAGACTTCGCCGTCGAACCCCAGGAAGGCAAAACCCGTTTCCACGATTTCAAACTCGCCCCTGAACTGATGCACGCCATCCAGGACCTGGGCTTCCCGTATTGCACGCCGATCCAGGCGCAGGTGCTTGGCTTTACCCTCGCGGGCAAAGACGCCATCGGTCGCGCCCAGACCGGCACTGGCAAAACCGCTGCATTCCTGATTTCGATCATCACCCAGTTGCTGCAAACCCCACCGCCGAAAGAGCGTTACATGGGCGAGCCGCGGGCGCTGATCATTGCACCGACCCGTGAACTGGTGGTGCAGATTGCCAAGGACGCAGCCGACCTGACCAAATACACCGGCCTCAACGTCATGACGTTTGTCGGCGGCATGGACTTCGACAAGCAGCTCAAGCACCTCGAAGCCCGTCATTGCGACATCCTCGTGGCCACCCCGGGCCGCCTGCTCGACTTCAACCAGCGCGGCGACGTGCACCTGGACATGGTCGAAGTCATGGTCCTGGACGAAGCCGACCGGATGCTCGACATGGGTTTCATCCCGCAAGTGCGTCAGATCATTCGCCAGACTCCGCCGAAGAACGAGCGTCAGACGCTGCTGTTCTCCGCGACCTTCACCGAAGACGTGATGAACCTGGCCAAGCAATGGACCACCGACCCGTCGATCGTCGAGATCGAGTCGCAGAACGTGGCCAGCGAAAACGTCGAGCAACACATCTACGCCGTGGCCGGTGCCGACAAATACAAACTGCTCTACAACCTGGTCAACGACAACGGTTGGGAGCGAGTGATGGTGTTCGCCAACCGCAAGGATGAAGTGCGGCGCATCGAAGAACGCCTGGTGCGCGATGGCGTCAACGCCGCGCAGCTGTCCGGCGACGTTCCTCAGCACAAGCGCATCAAGACCCTGGAAGGTTTCCGCGAAGGCAAGATCCGCGTCCTGGTCGCCACCGATGTGGCCGGTCGCGGCATCCACATCGACGGCATCAGCCACGTGATCAACTTCACGCTGCCGGAAGTCCCGGACGACTACGTGCACCGCATCGGTCGTACCGGTCGTGCCGGCGCCGATGGCGTGTCCATCAGTTTTGCCGGTGAAGATGACTCGTATCAGCTACCGTCCATCGAAGCATTGCTGGGTCGCAAGATCAGCTGTGAAACGCCACCGACGCATCTATTGCGGGCGGTTGAGCGCAAGCGCCCATAACGCGGGTCGCACTAAAAGAGGCGCAGCCGGAAACGGACTGCGCTTTTTTTTCGTCCGGAGATTGATCGACACAACTAAAAGTCCATAATGGACAAATTAGTTTACTTCCAGCTCCCGGAGCCGACCATGTCCAGTACGCCTTACGTGATCACCCAACCTCAGGCCCGCGAGCTGCTGGCGCAGGTCGACGTGCCGCAGATCTTGCGCAAGCTGTTCCTCGACCTGGCCGCCGGGCAAGCCGTGCAACCTGCGCAGCAGCTGGTGGAATTCCCGCAGGGCGCTGGTGACTTCATCAACTACCTGGGCGTACTGGCCGAAGACGGCGTTTACGGGGTCAAGACCTCGCCGTACATCGTGCGTGAACAAGGCCCGCTGGTGACCGCCTGGACGCTGCTGATGTCGATGCAGACCGGCCAGCCGTTGCTGCTCTGCGATGCCGGCGAACTGACCACTGCTCGCACCGCTGCAACAACCGCCGTGGCGGTCGACGCTCTCGCCCCGCTCAAGGCCGAACGCCTGGCGATCATCGGCAGCGGCAAAGTCGCCCAAGCGCACTTGCACTACGTCAAAAGTCTGCGCGACTGGCAGAGCATCAGCCTCTACTCGCCGAGCCTGAGCGACAAGAATCCCGAAGTATTGGCACAACTCAAAAGCCTCGATCCTCGCCTGACCATCGTCGACAGCCGTGAAGCAGCCGTTCAAGACGCCGATGTCATCATGCTCTGCACCTCGTCCGCAGGGCCGGTGATCGACCCGTCAAGCTTGAGCAAACCGGCGCTGATCACTTCGATCAGCACCAACGCACCGCGTGCCCACGAAGTGCCGCCGCAGAGCCTCAATGATATGCAGGTGTTCTGTGACTATCGTCTGACCACCCCGGGCTCGGCCGGCGAAATGCTGATTGCCGGTGAACAATATGGCTGGGACAAAAACGCGATCATCGGCGACCTGCCGGATCTGCTCAGCGAAAAAGTCCAGCGCCCTGGCTATGACCGCCATGTGTTCTTCCGCTCCATCGGTCTGGGCCTGGAAGACATTGCACTGGCCAATGCCATCTACCAACTACAGCACTAACACCACAAACCCTGTGTAGGAGCTGACGAGTGAAACGAGGCTGCGATCTTTTGATCTTGCCTTAAAAGCAAAGTCAAAAGATCGCAGCCTCGTNNACTCGACAGCTCCTACAGTCCCACAGGGGGATCTCTACAATTTCGGCATTTACGCCCCATCAGGAGACGTTCATGAGCCAGGCAGATTTCATCATCATCGGCGGCGGGATTGCCGGTGCTTCCACCGGTTTCTGGTTGTCGCAGCACGCCCGAGTGATCGTGCTCGAACGCGAGTCCCATCCGGCCTACCACTCCACCGGACGTTCAGCGGCGCTGTTCACCGCCGCCTACGGCACTCCGCAAGTTCGGGCGCTGACCCAGGCCAGCCGTGATTTCTTCGACGCGCCGCCGACCGGTTTCTGCGAACACCCGCTGCTGACCCCGCGTGG
The DNA here is from genome assembly GCF_000968015.1 of Pseudomonas fluorescens. GTDB lineage: Bacteria > Pseudomonadota > Gammaproteobacteria > Pseudomonadales > Pseudomonadaceae > Aquipseudomonas > Aquipseudomonas fluorescens_W. The sequence goes on from NZ_LACH01000014.1 coordinate 101,276, forward strand.
CGAGATGACCGTGGACTTCACCGGCGACCCGGACGAGCTGAACAATCAATACCTGAGTGCCAAAGCCACGGTGCCGGAGATGCAGCTGCTCAGCGCCGACGAGGCCTGCGTGCGCCTGCCGATCCTGCGTCGGGAAAAAGTCCATGGTGCGATTTACGACCCGACCGCCAGCGACATCGACACCGATGCGTTGCACCAGGGTTACCTGCGCGGTATCCGACGCAACAAAGGTGAAGTTCATACCGACAGCGAAGTCATGGGCCTGACCCGTGACGCCGAAGGTGTGTGGCACGTGCAAACCAACGGTCAAACCTTCAGCGCCCCGATCATCATCAACGCGGCAGGCGCCTGGGCCGACAAAATCGGCGAGCTGGCCGGAGCCAAGCCACTGGGCCTGCAACCCAAGCGCCGTGCGGCGTTCATCTTCGCCGGCCCCGAGGGCGTGGACATCCACCACTGGCCAATGCTGGTCAGCCTCGACGAATCCTTCTACATGAAGCCCGACGCCGGAATGTTCCTCGGCTCGCCAGCCAACGCCGACCCGGTGGAACCACACGACGTGCAGCCTGAAGAGCTGGACATTGCGATGGGCATCTACCAGATCGAAGAAGCCACCACCCTGACCATCCGCCGTCCGACCCGCACCTGGGCCGGCTTGCGCAGTTTCGTGAGCGACGGTGATTTGCTGTCCGGTTTCGATCCGCAGGTGCCGGGGTTATTCTGGGTAGCGGCACAAGGCGGTTATGGCATCCAGACCTCGCCGGCCATGGGCCAGGCCAGCGCTGCACTGGTACGCTGCGAAGCCTTGCCCGAGCAACTGACTCGCTTCGGTCTGAACACCCAGATGCTTTCCCCTTCGCGACTGGGCTGAGTTTCGGACGCAGGTGACGTGTCGACACGATTGCGGCAAACTTCCAGCGCCCTTTTTTGACGGGGCGCTGATGCTGTCTGGAGCTGCACTTTATGAACGCCCAAGAACAAGAACCGGCCGGTGATGACTCTGCACTGAAGAGCTCGCCGCTGGATAACTTCCGCGCGATCGCCGATGCCATCGCTACGTTGTTCTTTCCTCACGCGGAGGTGGTGCTGCATGACCTGCGCACCCAAAAAGTCGACTACATCGCCAACAACCTGTCCAAACGGGAAATTGGTGATGACTCGGCGCTGGGGGACATGCTCAGCGAAGAGATCAGCGAACGAAACATCGGGCCGTACGAAAAGCTCAATTGGGATGGTCAGAAGATTCGCAGCCTGAGCAGCGTGCTGCGCGACAGTGAAGGTCATCCGCTGGCGGTGCTGTGCATCAATCTGAATATTTCGTTGTTCGAAAATGCCAAGGCCGCGCTGGACCTGTTCCTGTCGCCGAGCAAGTTGATTCCGCAACCGGACTCACTGTTTCGCGATGACTGGCAGGAGCGGATCAACACCTTCCTCCACGCCTGGCTTCGCGAACGTCAGCTGAGCCTGAACCTGCTGACCCGTGACCATAAACGCGAACTGGTGCTGGCACTGCACGCCGAGGGCGCCTTCAAAGGCAAAAGCGCCTCCAACTATGTGGCGAACGTGCTGAACATGGGGCGGGCAACGGTGTACAAACATTTGAAAGAACTGAAGAGCTGAAACCTGTGGCGAGGGAGCTTGCTCCCGCTGGACTGCGCAGCGGTCCCCTTCTTTTCAGGTAGAGAGTGGGACCGCTTCGCGCCCCAGCGGGACGATGCGGCGTTCCGACAAGCTCCCTCGCCACAGCGTTACTCCAGCGCCGAAGCCGGCCCGAAGAATTCGTAGCGGCTTTGCTTCTCAGGTACACCCAGCGCTTTGAGGTGACGCTTTACCGCCGCCATGAAGCCTTTAGGTCCGAGGAAGTAAGCGTCCAGATCGCGCTGCTGCGGCAACCACTCGCCCAGTTGCTCCTGGCTCAACAGTCCCACCTTGTGCGCCGCCGGGCTCACGCCATCATCTTCGTCGTAGCAATAGAAGCGTTTGAGTTGCGGGTGACGCTCGGCCAAGCCATCGATCCAGTCGCGGAAGGCGTGAACGCTACCGTTGCGTGCGCAATGGATAAAGTGCACCGGCCGTTCGGTCGCCAGCGCCGCTTCAAGCATCGCCAGCGTCGGAGTGATGCCGACGCCGCCGCTGATCAGCACCAATGGTTTGTCGCTGTCAGTCAGGGTGAACTCGCCCGATGGCGGGAACAGTTGGATGCTGGCGCCCACATGCAGTTGATCGTGCAGATGGTTAGAGGCGCGGCCACCAGTTTCACGTTTGACGCTGATCCGGTACTGGCCCTTGTTGGCCAAGGCCGATAGCGAATAGTTACGACGAATCTCTTCGCCATCGAGGATCAGTTTCATGCCGATGTACTGACCGGGTTCTGCCGCCAGAATCGGGCCTTTGTCAGCCGGTTCGAAGTAGAACGAGATAATTTCCGCACTCTCCTCGACCTTGGCTACCACGATGAATTCCCGCGCCCCGCGCCAGCCGCCCGGTGCCTGTTCCTTCTGGTCGTAGATGCTGGTTTCGGCACCGATCAGGATGTCGGCCAATTGACCGTAAGCAGCCCCCCAGGCGGCCATCACTTCAGGTGTGGCGATCTCGTCGCCCAGCACTTCGGAGATGGCTCGCAGCAGGCAGGCGCCGACAATCGGGTAATGTTCCGGGAGGATCTGCAGGGCCACGTGCTTGTTGATGATCTTGGACACCAGGTCGCCCAACTGATCGAGCTGGTCGATGTGCCGCGCATACATCAAGACACCGTTGGCCAGGGCGCGCGGCTGATCACCGCTGGCCTGGTGGGCCTGGTTGAACAGCGGGCGGACTTCCGGGTACTCGGACAGCATCATGCGGTAGAAATGAGTGATCAAAGCTTCGCCACCGCTTTCCAGCAAGGGCACGGTGGATTTGACGATTGCACGGTCTTGAACGCTAAGCATAAGGCGACTCCTGATCTACGTGGATTGCTAACTGACTGCCTTGTATTTATCAGTTTCCGTGCCAATAATTAAAACGTTATAAATCAACAAGTTAAATTCTTTATAGTCATATCGACACACACTGACTTATAGTCATACCGACTACATGGAGTCACTATGACTGCAAAAGCCTTGCTCACCACCCTGCTGCCACTGGTCGCCGACCTGTCCCGCGAACTCCCCGAAAGCGAGCGTTATCGGCGCTTGCTTGAAGCCATGCGCGCCTTGCTCCCGTGCGATGCTGCTGCCCTACTGCGCCTTGATGGCGAATGGCTGGTGCCACTGGCCGTCGACGGGTTGAGCACCGACACCCTCGGCCGACGCTTCAAAGTCAGCGAACACCCACGTTTCGAAGCGCTGCTCAGCAGCCACGGCCCGACCCGTTTCGCTGCCGACTGCGACTTGCCCGACCCTTACGACGGCCTGATCGATGGCCTCGATGATCATCTGGAAGTCCACGACTGCATGGGTTGCCCACTGTTTATTGACGAACGTCCGTGGGGTTTGCTGACCCTCGACGCACTCGATCCGGAGCGCTTCGAACCGATCGAACTGGACGCCCTGGAAGCCTTCGCCAGCCTCGCCGCCGCCACGGTCAACGCCGCCGAGCGCATCGAACGCCTGGCCAATCGTGTCGAAGACGAACATCAGCGTGCCGAGGTTTACCGACAAGCCAGCGGCCAGCAGAACCGCGAGTTGATTGGCCAGAGCAAGACCCACAAACGGCTGGTGGAAGAAATCAATCTGGTGGGCGGCAGCGATCTTACCGTGCTGATCACCGGCGAAACCGGGGTCGGCAAGGAACTGGTGGCCCAAGCCATCCACGCCGCATCGCCCCGGGCCGACAAGCCGATCATCAGCCTCAACTGCGCCGCGCTGCCGGACACGCTGGTGGAAAGCGAATTGTTCGGCCACGTCCGCGGCGCCTTCACCGGCGCGATGAACGATCGGCGCGGCAAGTTTGAACTGGCCAATGGCGGCACGCTGTTTCTCGATGAAGTCGGTGAGCTGTCCCTGACCGTCCAGGCCAAATTGCTGCGAGTCCTGCAAAGCGGTCAATTGCAGCGATTGGGGTCGGATAAAGAACATCAGGTGGACGTACGTCTGATCGCCGCGACCAACCGCGACCTGGCCGAGGAAGTGCGCAGCGGCCGCTACCGTGCCGACTTTTATCACCGCCTGAGCGTTTATCCGTTGCTGGTGCCGGCACTGCGGGATCGTGGTCGGGATGTGTTGCTGCTCAGCGGCTACTTCCTCGAGCAGAACCGTTCACGCATGGGCCTCAACAGCCTGCGCCTGAACAGCGATGCACAGGCTGCATTGCTGGCGTATGCATGGCCGGGCAATGTGCGGGAGCTGGAGCACTTGATTGGCCGCAGTGCCTTGAAGGCGCTGGGTAACTGCAAGGAGCGGCCGAAAATTCTCAGTTTGAGCGCGGCGGATCTGGATTTGCCTAATGGCAGCGTTGAGCTTGCAACTGAGCCAGTCCCTGTCAGCCCTGCTGCTTTGGTCTCGGGAGACTTGCGGGCGGCGACCGAGGATTATCAGCGTCGACTGATCGACGCCTGTCTGGAACGGCACCATAACAATTGGGCGAGTGCGGCGCGTGAGCTAGGCTTGGATCGGGCGAATCTTGGAAGAATGGCCAAGCGATTGGGCATGAAGTGAAGGCCCCATCGCGAGCAAGCTCGCTCCCACAATTGATCCTTCATGAGACACAGATATTGTGTTCGACGAAAATCTACTGTGGGAGCGAGCTTGCTCCGGGCGGCGTTCCGACGATAGCGTCATACCATTCACCTGAATAGCTAAAGCCTGCCCGCAACAAGTCGATAACCCGGCATCGATAGCTGTTGGCGATCCTCGCGGTCGCCCATCACCTTTTTCCACAGAAGGTTTTTATGTCTTCAAACAAAGCCCGCGCAGATTCACTTTCGCTTCTGCTGTTTACCTTGCGCAGCGGCAAGCTGATGGCGATCAACCTGCTAAAAGTCAGTGAAATCATTCCCTGCCCGCCGCTGACCAAGCTGCCGGAGTCGCATCCCCACGTCAAAGGCATCGCCACCCTGCGCGGTGCCTCGTTGTCGGTGATCGACCTCAGCCGTGCCATCGGCGAACGACCGCTGGAAGACCCGAATGGTGGCTGCCTGATCGTCACCGATGTCAGCCGTTCCAAGCAGGGTTTGCACGTTCAAGCCGTGAGCAAGATCGTCCACTGCCTGACCACCGACATTCGTCCGCCGCCCTTTGGCTCTGGCGGCGTGCGCTCGTACATCACTGGCGTAACCTCGGTCGACGGCACGTTGGTACAGGTGCTGGACATCGAAAAAGTGATCCATGGCATCGCCCCGGCACAGATCGAAACGGCCCCGACCGAACTGAGCATGGAAGACGCCGAAGTGCTCGGCAACGCGCGGATTCTGGTGGTCGATGACAGCCAGGTGGCGCTGCAGCAATCGGTGCACACCCTGCGCAACCTCGGCCTGCAATGCCACACCGCCCGCAGTGCCAAGGAAGCCATCGACTGCCTGCTGGACCTGCAAGGCACGGCCCAGCAGATCAACCTGATCGTCTCGGACATCGAAATGTCGGAGATGGACGGTTACGCATTTACCCGAACCCTGCGCGAAACCCCGGACTTCTCGCACCTCTATGTGCTGCTGCACACCTCTTTGGACAGTGCAATGAACAGCGAAAAGGCCCGTCTTGCCGGCGCGAACGCGGTGTTGACCAAGTTCTCCTCGCCAGAACTGACCAAGTGCCTGATCGAAGCAGCCAAGGCTGTCGCTGAACAAGGTCATTGAGGCTTGAGCAAGGACTTCTGCTTTCTGATGCGGCGCAACCTCGCTGAAGTTGTGCCTGCGATCACTTGGCCTCAGGGAATTGTCCTCAGCGAATACCGCCCCGAACTGGCAGAAGCCGTTCATCGTTTGATGGAACTGGGTTATCAGCAAGGTGGCGGTCGCGTGCCGGCACTCGACGTCTGGCAACAGCGTTTTGAAACCGACCCTGAATATGATCCGAGTCTGTGCTTCATCGCTCTGGATGCCGAAGGTATTGTCGGCGTGTGCCAGTGCTGGACCAGCGCCTATATCAAGAACCTGGTGGTGCATCCACGGGCTCAGGGGCAAGGATTAGGACGCGCGCTTCTACTTCATGCTTTCAGCATATTTCAGCAACGACGCGAAGGTTTTGTGGATTTGAAGGTGCTGGAAGACAACCTTCGGGCGCAGCGTTTGTATGAAAACGCCGGAATGCGTGTGATCCGCCGGGAACCGGTTCCGGCCTGACACAACCCCCTTCGCGAGCAGGCTCGCTCCCACAATGGATCTGCGTCGTACACAAAATCTGTGTCCTAGGCAGAGCAAATGTGGGAGCGAGCCTGCTCGCGAAGGGGCCGACACATTCAACCTGAAACCATCAGGCATACTCCAACCTTGGCCAAAACACCTCCAAGGATGCCCGAACCCATGAAAGCAGCAAGCCTGACCCTCCTCTGTCTCGCCGCCCTCGCCACCCAGGCCCACGCCTCCAGCCCCGACGCCTGGGCCGCTTACGACAAAGCGGCGCTCGCCAGTTGCACTAAGGCCAGCGGCTTGAAAAATGCCAAACCCGTGGGCAACGCCGCACAGTTCGATGACCGGGTTGGCTACACCGCACTTCTGTTGCAAGGCCAATACCCGCAAAAACACATGAAAGGCCAGCAAGGCACCGAACTGTGTCTCTACAACAAGAAAAGCAAAACCGCTTACGTCACCGAATGGGACTCCATCCGCCCCACCGCCAAGGCGCAGTGACTGGCGCATAACTTGCTTCGATAGGCCTTTGCGGCGGCATTCTGTCACCGTTTCATGTCCTTTTATGCGACTGGTCGTTCAATGAATACGACGTTTTCCTGCGTAGGTTGTGGCAAATGCTGCAACGACCACCACGTGCCCCTGACCCTGCCCGAAGCCCGGATGTGGGCGGCCGATGGCGGTCAGGTGATCGTGCTGGTGGAAGGTTTCCTGGGCAATGGCCTGGGCCTGCCAGTGCAGCAACGCGAACACGCCGAACGCCGTTCTGTGCGGGTTCGAAGCGGCGCATCCGAGGCGTACATAGCCATCACCTTTGCCGCCTACAACGTCGGTCCTTGCCGGAATCTTGACGAGGACAACCGCTGCAGCATCTACGAACGCCGGCCGCTGGTGTGCCGCATCTACCCGATGGAAATCAATCCGCACATTCCCCTGAACACTGCCGTAAAGGAATGTCCGCCCGAGTCGTGGGAAAAGGGACCGGATCTGATTGTGGGGGGGGAATTGGTGGATCAGGAACTGGTCGGATTAATCCAGCGCTCCCGTCAGGCGGATCGCGATGACATTCAGACCAAGGATGCGATTTGCGCGTTGCTGGGGATTCGGACTACAGCGTTGAAGGGCGATGGGTTTACTGCTTATCTGCCGGACATGATGGCGTTTGCGATGGTCATCGATCAGGTTGCGGCGCAGCCATTGGCTGAGTCAGGCGTTGACTGGTTGTTTCATGTGTCGGGTGAGGACATTGCCGGGCAAGTGCAGGCGGCGGGCGCGCAAGTCGCGACGGATACGCCAGTGAACTATGCGTTTATTTCGTTGCGGGCGGCTTGATCCAAGGGATGCGCTGCCTGTTATGGCCCTTTCGCGAGCAGGCTCGCTCCCACAATGGATCTGCGTCGTACACAAAATCTGTGTCCTGTTGAGATCAACTGTGGGAGCGAGCCTGCTCGCGAAGGCGATAGATCAGGCACTACAGAGTTTAAAACTCAGCGCTTACCCATCGAACGACGAGTACCGGGAGGCGCTGCGCCCGGGGTCTTGGTATGGCCGTTCTTGGCGCCGTTCTTGTACCAGGGCTGGCTGGCGTTCTTCGCTGCGGCCAGGTCGCCCGGCTTGAACGGGAACTTGAACGCCGAGATCTCGGCTTTGGTTTCGCTGTCTGCGCTGGAGTCGACGCTGTCTGGCAGGTCTGCCTGGTCGTCGCTCAAAGCGTCGGCAACCGGCGGTTGTGTCGGGGAAGTCATGAAAGCTCCGGGTGATGCAATAGAGTCGGGCCCGGTCAGCGAGCCGCGAAAGGCGGCAGTATACCTGTGTAGAGAGTTGCAAGCTTCAAGCTACAAGCGAGTCCGTCGGGTTTTGTGCTGACTGACCTGACATCTTCGCGGGCAAGTCGGGTCGCCGCATCGCTCGCTCCTACAAGGATTCAACGCACATCCGCTCCTCACCACTCAACAGGCCGA
>NZ_LACH01000014.1:109581-241104 GCF_000968015.1 Pseudomonas fluorescens
CGTAAGGGCGAACCCGCCAGCTGCCGGTACTGCAGGAATGGATATGTACTCAGTCCACAAGAGCTTGGTCGGCTACCTGGCCGCCAAGATCAAAAGATCGCAGCCTCCGTCAGCTCCTACGGGGGATCGGCGTCGATCCGCAGAGGTCCAAACTGACAGCGCCGTCAGTTAGCAGTCACCTTCCTGACGGGCGAACAGGTTTATAAAGGGAGGTATAAACCTGAAAAAACTCCGACCACCCAGCCCCGGCGCCCCACTCGCATGCGAATTCAGAAAAAACCCGTCCTGCTCGCAGCCCTTCTGATCGTTCTGGCAGCGCTGGGGCTGTGGTACGCCATCAAGCCTGCTACCACCAAACTGACCGCACCCTCTGCGATCCCTGTTCGGGTCGTGAACGTCGTCGAAAAAGACGTCCCCCGCTACGTCAGCGGCATCGGCTCGGTGCTGTCCCTGCATAGCGTTGTGGTGCGCCCGCAAATCGACGGCATCCTCACCAAAATCCTGGTTAAAGAAGGCCAACTGGTGAACAGAGGCGACCTGCTGGCCACCATCGATGACCGCTCGATCCGCGCCAGCCTCGATCAGGCCCGGGCACAACTCGGCGAAAGCCAGGCGCAACTGCAAGTCGCGCTGGTCAACCTCAAACGCTACAAGCTATTGAGCGTGGACGACGGCGTATCCAAACAGACTTATGACCAGCAACAGGCGTTGGTCAACCAACTCAAAGCCACCGCCCAAGGTAACCAGGCCTCGATCGACGCCGCTCAAGTGCAGCTCTCCTACACACAGATTCGCTCCCCGGTGACCGGTCGCGTTGGTATTCGCACGGTGGACGAAGGCAACTTCCTGCGCATGACCGACGCTCAAGGCCTGTTCACGGTGACCCAGATCGACCCGATCGCCGTGGAGTTCTCCCTGCCACAGCAAATGCTGCCGACCCTGCAGGGCCTGATCAACGATCCGGAACATGCTCAGGTGAAGGCCTACATCGGCGCCGACACCGACGGCGAAACCGGCAATCTACTGGGCGAGGGTCATTTGACCCTGATCGACAACCAGATCAACGCCAACACCGGGACCATCCGCGCCAAGGCTGAATTCGACAACCCTGGGCAGAAGCTCTGGCCGGGGTTGCTGGTGACGGTAAAAATTCAGACAGCGCTGGATAAAGATGCGCTGGTGGTGCCGCCCACTGTCGTACAACGCGGCCTTGATCAACATTTCGTCTACCGGGTCAACGGTGACAAAGTCGAGACCGTTCAAGTGCAGATGGTCCACCAAGGCAGCGGCCAGGACATCATCAAAGGCGTGAAACCCGGCGACATATTGGTCAGCGACGGCCAGTCGCGGCTCAAGCCCGGGTCGACGGTCCAGGTCCTGAGTGATCCACCGCAAGTGGTCCAATCGGAGCCGAAACCATGAAGGGCCATGGCTCGGTCTCTGCCTGGTGCATCGACCATCCGGTTGCGACGATTCTGCTGACCTTTGCGCTGGTGCTGCTCGGTGTCATCGCCTTCCCGCGCCTGCCCATCGCGCCGTTGCCGGAAGCCGAATTCCCTACCATCCAGGTGGCGGCGCAATTGCCCGGTGCCAGCCCGGAGACCATGGCTTCGTCGGTGGCCACGCCGCTTGAAGTGCAATTCAGCGCCATCCCGGGCGTGACCCAGATGACCTCGAGCAGCGCGCTGGGCTCGACCAACCTGACCCTGCAATTCACCCTCGACAAAAGCATCGACACCGCCGCTCAGGAAGTTCAGGCCGCGATCAACACCGCAGCCGGCAAACTACCCAAAGACATGCCAACCTTACCGACGTGGCGCAAGGTCAACCCGGCCGACAGCCCGGTGCTGATCCTCAGCGTCAACTCGACGCAAATGCCCGGTACCGAACTCAGCGACCTGGTGGAAACCCTGCTCTCGCGTCAGATCAGCCAGATCGACGGCGTAGGACAAATCAACATCACCGGTCAGCAACGTCCGGCGATCCGCGTACAGGCCTCGGCCGACAAACTCGCAGCCATCGGCCTGACCCTGGCAGACATTCGCCTGGCGATCCAGAACACCAGCCTCAACCTGGCCAAAGGTGCGTTGTATGGCGAGTCGAGCATTTCGACGCTGTCGACCAACGACCAGTTGTTCCACCCCGAGGAATACAGCCAACTCATCGTTTCCTACAAGGACGGTGCACCGGTTCACCTCAAGGATGTGGCGAAAGTCGTCAACGGTTCGGAAGATGCCTACGTGCAAGCCTGGGCCGGTGATAAGCCGGGGGTGAACCTGGTCATCTCCCGGCAACCGGGCGCCAACATCGTCGAAACCGTGGATCGCATTCAGGCCGCCTTGCCCGGTCTCGAAGCCATGCTGCCGGCCTCGGTGCAGGTCAAAGTGCTGGTCGACCGCACCCAAACCATCCGCGCCTCGCTGCACGAAGTGGAAGTCACCCTGCTGATCGCAATCATGCTGGTGGTGGCGGTGATGGCGCTGTTCCTGCGCCAATGGTCGGCGACCCTGATCGTGTCCGCCGTGTTGGGTGTTTCGCTGATCGCCAGTTTCGCCCTGATGTACATCATGGGTTTCAGCCTGAACAACCTGACGCTGGTGGCGATCGTGGTGGCCGTGGGGTTTGTGGTCGACGATGCGATTGTGGTGGTGGAGAACATTCACCGCCACCTGGAGGCTGGCGACGGCATGCGCGAGGCGGCGATCAAGGGTGCCGGCGAGATTGGTTTTACCGTGGTCTCGATCAGTTTCTCGCTGGTGGCGGCGTTCATTCCGCTGCTGTTCATGGGCGGTGTGGTCGGGCGGCTGTTCAAGGAATTCGCCCTGACGGCCACTTCGACGATCATGATTTCGGTGGTGGTCTCGCTAACCTTGGCGCCGACGCTCGCCGCGCTGTTCATGCGTGCGCCAGTGCATCACGCCCACGGTAAAAAAACCTTTGGCGAACGCTTGCTGGCAGGCTATGAAAAACTTCTGCGCCGGGCCCTCGCCCACCAGAAACTGATGATCGGCGTATTCGGCCTGTCCCTCGGTCTGGCCATCGCCGGTTACATCTTTATCCCCAAAGGTTTCTTCCCGGTGCAGGACACCGGTTTCGTCCTCGGCACCACCGAAGCCGCCGCTGATATTTCCTACGGCGACATGGTGAAAAAACACTTGGCGATGGCCGAAATCGTCGCGGCGGATCCGGCGGTTCAAGCGTTTTCCCACTCCGTGGGCGTCTCTGGCAGTAACCAGACCATCGCCAACGGTCGCTTCTGGATCTCCTTGAAAAAGCGCGGCGACCGCGACGTCTCCGCCAGCCAGTTCATCGACCGGATTCGTCCGCAACTGATGAAAGTCCCGGGCATCGTGCTGTACCTGCGCGCCGGGCAGGACATCAACCTCAGTTCCGGTCCGAGCCGCGCGCAGTACCAATACGTGCTCAAGAGCAACGACGGCGCGACCCTCAGCACCTGGACCCAGCGCCTCACGGAAAAACTGCGCGCCAACCCGGCGTTCCGCGACATTTCCAACGACCTGCAACTGGGCGGCAGCATCACCCACATCAGCATCGACCGCAGCGCCGCCGCGCGTTTCGGCCTGACCGCCAGTGATGTCGATGAAGCGTTGTACGACGCCTTCGGTCAGCGGCAGATCAACGAATTCCAGACTCAGATCAACCAGTACAACGTGATTCTGGAACTGGACACCAAGCAGCGCGGCAAGGCCGAAAGCCTCAACTATTTCTACCTGCGCTCGCCGCTGAGCGGGGAAATGGTGCCGCTGTCAGCGCTGGCGAAATTCGACGCGCCAACGGTTGGCCCGCTGTCCATCGCCCATGACGGCATGTTCCCGGCTGCCAATTTGTCGTTCAACCTCGCGCCCGGTGTGGCGTTGGGCGATGCGGTGATCATGCTCAACCAGGCCAAGGCCGAAATCGGCATGCCGGCCGCCATGAGCGGCAACTTCCAGGGCGCGGCCCAGGCGTTCCAGAGTTCGCTGGCCAGCCAGCCTTGGCTGATCCTGGCGGCACTGGTGGCGGTGTACATCATTCTCGGCGTGCTCTACGAGAGCTTCGTGCATCCGCTGACGATCATCTCGACGCTGCCGTCGGCGGGGCTCGGCGCGGTGATCATGCTGTGGATTTGCGGGCAGGACTTTTCGATCATGGCGCTGATCGGGCTGGTATTGCTGATCGGGATCGTGAAGAAGAACGGCATCCTGATGATCGACTTCGCCCTCGAAGCCCAACGCAAGGGCGGGCTGCCGCCGGAAGAAGCGATCTACCAGGCCTGTATCACGCGGTTCCGGCCGATCATCATGACCACCCTCGCCGCACTGCTTGGCGCGCTGCCGCTGATGCTCGGCTACGGCACCGGCGCCGAATTGCGCCAGCCATTGGGGATCGCGGTCGTTGGCGGCTTGCTGGTGAGCCAGGCGCTGACGTTGTTCACCACTCCGGTCATATACTTGTGGCTGGAGCGGCTTTTCCATAAGCCCAAACCCGCACCGATGCCGGCGCTGGCAACCACAGACTGAGGCGGGGTCATGCGCGTTCTGATTATCGAAGACGAGGAAAAAACCGCGGATTATCTGCACCGCGGTCTGACGGAACAGGGTTACACCGTGGACCTGGCGCGCGACGGCGTCGAAGGCCTGCACCTGGCGCTGGAAAGCGACTACGCGGTGATCGTCCTCGACGTCATGCTGCCGGGCCTCGACGGCTTCGGCGTACTGCGCGCGTTGCGTGCGCGCAAGCAAACCCCGGTGATCATGCTCACCGCCCGCGAGCGTGTGGAAGACCGGATCAAAGGCCTGCGCGACGGTGCCGACGATTACCTCGGCAAACCGTTTTCCTTCCTCGAACTGGTGGCGCGCCTGCAAGCGTTGACCCGCCGCAGCGGTGGCCATGAACCGGTGCAGGTGAGCATCGCCGACCTGTGGATAGATTTGATCAGCCGCAAAGCCACCCGCGCCGGCACACGCCTGGACCTGACCGCCAAGGAGTTCTCGCTGCTGAGCGTACTGGCCCGCCGTCAGGGTGAAATCCTGTCGAAAACCGCCATCGCCGAAATGGTATGGGACATCAATTTCGACAGCGACGCCAACGTCGTCGAAGTCGCGATCAAACGCTTGCGAGCGAAGCTCGACGGGCCGTTCGACGAGAAGCTACTGCACACGATTCGTGGCATGGGTTATGTGCTGGAGAGCCGTGGTGTCCAGTAACTCGATTGCCCTGCGCCTCAGTGGAATGTTCACGCTGGTGGCACTGTTGGTGTTTCTGTTGATCGGCTGGGCCTTGTACCAGCAGGTCGATAAAGGCTTGGGTTTGCTGCCCGAGGCGGAGCTGGACGCGCGCTACAGCGTGCTCGAATCCACGGTCGGGCGCTACGGCACACCCGAGCATTGGGTGAAAATCAACAACAAGCTCAAGCTGCTCGGCGAAGAAGACAAGCGCATCAGTTTCTGGATCATCAGTGGCGATCCAAACTACGAATACGGCAACCTGACGCCGCAGATCCGCGCCTTTGCGGAAGGGCCACTGGGCATGCGCGACTTGAACCTGCCGGATCATCCTTCTCCGTTGAAAGTGCTGGTCAGCCAATTCCCGGCCAAGGATCAACGCCCGCCGTTGCGCTTCATGATCGGCATCGACACCGAGACGTTTCTGCAGACTCAGCATCATCTACTGATTGCCCTGATCAGCCTGGCGATCATCGGCGTGTTGTTGGCGTCGGCCCTCGGTTATTGGGTGGCGCGAATCGGCCTCAAGCCGCTGATCAAGTTGTCCCAGGAAGCCCAGCGATTGGCCCCGCCGTTGTTGTCCGGTCGCCTGCAATTGTCGCCTCTGCCGCCGGAATTGAATCAGTTCGTCAATTCGTTCAACTCGACACTGGAGCGGGTCGAACAGGCTTACTCGCGCCTTGAGTCGTTCAACGCTGACGTCGCCCACGAACTGCGCTCGCCACTGACCAACCTGATCGGCCAGACCCAAGTCGCGCTGACCCGCGGGCGATCCGCCGAACACTATTTTGAAGTGCTGCAATCGAACCTTGAAGAGCTTGAACGACTGCGCTCGATCATTAACGACATGCTGTTCCTCGCCAGCGCGGATCAGGGCAGCAAAGCCACCAAACTGACCTCAACCTCGCTGGCCGACGAAGTGGCGACAACGCTGGAGTATCTGGATTTCATTCTTGAAGACGCGCAGGTACAGGTGCAGGTCAGTGGTGATGCGCAGGTGCGGATCGAGATTGCTCATCTGCGTCGGGCGTTGATCAACTTGCTCAGTAACGCAGTGCAACACACTGAACCCGGGCAGGTGATTGAGGTGCGGATCGAGGTTGAGGAGCATCAGGTCAGCATCGGGGTTGCGAACCCTGGGTCGCCGATTGCCAGCGAGCATTTGTCGCGGCTGTTTGAGCGTTTTTATCGGGTCGATGCGTCGCGCAGCAACAGTGGCAACAACCATGGGCTGGGGTTGGCGATCGTCAAGGCGATTGCGTTGATGCATGGGGGGGATGTGTTTGTGCGCAGTGATCATGGGATGAATACGTTTGGGATTCATCTTCCCGTCTGACAGAGTTCGACTCAAGATCCCCCCTCACCCTAACCCTCCCGAAACGTCGGACCGCCCAGAGGTAGAGGGGACTGACCGAGGTGTTTTTTCGAGTGACATCGACCTGAAATATCGAGTCGAACTCAGGTTTTGAAAAGCGTGCGATCTGCTCCCTTTCCCCTCTCCCCCGTGGGGAGAGGGCTGGGGTGAGGGGTGGCCCTTAGCTACAACGCAAAACTCGACTCTTACCTCCCACGCAACAGTCCTTTCATGAATCCGCTCTTTTTCCCCTCTCCAATCCCCCTTATCTTTGCCGCACCAAACAGCACTTGCCAAGCAAGAAGGTTTTAAAGATGTCCAACACTATGGGTATTGCCAGCGCTTTCGTTTTGTCCTCTTTGTTTCTGTCTCCGTTCGCCATCGCTGAAGAGTCGCAGACGTTCGTCGCGCAAAATTCCGCACGCGCAGCTGCATTCGAACAGCATCAGAGCGAAATGACGGCCAAGGCCCAGGAAGCTGCGCAAACCCCTCAAGCGTCGAGCACTCAAGCCCAGCCACGGGTTGAGAAAGACAGCTGATTATTAAGTATCGCTTTGTTTCCCTCGACACTTTTCATCGGCTCTTCCCTTTGAAAAGTTGTCTTCAAAGCCGCTGCTATCAGCGGCTTTTTTTCGTTGTGGTTTTAAACAGCTTCAGTTCGTCTTCCCTAACAAGAAACATCCGGAGTCTCGAAACAATGAGGCTCTTAGTTGACCCAAGGAGCTTTACCGCTAGTGCGTTTCCCTCTTAGATTCAACCCGTTATTCATTGCAATCGCTGCAACGGTGGCGCCTGCCGCTCACGCCGCAGACGACTCAAACGCCGAAGGTTTCGTTGAAGGCTCAAGCCTCAACTTCAACGCCCGCAACTACTACATGAACCGCAACCGCCTGCAGCAGACGGACGACAACATTGAATGGGGCCAGGGTTTCCTCGGCCTCTTCGAATCGGGTTACACCCAAGGCACCGTCGGTTTCGGCGTTGATGCCCATGCCATGCTCGGGCTCAAACTCGACGGCGGTGGCGGCACTGATGGGTCGAGCATCCTGCCGATCAGCGATGGCAACGGAAAAGCGCCGGGCTCGTTCTCGACGGCGGGCGGTACGTTGAAAATGCGTGCCTTCGATACCGAGCTGAAGGCCGGTGACTTGTTTCTCACCACCCCGGTGATCGCCGGCGGAGAAACCCGCATGCTGCCCCAGACCTTTCGCGGCGTCAGCCTGACCAACCACAGTTTCGACGGCTGGATGATTGAAGGTGGCCAGGCAAGTTTCACCAAGCCATACAACCAGAGCGGACACACCCGAATCGGCACGTCCTACGGAAGCCTGGCCGATGGTGACGAAAGCCGGCACGTGAACTGGGCCGGTGTCGCCTGGAGCGGTCTGCCGGGGTTGACCAGCAGCCTCTATGCCTCCGAGCTCAAGGACATCTGGAACCAGTATTACTACGATCTGGACTACACCTACGCGCTGAATGATCTGGTCAGCCTCAACCCGGGGCTGCACTTCTATCACACGCAAGACTCCGGCAATGCGCTACTGGGCAACATCGACAACAACACCTACAGCCTGCATTTCACCGTCGGCGTGGGCAATCACAGCGTTACCGCCGCGTATCAGCGGGTCAACGGCAACACGCCGTTCGACTACATCAGCCAGGGCGACAGTGTCTACCTCGACAATTCCCAGCAGTATTCGGACTTCAACGGCCCAAACGAACGCTCATGGAAACTCAAGTACGCCTACGACTTTGTCGGGCTCGGCCTGCCCGGCCTGACCTCGGCGGTGTCTTACTCCCGAGGGGAACTGGACCTGACCAAGGTCGATCCGGACAGCCCCGGTTATGCCTCGTGGTTCAGCGCTGACGGCAAAAACGCCAAGCACTGGGAACGCGACATTGATCTCAAGTATGTGGTTCAGGGCGGCAAGGCCAAAAACCTGGCGCTGCGTCTGCAATGGGCGACCAACCGTGGCGGCAACGGCTACGGTGTGCTGGATCAGGACACCGATGAATACCGGGTGATCGTCGACTACCCGCTCAATGTCTTCTAAGCTTCAATAAGCAAAAGGCCAGCATGTTTTGCTGGCCTTTTTTTTATCCGGGATTTATACAGGCGCTCCGATCGCAAACCGTTTCTGGGATTCTGCCTGAGTCTTGCAAAACACTTTCATAACGCCTCATTAGCAGAAGTCAGAACCATGAGTGTGAGCAGTGCGACATCTCACCATCCGATCCGGTCGACGCGATCGGAGCGGCTTCTGGTTCTCGGCAGTTTTCTGCTAGTGATTGCGATTTTGAGCATCGTGGCGTTCCTGCTCATTCGCGAACACGCCAATGCTGAACAGTCTGCCACTCGTGCAGCATCCAACATCGTGCAGTTGATTGACGCCGACGTGCTGCGCAACGTCGAACTCTATGACCTGTCCTTGCTCGGCTTGATCGCGGCCTCGCAGCGAGAAGACCTCAAGTACGTCTCCCCGACTATCCGGCATCTGGCCTTGTTTGACCGTGCCACTGCCGCGCCGTACAAGGGCGACATTTTGTTGCTGGACAACAAGGGCGACGTGATCGCCGACTCGGCCTCGGTAGAGCCCAGAAAGGGCAATTATGCTGACCGCGAGTATTTTCAGTCGCACGTGACCAATCGCGACCCGAGCATGCTCATCAGCCGTCCCTTCCGGTCCAGACAGGCTGAACATGAATGGCGAATCAGCTTCAGTCGCCGGGTCAGTGGCTCACAGGGCGAATTTCTTGGCGTGGCCGAAGCCGCTATGCGCTTGAGTTATTTCGACCAGCTGTTCAACAGCTTGAGCATCGGTCGTGACAGTTCGGTCAACCTGATCAGCTCGGACGGGTTTCTTCTGGCTCAGGAACCCCGCCTGGCCGAAGAGCTGATTGGCAAGGACTTCAGCGACCGTCCCAACTTCCAGCGCATCGTCAAAGAAGGCAACGGCAGCTTCACCGGTGTTTCAAGCCGCTATAAGGACAAACGCCTGTACACGTTCTCCAAGGTAGGCAACTTGCCGTTGATCGTCATCGTTGCACTGTCCAGTGATGAAGTGTTTGCCTCGTGGAAGCGCACGACGGTTGTGGTCAGCGTTGCGACTATTGCGCTGTGCATCGGCTTGCTCTGGCTGACTTGGCTGCTCAGCCGGGAACTGCGCCTGCGCCACAACGCCGAACAGGAACTGGCACAACTGGCGGCCACCGATGCGTTGACCGGCCTGGCCAACCGCCGAACGCTGGATCAGGTCCTGCGTCATGAGTGGTTCCGCGCTCAACGTTCCGGCCAGCCATTGTCGCTGCTGATGATTGATGCCGACCACTTCAAGGCCTACAACGATCGTCATGGGCATCAGGGGGGCGATGATGCGTTGCGCTCGGTGGCCAAGGTGATCTCCGACAATGTGAGGCGACCCGCTGATCTGGTCGCCCGTTACGGCGGTGAAGAGTTTTCGGTGATTCTCGCGGAAACCGACAGCCAGGGCGCGCAACAGATTGCCGAACACATCCGCGCGACAGTGGAGCAATTGCCGCTGGTGCCAGGTGCCGAGTCGCCGATTACTGTCAGTATCGGTATCAGTACCTGGACCACCTCCGCCGAGATCAGTCTGGAACAGCTATTGTTTGCAGCGGACAAGGCGCTGTATCAGGCCAAGGAAAGTGGGCGTAATCGGGTGGTCACTGCGGACTGAGGCCTTTCCCGCAGGCATAAAAAAAGGCCACCCGAAGGTAGCCTTTAAAAAACTAGAGAGGTTTTTTACTTACACGGCCGCAACGGGACGCATGTAAGAGATCGGTGCAGTGCTGGCGTCTTCGAAAGTCACGACTTCCCAAGCATCTGTCTGCTCAATCAACTTGCGCAGCAGCTGGTTGTTCAATGCATGTCCGGACTTGAAGCCCTTGAACTCACCAATCAGGCTATTGCCCAGCAGGTAGAGGTCACCAATTGCATCGAGGATCTTGTGCTTCACGAATTCGTCTTCATAGCGAAGGCCGTCTTCGTTCAGTACACCATCCGCGTCGACCACAATAGCGTTTTCAACGCTGCCGCCGAGTGCGAGGTTGTGCTTGCGCAGGTACTCGATATCACTCATGAAACCAAAGGTACGGGCGCGGCTGACTTCTTTTACAAACGAAGTACTGGAAAAATCCACGCTTGCACTTTGTGTGCGGTTACGGAAAACCGGGTGATCGAAATCGATCTCGAAACTCACCTTGAAGCCTTCGAAAGGGACGAAAGTGGCGCGCTTGTCGCCGTCTTCCACTGTCACTTCCCGCAGGATCCGGATGAACTTCTTCGGTGCGTCCTGTTCT
This sequence comes from Pseudomonas fluorescens, assembly GCF_000968015.1. Taxonomy (GTDB): domain Bacteria; phylum Pseudomonadota; class Gammaproteobacteria; order Pseudomonadales; family Pseudomonadaceae; genus Aquipseudomonas; species Aquipseudomonas fluorescens_W. Next base: position 120,481 of record NZ_LACH01000014.1, read on the forward strand.
TCCAGGCCGGCCGATTGAATCAGGAATACGAAAGGTCCAGCGCTACCATCCATGATCGGAACTTCAGACGCGGAGAGCTCGACGTAGGCGTTATCGATGCCCAGGCCAGCCATGGCCGAGAGCAAGTGCTCCACCGTATCCACTTTGGTGTCACCACTGACCAATGTGGTCGACATCGTGGTTTCACCAACGTTTTCCGCGCGGGCAGGAATCTGCACCACAGGGTCGAGATCGGCACGAACAAACACAATGCCGGTGTCGATAGGTGCGGGCTTGAGGGTCAGGTATACCTTCTCCCCGGAGTGCAGGCCTACACCTGTAGCACGGATAATATTTTTCAGTGTGCGTTGTTTAATCATGGCTTGGGCCGCTTCAGCGCAAATTGCGAACTGGTATCAACAAAGGCTGGCGATGATAGCAGACCAGACCTTTGCTGAACACCAATCACCTTCATAGCCCTGATACATTCCATTAATCGGCCTGACGACGCAGGAAAGCCGGGATGTCCAGGTAATCCAGATCATCTTGCGGATTCATCTTCGCGGCAGTTGCAGCACCGGCCTGAGCCTGGTTGCGCATGACGGTCGGACGGTCCAGGTCACGGTAGTTTACTGCAGGCGCTTCCTGACGCGAAGGCGCTTGTTGCTGCGGCTGCGATGCCACGGACGTGTGCATGGTGTTGTCGATAACCTTCACAGGCTTCTCGATTTTCGCGCCCAGACCGGTGGCAACCACGGTCACGTGCAGCTCGTCGCGCATGTCTGGATCGATAACGGTACCGACCTTGACCATTGCGTGTTCGGAAGCAAAGGCTTCGATGATGCTACCCACGTCGGAGTACTCACCCAGGGACAGGTCAGGACCGGCGGTGATGTTCACCAGGATGCCGCGTGCACCTTGCAGGTTCACGTCTTCCAGCAACGGGTTGCGAATGGCCGCTTCGGTGGCCTCACGTGCACGGTTCGGACCGCTGGCGCAGCCAGTGCCCATCATCGCCATGCCCATTTCGCTCATCACGGTCCGTACGTCGGCAAAGTCGACGTTGATCATGCCCGGACGCTTGATGATGTCGGAAATACCGCGAACGGCACCGGCCAGTACATCGTCGGCCTTGGCGAATGCGGACAGCAGGCTTGCGTCCTTGCCAAGGATGGTCAGCAGCTTCTCGTTGGGAATGGTGATCAACGAGTCGACGCTTTCAGACAGCAGACGGATACCTTCGTCGGCGATCTGCATGCGCTTGCGGCCTTCGAACGGGAACGGACGAGTCACCACCGCAACGGTGAGAATCCCCATTTCCTTGGCCACTTCAGCAATGATCGGCGCAGCACCGGTACCGGTACCACCGCCCATGCCAGTGGTGATGAACACCATATTGGTGCCCTGCAGGACTTCGGCAATGCGCTCACGGTCTTCGAGAGCGGCCTGACGACCTACTTCAGGGTTGGCGCCAGCGCCGAGACCTTTGGTCACGCCGGTGCCCAGTTGCAGGATGGTCCGCGCGCCGATGCTTTTCAGCGCCTGGGCATCAGTGTTGGCGCAGATGAACTCAACGCCTTCAATGTTGCTCTTGACCATGTGGTTGACGGCGTTGCCGCCGCCTCCGCCAACACCGATAACTTTAATAACCGGGCTTGCGGGGATGTTGTCTACGAGTTCGAACATTTTCCCTCTCCTTTCAATTCTCTAGTTTTTTCGCCTACTGCCTGTATCTACAACGGTGCTGCGGTAAATCTTTAGAAGTTGCCTTGTACCCAGCTCTTGAAGCGATCGAGCAAGGCGACTTTCGGTTCTTCATTGCTGTAGCTGTCGCGGCTGCTGATGCCCGAGAACGAAATCCCGTCGGACTGCTTCTGCAGGCCGTACATCAACAGGCCAACGCCAGTGGAATAAATCGGGTTGCGGACCACATCGTCCAGGCCCTTGACGCCATGCGGCACGCCCAGGCGGACCGGCATGTGGAAGATTTCTTCGGCCAGTTCGACCGCGCCTTCCATCTTCGACGTACCACCGGTCAGCACGATGCCGGCCGGGATCAGGTCTTCGTAGCCACTGCGACGCAGTTCGGCCTGGATCAGCGTGAACAGCTCGTCGTAACGCGGCTCGACCACTTCGGCCAGGGCCTGACGGGACAGCTCGCGCGGTGGACGGTCACCGACGCTTGGGACCTTGATGGTTTCACCGGCACCGGCCAGTTTGGCCAGGGCGCAGGCGTAGCGAATCTTGATTTCTTCGGCGTACTGGGTCGGAGTGCGCAACGCCATGGCGATGTCGTTGGTCACCTGATCGCCCGCAATCGGGATCACCGCGGTGTGACGGATCGCGCCTTCGGTGAAGATCGCGATGTCGGTGGTGCCACCACCGATGTCGACCAGGCACACGCCCAGCTCTTTCTCGTCGTCGGTCAGGACCGAGTAGGCCGAGGCCAGTTGCTCGAGAATGATGTCGTCGATTTCCAGGCCGCAGCGACGCACGCATTTTTCAATGTTCTGTGCGGCGTTGACGGCGCAGGTGACCACGTGAACCTTGGCTTCCAGACGTACGCCCGACATGCCCAAAGGCTCGCGAACGCCCTCCTGGTTATCGATCACGTAATCCTGCGGCAGGGTGTGCAGCACGCGCTGGTCAGCCGGGATCGCTACAGCCTGAGCAGCGTCGAGCACACGCTCGAGGTCGGCGGAGCTGACTTCGCGATCACGAATCGCCACGATGCCGTGAGAGTTCAGGCTGCGGATATGATTGCCAGCCACGCCGACAAACGCCGAGTGAATGCGGCAACCAGCCATCAGCTGCGCCTCTTCGATCGCGCGCTGGATCGATTGCACGGTGGACTCAATGTTCACCACCACGCCTTTCTTCAGGCCACGGGACGGATGGGTACCGATCCCGACGATTTCCAGCGTGCCGTCGTCCGAGACCTCGCCGACCAGCGCCACCACCTTGGAGGTGCCGATATCGAGACCGACGATCATTTTGCCGCTTTGCACGTTTGCCATGGTCCTGCCTCTTCTCAATTCTTCGCGACAGCGGGTTGGGCTGCCGTGGGCGCTACAGGTTCCCGCCAGCCAACAGCGAGGCCGTTGGCGTAGCGCAGATCGATGCGCGCAATGTTCGTAATCTGTTCTTTAAGCGTCTTGTCATAGATGGCAATGAAGCGGCGCATCTTTTCCAGCAGGTTGCCGCGTCCCAGCAACAGTTCGATTCCCGGGCCTGCGCTGCCGGCGCCGGTGGTCAGGAACCAGCTGCCTCGTTCACGCAACTCCAGGCGCGCAATCGAGAAGCCCAACGGCCTGAGCATCTGGCTCAGCACCTGGTATTGCTGCATCACTTGTTGTTGGGCCCGTTGTGGGCCGAACAGCTGTGGCAAGTGTTCGTAGTTCGCCAGCTCTCTCGGGGTGAACGCCTGACCCTGGTTGTTCAACAGCGACTCATCGCCCCAACGGGCCACCGGCAGTTGTTCTTCCAGGCGGATCACCACTTGATCCGGCCACACCCGACGCACTTCGGCGTGGGCAATCCATGGCATCGTTTCAAGCTCGGTGCGCATGCTCTCCAGGTCGATGGTGAAGAAGCTCGACGCCACGTACGGGGCGATCCGCTGCTGCACCGCTTGCTGGCTGATGTAACTCAAATCGCCCTGCACGTTGATCTTGGTGATCGGCCGGTCGGCGTACGGCAGCAAACGCTGTGCGCCTTCGTAAGTACCGAAACCCAGTGCGACCAACAACACCGGCCAGAACAGGCTTTTCAGAAAACCAAAATTGGCTTTCGGCAGGCGCGCAGACATCGGCTCTTTGGCCACCATTCGGCTGGCACCCCGCGGTACCGGCTTGCGGCCGGGTGGTGCGGAGGGCTGATGTCTCAGCTGTGCGCCTTGCATGGTCTTAACCTCGCGGCTCGATACTTGCGGCCAGAATCGCCAGAACCAGTTGCTGGAAATCCAGACCGGCAGCACGAGCCGCCATCGGCACCAGACTGTGATCGGTCATGCCCGGTGCGGTATTGACTTCCAGGAACCAGAACTGCCCGTCGGCGTCCTGCATCACGTCAGCCCTGCCCCAACCGGCGATACCCAGCGCCTCACAGGCTTTCGCCGTGAGGTCCATCAGTTCTTTTTCTTTGCTGCTGTCCAGGCCACACGGAATCCGGTACTGAGTATCGGAAGCCACGTACTTGGCGTCGTAGTCGTAAAAGCTGTGCGTCGTACCCAGGGCAATCGGTGGCAACACCTGGTCACGCAGAGTGGCGATGGTGAACTCCGGACCTTGAATCCATTGCTCGACCAACACTTGCGAATCGTAGGTACTGGCCGCTTTCCACGCATCGATCAACTCGGATGCGGAAGTCACTTTGGCCATACCGATACTTGAACCTTCATGGGCCGGTTTGACGATCAAAGGGAAGCCCAGTTCCGTCGCCGCCGAAATACAATCGGTCTCGCAACTCAGTACCGCATGACGTGGCGTAGGAATACCCAAGCTGTGCCAGACCTGTTTGGTTCGCAGCTTGTCCATGGCCAGCGCGGAAGCAAGAATGCCGCTGCCGGTGTACGGAATTCCCAGGCATTCCAGCAGGCCCTGCATGCTGCCGTCTTCACCGCCACGACCGTGGAGAATGATGAAGGCGCGATCGATTTTTTCGTTCAGCAGACGCTGCAAAAGATCATCGCCCACGTCGAGACCAAACGCGTCCACACCGGCGCTTAGCAGCGCGTCGAGAACCGCGTTACCCGACTTCAGGGAAACCTCACGCTCGGCACTCTTGCCGCCGAAGAGCACGGCGACGCGGCCGAAATCTTTCGGCGCAATAGTGGAGACGAGGTTGGCGTAAGCAGCAGTCATTTCAACTTCCCCACACTCGGCGCGGCAACGGCGCCTGCGAACAACGGACTTTTCAACAGTTTCGGTGCAAGACCACCGATGTCACCGGCGCCCTGGCACAGCAGGATGTCGCCAGCACGCAGCAGCGGCTTGACGATGGGCGCGAGGTCAACACCGCGCTCGATGTAGATCGGGTCAAGCTGACCGCGCTGCCGGATGCTGTTGCACAGCTTGCGGCTGTCAGCGCCCGGGATCGGTTCTTCACCGGCCGGGTAGACTTCCATCAGCAACAGGACGTTGGCGTCGGCCAATACATTGACGAAATCGTCGTACAGGTCGCGGGTGCGGCTGTAACGGTGCGGCTGGTAGACCATCACCAGACGGCGTTCCGGCCAGCCACCGCGCACGGCTTTGATCACCGCAGCGACTTCAGTCGGGTGGTGACCGTAGTCGTCGACCAGCATCACGTTGCCGCCTTCTACCGGCAGTTCGCCGTAGACCTGGAAGCGTCGGCCGACACCCTGGAACCCGGACAGGCCCTGGACGATGGCTTCATCGCTGACGCCCTCGTCAGTGGCGATGCAGATGGTGGCCAGCGCGTTCAGCACGTTGTGGTTGCCCGGCATGTTCACCGAGACATCCAGCGGATCGCGATCAGGACGCAGCACGGTGAAGAAGGTCTGCATGCCCTGCTGACGCACATTGATCGCGCGCACGTCGCAGTCGTCGCCGAAGCCATAAGTGACGGCCGGACGTTTCACCTGCGGCAGGATTTCACGCACCACCGGATCGTCCAGGCACACCACCGCCAGACCGTAGAACGGCAGGTTGTGCAGGAACTCGACGAAAGTTTTCTTCAGTTTGTTGAAGTCACCGTCGTAGGTCGCCATGTGGTCGGCGTCGATGTTGGTGACCACGGCCACCAGCGGCTGCAAGTGCAGGAAGCTGGCGTCGCTTTCGTCAGCTTCAGCGATCAGGTAACGGCTGGTACCCAGCTGGGCATTAGTGCCCGCGGCATTCAGACGGCCACCGATCACGAATGTCGGGTCCAGGCCACCGGCGGCAAACACCGAAGCGATCAGGCTGGTGGTGGTGGTTTTGCCATGGGTACCGGCGACGGCGATGCCGTGGCGGTAGCGCATCAGCTCAGCCAGCATTTCAGCGCGAGGCACCACCGGAATGCGGCGTTCCAGGGCGGTGGCGACTTCCGGGTTGGAGGTGTTCACGGCACTTGAGGTGACCAGTACATCGGCGGTCGCGGCGTTCTCGGCACGGTGGCCGATAAAGATCTGGGCGCCGAAGGACTCGAGACGCTCGGTCACCGGCGAAGCTTTCAGGTCGGAACCGGACACTTCATAGCCCAGGTTCAACAACACTTCGGCAATACCGCACATGCCCACGCCGCCGATACCGACGAAGTGGATGCGACGGATGCGGCGCATTTCCGGTTGCGGCATGGCTTTCTGATTCTCAACCATGGGCCACCTCCAGGCAGGTATCGACCACGTTACGGGTTGCATCGGGTTTGGCCAGGCGGCGTGCCGCGGTGGCCATGTCGGTGAGTCGTTGTGGTTGCATCAGGACCTCTGTCAGGCGTGCGGCAAGATCCGCTGCGCCAGTCGTTCTTTGCGGCATCAGGAAGGCAGCGCCTTCACGGGCCAAATAATCGGCGTTGCGGGTCTGGTGATCGTCGATCGCGTGGGGCAAAGGCACCAGCATCGAGGGCAGACCGGCGGCGGCCAGTTCACTGATGGTCAGCGCGCCTGCGCGGCACACCACCAGGTCGGCCCAGCCATAGGCTTGGGCCATGTCTTTGATGAAAGGCTGCACTTGCGCCTCGACGCCAGCCGCGCGATAGCGCTCTGCAGTCACTTCATCGTGGTTTTTGCCGGCCTGATGAAACACTTCCGGGCGCAGGTCGGGGGCGACTTGCGACAGGGCTTCAGGCAGCAACTTGTTCAACGGTTCTGCGCCCAGGCTTCCACCCAGGATCAGCAATCGCGCCTTGCGACCGGCCAGAGCCTGTCGCGGTGTTTCGAGGAACAGCTCGGTGCGCACCGGGTTACCGGTGGTCCGACGGCTGCCCGACAGGGTAAAGGTGTCGGGGAACGCTTCACAGACTCGGGCGGCCAACGGCACCAGCAACCGATTGGCGGTACCCGCCACGGCGTTCTGTTCGTGAACGATCACCGGCACGCCGGCCAGTTTGGCTGCAACGCCACCAGGACCGGTCACATAACCACCAAAGCCGACGACACACACCGGCCGCAGCTGACGAATGATCGCCCGCGCCTGCCAGATCGACTTGAGCAACATGAACGGCGCCTTGAGCAGGGACAATTTGCCCTTGCCACGCAATCCGCTGGCATTGATCCGATGCAGTTCGATGCCGGCCACCGGGACCAGATCGTTCTCGATGCCACGCGGTGTCCCGAGCCAATGCACGGTGTAACCACGGGCCTGGAATTCGCGAGCACACGCCAGCGCCGGGAACACGTGGCCACCGGTGCCGCCGGCCATGATCAATACGTTAGCGCCCATGGGTCGGCTCCTCGGCGAAGTCGCTCTCATGGAACTCCATCTCTTCGCTGCCCAAGTGGGTTCGACTCTCCCACTCGATGCGCAGCAACAAGCCCAGACACCCACCGCAGATCACCAACGAACTGCCGCCGTAACTGAGGAACGGCAGGGTCAGGCCTTTGGTCGGCAACAGGCCGACGTTCACCCCGATGTTGATCAGGAACTGGCCGATCCACAGGAACGACAGGCCGTACGCGATGTAGGCGGCGAAGAATTGCTTGGCCTTCTCGGCCCAATAACCGATGTACATGCCACGAACGCAAACGAACACGAACAGCGCGACCGTACACAAGGAGCCCACGGCACCCAGTTCTTCGGCCAGCACCGAGAACACGAAGTCAGTGTGGGCTTCCGGCAGGTAGAACTGTTTCTGCACGCTGTTGCCCAGGCCGACGCCGAGCCATTCGCCGCGACCAAAAGCAATCAAGGCTTGCGACAACTGATAGCCGGCACCGAACTGGTCGGCCCACGGATCCGCAAAGTTGGTCAGGCGCGCCATTCGATAGGGCTGCACTTGAATCAGCAACACCACCGCCGCGACCGCCAGCACTACCATCAAGGAAAACCGGAACAGCCCGACGCCGCCAAGGAACAGCATCGCCGCAGCGGCGCCCATCATCACGACGGTGGCGCCGAAGTCCGGTTCCATCAGCAACAGGCCTGCCATTGGCAACAGCACGATGAACGGCTTGAAGAAGCCCATCCAGCTTTCACGCACTTCTTTCTGACGGCGCACCAGATAACCGGCGAGGTAAATCACCACGAACACCTTGGCGATTTCGGAAGGCTGGACGTTAAAGAAGCTGAAACCGATCCAGCGCATCGAACCGTTCACTTCCCGGCCGATCCCCGGAATGATCACCATCACCAGCAAACCGAACGCACCAATCAACATCAGCCAGCCCAGGCGTTGCCAGGTGGCAATCGGAATCATCAGCGTGACGACGCAGGCACCCAGGCCCAGCACAATGTAGATTAGGTGGCGAATCATGTAATACAGGGCGCTGCCCGACTGCACAGCCCCCACTTCGGTCGATGCCGATGCAATCATGACCAGCCCGAGACCGATCAAGGCCAGGCAACCGGCGAGCATCGGGAAGTCGAGGTCGATACCACGCCCGGTGATCAACGGCGACGGATACGGCTTGATGATATTTCGCAGGCTCATGCCAGATCCTCCACAGCGCGGACGAACTGGTGACCACGGTCTTCGTAATTCTTGAACATGTCGAAACTGGCGCAGGCCGGGGACAACAGCACCACATCGCCCGGTTGGGCAGCGGCGCGGCATTGCTCTACCGCTTCAACCAGCGAACCGACCCGGATCAACGGCACCGCGTCGCCGATAGCTTCACCGATCTTGTCGGAGTCGCGGCCCATCAAAATGACGGCGCGGCAGTTGGCTGCTACCGGATCACGCAAGTCCTTGAACTCGGCACCCTTGCCGTCGCCGCCAGCGATCAACACGACTTTGCCGTCGATGTCCGCACCCAGGCCTTCGATGGCAGCCAGTGCGGCGCCAACGTTGGTGGCTTTGGAATCGTTGTAGTAACCCACGCCGTCCAGGTCACGAACCCACTGGCAGCGATGCTCAAGCCCGGCGAAGGTGCGCAGGCTCGAGAGCATGGCATCGAACGGCAAGCCGACCGCGTGGCCCAGCGCCAATGCCGCCAGGGCATTGGACTGGTTGTGGGCGCCGCGAACTTTCAACTCGCGCACTGGCATCAGGTTCTGGAATTCGAAGGCCAGGTACTTCTCGCCGTCTTCTTCGCGGATACCGAATGCCTTGAAATCGGGCTTGCTCAAACCGAAGGTCCAGCATGGCTGACCTTCGCCAATCAGCGGACGGCTCAGGGCATCCTGACGGTTGACCACAAACTGCCTGGCACCCCGGAAGATCCGGTGCTTGGCCAGGTGATAGGCCGGCAGACCGCTATAGCGGTCCATGTGGTCTTCACTGACGTTGAGCACAGTCGCCACTTCGGCGTTGAGTTGATCGGTGGTTTCGAGCTGGAAGCTCGACAGTTCCATCACGTACAGCTCGACGTCGTCGCTGAGCAGGTCCAGCGCCGGCGTGCCAAGATTGCCGCCAACGGCGACGCGCTTGCCGGCCGCCGCAGCCATCTCGCCGACCAGTGTGGTGACGGTGCTTTTCGCGTTGGAACCGCTGATGGCGACAATCGGCGCCTTCGCGTTACGCGCGAATAGCTCGATGTCGCCGGACAATTTCACGCCACGGGCGGCGGCAGCCTGCAGGGCCGGGGTCGCCAGCGCCAGGCCGGGGCTCACGTAGAGCTCGTCGGCGCGGCACAGGAATTCGACGTCCAGCTCGCCACAACGCACTTCCACGTGCGGATAGTCACGCTTGAGCGTGGCCAGTTCCGGTGGATTTTCCCGCGTATCGGCGACAGCAAACGACGTGCCCCGGTTCGCCAGGAAGCGAACCAGGGACATGCCGCTCTTGCCGAGGCCGACAACGATGCGGAAGTGGTCAGAAGCGATCAGAGACACTCGTTCTACCTCAGCTTCAGGGTGGCAAGGCCAACCAGCACGAGAATCACGGTGATGATCCAGAAACGGACAATCACGCGTGGCTCGGGCCAGCCCTTGAGTTCAAAGTGGTGGTGTATCGGTGCCATGCGGAACACACGGCGACCGGTGAGCTTAAAGGACGCAACCTGAATGACGACTGACAGGGTCTCCATCACGAACACGCCGCCCATGATGAACAGGACGATTTCCTGACGGACGATCACCGCGATGGTGCCCAGCGCCGCGCCCAGCGCCAGTGCGCCGACGTCGCCCATGAACACCTGGGCCGGATACGTGTTGAACCAGAGGAACCCGAGACCCGCACCGATCAAGGCGCCGCAGAACACGATCAACTCGCCTGCGCCCGGCACATACGGGATCAGCAGGTATTCAGCGAATTTCACGTTACCCGACAGGTAGCAGAAAATCCCCAACCCGCCGCCGACCATTACGGTGGGCATGATCGCCAGACCGTCGAGGCCGTCGGTCAGGTTGACCGCGTTGCTCGAGCCGACGATCACGAAGTAGGTCAGGACGACGAAGCCTATGCCCAGCGGAATGCTGTGGTCCTTGAGCATCGGCAGGATCAGGGTGGTTTCCACCGGTGTCGCTGCGGTCATATAAAGGAAGATCGCCGCGCCCAGGCCGAACACCGATTGCCAGAAGTACTTCCAGCGACTTGGCAAGCCACGGGAGTTCTTCTCGATCACTTTGCGGTAATCGTCGACCCAGCCGATCGCGCCAAACAACAAGGTCACCAGCAGCACGGTCCAGACATAACGGTTGGTCAAGTCAGCCCAAAGCAACGTGCTGACGCCGATGGACGACAGGATCAGCGCGCCGCCCATGGTCGGGGTGCCGGATTTGGACAAGTGCGATTGTGGACCGTCGTTACGAACGGATTGACCGATCTGACGGTTCTGTAAAGTGCGGATCATCCACGGGCCATAGCACAGCGACAAAACCAACGCGGTCAGCACACCGAGAATCCCGCGCAGGGTCAGGTACTGAAAGACCGCGAAGCCTTTGTAGAACTGTTGCAGATACTCCGCTAGCAGCAGCAGCATTAATGTTTCTCCAGGCTGGTCCCGCACAAAGCGGCGACGATGTTTTCCATCGCAGCGCTGCGCGAGCCCTTGATCAAAATGGTGGTGTTTGTGTCTTGCTCGGCGCCGAGGGCCTTGATCAGTTCAGCCTGAGTGGTGAAGTGATAGGCCTGCTCGCCGAAAGCGTTCACGGCGTGAGCCATCATTGGCCCGACAGCGTAAAGCGCGGAAACCTTGCCGCAAGCGTACTCGCCCACATCGCGGTGCCCCTGCTCCGCCCAATCGCCCAACTCGCCGATATCCCCGAGCACCAGAACGGTGCGGCCGGAAAAGCCGGCGAGTATATCAACGGCGGCGCACATGGAGGTGGGGTTCGCGTTGTAGGTGTCATCGATGACGCGCATGCCATTGCTGGCCAGTTGCGCGACGGTGCGACCTTTTACCGGTTGTACTGCGCCGAGGCCGGTGGCAATGCCGAACAGCGACACGCCCAGAGCATGGGCGGCGGCGGCGGCGGCCATGGCATTGGCGACGTTATGGGTGCCGAGCAGGTTCAGTTGAACGCGCTCCATACCTTCAGGCGTGTGCAGGTTGAAGGCCGGGCAACCGCGAGCGTCGCGGTCCAGGTCGCTGGCGTAGAAATCGGCGCTGACATTGCTCAAGGCAAAGGTCAGCACTTTGCGACCGGCAGCGCGGGTCTTCCAGATGTCGAACGCCTTGTCGTCAAGATTGAGAACGGCGACGCCATCGGCATCCAGCCCTTCAATAATCTCGCCCTTGGCTTCGACGATTTTTTCCGGCCCACCGAACTCGCCGACATGGGCGGTCCCGGCGTTGTTGAGCACGGCCACATGAGGCTTGGTCATGCCGACGGTGTAGGCAATTTCGCCGAGCCGCGAAGCACCCAGTTCGATCACCGCAGCGGTATGTTCCGGTGCGAGCTCGAGCAGGGTAAGCGGAACGCCGAGATCATTGTTCAGGTTGCCACGGGTCGCCAACACCGGACCGCGCGTGCGCAGGATGCTGGCGAGCATTTCCTTGACCGTGGTCTTGCCGCTGGAACCGGTGATGGCCGCAACGGGATGGGTATAAGCCGCACGATTCAACGCGCCCAGTTGCCCCAGCGCCTGACGAGCATCTTTCACCAGCAATTGCGGCAGCGTGCTGTCGGCGACTTCGCGCTCGACCAACGCCGCTACGGCGCCTTTTGCGGCGACGTCATTGAGATAATCATGACCATCGAAGCGCGGGCCGGTCAGGGCGATAAAGAGTTGGCCTGGCTTGATCGCGCGGCTGTCAATGCTGACGCCGTCGAAGCTGGCATCGGCAGTGACCAAGCGGGCATTCAGCGCGCCGGTCAGTTCGCTCAGTTTCAAGGCTTTAAGCATGGGCCACCTCCCACGCGGTCAAGGCGTGATCGGCCTCGACCAGATCGGAGAACGCGTGACGCTGGCCGTTGATTTCCTGATAGTCCTCGTGACCTTTACCGGCCAGGACAATCACGTCATCCGCCGAAGCGCTGGCGATCAATTGGGCAATCGCCTGGCCACGGCCAGCGACGAAGGTGACTTTATCCACAGCGGTAAAACCGGCGCGGATGTCGTTGAAGATCACTGCCGGGTCTTCGGTGCGCGGGTTGTCATCGGTCACCAGCACGCCGTCAGCCAGACGCTCGACCACTTCAGCCATGAGCGGACGTTTGCCGCGATCGCGATCACCACCGCAACCGAACAGGCACAGCAAACGGCCTTTGGCGTGAGGACGCAGGGCCATCAAGACCTTTTCCAGCGCATCCGGTGTGTGGGCGTAATCGACCACGACCAGCGGCTGAGTACCGCCGCCGAGGCGCTGCATGCGTCCGGCCGGGCCTTCTAGTTTCGGCAGCACATTGAGGATTTCGTCCAGCGCGTAGTCCAGACCCAGCAAGGCGCCGACCGCGGCCAGTACGTTGCTCAGGTTGAAACGACCGAGCAAGGTGCTGCGCAAGTGATGCTCACCCTGCGGCGTGACCAGCGTGGCGCGCACGCCTTCGTCATCGAACTGCGCTTCACGGCAATAGAGGTAAGCGCTGGCATCTTCCAGGCTGTAGGTGATCAGGCGCGATTCACGTTTGTCCGCAGCCAGTTGGCGACCGAATTCGTCGTCGAGGTTGACCACCCGGCACTTCAAATCATTCCAGGCAAACAGCTTGGCCTTGGCTTCGCCGTAGGCTTGCATGGTGCCGTGGTAATCCAGGTGATCGCGGGACAGGTTGGTCATCACCGCCACATCGAACGCCAGAGCGGTCACGCGACCCTGATCCAGACCGTGGGAAGAAACTTCCATGGCGACCGCTTTGGCGCCGGCCTTTTTCAGGTCAGCGAGGGTCGCTTGCACCGCGATCGGATTCGGCGTGGTGTGCAAGCCGCTTTCGAGCGCGCCGTAAAAACCGGTGCCCAACGTGCCGACGATGCCGCAGTGCTGGCCGAGCAAATCCAAGGCTTGTGCAACCAACTGCGTCACGCTGGTTTTGCCGTTGGTGCCGGTCACGCCGATCAGGTTCAGGTGACGACTAGGGTCACCGTAAAAACGACCGGCGATGTCCGACAGCTGCGCCGCCAGGCCTTTGACAGGAATCAGCGGCACATCGGTAATCGGCAATACAGTCGCGCCTTCGACTTCATACGCCACAGCGGCAGCGCCGCGTTGCAGGGCGTCGGCGATGTGCGCGCGGCCGTCGAACTTGCCGCCTGGGACGGCGAGAAACAGATCGCCAGCCCGCACGTTGCGGCTGTCCAGGGTCAGTTCGCGGATTAACAGATCGCGGCCGGCGTGGGCGAAAATCTTGTTCAGACTCAGAGACATCAGCCTCGCCCTCCATTGGCTTTCAGCGGAACGACCGGTGCTGCGTTCGCTTGTTGAGTAGGTGGCAGGTTGTCCGGGGTGATGTTCATCAGGCGCAAGGTCCCGGACATCACTTTGCTGAACACCGGCGCCGATACCAGACCACCGAAGTAACCGGCTTTGGTCGGTTCATCGATCACCACCACAATGGCGTAGCGCGGATCGTTCATCGGGCCGAAGCCGGCGAACAGCGAGCGGTAGGAATTCTCGGCGTAGCCTTTGGTGCCGACCGACGTTTTACGCGCGGTACCCGACTTGCCGCCCACGTGATAGGCCGGCACTTGCGCACGGAATACACCGCGCGGCGCTTCGATCACTTGTTGCAGCATGGTTTGCATGGTTTTCGCGACAGCTTCCGGCAATACCTGTGTGGTTTGCGGCGCCTTGTCGGTTTTGATCAGGGTCAGCGGCGCGAGGCGACCATTGTTGGCCAGGGCCGAAAAGGCGTGGACCAACTGGATCGCGGTCACCGAGATACCGTAGCCGTACGACAGCGTGGCAGTTTCGGCCTTGCGCCATTCGCGGTAGTTCGGCAGGTTGCCGACGCGCTCGCCCGGGAAGCCCAGGCCGGTGTCCTGGCCGAGGCCGACTTTTTGCGCCAGACGGAAAATCGTTTCGCCGCCAATATCGAAGGCGACCTTGCTCATGCCGACGTTACTGGAGTTGATCAGGATGCCAGTCAGGTCGAGCACCGGACCTTCGCTCTTGGAGACGTCCTTGATGGTGTATTTACCAATCTGCAAGGTGCCCGGGTACACCTCGACGGTATCGGTCGGCTTCCAGCGCCCGGTTTCAATCGCGGCGCTCATGGAAATCGCTTTCATGGTCGAACCCGGCTCGAACACGTCGATCATCGCGCGGTTACGCATCATCGCCGGTTGCAGGTTGCGACGGTTGTTCGGGTTGTAGGTCGGCTGGTTGACCATGGCGAGGATCTCGCCGCTCTTCACGTCCATGATCACCAGGCTGCCGGCCTTGGCGCCGTTCTCGATGATCGCGTTACGCAGTTCACGGTTGGCCAGATATTGCAGGCGCAAGTCAATGGACAACGCCAAGGGCTTTCCGGCCTTGGCGTTTTTGGTGACCTGAACATCCTTGATAAGTCGGCCACGCCGATCCTTGATCACCTGTCGCTTGCCGGGGACCCCAGCCAGCCATTCGTCGTAGGCCAGCTCGACGCCTTCACGACCGTGGTCATCGATGTCGGTAAAACCGACCATATGGGCAGTGACTTCACCGGCCGGATAGAAACGACGGAATTCTTCGATGCCATAAACGCCCGGCACTTTCAGATCGAGCACGGACTGGCCCTGTTCGGGGGTCAGCCCGCGCACCAGGTAGATGAATTCTTTATTGGCCTGGGCCTCGAGACGTTCGGCCAGGGCTTTCGGGTCCTGCCCCAAGGCAGCCGCCAGTGCAGGCCACTTCTCTTTGGCCGTTTGCATTTCCTTGGCATTGGCCCAAAGGGTGGTGACTGGGGTACTCACGGCCAAAGGCTCGCCGTTACGGTCGGTGATCAGACCACGGTGAGCCGGAATCGGGATATGACGAACGCTGCGCGCATCGCCCTGACCTTTAAGAAAGGCACGGTCGACGACCTGCAGATCGATAATGCGCCAGGCAATTGCCACGACCATGACGCCGAGCAAACCCAGGACCAGGCGGAACCGCCATGGAAAGAGTGCGCCCTCGAGTTTCATCATGGCGCCACCATCTGCACTTCAGCGGCGCCAGGAATGCGCATCTTCAGTTGCTCGGCCGCCAGGACTTCGATACGGCTGTGGGCGGTCCAGGTGCTCTGTTCGAGAATCAAACGGCCCCACTCCGCTTGCGCCTTGTCGCGCACGCTCAGCTCGTTGTACAACGAGTTCAACAGTTGACGGTTCCAGTGGGCGCTATAGGAGACGCCGATGGCCGACACGAGCACGCCAATAAACAGCAGAAGCATAAAAAAGCTTCCGCCAGGAAGTGGCTTGGCGAAAAGCTTGCTCACCGCAGCTTCTCCGCGACGCGCATGACGGCGCTACGGGAACGTGGGTTGGCTTTGAGTTCGGCCTCGGAGGCGGACTGCGCTTTGCCATGGATTTTGATTATGGGTTCGAAGGCGACGTGACGTACCGGCAGGTTGCGCGGCAGGTTGTCGGCTTCGCCTTTCACCAGTTTGCGCATGAACAGCTTGACGATGCGGTCTTCCAGCGAGTGGAAGCTGATGACGACCAGACGGCCGCCGACTTCCAGGCATTCCAGCGCGGCTTCGAGGCCGGCTTCCAGATCGCCCAGTTCGTTGTTGACGTGAATGCGCAAGCCCTGGAACGCACGGGTCGCCGGGTTTTTGCCCTTTTCCCACGCAGGGTTGGCGACTTTCAGGACTTCAGCCAGATCGGCAGTGCGCTCGAACGGCTTGATGTCGCGACGTTCGGCCACGGCACGGGCCATACGGCCGGAGAAACGTTCTTCGCCGTATTGCTTGAACACCCGGGCGATTTCTTCCACGGGGGCGGTGTTGACGAATTCGGCAGCGCTGATCCCACGGGACGGATCCATGCGCATGTCCAGCGGGCCATCATTGAGGAAACTGAAGCCGCGCTCAGGGTCGTCGAGCTGCGGCGAGGACACGCCGAGGTCGAGCAAGACGCCGCTGACCTTGCCGTCCAGACCACGCTCGGCGACTTCCGAGCCGAGCTCGGCAAAGCTGCGCTGTACAACGACAAAGCGGCCGTCTTCGGCCGCTAGCGTTTGCCCGGTGGCAATCGCTTGAGGATCTTTGTCGAATCCGAGTACCCGACCATCGGGGCCGAGCTGGCTGAGGATCAACCGACTGTGTCCGCCGCGCCCGAACGTACCGTCCAGATAGCAGCCATCAGGACGTACGGCGAGAGCCTCCACGGCTTCGTCAAGCAGTACGGTGATGTGGTTAAAGCCGCTATCAATAGTCACAGGATCAAATCACGCAGTTCATCAGGCATGGCGCCCGGTTGTTGAATGGCAGCCAGGTCAGCGGCAGAAACCGCATCCCAGGCATCCTCGTCCCACAATTGGAACTTGTTCAGTTGGCCTACCAACATCGCGCGCTTATCCAACTTGGCATATTCACGAAGACGCGGCGGAACCAGAAAACGACCACTGCCATCGAGCTCAAGGTCGACGGCATTACCAATCAGTAAGCGTTGCAGGCGGCGGTTCTCTTCGCGAAGCGAAGGCAGTGCGCGCAGTTTGGTTTCAATAATTTCCCACTCATCGAGGGGGTAAACACACAAACACGGATCAACGGCATCAATTGTGACGATTAACTGCCCGGAACTACGCGAAACGAGCTCGTCACGGTACCGGCTCGGCATAGCGAGACGGCCCTTTGCGTCGAGACTGATAGCGTTAGCTCCGCGAAACACGACAGCGTTTCTCCAAATATTAGCGTTTTGAGCTCAAAAAACCCACTTCATGCCACTTCCCGCCACTTGTGCACACTATAGGAATGCGGCCACCGCACCGTCAAGGCGCGGTTTAAAGGAAAACCCTTACAGAACTGAGATTTAGGAGCGTATTAGGAGGGGCAAGGAGAATCAGACGTGTCATCCCGCTCAATAACTTGAACCAGCACTGATGGCTGCGCTCGAAAGTTAAAGTAGTTTATTAAGAGTAAGATTTTTTCGGTATTACGAAAGTGCTTCTGCCGACGATTGTGTAAGGAGGGAAATTGCCATCACCAACGCCCTGCTCAATGATTTAAGCAGAGGAGAGAAAAAAGGTGGAGAGTCGATCTGTAAGCCGGGTTCTGTCTTGAACAGTCATTCGTCTACGATGGCCATCACTGGACATCTTTAGCAACCTACCCGGTCCCAGCGCGGGCCACGCCTTGGGACCCTATTTGGTCTTGCTCCAAGTGGGGTTTACCTAGCCACGAACTGTTGCCAGTCGCGCGGTGCGCTCTTACCGCACCTTTTCACCCTTACCGGCGCCGAAGCGCTTAGGCGGTTATTTTCTGTGGCACTTTCCGTAGGCTCACGCCTCCCAGGCATTACCTGGCACTTCGCCCTATGGAGCCCGGACTTTCCTCCCCCCCCTAATTCTCATAGAGGGCAGCGACTGTCCGATCGACTCTCCGCCGCGAAGATTAACGGCAGAGCGGCCGAAGGACAAGCGCTAAACGCCTTGGGCCGCGCCTGCACGTCGGTTTTTACTCGCCCTTCTGTTTATCCAGCGCGACCTGATAAAGCACATTCTTGCGCTCGCCGGTAATTTGCGCCGCCAACGCCGCAGCTCGCTTGAGCGGCATTTCTTCAAGCAACAAATTCAGAATGCGCATCGCTTCACTGCTGACGGCGTCCTCGGCCTCGGGGGCAGACCAACCCGCCACCAACACCACGCACTCGCCGCGTTGCTGATTGCTGTCTGACTCGACGAACTCGCGTAACTCGGCCAGCGGCAAGCCCTTAAGGGTTTCAAAGGTTTTAGTGATTTCACGGGCCAGCAAAGCCGGGCGCTCCCCACCGAACACCAGCTCCATGTCTTGCAGACATTCAAGGATGCGGTGTGGCGCCTCATAAAAAATCAGCGTGCGCGGTTCTTCCTTTACCAACTCAAGACGAGCGCGCCGACCGACAGCCTTGGCCGGCAGGAAGCCTTCGAAGATGAAACGGTCCGACGGCAACCCCGCCGCCGACAACGCTGCGATCAACGCGCAGGCACCCGGGACCGGCACCACATTGATACCCGCAGCACGGGCCTGGCGCACGAGGTGATAACCCGGATCGGAAATCAACGGCGTGCCGGCATCGGAAATCAACGCCACATCGTCGCCGGCGAGCAAGCGGGTGATAAAGCGGCTACCTTCATCCCGCTCATTGTGTTCATGACAGGCTGCCAGCGGTGTAGGAATGCCGAAATGCTGCATCAAGCGCTGAGAGTGACGGGTATCTTCGGCGGCGATCAGGGCGACCTCGCGCAGGATTTTCAGCGCACGCGCACTGATGTCGTCCAGGTTGCCGATGGGCGTCGCCACCACATAAAGCGAGCCAGCAGCGGAATTCAAAGCACCTGGAGCAGTCAAAGCGCACACCTCATGATCGGTAAAAGCCGCCATTGTAGCGCGTCGCGACGTTCGCGATACGCGCAAGCAACCCTCGGTTTTGCAGCCTTTTGTGCAGTGCCGCAACATTTGCACGAGCTAAATTGATCGATTCACACCAGTAACATCGCGCCCCGGCCAGCGCTTGGGTACAATTCCACGCTAATTTGATCGAGTATCAGGAACACTACATGATCGCTTGCCTGCGGCTGTTCACTGCCCTCTGCCTCGCTGCCTTGCTGGCGGCTTGCGCCAGCTCGCCCTCCTCCAGCCTTGGCGAACTTCCACGCACCCCGGATGCCAGTATCGAGCAATTGCTCGCACAGGCCGCTCAAAGCAAAGACCCGGAAAAAGCCTCCCTGTTGCGCCTGAGCGCGGCAGACCTGGCCTATCGTCAGGGGAATGCCGGCCAGTCCGCGCAAATCCTGCAACAAGTCCCCGTCGAAACACTCAAGCCTGGCCAACAGGTTTTCGCCAGTACCCTGGCGGCAGAACTGGCCATGGTTCGCAATCAGCCCAAAGCGGCGCTGACAGCCTTGAGTCATCCGAGCCTGCAACGCCTGAGCGAACTGCCGGCCGAGCAACAGGTTCGCACCGGCACCGTCCATGCCCGCGCCCTTGAAGCCGATGGCCAGACGCTGGCTGCCGCGCGGGAACGCATCTTCATTGCACCAATGCTCGAAGGTGAAGCGGCAAGCAAAAACCACGAAGCGATCTGGACCCTGATCGCCTCGCTGCCGACTGATCAACTGCAGCCGAGCGCCACTGACGACCTCGGCGGATGGATGGGCCTGGCGCTGGCGGTGAAAACTGCCGGCACCCTGGAACAGCAACAAGCCGCGATCGACAACTGGCGCGCACAGAATCCAAAGCACCCGGCCGCCATTCAATTGCCGTTGCCACTGACCAAGCTCAAGGAACTGGCCAGCCAGTCCCTGAGCAAAATTGCCCTGTTGCTGCCACAAGACGGCCCGCTGGCGTCGGTCGGCAAAGCACTGCGCGAAGGTTTCATGGCTGCTCACTACCAGGCCCAACAAGCCGGGCAGAAGCCGCCGGCCATCGAGTTCTATGACAGCTCGAAACTCACTTCGGTGGACGAGTTCTACCGCAAAGCCCAGGCCGATGGCGTGCAACTGGTCGTCGGTCCGCTGGAGAAGCCGCTGGTCAAACAGCTCAGCGCTCGCCCGCAACTGCCGATTACCACCCTGGCGCTGAATTACAGCGAAGGCGAACAAGGCCCGGCCCAACTGTTTCAGTTTGGTCTTGCTGCTGAAGACGAAGCTCGCGAAGTCTCGCGTCGCGCTCGCGCCGATGGCCTGCATCGCGCAGCCATCATGGTGCCGAAAGGCGAATGGGGCGATCGCGTGTTGAGAGCGTTCAGCCAGGATTGGCAGGCTAATGGTGGCAGCATCGTCGCTACCGAACGTGTCGACCAACCAGTTCAACTGGCCCAGCAGATTGCCGACATGTTCCAGCTGCGTCAGAGCGAAGGTCGTGCCAAGAGCCTGCAAAGCACCGTTGGCGGGCAGGTAGCCGCCCAGCCTTCGCGTCGCCAGGACATCGAGTTCATCTTCCTGGCTGCAACGCCTCAGCAAGCCCAGCAGATCAAGCCGACCCTGAACTTCCAGTACGCCGGCGACGTGCCGGTTTACGCCACCTCCCACGTGTTCAGCGCCAGCGGCGATGTGAATCAGTACAACGACATGAACGGCATTCGCTTCTGCGAAACCCCATGGTTGCTGGAGGCCAACGATCCACTGCGCAAACAAGTGACCGCTCAATGGCCACAAGCTGCTGGCAGCCTGGGTCGTCTGTACGCGATGGGCGTTGACGCCTATCGTCTGGCTCCGCGTCTGGGGCAACTCAAGGCCTTGCCGGAGAGCCGCATCGAAGGTCAATCGGGCAGCCTGGGCATGACTGCAAACCAGCGAGTCGTTCGTCAGTTGCCGTGGGCACAGTTCGTGAGCGGTCAGGTTCAACGCCTGCCGGATACCCCGCGCTGATGCCCGACAGGTCACGCCAGCAAAGTGGTAAAGATGCCGAGCGCCATGCGCTCGAGCATCTTCAACAACAGGGTCTGCGCCTGCTGGCGCAGAACTGGTTGTGTAAACGCGGTGAGCTTGATCTGGTCATGCTTGATGGCGATACAGTAGTATTCGTTGAAGTCCGCTACAGAAAAAACACTCAATGGGGTGGCGCGCTCGATAGCATTGATGAGCGCAAACGGCAAAAACTGATTTTTGCCGCGCAGTATTTTCTTCAGCGCGAGTCGCGCTGGGCCAATTTCCCTTGCCGTTTCGACGTGGTTGCCATCGACAGCAACCTCGATCAGTTGAACTGGTTGCAGAATGCCTTCGACAGCTGATCGCGAACACCCCGAACCGGACACTTTCACCCAACACTTTTGCTCTTTGCTTTGCGGGCTGCACATTCATGTGCCGAGTAGCCGCGCTAATTAAGGTCACACAGATGGACATGCAATCCCGAATTCGCCAGCTTTTTCAGGCCAGTATCGATACCAAGCAAATGGCGATGGACGTACTTGCACCGCACATCGAGCAAGCCAGCCAGGTGATGGTCAACGCCCTGCTCAACGAAGGCAAAATGCTGTCCTGCGGCAACGGCGGCTCTGCCGGTGATGCCCAGCACTTCTCGTCCGAGCTGCTCAACCGTTTCGAGCGCGAGCGTCCGAGCCTCCCAGCCATCGCGCTGACCACCGACAGCTCGACGATCACCTCGATCGCCAACGACTACAGCTACAACGAAATCTTCTCCAAACAGATCCGCGCCCTCGGCCAGCCGGGTGACGTATTGCTGGCGATTTCCACCAGCGGCAACTCGGCAAACATTATTCAAGCGATCCAGGCCGCACATGATCGCGAAATGATTGTCGTAGCATTGACCGGTCGCGATGGCGGCGGCATGGCGTCGCTGCTATTGCCCGAGGACGTCGAGATTCGCGTACCGGCCAACGTCACCGCACGTATTCAGGAAGTCCACCTGCTGGCGATCCATTGCCTTTGCGATTTGATCGACAGCCAACTGTTCGGGAGTGAAGAATGACCCCTAATCGCCTAGGCCTTCTGGCCTTGACCCTGTGCCTCGGCATCAGCGGCTGCACCTCGGTGGTTAACGCCAGCCGTGAAGCGCCGATTGAAGATGACCGCGGCACCCGCACCTTCGGCAGCAAGATCGACGACTCTCTGATCGATACCAAGGTCGGCGTGAACATTGCCAAGGCCGATCCAGCCCTGGACAACGACTCGCACATCGTCGTCACCAGCTTCAATGGCGTCGTGCTGCTCGCCGGACAAACCCCGCGCGCCGACCTCAAGGCCAAGGCCGAACAGGCCGCTGCGGCTGTTCAGCGGGTGAAGACAGTCCACAACGAACTGCAAGTCCTGCCACCTTCCGGCTTCCTTGCCCGCCAGAACGACACCTGGCTGACCTCCAAGATCAAGACCCAGATGCTCACCGACCCGAACATTCCGGGCTCGCGCATCAAGGTTGTCACCGAGAACGGCATCGTCTACCTGCTGGGCCTGCTGACCAAACAGGAAGCTGCCCAAGCGACCAACCTGGTGCAAGGCGTTTCCGGTGTGCAGAAGATTGTGAAGTTGTTTGAGTACATTGACTGATCCTGTATGAGCACTGCTTGCGATGGTGTCCTTGAGACCGCCATCGCGAGCAGGCTCACTCCTACAGTAATAAAAAAGGCGATCCATCCGGATCGCCTTTTTTATTACTTCACCACCTTCAAACTCGGTCGACCGCTGGGACGCGGCGGCTCGCTGTCGGGTGGCGGAATATCGTCATCCGGCTCGATCTCTTCCTCGTCTTCCATAGGCGATTCCAGATCGAACACCATGCCCTGACCGTTCTCCCGAGCATAAATACCCAGGATCGATGCGATAGGCACGTACAGGGTGTGCGGTACGCCACCGAAGCGCCCTTCGAAGCTGACCGCTTCGTTGTCCATGTGCAGATGACGCACGGCTGCCGGCGATACGTTCAGGACAATCTGTCCGTCACTGGCAAAACCCTGAGGCACTTGCACCGACGGATACTCGGAATTGACCAGCATGTGCGGGGTGCAATCGTTGTCCACAATCCACTCGTAGAGCGCGCGGACCAGATAAGGTCGACTGGAGTTCATAGCGGCTCCTTAAGCCTTAGCGCATATCGCGTTCGACACCAGACAGACTCGCCTGGAAAGCCTCACGCGCAAACGAGCGCTCCATGTAATCAAGCAGCGGCTTGGCAGGCCGCGGCAGTTCTATACCCAGAATCGGCAATCGCCAGAGTATTGGTAATAGGCAGCAATCCACCAGACTTTGTTCCTCACTGAGGAAAAACGGCTTGTCGGCGAACAACGGCGACACGCCGGTCAGGCTTTCGCGCAGCTCTTTGCGAGCAACGACACGGGCTGCTTCCTTGGACCGGGAATCCAGGATCAGATCCACCAGACCACACCAGTCACGCTGAATACGATGAATCAGCAGACGGCTGTTGGCACGCGCCACTGGATAAACCGGCAGTAAGGGCGGGTGCGGGTAACGCTCATCCAGATATTCCATCACCACGGTCGACTCCCACAACGCCAGGTCACGATCGACCAGGGTGGGCAAGCTGCCGTAAGGGTTCACTTCAATCAGTTTAGGCGGCTGGCGACCAGCTTCCACGTAAATGATCTCGGCGCTGACACCCTTCTCTGCAAGTACGATACGCACTCGGTGGGAATAGTGGTCGGCGGGGTCGGAGTAACAGGCCAACCGATTGGTCACGCCCATGGCGGTCCTCCTCGCTTGTTGAAATTATCGGAAACGGAAAAACGCGCGCGCCCAGAGGGCGCCTCCCGTAACGCCTGGATCACCAGGCTCGTTACACCTTCAGAGACGCCCTTGGGCGCGCGCGATTGACAGCAATTTTACAGCAATATCAATGGACGTCTTTCCAGTATTCACGCTTGAGCAAGTATGCGAATACGAAGAAGAACGCCAGGTACAGCAACACATAGGTACCGATGCGCTGATGCTGCAGCTTCACCGGGTTGGCCGAGTAGGCCAGGAAGGTCACCAGATTCTTGACCTTCTCGTCGAACTGCTCTTCGTTCAGCGTGCCGGTTTTCGGCAGTATGGTCAGTTGGTCGCAGGCTTCATGCGTCAAAGCGGTGCCGGTCAGCGGATCGTATTGCTTCTTGCCGTCTTCGACGATTTGAACTTGTTTACAGCCTACCACCTGACGACCCTGCAGGCCGACCAGAACGTTAGGCATCCCGACGTTCGGGAACACCTTGTTGTTCACGCCCCAAGGGCGCGATGGGTCTTCGTAGAAAGATTTCAGGTAACCGTAGAGCCAGTCAGTACCACGAACGCGGGCGACCAGGGTCAGGTCGGGCGGCGCCGCACCGAACCAGGTCTTGGCGTCAGCCGGCTGCATGCCGATGCTCATGTGGTCGCCAATCTTGGCGCCGGTGAACACCAGCTTCGAGAGCATCAGGTCGTGCGGAATGCCCAAGTCATCGGCGACACGCTCGTACCGCTGGAACTTGGCGCTGTGACAGCCCATGCAGTAGTTGGCGAATGTACGTGCGCCATCCTGCATGGCAGCCTTGTCGGAAACGTCGATATCGACCTTTTCCAGCTCAGGACCACCGTGTTCGGCCGCGAAGGACAGTACAGGCAAAGCAGCAAGAATCAGTACAGCAAATAGCTTTTTCATCAGCCAGTCACCCTTTCCGGAACCGGTTTGGTCTTCTCGAGCCTGGTGTAGAACGGCATCAGAATGAAGTAGGCGAAGTACAGGAAAGTACATACCTGCGACAGCAACGTCCGCTCAGGGGTTGGGGCCAGTACGCCCAGCACGCCCAGAATCACGAACGAGATGCAGAACACCCAGAGCCAGATCTTGCTCAGCCAGCCTTTGTAGCGCATCGACTTGACCGGGCTACGATCGAGCCATGGCAGGACGAACAGCACAGCGATGGCCGCGCCCATGGCGATAACGCCCAGGAGCTTGTCCGGAATCGCCCGCAGAATCGCGTAGAACGGGGTGAAGTACCAAACCGGAGCGATGTGCTCTGGAGTCTTGAAGGCGTTCGCCACTTCAAAATTCGGCTTCTCGAGGAAATAACCACCCATTTCCGGGAAGAAGAACACGATCGAGCAGAAGATGAACAGGAACACCACCACGCCGACGATATCTTTCACGGTGTAGTACGGGTGGAAGGCAATGCCGTCCAGCGGTACGCCGTTTTCGTCTTTGAATTTCTTGATGTCCACGCCGTCCGGGTTGTTCGAACCGACTTCGTGCAGCGCCAGAACGTGCAGCACCACCAGACCGAGGATCACGATCGGCAAGGCAACAACGTGCAGGGCGAAGAAGCGGTTCAGGGTGATACCGGAAATCAGGTAGTCACCACGGATCCACTGAGTCAGGTCGTTGCCGATGACCGGGATCGCACCGAACAGCGAGATGATCACCTGGGCACCCCAGTAGGACATCTGACCCCACGGCAGCAGGTAACCCATGAAGGCTTCAGCCATCAGCGCCAGATAGATCAGCATGCCGAAGACCCACACCAGCTCACGCGGCTTCTGGTACGAACCGTAGAGCAAGCCACGGAACATGTGCAGATAGACCACGATGAAGAACGCCGAAGCGCCAGTGGAGTGCAGCAGACGCAGGATCGAGCCGTACTCGACGTCGCGCATGATGTATTCGACGGAAGCAAACGCTTCTTCCGCCGACGGGGTGTAGCTCATGGTCAGCCAGACACCGGTAACGATCTGGTTGACCAGAACGAGCAGTGCCAGGGAGCCAAAGAAGTAGAAGAAGTTGAAGTTCTTCGGGGCGTAGTACTTGCTGAGATGGTCTTCCCACATTTTGGTCGCGGGAAAGCGCGCATCAACCCAATCCATGAACTTGCTCATCACGCTTTCTCCGTATCGACGCCAATGACAATGATGTCATCGGTCTCATAGGAATGCGGGGGAACTGGCAGGTTCAAAGGCGCAGGTTGCGACTTGTAGACGCGGCCAGCCAGATCGTAGTGGGAACCGTGGCAAGGGCAGAAATAACCACCTACCCAGTCCTTGCCCAGATCCGCAGGTGCCACTTCTGGACGGAAGGTCGGCGAGCAACCCAGGTGCGTGCAGATACCGATCAGCAGCAGAACCTCTGGCTTGATCGACCGCGTTTGCGGGTCGACATAGGTCGGTTGTGTCGAGTTCTTGGAGGTCGGGTCAGACAGCTGGCCCTCGATCTTTTTCAGATTCCCCAGGATTTCCTCGGTACGGCGGACAATGAACACCGGCTGACCGCGCCACTCAGCAATCATCTGCTGGCCTGGTTCGATTTTGCTGACATTCACCTTCACCGGTGCACCTGCGGCTTTCGCCTTGGCACTGGGAAACCATGACCCCACGAACGGGACCGCAGCCCCCACCGCTCCTGCAGCACCCACCACGGATGTGGCTGCTACCAAGAAGCGACGCCGGCCTGCATTCACGCCGTCATTGCTCATTCAGTCCTCTCCCATCAGCTTTGTGGCCTGTTAAATCAGGCGTCTACTAAGTAAAAATCTGAACTTATAAAAATTTTGCCGAATGGTAATGAAAAGCCCCAATTCTGACAAGGTAATTACCGAGGGGCTCCACTGCCAAGCCTTGCAGTATAGGGCTTCTACGGCTGTGGCAAGTTGTCACAGAGCAATTCTTTGATAAATCGCACCCATAAAAAAACGCCCAGCTTCGCGAGGAAACTGGGCGTTCTTTTTGAACGTAAAAGCGAATTAACGCTTCGAGTACTGCGGACGCTTACGCGCTTTACGCAGACCAACTTTCTTACGTTCAACTTCACGTGCATCGCGGGTAACGAAGCCAGCTTTGCGCAGAGCGCCACGCAGGGTTTCGTCGTACTGCATCAGTGCGCGAGTGATACCGTGGCGGATTGCGCCAGCTTGACCACTTACACCACCACCGATCACGGTGACGTAGATGTCGAATTTCTCGACAGTCTCAGTCAGTTCCAGCGGCTGACGAACTACCATGCGGGCAGTTTCGCGGCCGAAGAAATTTTCCAGGGTGCGGTTGTTGATGGAGATGTTACCAGTACCCGGACGCAGGAAAACGCGTGCGGTTGCGGTCTTGCGACGGCCAGTGCCGTAATTTTGAGTCGCCGACATAATGAACTATTCCGTTAAAACTTCAGTTCTTGGGGCTGCTGAGCAGTATGAGGGTGTACAGCGCCCGCATAGACTTTCAGCTTACGATACATGTCGCGACCCAGCGGGTTCTTAGGCAGCATGCCTTTGACCGCGGTCTCGATCACGCGCTCAGGGGCTTTAGCGATCAGCTTTTCGAAGTTGATCGACTTGATGCCGCCCGGGAAACCGGAGTGGGAGTAGTAGATTTTGTCGGTGGTTTTAGCACCGGTTACACGAATCTGCTCGGCATTGATAACGACGATGTAATCGCCGGTGTCAACGTGAGGAGTGTACTCAGCTTTATGCTTGCCACGCAGACGGCTCGCGATTTCGGTGGCCAGACGACCCAGGGTCTGACCTGCAGCGTCGACGACAAACCAGTCGCGCTGTACTGTTTCCGGTTTAGCAGTAAAAGTTTTCATTCTTTATAGCCTCAGGGGCCGCCCTGTAAATTAGACGGCGGATCTTACTGAATAGTGCGTACTTTGACAAGTCAAAGGCAGCCGGATACAGACGCTTTCGGGGGCTCGGGTCGGCGCGTCCGTTCAACGGCAAGATTCTTCGGCGGCGGCGCATCACTTCCACTGCAGAAAGAGGTGCGCAATTATGCAGATTGCGAAAAATAATTCAACCTGCTTTTATGATTGTTTTGCCCAAGGAGCATCCGATGGACTATCGACAGCTAGGCCGAACCAATCTGAACGTGAGCGCCATCTGCCTCGGAACCATGACCTGGGGCGAGCAAAACAGCGAGGCTGAAGCCTTCGCCCAGATTGAACGGGCCAAGAGTGCCGGGATCAATTTCATCGATACCGCCGAGATGTACCCGGTGCCGCCCAAGGCCGAAACCTACGCCACCACCGAGCGCTACATCGGCAATTACTTCAAAAGCCGTGGTGATCGCGCCGATTGGATCCTGGCCAGCAAGATCGCCGGCCCCGGCAACACCATCGACTACATCCGCGACAAAAACCTGCGACACAACCGCCAGCACATCACCGAAGCCGTGGACGCCAGCCTCAAGCGCTTGCAGACCGACTACATCGACCTCTACCAGTTGCATTGGCCGGAGCGCAGCACCAATTTCTTCGGTCAGCTCGGTTACAAACACCAGACCGAAGCCAACCTCACGCCACTGGAGGACACCCTCGAAGCGCTGGACGAACAGGTCAAGGCCGGCAAGATCCGCCACATCGGCCTGTCCAATGAAACGCCATGGGGAACCATGCGCTTCCTCGCCATTGCGGAAGCCCGTGGCTGGCCGCGCGCGGTGTCGATCCAGAACCCGTACAACCTGCTCAATCGCAGCTTCGAAGTCGGCCTGGCGGAAATCGCCATCCGCGAACAGTGCGGTCTGCTCGCCTATTCGCCGCTGGCGTTCGGTTTCCTGTCGGGCAAGTACGAAGGTGGCGCGCGTCCGCCTAAAGGCCGCCTGAGCCTCTACAGCCGCTTCAGCCGCTATTTCAACCCGCAGTCGGAAGCAGCGTGCAGCCGTTATGTGGCACTGGCGCGTGAACACGGCCTGGACCCGGCACAAATGGCGCTGGCGTTTGTCACTCAGCAGCCATTTGTGACCAGCAACATCATTGGCGCGACAACCATGGAACAATTGGAGAGCAACATCGCCAGCTTCGAGCTGAAGCTGTCGGATGAAGTACTGGAGGGCATCGAGGCGATTCACAAGGATCACCCGAACCCGGCACCTTGATTGATTCATAGACCCCATCGCGAGCAAGCTCGCTCCCACAGGTTTTGCGCAATCCCTGTGGGAGCGAGCTTGCTCGCGATGGCGGCCTAACAGTCACCGCAAGGTCAAAGCGACCGCGCAATAATCTCCTTCATGATTTCATTGGTCCCCGCATAAATCCGCTGCACCCGCGCATCCGCCCACGCCCGGGCGATCGGGTATTCCCACATGAAACCGTAACCGCCATGCAACTGCACGCACTCATCGAGCACCTTGCATTGCAGGTCAGTGCCCCAGTACTTGGCCATCGCCGCCGTCGGCACATCCAGCTTGCCTTGCAGGTGCAGTTCCAGACAGCGATCGACGAAGACCCGACCGATCTGAATCTCGGTCGCCATCTCCGCCAGTTTGAAGCGGGTGTTCTGGAAGTCGGCGATCGCCTTGCCGAAAGCCTTGCGCTCGCGGGTGTACTCCAGCGTCCATTGCAACGCAGCTTCAGCCGAAGCCAGCCCGCCGATGGCAACGGTAAGACGCTCTTGAGGCAATTCCTGCATCAGGTACGCAAAGCCCATCCCGGCCTGCCCCAACAGGTTTTCCTTGGGCACCCGCACGTCCTGGAAGAACAGTTCCGAGGTGTCCTGAGCCTTCATGCCGACTTTTTCCAGACGCTTGCCCTTGGCGAAGCCTGGGGTGTTGGCCTCCACCAGAAACAGGCTGGTGCCTTTCGCGCCGGCCTTCGGATCGGTCTTGGCCACAACAATCACCAGGTCCGCCAGATAGCCGTTGGTGATGAACGTCTTCGAACCGTTGATCACATACTCGTCGCCATCGAGCACCGCGGTGGTTTTTACCCCTTGCAGGTCGGAACCGGCACCCGGCTCGGTCATGGCAATCGCCGTGACCATCTCGCCAGACACCAGTTTCGGCAGGTATTTGTGTTTCAGCGCTTCACTGCCGTAATGCAGGATGTAAGGTGCGACGATGTCCGAATGCAGGGAAAAACCGATACCGGTCAGGCCGAGACGACCGACCTCTTCGATCACCACCGCGCTGTAGAGAAAGTCCGCCCCCAGACCGCCGTACTCTTCTGGCAGATGCGAACAGAGCATGCCCGCCTCCCCTGCCTTGTTCCAGAGTTTGCGGTCGATATAGCCTTGTTTTTCCCACTGACCATGGAACGGTACGGCCTCTTTTTCGAGGAACGTTCGTACGCTGTCGCGAAAAAGTTCGTGCTCTGAACTGAACAAGGTTCTGGGGATCATGCGGCACCTGTCGTTATTGTTAGCCGGAATTGACCTTCAGAGACTATGCCCTGCATCTGATACAGGACACTGGACACATCCGACAAAAAATAAGACGATCCAGCCGTCTGGTGACCACTTTCCCCTATAAGAATAAAGTTGAATTATGTCTAACCAAGTCTCCACGCCCTTGCGGCGCGTCAGCATCCTGGCTATCGACCGGGTTTTCGCTTCCACCCTCATGCAAGCCAAGGATTTCTTTCACCTGGCCAGCCTGCGTTACGGTAAACAACTGGGCCAAGGCCTGACTCCGGCGTTCGAAACCCGTCTGGTCAGCCCCGACGGCAAACCGGTGAACAGCTTCAGTGACGTGATCATGCCGGTGGACGGCGGCCTGGAAAACGCCGACATCATTGTCCTTCCAGCCTTCTGGGACGATTTCGACACCCTTTGCCAACGTTATCCACAGGTCCTGCCCTGGCTGCGTCAGCAACATGCTCGCGGCGCGGTACTGTGCGGCGAGGCCACCGGGGTGTTCTGGCTGGCCGAGGCAGGGTTGCTCGACGGCAAGGAAGCGACCACTTACTGGCGCTTCTTCAATGCGTTTGCCGAACGCTTCCCACGGGTTCAGCTCAATCAGGACAAACACCTGACCGACGCCGACAACCTGTATTGCGCGGGCGGCACCACGTCGGCCTGCGACCTTTACATTTACCTGATCGAACGCTTCTGCGGCGCCAACGTGTCCCAGGCCGTGGCGCGAGACATTCTTTATGAAGTGCAGCGCAGCTACTCGCCGGGACGGATCGGTTTCGGCGGTCAGAAGCTGCACCAGGATGTGATCATCCTGCAGATCCAGCACTGGCTCGAAGAACACTTCGCCGACAAATTCCGCTTCGAAGACGTGGCTCGCGAACACGGCATGAGCATTCGTAATTTCATGCGGCGCTTCCAGACCGCCACCGGCGACAAGCCGCTGCATTACCTGCAACGCCTGCGCATCGAGACGGCCAAGGGCTTGCTGTCCGGCAGCCGCAAGAGCATCAAGACCATCAGTTATGAAGTCGGTTACGACGATGCGAGTTTCTTCGCTCGGCTGTTCCGCCAGCACACTGAACTGTCGCCGAACCAGTATCGACAGCAATTCCAACAAGCTGCGTAGTTCTCTATCCACACACAAAACCCATGTAGGAGTGAGCCTGCTCGCGATAGCGGTGTGTCAGCCACATCAATGCTGTATGGACGGACGCTATCGCGAGCAGGCTCACTCCTACAGGGTTTGCGGTGAATTCTGGATGTAAAAAAGGGCCTGCATTTGCAGGCCCTTTTTCATTTCCGGAACGTCCTACGGCTTATGCGCCCGGGACAGGAATTCGTGGGACTGCATTTCCAGCAGACGGCTGAGCGTGCGCTGGAACTCGAAGTTCAGGCGACCGCCGGTGTAGAGGTCTTTGAGCTCGACCTCGGCGGAAATGATCAGCTTCACGTTGCGGTCGTAGAACTCGTCGACCATGTTGATAAAGCGTCGGGCGATGTCGTCGGTGGTGACGCTCATCTGCTCGACACCGCTGAGCAACACGGCGTGGAAGATCTTGCCCAGTTCGATGTAATCGTTCTGGCTGCGCGGGCCGTCGCAGAGTTCGCGGAAGTCGAACCAGGCCACGTCATCGCACGTACGCAAGGCACGGATTTCGCGGTTCTCGATCATCAGCACGTCGTTTTCGATGGCTGCCGTGCATTCCGGCGTCAGGGCGCGGAAGCTCTTGCGCAGGCTTTCGTGGGACGCTTCATCCAGCGGAAAGTGGAACAGCTCAGCTTGCTCAAGGTGACGCAGACGGTAATCGACACCGCTGTCGACGTTGACGATCTCGGTGTTCTGCTTGATCAACGCAATGGCCGGCAGGAAGCGCGCACGTTGCAGGCCGTCCTTGTACAAACCGTCCGGCACGATGTTCGAGGTCGCAACCAGGGTCACGCCGTTCTTGAACAGCTCTTCCATCAGCGTGCCGAGGATCATCGCGTCAGTGATGTCGGACACGAAGAATTCATCGAAACAAATCACCCGGGCTTCGTCAGAGAAGCGCTTGGCGATGATGGTCAGCGGGTTTTTCTCACCGCCAAGGGTCTTCATCTCTTCGTGCACGCGCTTCATGAAGCGGTGGAAGTGAGTGCGGACCTTTTCCTTGAACGGCAGTGCTTCGAAGAAGGTGTCGACCAGATAGGTCTTGCCACGGCCAACGCCGCCCCAGAAGTACAGACCCTTGACCGGTGCCGCGTCTTTCTTGCCAAACAGTTTGCCGAACAGACCCGGTTTGCTGTGCGAGGCCGCGACCAGATCGTCGTACAGGCGCTGCAAGTGGCGCACCGCAGTTTCCTGCGCGGCGTCATGGAAGAATTCCGGGCGTTTCAGATCAGCTTGATATCGTTCTAGGGGCGTCATAATTCGTTAGCAAGGCAACAAAAACGGGCCGACACTGTAGCGACGGCCCGTGGGAATGGCAATCGGCCCTTGGTCGGGCCGAGCCGCTGATTTATTCCTGAACCGGCGTCAGAGCAACTCGCAAGGTGTCGATGGCGACGTCGCGAGCGGCGCTGTCAGCAAAGGCCGGGCTGTCGGCAACGCACTCGCCTTCCAGCCAGACGCTGAAGCTCAAGTCTTCACTGCGCACATCCAGAGGCTGGCCGGATTGCAGCTGCTTGGTCACCTGACCTGCGGTTTTGCCGTCGGCGAAGTTGCGCGACAACAGCAGTTGCTCGCCGTCGGCCGCCAGCAGACGGAAGCGGAAACTGCCGTCGTCTTCGCGGAAACTGACAAAACGCGCGGCTTTCGCGGCTTTCTTCTTGGTGGTGGTCGCGACCTGGGTCTGAGCGACGAAAGAGCGCAGGCCAACCGCTTCACGCAGTTCGTGAAGGAACGGTGTCGCCACAGAACGGGCCTTTTTGGCGCCGATCTGCAGGATGTCTTCCAGGTCTGCCGGGCGTTCGATCAGCTGGTGATAACGCTCGCGGGACTCGCCCAACTCATTGTCCAGCAGCTGGAACAGACGATTCTTCGCCTCGCCCCAACCCAGGCCTTGCAGCAGTTCGCTGCGGAACTCGTCGGACTGCGCCGGGGTGGCGAACGCCTGGAACAAGGTGAACAGGTGCGAGTTGTCTGGATCTTTCGCTTCGCCCGGTGCGCGGGAGTCAGTGACGATCCGCGAAATCGCGTCTTTCATTTCCTTGGCGCTGCTGAACAACGGAATGGTGTTGTCGTAGCTCTTCGACATCTTGCGGCCGTCGAGGCCTGGCAGCGTGGCGACGCTTTCTTCGATCAGCGCCTCGGGCATGGTGAAGAATTCTTTGCCCTGACCGAACAGATGGTTGAAGCGCTGGCCGATGTCACGGGCCATTTCCACGTGCTGGATCTGGTCACGACCGACCGGCACCTTGTGGGCATTGAACATCAGAATGTCCGCGGCCATCAGCACCGGGTAGCTGTACAAGCCCATGGTGATGCCGGCGTCCGGGTCTTCGCCGGTTTCGACGTTCTTGTCCACCGAGGCCTTGTAGGCATGGGCACGGTTGAGCAGGCCCTTGGCGGCAACGCAGGTCAGCAGCCAGGTCAGCTCTGGGATTTCCGGGATGTCGGACTGACGGTAGAAGGTCACGCGGTCCACATCCAGGCCACCGGCCAGCCAGGTCGCGGCGATTTCCAGACGCGAGCGCTGGATGCGCAGCGGGTCATCGCACTTGATCAGGGCGTGGTAGTCGGCCAGGAAGTAGAACGAATCGGCATTGCTGTCGCGACTGGCGACGATCGCCGGGCGGATGGCACCGGCGTAGTTGCCCAGGTGCGGCGTGCCGGTGGTGGTGATGCCGGTGAGGATACGGGTACGAGTCGTCATGGGTAATCGCTTGTCAGACTGCAATCAATTCGAAAGACGCGGCAGGATCAGATCCTTGAGATCGGTCAGCTTGCCATGAAAAAAGTGTCCGCATTCTGCCACTTTCAGCAGCTCATGGGGGAGTTCGAGCTTGTCGGACCATTCGTAAACGAGCTGCGGATCAATGACCTCGTCGGTTTCAGGCTGAATCAGGGTCAGCTCGCCGTGTTGCGGCAGTTGATCCTGATCGCCCAGGCGCATGACAGCGGGCGCGACCATGAACAAATGTTTCAGCTGTTCACCCTTCGCTTCCAGGCGTCCGCCGAGACTGGCGGCAACAAAACCGCCGAAGGAGAAACCGAACAGGGTCAACGGCAAGTCTGGATGCTTGGCCCGCAGCCATTCGGCGACCGCTTGAGCATCGTCGACTTCTCCCGTGCCCATGTCGTGCGTGCCTTCACTGGCACCGACGCCGCGATAGTTGAAACGCAAAGTAATCAAACCGGCGTCGCGCGCGGTGCGCTGCAAGGTCGAGACTACTTTGTTGAGCATGGTGCCGCCCTGCACCGGGTTCGGATGGCAGATCAGCGCCAGGCCGCGGGGCTGCTCGCTATCAAGCCCTTTGTTTTCCAAATACAGGGCTTCCAGTTGGCCGACCGGGCCATCAATCACTACAGGGGTTTCGCGCATAAGCAAGGAAGGAACTCCGTGACCTCGAATCGGGTCGACTCGTCTAGCAAATTGTCTGTGCCAATCTATTGCGAGTGAATCGCGGTATACAGCGCAGGTTCGAGCCGTTAACGTAAAGCAAAGCCGTTTATAGAGGAAGGACTCGTGGAACACTCGCTCTTAGTTTGGTTGTTACCGACTCTTGCCCTGGTTGTGGGTGTCGCCATTGGATTCCTGATCGCTCGCCTGGTGCCGAATGCCGCGCCTAGCAGCACTCAACGTCAGCTGGATGACATTCAGGAACGTTTCGACAGTTATCAGAACGAGGTGGTCACCCACTTCAACAGCACTGCAACGCTGGTCAAGAAACTGACTGCGAGCTATCAGGAAGTGCAGGATCATCTCGCCGAGGGTGCCAACCGTCTGGCCCTGGACGAGCAGACTCGTCAACGCTTGCTAGCCTCGCTGCACGCGGATGCGGCAGCTGCCCCACGTGAACGCCTGACGCCACCGCGCAATCAGGAGCCGCCTCGCGACTACGCCCCCAAAGCCCCGAACGCGCCGGGCATGCTCGATGAGCATTACGGCCTGAAGAAGTAATCAGGTTTCGCGCGACACAAAAAGCCTCCGGATGAGTGATTGTCCGGGGGCTTTTTTGTCGCTGATTGCTTAGTTGCCAGTTCTGGCCCCATCGCGAGCAAGCTCGCTCCCACAGTGTTTTGTGTCGATCACAAGAAAGTGGCAGCACACAAATCCCTGTGGGAGCGAGCTTGCTCGCGAAGGGGACCGAACTGGCGATACAAAAAAGCCCGCCCGATCTGTTGAGGATCGGGCGGGCTTTTTTTTACGCCTGGGGTTCAGTCAGGTGAGTAAAGGGAACACGCTTACTGCTGCGGATACTCCTGACCCGGAATCGCCTTCAGGTTGACCTCGACCCGGCGGTTCTGCGCCCGGCCATTGGCATCACCGTTGCTGGCAATCGGGTTATCCGGCCCGGCACCGCGAGCCGACAGGTTGGCACCACTAACGCCCTGAGACGTCAGGTAAGTCGCCACGCTCTGGGCGCGACGCTGGGACAGGTCCATGTTGTGCTGGCGGCTGCCGGTGCTGTCGGTGTAGCCGACGATCTCGATCTGGTTCTGGTTGAACTCCTTGAGCGAGCCCGCCAGATTGTTCAGCGGTTGATAGAAGCCCGACGCGATGTTCGCCGAATCGGTGGCGAAGGTGATGTTACCCGGCATGATCAGTTTGATCTGGTCACCCTGGCGCTGCACTTCCACTCCGGTGTTGGCCATGCTGGCGCGCAGCTTTTTCTCTTGCTGGTCGGCGTAATAACCGTAACCGGCAGCGGAAGCACCCACCACCGCAGCGCCAATCAGCGCGCCCTTGCCACGGTTATCGTGACTGATGGCGGCACCGGCCAGAGCACCGGCCAGAGCGCCGAGGCCACCGTATTTAGCGGTTTTGCTCATGCCCGTGGAACCACCGTCGGCCTGGCCCTGGTTGTCGTAAGGGTTAGGCGAGGCGCAGCCAGACAGCAAGGCCACAGCCGTAGCGACAATAATCAAACGCTGCTTGGTGAACATGTAGAGCTCCTACTTTTTGCATTCTGTGGTGCAACGGACAAGGCATTAAACCTTAGCGGGCGTTGGATCATTGCGGATAAAAATAATTCCGCCACGCCCCTCACAACGTTAGAAATCACGCCCGCACAAAAGGGTTCTCGCGCATTTCATCGCCCAGACGTGTGTCCGGACCATGCCCGGTGACTACCGTCGCTTCTTCGTCGAGGGTGTACAGCCGCTGCTTGATCGACCGCACGATGGTCGCCTGATCGCCACCCCACAAATCCGTGCGCCCTACCCCGCGACGAAACAACGTGTCACCGGCAATCAGCAGCTTAGCCTCTGAAAACCAAAAGCTCATGGAACCCGGTGTATGACCCGGCGTGTGCAATGCCACGCCGCATCCGCAGGCCAGTTCTTCATCATCGGCCAACCAGCGATCCGGCGGCGGCACCGGCGTGTAGGGCACACCGAACATCTGGCACTGCATCTCCAGGTTGTCCCACAGAAATTGATCTTCTTTGTGCAAATGCAGGGTTGCGCCGGTTTTCTCCTTCAACTGACCGGACGCCAGGAAGTGATCGAGGTGCGCATGGGTATGAATGATGCTGACCACCTTCAGGCCCAGTGCGTCGAGTCGCGCGAGAATCAGTTCGTGATTACCGCCCGGATCGACCACGATGGCTTTTTTGGTGATCGGATCGCCGATGATCGTGCAGTTGCACTGCAAGGGTCCGACGGGGAAGGTTTCGCGGATGAGGGCTGTATTCGGGGTTTGCATGGGTTTAATCCTGGTGCCAAGGCTGGGTACTGCGGTTGTGATGCGCAAAATTGATAGGTTATCCTCGCGCCGCGCCTATTTTGAACCAAGACGGAAGGAAGCCGACGCCCCCCTCGTCGATAAAAGCGTCCTTTTTCTGGACCGGGCATTATCAACCGCATTCGCGGCAAGAATGGTCTGCTCTTTATCGCCCACACCGATCTTCGCGCTCAAGCAAACGACGGCACCACCGGGCTGCCAGGCAAACCACCCTATTCCCAACAAGGATAATCCCATGCCAGAAGACCTCAGCTGTAAAACGGCCTGCGCGTTTGTGGCAGGACGCTCGCACCTCAAGACTCAAACGCCTAGCCAGGACTACGTCGCGGCCAGAGAGTCCAACGAAGTGACGTGCATTTCATTGGCCGACGGGGCTGACTCCAGAGCCAGATCCGACATCGGCGCCCAAGTAGCGGTCACGGCCACCCTGGCCTTTGTCTGCAAAAACTTTGAAAGCCTCTGGCAAAACATGGACAAACACAACGCGAAGGCAGCTCAGCGACTGGTTAATCGCTGCCTGGACGCGTTCAGACGCAAATCTGCAAAGCTTGGCGGCGATATCAACGACCTGGCTTGTTCCTTGTCGTTCGTCGCTTACTCACGAGGCCGTTACCTGGCAGGCCAATTGGGCAATGGTGTCATCGCAAGCGTTGATGCGGACGGACAACTTCAGGCCCTTTCTTATCCAGAAAATGGCGAGCTCGCCAATACCCCCCTGTTTCTGACTGACCATAAAGCAGCGTCGCAGCTCAAGTTGTACCGTGGGCAAATCGAAGCCACGACTGGCTTCGCGATCATGAGCGACGGCACCGCAGAAAGCCTCTATGACAAATCCAGCGGCGTCCCCGCCCCGGCGATCCAAGAGCTGCTGGAGTGGAATGCAACGTTGCCCAGAAAAAAAATGAGGGACGTGTTGGGTGACAACTTGCAACAGTCCATTGCCAGTAAAACCGAAGATGACTGCTCCATCGGCTTACTGTCGATCCTGAAGCACTCCATCGACGTGGGGCAGACCTCCGGAGTGACTGTCTCAGAGGAAAAATGACCGAAAACCTCTGATCGCAAGGCCCAACTTGTTTCGGAGGTCTTCAAACGGCGATTACTGCAATACACCCAACTCTTTCGCCCTGGCGACCGCCTGCGTGCGCCGTTCAACCCCAAGCTTGCTGTTGATATGGCTGGCATGGGTTTTCACCGTGTGCAGCGAAATAAACAACTGATCGCTGATCTCCTGATTCGAACAGCCTTGGGCGATCAATCGCAGGACAGCCATTTCCCGCGTACTGAGTTGCTCCGCCGCGGTGGATGACTCCACTGCGAGACGTGCTGTCACTGTCGGAAGTTGTTCTGAAAGGCTCTGTGAAACGGGCGTCGGCGCACCGAGTTGAAGTTGTCCGCGCAGCCAGTCCGAATGCTCAGCCAACAACCTGTCAAACGGTTGCAGCACTCCACCCGCCGCCGCGTCCAGTGCCTGACTCAGGGCCTTTCGGGCTTCGGGTTCGCGTCCGCCCCCCAGCAATAACGTCACTTTCTGAGTCAGTGCCATCACGCTGAGCAACTGCCTGCCGGTTTGCTGCCCATGCTCCAGCAATGCATTCAATCGCCCTTCGGCCAGCATCGGCTGCCCCTGAATGACCTCCAGCAAGGCTTGCTGCAACTCGATATGCAGCGGCAGTTGCGGATGGAACTCCGGAGGGGCTGCGGCGTGTTCGCCGTTGTAGGTCTGGCCCAAGCGAGCGAGCCAGGCTTCGGCCAGATCGGTACGCCCCTGAGCCAGCCAAAGTTCGCATTTGACCAGGGTGATCATCGCCAGGTAGTAGATCGGTGGCACGTCCCAGATGTGCATCAGGCGCTCAGCTTCGGCAAGTTCAGCGAAGGCTTTAGCGAATTCGCCGCTGTTGCCCTCAAGCCTGGCGATCACGCAATGACCGATCAATACGCTGATATCGCGACAGGCGCGCGCTTCATTCAAACCGGCTTGCAAGCGTGCCCGCGCGGCTTGGGGCTGCAAGCGCAGGGCTAACAAAAAGCCTTCGTACAAAGTCAGACGGGCGCGTACGGCATACAGCCGTTGCGAGGATAACCGTTGCAGGCGTTGCAACCCCTGACGCACTTCATCCAGCGCACGAAGGATTTCCCCTCGAGCTTGCAGCACACGAGCGCGGTCGTAATGGGCCAGCGCTTCGAACAGCGGGTTGCCGACCCGTTGCGCCAACTCCAGAGACTCACGGTTCAACCCGCGCGCACGCCACAAATCGCCGTCGGCAATGGCCAGGTTGGACAGGGTCGAGAGGCACATCAGGCGTTGCCCGTAGCGTTTGGCGGGCAAGCTCTCCTGCGCTTCGGTGCAGTAGAGCAGCGTCAGCTCACGATTGCCGCGCCCGCGGGCGATGATCCCGCTCAGGGCCAGCCATTGCGCCAGCATGGATTTCTGCGCAGTGGCCGATGGGGCCGGCAGGAAGCGGCTCAAATGACTGGCCAGCTCCTCGGCGGCGTCCAGCTGACACGCCAGCCCCAACGCCCAGCTGTACAGCACGATCAGCCGTGGCGTGCTGATCAGCAGGCTGTCGGGCAAATCCATTTTCCAGCGCAGCAACATGCCGACATTCTGTTCGGCCAGCAGTTGTTCTTCGGAGAGGTTCTGCACCAGGTTCGCCGCGACGTCCAGGTGCCCGGCGCGCAACGCCTGCTCAACCGCTTCATCGAGCAGCCCCTGGGCATTGAACCAGCGACAGGCGCGCAAGTGCAGGCTGGCCGCCGGCACCATCGCTTGCGCGGTAGGCCGGGTGCGCAACAGATCGGAAAACAAATGGTGGTAGCGATACCAGTGACCGTTCTCATCCAGTGGCACCAGGAACACCTGGTGGGCCAACAGAAAACGCAGGATCTCGGCACTGTCATGGGCTTCGCGAACGGCGTCGCACAGTTCGCTGCAAAAGCGTTCCTGAGGTGCTGTGTCGTAAAGGAATGACTGCACCTCGGCGGGCAGACAATCGATAACTTCTTCGAGCAGATAATCGCGGATCAGCCCTTCCCCGCCATGCAAGGCCTGCGGCAAAGCACCCTGGGAGCCCGCTTCAGACGCCGCCAGCAGCCAGAAACGCAGCCCGGCGACCCAACCTTCGCTGCGCTGGATCAGGTTCTCCAGCGCTTCGCCGCGCAAGGAGCTGCTGTGCCGATCAAGCAGGGTCAGGGCTTCATCGTGAGTCAGGCGCAAGTCCTGCTCATTCAACTCGAGCAGTTGCCGCGACAGCCGCAGGCGCGCCAGATGCCAGTCCGGCCGCTGCCGACTGGTGACCATGACCAGCAAGCCGTCAGGCAGGTGATTGAGGAAAAATTGCAGGCAGCGATCGAGTACCGGGCCCTGCGCCAGATGGTAGTCATCCAGCACCAACAGCAGCGGCGTACTCGCAGACAGGTGCACGGCCAACTCATCGAGCAAACCGTCCAGCCATTCTTCAAAGGCAAACGGCTGGTGCCGCTGGCGCATTTTCAGCAGGCCCAGGGACTGGCTGCCCAGTTGCGGAAAAAAGTCCTGGAGGCCTTCGAGCAATCGCTCAAGAAAACGTCCGGGATCGCTGTCTCGCGGACTCAACCCCAGCCACAGACTTTGCCAGTGAGCCGGCAAGCCCTGACAGAACTCTACCGCCAACGAACTCTTGCCAAACCCCGCCGGTGCGCTGACCAGCAACAATCTGCCACCGAGGCCCGCACTCAGGCGCTCGCACAGACGAGGCCGCAGCACATGGCCGTCGGGCAACGGAGGCCGAAAAAAACGCCCGTCCAGTGCCGCGACGGCGATGTTTGCAGGGCCCGGATGTGGGGACAGATCAGTCATGGCCGGCTCTTGTTTGAATGGCGGTTGGCGGCGTTGCAGATGTCCGCAGCCTAGCGGTAAACGAAGAGGGAATGAAGGTTATTGCTACAAATGGCTACAAAAAGAATACAAGCAGAAGTGTCGAGCAAACCCGACAGTCACACCGCCCTCGTAGCAGCTGTCGAGCCTGCGAGGCTGCGTTCGAGGACGAAGTCCTCGCAAATTCGGTGCACGCGGTTTGTCTGACAGACCGCGTTGCATGGTTTTATGACTGCTGCGCAGCCGAACGCAGCCTCGCAAGCTCGACAGCTGCTACAGCGATCGTTATGAAATTCAAAAAAAAACGCCCCGAACCAGTCGGGGCGTTTTTCGAGGATGCGGCCTCTGTTCAGGGCAGCTTAGCGAACACCATCCTGGCGCAGAGCCGCCGGAGTGAAGTCGCTGGTGGTGGCGGTGAAGCCGAAGTCATACGCCGATTTCTCTTCGTTCTTCATGCCCAGCGCCAGGTAGCGGCCCGATTGCAGGTCGTACAAGGTTTCCAGGGTGTACCACGGCACTTGAACGTTGTAGTAGTTCTGGGAGTGAGCTTCCGCCACACGCCACAGTTGATTACGACCGTCGTAGTGGTCGATCACGGCCGCTTGCCAGGTGTCTTCGTCGATGTAGAAGTCACGCTTGGCGTAGATGTGACGCTGACCTTCCTTCAAGGTAGCCACCACATGCCAGACCCGGCGCAGCTCGTAACGAGCCAGGTCCTGGTTGATGTGACCGGCCTTGATGATGTCGTCGTACTTGAGTTGCGGCGAGTCGAGCTTGTAGCTGTCGGAGGCGATGTACATCTCTTTCTTGCCTTCGAGCTTCCAGTCGTAACGATCCGGTGCACCGTTGTACATGTCCAGGTTGTCGGAGGTACGCAGGCCATCGGCTGCGGTACCCGGCCCGTCATAGGACACTTGTGGTGCGCGACGCACACGACGCTGACCGGCGTTGTAGACCCACGCCGAACGTGGCTCTTTCACCTGGTCGAGGGTTTCGTGCACCAGCAGCACACCACCGGCCAGACGTGCCGGCGCGGTCACTTTCTGCTTGAAGTAGAACAGGATGTTGCCCGGGTTCGCCGGATCGTAATCCTTCATTTTGTCGCGGAACACGAACTGGTCCTGGAAGTACACCAGGCTGTACGAGCCGTTCGGCTGCGGCGTGGCCTGGGTCACCAGACGGGTCACGCTGCCACCGCGATAGCGGGTGATGTGGTTCCAGATGACTTCGACGCCGGTCTTCGGAATCGGGAATGGCACTGCGGTTTCGAAGTTCTCCAGACCGTTGCCGCCGGACACCAGGTTAGTGGCGGTGGCGTTTTTCTTGATCGAGGCAAACACGGCATCCGGCACGGTCGCGCC
This sequence comes from Pseudomonas fluorescens, assembly GCF_000968015.1. GTDB lineage: Bacteria > Pseudomonadota > Gammaproteobacteria > Pseudomonadales > Pseudomonadaceae > Aquipseudomonas > Aquipseudomonas fluorescens_W. The sequence goes on from NZ_LACH01000014.1 coordinate 162,678, forward strand.
GCGATGGGACGGGTAGACCGGCATCTTGAAGGTTTCCGGGTAGCGCTTGAACATCGCGTACTGGCCGGGAGCGAGTTTGTCCTTGTACTGGTCGACGTTCTGCGCGGTGATGGTGAACAGTGGTTTTTCACCGGCGAACGGGTCGGACAGGAAACCTTTGCTGTCGGCGGTGCCGGCGTTTTTCGCCATCGGCTTCCAGGCCGGGATCGAACCGTCAGCGTTGCCCGCCATCTCGGCGCCCATCGGGGTCAGGCTCTTGCCCAGTTTGTCCGCTTCGGCCGCAGGGACCGCCGCCATGACGCCGGTCGCCAGCAGCGAAAGCCCCAGAACACCGACGTGGAACAGACTCTTTGTTATTTTCATAGGTGTGTTCGTCCTGATAATGCAGTGCTTAGAAGTTCACGCCGAAGCTGAGCGCAACGAAATCGCGGTCATCGACGGTGGTGTACTTGCCATCAAAGAAGTTGGTGTAAGCCAGGCTCGCGGTGTAGGTGTTCTGGTACTCGGCATCGACGCCCAGGCTCACTGCTTTGCGACCTTCCTCGAAGTTGCCGCCAGGGCCAGGCGAGTAGCCTTCCACGTCATGAGACCAGGCCACGTTCGGCTTGAGGTTCACACCGGCGAATACGTCGTTGTATTCCCAGATGGCACGACCGCGGTAGCCCCAGGAGTTTGCGGTGGTAAACCCGTCGTTTTCGCAGTAGCGACTCACGTTGTTTTGCGGTCCGCCTGCCAGGGTAGAGGTGTTCAATGCCACGCACTGACCATTTGGCAATGGACCAGGGCCGTAGCTCGGGTCACGGCCGTAACGCGCTTTGTTAGTGCTTTCCAGACCACCAACGTGAGTAAAGCCGACCTCGCCCACCAGGGTCAGTCGCTCGGCGCCCATCACCTGGTCGAAGAAGTGAGTAAGGGTCGTCTGGAGCTGGGTCACTTCCTTGCGGCGATAGCCTTTTTGATCCGCCCCTGGCGTACCCTGGAGTACGGAAACGTTAGGGTTCAGAGGTGTCAGACCGGAAAAGAGAATGTCGGTGGTGTTGAGCTGAACCGGAGCATTCGGCCGGTAGCTGACTTCACCACTCCACGCAGTACCTGTCGGTAACGTGGTAGAGAAGCTCAAGCCATACAGGCGAATATCTTCAGGGTACTCGACGTAGTAGCTGGAGTTACCGGCCACGTTCAATGGCAACAAGGTCGGTGCCAGGTTACGCGCGACAGCGAGAGGAACACCCCTGGCCACCAGCGAGCCCACCAGGCCCGCCGCGCTATAAGCGCTCGCCGGAGCACCTTTGCCGCTGAAAATCGGCGCACGGCTGTGGTAGTTCATGAAGTAGGCGCCGAACTCGGTGTCCAGCGGATCGAACATGTATTTGAAGGACACGCCAAATTGACCGCTGTCACGGGCATCGCGATCCGGACCGCGACGAACGATTACGCCTTCATCCGGGTCACCCCAGGTCACGCCCCTGGCAGCGAGGGTGTTGATGGTGGCATTACGCAGCGAAGCCGGCAGCCCTGCAGACGTCAGTGCGCTGTTGAGTCCGTTACGGGTGCGCAGTACGGCCAGGTTGTTATCGCAGCCATCCGCAATCACGTCCGGTTGCGAGAAGAAGGTGCCGCAGTTGTCGACAACAGTCTGGTCCCATTCGAGCTGGTAGAAGGCTTCGGTCGAGAGGTTCTCGGTGAGGCTCTGGGACACGTAGAACATGTTGACCGGGATCAGGCCTTCCTTGATCTCGGCACCGGGGCGACGGAACGCGGACACGTCGATCGGGTTGATCGAGTTGATACCGCCGCCGATGAAAGTACTTTCACCCCAACTCACTACTTGCTTGCCCAGACGCACGGAGCCCGGCTGATCGGCAACGGAGTAGTTGTGGTAGACGAAGGCGTCGAGGATCTGGCCGCCGGAGGACTTGGCGCCTTCTTTGCGGTTGCTGTCGCTGATGTCCTTGAACGGACGGCTTTCGTCCTTGAGTTCGAAGTCGTACCAGTATTTGCCACGGACGAAAACGCCGGTATCGCCATATTTCAACTCAAGGTCATGGATGCCCTTGAAGATCTTGGAGAACGTTTCGCCGCTCTTGAAGTTCAGGTGACCGTCGTCGGATGTCTGGGACAGGCCACGGCCGCCGTTGTTGACGCCGATGAGATTCTTGTTGGCATTTTCAGTAGACCAACTGGCACCGATCGACAGGGACGAGTCGAACTGACCTTCGATTTCACCAACGTTGAAACTGACGCCGAATGCTGGCCCGGCGAGCGTAGAGGCAAGACTGACCGCCAGGGGCAGTTTTGCCCGGCGCCAGAACTGGTTTACTGATGTCATCGACGCTACTCCATGTGCATTATTGTTATGGCAGTGAGCACTTCTAAAAACGCTGTGGATGACTGGGAGCCAAGAAGTCCCTAAGTCATTCCAAAGTTGCATCGCCCCCGTTTGTGCGTTTGCTCCGTTCTTAAAAATCCTTGAGCGGACTATAGCCAGCAGGTAGTACTGCTTGATCCCTCTAAAGTGTGATTTGCAGCTGCCAGCCACTCTGGAACAGTCCTTTGCCAAGCCGACACCCGTCGGCCCGTCTAGGATGGCTGAAAATTCGGATTTGACAAGCCAAGCGCTTGCTTGGTGGGGCTGGCGTGCCCTTTCGGGCACGCCAAGTGACGCTTAAAGCGTCGAGAGGAAGGTGCTGTTGTTGGCTTGCCATTCGGTGATGTCGACGCGAATACGCTTCTTGTCGAGTTTGCCGACACTGGTCTTGGGAATTTCAGTAACAAGGGCGATCTGGCTCGGGATGGCCCACTTGCTCAGGTGCCCCAGTTCCACGAACGGCTTGAGGTGTTCCTTCAGTTCCCTGGCCCCGATCACATGGCCTTCGCGGATCACCAGCAGCGCGAACGGACGTTCGCCCCACTGCGGATCGGCGATGCCCACAACTGCTACTTCGCGTACCGCAGGGTGGCGGCTGATCAAGTCTTCAAGGTCCAGGGAGGAGATCCACTCGCCGCCAGTCTTGATCACGTCCTTGATCCGGTCGCGAATGTCGATCACCCCCATGCTGTCCAGGGTCGCTACGTCACCGGTGTGCAGCCAGCCTCCGGCCCAGAGCTCGGCGCCCTTTTGCGGTTCGTTGAAATAGCCCTCGGTGAGCCACGGCGCACGCAGCACCAGTTCGCCTTGAGTCTCGCCATCGGCGGGCAGGAAGTTGCCGTCGGTGTCGACGATCGCCGCCTCCACCAATGGCCCCGGCACACCGGCCTTGATCCGGTACGTGGTGCGTTCGTCTTCGGTGCCGGCCATCAGCTCATCGTTGAGGTGTGCACACGACACCAACGGCCCGGTTTCCGACATGCCGTAAGCGGCGGTCAGTTGAATGCCCTTGGCCTTGGCCGCGTCGTAAAGCGCACGGTTCAGCGCACTGCCGCCGATGACGATTTTCCAGCCACCGAAATCCGTGCCTTGCGCAGCTTTGGAATTGAGGACCATTTGCAGGATGGTCGGCACGCAATGGGAAAAGGTGACCTTCTCCTTGCGCCACAGCTCCACCAGGTACTCAGGGTCATAGCGACCGGGATAGACCTGCTTGAGCCCGAGCATGGTCGCCACATACGGCAAGCCCCAGGCGTGCACATGGAACATCGGGGTGATCGGCATGTAGACGTCGTTGGTGCCCAGCAACCGCACGCTGTCGATGGCGCCCATGATGGTCGACACACCCATGGTGTGCAGCACCAGTTGCCGATGGGTAAAGTACACACCTTTGGGATTACCGGTGGTGCCGGTGGTATAGAACGTGGTCGCGACCGAGTTTTCGTCGAAATCCTGGAAGTCGTACTGAGTGTTCGCCGCGGCCAGCAACTGCTCGTATTCGCCGATGAGGTTCGGCAAGTCGGCGGTTTTCTCCGGAAGGTCAGTCAGCAGCAGGGTTTTCTCTACCGTGGTCAGGTGCCCGGCAATGGCCTGGTACAATCCGACGAACTCGCTGTTGACCAGCACAAAACGGTCCTCGGCGTGGTTCATGGTATAGAGAATTTGTTCCGGTGACAGGCGCACGTTGATGGTGTGGATCACCGCGCCGATCATCGGGATGGCGAACATGCATTCCAGGTAACGATGGCTGTCCCAGTCCATCACCGCCACGGTATCCCCGGCCTTGACGCCGGCCGCCGTCAGCACGTTGGCCAACCTTGCGACCCGTTCGATCAGGGTCGGGTAGCTATAGCGCAACTGGTCGCGGTAAATGATCTCGCGGGTTTTTTCATAACGAGCGCCGGACATCAGCAGCCGTTTAATCAGCAGCGGATACTGGTAAGCGCCTTCGGCTGGGGGGATAACGCGAGTCTGCAACATAAGAGTCCCTTTTCTGACTGCACGGTCGTGGCTGAAAGTAAGCACTTTAGTGCGCTTGGACGCCAGCCAAATCAGCCAAAGGAATGATTTGCAGAACCGGGTAAAATGCTAGCTTTGCGCCACTACCTGGCGTGTTTCGTCGGGAATTCGGGAATTGCGCTGTAAAACGTTGCAACGCATGCACGTAACACTTGTCTGTGAGCCTACGTACCATACGGACATGATGAGCCGATCGGTTGGCAGCCGAACAGTTGCCCCAGGTCACCCGACCTTCAACCTCATCGTCAAGAGAAGGATCTTGTCCACTAGACCTGTCTGGTCACTCGCCATCGGTATTGCATATAACAATGACTATTGAATTGACCGCGCCCCAGAACGGCACCTCCACACAAGTACCTCTGGTTTCCATCGTGGCGCCCTGTTTCAACGCGCAAAAGTACCTGGAAGAGGCCATCAAGAGCATCTTCGCCCAGGACTACCCGAACTTCGAAGTCATCATCGTGGACGATGGGTCCAGCGACGACAGCCTCGCCATACTCAAGCGCTTGCAACAAACCTATGACTTCCAGCTGTATTCGCAACCGAACCAGGGCGTGAGCGCGGCGCTCAACCACGGCTTGCGATACGCCAAGGGCGTCTATGTGTCGACGCCGGACCTGGATGACATCATGCTGCCGGAGTCAGTGCGCATTCGCGCCGAATACCTGGACCAGCACCCGAACGTCGGCTGCGTGGGTGCGCTGATCAGCTACATGGACAGCGATGGCAACACCATCAAGCAGCAACAACGCGACAAGATCCACACCTACAACTTCGATCAGGTCCTCAGAGGTGCCGTCGTGATCGGCGCCCCTGTTGCGCTCTATCGCATGAAAGCGATGCGAAGTGCCGACTTCTACGCGCCGAAGCTGAGGGTTCAGGACTTTCAGATGACGTTGCGGATTGCCCGGCTGGGTTATGAGATCCATGAATTGCCGATCTGCATGACCCGCTATCGCCGCCATGCCAACAACCTGTCGAGAAAATACCGGATATTGCTCCAGGCGGACCTTGAGGCGATCGCGCCGTACGAGAACCATCCCGGCTACCAGAGCGCCCGCACCAAACTGGTGAACAAGGCCCTCAAATATGCCGTGGTCGAAGACAAGAAAGAAGCCTGGCAGCTGTTGCGCTCGATTCCCTGGCGGCACCTCAATAGAACCAGCTTCAAACGCTTCAAGCGGCTGGTACTACATCGCTAGCCGCCTCACAGGGCCTCAGTGCATCTCGGTAAACGCGAGTTTCACACCGATGGCGATCAGTACCGCGCCCATGGTCCGATCGAACCAGTGGCCCATCCGGGCAAAACCTGCGCGCACGCGCTGCTGGCTGAACAGCATCGCCACCAGGCAGAACCACACAGCGGTGGCCACCGCGAGGTAGATGCCGTAGCCCGCCTGTACCGCCAGCGGCGTGTGCGGATTGATCACCACGGTGAACAGCGAGAGGAAGAACAGCGTCGCTTTCGGGTTCAAACCGTTGGTCACGAAACCCGAAGTGAAGGCGCCGCGAGCAGTGCGCTCGCCCGCTTCCTTGTGCAGATCGTCAGCCGCAGGTTGGGCTGGTTGTGCTCGCAAGGCCTTGAAGCCGATGTACAGCAGGTACGCGGCGGCGGCCCATTTCAGGGCATTAAACAACACGATCGACTGGGACACGATCAGGCCAATGCCAAGCAACGAATAGCCGACGTGCAAGAAAATCGCCGTGCCGACACCCAGCGCCGTCCAGGTGCCAGCGCGACGACCATGGGTCACGCTCTCACGCACCACCACGGCAAAGTCCGGGCCTGGGCTGGCCACGGCCAGCAAGTGAATCAGGGCAACGGTCAAAAACTCTGTCCAGTACATGGGGCTCCTCAGGGGCAATTTGGTCAATAAAAACACTCGAGCGAAATCAATCTCTGTGGCGAGGGAGCTTGCTCCCGCTCGGCTACGAAGCAGTCGTGAAACCGGATAACGCGGTATTCCCGACAAAACTCGGTCGCCTGGATTGGGGCTGCTGCGCAGCCCAACGGGGGCAAGCCCCCTCGCCACAGGTGTTTCATCTGATAGGCTCGGCAGATTACGCCTTCAGTTCATTGCACAAAAGGTACAGTTGATGACGAACACTCACCGCGCCGTTTTCCTCGACCATCCGTCCCTGGACCTGGGCGATCTCGACCTCAGCCCGCTGCAAGAGTGTTTCAGCGACTTACAGCTTTTCGCCCAGACCACGCCGGACCAGGTAATTGAACGCCTCAAGGGCGCCACCGTTGCCATCAGCAACAAAATCCTGATCGACGCCGCCGCCATCGCTGCCAGCCCCGAGCTGAAGCTGATCCTGATCACCGCCACCGGCACTAACAACGTTGACCTCGCCGCCGCCCGCGCCCACGGCATTACCGTCTGCAACTGCCAGGGTTACGGCACGCCGTCGGTGGCGCAGCACACGATCATGTTGCTGCTCAATCTGGCAACGCGCCTGGCCGATTATCAAAAGGCTGTCGGCGAAGGTCGCTGGCAGCAGGCGAAACAGTTCTGCCTGCTGGACTACCCGATTGTCGAACTGGAAGGCAAAACCCTCGGCCTGCTCGGTCACGGCGAACTGGGCGGCGCGGTCGCACGGCTGGCCGAAGCCTTTGGGATGCGTGTACTGCTCGGTCAGATTCCCGGGCGCCCTGCCCGACCGGATCGTTTGCCACTGGAGGAGCTGCTGCCGCAGATCGACGCGCTGACCCTGCACTGTCCGCTCAATGAACACACCCGTCACTTCATCGGAGCCCGTGAACTGGCCTCGATGAAACCCGGTGCGTTCGTGGTCAACACCGCACGCGGTGGCTTGATCGACGAGCAGGCGCTGGCCGATGCCTTGCGCAACGGTCACCTGGGTGGCGCGGCCACCGACGTGTTGAGCGTTGAGCCACCGACCGCCGGCAATCCGCTGCTGGCCCAAGACATTCCACGGTTGATTGTCACCCCGCACAACGCCTGGGGCAGTCGCGAGGCACGCCAGCGAATCGTGGGCCAGTTGACCGAAAACGCGCAGGGATACTTCAGTGGTAAAGCGCTGCGGGTCGTCAGTTGATAGACTGCGGCACTTTTTTTCACAGGAGCAGAGTATGGATCCGCGCAGTGAAGTACTGCTTCGTCAGGCCGAGTTATTCCAGGGTTCGGTGCTGCTGGCCGGTTTGCCCGCCGATGACCTGCTGGGCCGTCTGCCCGATGCTCATGGCTGGTGCTGGCATGCCGGCGATCAAGCAGCGCTGGATGCCCGCTTCGCCGAGCGCAGCCATTTCGGTGTGAATGCACCGGAGCGCGCGTTCGACATCGCCGTGGTGTTTCTGCCCAAATCCAAGGACCTGACCGACTACATCCTCAACGCCCTCGCCTCCAGACTGGCCGGTCGTGAACTGTATCTGGTGGGTGAAAAACGCAGCGGCATCGAAGGCGCGGCCAAGCAACTGAACCCCTTCGGCAAACCGCGCAAACTCGACAGCGCGCGGCATTGCCAGCTGTGGCAGGTAACCGTGGCCACGGCGCCAGAAGCCAAATCGCTGGAAAGCCTGGCCCAGACTTATGAATTGCCGCTGGCCGAAGGTCCGCTAAAAGTCATCAGCCTGCCGGGCGTGTTCAGCCACGGTCGGCTGGATCGCGGCAGCGCGCTGTTGCTGGAACATTTGGACAAATTGCCGAGCGGCCATTTGCTGGACTTCGGTTGCGGCGCCGGTGTGTTGGGAGCGGCCGTGAAACGTCGCTATCCACACAACCAGGTCACCTTGCTGGATGTGGATGCCTTTGCCGCCGCCAGCAGTCGCCTGACATTGGCTGCCAACGGTCTGGAAGCTGACGTGATTACCGGTGACGGTATCGACGCCGCACCGATGGGTCTGAGTGCGATTCTGAGCAATCCACCGTTCCATGTCGGGGTTCACACAGACTACTTCGCTACCGAGAACTTGCTGCGAAAAGCCGCCAAACATCTAAAAAATGGTGGCGAACTTCGCTTGGTGGCGAACAGCTTCCTGAAGTATCAGCCGCTGATCGAGGAGCATCTGGGCGTGTGTGCGATCAAGGCTGAAGGACAGGGTTTCAGGATCTACCGAGCCAAACGCGGCTAGAACCTCTTTTAAAAAAGAGGCTTGCCCAATCGAATTTGCCTAGGCAGAATCCGCTCCGTCCTAGGGGAGTAGTCTCCCACGAGCGCCATGCTCGTCCGGCATACGTCAACATACTTGGTCAACAGACCATGGCGTATGCGACCCAAGCGTCCGCATCAGACGGATCGCAGGGTTTGACAAGACCTATGACACGAACACCTTACCCGGGGCGGGAAGGCTGTACGTGTCATAGCCGTGTCGACCCGCCCCTTAGGAAAACCCTGATGCTGGATTCACTTCTCGTTCCCACCGCAATCGTTGCCTTGGCCGAAATCGGCGACAAGACGCAACTGCTCGCGCTCATTCTTGCCGCTCGCTTTCGCAAACCCTGGCCGATCATCGCCGGTATCGTCGCTGCAACCCTGGCCAACCATGCGGCAGCCGGTGCGGTAGGCGCCTGGGTCGGTAGTTTCTTCTCGAATGCGACGCTGCACTGGATCCTCGCCGTGAGCTTCACCGCGACCGCATTGTGGACCTTGGTGCCGGACAAGATGGATGACGACGAAGCCAGCACCGCCCGCAAGTTCGGACCGTTCCTGACCACGTTGATCGCGTTTTTCCTTGCGGAGATGGGCGACAAGACTCAAGTCGCCACGGTGATGCTCGCGGCGCAATACCCGGAACTGTGGCTGGTAATCATCGGCACTACCGCCGGCATGTTGATTGCCAACGTGCCAGTGGTTTTGGCGGGTAACTTTGCCGCGGATAAATTGCCGTTGACCCTGATCCGTCGCCTGGCGGCGTCGGCGTTCTTCATCCTCGCCATTGTCGCGGTGTACAAGGCGATGCAGAGCAGCGGCTGGGTTTGACGCGTTAGGCCAGAAGACCGCGTTATCGTTCATCGTCGGAACGCCGCCCGGAGCAAGCACGCTCCCACAGGGGTCAGTGTCGATCACAAAACCAATGTGGGAGCGAGCTTGCTCCGGGCGGCGTTCCGACGAGGGCGTCAGCAGCCGCGCAACATGACTATCAGGACTTTTGGGCTTTCTCGTACAGCGGCATGACTTTCGGAATCGCCGCCTGCAACGAAGCAATACGACTCGACGATGCCGGGTGAGTGCTCATGAACTCCGGCGGCGAACCTTCCGAGGCCTTGGTCATCTTGTTCCACAAGGTGATCGCGGCGTTCGGGTTGTAACCGGCGCGAGCGGCCAGTTCCAGGCCGATCAAGTCCGCCTCGTTTTCATTGGCGCGACTGTTGGGCAAGGTCATGCCGTAGTTGGCCACGGTATCGGCCAGTGCCAGGCTGTCCTGACCCAGACCGAACAAGGCACCGGCGCCCTGCTTGGCCATTTCGATGCCGTAAGCCTTGGACATCGCTTCACGACCATGCTCGCGCAGGGCGTGGGCGATTTCGTGGCCCATGATCGCGGCGATCTCATCGTCGGTCAGTTGAAGGCTGTCGATCAGGCCCGTGTAGAAAATGATCTTGCCGCCAGGCCCGCAGTTGGCGTTGAGTTCGTCGCTCTTGATCAGGTTGACTTCCCATTTCCATTGGGCCGAATCCGGACGGAAAACCGGGGCCTGGGCAATCAGTCGGTCGGCAATCGCCTGGACACGTTTGGCCTCGTTACTGGTCTTGTCCAGCACGCCTTTGGTGTTCGCCTCACCGACAGTCTTTTGGTAAGACTGGGCGTACATCTGGTTGACCTCGTCGGTCGACAGCATGCTGAACATGTACTGTTTACGCTCAACGCCTACCGCGCCCCCGCTGGTGGTATTGACCGACTGACAACCGGCGAGCAGCAGACTTGCGCTCAGCGCACACACAACCAATGTCTTGTTCATCAAAAAAACCCCTTAAAACATGCCGCGTATCCTAGGCGTGGAATTGTATCGACGCCAGATACAACAGAGGTGTAGACGCTCATTTCAGACAAAGCTCTCATGGGCGTAGAAAAAAATTCACATAACGGCGCCCACGCGATCGATAACGGCCCGCAATGATTCGTTTGCGACATCGCCCCCTCCAAAACAGCCAATTCGCCAACCTCCGCTCATGGCCATCGCCCCCCCTGCCGATACAGCACCGCAGACGTCCTCTTGCGTGCGGAGCACCCATGAAATTCAAGTCCATCCAGTTTTCCGTGGCGGCCCTCGCCGGCGCCATCGTTCTTAGTGTCGTGGCAGCTCTGGTGCTGTACGCGTTGTTTTCCGGCGCACGGACACAAGACATGGTCCAGCAGCGGACCCAGGCACAATTTGAGCAAGTCATCGAACAACGCCTGACGTCACTGGCGCAAACCCAGGTCAGCCAGATCCAGCGCGAGCTCGAAGCGCCACTGCTGATTGCCGGCGGACTGGTGCGAGTCAACGCATTGATTGGCACACCGGGCGCCGATGGCCAGCCACAGTTGAACCTGAGCCGTGAGCAATTGATCAGCCTGATCAAGGAAAACGTCGTCAAGAACCCGAAAATTCTCGGCACCTACATCGGCTGGGAAAAAAACGTCCTCGATCACAACGACGCGGCCTACGTCGACACCCAGGTTGTTGGCATCGACGCCAGCAACGGCCGCTTCCTGCCGTGGTGGTTCCGCAACGAAGACGGCAGCCTGGGCCTGGACAAACTGGTGGACGTCGACGACCAGAAAACCCTGTCCACCGGCGTACGCGCCAGCGAGTACTACCTGTGCTCGAAAGAAACCAAAAAATCCTGCGTGATTGATCCGGCGCCCTACAAGGTCGGCGACAAGATCGTCATGCTCGCCTCCTTTATAGAACCGATCATGCTCAACGGCGCCTTCCAGGGCATCGTCGGTGCCGACCTGTCGGTGAACTTCATCCAGGAAATGCTCCTCGGCGCGAATCAGAAGTTGTACAGCGGCGCTGGTGAAATGGCCCTGATTGGCGGCAACAACCGGATCGTTGCCTACACCAAGGACCCGAGCAAATTCGGCGAAAAGGTCAGCGACATCCTCGACAGCCAGCAGATCGCCAACATGGCCAATCTCAAGCGCGGCGAAGTCACTTACACCGTCGACAAGGCCCAGGGCCGGATCGAGTTGTACCTGCCGTTCGGCATCGGCCAGACCGACGCTCGCTGGACCCTCATGCTGCAACTGCCGCTGAACGCAGTGATGGCCGATCTGCAAAAACTTCAGGGCGATCTGGACGCCCAGCGCAAGTCCGACACCTTCGGCATGGCCATGGTCGGCTTGTTGATTGCCGGTATCGGCTTGCTGGTGATCTGGCTGGTGGGCCACGGCATTGCCCGGCCGCTGAAGCAGATGGTTGCCATGCTCGACGACATCGCTCAGGGCGAAGGTGACCTGACTCGACGCCTGACCAGCGACCGCGCCGACGAACTGGGCTCGATCGCCAAAGGTTTCAACACCTTCCTGGCCAAGTTGCAGGTGATGATCACCCAGGTGGTGACTTCGGTGCAGAGCGTCAGTGATTCGTCGGAACACACCGCCGACATCGCCATCCGCACCAACATCGGCGTGCACAAGCAAATGGCTGAGATTGATCAGGTGGCCACGGCGGTGCATGAAATGACTGCGACCGCTCAGGACGTGGCGCGCAACGCGACCCAGGCTGCGCAAGCCGCCAGCCACGCCGATCAGGCAGCGGCGCAGGGCATGCAAATCGTGCGGGACACGTCGAACTCGATTGGCGTGCTGGCGATAGAAATCGGCAAGGCTGTCGGCGTGGTGCAGACCTTGGCCAAGGACAGCGAGAACATCAATGCGATCCTGACGGCCATTCGCGGAATTGCCGAACAGACCAACCTGCTGGCCTTGAACGCGGCCATCGAAGCGGCGCGAGCCGGCGAACAGGGACGCGGTTTTGCGGTGGTGGCCGATGAAGTGCGCAACCTGGCGCAGAAGACTCAGAAAGCCACTGAAGAAATTCAGACCATGATCCAGCAGTTGCAACAAGGCACCCGCGATGTGGTGCGGGTCATGGAAGACAGTCAGAACCGCACCGATGAAAGCGTGCAGCATGCGGCGAAAGCGGCCGAGGCGCTGGAGACGATTACTCAGGCGGTGTCGGTGATCAACGACATGAACACCCAGATTGCCAGTGCGGCTGAGGAACAGAGTGCGGTGGCTGACGACATCAACCGTAACGTGATCAACATCGGGCAAGTGGCCAATGAAGTGGCGGGCGGCGCGGATGAGTCGAGTGCGGCGAGTGCGGACCTGACCAAGCTGGCTGAACAGCAGCGGCGGTTGATCAATCAGTTCAAGGTCTGAAGAGCACCCTCACCCTAACCCTCTCCCGGGGGGAGAGGGGACTGACCGAGGTGATCTTTCGAGGTACATCGACCTGAGTTACCGAGCCGAACTCAGGTTTGAAAAGCATGAAGATCGGCTCCCTTTCCCCCTCTCCCCCGTGGGGAGAGGGCTGGGGTGAGGGGTCGATTTTGAACCTGACAAATATTTGAAGACACTCACGGTTCATCAACCCGGCGTCAAACACTCCGGCCCATTGAGCTTTGGATCATTCACCATGTTCGCCAACACCCGCTCGCGCAACGCCGCGGGTTCACTGGCGAGTAACGCCTGCAACGCATGCAACGGAGTCTCTGGATTGAGCCACGCCTCCTGCCCCGCCGTATCGAGAATCAACGGCCGGCGCTGACTCGCCGCCGGTTGAGTGATCACCGCCGTGCTCAACCACACCTGTTCCTGCACTGGATACGCTTCCCAAATCGCCGCAAAAAACAGCGTCGAGCCCTCCCCCGGTGTCAGCCAGTACGGACGCTTGCGGGTCGTGCCGCGCCATTCGTAAAAACCGTTGGCCGGCAGCAGGCAACGGCGTTCGCGCAGGGCCTGGCGAAACATCGGTTGTTCGGCAACGGTCTCGGCCCGGGCATGGGCTGGCGTACGGGACAAATCGGTCAGCCACGGCGGCGTCAAACCCCAGCGCGCTCGGGCCAACTCACGCTGGCCGTCAACACCCGCGCGCAGCATCAACACCGAATCGTTGGGAGAAATATTCCACTGGGCCTGCTGATCGGCGGGGAAGCCAGGCAGGGCCGCGAAGGCGGGGTTCCAGCGAAACAGGGCATAACGTCCACACATGGGGCAACACGACTCTTGATAAAACGAACGTCAGCCTAACAGACCAGCGTGCCGGGAAAACTTTCCGGCTCATCGCCGGGCATCGGCAGCGCGGCATTGTACGCGCTGATTAACTCCCGGGCGTATTCCGCCTGGTCGTTATCAACCGATAATCCCAGCAAGCCAAAGATCGGCAATTCGCCGCTGCCACCCAGTAAATCGCGCCCCACCAGATGCGCTTCGATGCCCTCGCTGGCCAACATGCTTTGCAGCAACTCGCCTTCCATGAGGTTTTCCGGCTCGTAGATTCGCTGCATGGGGTGCCCCTTTCATTCGTTTTCGCTGTGAACTTCGAGCAACCATTCCTGACCGTCAGTCTGTAGAACAAACGTAATCGGACGACAACACACCGGACAGTCTTCGATATAAGTCTGATCGCCACCGGACAAGTCCAGAACGGCCTCAGCCTCTTCACCACAATACGGACATTCGTAGCGCTCGGTTTCCAGCATCGCGGTCTCCCAGGTGACTTGTGCGTATAATCGCCGGTCTATTTGCAGGGCTATTTTTGTCTGGCTAACTTTTCAGACCGTGCCCCGTTGGTTTTCGATCAAAACCTTTACTTACCCTAGCCGTTTCTAACAAGAGAGCATGATGGGCGAATTCGATGCCATCCGACCGTACGACGATAGCGAAGTCCCAGCGGTGCTGGACAGGCTGCTCGGCGACAAGGCGTTTCTAGACATCCTCATCCACTTCCGCTTCCCGCGCTTTGCCGGTGCTTTCGGCTGGGCGCTCAAACCTCTTATAGCTCATCGGCTGCGCCGTGAGTTCGCTGACGTCACGTCGGTGGCCACGTTGCAGGATAAAGTCGAGATGTACGTCGACCACACCATCGAGCGAGCCACGGACGGTGTGACGTACACCGGCGTCGAGCAGTTCAGGTCCGGCAGCGCCTACCTGTTCATTGCCAACCACCGCGATATCGTAATGGACCCGGCCTTCGTCAACTACGCCGTGTACCACGCCGGCCTGCCGACACCGCGCATCGCGATCGGCGACAACCTGCTGCAAAAGCCCTTTGTCAGCGATCTGATGCGCCTGAACAAGAGCTTTATCGTGCACCGTTCGATCACCGGTCGACGCGAGAAGATGGCGGCGTATCAGCTGCTGTCGGCCTACATCAACCACTCGATCCGCAACGATTGCGCCTCGATCTGGATCGCCCAGGCCGAAGGCCGGGCCAAGGACGGCGACGACCGCACCGAGTCGGCCATCCTCAAGATGTTCCACATGAGCCGCAAGGACGAGCCGTTCGGCGAAGTCATTCGCTCGCTGAACCTCACCCCGGTGTCGATCAGCTACGAATACGACCCGTGCGATCAAGCCAAGGCGCGCGAGTTGTTCATCCGCGCCACCACCGGCAGCTACACCAAAGTGCCGGGCGAGGACGATGTGAGCATCGCCAAGGGCATCACCGGCTACAAGGGCCGGGTGCATGTGAACTTCGCCTCGCCCATCACCGAGCTGTTCGACGACACCAAGCAATTGGCGATCGAGATGGACCGGCAGATCCTCGGCGGCTACCGCCTGTTCCCGGTGCATTACCTGGCCTACGCCCAGTGGAAAGACGCCGACCCGCAATTGCAGGTGCCGAAAGCCTCTGAAGTGTTCGCGGCCGACGAACTGGCCAAGGCTCAGGAGCAATGGCAACAGCGTTTGGACGCGTGCCCTGAGGAACATCGTCCGTTCATGGTCCTGCAATACGCGACGCCGGTGCGCAATCAGTACCGTGTGAAAGCAGGCTTGCCGCTGTAAGGTTTTTTTGAAGCAAGATCAAAAGATCGCAGCCTCGTTTCACTCGACAGCTCCTACAGGGCGAACGCTATCCCTTGTAGGAGCTGTCGAGTGAAACGAGGCTGCGATCTTTTGCTTTTCAGCGATTCAAACCCGAGTACTGATCCACGACACCAGCAGGGCCAACCCCAGGCAGGCAAAACCGAAACCATAGAAAAACCGGTTCATGCGCAAGGTCGCCCCATCCAGCATCAACGTCGGTTCATCGATACGACGGCTCTGGCTTTGTGCTTCGAGAATGGCCAGCGCGCGCTGTTCGCGGCGACGAGTGGCGTGCAACAACCAACCGCCCGGGAAGGCCAACAACAAGGCCAACAGGTTGATCAACTTGGCGGGATGGTTGGTAAACAGCGAAATCAAATGCAACGACATCACGAACCTCAGCAAAACAGGTGTGGCAGACGCCGAACCGGCGACCGCGGCGCGGATTCTACCGAAAGCCTCCGCTCCTGCCCTTGCTTTCCGACAAATAACGAACCATTTGACCAATTCCTGTGCTGTGTCACGGCGCCGTCATGTTGCACGCCGAAAACCAGGATCGCTGCCCCCCTGTGGGAGCGAGCCTGCTCGCGATGACGGTCTAACATTCAACACTGATGCCGCCTGACACGCTGCCATCGTCGGAACGCCGCCCGGAGCAAGCTCGCTCCCACAGGGATGGGCGCAGCCCCACCAAAAACCAGCGGACATGAAAAAGCCCGGGGCCATTGCTGGCACCGGGCTTTTTTGAATCCAGCGAACGTTTATTCGCCGAGAATCTGACCAATCGTCGGATCCTTGAACAGACGCGTCAACGCATCGCTCAACACATCGCTGACCAGCTTGGTATTGGTTTCCTGATTCGGCGCCATACCAAAACGCTGATCCAGGGACGCACCATAACGACCGCTGTAACGACGATTGGCATTCTGCACATCGGAGCGGAACGTCGCGCCAATGGTGGCCTCAGTCACATACATGCCTTCTTTAGGCGACTGATACTTCAGTTCGGCCAGGGTCACGGTCAACTGCGGAGCATTCAGCGCATTGGAGGTTGGGGTGAAGCCCAACAACCGCACGGCCGCTTCGGCCTGAGCCTGCAACTTCGGCAGAATCTGCGCGCCCTGCACGGTGATCGCGCTGGTCTCAGGGTACAGGCCACCACGGGTGCCCAACGTCGGCGACGGACGACCGTCCACTACACGCACCACCACCGGCTGACCATGACCGACCGGCGCCAGCTGAGTCGTCAGCTTGGGTTCCGGATTCAGTTGTTGCGGGCTGTGGGCGCAGCCGACCAGGGTCAAACTGGTCACAGTGATCAAACCGAACAACAGGCGTTGCAACATGCGCTTCTCTCCAGAATCAGGCACTAAGGCCCGCAGTATAGCGGTGCGCCACTGCGGCTAACTAGAGCCCTTCAGTGATTACTAAATGTCTGACAAACCCTTCAGACCGCGGTTCCTGTCACAGATATGTCACCGCCCATACACTTGCTCGTCACGGCTCACTGTCAACCTTTACAGCAGTCACCCACAAGGTACTTCGCCATGCGCTACCTCATCTCGCTGTTCAACCCACGTCCTCTGCATCGCTGCTTCGCCTTGCTCGACCACAACGGCCATTGCCAGGCATTCAAACAGTGCAGCCTCCAGCCCATGGGCGATGGCTGGGTCGAAATCGAAGAAATCCGTCTCAACTGGCTGCACCATCCCCTGCCCCCTAGCGCCCGTGTCAGCCAGCGCCAGCCACGTGCGCGGGCTCAACACCAGTTGACCACCTGACCGAACACCTAATAAAAGTCATTAAACACGACCATTTCCCTGCGTTTCTTCGCTACAATCTCCCCCCGATTATAAGGACGTCTCCTGATCGGGCCTCGCAGCATCGTCAATGCGCTTGTATTGACACCCCGCACCGCCCACAGAGAGCCGCCCACACAGATCGAGTGAAGCTGGCGCGCTTGCTGTTTCTTTAGCAAAACCCCCACTTTTCGCGAATCTGCAGAGCTGTCATTACGCTCGGTCACTGAGCTGTTTGCCCGTTTTGCCTGTCATGTATCCCATGGCGGCAATCCATCCGGGCACGGTGCCAGGCTGGGGCAGCCCTTTTTGAGGTTCACGTCTTCAAAAGAGCGTGAAAAAAACGGGTTTTCACAACTTCACAAGAGTGTGGCGAGCAAATGAATAGTTTTGCGTCTGAATATGCACCATTAGCGTCTGAAACAGCCCAACGACACAGGACCGAGTACGCCTCGAATACCGGAGCCTGAAGCCTGTCCTCTACGGATTTGGTTGCACAAACGGATGTATCGACCATAAGTCGAATTGCCAGCCGCGCGTTGAAGTGAGTTCATGTAACTCTTTTAGACCCGGCCGGTAGCGTCCGTCGAAGTTGCGAAAAATTGCGAAGATTCGGACATGGCGATACTGCCATGGGTACCTGGGGCATCACTGACACGCCCCTGAACGCCTGGCAGCCATGCCGACAATTTGGTGCTGCAGATTTTGGAGACGCGTTAAATGGCGCATAACGAAGCAGTCGACGTAGTACTGGTTGGGGCCGGCATCATGAGTGCCACCCTCGCTGTACTGCTCAAAGAGCTCGACCCCGCGATCAAGCTGGAAGTCGTCGAGCTGATGGATTCCGGTGCCGCGGAGAGTTCGAACCCGTGGAACAACGCCGGTACCGGTCACGCCGGGCTGTGTGAGCTCAACTACACGCCGCAGGCCGCCGACGGCACCGTCGACATCAAGAAAGCCGTGCACATCAACACCCAGTTCGAGGTGTCGAAGCAGTTCTGGTCCTACCTGACCAAAAAAAGCACCTTCGGCTCGTGCAAGACGTTCATCAGCCCGGTGCCGCACCTGAGCTTCGTCCAGGGCGACGATGGCGTTTCCTTCCTCAAGGAACGCTTCAAGACGCTGAGCAAGCACCACGCCTTCTCGGACATGGAATACACCGAAGACAAGGCCACCATGGCCGAGTGGATGCCGCTGATGATGCCTGGCCGGCCGGCCGACGAAGTCGTCGCCGCCACCCGCGTCATGAACGGCACCGACGTCAACTTCGGCGCCCTGACCAATCAACTGCTCAAGCACCTGACCAGCGCACCCGATACCCAGGTCAAGTACTGCAAGCGCGTGACCGGCCTCAAGCGTAACGGCAGCGGCTGGACCGTCAGCATCAAGGACGTCAACAGCGGCAATTCCCGTGACGTCGACGCGAAATTCGTGTTCCTCGGCGCTGGCGGCGCGGCACTGCCGCTGCTGCAAGCTTCGGGCATCGAAGAAAGCAAAGGCTTCGGCGGCTTCCCGATCAGTGGCCAGTGGCTGCGCTGCGACAACCCGGAAGTGGTCAAACACCACCAGGCCAAGGTGTACAGCCAGGCAGCCGTGGGTTCGCCACCGATGTCGGTGCCGCACCTGGACACCCGCGTCGTCGATGGCAAGAAGTCCCTGCTGTTCGGACCTTACGCCGGCTTCACCACCAAGTTCCTCAAGCACGGCTCCTTCATGGACCTGCCGATGTCGGTTCGCGCCGGCAACATCGGCCCGATGCTGGCCGTGGCCAAAAACAACATGGACCTGACCAAGTACCTGGTCAGCGAAGTGATGCAGTCGATGGAGCAGCGCCTGGATTCCCTGCGTCGCTTCTACCCTGAAGCGAAAGCCGAAGACTGGCGCCTGGAAGTGGCCGGCCAACGCGTGCAGATCATCAAGAAAGACCCGAAAAAGGGCGGCGTTCTGCAGTTCGGTACCGAACTGGTCGCGGCCAAGGACGGTACCCTTGCTGCCCTGCTCGGCGCTTCGCCAGGCGCGTCGGTGACTGTTTCGATCATGCTTGAGCTGATCGAGAAATGCTTCCCGAACAAAGCGTCCGGTGAGTGGGCTGCCAAACTGGCGGAAATCTTCCCGGCTCGGGAAAAGGTTCTGGAAACCGACGCTGCGCTGTATCGCAAGATCAATGTGCAGAACAACGTCGCGCTGGAACTGGTTGAAGCCAGCAACGAGACCGAAAGCTACGCTTGATTCGGCCTCATAAAAAACGCCCCGCTCTCATTGAGAGCGGGGCGTTTTTTTATGGCCGGTGAAACGGATAATTCAAGATCATCAGTGTTTGTTCCGGCCTCATCGCGAGCAAGCTCGCTCCCACATTTGATTGTGTACACCAATCCACTGTGGGAGCGAGCTTGCTCGCGATGGGGCCAGCAATCACACCCGCCAAGGCATGACAACAACCGGTGTGTCTGGAATTAACCGCGGGCCTTGTTGATCAGCTCGATGTACTCGGCCGCGTTGCGCTGATCCTTGATCAGGGCGACGAAGTCATTGCCGTGCTCATCCTTGCCATCCAGATCCAGACCGGCTTCGACGAAGAACGTCAGAAAACGCTCGAAGTCGTCGATGCGCAGGCCACGATAGGCCTTGATCAGTTTGTGCAGCGACGGCGACGTGGCGTCGACCGGTTCGAAATCGAGGAACAGCTTGATCTGCTCATCGCCGATCTCGTCACCAATCACTTGCTTCTTATCTTTACGCATTGCCGACTCCAGCTCGCAGACATTTCACGGGGCGGGCAGTTTACCCCTCCCTTGCCACCGGGCTCAACGCGGACGAACAGCGCCCGTGTGCAGATCGGCCCAGACATGGCCGTTGGCGTAGCTGAGGAACTGGCAATACACCGTGTCATTGCGCAACAAGTCGATCACCACGCGGTACTGAGCCATCGGGTAAAACAGCGTCAGGGTTTTATTTTTGTCGTCGTAGATCGGCTTTTTCAGGCTTTTGCTTTCGCCATCGAAATTGACCAGTACCTGGTTGATGGTCGCGCCCTTGTTCAAGGATTTGCCCTTGAGACGGATCAGCAACGGTGAGGTCACCGGAATTGGCTGCTGGTTGGACTGGCGCTGGCTGCCGACCACCACCGAGTACTCGGTAACCTGCAACAGCTGTTGCTGATCGGGTTCCGCGTCACGCAGAGTCAGGTCATCGGGGGGCAGAAACTGCGCGTGCATCGGCGCCGGGGCGGCCGCCAGAGGCAGGCTGATAGTCAGCAACAGAGCGGCGCAGCTGCGGATCAAAAGGCTCATGACAGGCTCCGGAGGGCGGGGCCGAGCACTGTAGCATGGGCGCACAAAAGTGGATCTGTGAACACAGAACCAATGTGGGAGCGAGCTTGCTCGCGATAGCGGTGTATCAGTCACCATCAATGCTGAAGGTGAGGCCGCCATCGCGAGCAAGCTCGCTCTCACAGGGATTTGTTTCAGGTTTTTACATGCCTTTAACAGCAAAAATCCCGTTGGCGTTACGCCAGTAGCCTTTGTAGTCCATGCCGTAACCGAAGATGTAGCGGTCGATGCATGGCAGGCCGACGAAATCGGCTTTCAGGTCCGGGCGAGCCTTGCGGTCGTGGTCCTTGTCGATCAGCACGGCGGTGTGCACAGCGCGGGCACCGGCGTGTTTGCAGAAGTCGATGATCGCGCCCAGGGTGTGACCTTCGTCGAGGATGTCGTCGATGATCAGCACGTCACGGTCGATGAACGATACTTCCGGCTTGGCTTTCCAGAACAGATCACCGCCGCTGGTTTCGTTGCGATAACGGGTGGCGTGCAGGTAGGACGCTTCCAGCGGGAAGTTCAGATAGGTCAGCAGCTTGCCGGAGAAAATCAGCCCGCCGTTCATCACGCAGAACACCACCGGATTGCTTTCAGCCAGCTGATCGTTGATTTGTGCACCGACGCGGGCGATGGCCGCCTCGACTTCAGCTTCGGTGTACAGGCAGTCAGCCTCTCGCATGATTTGACGGATATGCTCGAGATCAGCGGACATGGCGCTCTCCAGGGGGGTGGCAGGTTCGGAAAAGCGGGCAAAGGTACGCATCAACCGAGGCCAGATCAAGCGTTTGTGGACTAACGTACTGTATGTCTATAGGACAACACCCTCGGATAGATTAATCTAGGCCGGTTTTTTTGCCCGCCGCCGGAGCCTTTCCCATGCCCATCCTCGAGATCCGCCATCCGCTGATCCGCCATAAACTCGGCCTTATGCGCCGCGCCGACATCAGCACGAAGAATTTCCGTGAGCTCGCTCAGGAAGTCGGTGCCCTGCTGACCTATGAAGCCACCAAAGACCTGCCGCTGGAAAGCTACGACATCGAAGGCTGGGCCGGCACTGTGTCGGTCGAGAAAATCGCCGGCAAGAAAATTACTGTAGTACCGATCCTGCGCGCCGGTATCGGCATGCTCGAAGGCGTGCTGAGCCTGATCCCGGGCGCCAAAGTCAGCGCCGTGGGTGTGGCTCGCAACGAACAAACGCTGCAGGCCCACACCTACCTGGAAAAACTGGTTCCGGAAATCAACGAACGCCTGGCGATGATCATCGACCCGATGCTCGCCACCGGCAGCTCCATGGTCGCGACCATCGACCTGCTGAAAAAAGCCGGTTGCCGGGATATCCGCGCGATGGTGCTGGTGGCTGCCCCTGAAGGCATCGCCGCCGTAGAGAAAGCTCACCCGGACGTGACCATCTACACCGCTTCCATTGACGAGAAACTCAACGAACACGGTTACATCATCCCAGGCCTGGGCGATGCCGGTGACAAGATCTTCGGCACCAAGCAGAAGGACGCTTGAGCATGCAGCAAGAGTTCAACGATCCGCTCTGGCGCACGGTGCTGTCGGGTGCGCAGATGCTGTTCGTGGCCTTCGGCGCTCTGGTGTTGATGCCGCTGATTACCGGCCTCGACCCGAACGTCGCGCTGTTCACCGCAGGCCTGGGGACGATTCTGTTCCAGATCGTCACCGGGCGTCAGGTGCCGGTGTTCCTGGCGTCGAGCTTTGCCTTCATCACCCCGATCATTCTCGCCAAGGGCCAGTTCGGCCTCGCGGCGACCATGGGCGGCGTGATGGCGGCCGGCTTCGTCTACACCTTCCTCGGCCTTGCGGTGAAGATCAAAGGCACCGGTTTCATTGACCGTCTGCTGCCACCGGTGGTGATTGGCCCGGTGATCATCTCCATCGGCCTGGCCATGGCGCCGATCGCCGCCAACATGGCGATGGGCAAGGCTGGCGATGGCACTGAGCTGATTCATTATCAGACGGCGATGCTGATCTCGATGCCTGCGCTGTTGACCACCCTCATCGTCGCGGTGTTCGGTAAAGGCATCTTCCGCCTGGTGCCGATCATCTCCGGTGTGCTGGTGGGTTTTGCGATGGCGTTTTATTTCGGCGTCGTTGATACCGCGAAAATTGCTGCTGCACCGTGGTTTGCGATCCCGCACTTCACCGCGCCGGAATTCAACTGGCAGGCGATTCTGTTCATCGTTCCGGTGGCTCTGGCCCCGGCCATCGAGCACATCGGCGGCGTGATTGCAGTCGGTAGCGTGACCGGTCGCGATTACCTGAAGAAACCCGGCCTGCACCGCACCCTGCTCGGCGATGGCATTGCCACCACCGCCGCCGGCCTGTTTGGCGGTCCACCCAACACCACCTACGCCGAAGTGACGGGCGCGGTGATGCTGACCAAGAACTACAACCCGAAGATCATGACCTGGGCGGCGATTTTCGCCATCAGCCTGGCGTTCATCGGCAAGTTCGGCGCGCTGCTGCAAAGCATTCCAGTGCCGGTGATGGGCGGAATTCTGTGCCTGTTGTTCGGTTCGATCGCGGCGGTGGGCATGAACACGCTGATTCGCCACAAAATCGACCTGGCCGAAGCGCGCAATCTGGTGATTGTCTCGGTGACTCTGGTGTTCGGGATTGGCGGCGTATTGGTCGGCACCGGCACAGGGCCGGACGACTTCGGCCTCAAAGGCATCGCGCTGTGCGCGGTGACGGCGATTGTGCTGAACCTGTTGCTACCGGGTAATGACAGCTGGAAGCACAAAAAGGCGAATGAATCGTTGTTGTAACAGGTTGTGTAAAGCTCTGTGGCGAGGGGATTTATCCCCGTTGGGTCGCGAAGCGGCCCTAAAGAATGGGACTGCTGCGCAGTCCAACGGGGATAAATCCCCTCGCCACAATTTACAGGGCCAACGGGGCCCTTTCACACAAGGTGCTCAACGCCCGCGCCCACTGCGGATCGTCATTGAGGCACGGCACCAACACCAACTCCTCCCCCCCGGCCTCGCGGAACAGCTCTTTGCCGCGATCCCCGATCTCTTCCAGCGTCTCGATGCAATCGGCAACGAACGCCGGGCACATCACCAGCACTTTCTTCACGCCCATTCCAGCCAACTCATCAAGGCGCGCTTCGGTGTAGGGTTCGATCCATTTGGCCCGGCCCAGACGCGACTGGAAGGACACCGACCACTTGCCGTCCGGCAAACCCATGCGTTTGGCAAATTCCGCGGCAGTTCGCAGGCATTGCCCGCGATAACAGGTCGCGACCACTTCCGGTGGCGCACCGGCGCAGCAATCGCCGCCACCCTCAAAACTGTGTCCGGGATTGAGCTTCTTCAGATGCCGCTCCGGCAATCCGTGAAAGCTCAGCAGGAGGTGATCGTAATCCTGCTGCAGATGCGGCTTGGCACTGGCCACCAGCGCATCGAGGTATTCCGGCTGGTCGTAAAACGGCTGAAGAATTGAAAACTGCAGATCAAGATTCTTCTCCCGCACGACCCGTTTGGCTTCTTCGATCACCGTGGTCACGGTGCTGTCAGCGAACTGCGGGTACAGAGGCGCCAGCGTGATACGTTTGATCCCCTGCCCGGCCATGCGCACCAGCACCGACTCGATCGACGGCTCACCGTAACGCATCGCCAGTTCCACCGGACCGTGGGTCCACTGGGCAGTCATAACCTGTTGCAGGCGACGGCTGAGCACCACCAACGGCGAGCCCTCATCCCACCAGATCGAGGCGTAGGCGTGGGCAGACTGCTCCGGGCGCTTGAACAGGATCAGCGACACCAGCAAACGTCGCACCGGCCAGGGCAGGTCGATCACATACGGGTCCATCAGAAACTGATTGAGGTAACTGCGCACATCCGCCACCGAGGTGGAGGCCGGGGAGCCCAGATTGACCAGAAGCAATGCGTGATCGGTCATGCAACGTCCTATTTCAAAGGCGGCTGGAAAGGTCGTCCAGAGCCGCGCGCAAATCAGTGAACCGGAAAGTGAAACCCGCTTCCAGCAAGCGAGCCGGTACGGCCTTCTGGCCGCCCAGCAACAGCAATGACAATTCGCCCAGACACACCTTCAACGCCAGGGCCGGCATGGGCATGAACGTCGGGCGGTGCAGCACGCTGCCCAACGTCTTGGCAAACTCGCGGTTGCGCACCGGCTTGGGCGCGCAGGCATTATAAGGACCACTGGTGTCTTCCTGATGCAGAAGAAAATCAATCAGGGCGATTTGATCGTTGATATGGATCCACGGCATCCACTGCCGGCCATTGCCAATAGGCCCGCCCAGCCCCATTTTGAACGGCAGCAACAGCCGCGACAAAAAGCCGCCCTCGGCCGACAACACCAGCCCGGTACGAATGAAA
Organism: Pseudomonas fluorescens; assembly: GCF_000968015.1. GTDB lineage: Bacteria > Pseudomonadota > Gammaproteobacteria > Pseudomonadales > Pseudomonadaceae > Aquipseudomonas > Aquipseudomonas fluorescens_W. The sequence continues at coordinate 187,534 of NZ_LACH01000014.1, forward strand.
ATCACCCGAATGCCCAAGCCTTCGGCACGCTGGGCGGTTTCTTCCCAGGCAATGCACAACTGGCTGGCGAAATCATCGATGACCGGTGGAGACTTCTCGGTCAATTCCCGCTCGCCCCCGTCACCGTACCAACCGACCGCAGACCCCGAAATCAACACCTGCGGTTTTTGTTCACGGGTTTCGAGCCAGGCCAGCAGGGTTTCGGTCAGGGTGATGCGACTGCTCCACAACAGCGCTTTGCGTCGGGTTGTCCAGGGGCGATCGGCAATCGGTGCACCCGCGAGGTTGATAATCGCATCCACTGGCTCCTGACCGATGTCCTCGAGGCGGGCCACTCCATGCACTTGGGCACCGCAGATTTTCGCGACTTTTTCAGGCTTGCGACTCCAGACCGTCACGCGATGCCCCTGACTCAACCAGAGGTGGCAGAGTTGACGTCCTATCAAACCAGTACCGCCGGTCAGCAATATGTGCATGACTACTTCCTCACGTAGCGTTTTACCCTGATCCCTAGTCTATTTTTATAAGCAGGGATCTTTGGTATCGGGCAGGCTCTGTGATTAACAATAGGCCAAGCTGTCAGAACGAGAACGCTAAAAGTTATACCAAAAAACAATATTGTACAGGTTTAAACCACGGCGTAGTCTGTACAGAAAGGTAAACGAGGCCCCTATGACTGTACCTATCGCAATCATCGGCACCGGCATCGCCGGGCTCTCCGCCGCCCAGGCCCTGACAGAGGTCGGGCATGTCGTTCAACTTTTCGATAAAAGCCGCGGCAGTGGCGGACGCATGTCGAGCAAGCGCAGCGATGCGGGTGCTCTGGACTTGGGCGCGCAATATTTCACCGCCCGAGATCGCCGCTTCGTCACCGAAGTCCAGCGCTGGCAAGGCAACGGCTGGGTCGCTGAATGGATGCCGCAGCTCTACACCTACCACGGCGGCCAGCTCAACCTGTCGCCGGACGAACAGACGCGCTGGGTCGGTACGCCGCGCATGAGCGCCATTACCCGGGGCCTGCTCGGTGACTTGGAAGTGCATTTCGCCTGCCGCATTACCGAGGTCTATCGCGGCGAAGAGCACTGGCATCTGCAGGACGCCGAAGGCTTCACCCACGGCCCGTTCAGTCATGTGATTATCGCCACGCCGGCGCCCCAGGCGACTGCACTGCTGGCCTCCGCGCCGAAACTCGCCGGTGCCGCAGCCGGGGTGAAAATGGACCCGACCTGGGCTGTCGCGCTGGCGTTCGAGACACCGCTGGATACGCCCATGGAAGGCTGCTTCGTACAGGACAGTCCACTCGACTGGCTGGCTCGCAACCGTAGCAAACCCGGGCGCGATAACACCCTCGATACGTGGGTGCTGCATGCGACCAGCGCCTGGAGCCGGCAACATATCGACCTGTCCAAGGAAGCGGTGATCGAGCAATTGCACGGCGCATTTGCCGAGCTGCTGCACGACGCCATGCCCGCCCCGACCTTCAGCCTCGCCCACCGCTGGCTCTACGCCCGACCCGCCAACAGCCATGAATGGGGCGCCCTGGCCGATGCTGATCTAGGTTTGTATGTGTGTGGCGACTGGTGCTTGTCCGGTCGTGTCGAAGGCGCTTGGCTCAGCGGCCAGGAAGCTGCCCGCCGCTTGCATGCGCATCTGCAGTGAACCGCATCGATCCGGTAGGAGGCCTGACGGTAAAACCTATACAAACAATTTGACTTGTACACCTTTGAATCTATGATGAAGTTATGTTGTACAGACCAGACAGTTTGTACAGGTTTAGATTCGAGGTGCTCCGATGTCCCACGTCACCGTGAAACCGAAGATCGCCATCAGCGCCTGCCTGATGGGCGCAGAAGTGCGTTACAACGGCGGGCACAAGGCGTCGCGGCTGTGCAGTCGCACCCTCACTGACTATTTCGATTTCATCCCGGTCTGTCCGGAAGTCGCTATCGGTCTCGGCATTCCCCGTGAACCGATCCGTCTGGTGGGCGATCCCGAACATCCAGAAGCCATCGGTACCGTTAACCCGACACTCAATGTCACCCGGCCGCTGGCCGAGTACGGTCAGAAAATGGCCGCGGAATTGGGCGATCTCTGCGGCTACATCTTCATGCAGAAATCCCCGTCATGCGGCCTGGATCGGGTCAAGGTCTACCACGCCAACGGTGCGCCGGTGGACGGTGGAGGCCGTGGCATCTACGCCCAGGCGTTCTGCGCGGGGCATCCGGATTTACCGGTGGAAGAAGACGGTCGACTCAACGACCCGGTGCTGCGAGAAAACTTCCTCACCCGCGTGTTTGCCTACAGTGCCTGGCAGCAGTTGCTGCGCGAAGGCCTGACTCGCCGTGGCCTCACGGACTTTCACTCGCGCTACAAATACCTGCTGATGGCCCACAACCCGGTGCAATACAAAACCCTGGGCAACCTGCTGGGCAACATGGGCCAGATCGACCCGAACGAACTCGGTCCACGCTATTTCAGCGAGCTGATGGCGGCCTTGAAAAAATGCGCCACACGCCGCACCCATACCAACGTCCTGCAACACATCAGTGGCTATCTCAAACAGACGATCAGCCCTGAAGACAAACAGGAAGTGCAGCACGTCATCGGTCAGTACCGCCACGGCATTGTGCCGTTGGTGGTGCCGCTGACGCTGCTCAAACACTACTTCCGTCAACACCCGGATCCGTACATTGCGCAACAGGTTTACCTGCAACCGCACCCGGAAAATCTCAGTCTGCGAAACGCGATCTAATGACAATCTAATGAAAACCCTACTCGACACCAGCGCCAGCGAAGACCTCGGCGCCGACTTCAAGAAAGCCCTCGACGAAGGCTGGCTGCCGATCCGTGAGGTCGCGCGGCAGACCGGCGTCAACGCCGTCACCCTGCGGGCCTGGGAGCGGCGTTATGGCTTGATCGTGCCGCAACGCACGCCCAAGGGTCATCGGCTGTTCTCTGCCGAACACGTTCAACGCATCCTGACGATCCTCACCTGGCTCAACCGTGGCGTGGCCGTCAGCCAGGTCAAGCAACTGCTCGACACCCCGCAGGCCTTTACCGAGTCCGTCGAAAACGATTGGCAAGTGATGCGCCATACGTTGCTGCAAGCGGTCACTCAACTGAACGAACGCACCCTCGATGACACCGTCAATCAGGCCATGGCGTTGTACCCACCACGGACCTTGTGCGCACAACTGCTGATGCCGTTGCTGGCTGAACTGGAGCAACGCTGGCAAGGCCAGTTCGGCGCACAGATGGAGCGAGTGTTTTTTTACTCCTGGTTACGCAGCAAATTTGGCGCACGCATCTACCATAACAACCGCCAGTTACGCACCGCACCACTGTTGTTGATCAATCAATCGGACCTGCCACTGGAACCTCACCTGTGGCTGACCGCCTGGTTGATCAGCAGCGCCGATTGCCCGGTGGAAGTGTTCGACTGGCCACTCCCCGCCGGCGAACTCGCGCTGGCGGTCGATCATCTGCAAGCCCGCGGCGTACTGCTGTATTCCAGCAAAGCCATGAACCTTTCACAGCTGCCAAAACTTTTGAATGGTGTCAGTTGCCCAAAAATGATTGCCGGACCAACGGTATGCATCCACCACGCCGAGTTGTCCGTAAAAACTACTGAGATCGCTGATTTGTTCTTGGCCGAAGACCCGCTAATCGTCCATCAGGACCTGATTCAGCGTGGACTGATTTAATGAAACGTACGGACACCACCATGCAATTGATCTGGTTGCGCAGCGACTTGCGCCTACATGACAACACCGCCCTTTCGGCGGCCGCTGCTCGCGGTCCGACGGTAGCGGTATACCTGCTGAGCCCGGACCAATGGCTGGAGCACGACGATGCGCCGTGCAAAGTGGATTTCTGGCTGCGCAACCTGAGCGAGTTAAGCAGCGCGCTGGGTGAGCTGAACATTCCCTTGTTGATCCGCAAGGCATCTCGCTGGGACGAGGCACCCAAGGTGCTGCTCGATCTTTGCCAACAGTTGAAAATCGACGCGGTGCACGTGAACGAGGAGTACGGCATTCATGAAAGCCGTCGTGACGCAGCCGTGGCCGAAACACTGAAAGCCAATGCCATCGACTTTTACAGTTACCTTGATCAACTGCTGTTAAAACCGGGCACCGTACTGACCAAAACGGGCACTTACTTTCAGGTTTTCAGCCAGTTCCGCAAGGTGTGTTACGACCGCCTGCGCGGGTCGTTACCGAAGCGGGTCACCGCACCCGCCGTACAGGCGCCGCTGGCGATCAGCAACGACAAGATCCCATCAACCATTGAAGGCTTCGCAACGCCCAGCGACAGCCTACGCAGTCTTTGGCCCGCCGGTGAAGCCGAAGCCCACCGCCGCCTCGACACCTTCGTCGATGCCCAGATCGACTACTACAAAAACGAACGCGATTTCCCGGCCAAACCGGGCACCAGCCAGCTGTCGGCCTATCTCGCCGCCGGGGTGATTTCCCCCCGTCAGTGTCTGCACGCTGCGTTGCAAAGCAATCAGGGCGAGTTTGAAAGCGGCAAGGTTGGTGCCGTCACCTGGATCAACGAATTGCTGTGGCGCGAATTCTACAAACACATTCTGGTGGGCTACCCACGGGTCTCGCGTCACCGTGCTTTCCGCCCGGAAACCGAAGCCCTCGCCTGGCGCGATGCCCCAGATGAACTCCTGGCCTGGCAAGAGGCCCGTACCGGCCTGCCGATTATCGACGCGGCCATGCGCCAATTGCTTGAAACCGGCTGGATGCATAACCGCCTGCGCATGGTGGTGGCGATGTTCCTGACCAAGAACCTGCTGATTGACTGGCGTGAAGGCGAGCGCTTTTTCATGCGGCACCTGATCGATGGCGACCTGGCGGCGAACAACGGTGGCTGGCAGTGGAGCTCGTCTACTGGCACCGACTCGGCGCCCTACTTCCGGATTTTCAATCCGTTGAGCCAGTCGGAAAAATTCGACAGCGAAGGCGTGTTCATCAAGCACTGGCTGCCGGAACTGGCCGGGCTGAACAAAAAGGACGTGCACAACCCGGCCAACCTTGGTGGGTTGTTCGGCGTGGCAGATTATCCGTCGCCAATCGTCAACCTAAGCACCTCGCGCCAACGGGCGCTGGCCGCGTTCAAGAACCTGCCATCAAGACAGCAGGCCGGAGGACACGATGAGTGATTTCCTGCGCCGTTTTGCCCAACAGTTTGCAGCCTTGGACAAGGACAACCTGCTACGCCTAGATCAGCTCTACACCCACGACGTGCACTTCACCGATCCTCTGCACGAAGTTCAGGGCCTGGTGCAAATGCGCAGCTACTTCGCCGAGCTCTACGCCAACGTCAGCGATCTGCACTTCGACTTTCATGGCCTAGACCAGATCAGCGAAGGCGAGGGCTATTTGCGCTGGATCATGAGTTATCGCCATCCGCGTCTGGCGGGCGGTCAGTTGATTCGGGTCGATGGCTGCTCGCACCTGCTTTGGCGCGATAAGGTTTATCGCCATCGGGATTACTTCGATGCCGGGGCGCTGCTTTACGAACATGTACCCGTATTGGGTCGGGCGATTGCCTGGCTGAAAAGGAGAATGGGATGAGTTTTACACCACCACGGCGATACTGGTTAACCGGCGCCAGCAGCGGCATTGGCGCCTCGCTGGCCGAAGAAATACTGAAAACCGGCGCCCACATCGCCGTCAGTTCACGCTCGGTGGCAGTGCTGAAAGTCTTGTCCCTGCGTTATCCGGGGCAAGTGCTGGTGGTGCCCGGTGACTTGACCAACAGCCAGACAGTCCGCGAAATCGGCGCGCAAATTGCCGAAGACTGGGGATCCTTGGACACGGTGATTCTCAACGCAGGCACCTGCGAATACGTCGACGTTCAGCAATTCGATTCGTCGATTGTCGAGCATGTGGTGCGCACCAATTTGCTCGCCAGCGCGTACTGCATCGAGGTGGCCTTACCGCTGCTGCGCAAGGGTACCGCGCCGCACTTGGTGGGCGTCGCCAGTTCGGTGACGTATTTGCCGCTACCCCGCGCCGAAGCTTATGGCGCGTCAAAGGCCGGGCTGCGCTACTTGTTCGAATCGTTGCGCATTGATCTGGCGCCGGAAGGCATTGAAGTCACCGTGGTCAGCCCGGGGTTTGTCGAGACCCCGTTGACGGCGAAGAACGATTTCCCGATGCCGCTCAGTTGGCCTGTGGATAAAGCTGCGCAGCACATCTTCGCCAAACTCAAAAAACGCCCACTGGAGATCGCGTTTCCCGGACTGTTCATGGCCGCGCTCTGGCCGCTGTCAAAAATGCCCAACGGCGTGAAACTGGCCATCGGCAAGCGCATGGTGCGCAGCAGTCCGCCGATCAAGGATGTCCCTTGAACATCGCCATCATCGGCAGCGGGATCTCGGGGCTGACCAGCGCCTACCTGCTCAATCGCAGGCACGAGATCACTCTGTTCGAGGCCTGCGACTGGGTCGGCGGTCACACCCACACGGTGGACGTGACTGTCGATGGCCAGCGCTATGCAGTGGACACTGGTTTTATTGTGTTCAACGACTGGACCTACCCGAATTTCATTCGCCTGCTGGGCCAGCTCGGCGTGGGCTTCAAACCCACCGAGATGAGTTTCTCGGTCACCGACCCGGACTCGGGCCTTGAGTACAACGGCAACAACCTCAACAGCTTGTTCGCCCAACGTCGCAACCTGATGTCGCCAGGGTTCTGGGGCATGTTGCGGGACATCCTGCGCTTCAACAAAGAAGCCCAGCGCGACCTCGAAGAACAACGGATCGCCGCCGACACCACCCTCGATCAATACCTGAAGGCCGGCGGTTACGGCGAGCGCTTTATCCTGCATTACATCGTGCCGATGGGCGCGGCGATCTGGTCCATGTCCATGGCCGACATGCTCGGTTTCCCGTTGCAGTTCTTCATCCGGTTTTTCAAGAATCACGGCTTGCTGTCCGTCAGCAATCGTCCGCAATGGAGTGTGATCGAGGGTGGTTCAAGCGCTTATGTCGCACCTCTGACCGCGTCTTTTAAAGGCAAGATCCGCCTCAATTGCCCGGTGACCCGCGTTGAACGCGATGAAGACGGCGTCGTTATCCACAGTGCCGCCGGCAGCGAGCGTTTCGACAAAGTGGTGTTCGCCTGCCACAGCGATCAGGCCCTCAAACTGCTGGCCAAACCGAGCAGCGCCGAACAGTCGATCCTCGGTGCCCTGCCCTACGCCGACAACGAAGTGGTGTTGCACACCGACACGCGCTTGCTACCGGTGCGAAAACTTGCCTGGGCAAGCTGGAATTATCGCCTCGGTGGTCCCGGTCACACGCTGGCCGCCGTCACTTACGACATGAACATTCTGCAAGGCATCCAGAGCGACACCACGTTTTGCGTCAGCCTCAATCAGAGCGCCGGCATCACCCCGAACAAAGTGCTGGCCAAATTCACCTACGCCCATCCGCAATACAGCCTGGCTGCCGTCGCCGCGCAAGCGCGTTGGGATGAATTGGACGGCGCGCAGCACACCTGGTTTTGCGGCGCTTATTGGGCCAGTGGTTTCCATGAAGATGGTGTGGTCAGTGCGCTGCGGGTTGCTCGCTCGCTGGGAGAAGTGTTGTGAACAGCGCCCTTTATAGCGGCTGGATCGCCCATCGGCGGTTTGCCCCGCGGCGCCATGAATTCCGTTACCGGATCGGTCTGCTGTACCTGGATCTCGATGAACAGGACGCGGTGCTTGGCTTGTCGCCGCTATCCGGCACCAGCCGTTTCGCGCCGTTTTCATTTCGCGAAACCGATTACTTGAAAGCCTTCACTGGCAGTGGCATGCGTTTGATCGACGCGGTACGCCAGCAAGTCGCCGAGGTAATCGGCCATGTGCCACACGGCTCGATCTGCCTCCTGACCCAAGCCCGCAGTTGGGGCCTGTCGTTCAACCCGGTGAGTTTTTTCTACTGCCATGAGGCCGACGGCCAACTGGCGGCGATTCTCTGCGAAGTCACCAATACGCCGTGGCGCGAGCGTTACCACTACGTGTTGCCGGCCAAGGCACCGACGAACGTACAGGACTTCCACCAGCATTTCGCCGTGGCCAAGGCGTTTCATGTGTCGCCGTTTCTACCGCGCGATATTGAATACCGCATGAGCTTCAGCCCCGCCGCGCAAAAACTTGGCGTGCACATGGCGGACTGGCAAGGCGAACTGAAACTGTTCGACGCCACGCTCAACCTGCACCGCGAAGCCCTCACCCGCGGCAGCCTGCACCGTTACTTGCGGCGTTTTCCGTGGATGACCGCGAAAACCTGTCTGGCGATTTATTGGCAGGCCGTGCGTTTGTTACTGAAACGCACACCGATATTTGCTCATCCTGCTGCCGATGGCAGATTTCAGACCACCATTGTTCCCCCCAAGGATCGCCGCCATGAAATCCTTTAGTGTCTCGGCCAAAACCAGCCTGTTAAGTACCAACAGCCTGACCGGATCGTTGCTGCGCCGTGGTGTGTTGCGGCAGATGGCGCAGCTCAGACACGGGCAACTGGTGGTCTTCGAAGACGGCGAACGGCATGTCTTCGGTACCGCCGGCAGCCATCCCGTGGGCGAAATCCATATCCTCGACGCCGCGGTCTGGGGACTGGTGGCGAGTAACGGCTCGATTGGCGCGGGCGAAGCGTTTATCCACGGCTACTGGAGTTCGCCGGATTTGACGGCAGTGGTGCGTGTCTTCGTCAGCAACCTTGACGTGCTGGATGCGCTGGAAGGTGGACTGGCAACACTGAGCCGCCCGTTCGTGCAGAGCCTGCACTGGCTCAATCGCAACACGCGCAAGGGCTCGCAGAAAAACATCGCTGCACATTACGACCTCGGCAATGACTTGTTCGAGCAGTTTCTCGACCCGACCATGATGTATTCCGCCGCGCAGTTCCTCACCCCTGAAGACACCCTGGAACAGGCGCAACTGAACAAGCTCGAACGTATCTGCCAGAAACTCGCGCTGCAACCCAGCGATCACCTGCTGGAAATCGGCACCGGCTGGGGCAGCATGGCGCTTTACGCCGCCCAGAATTACGGCTGCAAAGTCACCACCACCACGCTGTCGAAAAAGCAGTACGCCTACACCGCGCAACGGATCGAAGCCCTGGGTTTGCAGGACCAGATCACACTGCTGCTGTCCGATTATCGCGACCTGAGCGGGCAGTACGACAAACTGGTGTCGATCGAGATGATCGAGGCGGTTGGTCATCGCTTCCTGCCCACCTACTTCAAGCAATGCGCGCAGCTGCTCAAGAGCAACGGCTTGATGCTGTTGCAAGCGATCACCATCCGCGAGCAGCGCTACGAACAAGCCAAGAGCAATGTCGATTTCATCCAGCGTTACATCTTCCCCGGCGGCGCCCTGCCCTGCGTGCAGAAAATGCTGGAGATTGTCAGCCGTGACACCGACATGAACCTGCTGCACATGGAGGATTTCGGCCTGCACTACGCCCAAACCTTGCGCCTGTGGCATGAGAATTTTCGCCGCGCCCACGGTCGCTTGAGCGAAATGGGCTACGACGACTATTTCCTGCGGCTGTGGGAATTTTATCTGTGCTACTGCGAAGGTGGTTTCCTGGAACGCACCATCGGCACGGCGCAATTGCTACTGGCCAAACCCGCCGCAATGCCGGCGCCGCTGCTCGGCCGATTCGATGCTTGAACGATTGGCAAATGCCGCGCTATTTCAGATCGGCTGGTTTGCATGCGTGATCGGAGGCAGTGGTCTGTGGTTGCTGGTGGCGTTGGCGGTGCTGGTGATTCATCTGTTGTGGATAAGTCCCTGGGCCGATGAAGGCCGACTGATCCTCAGCGTGGTGCTGCTGGGAACGACGGTCGACAGTTCGTTACGCTGGCTTGGGGTGTTCGACTTCAACGATGTCGCGCCGCTGATTCCGCCGTGGCTGATGCTGTTGTGGGCGTTGCTGGCAACCACTTTGCGCCATTGCCTGCAATGGACCGCCAATCCCTGGTGGCTCGGCAGCCTACTGGGCGCCGTCGGTGGGCCGCTGTCGTATTACGCGGGAGGACAATTGGCCGGGGTGCAATTTCCCTTCGGGCAATCGCCGACACTGATCGGCATCGGATTACTGTGGGCGCTGCTGTTTCCCACGCTGCATTTCATGTCTCAGCGGCTGGCGTCCAACACCCACAGCTGAGCGTCCGTCAGGCCTTTCACACAGCCCCGGCCCACTGCCTTACACTGCGAGCCATGAAAACCATTCCCCACACGCAAATCGTCGAACCGGTGGTCACTTGCTCGACCTGCGCAGCTTGCTGCTGTCAGCTCGAAGTCATGCTGATCACCGACACAGGCGTGCCCGAACGTTTTATCGATACTGATGAGTGGGGCGGGGAAGTCATGCTGCGTCTGGATGACGGCTGGTGCGCCGCGCTGGATCGCAACACGATGATGTGCACCATCTATGAAAAACGCCCGTTGATCTGCCGGGAGTTCGAGATGGGCGCACCAGAATGCATCGACGAACGCCAAGGGATTACCACGGCGTATCGATGATAGAGAAAACACCGAAGATCTAATGTGGGAGCGAGCCTGCTCGCGAAAGCGGTGCACCAAGCAACATCAATGTTGAATGTTAAACCCCTTTCGCGAGCAGGCTCGCTCCCACATTTAAAGCACTGAGGCTTACAACGGCATCGTGTAGTGCAGCGAGTAGCTTTCTACGCCGTCGTTGTAACTGTTAAGACCGGCATTGGAGTAGTGCGTCGCACGAATCCCGACTTCATGTCCGCCCGCAAAGCGCAGACCAAAGCCGAACCGGTCTTCGAACTGAAAAGCACCACCGAGGTTGTTGCTTTCAAGTTCGCTATGAGAGAACAACGCCACGCCAATCCCGGCCTCCAGGTACGGCTTGACGTTTTGACCGGCAAACTCGTAAACAAACACTGGCGAGAACGACAGGCTGTGGTTGCTGGAGGTCTTGTCGCCTTCCCAATAGGTGTAGGCACCGCTCCAGTAACCGGTCACCCGACCGACATCACTCTGCAACCAGCTCTTGTCCCAATCGAATTGCATGCCCAGTCTATAGGTCATGGTCGAGTCGCTGGTCTCCCCGACCGCGAACTCCACGCCTGCTGCCTGTGCGGTAAAACTGTGCCCCATCAGTGCGGCCGCAATCGCGGCCAAGCAGAATAGTCGCTTCATTAGAAACATCCTTTTCCGAACGATTTCGTATGGTTTTTTTGTTGCTTGACGCTATAGAAGTCGACGTTTAATCAGAAGCTCACCCCAATAACTCGCTTGCCCCGAGTTTTGTTTACTCCTTGAAGCTTCGCACAACGCCAGCGGTATTCCACAGTGTCGGCAAGATATTTCTGAAATGCTCCGGATCGGCACTCGTCCAGAACTGTGCAGCACGAGCAGGCTCCTCGGCGAGCAATTCACGCTCGGCCAACAGACGCTGAAGTTGCCGCGCTACAGCGGCGCCGGTGTCGATCAAGCTGATGTCATCGGGGATCATCTGCTTAAGCAACGGCTTTAGAAAGGGGTAATGCGTGCAGCCAAGAATTATCGTGTCGCACCCGGCACCGAGCAGCGGTTCGACATACCTGGCCAGCAATTGGCGCAATGCCTCGCTGTGCAGATCGCCGTTTTCAATCAGTTCCACCAGGCCGGGGCACGGCTGGGTGATGACTCGCACATCGGTGGCGAATCGGTCGAGCAAGGCGGCGAACTTGGCACTCTGCAAGGTGCCGGTGGTAGCGAGCACACCGACCACACCGCTACGGGTCGCGGCAGCGGCGGGTTTGACCGCCGGCTCCATGCCGACGATGGGCCACTCGGGATAATCGCGCCGCAAGTCCGCAACGCCAGCGACCGTCGCCGTGTTGCAAGCCAGCACCAAGGCCTTGGCGCCCTGCTGCTGAAAAAAACCGGCCATCACGCTGCAGCGATGACGGATGAATTCCGGGGTTTTCTCGCCGTAGGGAATATTCCCGCAATCGGCGACGTACAACAGTGACTCATTGGGCAGCAAACGCTGGATCTCGGCCAGCACCGAAAGCCCACCGACACCGGAGTCGAAGACGCCAATCGGCGCTTCACGCATGCTTCGAACCACAGACGCTGCAGCCCGGATCACGCTTGACCCGCAACTCGCGAAAGCGCGAGCCCAAGGCATCGATCAACAACAGGCGCCCCACCAGCGGCTCGCCGAAACCCACCAGCAACTTCATGGCTTCCAGCGCCTGGAGGCTGCCTACCAGGCCAACCAAAGGCCCGACGACACCGGCTTCGCTGCAGGTCAGTTCGGCTTCGCTGCCGTGACCATATAAACAGTGATAACACGGGCTTTCCGGACGGCGCGGGTCAAACACTGACAACTGACCTTCGAGCCGAATCGCAGCGCCACTGACCAAGGGTTTGCCGGCGGCGACACACGCAGCGTTGACCGCTTCGCGGGTGGAGAAATTGTCGGAACAGTCCAGCACCAGATCCACCGCAGCCACGGCGGCGGCCAGTGAATCTTCGTCCAGCGCGGTGCGATGGGCGATCAACTGAATCTCGGGATTGATTGCAGTCAGTCGGCGAATAGCCGAATCGACCTTGCTCAGACCGACGCTGTCAGTGTCGTGGACGATCTGGCGTTGCAGGTTGGTCAGGTCGACAGTGTCGAAGTCTGCCAAATGCAACTCGCCGACGCCGGCGGCGGCCAGATACAGCGCAACCGGCGAGCCGAGGCCGCCGAGACCGACGATTAACACGCAGCTTTCTTTCAGTCGCAACTGACCGTCGATGTCGACGTGTTGCAACAGAATCTGCCGACTGTAGCGCAACAATTCCTGATCATTCAGCACGGCAGGCGCCCCAGGCTGATACGTTCGTGACCGCCCAGATCGGTGCGGCTGTGGACTTCTTCAAAGCCGCGGGTCAGCAGCAAATCGCGTACCGCAGTGGCTTGATCGTAACCGTGTTCAAGCATCAGCCAACCGCCCGCCTCCAGATAATCCGGCGACTGGGCGACGATCAGACGCAGATCGTCGAGCCCATCGATGCCGGCCACCAAGGCACTGGCCGGTTCGAAGCGCACATCGCCTTCCACCAGATGCGGGTCGGCGGAAGCGATGTAAGGTGGATTGCTGATGATCAGCTGAAAACGTTGACCTTCCAGCGCACTGAACCAATGACTGCTCAGTACGGTGGCGTTGTTCAGGTGCAGGCGCTGGCGATTGCGCTCGGCCAGGGCCACGGCTTCGAGCACGCGATCCACGGCGGTAACCTTCCAGGCCGGACGCTCGCTGGCCAGGGCCAACGCAATGGCGCCGCTGCCGGTGCCGAGATCGAGCACTGAGGCGGGTGTGGCTGGCAGCAGTTCCAGCGCAGTCTCCACTAGTAGCTCGGTGTCCGGTCGCGGGATCAGCGTATGCGGCGCAACTTCCAGATCAAGCTTCCAGAAGCCTTGCTGACCGAGGATGTAGGCCACTGGCTCACCGCCACGGCGGCGCTGCAAATACTCGGCAAATTTAAGCGCCGCTTCGCTTGGAACGATGCGCTCGGGCCAGGTGTGCAGAAAACTGCGGGACTTGCCCAACGCAGCGGCCAGCAACAATTCGGCATCCAGGCGCGCGGTGGGCGAATCTGGCAGGTCGGCAGCGCGTAACAAACTGGCAATGATCGTCATTTACTCACCTATCGCTGCCAATTGGTCGGCCTGGTATTCGGCCAGCAACGGCTCGATCACCGCATCGACGCCACCCGCGAGGATTTCGTCGAGGGAGTACAGCGTCAGGTTGACCCGGTGGTCGGTGACCCGCCCCTGGGCAAAGTTATACGTGCGGATCCGCTCCGAACGATCGCCCGAGCCGACCAGCAATTTACGCTCGCTAGCGATAGCGTTCGCGGCGGCGCTGGTCTGCTGGTCGTTGAGCTTGGCCGACAGCCAGGACATCGCCCGGGCGCGGTTCTTGTGCTGGGAACGTTCTTCCTGGCACTCGACGACGATACCGGACGGCAAGTGCGTGATGCGGATCGCCGAGTCCGTCTTGTTGACGTGCTGACCACCGGCACCGGAGGATTTGTAGGTATCGATGCGCAAATCCGAAGGATTGATCTCGATCGCTTCCTGCTCGTCCGGCTCGGGCAACACCGCTACGGTGCAGGCCGAGGTATGGATGCGGCCCTGGGATTCAGTGGCCGGAACCCGCTGCACACGGTGCGCCCCGGATTCGAACTTCAGCTTGCCGTAGACGTTCTCGCCTTCGACGCGGGCAATGACTTCTTTATAGCCACCATGTTCGCCTTCGTTCTCCGAGAGAATCTCCACCCGCCAACCACGACGCTCGGCGTAACGCGAATACATGCGGAACAGGTCGCCGGAGAAAATCGCCGCCTCGTCACCGCCGGTGCCAGCACGGATTTCGAGGAACACGTTACGCCCGTCATTCGGATCCTTGGGCAGCAGCATGCGTTGCAGGCTGGCTTCGATGTCGATCAGTTGCTCTTTGGCTTCGCGGACTTCTTCCACGGCCATTTCGCGCATGTCCGGGTCGCTGTCCTTGAGCAGCGCCTGAGCGCCCTCGAGATCGCTTTGCACCTTGAGCAACTGTTTATAGGTTTCGACAATCGGTTCGACTTCCGCGTATTCCTTGGAATAGGTGCGGAATTTGGTCTGGTCGGAAATGACCTCGCCGTCGCCAAGCAAGGCGGTCAATTCCTCGAAACGGTCCTGGAGGATGTCCAGCTTATTGAGCAGTGACGCTTTCATTGCGGTTTTTTATCCGAAAAGCTATCCGATGAGCCCTCATTCAGGGCAAAGAGTTCCTGGGCCATGGCCAGCGCATCGAGGCGGCCTTCGGCAGAGAGCTTTTTCAACTGCACGCTCGGTGCGTGCAAGAGTTTGTTGGTCAGGCCACGCGCCAGCTGCACCAGCACGTCTTCGGCGCTGCTGCCGTTGGCCAGCATGCGCTGGGCCTTCTGCAATTCTTCGTCGCGCATGCGCTCGCTTTGTTGGCGATAGGCCTTGAGCACATCCA
This sequence comes from Pseudomonas fluorescens, assembly GCF_000968015.1. Classification (GTDB taxonomy): domain Bacteria; phylum Pseudomonadota; class Gammaproteobacteria; order Pseudomonadales; family Pseudomonadaceae; genus Aquipseudomonas; species Aquipseudomonas fluorescens_W. The sequence goes on from NZ_LACH01000014.1 coordinate 202,542, forward strand.
CCGCCGCCAGTTCACGCAGGCGGACCATGAAATCTTCGGCACCGACCGAGACCATCTCCTCTGCTGCCTGGGCTGCGCCCTGGCGACTCTTGAGGTTCTCGGCGACCACTTCGTGGAGATCGTCGACGCTATAGAGGTAAACGTCGTCCAGTTCGCCGACTTCAGGCTCGATATCGCGCGGTACGGCGATGTCTACCATGAAGATTGGCTTGTGCTTGCGCAGTTTCAAGGCGCTTTCCACCGCGCCCTTGCCCAGGATCGGCAACTGGCTGGCGGTAGAGCTGATAACGATGTCGCTGCGCACCAGTTCCGCCGGGATGTCCGAGAGCAACACCGCGTGGGCGCCAAACTGCTCGGCCAGAATGCTCGCGCGCTCCAGGGTGCGGTTGGCAACGACGATGCGCTTTACACCCAATTCGTGCAGATGGCGGGCGACCAGGGTGATGGTCTCGCCGGCGCCGATCAGCAAGGCCTGGCTACGTTGCAGGTCGCTGAAAATCTGTTTCGCCAGGCTGACCGCGGCAAACGCCACTGACACCGGGTTCTCGCCAATGGCGGTGTCGGTGCGCACCTGTTTGGCCGCATTGAACGTGGCCTGGAACAGCCGCCCGAGCAACGGACCGATTGTGCCGGCCTCGCGGGCTACGGCGTAGGCCGATTTCATCTGACCGAGAATCTGCGGTTCGCCCAACACCAGCGAATCGAGCCCGGAGGCCACCCGCATCATGTGACGAACTGCCGCATCATCTTCATGCACATAAGCACTCGCGCGCAGCTCTTCGAGGCTCAAATGGTGATAATCGGCCAGCCAGCGCAATATGATGTCAGCCGAAAGGTGATCCTGCTCTATATAGAGTTCACTGCGATTGCAGGTGGAGAGGATCGCAGCTTCGCGGCTGTCGGTGAGTCGGCAGAGCTGCTGCAAGGCCTCCACCAGCTGCTCAGGGGTAAAGGCCACGCGCTCGCGGACGTCTACTGAAGCAGTCTTGTGGTTGATACCGAGTGCAAGGAAGGCCATTCAAGGTCGCTGATGGTGACGTGAAGCCGGCAATTGTCCTACTTCGACAGAGCCAGAACAACTATTCGATATCTATCGCCCCTGTAGGAGCTGCCGAAGGCTGCGATCTTTTCAGGTTTCAAAGGTGCCGCACAGGCAAGATCAAAAGATCGCAGCCTGCGGCAGCTCCTACGATTGTCCCCATGACTCGCCTCTATAAAGGCGCCAATTGAGACTCGGTTATGTTTGGCCGAAGGCTTGTGTCATGATGATCCGACCGCAGGTTAGTCGTCCTCTTCCTATATGAATAGATCTTCCGCGTTGCTCCTCGCTTTTGTCTTCCTCAGCGGCTGCCAGGCCTTGGCACCCGTTTCGTCGGACGGTACGCCGCCGGTCGAAGACAGCACTCCGGCCCCTGAAAAGCCCAAGGTTTACAGCTCATTCAGTGAAGAAACCATCTTCAGTCTGTTGAGCGCCGAACTGGCTGGCCAGCGCAATCGTTTCGACATTGCCCTGGACAACTACGTGACCCAGGCGATCAATACTCAGGATCCGGGCATCTCCGAGCGGGCATTCCGTATCGCCGAGTACCTGGGCGCCGATCAGGCGGCCCTGGACACCGCGTTGATCTGGGCGAAAAACGCCCCGCAAGACCTTGAGGCGCAACGGGCAGCTGCCGTGCAACTGGCTCGTGCCGGGCGTTATGACGACTCCATGGTCTATATGGAGAAAGTCCTGCAGGGCAAGGGCGACACGCATTTCGATTTCCTCGCCCTGTCGGCGGCCGATACCGACCAGGACACGCGCAACGGTTTGATGAAAAGTTTTGACCGTTTATTGCAGCGCCACCCGAACAACAGTCAGCTGATTTTCGGCAAAGCCTTGCTGCTGCAACAGGACGGTGACGCCAAGGGTGCGCTGGGCCTGCTGGAAGACAATCCGCCGGACGAAGGCGAAATAGCGCCAATCCTGCTGCGCGCACGCCTGCTGCAGACCCTCAGTCGTGGCGATGAAGCCTTGCCGCTGCTGCAAAAAAGCATCAAGAAATACCCGGACGACAAACGCCTGCGCCTGACTTACGCGCGCATGCTGGTTGAACAGGACCGCATGGACGACGCCAAAGCGGAGTTCTCGAGCCTGGTTCAGCAGTACCCCGAAGACGACGAACTGCGTTATTCCCTGGCGTTGGTCTGCCTGGAAGCCAAGGCCTGGGATGAGGCCAAGGGCTATCTGGAAGACCTGATTGCCCGGGAAAGCCACGTCGATTCGGCTCACTTGAACCTCGGTCGTATCGCTGAAGAGCGCAACGACCCTCAAGGCGCGCTGATCGAGTACGCCCAGGTCGGCCCGGGCAACGATTACCTGCCGGCACAATTGCGTCAGGCCGATATCCTGATGAACAACGGCAGGACCGCCGAAGCCCAAAGCCGTCTGGCTGCGGAGCGCGATGAGCAGCCCGATTACACGATTCAGTTGTATTTGATCGAAGCCGAAACCTTGTCCGCCAATAAACAGCCCGACAAGGCCTGGAATGTATTGAAGCAAGCCTTGCAGCAATACCCGGACGATCTGAACCTGCTGTACACCCGCGCCATGCAGGCGGAAAAACGCAATGACCTGGCGCAGATGGAAAAAGACTTGCGCCTGATCATCAAGCGCGACCCGGACAACGCGATGGCGTTGAACGCCCTCGGTTACACCCTGTCCGACCGTACGACGCGCTACGCCGAAGCCAAGGCCTTGATCGAACAGGCACACAAGATCAACCCGGAAGACCCGGCGGTACTCGACAGTCTCGGCTGGGTGAACTTCCGCATGGGCAATCTCGACGAAGCCGAACGCCTGCTGCGCCAGGCGCTGGAGCGCTTCCCCGATCAGGAAGTCGCCGCGCACCTGGGCGAAGTCCTGTGGGCCAATGGCAAGCAACGGGAAGCCAAACAAATCTGGAGCAAGTTCCTCAAGGAACAGCCCGACAGCCCCATCCTGCGCAGCACCATCAAGCGCGTGACCGGATCAGAGACTCTTTAAGATTATGTTTTTGCGCCACCTCATTGTTTTCAGCTTCATCGCCCTGCTCGCCGGTTGCGCGGGCTTCGGTGCCCGCGAATCGGTACAGGGCCAAGGCAACGCGGCCCAATGGCGGGACTACAAACAGCAATTGACCAGCCTCGACGGCTGGCAGATCAACGGCAAGATCGGTATCCGCGCGCCAAAAGATTCAGGCAGCGGCACGTTGTTCTGGCTGCAACGACAGGATTACTACGACATCCGCCTCTCCGGCCCCCTGGGTCGCGGCGCGGCTCGCTTGACGGGTCACCCTGGCAAAGTTTCGCTGGAAGTGGCCAATCAGGGCCGTTATGACGCAACGACACCAGAGGCGCTGGTCGAAGAACAGCTCGGCTGGAAGTTACCCGTTTCCAACCTGGCCTGGTGGGTTCGCGGGCTCCCGGCGCCGGACAGCAAAAGCCGCCTGACCCTGGATGCCGACAGCCGCCTGGCCCATCTCGAACAGGATGGCTGGCAAGTCGAATACCTGAGTTACGCCGAGCAAAACGGTTATTGGTTGCCCGAGCGGATCAAACTGCACGGCACCGACCTTGATATCACGCTGGTGATCAAGGAATGGCAACCACGCAAATTGGGGCAGTGAACATGACCGCTCCGCGCTTGACGCTGCCCTCCCCGGCCAAACTCAATCTGATGCTGCACATACTCGGTCGCCGTGAAGACGGTTATCACGAGTTGCAGACTATTTTTCAGTTTCTCGATTACGGCGATGAAATCACGTTCGCCGTTCGTGATGACGGTGTGATTCGACTGCACACCGAATTCGATGGCGTTCCTCACGACAGCAATCTGATTGTTCGAGCTGCAAAAAAACTTCAGGAGCAATCCGGTTGTTCGCTCGGTATCGACATCTGGATCGAAAAAATTCTGCCCATGGGCGGTGGAATCGGAGGCGGCAGTTCAAATGCCGCGACGACTTTGCTCGGCCTCAATCATCTTTGGCAATTGGGCTGGGATGAGGATCGACTGGCCGTGCTGGGCCTGACGCTTGGCGCCGACGTCCCGGTTTTCGTGCGTGGGCACGCGGCTTTTGCCGAAGGCGTGGGGGAGAAATTGACCCCTGTAGACCCCGAAGAACCGTGGTATCTCGTGCTTGTGCCGCAAGTCTCTGTAAGTACAGCAGAAATTTTTTCAGATCCGTTGTTGACACGTAACTCTTCTCCCATTAAAGTGCGCCCCGTTCCCAAGGGAAACAGTCGAAATGACTGCTTACCGGTGGTAGCAAGGCGTTACCCAGATGTACGTAACGCATTGAATTTGTTAGGTAAATTTACCGAAGCAAAACTCACCGGAACTGGAAGTTGTGTGTTTGGGGGCTTCCCAAGCAAAGCTGAAGCTGATAAAGTCTCGGCCCTTCTTACAGAGACCCTTACAGGGTTTGTAGCAAAGGGAAGCAACGTTTCGATGTTGCATCGCAAGCTGCAAAGTCTGCTCTAAAAGGAACCGAGTACTGGGTACTCGTTGCAACAGATACAGGGGCGTCGCCAAGCGGTAAGGCAGCAGGTTTTGATCCTGCCATGCGTTGGTTCGAATCCAGCCGCCCCTGCCATTTTCTATACTCATCCAGGTTACCCTCAGCCTCTAGGTACTGCGCGTGTCCAAGATGATGGTCTTTACGGGGAACGCTAACCCCGATCTGGCTCGGCGTGTTGTACGTCAGCTGCATATCCCTCTCGGTGACATCTCTGTCGGTAAGTTCTCCGACGGCGAAATTACTGCCGAGATCAATGAAAACGTCCGCGGTAAAGATGTCTTCATTATTCAGCCGACTTGCGCTCCGACCAACGATAACCTGATGGAACTGGTAGTGATGGCTGATGCCTTCCGCCGCTCCTCAGCTACTCGTATCACTGCTGTTATTCCTTACTTTGGTTATGCCCGTCAGGATCGCCGTCCGCGTTCCGCACGTGTGGCTATCAGCGCGAAAGTCGTTGCTGACATGCTTACCGTAGTCGGCATCGACCGTGTTCTCACGGTTGATCTGCATGCTGACCAAATCCAGGGTTTCTTTGATATTCCGGTAGATAACATCTACGGCTCCCCAGTATTGGTGGATGACATTGAAGATCAGCGCTTCGAAAACCTGATGATCGTGTCCCCGGACATTGGTGGCGTCGTGCGTGCACGTGCTGTTGCCAAATCCCTGGGCGTGGATCTCGGGATCATCGACAAACGCCGTGAGAAAGCCAATCACTCTGAAGTGATGCATATCATCGGTGATGTCGAAGGGCGTACCTGTATTCTGGTCGATGACATGGTCGATACCGCCGGCACTCTGTGCCACGCGGCCAAGGCCCTGAAAGAGCATGGCGCTGCCAAGGTTTTCGCCTACTGCACACACCCTGTGCTGTCCGGTCGGGCGATCGAAAACATCGAAAATTCCATGCTGGACGAACTGGTGGTGACTAACACCATCCCGTTGTCCGCTGCTGCTCAAGCCTGCTCGCGTATCCGTCAATTGGATATCGCACCGGTAGTTGCCGAAGCGGTTCGCCGCATCAGCAACGAAGAATCGATCAGCGCGATGTTCCGTTAAGGGCCCTGCCCTTCTCGAATATCTCGTTGACGAAAAGCGCCCCGCCCCGGCATTCCTGTCGGGGCGGGGCTTTTTTGCCCATATCGCCTTTAGCGCTGGTCGCAAACGCTGGGGCGAATGTGGTTATTTTGGAGATACAACATGAACGATTTTACTCTGAATGCTGAAGTGCGTTCCGACCTGGGGAAAGGTGCGAGCCGCCGCCTGCGTCGTCTCGCAAGCCTGGTACCAGCTGTAGTTTACGGTGGCGAAAAAGCCCCTGAATCCATCAGCATGCTGGCTAAAGAAGTTGCCAAACTGCTCGAAAACGAAGCGGCTTACAGCCACATCATCGAGCTGAACGTTGGCGGCACCAAGCAAAACGTAATCATCAAAGCTCTGCAGCGTCACCCGGCCAAAGGCCACGTGTTGCATGCTGACTTCGTACGCGTTGTAGCTGGCCAGAAACTGACCGCTACCGTACCTGTACACTTTGTTGGTGAAGAAGCTCCGATCAAGAAAGGCGGCGAAGTTTCGCACGTTGTTTCGGAAATCGAAGTGACCTGCCTGCCAAAAGACCTGCCTGAATTCATCGAAGTCGACCTGGCTAACGCCGAAATCGGTTCGATCATTCACCTGTCTGACCTCAAAGCCCCTAAAGGCGTTGAGTTTGTTGCTCTGGCACACGGCGATGACAAGGCTGTTGCCAACGTCCACGCTCCACGTGTTGCTCCAGAAGCTACCGAAGAAGGCGCAGCAGAGTAATTTCACTCTGTTCGCCGGAGTGACCGGAAACATCGCGGACTAGAGCGTAGCGAGAAAGCGGGCGAGAACGCGGAGTTTACATAATGGTAAATGAGCACTTGTCGTCCACTTTCGCCGCACACACCTGTCGCGGCGATGTTATCCACCACTCCAAGGAAGGGCCCCTATCGTGACTGCCATCAAACTGATCGTTGGCCTGGGAAATCCAGGCGCTGAATACGAACAGACCCGGCATAACGCAGGGGCCCTTTTTGTTGAGCGCATCGCGAACGCACAAGGCGTAAACCTTGTGGCCGATCGCAAATATTTCGGCCTGACCGGGCGCTATTCGCATCAGGGTCAGGATGTTCGTCTGCTGATTCCCACCACCTACATGAACCGCAGCGGCCAGGCCGTCGCGGCACTTGCCGGCTTCTTTCGGATAAAGCCGGAAGAGATTCTGGTGGCGCACGACGAACTCGACCTGCCACCGGGCGTTGCCAAACTCAAACAGGGCGGCGGCCACGGCGGTCACAACGGGTTGCGCGACATCATTGCGCAACTGGGCAATCAGAATACCTTTTACCGCTTGCGGCTTGGCATTGGCCACCCGGGCGTTGCCAGTATGGTTTCAAATTTCGTCCTGGGTCGTGCGCCACGCGCCGAACAGGAAAAACTCGATGCCAGCATCGACTTTGCCCTCGGCGTGCTGCCGGATATCCTCGCCGGTGAATGGAACCGCGCGATGAAAAACCTGCACAGCCAGAAGGCCTGACTCACTCCTCGGGGAAAACACCATGGGATTCAATTGCGGCATCGTCGGCCTGCCTAACGTCGGCAAGTCCACCCTATTCAACGCCCTGACCAAATCCGGGATCGCGGCCGAGAACTTCCCCTTCTGCACCATCGAACCGAACACCGGTATCGTGCCGATGCCGGATTCGCGTCTGGAAGCCCTGGCGGCCATCGTCAATCCCAAGCGCATCCTGCCGACCACCATGGAATTCGTCGACATCGCAGGCCTGGTGGCCGGCGCCTCGAAAGGTGAAGGCCTGGGCAACAAGTTCCTCGCCAACATCCGTGAAACCGATGCCATCGCCCACGTAGTCCGCTGCTTCGAAGACGAGAACGTGATTCACGTCTCGAACAGCGTCGACCCGAAACGCGACATCGAAATCATCGACCTGGAACTGATCTTCGCCGACCTCGACAGCTGCGAGAAGCAACTGCAGAAAGTCGCCCGAAACGCCAAAGGTGGTGACAAGGACGCGGTGGTCCAGAAAGGCCTGCTGGAGCAATTGATCGCTCACTTCACCCTCGGCAAGCCTGCGCGTACGCTGATGAAAACCATGGGCGCCGACGACAAAGCGGTGATTCGTGGTTTCCACCTGCTGACCACCAAGCCGGTCATGTACATCGCCAACGTCGCGGAAGATGGTTTCGAGAACAACCCGCTGCTGGACATCGTCAAAGCCATCGCCGAAGAAGAAGGCGCCATGGTGGTTCCGGTCTGCAACAAGATCGAAGCCGAAATCGCCGAGCTGGAAGACGGCGAAGAGAAAGACATGTTCCTCGAAGCCCTGGGCCTCGAAGAGCCTGGCCTGAACCGCGTAATTCGCGCTGGCTACGAAATGCTGCACCTGCAGACCTACTTCACCGCCGGTGTCGAAGAAGTCCGCGCCTGGACCGTACGCGTGGGTGCTACCGCGCCACAAGCCGCCGGCGTGATCCACACCGACTTCGAAAAAGGCTTCATCCGCGCCGAAGTTATCGCCTATGACGACTTCATCCAGTACAAGGGCGAAGCCGGCACTAAAGAAGCGGGTAAATGGCGCCTGGAAGGCAAGGACTACATCGTTAAAGACGGCGACGTGATGCACTTCCGTTTCAACGTATAACGGTGACCGTGGATTTACACGGACCTCGATAGACAAAAAATCCCCGTAATCACTCGCTGATACGGGGATTTTTGCGTCTTGGGATCACCATCCTCTTCGTTTACACGCAGACCTTGCGGGCCTGCGCGTGACGTATTGGCCAGGGTCACGGCAGCCCGTCGTTCACGATTGCGCCGTGATACACCTTCTGTCAGGTCGCTTCGGGTAAAGGATGCGCTTTCTCAGGCGGTTTGATCGAACCGATGTAAACCGCAAAGATAGTCACCAGCGCGCCGCAAATCTGCAGCGTGGAGCTGGCCTTGCCGAGAAAGGTGACATCAATGAAATACGTGATTACCGGCTCCAGTAACAGGATCAGACCTGCCAACCCCAGGCTGATGGCTCCGATCGAGCGGTTGACCAGCAACCAGCCGACAAACTGCACCAGTACCCCGTATATGATCAGCATCAGCAAGGTTTGCCCATCCACGATGGCCAAGCTTTCCCCGGTTGCCAGCGCATATGTCAGCAGAACCAGTGCCGCCCAAAGACTCAAATTGAGCATCTGTGCGATCTTGTCCCCCCCGCCGTCAGGCAACTGGGTGTTGATCTTCAGGAAGTACACGCAGATAGCATATGCCAGCCCCGACAGTACGCCATACACCACGCCCTTCATCCCTACCGCATTGCTCATCTCGGGTAGCAACAACAGATAGAGCCCAACAAATGCCAAGGTGATGGATACCAGGAAGTACATCGAAGGTTTTTCCTTCAACAGGTACAACCCCAGCAGGGTCATGAAGAACACCTGACAGTTGGTCAGGATCGACCCGATGCCAGGGCCGACGATATAGATGCTCTGGTGCCAGAGCGCCAGGTCGATGGCCAAAAACACCCCAGCCAACGCGGTGTACAGCTGCGCCTTGGCGCTTTTGAGCAGTACCGGTATTTTGCGCACCTTGAGCAGCAGGAAGAACAGGATCGAGGCGAACAACATCCGATAGAACCCTGCGCCACCCGCGCCGATATGGGCGAAAGCGACGGCGAGAGCAGACAGACTGAGCATCAGTCCGCCGAGGGTCAACTCAATGATTGCCCGATTGTTATTAGTCGACATGAGAAACCTCATTGATAAAGACCGGAATTAATTTTATGAACACTCACACCCCTCCCCGGGCAACAAACATCAGACTCGACAAAGCAGAAAAGCCCCAAAGGTCTTTTCTGCCACGAGAAAAAAAAAAACAACTAATTTTTAATGGGCTTTAATAGTTGGCAGCAACGCAACTTTTTAAACTTCTTGCGCGGCCAACTTCAACCATTGTTGTACTGGTGCATAACCCAGGATGTTTTCGACATAGCCCTGCAATTGCGCAGGAATGGCAATGCCATAACGACGGAAGCGGAACACCACCGGAACAAACATCGCATCAACAATGCCGAAATCACCGCAGAGGAACTGCGTTGAACCGCTCACCTCACGGAGCTGGTTCCAGATAGCGAATACCCGCATGATTTCCTCTCGGGTCTCGGCGGTCAGGCTTTCCGGGATGTCACCGGTGCTCAGGCCAAACGACATCTGCGTGCGCAGATGGGTGAAACCGGAGTGCATCTCTGCCGCAGCAGCTCGTGCCAGGGCCTTGATCCGTGAATCTTGGGGCCAAAGGTTGGCGGCCGGATATATGCCGGCAATGTATTCACTGATGGCCAGGCTGTCGTTGATGACGACATCATCAAGCAGCAGCGCCGGCACCTTGCCGGAAGGCGAGTGCTCCAGAATGCGCTGGCGCGTATCGTTTTGTTCTAATTTGATCTGAAGGGTTTCAAATGCAACATCCGCTGTCACAAGAACCAGCCATGCACGAAATGACCATGAAGACTTATTAAAATCCCCAACTACCAGTTTTGTAGACATCGCATCCCCTCGCTTGTGTTATGAAATAGGTGCTAAATTTAGCTAACTTTTTTTCATACGTATTGCACAAAACTGGACAATTCATGGACGAGAATCGCCTTGATAAAGCCCCTCAAAAAGACAAGGACTTTGTTCAATTCTGGCGTATACCCGAAGGCGACTGTGAGTTGCTATCTGCGCGTTACAGCACTCAATCTTTCGGCCGACATTCACATGACCGGTACGCCATTGGCGTTATAAGTAGTGGTGTTGAAAAACTTTTTTATCGCGGCAGTTACTACATGGGGGTCGCTGGCAGTGTGGTCACCATTACCCCCGGGGAGATCCACGACGGCTTGCCAGGCCATGATGATGGCTGGATGTATCGAATGCTCTATATCGACCCCGAATGGGTCAATCGGATGGTGTTTCAAGGGCGTTTTTCAAACGATCATATTCATCTTTTTCAAACAGCCCTGAGCCAGGCCCCCGACTTCGCCCGGACCTTTTTGCTTCAACATCAAATCATTGAAAAATCCCCCGCCAGCCTTGAACGGGAAACTATCCTGCTGGATCTGGTGACGCAGCTCTTCGAGCGCAGCGGAGCGCCCATCGAACCGGTCAGCGCAGCTGAGCAGCACGCAGTGCAGAAGATAAAGAGAAAGCTCGAAGACGAGTTCGACAAACATCTGTCTCTGGAAGAACTGGCGCAACTGGTGAACCTTGACCCTCTTTACCTGATCCGGGTGTTCAAAAAAAGCGTTGGCGTCTCCCCCCACAGCTACCAGATCCAGAAAAGAATCGCCCAGGTGCAAAAACTGCTGCGCACCGGGTCCGGTCTCGCAGAAGCGTCATTCGCTTGCGGTTTCTTCGATCAAAGCCACATGAGCCGTGCCTTCAAAAAAGTAGTCGGCATCACCCCCGGCAGTTTCCGCAACAGCAGTGCATGAGCCTGTAGGAGCAAAACTTGCTCCTACAGGACCTCGTGTTTTCAGGCTTTTTTGGTTCTTGGCAGGAAGATCGCCAGCACACCGAACAACGGCAGGAACGAACACAGCAAGTACACGTATTCGATGCCGTGTATGTCCGCCAGATGCCCAAGCAACGCCGCACCAATCCCGCCAAAGCCGAACATCAATCCGAAGAACACTCCGGCAATCATTCCGACATTGCCCGGCACCAGTTCCTGGGCATACACCACGATGGCTGAAAAGGCCGAAGCCAGGATGAAGCCGATCACGACGCTGAGGATGCTGGTCCAGAACAGATCAACGTGAGGCAGGATCAGGGTGAACGGCGCAACGCCGAGGATAGAGAACCAGATCACCGCCTTACGCCCGATCTTGTCGCCGATCGGCCCACCGAAGAAGGTCCCCGCCGCTACCGCACCGAGAAACAGGAACAGGTGCAACTGCGAACTTGCCACCGAGAGGTCGAATTTCTCGATCAGGTAAAAGGTGAAGTAACTGGTGAAGCTGGCCATGTAGAAATACTTGGAGAACACCAACAGCCCGAGCACCACCAGTGCACTGATCACGCGATTCTTCGACAAGCCATGCGTCGCCGCCTGGCCTTGCTTGAGTTTGAACAGACTCAGGTGGTTGGCGTTCCAGCGGCTGATCCGATAAAGCACGAACAGCGCAAACACTGCGAACAGTCCGAACCAGGCCACATGGCCCTGACCGAAAGGAATGATGATCGCCGCAGCCAGCAACGGACCGAAGGCCGACCCGGCATTGCCGCCGACCTGAAAGGTCGACTGCGCCAAACCAAACCGCCCACCAGACGCTAATCGCGCTACGCGAGAAGCTTCCGGGTGAAAGGTCGAGGAGCCGATACCGATCAACCCTGCCGCCAGCAAAATCATCGGAAAACTGCCGACCACCGACATCATCAAAATGCCGATCAATGTGCAAACCGTCCCGGCGGGTAGCAGCCAGGGTTTGGGATGCCGATCGGTGTAGTAACCGACCCACGGCTGCAACAGCGACGCCGTCAGCTGGAACGTCAACGTGATCAAGCCAACCTGGGTGAAGGTCAGGCCATAGTTGGCCTTGAGCATCGGATAGATCGACGGCAGCACCGACTGGATCAAGTCGTTGATCAGATGCGCCAGCGCCACGGCGCCGATGATGCGCATGACCAAAGGGCTGCTTTGTGAAGTCGCGGATGCCGGCTGCGCGCCGGTCTGGACATTGCTGATAGCCATAAGAGTTTCCGTACAACAGATGGGTGCACACGGGCAGGTGCGTCAATGTGCCATTTTTCGGTGCAGCAGCGCCATCCCCTTAGCCTGCTAACGACCTCGGTTTTCATCGCTGAAAAGGTGATAGCGCAACGCCATGGTCTGAATCTTGCCTTGGTAATCCGCTTCAACGCGGCCCCTTACAAAGGGGACCGAGAATGGGAAGTTTCGCCACAGAGTCGGCCTACAGAGCTGGCGAGGGTGAACTTTCGAGGCCTTTTAAAAGGGCACAGGTCGCGACCGCAACGGTTGCGACGCACGCCAATGGCGCGTGGTGTCCAGAGGAGTTTGGGGGCATGCAGGCTTTTTTATCACCGGGGATCGGGTTGCTGGGGCGTTTTGGCTTCGCACGCAAATTTCAGCTGTTGTTTCTGCTCTTTATCCTGCCGCTGACGGGCAGTCTGTGGATGATCGGTCAGGACTATCGCGACAAACTGAACCTGATCTCCGGCGAACGTGCCGGGGTTCGGCAACTGCTCGCCCTGGATGCGCTGGATAATCTGCTAGCCGCTCAGCGTGACCGCGCGGCTCGCTGGCGCGCCACGGAAACCAATCGTCAGCCGACACCCGCGACGATCGCGGCGATGGCTGCTTTCGATACGGTTCAGCCAGCCGTCGCCCAGGCCACCTCGGACCTCGGCAACGCCCTGCAAACCGAAGGTGCCGAGAGCGAAACCCTGGCCCGTTATCAAGCCCTGCAAACCGCCCTCAACGGCCTGGACTCGAAAAGCCTGAGCAGCGTCGGTTGGTGGCCGGACGGTTACGATCGTTTCACCAATGCCTTGAGTGCCCTGCAAGCTTTGCGCGAGCAGATCGCCATGGACAATCGCCTGACATTGGCGCCGTGGCTGGAGACCTATTTGCTGACCCAGATCTCCACGCAGCACGCGCCGGACCTGATCGAACGAGTCGGCCGCTTGGCCAGCGTCGGCCAGGCATCAGTGGTGTCCGGGCAGTTCACCCTGCAAAGCCGTCTGCAATTGCGTGACTTGCGCAGCCGCATCGGCGATGCCCGGGAGCAGCTGGTCAAAACCGCAAGCCTGCTGGAAGCGCGACTGCCCAGCGCGTTGCAAGCCTGGGCCGGGCAATACCATGACAGCCTCAAGCACCTGGACGCCGAGTTGAAAGTCCTCGATGACGGCGTGTTCGGCGGCAGCATCAAGCTCAAGCCGGAAGAGTTCGAACACAGCCTCGACGCCCTGCTCACTGACCTCTCTTCGCTGCGTCAGCAGTCGTTGGTGTCGCTGGATCAGCGTCTGGACTATTACCACGGTTCAGCCATCCGCCAGTTCATCCTGGTATCGGCCATCTTTGGCTGCCTGCTGCTGGCCGCGCTGTACCTGTTCATCTGCTTGCAGACCTCGATCCGTCGCAGCGCCAGCGGCATTACCCTGCTGGCCGAAGCCTTGCGCGACGGCAATCTGAGTCTACAAGTACCGGTGCATGGCCGCGATGAACTGGCCGCCATCAGCACCGCCCTCAACGTCGCGGTGGTGCAACTGCGCAACAGCCTGCTGGGGGTCGATCATGAAACCTTGCAGCTGAGCAACGCAGTGCGCACCCTCAACCATCACTCCAGCGGCGCCCTTGGGGAAGTCGAAGCTCAGCAGTTGCAGATCAGCCAGATCGCCGCAGCGGCCACGCAATTGGCCGCGACCTCTCAAGGGGTCGCCCAGAGTTGCGAACAGGCCTCCGGCAGCGCTCAGCACACCCAGCGCATCGCTGCCGACAGCAGCCGTGACAGCCAGCGCACGACGGCGAGCATTCAGCAACTCAATCAGCGCTTGAACGACACCGCTGCGGCACTGGGCCGGGTCAGTGAGCAAGGTCAGCAGATTCAGTTGGTGGTGGATACCATTCGCGGAGTTGCCGAGCAGACCAACCTGTTGGCGCTCAACGCCGCCATCGAAGCCGCTCGTGCGGGTGAACAGGGCCGTGGCTTTGCGGTGGTGGCCGATGAAGTGCGCAGCCTGTCGCAACGCACCCAGTCCTCTACCGCGCAGATTGCCGGCACTGTCGACAGCTTGCGCAGCACCGTAAACGAAGCGGTGAGCCTGATGGAAGCCGCTTGCGGCCAGGCTCAGTCCGACGCCCAGGCCGTCACGGGCCTCGGCGAACGCCTCGGGGAAATTGCCAGTGCCGTGCAGAGCGTCACCGACACCCTGGCGCAGATCGCCACAGCGGTCGACGAGCAAGCGACCACCGCCGACGAGGTCAGCGGCAATATCCAGCAAGTCGATCAGGCGGCGGTACGCTTGCTCGAAGGCGCGCGGGCGGTGAACCTGGCAGCGGACACCTTGAGCCAGGGCAGCAAGGCCTTGAGTGCCAATACCGGGAGATTTCAGCTCAGTTGAAGCCCTCCCCTGGCCCGTTTTTTCGGGTCAGGCGGATAAGCGGTTGAAAGCGTAGAGAAATATTTTAGATTTACGCTTGACACATCTCTGTTACGAGCCAATAATGCGCGCCACTTGGCTACATAGCTCAGTTGGTTAGAGCATAGCATTCATAATGCTGGGGTCCGGGGTTCAAGTCCCTGTGTAGCCACCAAGTACTAAAAACGGCTTACCGAAAGGTAGGCCGTTTTTTTATGCCTCGAGAAAAGTGCTCCCGGCCCACAGAGCGGTTAATGCCCACTCTTTGCGGTTCTCTCCTACAGTTAATGCCAACGCTTTAACGCAGAGAGACCACCCTATGCACTGGGGCCTGGACGAGATCATTGTGTTTTTCATCGTGGTCGCCATCTTCTGCGTGGTGCTGGAACTCGCTTTTCGTCTCGGCCGTCATCACCGGACCCACAGCAACGATTCGACCCGATCCCACCTTACCGTTTTGCAAACCGCCCTCCTCGGTCTGCTCGCGTTGTTGCTGGGTTTCAACTTCGCGATGGCCACCTCACGTTTCGAAGCGCGCAAAACACTGATTCAAGATGAAGTCACGGTGATCGGCTCAACCTATCTTCGAACGAAGTTGTTGCCGTCTGATCTGCGCGGGAAGGTGTCGGCGCTACTCAAGGAATATGTCTCGGCGCGGATTGAATTCATGCGCGCCGGCACGGACGAGCAACTGCTGAAGGCGGCCAGCGAATCGTCGCGGAAGATCGAAGACCAGTTATGGAATCTGGCTGCCGCCGCCGAGGCCCAGGGCGAAGCGACAGCCACCATGAACCTGGTGATCCAGTCGTTGACCGATGTCTACAACGTTAATGAAAAACGTCGCGCTGCCCTGGGCAATCATGTCCCGGCAACTGTGATCAATCTGCTGTTCGTCGTGGCCATCGGCGCGTTGGGTTTCATCGCTTACAGCTATGGCCTGGGCCACCGTCGACGGCACGGTTCGACGACCCTCTTCGCGATCCTGATTGCCATGGTCTTCACCCTCATCCTCGACCTGGATCAGCCCCGCAGCGGCTTCATCCGCGTCGGCGAAGAAAGCATGCTGCGGTTGCAGGAAGATTTGAACCGCATGAGTTCGGGCAACGAGAGGCCACGTCCCCGTCAATCACGTCAGGAACGAATTGCCGGCAATGCTGACAACGCCCGCTCCCAAATCTGCCAGGTGCGCAGCCAGACCATCGCCTGCCAGTCGCTGTCGGCGGGATAGAACTGCTCAAGCAGATTCAGTTTGATCCCGCGCCCCACTGCATCACTCGGATTGCCATGCAGATGCAGCCAGTGATCATCACGCAGATGACGATGAACCTCGGCGCCGGGATACGTCCCGCACTCGATCACAAACGGCATCAACCGCACCTGCGGCAGCGCGTTGATCAACGCCTGCGAGGTGTAGCCGGTGGCCGTGGCTGCAACGCCGGTTTCGCTCAGCGTGTCGGCGCCCGTGTGCAAGGTATAGAGCCAGGGACCATAAATGGCCTGCGCATCTGCAAGCGCTGGATACGCCGCTTCGGTAATGGTCAGCAACATCGGATGCCCGTACTCCCCGGCGCCGGTGTGCAAGTCGAAACACATCGCCACTTCTGCATGCGCGGCATGCTTTTGAATGATCTGATGCAACGTGCGGTTCGACCAGCTCGGTGCCAGTCCGCCGTAAAACAAACCATCGGGATGACGGTGCTGGCCGCCCTCGACAATCGACATCACCGCTGGCCAGCCGTGTTCGCTGATCTGTTCGTCGAGCAAGGCATCGGCGCGATCACGCTCCGGGCCCTGCAACTGCGTGCAGGCATAGATTTCATGCAGCGCTGTGTAGGCCTGATTATCTGGCAATGCATGGTCAAAGTTCAGGTGATTGCGGTTCAGGTCGATGTTGTCTTCGTTGACCCGACGCAACCACGCAGTGCCCCACGGATTGATCAGGTGGATCATCACCACCGCGACATCGGCCGGCAGCGTACGCTTGCCCAACTCCTGCAACCACTTGATCTGACATCCCGAACCATAGAAGCCTTCGACGCCATGAGTGCCACTCAGCGCAATCAGCAAGCGCTTGGCGCCCGGATCACCCAGCACGGCCACATCGGTGCTCAACAGCTCACCGAACGGCCCTTTGAGTGGATGCGGGTACTCGGTCAGCGTCGCACCGGCCGCGGTCGCGACGGCCAGGAATTGATCACGCTGGGTGCGGTAACTTGGCTGGGTGGGGAACTCGGTCTGCATGTCTGCCTCCTGTTGATCTTCTGGCCAGTCTGTTGCCCTCGACCCTACAGAAAATCCGTGGACTCATGAAGGGCAAAAGCATCTTTGCTGTAGGCCCTGGTTTGCGTCACTTCCTTTCGGCCGATAAAGTCCCCTGATCTTTCCCACGGACGGAGTGCCCCCACGTGTTCTCAGCCTTCCACTTGAGCCGCTATCGCCTGTCAGCCTTTTCGCTGATCGCCGCTGCTTTAACCCTCGTAGCCTGTAGCGCCCCGACCACTTCGACGTTGCCTGTCGCGCCAGAAGTCGCGTCAGGTTATCGCGCCGACCTGCAGACCCAATACGCCTCAAAACACATGGCAGCCGCGGCCAATCCGCTGGCGGCCGAGGCCGGGCGGGAGATGTTGCGCCAGGGCGGTTCGGCAATCGATGCCGCGATTGCGATGCAGGCCGTGCTGACGCTGGTCGAGCCGCAATCCTCGGGCATTGGTGGTGGTGCGTTGATCGTGCTCTGGGATGGCAAGACTGTGCGCACTTATGACGGTCGCGAAACCGCTCCTGCCGGCGCCACCGAGAAGCTTTTCCTGCAAGCCGACGGCAAACCGATGCCGTTCACCCAGGCGCAGATTGGCGGTCGCTCGGTGGGGACACCGGGCGTGTTGCGAGCGCTTGAATTGGCCCATCAGAAACACGGTCGCCTGCCGTGGGCGCAACTGTTCGAACCGGCAATCAAACTCGCGGAGCAAGGCTTCGCGATCTCGCCACGCCTTCACCAGTTGATCGCCTCGGACTCGTCCATTCGACGCTCGCCGGACATGGCGGCCTACTTCCTGAATGCCGATGGCAGCCCGAAAGCCGCAGGCACGCCACTGAAAAATCCGGCACTGGCCGCGGTGTTCAAACGCATCGCCAAAGAAGGACCGGATGCGTTGTACAAAGGCCCCGTCGCACAAGAGATCGTCGCCAAGGTTCAGGGCCACGCCAACCCCGGCAGCCTGTCGCTGAACGATCTCAAAGGCTACAGCGCCAAGGAGCGCGCGCCGCTGTGCACCGACTACAAACGCTGGCAGGTCTGCGGCATGCCGCCACCGTCGTCAGGCGGGATCGCCGTGGCGCAGATCCTCGGCACCTTGCAAGCCCTGGAAACCCGCGACCCACGCTTTGCCCTGGCGCCGCTCAAACCGCTCAAGACAAACAAACCTGCGGGCATCGAACCAGCGCCTGAAGCCGTGCACCTGATCTCCGAGGCCGAACGCCTGGCCTACGCCGACCGCGCGCTGTACGTAGCCGACGCAGACTTCGTGCCCGTCCCCGTCAAAGGTCTGGTGGACCCTGCCTATCTGGCCGACCGCGCGGCCCTGATCGGCGATCGCAGCATGGGCATCGCCAAACCCGGCACCCCGCCAGGCATTCAGGTCGCCTACGCACCGGACCGCTCGCCGCTGCGCATCTCTACCTCGCAAGTGGTGGCGGTGGATGACGAAGGCGGCGCCGTGTCGATGACCACCACCGTGGAATCCGCGTTTGGCTCGCACCTGATGGTCCAGGGCTTCCTGCTCAACAACCAGATGACTGACTTCTCATTCATCCCGGAAGAATACGGCCAGAAGGTTGCCAACCGCGTCGAACCCGGCAAACGCCCACGCTCGTCCATGGCACCGACCCTGATTTTCGACCGCCAGAGCGGCGAATTCCTCGCCACCATCGGTTCCCCCGGCGGCTCGCAGATCATCGAGTACGTCGCAAAATCCACCATCGGCCTGCTCGACTGGAACCTCGACCCACAGGCTGCCATCAGCCTGCCCAACTTCGGTAGCCGCAATGGCCCGACCGAACTGGAGCAAGGGCAATTCAGCCCGGCGCTGATTCAGGCACTGAAGGACAAAGGGCACAGCGTGAACGAGATCGACATGACCAGCGGCACTCAGGCGATTGTTCGGGTCAAGGATGCACAGGGGAAAACGTCGCTGGCGGGCGGGGCCGATCCGCGGCGTGAGGGGGCAGCGTTGGGGGATTGAGTCGTACGTGGGAATGAGCAAGGGCTTACCGGGAGGTAGGCCCTTTTTTATGTTTGTTTACTTTTGATTGAGTAAAGAACGTGAGACCACCAATCGCGTTTCCAAGAACGCCCTTTTCACTTATCTCGTTACAGCTTTCGACTTCACACAGAGAACGATTAGAGATAATTTTTACACCCGCATCAAAAATAGCCCTATAAATAGGGCCTGTTGAGGGCCTCATTAGAGATAACTCCCCTCGGCGTCAGAGATAAACCCCATATGCCTGAATTTGCCCATCATGAACTCCAGCTCCTGAATCCAACTTTCGACTCCCCGTTGGTGGACGTATTGAGTGAGCTGGAACACCTACGACGGCTCCGACTTGAAGGCGATACTCCAGCTCCGGTATTTTTCCAGCTCAAGGCAATTTTCCACACATTGGAAAGCCTGGGGTCAGCGCGGATTGAGGGTAACCACACAACCTTGGCCGACTACCTGGACAACAAAATCGAGGGAAAGGCAACGGATAGCGACCAACTGCGTGAAGTTGCCAACATCGAAAAGGCCATGAGCTATATCGAAGAAGTCATGCAGCCAGGTGAACGTCTGACCGAACGGACCATTCGCGAAATTCATGCGATGACCGTCCAGGAACTACAGCGTGAAGGCGACCGAACTCCAGGCGCCTATCGTCAAACGCCAGTACGTATCGCACAGTCGGAGCACCTTCCGCCGGAAGCAGTTCAGATACCGGGGTACATGCAAGAGCTGGTTGCCTTTGTGAACCATGATGACTTGCCAAAATACGATCTGATGAAAGTCGCCTTGGCGCACCATCGATTCGGATGGATTCACCCTTTTGGAAACGGTAACGGCCGCGTAGTGAGACTACTCACTTACGCACTCTTGATGAAATACGGATTCAACGTCAACACAGGCGGGAGGGTGCTGAATCCCACAGCCGTTTTCTGTAACGATCGCGAACGCTATTACGCAATGCTAGGTGTGGCTGACACCGGCACGAAAGCAAGTCTCGAAGCGTGGTGTATTTATGTGCTGGAAGGTGTGAAGGATGAGATTGCCAAGGTTGATCGACTTACCGACTACGCCTACCTCAAACACTCAATTCTCATGCCTGCCGTTACATTCGCTCGCCAGCGTGAGTGGATTACCAAAACAGAAAAAGATGTGCTGGATATAGCGATCAATGAAGGCGTTGTTAAGTCTGCAGATCTCGCCCGTGCACTGCCGGACCTGTCAGCTAGTCAACGCACCTACTTGATCAAAAAACTGGTGAGCCAAGGAATGCTCCTCCCTATCAGCGAAGGAGCAAGGCAGTACACCATCGGATTTTCAAATAACTACCTGATCCGAGGTGTCATAAAGGGGCTTAGAGAACAAGGTTTTATCCCCGAGCCGCTGGAAAACCCTTGAAGGCGTATCAAGCCGGCACACCCAAAATGATATGCGACGCCTTGATCACCGCCGTCGCACTCACGCCCGGTGCCAGGCCCAGTTCTGCCACAGCCTGGCGTGTCACGATCGAATAGACTTCGGTGCCGCCGTCGAGCTGGATGACCACTTCGGAGTTCACCGCACCATCGATGACACTGGTGACTTTGCCTTCAAGGCAGTTGCGCGCCGACAGGCGAATGTCGCTGGATTCGGTCATCAACATGACCCACGGCGCCTTCACCAGCGCGACCGCTTCCTTGCCGACCGCCAGGCCGAGGTTTTTCACGCTTTCCATGGTCACCACGGCCACCAGTTCATTGCCGCCCGACAGTTTCAGTGAGACTTCGGCGTTGACCGCACCGGGCTGTAATTGACTGATGGTGCCTTTGAATACGTTACGTGCGCTGACTTTCATGACGTGCTCCTCGAATAATTATTGTTGTATTGAACCTAGCGAGAGATCTTCAGCGCCTGTCGCGCGTGATGCTTCTCCAGCGCCAGTTCGATCAAACGGCTGACCAGCTCGCTGTAAGTCATACCGGTGGCCTGCCATAACTTGGGGTACATGCTGATGCGGGTGAATCCGGGCAACGAGTTGATCTCATTGATCAGCACTTCGCCACTCTCGGTCAGGAACACATCGACCCGCGCCAGCCCGGAACAGCCCAGCACCTGAAACGCCTCGACGGCCAGGGCACGAATGCGTTCACTGGCCTCGAGGCTGATGTTTGCCGGGACCACCACTTCCGCCGCTTGAGCGTCGATGTATTTGCTGTCGTAGGAATAGAACCCGCTGCGCACCACGATCTCGCCGCAACCGCTGGCGATGGCGTCTTCGTTGCCGAGCACGGCGCATTCAATCTCGCGGCCGCTGACGGCGGACTCGACCAAAACTTTCTCATCGAAACCCAGCGCCAGTTCTATTGCCGCCGCGTACTCGGCTTCGTCATTCACCTTGCTCACGCCCACGGAAGATCCCTGGTTGGCCGGTTTGACGAACAGTGGCAGACCGAGTTTGCCTTGCACCTCCGCGAACCCGGTGCGCGCCGCGGTGGCGCGGGTCAGGGTGACGAACGGCGTGACCGCCAACCCGGCGTCACGCAGCAGTCGCTTGCTGATGTCCTTGTCCATGCAGACGGCCGAACCGAGCACGTCGGAGCCGACAAACGGCAGATCGGCCATGCGCAGCAAACCTTGCAGGCAACCGTCCTCACCCAGGGTGCCGTGGACGATCGGAAAGATCACGTCGACGTGTCCCAGCATTTCCTGACTGGAGGTTTCCACCAATTGTTGACTGACCTTACCCGGCACGACGGCCAGTTCACGGTTGGACTGGTTAAGAGCAATCAGGGCCGGGTTCTCCTGATTGAGCAGGAAGTTCGAAGGGTCGTTCAGATGCCAGTGGCCTTGTTTATCGATGCCGATCAGCACCGGCTCAAAGCGCGAACGATCCAGCGCATCGACGATGTTTTTCGCCGATTGCAACGACACTTCATGTTCAGCCGAACGACCGCCAAAAATAATGCCTACCCGCAGTTTGCTCATTCAGAACTCCTTAACGATTGGCCACCAGATGCGCGCCGAACAGCAGATAGCAGCTGCCAGCGAAGCGATCCAGCCATTTACGCGAACAATCATAAGCACCCGCGACCCGCCGGCTGGCGAACAGCAGCGCCACGCTGCAATACCAACTGAATGACAAGGTCGCCATGGTCAGCACGGCCAGCGCCAGCAACATTGGTGGCGGTGAAGCCGGCATGGCCGTGGCGAAAATCGTTGCGACGAATAGCGCGGCCTTGGGATTGGTCATGTTGCCCACAAAGCCCCGGCCATAAGCCGATAGCAGCGTGCGTCCTGCGCCATTCAGCGAGCCGCTATCACCCGGCACACTCGGTGGATTGCGCTTGAACTGCTTCAATCCCAGATAAATCAGGTAACAACCGCCGGCAATCTTGAAGCTCAGATAGAGCGTCGGCGCAGCGCTGAACAGCGACTTGATGCCCAAGCCACCCGCCAATCCCCAAAGCACCGTGCCCGTGGCCACGCCGAGTGCGGCGACGACACCGTGGCGCCGGGAGCAACTGGCAGCCAGTTGTGCGGTGTTGAAGAAGTTCGGTCCCGGCGTCACCACCGCAACCGTCCACAACAGCGCCAACGACAACAACGGAGCGGCATAGCTCAGGTGGGATATTTCCATGATGTAGGGCGCCTTCTTGGCTTAAAAAATATGCAACACCTTGCAACATTAGTCCGGGATTTTCTACCAGCCGGGTGATTCGATCGGCAGCAGACAGGCGGTTGGTCAGTGGGGTAACGTGTCCAGCATCGAGTTCAAGGCAACACACCATGGCCAAGCACACGCCCCCCATCGACTGGTTCCACCGCGCACCCGACGTCGGCGGGCTTCAGCGTTTCGAGTTTTTTTTTGCAGGCCACGGCTACGACCTTCACCGCCACGACACCTACGCCATCGGCCATACCCTGGCCGGTGTGCAGAGTTTTCAGTACCGCAGTGGCTGGCGCCACAGTCTGCCGGGCGGGACCATAGTGCTGCACCCGGACGAAGTTCACGATGGCGAAGCCGGCACCGAGACCGGTTTCCAGTACCGAATGATGTACATCGAACCGGCACTGATCCAGCAGATGCTCGGCGGCCAGCCGTTGCCGTTTATCAAGACCGGCCTGTCGAACGACCCTCGTTTGTTCGCCGCCACCGCCGAGCTGCTGCGAAGCCTCGATTGCCCCCTCGAGCCTCTTGAAGAGCAGGATGCGTTGTTCGATCTGGCGCAAGCCTTGAACAGCGTTTCCGGAGTGCCTGCCAGCCGCCAGAGTTTCGACTACGTGGCCGCCGAACGCGCGCGGGAATTCATCCACAGCGCACTGGATCGCACTGTGACGCTGGAAGAACTGGCGCAACACAGCGGTCGCGATCGCTGGAGTCTGTCACGGGATTTTCGTCTGTTGTTCGGCACCAGCCCTTATCGATACCTGACCATGCGCCGCCTCGACCTGGTCCGCTCGCTGCTGATTCAGGGCCAGTCACTGGTCAGCGCTGCGCTGATCGCCGGCTTCACCGATCAGAGTCACATGACCCGGCAGTTCAGTAAAACCTACGGCCTGTCGCCAGCCCGCTGGATGAAAATGCACCGCCGCTGAGCCACGCACAATCGTTCAAGAAGCACGCTGATGTGCCGGCTATCGTGGATGCACGATCAACCATGAGAGCTGCTTCATGAACGCTTACGAAAGCCTGAACTTCGCTGAAAAAATCTCCAGGATCGGCCCGTACTGGACGCCTCGGGTCATCGCCGAAATGAACGACTACCAGTTCAAGGTGGTGAAGCTGCTGGGGGATTTCATCTGGCACGATCACCCTGATACCGACGAAACGTTCATCGTGCTCGAAGGGCAACTGCGCATCGACTTTCGCGATGGCCACGTGCTGGTGAACGCCGGCGAAATGTATGTGGTGTCAAAAGGTGTCGAGCACAAACCGTTCGCCGAGCAGGAGGTGAAACTCCTGCTGATCGAACCCAAGGGTGTGTTGAATACGGGTAACGAAGGTGGCGAGCGCACGGCGCAGAATGACGTCTGGGTGTGAAAGGCCGGCTGCTTACGGCTGCAAGGTTTTGCCGTCCACTGGATCGCCGATTTTCAGGAAATGCCCGCCTGCCACATGGTGCAAGGTGCGCAACGCGTCTTGCCCTTCGAAGTGCCAGCGACCGTCACTGAACACCCGCTCGTCTGCCTGAGCGGCAATCACTTCGGCCAGGAACAGGTCGTATTGCTGGTGATTGCCGGGTTCCGGCAGCAGTCGGCATTCCAGCCAGGCGACGCAGCCTTCGAGCATCGGCGCATCGATCAATTCAGCGCTGAAGGTCGGCAAGTCATAGACCTGAAACTTGTCCCGACCTTGGTCCCGGGTCAATTCCAGGCCGGACGTCGAACCCACGGTCTGGACGATATCGGCCTGGGCGGCGCAGGGAACATTCAGCACAAACGTGCCCGACGCCTCCAGCAATTGCCGTGTCCAGGTGGACTTGTCCAGCACCACGGCAATTTTCGGCGGCTCGAAATCCAGCGGCATGGCCCAGGCCGCCGCCATGATGTTGCGCTGACCGTCATGGGCCGCGCTGACCAACACGGTCGGGCCGTGATTGAGCAGACGATACGCCTTGGTCAAGGGAACCGGACGGCGGTGAGAAACGCTCATGATGGCTGCTCCTGGGAAAAACGCCGATTGTAGCGATTTACACCGCGATGGCAGGCATCAAGTCGTCAACTGATTGGCAAACTGCCCGACTGCGTTCACCACTTTCTGTGCGCCGTCCTGAATCTCGACAATCACCGTCCCCGCCTCTGCCGCCAGCGCCAGCCCCTGTTCAGCCTGGAGTTTGCCCTCGGTCATCAGCGCCACGGCGTTGCGCGCCATGTCCTGGTTCTGACGCACTACGCCGACAATCTCATCGGTTGCCTGGCTGGTGCGCGACGCCAATTGCCGGACCTCGTCCGCCACCACCGCGAAACCACGCCCCTGTTCACCGGCCCGAGCGGCTTCGATGGCCGCGTTGAGCGCCAGCAGGTTGGTCTGTTCGGCAATCCCGCTGATGGTTTTGACGATGGTGCCGATCACCAGCGACTGCTCGTTCAGCGCTTCGATGCCTTCGCCGGCGGTCTGCATGTGCCTGGCAAGGTCACGCATCACGTTGACCGCCTGAGTCACCACAGCGTTACCGCGCTGAGCGCTGCTGTCGGTTTGCTGCGAGGTGCTGTAGGCAATGTTGGCCGCTTCGGCGACGGCTTGCTCCTGATTGACTTGATCGGTAATCACCGTGGCGAACTTCACCACTTTGTAGAGCTTGTTGTTGGCATCGACCACCGGGTTGTAGGAAGCCTCCAGCCAGACCACGCGACCGTGGCTGTCGATGCGCTTGAAACGCTCGGCGAAGAACTCGCCTGCATTCAAGCGGTGCCAGAAGTCCTGATACCCGGCGCTGTTGTATTCCTCGGGTTCGCAGAACATGCGGTGATGTTTGCCCTTGATCTGCGCCAGGCTGTAACCCATGCCGCTGAGGAACCGGTCGTTGGCCGCCAGCACGTTGCCATTGAGGTCGAACTCGATCACTGCCGTGGAGCGCACAAGCGCGCCGATCAGGTTCTCATGCTCACGAGACGCTTCGATGGTGCGGGTCAGGTCGCTGGAATAAATCGAGAAGTTCTTGATCTGGCCGACCGCGGACCGAACCGGCTGTACGATCGAGCGCAGCCAGGCTTCCTGACCATTGCCGCGCAACAAACGCACCGTGCCGGCAAAGTGCTCGCCACGGGTCAACGCGACCTTGAAGCGCTGGTGGAATTCGTCCGACTTCACATGGGCCGGGACGATGTCTTCGATGTGTCGCCCTATCAGGTCGCTGCTTTTGTAGAGCATCTCGCCGATGAAGTTCTGGTTGACCGACTGAATCCGCCCATCGGCATCGAGGGTCAGGACCAGCATCTCGCTTTCCAGACTTTCCTTCACTTGCTGGAGGCTGGAGAGTTCTTCGCGAAGAGCCGACAGCTCCTGCTTCAAGCGTTTGTTGAACATGGGGATACACCGATGGACAGGGATAGAAAGCGGTATGCAGCCTAACCATCGGCCTTGGGGACAATTTCTGAAGAGTGTTTCAGGGTTGTCCTACAAAAATAGTTGCTACACGTACGGTGCTGCCTTTGATTACATCGCGCCAGCAGTCGAGCAACTGCCAACTCTTGGCATCCGCGTCCCGAAGTATGCGGCACTGCTCACCCCCACAGCCCCCATCACCGCGCAGAAGATCACGCAGATCCATGGGCTCCACGGCATCAGACCGATCAGCAACAACGGTGTGATACTCGCCCAGACGGCGTAGGCGATGTTGTAAGTGAAGGAAATCCCCGAGACACGAATCCGCGCCGGGAACAGGCTGACCATCACCGACGGCACCGCGCCGACCACCCCACAACCAAGGCCGGCCACCGCATACGCCAGACCGATCCAGCTGCCACCGATGATCAGGCAGGTATAGAGCAGGCCGATGCCCAGTGGCAGCAGCAGGCTATAGAGCATCACCGTGCGCCAGGCGCCAATGCGGTCGACCAGCAACCCGGCGAGTACGCAGCCGATATTCAGAAAGACAATGCCCAAGGCACTCAGGGCGAAGGTGTGACTGGCGGTCATACCGAAGGTTTTCTGCATCATGGTCGGGGTGATCACCACGAACACCACCACCGCCGAGGTCAGTACGCAGGTGAGGATCATCGCCGGCAGCATGGCCAGACGGTGTTCACGCAAGACCGTGCGCAGCGGCAATTCGACGGCTGCAGCACGTTGTGCCTGCATGGCCATGAATACCGGGGTTTCGCTGAGCCAACGACGTAGCCAGACACCGATTACGCCAAACACGCCGCCCAGCAGGAACGGGTAACGCCAGGCGTAATCAAGGATTTCTGCCGGGGTGAACGCCTGAGCCAGAAAAGTCGCCGTCAGGGCGCCGATCAGATAACCAAACGTCAGCCCGGCCTGCAGGAAACCGAGGGCATAACCGCGATGCCCGACGGGTGCATGCTCGGCGACGAATACCCAGGCGCTCGGCACTTCGCCGCCCACCGCCGCGCCCTGAAGGATTCGCAGGGCCAACAGCAGCAGCGGTGCGAAATAACCGATTTGGGCGTAGGTCGGCATGATGCCGATCAGCAGGCACGGCAGCGCCATCATCAGGATGCTCAGGCTGAAGACCTTCTTGCGGCCCAATCGGTCGGCGAAATGCGCCATCAGAATCCCGCCCAACGGCCGCGCCAAATAACCGGTAGCGAAGATCCCGAAGCTTTGCAGCAGTCGCAACCACTCAGGCATTTCAGGCGGGAAAAACAGCTGGCTGAGGGTCAGGGCGAAAAATACGAAAATGATGAAATCGTAGATTTCCAGCGCGCCGCCAAGGGCCGCAAGACCGAGGGTCTTGTAATCCGAGCGGGTGAACGGCGCTGGGCGCGAGTGGATGTTGGCGGTCATGAAAAGAACTCTGGCATAGGCAAAAAACCAAGGCGCCCATGGTCTACGCAAACACGCCAACGGACAACCCGTTAGACCAAAGTCCTAGACGCGTAAAACTTCAACACAAAATAGAACCGATTGTTTTACTGTTGCCACCTGTCTAGACGGGCCTTTACGGTCCTGAAGACCACAACAAACATAAAAATTCGAGGTACACCCGTGGCCGCTGATATCGAAGATACCCGCTCCGCCCGCTTTGCCCTGCGCTGCTCAAGTTTTGCCGAACGCTGGTTCCCCGACTCCTGGGTGTTTGCCGCACTGGCGGTGATTATTGTCGCCGTGGCCACCCTGTTCATGGGCGCCAAACCCACCGACGCCGCCATGGCCTTCGGTGACGGCTTCTGGAGCCTGATCCCGTTCACCATGCAGATGGCTTTCGTGGTGATCGGCGGTTATGTGGTCGCCAGCTCGCCACCGGCGGTGAAACTGATCGACCGGCTGGCGCGGATCCCGAAAAACGGCCGCTCGGCCGTGGCCTGGGTTGCGTTGATCTCCATGGTCGCTTCGCTGCTGAACTGGGGGCTGTCGCTGGTGTTTGGCGGTTTGCTGGTGCGCGCCCTCGCCCGCCGTACCGATCTGAAAATGGACTACCGTGCGGCCGGTGCTGCCGCCTATCTGGGTCTCGGCGCGGTGTGGGCCTTGGGCCTGTCCTCGTCCGCCGCGCAATTGCAGGCCAACCCGGCCAGCCTGCCGCCGTCGATTCTGTCGATCACCGGGGTGATTCCTTTCACGCAAACGATCTTTCTCTGGCAATCCGGCGTGATGTTGCTGGCACTGATCGTGATCTCGCTGATCATTGCCTACGCCACTGCACCCGGCCCGAACTCGGCCCGTGATGCAAAAGCCTGCGGCATCGATCCGAGCTTTAACCTGCCGCCATTGCAACCGCGCACGCGCCCCGGCGAATGGCTGGAGCACAGTCCGCTGCTGACGATTTTGCTGGTGCTGCTGGCGGCCGGATGGCTGTTCCATGAGTTCTCGACCAAACCGGCGATCAGTGCGATTTCCGGGCTGAACACCTACAACTTCCTGTTCATCATGCTCGGTGCCCTGCTGCACTGGCGCCCGCGCAGCTTCCTTGACGCGGTGTCCCGCGCGGTACCGACCACCACGGGCGTACTGATTCAGTTCCCGCTGTACGGCTCGATCGCGGCGCTGATGACTACCGTCAAAGGCACTGACGCTCAGACGCTGGCTCACCACATCTCGACCTTTTTCGTACAAATCGCGTCCCACGACACCTACGCGCTGCTGATGGGCGTGTACTCGGCGATCCTCGGTTTCTTCATCCCGTCCGGCGGGGGCAAATGGATCATCGAAGCGCCGTACGTCATGCAAGTGGCCACCGACCTGAACTACCACTTGGGCTGGGCCGTGCAGATCTACAACGCCGCCGAAGCGCTGCCGAACCTGATCAACCCGTTCTACATGCTGCCGCTGCTGGGTGTGCTCGGGTTGAAGGCGCGGGACTTGATCGGGTTTTCGTTCGTGCAACTTTTGGTGCACACGCCGCTGGTGCTGTTTCTGCTGTGGGCGCTGGGGACGACGCTGACGTATACGGCGCCGGTGATGCCTTAATGTAAAAAAGGGCCGATATATCTATCGGCCCCTACTTCTTGTTCGGTCTAGTCTGTTTCAGTATGTATGCGCCCCGCCTACGAGGCCCCACACGCTGAAAAGGATCTGAGCATGTTCAAATTCGCAGCATTCACCCTCGCGGCCCTCACCCTGAGTGCCGCCGCCCATGCCGATGTCGACCTGAAGCTGGGCAGTACCGAACGCGTCACCCGCCTGTTCGCCTATCCCAACAACTGCAACGTGATCTGCTTTCGCAACTGGACGCTGGAGCAAACGGTCGAGCATTACCTGACCCAAAGCGTGCAGCGCGATGGTTACAGCGCGGCGAAAGTGCTGGTCAAAACCGATAACCATCAGCTCTACGCCGAAATCAGCGGCGTCCCCCACGGCTATGAAAAACCGTTGGCGGCGTTACTCGATGCCGGTGATCTGGCCTATACCGGCGCCAGCAAGCTGAATGCCGATGGCAAGTGGGCTTACAGCTGGTATCTGTTCCTGCCACTGGGCATGGCTCTGGAAAACCGTAAAAGCGTTGAACTGTTGCACTTCCCACCCGACTATTCGTTGACCCAGGCCCAGGATTACCTGCGATCCGCCACTACCGATCGCTGGGCCACACTGCTGACTATCAACGGAATTGCGGCCGAGCAGACTCCGGGCTACCAGACCATCATCGACATCGCACCGATTGCCGCACCGTCCAACGCCGGCAAGGATCTGGAAGGCGTCTACGACTACTTCAAGGACTACCAGACCACCATGGTCAAGCAACTCAGCCAGAACGCCAGTGGTGAGGCGTTGCCGATGGTCGCCTTCGGCGCGCCGGTGCGTAACTGGATCAAGCAGCAATACGGGCCGACCGTGAACGTGCTGGGCTTGGTCAGCATCAGTCCGAGCGACGGGGTGAAAGTGCCAGTGCTGGGTTCCAACCACCCAAGCTACATTTGGTACGCCGCCGACCCGGAAAGCTATACCGGCAAAGATGCCCAGGCCAAGGCCGACGCGGCGGGCCTTAAAGTCATGGGGCAGGATTTGAGTGCCGCGTGCTGGCAGGCCGCCATGGGCCGCCAACCGGACAGTAATCCCGACATTGAACTGAGAAGCTGCACCCAAACCTGGCAAGTGGCCCAGGCAGATAAAACCTGCGAGCTGTTCTATACCTCGATCCGCAACCTGACGCCTGAAAAAGCCGTGGCCAAGTGCGCGACGGCACCGATCAAATCTCAGCTCAAACAGCTGAAAGCTCCGGTACCCGAGACGGCGATTCCTGTCCCGCCCCTGTAAAACGATGAACGGCGGATCTACTGTCATAACTGACAGTAGATCCGCCGTTTCATTTGCGAGAGGCTTGAATCGCACCCATGTGCTGCAGAGCTGACAGGATCGTCAGCTGAGGGAGGTCGCAGCACCCAGCCAACAAGGATCGTTATGAAAACCCACGCCCTGCACGAGACGCTCGCAAAACCTCCCGATGGGATTTATCCATTTGCGGAGCTGCCCGTTCGCCTTGGATTCCCCTCCAGGGCCGACTTCGAGATTATCGACAACACCAATGGATCGGCGGCAGCCGTCGCAGTCCTTCGGGAATTTCCACGCATCAGCCGAATTTGTCGGGCTTCGGGGCATCTGCTGCCTTATCGGTGCCGGCATACCCGGCAACTGGCCCCTGGCATCCATGTCTACGACCCGCGCTTCTGCGGGCTGCTGCGACACTCCTGCGACCCAAACGTATTTCTCGACATGAGCGAGCTGTGGCTGTGGGCGCTGAAGGACATCAAAAAAGGCGACCGACTAACGATGGACTACGCTTCCACTGAAGACAAACTCTTGCGTCAGTTCGCCTGCCAGTGCGGCTCGTTCGACTGCCGAGGCTGGATCACCGGCTACGATGAACCGCCGAACGCCGACGGCCAGTTGTTTCTGCAGCACTGGCGCCGGCGAAGTCTATGCTGAAGGGCGTTACAACGCGTCGACCGGACGCAGACGGTATTGCGGCGGCAATTGCTCGAAACCGCTGATGGTGGCGTTCAGGCTTTTCCAGCGACCGTCCTTGATGCCATAGATGCAGCCGTGAACAGACAGACTCTGCCCGCGGTGCCAGGCATTTTGCACAATGCTGGTGTGCCCGACGTTGGCCACTTGCTGGATCACGTTGTATTCGCAGAGGCGGTCGACCCGCTCTTCTTCAGTGGGCAATTTGGCGAGTTCTTCGCGTTTTTCATAATAGAGATCGCGAATCGAGCGCAGCCAGCCGTCGATCAGGCCCAACTGACGGTCCTGCATCGAGGCGCGCACGCCGCCGCAGCCATAGTGGCCGGTAACGAGGATGTGTTTGACCTTCAGCACGTCGACCGCGTACTGAATCACCGACAGGCAGTTGAGGTCGGTGTGCAGCACCACGTTGGCCACGTTGCGGTGTACAAACAGATCGCCGGGCAGCATGCCGACGATCTCGTTCGCCGGCACCCGGGCGTCGGAGCAACCGATCCACAGGTATTCCGGGGTTTGCTGACGGGCCAGCTTGGCGAAGAAATCAGGATCTTCTTTGGTGATCGCGTCAGCCCAACGCTCGTTGTTATCAATCAGATCTTGTAATTCGTTCATGCAATGAAGCCTCGAGAATGATGCGCTTCTATGACAGACAACCTTCTGTCGGGGTCACGCGCCAGATGCAGAAACCCGGTTTTCCATGCCGGAGGAATTCTCAGCAGCCCAGGGGGTCCACCCTAGTAAGGCCTACAGTATGAGGAATTACCATGACTGAATCACGACGTCCGTACGATGCGGTGCAACCCGAGCCCATCGATGACGACGAAGACCGCATGGGCTCGATGCATGAGCTGGATTTCGATGAGGAAGAACCCAGCGCCAAAATCGGCGACGAGCTGACGCAAACGGAGCGTGAACGCCTGATGCCTCGGGAACGCGTACGTGAAGCCGGCATGACCGGGGCCTCGACCGATGACCATGAGTCCACCGACGACGACATGAGCCCGGAAACCCTGATCCGTGAAGACGGCGCCCGGGACGCCCACGAAGCGGGTGAAGGTGGCCAGGCCGACTGGGATTTGAGCATTGTCGATGAAGACGACATTGGCGGTGGTAATGGGCTGGATGAAGAGGAACTGGCGCGGCGGGACCCGATGGACGGTAATCGTTGATCAATCTGTCTGAGAGGATCGGAATGTAGGAGCTGCCGAAGGCTGCGATCTTTTGATTTTTGTTGTCGCACACAGGAAGATCAAAAGATCGCAGCCTTCGGCAGCTCCTACACGGGATCGCTGTTCAATCCACCAAAGTGCAGGCCATTACAACGGCATCTTCCCGCCCGCCAACTGCCGGGTAGTAATCGCGCCGCCGACCAATCTCGTTAAACCCATAACGCTCATACAACTTGAACGCACCACGGTTGCTGTCACGCACTTCCAGAAAACACTCCCGCGCCTTGGCGTCATACGCCCGGGACATCAAATGCTCCAGCAACGTCAAACCGAGGCCACGGCCCTGGTTTTCCGGTTTGACGGTGATGTTCAGCAGATGCGCTTCATCAAGGATGATCTGCACCACCCCGTGGCCGACCTGCTGCTGGCCTTCAAACATTAGCCAGATCTGATATTTACCCAGCCCATCGAGAAAAATCCCTCGAGTCCAGGGATGGCTGTAAGCCGCGTATTCGATTTTCAGTACAGCGTCCAGGTCCGCCTCGGTCATCGGGCGGAACGATACAGCGTCACTCATTCGATTCTTTCCAACGCGCCATCAGCCGACGCATGGCTTGCCAGACATCAGCCTTACGCTGTGGCTCTTCCATTAATAATTCCAGGCCCGGCAGGGCCCAGACCGAGCCCAGGCCTTCGACCTGAAGTTCACGGTTGAAGGATTCGGCGTTCGCCTCACCGGCGAAACGCACCGCCGGCAGACCGATCAGCCACACGCAGACGCACGGTGCGTCTTCCAGCCGGGCCGAGAGAAAACCTTGCACGAAGTCGCGAGCCGCTTCCGGACCTTGATCCATGGTGCCCCGAGACAACAGCGGCCAACGCACCGGCTCGCCGACGATCTGCGGGCTGTCCGGCAGACCGGCGGCGCGCAGCATGTCTTTGAGCAACAGATAGGCGGGGTCGCGGGTCTGGAAGGATTCGCCTGTGGGTAACTCCACCAGCAGCAGGCAACGCCCGGCCCGCAGCAATTGCAGCGCGAAACGCGGTGGCGGCACGACTGGCGCCTTGGCCACAACCGGAGCGGCCTCTTCTTCAACCTTGGCATTCGTACGCGTGCTGGCCAGCGATGGCCGTGGCACCTCGATTTTCACCCGTTCGGCCGGTTTGACCAGCGGATCCACGGGTGAATCAGCCACAGGCGCGGGCACAACCGGAGCAACCGGCGCGACGACCAACGGCTCGGGCATCTCCAGCAGTTCGGGGCGCGAGGGCGCAGCAAAGGGCAATTCGGTGCGCGGCAGCCAGTTGACCACCTGCATGGCGGTCAAATAAGCGCGGCGACGGGACTCGATAAGCAAAGGTCGGCCACTTGTGGATAACTAAAGTGCGGTGATTCTACCGCCCTTCGCTCAAGATCGCCCACGCTTGATCGATAGAAAGCCAACAGTCCGTCCCGAGAGTGAATCGCAACGGGCGTGATGCAGTACAATCGCGACTTTTAATCGCCAACCAGCCGGCCATTCCGATGATCGAACCCAAGCGCGTCTTGCGCGCCCTCGCTGAACACTGGGCACTTCTGGAGCCACTGTGCGAGCACTTCGACCAAGGCACCTTGAGCCTCAACGAACTGCGTTCACAGTTGGCCGCCCAGCAACTGGACAGTACGCCGCAGGACATCACCAGCCTGCTGGACGTGTGGATCCGCCTCGACATTCTGGTTCCCGTGGCGAAAAGCCCGAACCGTTTCGAGCTCAACGCGCAGATTCACGACTTCCTCGCTTACCTGCGCCGTGAGCACCGTCTGGGCCTGTGCCTGGAGATCGAAGCCTATTTGCGCCACCTCGAACGCCTGGCCGGTTATATCCAGGACGCCTTCGACATCCGCGACGGCCACGACCTGGCGCGCCAGTTGCGCCTGCTCGACATGCGCGTACGGGACGTACTGAAGAAGCTCGCCAACGACGAACAGGCCCTGGTGGCCGTCGCCGAGCGGGCCAAGACCAGTGACCGGCAGATTCCCCTGCGTCAGCGCTACGCCGAAGTGTTGGCAACCTGGGACGAATACGTCGAGCCGATGATTCAGCTGGTGAACGCCGACGGCGCCTTCGAACAAGGCGTGCGCAAGGTCGAGAATGTGCTGCTGAAGATGCTCACCGAGCAGCAGCGCCTCGGCCATCTGGTCGATGACGACATGCTGCTGCGCACCCACGCGCGCATCCTCGAAATGCAGACCAGCGCCCAGTTGACGCTGCGTCATGCCCGCGAACTGCTGCTGCCGCTGCGTGAAGAAGCCCGTCGGCACAACGCCGTGACCCGTGGCGCGGCGCTGGCTTTGTCGGCCATCCGTCGTAAAGGCATCGATGCGGTGCCACAAGCGGCGATGCCGATGTTCACCCGCCCGCAAAGCACGTTCCTCGGCAGTGCCAGTCAGGTCGAAGCCTACGTTTACGCTTTGGCCCGTTTCGAGCCGAAACCGGCGCGCTTCCCCAAGGCCCACAAAACGCAGAAAGGCGAAGCGCCGCGCGCGCCACGCACGGTTCGGGAAATGCTCGAACGTTGCGAAGACGCCCTGCCGATGCCGGACCTGATGAGCTGGCTGCTGGAGCAGGAGCCGGACGGCGCTACCGACGAATTGCTTTATTGGTTCTCGCGTCTGTCGCGGGAAAAACGCTTCAATCGCGAGCGTCTGGAACGCCGCGACTACCACACTCATGAGCATCAGGTCAGCCTGCGCTCCTTCGCCCTGCTCTCGGCCCGCGACACCGCCGAGGATTCTGCGAGCACCCCACATGCATCTTGATCTAAACGAACTGTCCCAGCTGGCGCCAATCTTTCGCGAGCTGTTCAAGGGCTATCACGTCAGCCGCCGCGATCCGGAGCTGTACGCGCAACTGTCGAACTTCCAGGACCAGTACCGCACACTGTTCAAGGCATTGGGCTTTGAACTGGTCTGCGATACCCGTGGTTTCTACTACTTCGTGCCGGACCTTGCTGCTGCGGCGGTGAACAAGACCGCACAACGTCTGGCGCTGTTCACCTTCATTCTCGTCGAGCATCTGGCCGATCAGGGCCGCGACCCTGTCGCAGTGCTCGACGGTGGCAGCCTCGGCCGTGATGAATTGCCGTCGTTGCTGGAAAAGTACCGCGACCTGTTTATCCAGGCCGAAGTGCAGACGGTAGAAGAACTCGAAGAAAAAATCATGCGCCGCATGACCCAGCTCGGTTTCGCCGGCGAAGAAAACGGCATCTACCGTTTCCTGCCGCCGATGCACCGCTTCCTCGATGTCTGCCTGTCGGTCCAGCAAGACCGTGATCTGGCCGCCAGCCTGCACAGCGTCTTGCCTCTGCCGGTGCCAGTGCTGATCGATGACGACAGCGATGAAAAGCTTTTGGAAACCGATGACCCGCTCGATCTCAGCGACTTCGCTGAAGAAAGCGAAGAAGACGCCTTGGCCCGCGCCATTGCCGAAGAACAGGAGACCGACGCATGAGCAAGGAACGCTACGGCATTCGCCGCTTTGCCCTTTTGAACACCGCCGGTTACAGCCTCGGCCTGTTCCCGCTGGAAGAACCGCTGTCGGTCTACGGCGCGAACAACCTCGGCAAATCCGCCTCGATCAACGCCTTGCAGTTCCCGATCCTGGCGCGCATGTCGGACATGAGCTTCGGCAAGTACAGCCTGGAACAATCCCGGCGCTTCTACTTCGCCTCGGACACCAGCTACATCCTGGTCGAAGTGTCCCTGCCCCACGGTCCTCACGTCATTGGCGTGGTCGGCCGCGGCCCGGGCGGTGGTTTCGGTCACCAGTTCTTTGCCTACGCCGGCAAACTGGATCTGGCCCATTACCAGAAAAACGACACCTGCCTGCGTCAGAAAGAATTGTTCACCAACCTTGAGCGTGAAGGCCTGAAAGCCTATGAGCTCAAGCCGGATGAACTGCGTCGTTTGCTGGTCGGCGGTCACACCTCGATTCCGCTGGACCTGACGCTGATCCCGCTGCGTTCCACCAGCGAGCAGAGCCTGAAGACCTTCCGCGCCCTGTTCATCAACCTGCTGCACATGCGCGAAATCACCGCGGCCAAGCTCAAACAATTGTTCCTCGATGCCTTCGAACACAGCCTGCGTTCCGGCAGCGTCGATTACATCGCCGCGTGCGAAGAAGCCTTCCGCGATGTACGACGCATGGAACAGGACTACAACTCGCTGGTCACCGCCGGCCCATTGGTTGAAGCCCTCGCAGCAGGCGTGACCCAGCGCAACATCCTGCGCGGCAAACTGCACCGGATCTCGCCGCTGCTCGATTCCCTGCTCGGCACTTGGTCGGACTACGCCAGTGCGCGCAAGGAAGAGCTGACGATTCAGGCCGAGCACTACCGCAACGAACAGGACGCGCTGCAAAACGATCAGCGCGGCGGCACTCAGGAACTGATGCGCCTGGAGCGGGAAATTTCCGGCATCCAGCGCTGGCTCGGCGAGCTGTCGGTGCTCAAGCATCGCTTCGCGCTGGTCGATGACGTCAAAGTGCTTGAGCAACAACTGCTCGCGGCCAAGGATGCGCACGATGAACTGGCCGGTGCGCTGGCGCAGTCGCGGCAGTTCAGCGCCGAAGATCTGGAAGAGCGTCTGCGAGATCTGGAAAAACGTCTGAAGTCGGTGAAACAGCAACTCGATCACGCCGACAACAACAGCTACGCCCGTCTGCGCGAGGAATTCTCGCAACAGGATGTCGAGCGCCTGATGCGTTTGTTCAACAGCGCGTTGTTCAGCCTGCCGTTGGGCGAACACGGCATTACGCTGGACGAGGACGGTCAGTGGGTCAAATCCATGGAACTGATCCTCGACGGTTTCAAAGGCGAGCGTTTCGAAGTGCCGGGCCTGTCCATCGACATCTCGCACATCGAGCCGCCGGCCCTGCAAGCCCTGGCTGACCGCGCGGCATTGCGCGATCAGAAAGAGCGCCTGGACAAAGAACTCAAGCAACTGAAAACTCAAGCTGCCGTGGCCGCCGACCGCGCCGCGAGCAAGACCCAAACCGAAGCGTTGTACCAGCAAGTGCTGGACGCGCAGAAAGCGCTGGAAGATTTTCGTCGCGCGCAAACCCTGAGCGCCGAGGAAGGCGACAAGCTGGAACAGCTGGCGCAGATGGAAGCGGCGCAGGACGAGTTGAAGCGTTCCAGCGACGCCTTCACCGAACGCGTCCAGCAACTGTCGGCCAAACTGCAATTGGTCGGCCGGCAGATCGGCGACATGGAAGCCAAGCAACGCACCCTCGACGACGCCCTGCGCCGCCGTCAGCTGTTGCCGGCAGACTTGCCGTTCGGTACGCCGTTCATGGACCCGATCGACGACTCCATGGACAACCTGTTGCCGCTGCTCAATGACTATCAGGACAGCTGGCAAGGTTTGCAGCGCAGCGATGGTCAGATCGAGGCGCTGTACGCTCAGGTCCGCCTCAAGGGCGTGGCCAAGTTCGACAGCGAAGACGATATGGAGCGTCGCCTGCAACTGCTGATCAACGCTTACGCACACCGCACCGACGAAGCGCTGACCCTCGGCAAGGCGCGTCGTGCGGCCGTTACCGACATTGCCCGGACCCTGCGCAACATCCGCAGCGACTACGACAGCCTCGAGCATCAACTGGCGTTGTTCAACCGCGAGATCAACAAGCGTCAGGTCTCCAACCTGCAAAGTTTCCGCATCGTGCTGGCGCCGAACAAGGAAGCGCTCAAGCACATCGACCAGATCATCCACAGCGCCGGCCAGTACGAAGAAGGCGAAACCCTTTCGGTCTTCGACCTGAGCCAAAGTGCCGATCAGGACAATAAGAACGAAGAAGCCAAGGAGTATCTTGCGCGGTTGGTGGCGGCGAACCACAACCAGCTTGGCCTCAAGGACTTGTTCGAGCTGGCGTTCGAGATCACCAAGGTCAACGGATCGCCGGTGATCCACACAGACATCGATGGTGCCGCTTCCAACGGTACGACCATGACCATCAAAGCGCTGACCAACATGTACTTGTTGCTGCACTTGATGGACCGCGACCAGGCCGGTCGCGTGCGCCTGCCGTACTACCTCGACGAGGCAGCGGACATC
This sequence comes from Pseudomonas fluorescens, assembly GCF_000968015.1. Taxonomy (GTDB): domain Bacteria; phylum Pseudomonadota; class Gammaproteobacteria; order Pseudomonadales; family Pseudomonadaceae; genus Aquipseudomonas; species Aquipseudomonas fluorescens_W. The sequence goes on from NZ_LACH01000014.1 coordinate 240,833, forward strand.
GACGAGAAGAACCAGGCAGCGTTGTTGGAAACCAGCCTGCAACTGGGCTTCGTACCGATCCTGGCGAGTGTGAAACCGCAGGTCTGCGCCAGTGTCGCCATCGACCTGGAAGGCGGCAGCGGGCCGAACGGGATCTACATCGACGAGGCGGACTGGAAGTACATCCGACGTCACGATGAGGTGAAGGCTGCCGTTATCGTTGAAGCGGATGAACCGGAGTTGGATGCGGTTTGATTTGCGTTAATCGACAGCAATAAAAAAGGCCGCGATCC
>NZ_LACH01000014.1:241113-244992 GCF_000968015.1 Pseudomonas fluorescens
GGATCGCGGCCTTTTTTATTGAAGTCTTTTCAGTGGCTTTGAGGGCCTCATCGCGAGCAAGCTCGCTCCCACAGGTGACCGCGTTCTTTCATGAGAATGCGATCAAAATGTGGGAGCGAGCTTGCTCGCGATGGCGGCAGCGCAGACGCCGATAGATTACTTGCCGATTGAAATCTTCGGCGCCCAGGTCAGCCATTCGTCTTCGAACTTATCGAACAGCGGGAACGTTTGCTCAGCGAGCGCCGGGCTGCCCATGCGATCGCCGTCCGGCGTGGCGAAAGCGATGCCGCCCTGAATCAGCGTCTCCAGCGATTCGGTACGCATCGTCGCACCTTTGAACAAGCCGTAATCAAATCCAAAACCACTGGAGTTCCAGAAACGCGTGCCGCTGCGTACCAACGGCGCGTACTTGGGCTCAATCAGGATGTGCACCAACACACGATCCGCCGTCTGGCCGAGTTCATAGCCTGTCACCTTGCCCACGGTGATTTCGCGATAAGTGACCGGCACACCGGTTTTCAGCGACCCACGGCGGGCAGCGCTCAGCACCAGACTCAAACCGGCTTCCTGTTTAGCGGATTCCGGCGGATTGGCCAGGGCCACGAAGTTTTTCTGCGGGCCGAGGTTTTTCGCGGCCGGTTGCACTTCGATGTATTGGCCAGTGACCAGCGTTTCGAGGTTGGATGTCTTGATCAGACCCAGTTCAGGTTTGACCACCCAGAACTGACTGCCGACCCGAGCGATACGCTCCGGTACTTCGGTGATTCGTGCGGTCAGCATCACAGATTGCAGGTCATCCGTGAGGTCGACATCTTCAATTTTGCCGACATCCAGGCCTTTGAATCGAATCGGTGTGCCGCTACGCAAACCATCGGCGCGATCAACCCTGATCGTTACCACCGCGCCTTTTTGCGTCGCCTCATCATGACTGGTGAATAAACGGAAACGCGGAATCCGCTTCTGCAACGGTGCCTTGGCTTCCGGGGTTTCGAAGGCAATGCCGCCGGCCATCAGGCTTTGCAGCGACTCACTTTTGACCTGGATTCCACCGGTCAACCCACCGGTCAGCGTGATGCCGCTGGCATTCCAGAACCGTGTCGAGGCGTTGACGAGACCTTCGTATTCCTTCTCGATGTGTACACCAATCACCAACTGCTTTTTAGTGCGTGAGAACTGATAGCTCTGGACCGAACCAACCTTGACCTGCTTGTAGAGAATCGGGCTGCCGACCTCCAGTGAACCGAGGTTTTCGGTGAACAGCACCAGGTGCAATCCTGGTGCACGCAAGTCGAGCGGCGGTGCCTTCGGCCGTGCCACAAACTCGCGCTGCGGTGCGGCGCCTTTGTCTCCCGGACGCACGGCGATGTAGTTACCTTTGACCAACGCTTCGAGACCGGTAATACCGGCAAGCGAGATCGACGGTTTGACCACCCAGAACTGGGTGCCTTCAACCAGGTAATCTTCAGCCAGAGGATCGAGGGTCAATTCGGCGGTGGCACTGGATAGATCTGGATCGATCTTGAGCGCTTTCAGATTGCCTACCTGGATGCCTTTGTACATAACCGGGGTGCGACCCGCCTGCATTCCTTCGAAGTCGCTGAGTTTGACCTTGACCCGAATACCGGCGGCGGCCGCATCGAAATCTTCGTAGAGACGGAACGGCAGACTCGGATCGGTGGGCGGGCTGTCCTTACGGTTTTCCGGCGTGGCAAACGCGATACCGCCAGCGACGATGCTGGCCAGGGACTCACTACGCACTTTCACACCAGACAGGTTGGCGTCGATGCTGATGCCGCTGGCGTTCCAGAAGCGCGTGTGTTTGCGCACCAGTTTGGCGTACGTGGGTTCGATGAAAACTTTGAGTTCGACGGTGCTTTGGTCTTCGGACAGCAGATAGCTTTTGATCTGGCCGACCTTGATCTGCTTATAGAACACCGGGCTACCGCGATTGAGTGAACCGAGACGATCAGCCTTGATGGTCAGGTGTAGACCGGGCTTGGCGTCCGACAGCGGCGGCTCTTCGGCCAAGGCTTTGAACTTGCGCGTCGGCTCACCTTCGCCCGGGCTTATCGCCACGTAGTTACCCGAGACCAGTGTCTCCAGGCCAGTGATGCCGGCCAACGTCACGCTCGGCTTGATCAGCCAGAAACGGGTGCTGGTCCGCAGGTATGGCTCCACGTCCTTGTTCATTTCGACGGTAGCAATCACGCCTTTGGAGTTGCCTTCGTCATCGAGTTTGAGGGCCTTCACCTTACCCACCGACATCCCTTTGTAGACGACTTCGGTCTTGTTGGCCTGAATGCCTTCACCACTTTCGAAACGCACCTGAATCTCGATGCCGGTCTCGTTGTAGGCACGCCAGCCAAGCCAGCCGCCGATGATCAGGGCAATCAGGGGCAACACCCAAATAGCTGACCAGTTCGAGGCCGGTCGGGTTTTTGCGGTAGGCAAATCAGTCATGGTCGTCGTCCGACTCCGTGTTATCCCAAATCAGTCGGGGATCGAAAGTTACTGCGGCAAGCATCGTCAGAATCACCACACTGGCGAAAGCGATGGCGCCAAGATTGGCTTCGACGCTGGCAAGCCGTCCGAAATTCACAACCGCCACCAGGATGGCAATCACAAAAATATCGAGCATCGACCAGCGGCCAATGAACTCAATAAAGCGGTACATCCAAATGCGCTGGCGAGCCGAGAGTGGCTGGCGGCGCTGCACGGAAAACAGCAGCAGTGCGATGCCCACCAATTTGAACGTTGGTACCAAGATACTGGCGATAAAAACCACGGCAGCGATTGGAATCATGCCGTGTTGAACCAGTTGGATTACACCGGACATGATAGTGCTGGGATCGCCCTGCCCCAGCGAACTGACGGTCATGATCGGCAGCACGTTGGCAGGGATGTAGAGAACCGCCGCGGTAATCAGCAACGCCCAGGTACGCATCACGCTGTTCGGGCGACGGGCGTGAACCAACGCACCGCAACGGGTGCAGACCTGCTCGTCGGTGTCGGCTTCCTGCTTGTTCAATTCATGGCATTCGGCACAAATCAGAATGCCTGCATCAATCGCCCGCATGGGCATCCTCTCCTGATAAAGCCTGCCAGATCTGATGGGGCGACATCACAACCTCCAACCAGACCTGAACCAACAACAAACCGATAAAGCACGCCAGGCCAAGCCCGACGGTAATTGCTGCCATATCTGCCAGTTTGACGATCGCCACCAGTACGCCCATGAGGTAGACCTCGAGCATCCCCCAATCGCGTAAATGGTGATAAATGCGGTAGAGCAACAGGCCGTAACTGCGTCCGATATCAAAACGAATACTCAGCAGTACAACCAGTTGGCAAAGCAACTTGATCAGCGGGATTCCCATGCTGCAGAGAAACACCACGACTGCAACGCCCTGCATTCCAGTATCGAACAGGCCAACAACACCAGTCCAGACAGTGTCGTGCGATGACTGCCCGAGTAGATGGAGCTGCATGATGGGTAAAAAGTTCGCCGGGACATACAACAACAGAGCGGCGAGAACCAACGCGAGACTGCGCTGTACGACGTTATGTCGATGGGCGTAGAGCTCGTAACCGCAGCGCGGACAGAGCGCTTTCTCGCCATGGGCGAGTTCGGGCTTGCGCATCAGCAAGTCGCACTCATGACACGCAACCAAGTCGTCCAGCGGTAATTCTGACAGCCCTGGGGCGTCAACCGGATCTGGCATAAAGGCTCTGGCTCCGAAAAAGTTGGACCTATTCTAGTGTCATGGATCGAAAATAACTGTGCAAATTTGTGCTTTAACTGAAAGCCACTTTCCTGCGGACAAAACAAAACCCCTACCTGCATACGCAGATAGGGGGTTCGGAATTTAATCTTGACGA
>NZ_LACH01000140.1 GCF_000968015.1 Pseudomonas fluorescens
GGCACGCCAGGGCCAGCACAACCTGGACAACAGCCTGAGCCAGATCGACCAGTTGTCCGAGACCATCGGCCAGGCTGTCGAGGTGATCCAGAGCCTGGCCCAGGAAAGCACCCAGATCGGCAGTGTGCTGGAAGTGATTCGCGCCATTGCCGAGCAGACTAACCTGTTGGCGCTGAATGCCGCCATTGAGGCGGCGCGCGCTGGCGAGCAAGGTCGCGGCTTCGCCGTGGTCGCC
>NZ_LACH01000141.1:0-245 GCF_000968015.1 Pseudomonas fluorescens
AGTAGGGCTATTATAAAGGCGTTCTTTACGGCGTAAAACGCTATTAATTCGCTAGTATTTAGCTACACTCGTCTAAGCTTTCTTCCCTTAACGCTCCCCTTTAATAACGCAGTAAGAGGGTCAATAATGCTAGAGTATCCTAAAATAAATCGTCGGTAATAATTTATAAAACCGAGAAAAACTTAAATATTATAGAAAGAACGAGGTTCTTCCTAATTTATAATAGCCTTAACGCGGGCTAGGTT
>NZ_LACH01000141.1:335-673 GCF_000968015.1 Pseudomonas fluorescens
AGTGTCTATAAGGCCTTTAAGAGCTTAGTTAATGTATGACTAAAATATAGTAGGGGCGTTAGTTAATCTAAACGGCAATACTAAATACTTATAGTAACTATAGCGAGTACGAAAGGCTATCTTCTATTTATCCCCTCCCTTAATCCGGATGCGTTAGTATACGTTTTTTAGGTTAATCTTCGAAAAGTACTTAGCCCTTTAACAACGGTCTATAATCTCCGAAATAAGGGGGAGTAGGTAGCGATTCTTATCGGTAATGCTATTAAGCAGTCGGTAGTCTATATAAAGGCGTAAAGTGCTGTCTTTCTTAAGCATAAAAAGGATAAAAGCACCGGCCG
>NZ_LACH01000142.1 GCF_000968015.1 Pseudomonas fluorescens
TAGCTCAGTTGGTAGAGCACGGGATTGTGACTCCCGTTGTCGAGGGTTCGATCCCCTTCGTCCACCCCATATTTCGAAAGGCGCCAGATTAACAGTCTGGCGCCTTTGCTTTAACAGCTTCAAACCGCGGATGTGGTGGAATTGGTAGACACACTGGATTTAGGTTCCAGCGCCGCAAGGTGTAAGAGTTCGAGTCTCTTCATCCGCACCAAATAAAGCTTCACCCAGGCCGGTTGGTTTGGTTGGGGCGCAGCAAAGGAGTTTTTGGCTTCTTTGGTGGGCGTAGCTCAGTTGG
>NZ_LACH01000143.1 GCF_000968015.1 Pseudomonas fluorescens
TGCCCAGATGGTGAAATTGGTAGACACGCCAGCTTCAGGTGCTGGTGACCGCAAGGTCGTGGAAGTTCGAGTCTTCTTCTGGGCACCAATTTCGAGCTTGAGATTAGTTCAATTTCAAGGCTCACACAAAAACCCGCGAAAGCGGGTTTTTTGCATTCTAAGCCTCTGATTTATTAAAACTAAATCAGGGGTTTACAGATCAAAAAGCTCTCCGTATAGTGCGCCACATCAACAGCGGCAACGCTGAAGATTA
>NZ_LACH01000144.1 GCF_000968015.1 Pseudomonas fluorescens
GGCGACCACGGCGAAGCCGCGGCCCTGTTCTCCCGCGCGCGCCGCCTCAATGGCGGCATTCAGCGCCAACAGGTTGGTCTGCTCGGCGATGGCGCGAATGACTTCCAGCACACTGCCGATCTGGGTGCTTTCCTGGGCCAGGCTTTGGATCACCTCGACAGCCTGGCCGATGGTCTCGGACAACTGGTCGATCTGGCTCAGGCTGTTGTCCAGATTGTGCTGGCCCTGGCGTGCC
>NZ_LACH01000145.1:0-150 GCF_000968015.1 Pseudomonas fluorescens
GATATACTATATAAAGGTTATTGAGGGTATTATAAAGCACGTAATTAATATAGTTCTAAAAGGTCGACGGTGCGTTATAAAGGCCGAAGGGGGGAACTAGCATCTCGAACAGTCCGAAGCGGGGAATAAATACTATAAGCCACTTATAAC
>NZ_LACH01000145.1:183-382 GCF_000968015.1 Pseudomonas fluorescens
ATATAGGCCGATTTCTATAGTATCGAGCTTATTTACTAAGTATAAGTTCGATCTTATAATCCTAAGGGCGGTATAAGGGAAGCTCGTTCGCATTCTTTAGAAGGAAATAAGGAAGTTTATCTTAGAACTCTTTTAGGAGTTTCTTTAGGATATCTACCTCCGTGACTTTCGGTTTTACTTAGAGGAATTTTTCTACAGC
>NZ_LACH01000146.1 GCF_000968015.1 Pseudomonas fluorescens
AATTAAAGATGCTGCTAATCGCGAGATACTCTTAGCCACGCAACTATAGGAAGCACGCTAACGAGAGGGTTAGTCCCCCCTCGATTTTAGTCTTTACTTAGATTCCCTTAAGCAATACTTAAAACGTCCGCTAGAAAAAACTCGTATACTTTCCTTTTTTGCGAAGTTGCGTCCCGATCTTCGGGACTAAATCTCCTTTTATTTAGCGTCTATTTAGGATAATACTCGTAAGGAGATAGTCTAACTCGCTTAACGCTTCTAGGATGCTTTAGGAAATAAGAAGCGCCCCGTAAAGCTAACTAACGATTAACCGACCTTAACTTAAGGGGCAAAAGGCTCTTATTCGATAGGCTATTGCCGACGTAAAGGCCGAAATAGATCTACTAATAAATTAAAAGATTCCGACGCCGCTAGATCGACCTTAAATAGCCGTAGAAACGGTCGTAGCAATAGCCGTAGGAACGGCCGAGGAAATAGTCGCAATAGTCGCAACGGCAGGAATAAATACGGG
>NZ_LACH01000147.1 GCF_000968015.1 Pseudomonas fluorescens
CTCGGTCTATAGATTACGATAACACTATTCCTATAGATAGTCTATAGAAAATAAGGTTTATAGGAGATTTACGCCTTACTCGTTTAAACCGTTTTTTAGGCCGATATCCCGCTTTCGCCTACGTTAGGCATCTACCGGCTAATAGCACCGCTTTTACGGCTGCATTCGCTACTTCTCTTAAACCTAGGAAGATATACAAACGGGATTTCCCCGCGCTTCTAAGGTTTTAGTCTAATCTCGAGACGCATCCGTATAGACCCGAGTTTAAAGCCGCTAGAGGAGTTAAATAGGACTCCTTAAAACAGCGGAAGACCTTCTTTCCTTCGCCTACCCTAAGAGCGCACGCGCCAGAGCGTCCTCT
>NZ_LACH01000148.1:0-356 GCF_000968015.1 Pseudomonas fluorescens
TTTAATTACCTCTTTTCGTAGATTTTACTATACTTTTACCTACGTTACTATATCTATTATAGCCGATATTACTTCGAAGACTATTTTACATAGACTAGCGGACTAGGACCGATAGATCTTAACGATCTAGAAATACGCACTCGCCTAAGGGATTTAGGAGAAAATCGATCCTTCTATAACGCCTAAACTTTAGAAACCCTTATTGCCTCTTCCCGTAGAACTAATAGCTAGAATAGTTAACGCGACCGTTGCTAATATTGCTAGTTTATCTATAGAAGAACTTAAGAGGTTTAAGTTTCTCTTTTCCCGGTATCGCACGTTGCTTTAAGCCTATAAGGACTAATAGAAATCTCTTA
>NZ_LACH01000148.1:363-623 GCF_000968015.1 Pseudomonas fluorescens
GGAACTACTACTTAACGATTGCCGACGAATATAAGGTTTTGAAGGAATTAGCTTTACTATAGCGGCGTATAAAGCCGACTTTATAAACGCAATAGAAGACTATTCTTACGTAGTTCTATACTATTTTAAAGGCCACTGACCGGACGGATATTACGATATAGATTTCTAACTAGCAGAAGGTCCTTACCGATGCCCGGCGAATTAAGTTGCCGGAATCGGAAGGTCTTTAAGCTATATAGCTTTTTCTTAAGGCTATTTAG
>NZ_LACH01000149.1 GCF_000968015.1 Pseudomonas fluorescens
TATATAAGTATAAATAAAAGAGAGTTTTAAAGGGAAATTTAAGGACGTAGAACGTATGCCTCCATCCGAATAGTTAAGCTATTATTATCGACGAAGCGTTCGAGGGCTCGGTTAGGTAATTCCTTTATTATAGCATCGGCCGGGTTATTATCGCCGTTAATCTAACGGATCTCTACAATCTCTCATTGCTCGTATAACTATCGAAGAGATATAATATTAATTATTACTCTCTTCTCCTTAGTTATCCCGAGCTTTACGAGACATTCGTAGAGCGAATACGAATCTATATAGATAATTAATTAGATATTCGGTAGTTTAAGCCGGTCGGTAATAATCTTTAACGTTATTGTTAAGGCGATCC
>NZ_LACH01000015.1:0-163 GCF_000968015.1 Pseudomonas fluorescens
CCACAGCCACAGCCACAGCCAGATCAAAAGATCGCAGCCTCGTTTCACTCGACAGCTCCTACCGGGGGAGAGGGTGTACGCACGCTCCTCACCACTCAACAGGCCGAGCGTTAGCTCGCCTGCAGCTTTTGATCTTGATGCATCGCCCCCTCGAGAGGCCGAG
>NZ_LACH01000015.1:221-52314 GCF_000968015.1 Pseudomonas fluorescens
GGCACCGAACGAAAGGGGCAAAAGCGCTTTGGTTACTTTCGCGCTTTTCGAAAGTGACTCGCTGTAAGAGCGAAACCGTCAGCCGCCATCACCGCAGAAACGGATATGCCCCCCAACCTTAAGTGAACAGCATTACGCCGTTCGTCGAGACAGCCGAGCGAATACTTCTCGCGTAGATCAACCTATCGGGTGTTTGATGAGGCATAGTCGCCTGGCACCAGGCGGCTCATACCCGTCAGGGGGCAGAAAAGGGCGAACGGGAAGATTCGCCCTGTGATCAGGATTCAGGGAGCGTCATGGGTCATCCATCCGTTAACGATCGAATTGAACACTCCCGCCATGGCGTGCCTTGGGTCTTCGAGCAAGCCGGGGCAACTCTCAAGGTTCGCTCTGCGGTGATTCTGCTGGTCGCGGTGTGCCTCTCCATGTCGGTTATCGTGATTTGGGAAGCCTGGAACTCGCGCCAGTACCATCTGCAAGACAAAGAAGTGGCGATGTCCAACCTTGCCCAGACCCTGGCCTCGCAAGCGCAGGCGTCGATCAAGCAAGCCGATACGCTGCTGTTTACCCTGGTGGACCGCCTCGAAAACGACGGCATCGATCAGGCCCGGGTACCCCGGTTGGAGCGTTTGCTCAGTGCCCAGCGCAGTGAGCTGAGCCAGCTCCATGGACTGTTTGTTTATGACGAAAAAGGGCGCTGGATTGCCAACTCCAACCACGTCGCCCTGCCCGATGCCAACAATTCCGACCGCGAATATTTCATTTTCCATCGTGATCATCCCGATCGTGGGCCTCACATTGGCCCGTCGATCAAGAGCCGTTCGAGCGGTGAATGGGTCATGACGGTTTCCCGCCGGATCAATCATCCGGATGGCAGCTTTGCCGGCGTGGCGCTGGCAAGCCTCTATCTCAGCCACTTCCTTGCGCTCTACGACAGCATCGACATGGGGCATAACGGTGTGATCAATCTGATCGCCGACAACGCCACCATCGTCGTTCGCCGGCCGTTCAAAGAATCTGAAGTCGGCATCAGCGTCGCCAAGGGGCCGCTGTTCACGCAACTGTTGCCCAAGGGCAATTCGGGCACGGCAACGGTCCCCTCCTATGTGGATGGCGTCGAGCGGGTGGTCGGTTTTCGCAGGGTCGACGGTTATCCGCTGATCATCTTTGCGGCGCTGAATAAAGATGAGGCCCTGGCCGACTGGCGTCAGGAGGTACTGCTGAGTGCCGGGATCGTCTCGTTATTCCTGGGGTTTCTGGGCGTCCTTGGTTATCGCCTCATTCGCCTCATGAAGCAGCAGAATCACGTGCAGGGTGTATTGCTGGATGCGCAGGAAAAACTCATCGAGGTCAATCGCAGTCTAGAGTTGCTGGCGCTGGAGGATGCGCTGACCGGGCTGTCCAACCGGCGTCAGTTCGATTTGTTCATCCTCGCCGAAATGGGCCGCGCCAGGCGCAACCAGACCCACCTCGCGCTGCTGATGATCGATGTCGATCACTTCAAGAGCTTCAACGATCTTTACGGCCATGTGGCCGGCGATGAGTGTTTACGCGACATCAGCACCATCATCAGGGACAACATCAAGCGTCCCGGTGACCTGGCTGCCCGCTATGGCGGCGAAGAGTTTGCAGTGGTGCTGCCCGGGACCGACTACGTGGGAGCGTTTCTGGTGGCGGAAAACATCCGCCGAGCGGTTCAGCTGGCCGGCATCGAGCACAGTGAAGGGGCTGAAGGTACGGTGACGGTCAGCCTGGGGGTCGCCGCGTACGATCCGGCGTCACAAGCCCAGCCCAGTGACCTGGTGGCTGCGGCCGACAAGGCACTGTACGTGGCCAAGGCCAGCGGTCGGAACATGAGCGTCATTGCCAACTGAATTCAAACAAACCGGTCACTGCCTTGAACCAGTTTGGTGGACAGGTACGATTGCTTGAGTTTTTCCAGCCACCAGCCCAGGGCGCGGCCGTCATGATCGCCACGCCAGCCGGCATATAAAATATTCGGCTCGCGCGGATCGGCCATCTGTTTTTCAACCAGCGTGCCGTTTTTCAGTAGCGAGCCGACCCGGTGCTTCGGCAACCAACCCACGCCCAACCCGTCGCACTGGGCGAGGATCTTGGCGCGCATGGTCGGCACGGCGAGCACCGGTTGGCCGCCGGAGACGCCGTAAGTGCTGCCCTCGGTCGCTCTGGACGAATCGGCCACGACAATCGCCCGATGCTGCGCAACCATGGCGCGTGAAATTGGCTCCTGGGCCTTTGCCAGCGAATGCTTGGGCGACACCGCGAACACCCATTCCATTTCCCCCAGTTGCATCCAGCGCAAGGAGGGGATGGCCGGTGGCTCGTTGGTGGCGCCGATGATCAAGTCTGCGCGGCCTTCACGCAGGGCTTCCCAAACACCTTTGAGGACTTCCTGAGTGATGCGCAACGGCACGCCGGACTCCAGCGCATCGAACTCGTGAATCACCGGGATCAACGCTTCGAATTCGAGCAACTCATCGGTGACGATCCATAGCCGGCTCTCCCAGCCATTGGCCACTTGCTGCACCCGCTGGGTCAGCCGCGAGACGTCTTGCATCAGTCGCGCCGCCTCGTTCACCAGCAATTCACCTGCCGGGGTCAGCTGCAAGCGGTAGCGACGACGGTCGAACAGCAAGGCATCAAAGCGTTCCTCCAGTTGCCGCGCCGCGTAGGACACCGTCGAGGGCGCCTTGCCCAAGTGGGCTGCGGCCCGCGACAGGCTGCCGGTTTCGCGGATGGCTTCCAGCAAGGTCAGATCTTCAATCGATAACATGGGCAGAGTCCTTGAACGAACAAGATCAAAAGATCGCAGCCTCCGGCAGCTCCTACGCGCCCGTTGGGCGCTGCCACAGCCTGATCAACCGAAGGTAGACCAGTACGTTGATCGCCAGCACCACGCTGCCCAGTCCCAGTTGAATTGCCGGTGTCAGGCCCGCCGGGTAAATGACCGGCCACACGTAATGTTCGATGAAGCCGCCGCTATAACCGGTTTGCCCGGCCGCGTCGCGCATGAGGTTTTCCCACTGCGTCAGCGGGCAGGTCAGGTGGAAGACCTCCACCGACACGCCCCACACAGCCGCAGGCAGGTGCCACCAGATCAGGGGGCGCCATTTGAGCACCAGCAGCCCGCCGAACAGCACGAACAGAATGAACAACAGGTGGAACAGGACCAGCCCGTCGGCGGCGATTCGATAAAGCATGTCGACTCCCTGACGCGTTATGCGAATGGCTCCATGGTACTCGGGCTGGTTGCTGGCGCTCTATCGATTGTTGCTGTCCAGCGCCGTCAGCACTTCCTTCAGACGCACCGCCATGGCTTCGCTGCTGCGTAGCATCGGCGCGCGCAGTTCGTCGTCGATCAAGCCTTCAAGGGCCAGGGCGGTTTTCACCGGGGCGGGATTGGGCTCCATGAACAGGCTGTGAATCAGCGGCAGCAGTTGGAAGAATGTCGCTCGACCCGCCGCTAACCGGTTGTCGCGGACCTGTTGATACAACGCCACGAACAACTCGGGATGAACATGCGCCGACGCGGCAATCGCGCCTTTGGCACCCAGACACAAGGCGCTGAAGATCTGGTTATCTTCGCCGCACAGCACGTCGACCTTGCCACTGCCGAGCAGCGCCAGGGTGTTGGCCTGATTGCCGCCGCAATCCTTGATCGCGACGATTCGCTCATGGGCGACGATGTTGAGCAGGGTCGCCTGCTCGAACGCCACGCCGGTGCGGTAAGGGATGTCGTAAAGAATGAGCGGAACGCTGGAGGCATCGGCGACGGTTTTGTAAAACGCTTCGAGGCCAGCCTGGGAAGGGCGGATGTAATACGGCGGCGGTACCAGCAAACCGGCCAGTGGACGTTTCAGGATTTCGCTCTGAAATTGCAGCAGTTCGGTCATATTGTTGCCGGCCAGGCCCATGACCACCCGTTCCGCCGGCACCTGCGCCAGCACTGCATCGAGTACCGCCAGTTGCTCGTGTTTGCTCAGTGCCGCCGCTTCCGCCGTGGTGCCGCAGACCACAACGCCATCGACGCCTTTTTCCAGCAGATGATTGACCAGCCGGTGCAAGCCGACGAAATCGATTGCACCGTTGCGAAACGGTGTAACGAGAGGGACCCAGATACCTTGAAACGATGACATGCACTTACTCCTGATGGTTGACCGATTTCGTCACCGTCAGAAGCGTAGAAGGCAGAAAGCAAGGGAGGGTGTCCGTCGCGCTCAATGTCCTGTCAGCTCATCTGACGGGACAGCGCGCCCCGGTCACATGAGCGACTGTTTCTTCGATTTGAGGGCGTGCGCAACGCAACCTTGCGCCTTGGCATTCAAGCCAATGACGACAGTGTTGAGGTTGAAGGTTGCGGACATACTTGCTTACACCCTGAATGAGGCGCTCAGTTTTAAAAGCCGGCGCGATTTTTGTCAATCGCGAAAATCAGCGAACTCCGCACGCATTCTGCCGTTGTGCTTGGCCTTGTAGAGCAATTTGTCGACCTGTTCGACGAATTCCAGCGCGCTCGCGTGCAGCGGTGCAGTCGTGGTGCCGACCCCCAGGCTCAGGCTCAGCAGCTGAGATACCGCGGAAAATTCGTGGGGGATTTGCTGTTGGCGAATCAGGTGCAGGCATTTGTTCGCCACCAGCCTTGCGGATTCGGCATCGGTTTCCGGCAGCAGCCAGACAAACTCTTCACCGCCGATCCGCGCGATGAAATCCCGTGGCCGGTTGGCGGCCAGGGACAAGGTCTGAGCGACGCGCCGCAAGCATTCGTCACCCTTGATGTGCCCGTAGTGGTCGTTGAATTGTTTGAAGTAATCAATATCCAGGATCAGCAGCGACAGCGCCGATCCCGTGCGTTGAGCGCTGCTCCATTCCCGCTCCAGCACGGTGTCGAACATGCGTCGGTTGGCGATGCCGGTCAGCCCGTCCTGGAATGAATATTCTTCGAGTTGCTTTTGCAGGCGACTCAGGTGTTCCTCGGTTTTCTTGCGCTCACTGATGTCGAACATGAAGCCCACCAGCGCTTCCACTTCACCGTCCTTGCGCACCACGTGCACCACATCGCGAATCCACACGTAATCGCCGTTGTGGGTGAGTGCCCGATAATCCGCCTCGTGATCCACACCAGCTCGCGATTGCGACACGCAGAACTCCACCACGTAGTCGCGATCATCCGGGTGCATGCGCTCGACCCAGTCATTGACCCCCACCCAACTGTCCTGTTTCCAGCCCAGCAAACGCTCGATCTGTGGACCGATGTAGCTGAAGGTCATGGTCTTCCAGTCGATCCGCCATGGGATTGCTTTGGTCGACTCGAGCAGGGTTTTGTAGACGTCGCTGTCGGTTTCGAGTGAACTCATGAAGGGCCAGGCCTCAAGGAAAAATGCAGCGCCATCATGTTGCTACTACTGTAGTGAATCAAGCGTGTAGCCGATGAGTGGAACAAGTTTCGCGGCACAAGTTCGCGGCACAAGTGCGCAAGATTGTTCAAGCCTTCGGCCATGACTGCTGGCACAGTCTGAGGTCTTTCCCTGGTTGTAGAGCGTTATGTCCAATTCACTCATGCCGCGCAGTGCCTTTCTTCGCGGCGCTGCGGCGATCATGCCGTTGTCCCTGGCCACCGCGCCCTGGGGACTGCTGGCCGGCTCCATGGCCATCGAGGCCAATCTCACGCCCCTGCAAGGCCAGGGGTTGTCGAGCATCGTGTTTGCCGGGGCGGCGCAACTGGTGGCGATCGGCATGCTCAAGGGCGGTGCCGGGATCTTTTCGATTTTGCTGACCACGTTGCTGCTGACCTCCCAGCACTTGCTCTACGGCATGAGCATGCGTTCGGTGATTTCGCCGTTGCCGGGTCGCTGGCGTGTGGGGTTGGGCTTTTTGCTCACCGATGAGCTGTTCGCCCTGACCAGTGCGCATGACAAACAACAGTTCAACCGCTGGTACGCATTGGGTGTCGGCCTGACGTTTTACATCGCCTGGAACCTCTTCACCCTGGCCGGCATCGTGCTGGGCAGCAGCATTCCAGGGCTGGAACATCTGGGACTGGACTTCTCCATCGCGGCAACCTTTATCGCCCTGATCACCCCGGTGGTGCGGAACGTGCCGACCGTGGTGTGCGTAGCGGTGTCGTTGTTCTGCTCGGTGCTGTTCAGCTACTGGCAATGGGGCTCGGCGCTGGTACTGTCGGGGTTGGCGGGGATGACCGCAGGCTTTATCTGCAACAAATTCTACGGTGGACGCACATGATGGTCTGGGCGGTTATTTTTGGCATGGGGCTATTGGTGTTCCTCAACCGCTATGTGTTTCTGGAGCCGCGGCTGCCCGTGCGCTTGAGCAGCAATGCGCGGCAGTTCCTGGGTTTTGCGGTGCCGGGCATGCTGACGGCGATCTGCGGGCCGATCGTGTTCATGCCGGACAAGCAGCTGAATCTGCAGTGGGACAATCCATACCTGATCAGTTCGCTGGTGGCGGTGGGGCTGGTGCTTTACACCCGCAACACCTTGCTCAGCATGTTGTTGAGCATGGGGTTCTTCTTTTTGCTGCGTTGGTGGCTCTAAGTCGTTCCCGTCGAAACTGTTCTACGCTTAAAGGGGACCCCTACAGGAAGAGAGGTGAGCATGGCTAATGATCCAAAGCGTCCGGACCCGGATGAAGAGCTGGATGAACCCACGGAAGAGGAAATCGAGCGGCAGAGGCGTTCGACGCCGGACTGGAAGCACCCCGACGACGGTAAAGAGCTGTCAGATCGCGACCAGGAGCGTCCGCTGAAGCCTTGACCGATCTGCATATACAAAAAAGCCCCGCTATCAAAGCGGGGCTTTTCGTTGGGCGATTATTAAATCAGATCGCTTCATTCCAGCGAATGTGCGTAATGCCTAATTGCTGCGCTTCGATGCGCGCGGTTTCGAGGTTGGCGTGTGCGGCGATTTGACGATCAGAGTCGGGATAAGCATGGGCGGACGCCGAATGTATTGCCTCCACATCCGAGAACTGTTCAGCCAGTTTGAAAAAGTGCTGACGAACGCCGTCGAACATATAGTGCACAGCATAGGGGACGAGTTTGCTCATATATTCCTCCTTGGGCCGAGCCTCAGTTATTGAGAGTGGTTTGATGTCGGGTTCGTTCAGTTCGTTGACTGAATGAACCCGGCCCATCAACTCAAACGTCTTCCAGCGGCAGAAAATCGGGGTGGGAGGCCCGATAACCCAAGGTCTTGTCGATCCAGGCGTTCAGCTCGTTGACCATGACCGGAGGTTTGCCTGGATAGCGTTCGAGGGTTGTACGCAGGAGGTTGCCGATAGTGGCAATTGAATGCAGGTTGCGGGTCGTTATGTATTGCCCGATAAAACAGTCGAGTGGGTAATGTTCTGTCTTCGAAAGATAAACACACGCCAGACTATCGACTTGATTAATTGTGAAATCGTCGCGCAATTTAATTCTCTGCAAGCTTGTTGTTGTAAGGATTTCCTTGGTTTATTGACTCTTTGGTCAATGGCGGGGTGCCGAAGGGAACGCGGCGCGCATGCTATCCATAGTTATTCTAAATGTATCGAAGTGTCGGACCGGCGGTTGCTCGATTAAATCACAAATAAAAGCAAAGTGTTTCCTGAGTGAAACAACCTGTGTAACGTTCAAGCGATCAATATGTATATATAACTGTTGTTTATTTCTGCCTATATGTCTGTATCGATACGTTTATGGCATTTCATCAATCAGTGCAGCGCCTTGATTTCTTGAATTGCCCACTGCTCTGTCCACTTTGTACCACTCGAAAACCTCGCTGACTTCACCCTGCAACAGCGTCATCTGCTCGGCGCGTTCTCTGGGGGTGGCCGGGTCAAGCCATTCCCGCGCCAGCAGCGCAGACAACACCACGGGGCGCCGGTCATGGATGTCGAGCATGCCGCCCGCACTGTCGGCGGTGATGATCACAAAACCGTCGTCGGCCCCCGGCTCACCACCCGGGCCGGGAAACTGCCCGATCGCCGCGCACAAAATCGGCGCCCGGTCCCGTCGGCGGATGAGCCACGGTTGCCTCGTCGAATCCCCGGCGTCGACCCATTCGAACCAGTTGTCGATCGGCACAATCGCGCGGTGCGGCCAGATCGCCCGGAAGAACGGGCCGTGGGCGACTTTTTCGACCCGTGCATTGATCGGTGCCGCCCGATCCTTCGCCCAATGCGGCCGCCATCCCCAGCGCTGAAAAGCGGCGTGCAGGCCATTACTCTCCAGATGCAGGAGGGCGAGTTGCGTGGTGGGCGCCGCGTTGTAGCGGGCCAACGGTTCATCACCGACGTGGTTGATCAACGCGTCGGGGATGCTCAGCACGGCGACAAAGTCGTGAATGCCACGGTACTGCGACAGGCGTCCGCACATAGGCTGATGCTCCGATTGAAGCGCTCTGATTGAAGAGCTCCGATTGAAGAGCGCTGGCTGGAGATTTCAGCTTAGTTGCTCAGATCACGTGGGCGCGCTGCAACTCGGTCAACGCTTTGGGCAGGGCTTGAGCAAAACCGCGGAGGCCGACTGCGTTTACACCGGAATCGGGGCAGGGAAATGTTCAGGGGAAAACAGTCTGTTTAGTCGCTGTTGCTGGGCGAACACTGTTCGCTGCGAGTCATGAGCTTATGAATAAATCGAATTTAAGGAGCTTGTTGTAAGAGCGTTATGGTCTATCGCAATAACCCTCAAGGAGCCCCCGATGAACCTGTCCCGATTCGTGCGCAGTCTGCTGACCAGCGCATTGTTCGCTGCACCACTGGCTTACGCCGCCGAGCCCGTCGTCCTGCACGTCGGTGATCAGAACTACTACAACGTTCGCGCTTCGGTGGAGGCGTCGGGCGTACTGAAAGATGCGCCGTATACCGTCGACTGGAAGCACTTCCAGGCCGCCGCCCCATTGGCCGAAGCGCTGAACACCGGCGCGCTGGATCTGGGTTTTCTCGGCGATTCGGGGTTTCTGTTCCTCGCCGCCAAGCAGGCGCCGGTGAAACTGATCGGCGTGTCGCGGCAGAACCCCGACACCATCGCCTTGCTGGTGCCCAAGGATTCGCCGGTCAAAACCATCGCCGACCTGAAGGGCAAGAAAGTCGCTTACTGGCCCGGTGCCTGGAGCCAGCAACTGACCCTGCGCGCCCTGGAAAAAGCCGACCTGCCGGAAGACTATGTCGACTTCATCAAGCTGATGCCGATCGATGCCGCCGCCGCGTTGCCTCAGGGCAGCATCGACGCGTTCCCGGTCTGGGAACCTTACATCTCCCAGCAGATTCTGTTCTCCGGCGCCCAGCCGATCCTCACCGCCAAGAACCTGATGCCCGGCCTGAGCGCCATCGCCGCCTCGACACCGTCGATCGACAGCAAACGCGAAGCCATTGCCGACTTTCTGGTGCGCCTGAAAAAGGCCCGGACCTGGGTCGACAACCACACCGACGAGTACGCCGATCTCTGGGCGAAGAAAGCCAACCTTGACCAGAACGTCTCGCGCCACTGGTTGCGCCAGGCCCACATGACCGTCGGCCCGGTGGATGCGCAGGCCGCCAAGGATCTGCAAAGCACCGCGGACTTCCTGTTCAAGGTAAAAGCGCTGCCGGCTGCGTTGGCGACTGCACCGATTATCGACAGCTCGTTTCAACAGGCGTTTGCCCAGTAACCCTCGATGCCGGGCAGCACTGGAACCAAACACTGTGTACCCTTATCCAACCTCGGCCTGCAGCGACCTGCGGGCCGATGAAGGATAAATGGGCGAAGGATTTTTGCCCTTTGACGTGTTGACCGTAACGGTCTGGCCCAAGGCAAAACATGAAACGGCTGTTCAAGGTTCTCTCTGCACTCATCATCGCCACAGGGCTGGTTGGGTGCATCGCTTCTCCCATCGAAATGACGCCGCAGACCGAGCAGCGTCTGAGCGCGCAACCACCGATCCGTTTTCTGCTGACCTTCGACGACGGTCCCAGCGCATCGAGTTTCTGGAATCCGACGATGACGGTGCTCGACAGCCTGGCGACGAACCCGGTGCAGCCGAACCTCAAGGCGGTGTTCTTCGTGCAGACGGGTGCGCCACGTGCCGGCGACAGCGATATCGGTCGCGAGGTCATGCGCCGCGAACAGGCAGAAGGGCAGATTCTGGGCTTCCACACGGCTACCCATTCGCACACCAACCACCGTTCCCTGAGCCCGGAAGAACTGGAGCAGGCGCTGAACAAAGGCAGCGCCGACATCGCTGCGATCACCGGCGCGCCGCCGACGCTGGTGCGCCCGCCATTCTGGAGCTACGACAAACGCACTTTCGCGGCCTATCAGCAACACGGCATGCATATGCTGCTGACCGACCTGAGCGCCAATGACGGCAAGATCTGGGGCTTCAACGCCAGCCCCCGGCGGCGGGCCCACTTCTTGCGCACAATGTCCGAAGTGCGCGAGCGCATCGCCCTTGGCGAATTACCGGTGGTGGACGGGGTGATTCCGGTGGTGGTGACTTTCCACGACCTCAATCGCTACACCGCCCGGCATACTCGCGAGTACCTGCAAATTCTTCTCGACAGCGCACAGGCGACCGGTGTGAAAACCGCCGAAAAGCCGTTTTACGACGACACGGCAGCGCTGCAACGGGCCGCCATGGCGCGTACTGTTCGCGACAGTTCACAG
This sequence comes from Pseudomonas fluorescens, assembly GCF_000968015.1. GTDB lineage: Bacteria > Pseudomonadota > Gammaproteobacteria > Pseudomonadales > Pseudomonadaceae > Aquipseudomonas > Aquipseudomonas fluorescens_W. The sequence continues at coordinate 10,882 of NZ_LACH01000015.1, forward strand.
CCGGTTAAATTACCGGGGCTCTGGAACTGGATCTGGGGCGCGGATTCTCACTGAAAGGGCTCCAAAGTGAGAAACAGCTAACACTTATTTTGAGCATTGGCGGGCGCAGGATGGGAAAAGCGCATCTATGCTGAGAAAGTTGGATCCGATTAATCGCCACGGAGGCGCCCGTCATGGTTTCAGTTCCTGAGCTTTGCCGCATTGTTGAGTCCGGTTTTCAACCGCTTTCCTGTGCCTGCACGGTGAATCCCGACGGAACGTTACGGATCAAGGTCTACGACCCCGCCACCGGGCGAATTGATCTGTTGATTACCGGTGTATCACCCGAACGGCTGACCAGCGTTCGCGATATCTCCAATCTGATTGGCGAATTGCGCATCGAGATGCGCGCCGGTCGTCGGGCGTTTGCCGGCTAGGCCCGCGGCTGCAGTTCATCAATCACCTGCAAGCAATGATTCAACCCCGGCGATACGTCGCCCACGCGCCTGCTGAGAATGATCGGCGAGGTCGCGTTGTCTTCCAGCAGCGGCGTGAAACCAATGTCGTCGCGGTGCAGCAATTGCACCGAGGCCGGCACCAGGGTGACGCCGATTCCCGCTCCCACCAGGCCGATAGCCGTTTGCAGCTCGTTGGTCCATTGCGCCACATGAATGCTCACGCCATAGGATTCGAACAGCGCGATCACATGGTCGGCGTAGCTCGGGCGCGGGTTGCCGGGGTACAGCACGAAGGGTTCTTTCGCCAATTCGCGAAGGCTGATCGGCCCGGCCAGTAAGGGGTGACCGGCGGGCAGGGCGGCGACCAGTCGGTCTTCAGTCAACACCGTCTGGATGATCGCCGGGTCGTCGATGCGGATTCGGCCGAAACCGATATCGATACGCCCGGCCTTGAGCGCCTGTACTTGCTGCAACGTGGTCATTTCCGAGAGCCCAAGTTCAAGCTCCAGGGGCTCGCCGCTGCGCAAACGGCGAATCAGTTCCGGCAGCACGCCATAGAGCGTCGATGGGGCGAAACCGATACCCAGCCAGGTCTTTTCGCCCAGACCGATCCGTCGCGTGTTGTCGCACACCTTGCCCAGTTGCTCGAGCAGGGCGGTGGAGTGCTCATGGAAAAACCGCCCGGCGTCGGTCAGCTTCAGCGGCCGCCCGCGTTCCAGCAGCAATACCCCGAGCTCATCCTCCAGTTGCTGCATCTGTCGGCTCAGAGGCGGTTGGGCGATGTGCAGCAGTTCGGCGGCACGGGTGAAATTGAGGGTTTGAGCCAATACCTGAAAATACCGCAGGTGACGCAGTTCCATGGGGCCTCCAGACGCAAGTCGGTTGCATACCTTAAAGGTATCAAGTCAGACCAATTCTATATTGGCTTCCCGAAAAAAGCCGTACCAGAATCGGTTCCAGAACTTTAAGAACCTGACGGGTATCGACATGCTTGCAACAGCCATTGAATCGATCGAGACGATCATCGTCGATCTGCCGACCATCCGCCCGCACAAGCTGGCGATGCACACCATGCAGAACCAGACCCTGGTGATCATTCGCGTGCGCTGCGCCGACGGCATTGAAGGTATTGGCGAATCCACCACCATCGGTGGCCTGGCCTACGGCAACGAAAGCCCAGACAGCATCAAGACCAACATCGACAAACACTTCGCGCCGCTGCTGCTGGGCCAGGACAGCGCCAACGTGAACGCCGCGATGTTGCGCCTGGAGCGCAGCATCCGTGGCAACACCTTTGCTAAATCAGGTATCGAAACCGCCTTGCTCGACGCTCAGGGCAAACGCCTTGGGCTGCCGGTCAGCGAGTTGCTGGGCGGCCGCGTTCGCGATGCCCTGCCAGTGGCGTGGACCCTGGCCAGTGGCGACACCGGCCAGGACATCGCCGAAGCGGAAAAAATGCTCGACCTGCGCCGCCACCGGATCTTCAAACTGAAAATCGGTGCCGGTGAGGTCAACCGCGACCTGGCCCACGTCATTGCGATCAAGAAAGCCTTGGGCGACCGCGCCAGCGTGCGGGTCGATGTCAATCAGGCCTGGGATGAAGCGGTCGCACTGCGCGCCTGCCGGATCCTGGGAACCAACGGCATCGACCTGATCGAACAGCCGATCTCGCGCAACAACCGCGCCGGCATGGCGCGCCTGAACGCCATGAGCCCGGCGCCGATCATGGCCGACGAATCCATCGAGTGCGTGGAAGATGCGTTCAACCTGGCACGTGAAGGCGCGGCCTCGGTGTTCGCCCTGAAAATCGCCAAGAACGGCGGTCCGCGCGCCGTGCTGCGAACCGCTGCGATTGCCGAAGCCGCCGGTATCGGCCTGTATGGCGGCACCATGCTCGAAGGTGGCATCGGCACCCTGGCCTCGGCTCATGCCTTTATCACACTGAACAAACTGGCGTGGGATACCGAGCTGTTTGGCCCATTGCTGCTGACCGAGGACATTCTCAGCGAACCGCTGGTCTATCGCGATTTCGAGCTGCACGTACCGAAAACACCGGGCCTGGGCCTGAGCCTCGATGAAGAACGTCTGGCGTTCTTCCGTCGTGACAAAACGTCTACTGCCATTCATCACGCCTGAGGAGAGCATTATGCTGTTCCACGTAAAAATGACCGTGAACCTGCCGGTCGACATGAATCCGCAAGCAGCCGCCAAATTGAAGGCTGACGAAAAAGCCCTGGCCCAGCGCCTGCAAGAGCAAGGCAAGTGGCGTCACCTGTGGCGCATCGCCGGTCACTATGCCAATTACAGCGTTTTTGACGTCGACAGCGTTCAGGAACTGCACGACCTGCTCATGCAATTGCCGTTGTTTCCGTACATGGCGATCGAGGTCGACGCGATGTGCCGGCATCCTTCTTCCATTCGCGAGGATGACCGCTGAACCCAGCCTGTTCAGTTCGCTACGCTAATAATTACAAGATGAGGAACCCACCAAAATGAACATCAAGATTTCCCACACTGCCAGCGTCCAGAAGTTTCTCGAAGAGGCCAGCGGCCTGCTCAACGACGCCGGCGACCCGCGGGTCAAGGCCCTGGTTTACCGCATTCTGCGTGATTCGGTGAACATCATCGAAGACCTGGCCGTGACCCCGGAAGAGTTCTGGAAAGCCGTCAACTACCTCAACGTGCTGGGTGCGCGTCAAGAGGCCGGGTTGGTGGTGGCCGGGCTTGGTCTGGAGCATTACCTCGACCTTCTGATGGACGCCGAAGACGAGCAGGCCGGCAAGGCTGGCGGCACACCGCGGACCATCGAAGGCCCTCTGTACGTGGCAGGTGCGCCGCTGTCGGAAGGCGAAGCGCGACTGGATGACGGCGTCGATCCGGGTGTGGTGCTGTTCATGCAGGGCCAGGTCAAAAACACCGCCGGCGAACCGTTGGCCGGTGCGGTGGTGGATGTCTGGCACGCCAACACCGGCGGCACTTACTCCTACTTCGATAGCACTCAATCGGAGTTCAACCTGCGTCGTCGTATCGTCACCGATGCCGAGGGTCGTTATCGCTTCCGCAGCATCGTGCCGTCGGGTTATGGCTGCCCGCCGGACGGTCCGACCCAGCAACTGCTCGATCAACTGGGCCGTCATGGCCAGCGGCCGGCGCACATTCACTTCTTCATCTCTGCGCCGGATCATCGTCACCTGACCACCCAGATCAACCTTGATGGCGATCAGTACCTGCACGACGATTTCGCCTATGCCACCCGTGACGAGCTGATTGCCAAGATCACCTTCAGCGACGATCCACAGCGTGCAGCGGCCCATGGTGTGAGCGGTCGGTTTGCCGAAATCGACTTCGATTTCACCTTGCAGACCTCTGCACAACCCGACGAGCAGCAACGCCACGAACGGGTCCGCGCACTCGAGGACTGATCGCACAACCCTGTGGGAGCGAGCTTGCTCGCGATGGACGTTAGCGATGACGCCGGGTGCCTGATTGCCCGCGGCGCCCTCGAGTCCATCGCGAGCAGGCTCGCTCCTACAGGTTTCATTGAGAAAGGCCCACAGGTCAGTCCACTGACACACCGCTGCAAGCACTGCCTTAGAATGGCCCGACGTTACCGATAACAACAACGAGAGTGACCCGATGATGCAAGCGCAACTGTTGAGTCAGCGCAGCACCGTATTCGACCACGCCGACCCTTACGCGGTGTCGGGGTACGTCAATCAGCATGTCGGTAATCATTGCATTCTGATGCCCCGGGCCGGGCGACCGCTAGCCAGCCTCAATCATCGCAAGTTTGCCAGCCTCGACCTGTGCCGCATCAGCTATGGCGGCAGCGTACGGGTCACCTCCGGTGCGCTGGAAAGCATCTATCACCTGCAAGTGTTGCTGCGCGGCAACTGCCTGTGGCGCGGCCACGGTCAGGAACACTACTTCGCGCCCGGCGAGTTGCTGCTGATCAATCCCGATGATCCGGTGGACCTGACCTACTCCGACGATTGCGAAAAATTCATCCTCAAAGTCCCCACCCCGTTGCTGGAATCCGTGTGCGATGAGCAGCGCTGGCGGTATCCTGGGCAGGGCGTGCGGTTTCTGGAGAACCGTTATCAGCTCGATGAACTGGAAGGATTTGTCGGACTGCTGGCGATGATTTGCCAGGAAGCCGAGGCCACCGAGCAGATTCCCAAAGTGCAGGAGCACTACGCACAGATCATCGTCAGCAAGATGCTCAGCCTGATGAAGACCAATGTCAGCCGGGTCAGCCTCGGCTCACAGACGGCCACGTTCGAGGTGATTGCCGATTACATCGCGGGTCACCTCAAACAGGACATCGACAGCGAAGAACTGGCACGCCAGGCACGGATGAGTCTGCGGTCTCTGTACGGATTGTTTGAACGCAACGCCGGCACCACGCCGAAAAACTACATCCGGCAAAAACGCCTTGAGCGCATCAACGCCTGCCTGAGCGATCCGACCTGCAACGTGCGCAACGTCACGGAAGTGGCGATGGATTACGGCTTCCTGCACCTGGGGCGATTCTCCGACAGCTACCGCAAACAGTTTGGCGAATTGCCATCGGACACCCTCAAGCGCCGCCACTGATTGCATTTACCCTGTGGGAGCGAGCTTGCTCGCGATGGGGCCAGCACATCCAACATCTTTGTTGACTGATACACCGCTATCGCGAGCAAGCTCGCTCCCACAGGTGCGCGTCACTGCTGCACAAAACGGATACAGGTCTGCACCCAGCGGATAGTCCGCCCCATCCCCCCGTCCTAGCATGGCCCTGCCTGAATAAAAACAATGGAGGCGGCGGCCATGTCCCTGCGACCCGAATACCTTCACTCCCTGCTCGAAGATGACAAAGAACAGGGCATCTATCGCTGCAAGCGCGAGATGTTCACTGACCCGCGGCTGTTCGATCTCGAGATGCAACACATCTTCGAAGGGAACTGGCTGTACCTGGCCCACGAAAGCCAGATCCCCAACAAAAACGACTTCTACACCACCACCATGGGGCGCCAGTCGATCTTCATCGCGCGCAACAAGGACGGTGAGCTCAATGCGTTTCTCAACGCCTGCAGCCATCGTGGCGCGACGCTGTGCCGGCACAAGTCTGGCAACAAGAGTTCGTACACCTGCCCATTCCACGGCTGGACCTTCAACAACTCCGGCAAGCTGCTCAAGGTCAAGGATCCGGCCGAAGCAGGCTACCCGGCGAGCTTCAACTGTGAAGGCTCCCACGACCTGACCAAAGTCGCGCGTTTCGAGTCTTATCGCGGCTTCCTGTTTGGCAGCCTCCAGGCCGATGTCGTGCCGTTGGTTGAACACCTGGGCGAGTCGGCAAAGATCATCGACATGATCGTCGACCAGTCCACCGATGGCCTGGAAGTGCTGCGCGGTTCCTCCAGCTACATCTACGAAGGCAACTGGAAACTCACCGCCGAAAACGGCGCCGACGGCTATCACGTCAGCTCCGTGCACTGGAACTACGCTGCCACCCAGAACCAGCGCAAGCAACGCGAGGCCGGCGATTGCAATCCGACCATGAGCGCCGGCAGCTGGGCCAAGCAGGGTGGCGGTTTCTATTCTTTCGACAAGGGCCACATGTTGCTCTGGACCCGTTGGGCCAACCCCGAAGACCGTCCGCTGTACGAGCGTCGTGATGAATTGGCTCAGGACTTCGGCAAGGCTCGCGCCGACTGGATGATCGAGAACTCGCGCAACCTGTGCCTGTACCCGAACGTGTACCTGATGGACCAGTTCAGCTCGCAGATCCGTATCGCCCGGCCGATCTCGGTCGACCGCACGGAAATCACCATTTACTGCATCGCCCCCAAAGGCGAAAGCGACCACGCCCGTTCGAGCCGGATTCGCCAGTACGAGGATTTCTTCAACGTCAGCGGCATGGCCACCCCGGATGATCTGGAGGAGTTTCGTTCCTGCCAGACCAGTTATCAGGGCAGCGTGACCGCCTGGAACGACATGTCCCGTGGCGCCGAACACTGGATCGAAGGCGCCGACGAGGCAGCCAAGGAAATCGACCTGCATCCGTTGCTCAGCGGTGTGCGCACCGAAGACGAGGGCCTGTTCGTGCTGCAACACAAGTATTGGCAGCAGACCATGCTCAAGGCCTTGGCCGCCGAGCAGTCCGAACTGATTCCTGTGGAGGCCGTGCAATGACCATCACCTATGACGCCGTACGCGATTTTCTCTACCGCGAAGCCCGTTACCTCGATGACCGGCAATGGGACGAATGGCTGGAGTTGTACGCCCCGGACGCGACGTTCTGGATGCCGTCCTGGGACGACAACGACGAGTTGACCGAAGACCCACAACGGGAAATCTCGCTGATCTGGTACGGCAACCGCACCGGCCTGGAAGACCGCGTTTTCCGCATCAAGACCGAACGCTCCAGCGCCACCATGCCGGACACCCGCACCTCGCACAACATCAGCAACATCGAGCTGCTCGAACAGGCCGACGGCTTCTGCAAGGTGCGCTTCAACTGGCACACCTTGAGCTTTCGCTACAAGACCGTCGACAGCTATTTCGGCAGCAGTTTCTACACCCTCGATGTGCGCGGTGAAAACCCGCTGATCAAGGCCAAGAAAGTGATCCTGAAGAACGATTACGTTCGCCAGGTCATCGATGTTTACCACCTGTGAGGCTGCCGTCATGACTCATTCCATTGCATTCAATTTTGAAGACGGTGTTACTCGGTTCATCGACGCCAATGTCGGCGAAACCGTGGCCGATGCCGCGTATCGCCAAGGCATCAATATTCCACTGGATTGCCGCGACGGCGCTTGTGGCACCTGCAAATGCTTCGCCGAGGCCGGCCGTTATGATTTGGGCGAGGAGTACATCGAAGATGCGCTCAGCGCGGAAGAGGCCGAGCAAGGTTTCGTCCTGACCTGCCAGATGCGCGCCCAGAGCGATTGCGTGGTGCGCGTGCCGACCTCATCCGAAGTGTGCCGCACCCGTCAGGCCAGCTATGACGCGACCATCAGTGCCGTGCGCCAGTTGTCCGACAGCACCATCGCGTTGTCGATCAAGGGCGAAGCGCTGAGCAAACTGGCGTTCCTGCCAGGGCAATACGTGAACCTTGGGATTCCCGGCAGCGAGCAGACCCGGGCCTATTCGTTCAGCTCGTTGCAGCGCGACGGCGAGGTCAGTTTCCTGATCCGCAACGTGCCCGGCGGCTTGATGAGCAGCTTCCTCACCGGCATGGCCAAGGCCGGCGACAGCATGAGCCTGGCCGGGCCGTTGGGCAGTTTCTACCTGCGCGACATCCGCCGTCCGTTGTTGCTGCTGGCCGGCGGTACGGGGCTGGCGCCGTTCACGGCGATGCTGGAAAAAATCGCCGAGCAGGGCAGTGAGCATCCGCTGCATTTGATCTACGGCGTGACCAACGATTTCGATCTGGTGGAAATGGATCGACTCGAAGCGTTTGCCGCGCGAATCCCGAACTTCAGCTTCAGTGCTTGCGTGGCCAACCCGGACAGCCAGCACCCGCTCAAGGGCTACGTGACCCAGCACATCGAGCCGCAGCATTTGAACGAAGGAGACGTCGATGTCTACCTGTGCGGCCCGCCGCCGATGGTCGAGGCGGTCAGCCAGTTCATCCGTGAAAAAGGCATCGCGCCGACAAATTTTTACTACGAGAAATTTGCCGCCAGCGCGGCGTAAGTATTCTCTGCGGCATCGTCCCTGTAGGAGCTGTCGAGTGAAACGAGGCTGCGATCTTTATAAGGGCAACATCAAAAGATCGCAGCCTCGTTTCACTCGACAGCTCCTACGGAGGGGTTGGCGCAAACACGAGGTATGTATGAACAGATTCACAGATAAAGTCGCGCTGATCACCGGTGCTGCCCAAGGCATCGGTCGGCGTGTTGCCGAGCGCATGGCGGCGGAAGGGGCGCGGTTGATTCTGGTCGATCGCTCCGAGCTGGTGTTCGAAGTCCAGCAGCAATTGGGGCAGGGCAGCCAGGTGCTGGCGCTGACCGCCGATCTTGAGCAATACAGCGAATGCAGCCGCGTCATGCAAACCGCCGTCGAGCGTTTCGGGCGTCTGGATGTGCTGGTCAATAATGTGGGCGGGACGATCTGGGCCAAGCCTTTTGAGCATTACGAAGCGTCGCAGATCGAGGCCGAAGTGCGCCGTTCGCTGTTCCCGACGCTGTGGTGCTGTCATGCCGCACTGCCGTTCATGCTTGAGCAGGGGAGCGGCGCCATCGTCAACGTTTCGTCCATCGCCACGCGCAGTGTCAATCGCGTGCCGTACGGTGCGGCGAAGGGTGGGGTCAACGCGCTGACCGCTTGCCTGGCCTTCGAAACCGCCGGTCGCGGGATTCGGGTCAATGCCACCGCGCCCGGTGGCACCGAAGCGCCGCCGCGGGTGATTGCGCGCAACAGCGCCGATCAGAGCGAGCAAGAAAAGGTCTGGTATCAGCAGATTGTCGACCAGACGCTCGACAGCAGTTTGATGAAGCGCTATGGCACGCTGGATGAACAGGCAAGCGCTATTCTGTTTCTGGCCAGCGACGAAGCGTCCTATATCACCGGCATGATCATGCCGGTCGGTGGCGGCGACCAGGGCTGACGCGACTCGCCAATAACCCATCCTCAATCGGAGTCATCGTGATGAGCGACAAACCCACGATCGTGCTGGTCCATGGTTTTTGGGGCGGTGCTGCCCACTGGAACAAGGTCATCGCCGAGTTGATTCACAAGGGCATTAGGAACATCCGCGCGGTGGAGATGCCGCTGACTTCATTGGCAGACGATGCAGAGCGCACGCGCAAGATGGTCGCCCAAGTGTCGGGGCCTGTGTTGTTGGTGGGGCATTCCTATGGCGGTGCGGTGATTACCGAGGCCGGTGATCAACCGAACGTGGTGGGGTTGGTGTACATCGCTGCCTTCGCGCCGGACGTCGGTGAAAGTCCCGGTGGCATCACGCAACGGCATCCACCCGCAGCGGCGGCCAACCTGGCTCCCGACAGCGACGGTTATCTGTGGGTCAAACCTGAGCTCTATCACAAAAGCTTCTGCCAGGACCTGCCAGCGAACGAAGGGTTAGTGATGGGCATCACCCAGAAAGCGCCGCTTGCCAGCACCTTCGGCGACACCATTACCACGGTGGCGTGGAAGAAGAAGCCGTCGTGGTATCAGGTTTCTACGGATGACAGGATGATCTCACCGGAAAATCAGCAATGGATGGCGGGGCGGCTGAACGCCAGGGAGATCCTGACCCTGAACGCCAGTCATGCGTCCCTGGCTTCGATGCCGGTCGAGATTGCAGTGTTCATCGATAAGGCCGCGACGGCGTTGGCCGCAGGATAGAGAGCCTTACAGGCGACGCTGAAACGCTTTGATGATTCTGAGCGTGGCGTCGCTTGTGTTCAGGTTCTGGACCGCGTCCAGCGGATACCAGATGCAATCGAAAATTTCGTTTTGCGGGCGGGCCTCACCCGCGTTCGCCACTGAGGCTTCGTACACATGGTGTCGGGTGCTGCCCGTTTGCAACTCCATCAGGTACAGCATCCCGTCGACCCCAAGCCCGGTCTCTTCCTGAAGTTCTCGCGTGGCGGCGTCGGCAATGGCTTCACCACGCTCAACCTTTCCGCCGGGCAGCATCCAGCGACTCCTTGGCTTGCGCACCAGGAGAATGTGCCGGTCGTGCTCGCAAATGACGGTCGCGCGTACTTTCATGTGTTACCTGATTGCCGTTTGTCATAAATCAGTCGTAAAAATGCAATATTCGAGCCTGTGTGTCTGTCTCAATGGTTGGAGTGATGGACGAGGTTGAAAGTGCGACCGGATGTCGGAATCCTGGCGCGACGTCTGGTTGGCACTTCATGGAAGGTCGGGTGTAAGGTATTCAGGTGAATCCAGGATCATCACTGCCGAGTTGGAGGTGACTATGAGCGTTCCGATGCTGACCAAAATGCACATGAACGGTTATGACGTACTTAGCGTGAACAACGGCCCATGGCGGGTGTGCACCAAAGGTGACCGGCTTGGAGCCTTTGGCAGCAGAGAGGAAGCACTGGCCTTTGCGGCCGCTCTTCCCGGCTACAAGGCCAAAGCAAGTCGGCCTGCACGCAGCCAGAAATCGGATAAATAGCGCGCTTGCAGCCCCGGTTCGCCGGGGCTTTTCTTTGCTGGGCGCTGAGGTCCCCGGCTAATAACCGCCGCCGCCACCACCGGTGCTGCGGGGCTCTCGGGCTTTTTGCTGCGCGTTACTCCATTCGGCGCAGGTCATGAAGCTTTTATGGTCGACCTTGCCCCTGCCATCGAAACTGACGTTGTACGTTTGCTGATGGCCGGCCTGCGTCAGCTTGTAGTCAAAGCAAGTGCCAGGTTCAACGGTGCGATCCGTTATGGATAAAGGCTGGCCGCCAATCTGCTGGACTTGATCCTTGCTCATGCCGGTTTCGACCTTTGCGACCAGCGGCTGATCCCGATAGACACGCGATTCGGTGCTGCAGCCACCCGACGCAGCCAATACAACGACCAGCGCGCATAGAGGCTTGTGCATGGCAGTGCTCCTGCTATTGAGCTTTCGTTCGAGTGATAATTTTGGCTTTCACTTCCTCGGCATACCCCTTCAGTCGTTCTTCATCTCCCTGAAACAACTCGCACAGCTTCAGGGTTGCTTGCGCATCCACATCATTGCCGGCCAGGCGTAGCTGCTCTGCGATGCGTAAAAGCTCTACCGCTGACCATCTCAAGTCCGACGCAAGGCCTTGCAGGTCACGCCGAAGTTCGTTTTCAGATTCGTTAAGCCACATGATGACCTCCTGCCAATCCCCGCTACGAAATTTTAGTCCCATTTCCCGGGTCAGGTCGTTTTGTTCGTCCGAGCCGTGGGTGCAGCCTTTTGTCGGGAAAATGAACGCGAACCCGCAGATCTGATTTCGTAGTGAAGTAGTGAAGTAGTGAGGTAGTGAATTTTTGCTAGGGCGAGGCAACTTCAAATGACGGCGACTGATGACTTTAGATTTCATGCCCATGAGCTGATGGTCGATCTGGACGCGGCCACCACGGAAATGATGAAACTGATTTCTGCACATCAGTTGAGCGGCCCGGAATGGGAGCGGGTCACTCAATGGCAGCATGAAGCGTATGAAAGATGGATGAGTTATCTGAACGAGAGGTCGTATCCGGATTCCGGCGATGACAGCGTCCCTTGCTGAGTTCAGTGCAACGGATGGCTGTCTGGACTGTAAGGTTTAGTCGGTGATATCGGTCACCTGGATGATTGGGTCGTCGCTTGCCTGAGTGCTCGCACCGATTTTCTTTTCCCGACGATCGTTCATCCAGTTGTCCACCTGAGCATTGAATTGCGCCGGCGCTTTTCGTCCGACCTTCCTGGCGAGATCAAGAATGGTCTGCTGGGCGAGGGCGTCTTCCATGCGTTTTTGCGCGGTCATCATGGCGGCATGCACCGAGCACTGACCCGCCAGCGCCCACGCCGGCGCGGAACCTTCGAACAAGGCGCAACGCCCCCGAATCTCCCGGCAATCGAAGATGAGCTTCTGGCCGTCGATGGCATTGACGATATCCAGAATGCTGATTTCGTCAGAAGGCCGGGCCAGCTTGAACCCGCCGCGCACGCCTTCAGTGGCGACCACCAGTTTTGCCTTGGCCAGTTTGGTGAAAATTTTTGCCAGATAGTCCTGAGGTACGCCTTGCAGCTCGGCAAGGTCGCGCACGCTCGCCTCACGGGTGTCGCCGCAATTGCCCACCAGAAAAATCAGGCAATGAATGCCGTACTCAACACCTGCGCTGTAAAGAGACATATCAATCTCCGACTAAAGTTGTCGTAAATGTTAACAGCGGAAAGCGAGCTGGGCAACGCATCCGGTCGCGTGTTCACTGCTCGTTTCGCGGGTAGAGATGGCTGTAAATAAACCTTTTTTGGACAAATCAAAACTTTCGATACTAACCATCAGTAATTTCGTTTTGTGCCAAGTAACTAGGATCAATATAGTCGCCGTTGTCAGGTCGTCAGTGGTCAGCAGTCGCTACCGAAGAGCGTGACCTTTAACGAATTCATCACTTGGTCTTCTCCCCCCCGGAGTTAAAAAATGAAACAGCACATCCTGGTTATCGGCGCAGGTTTCGGTGGCATGTGGACGGCTTTAAGCGCCACGCGTCTGTTCGACATTCATGGTCACAACGACGTTGAAGTGACCGTTCTGGCCCCTCAGGCCGAGCTGCGAGTTCGTCCGCGCTTCTACGAACCGAATGCTCACCAACTGGCCGCACCGATCGGCGAACTGTTCGATGCGGTCGGCGTCAACTTCATCAAGGGCTCTGCCGAAACCATCGACGTTGAGCAAAAACGTGTCGGCTACCTCGATGCATCTGGCACCCAGCAAGTGTGCAGCTACGACAAACTCGTTCTGGCAACCGGCAGCCGCCTGGCACTGCCGAACACGCCAGGTGTGGCGGAACATGCCTTTGACGTGGACCAGATCGAACAAGCCGTACGCCTTGAAAATCACCTCAAGTCCCTGGGCAACCTGCCAGAAAGCAAAGCCCGCAACACTGTAGTGGTGGCCGGCGGTGGCTTCACCGGGATTGAAACCGCGACTGAAATGCCTGCGCGGCTGCGCGCCATCCTGGGTGATCGTGCTGACATCGAAGTGATTATCGTTGACCGTGGCGAGAACGTTGGCGGGTCCATGGGCGCCGAGATCGCCAAGTCGATCGCTGAAGCCAGTATTGAAACGGGGGTGGAATGGCGCTTGAAATCGTCGGTCGTCGCCGTCGATGAAAATGGCGTGACCCTGGCCGATGGTCAGCGCATCGATGCCAAAACCGTGGTCTGGACCACCGGTGTGCGCGCCAGCTCGTTGACCGATCATATTCCGGCCGAGCGCGATCACCTGGGCCGTCTGCACGTCGACGCGCACTTGAAAGTCATTGGCCAGGAAGACATCTTCGCCACCGGCGACGTCGCGTACGCTGCCAGCGATGACATCGGCAACTTCGCATTGATGACCTGCCAGCACGCGATCTCGCTGGGTCGTCATGCCGGCAACAACGTGGCCGCGCAGATCCTGGGCGTGGACCCGACCCCGTACAGCCAGCCTAAATACGTGACCTGCCTGGATCTGGGCGCCTGGGGCGCGGTCTACACCGAAGGTTGGGACCGCCAGGTGAAGTTGGTCAAGGAAGAAGCCAAGGCGCTGAAGACCCAGATCAACACGATGTGGATCTACCCGCCCGCAGCTGATCGTGTCACTGCGCTGGCTTCAGCGGATCCGATGATTCCTGTCGCCTGAAACGTCGACAGCGTTGCTTCGATAACGCTGTCTGTTTAGAAAAAATCCCGCCCGGGTTCTCTTGGGCGGGATTTTTTTTGCGCCTTGAACGGTTGCGGTCGTGAAATTTAACGTGTACTTTTTCATGAAAATATAAGTATAAAAATTCACGAGGCCTGCATGTTTCAACAATCTGCCCAGCACGTCGCCAGCTATTACGCCCACACCTGCGCCGATCGTCTGTTGGATCGAGCCGCGTTGGAGGGTGAGCAGGACACCGAAGTGTTGATCATCGGGGCCGGCTTCAGTGGATTGCATACGGCGTTGCGTCTGGCCCTGGCCGGCAAGCGCGTGACGTTGCTGGAAGCCAGTCGGGTGGCCTGGGCCGCCTCGGGGCGCAATGGCGGTCAGGCCATTCTTGGTTGGTCGTGTGACATGCCGCCATTGGAGGCGGCGCTGGGTTATGAGCGCGCGCGCCGGTTATGGGACAGCATGCGTTGGGCTGCCCGGGAGTTGCGAGATTTGCCCGCGCGCCATGATTTCGATTGTGACTATCGTCCTGGCCACCTCTGGACGTCGGTGATGCCGCGTCGGGTGAGTCTGCTGACAGAATGGCAACACGAGGCCAGCCACAAGTGGGGCCACGATGGTTTGCAGTTCATTTCGCGCGAAGCGTTGCCTGGTTGGGTCGCCAGTGAGCGCTACCAGGCCGGCCTGTTCGATCCTGAAGGCGGGCATTTGAATCCGCTGAAACTGGCGCTCGGCCTGGCCGCTGCAATTGAACAGGCCGGTGGATGCATTCATGAACAGAGCAAGGCGTTGAGTTATCTCGAAGAGGGCGGTCAGTACGTAGTCACCACTGAGCGCGGTCGCATTCGCGCCGACGTGCTGGTGCTGGCGTGCAATGCCTACCTTGATCGGCTTGATCCGCAATTGGCGAGTTGCGTGTTACCGGTTGGCACTTATCAGGTAGCCACCGCGCCACTTTCAGTGCAACAGGCGACCGCGTTGCTACCGAGCAATGTGTGCGTCACCGACAACCAGTTTGTCCTCGATTATTTCCGCCGCACGCCGGACAACCGCCTGCTGTTCGGCGGTGGTTGCACTTACCTGGGCGGCATGCCGAAAGACATCGCCGCTGCGACACGGCCCTATCTGGAGCGCGTGTTTCCCCAGCTCAGGGGCGTCGAACTGGACTTTGCCTGGGGAGGACACATCGATCTGACCCTCAAGCGCACGCCTGACATCGGTCGACGTGGCGATCTCTACTGGCTACAGGGTTACTCCGGACATGGCGTGCTGCCGACATTGGCCGGGGCGCGTGCGGTGTCCGACGCGATACTGGGTCAGCCGGATGAGCTGGCGTTGTATCAGGGTTTGATCAACGGCAGCTTTCCCGGTGGAAAGTATTTGGCAGCACCGCTGGAAGCCATCGGCAAGGCCTGGTATCGGCTGCGCGACAGCCTTTGAAGCATCAATTTCGGGAAGCCTTTAGATGGACATGCAAGAAGAAATCTCGGCGCTGGCGATCCTGATCCAGGACCTGCGCAAACACAAAAAATACACGCTGAAAGAGCTGGCGGACAAAATCGGTCGTTCGGTCGGGTTTCTCTCGCAAGTCGAGCGCGGGTTGTCACGTCCCACGGTGGCGGACTTGACCGCCATCAGCGAAACACTCGGCGTGCCGACTACCTATTTTTATAGCTTGCCCAAGCCCATGGCATTGCCTTGGGTGACCCGTCCGGATGAGCGACGCACGCTGTATTACGCCGACGGGATTACCGACATCCTCGTCTCTCCAAAGATGAGGGCGTCCTTTTCAATGCTTGAAAGCCAACTGGAGCCCGGCGCCAGCAGTGGTGATCGGCACATGAACGACAGCTCGGAGCAAGGTGGCTATGTCCTCGAGGGTGAGCTGACGCTGTGGCTGGATGACGATCAACCGGTGACATTACGTGCTGGCGACAGTTTTCAGCTGGCCAGTCACACGCATTGTCGCTACGGCAACCTTACGGATCAGCTCACCCGAGTGCTTTGGGTTTACACCTGATAAAACAACAAGGAACACGAACGATGGATGCTGTCTGCTCTGATCTGGTTGCTGAGGTTCGCGCGTTTCGTCAGCGCTTCCCGCAGGTGCGTTACGTTGACCTGATTTCCCTGGATATCCCCGGGCATTTTTACGGTAAACGCTACCCGATAGAAATGCTCGAGAAGGTCGCCGCCGGCAGCGCGCTCAAGCTGCCGCAAAACTGTGTGTTGCTGGGCACGCAGGGCGGTCTGTTCAAAATCGGCGACTACTGTTTCAACGACGGCGACCCGGATGCTCCACGCCGTTTGGTACCCGGTACGCTCAAGCCCGTGAGCTGGGAAAAGCAACTGCTGGGGCAAATGCTGATTACCTCAAGCGGTACTGAAAAGCCAATCGTCTTCGAGCCGCGCGAAGTGTTGGCGCAGGTGCTCGAGCGCCTCGGCCGAAAAGGGATTTTCCCTGTGGTCGCGTTCGAACTGGAGTTCTATCTGTTCGATCGCCAGCTGCGTGACGGCTTGCCACAGTTCCCTCGCGATCAGCTGACGGACGATGCCGATGATCAGCCGAATATGCACATCGAACGGCTGTCGAGATTTTCACCGGTACTCGATGACATGGTCGAGACGGCGCGTGCGCAAGGCATCGATGCCACGGTGATCACTGCGGAGTTGGGCCCGGGCCAGTTCGAGATCAATTTCGGTCACCTTGACGACGGCCTGCGTGCGGCCGACTGGGCGGCGCTGTTCTGCCGCAGCACACGGGGCGTGGCCCTCAAGCACAACCACCGCGCCAGCTTCATGGCCAAACCCTACTTGCAGCACCCCGGTAGCGGCATGCATGTGCATGTGAGCCTTTACGACGAGGCGGGAACCAACCTGTTGGCGGCTAACGATCAGCAGGCGCTGCGCCATGCAGTGGCCGGTTGCCTTGAAGTGTTGCCGCATTGCATGCCGATCTTTGCACCGAATCACAACGCAATGCGGCGCTTGAGCGGCACGGTGAATGTCGCGACGCGCGCCAGTTGGGGCTTTGAAGATCGTGATGCCTGCCTGCGGGTGCCTGAGTCGGACGCGAAGAATCTGCGCATCGAACATCGCCTGGCGGGCGCGGATGCCAATCCTTATCTCGTGTTGGCGGCGATTCTGGTAGGGCTGGAGCAAGGGCTGGAAGTGGGTCGCGAACCGATTGCACCCCTCAACGAAGATCGGGGCAGCGGAATCGACTTCCCGCTGGAGATGCTGGAGGCCGTGCGTTCGATGCAAAACAACGCGCAGCTGCGCGAGGGTTTGGGGGCTGAGTTTGTGGATGTTTACTGCGAAAACAAGCGCCAGGACCATTTGGCATTCTTGCAGGACATCAGTGCGCGGGAGTATCGCTGGTACCTCTAAATCAGTCCTTGTCGCTGCTCTCCCATAAAAAATGTGTGGATATTTAATGAGTTAGAAGATTTAGTAACTGGATAGTGAATCAAAATATCTTGTTACGGGCAGAAATATTAAGTAATATTCGCCCCGCGTTCACCACCACGGTTTATGCATTTTGAGTCCCAGGCGTCCATCAGCTGCCTGGGATTTTTTTTGCCTGAAATTCGGCACTTGCTCAATTTCAGTGGACCGCAGAGGATCTCGGAACAGGCATGCGCTCGTACCCGGAAACCTCTTTGATCCAGAAACGCCGATACGTTGTTTTATCCGGGGCCAACGGCTTTTGGCTGGACCATACATGCTCGGCTTTCAAGCTGGCGCGATACGCCTCCCACTCCTTCTCCTCGGCGACTTCCTTAGCCCTGCGTTCATCATCGAAATAGCCCAGTACATACACTTCGCCCTGATCGATGCCGTGCTCGATCAGTAGATAGATATCTTTCATCAGCTTTAGCCCGCTGCTACACATTCCTGGATCCCCAGACGATGGGGCATTGTCCTGACTATCGGCAAGCCTTTTCGATAGTTGAGTTTTACCGATGAACGGCAAGGCACAGCACCGGCCTTGACCGGCGCTATGCCTTTGAGTGCTCTACGGCAGCGCTTCGCCGGCCATCGGCGCACGCTTGGCGAGTTTCATCAGCCAGTAGTAGCTCAGGGCGGGCACCAGCAACCCGACAATCCAGGCCAGGTCTACGCCGTCCAGGGCGTTGGCCACCGGGCCGACATACAGCGTGGTGTTCATGAAGGGGATTTCCAGGGCGATCGCCAGCAAGAAGCTGCCGCAGGCGATCCAGTTGATGCGCCCGTAGATCCCGTCCTTGTCGAAGATGTCATCGATCCGGTACTGCCCTTTGCGCAGGCGGTAGTAATCCACCAGATTGATCGCCGTCCAAGGGATCAGGAAATAGCTCATGAAGAAAATGAAGTTGAGGAAAAAGTTGATGAAGTCGTCCTGACTGATGGTGCACAAGGCTGTAGCCACCAGGCTGATCACCAGCATGAACAGGCCACGTACACGAGGTGTCACCTTGAGCCGGGCAAAGGGTTCGATCACGGTAATGGTCGACATGAAGGCGCCGTACAGGTTGAACACATTGATCGACACCTGGCCATAGACGATGAAGGCAAACAGCAGCAACGCGCCGCTTCCAAACAGCCCGGCGACATGGCTGCCGACGTTGCTGGAAAAGTCGCTGATGCCGACGCTGAGGATCGCCCCGAGAATCATCATCCACGCGCCGCCGCTGACTGTGCCGGCGTAGCTGTACCAGAACACCTTTGCGGTCGGCGTGTTGCTCGGCAGGTAACGCGAGTAGTCGGCCACATAGGGCGCATAGGACAGTTGCCAGGTCACGGCAATGCTCACCGCCACCAGAAACTTCGACAACGAGAAGCCCGTCGGCAACCATTGCTCCGCCGGAATCGGCAGCTGGAGTGCCAATACGGTTGCGCCGATAAACACCAACAGAGAAAGCAGTGACAGCACTTTCTGCAGGCGATGGATCAGGCGATAACCATAGAGCGCGACGACAAAGCACAGCGTCCCGATCAGGTAGATATTGCCGGTGGCCGGCAACGGGCTGACGGACTCCAATGCCTGGGCGGCGAGCAAGGTGTTGCTGACGAAAAACCCCAGGTAAATGAGCATCACGAACAGCAGCGGCAACACCGCCCCCAGCACGCCGAACTGGGCCCGGCTCTGGATCATTTGCGGGATGCCGAGTTTCGGCCCCTGAGCAGAATGGGAGGCCATGAAAATCGCCCCCAGCAGCGAACCGATGATGATCGCCAATGCGCTCCAGAACAGATTAAGCCCCATCACCACCGGCAACACGCCGGACGCGATGGTGGTGATGTTCATGTTGGCGCCGAACCAGATGAAGAACAGCGAGCCGGGTTGGCCATGACGTTCGGTTTCAGGGATGAAATCGATGCTTCTTTTTTCGACTTGCATGGCGATCACTCCTGAGTCCGGGCGAGGTGGGTTTGCAAACGGGCGATGGTGCTTTCCAGCTCATGCGGCTGGTGGGCGAACAGGTCCGGGCGCTCGGGAATCAGGCTTAGATACTCGCGGTTCTCCAGGGCTCGCAGGCATTCGGCGCAGGTCAGGATCTCCAGGGCGTAGACCCAGTTGGCCATGATCAGCAGCGCCGAGTAGTGTCCCGCCAGCGTGGTCGTGGTGCAGGCATCGCTGATCAGTCGAATGTGATAGCCCAGGGCGAAGGCATCGAACACCGTGCTGAGTACGCAGACATCGGTCAGCACGCAGCAGACGATCAGGGTATCGACCCCGAGCGCCTTGAGTCGGGCATCCAGGTCGGTGCGGTGGAAGGCGCTGTAACGGCCCTTGTCGATAATGAGTTCATCAGGTTGCGGCGCCAGACGTTCGATGATTTCCATTTGCCGGGTGCCGGCACGGTAACTGCTGGGGCCGCCGTCGGCCGCTCGCGGTTCGCCGCGTGGCAAATCACTGCCATCGGCCTGATTGATGTGGCGGGTATAGATGACAGGCACCCGTTGATGGCGGGCGGTCTCAAGCAGGGTGGCGGTGAGGCTCACCACCGTGTCGAGGTTTTCCAGGACGAAACCGTCCTCCTGCTGCATGTCGATGATCAACAGCGCGTTTTTATTGTTCATTGAGCAAACCTGATCATGGGCCGAAGCACAAAGCACCGGGCACGCCTCAGCGATGACGAGACGTGGGTGCGTGAATTCCAGTTCGGGTGGGCTCAGTGAACGAGTTGCCAGAAGCCGTTCTGCTTGGCAGTAACGCTGGCGCGCAGGCGCTTGAAATGCAGATGCGAAGCGGTCCATTCGCCGCGCAGGTAAACCTGCTCGGCGCTGGAGGGAAGGGCGAGTGATGGGCGGCGATCATTGATCATTGGAATCGACCCTACACGTCAGTCAGCCCCCCGGCTTCGCGTCCGAGGGGCAGGGCAGTGGACTCAGCGGAACGCTGGTACCACGTGTTTGATAAACAGCTCCAGGGATTTTTTCTTCTCCGCGTGGGGCAGGCTGTTATCGCACCAGAAGCTGAACTCGTCGACCCCCAGTTCCTGGTAATACTTGATGCGCGGGATGATTTCTTCCGGGGTGCCGATCATGGCGGTCTTGTGCAGGCTCTTCAGTTGGAACTCCGGGCGCTCGGCGAACTTCTCTTCCGGGCTCGGCGCCAGGAAGCCGTTGACCGGCACTTGCTTGTTGCCGAACCAGGCATCGAACGTGCGATAGAACTTCGAGATCGCCTTGGCCCCGACTTTCCAGCCTTCGGGATCATCGGCCGCGTGGACGTGGGTGTGACGCAACACCATCAGTTGCGGACGGGGTACGTCCGGGTTGTTGTCCAGGGCTGCCTGGAATTTGTTCTTCAGGTCGAGGACTTCTTCGTCGCCTTTCATCAGCGGCGTGACCATGACGTTGCAGCCGTTGGCCACGGCGAAGTTGTGCGAGTCCGGGTCGCGGGCGGCGATCCACATCGGCGGATTGGGCTTCTGGATCGGCTTCGGCACGCTGGTGGATGTCGGGAACTTCCAGATATCGCCATCGTGGGCGTAATCGCCTTGCCACAGGGCGCGCACCACCGGAACCATCTCGCGCAACGCTTGACCGCCGGAGGAGGCGGGCATGCCGCCGGCCATGCGGTCGAATTCAACTTGATACGCACCACGGGCCAGACCGACTTCCATCCGGCCATTGCTGATCACGTCCAGCAGTGCGCATTCGCCAGCGACCCGCAACGGGTGCCAGAACGGCGCAATGATGGTGCCGGCGCCGAGGTGAATGGTGGTGGTTTTAGCGGCCAGGTAGGCCAGCAACGGCATTGGGCTCGGCGAGATGGTGTATTCCATGGCGTGGTGTTCGCCGATCCAGACGGTGCTGAAACAGCCGGCTTCGGCCATCAGGGTCAGTTCGGTCAAATCTTCGAACAGCTGACGGTGGCTGACGCTTTCGTCCCAACGTTCCATGTGCACGAACAGGGAAAACTTCATGACGCTTACCTCTAATCTTTGTTATTGGCTGTCGGTTCAGGCGAGGACGGGCAGGGCGCCCATCTTGCCGTGGCAGTACACCAGCGGACCGGCGGTGTGCTGCGGCACTATCAGGTTCTTCACGGCGCCGACCATGATCGCGTGGTCGCCGCCTTCATATTCGCGCCACAACTCGCATTCGATGACGGCCGTGGCGTTGGCCAGGATCGGGTTGCCCAGTTCGCTCAAGGTCCATTCGATCCCTTGCGCCTTGTCTTTGCCTTTGCGGGCGAAAGCATAGGCTTCGCTTTGCTGGCCGCCGGACAGGACGTGGATGGCAAAGCGTTTATTTTTGATCAATACCGGATAGGAATCGGAACTGTAGTTGGGGCAGAACAGCACCAGGGCCGGGTCCATGGACAGCGAGCTGAAGGCGCTGGCGGTCAGGCCGACGATTTGGCCATCGTCATCCAGCGTGGTGATCACAGTCACCCCGGAAGGAAACGAACCCATCACTTGTTTGTAGATGGCGGCATCGATCATGGGACGGTCCTCTGGCGGTGTAATGCGGTTTTTTATGTGTTTGTAGGTCTGATGGTATACCGTAATACATAGTTTGCAAGGGCTTTTTTTTTGACCCGATAAACGTACCTCTTCGGCCTTTTAGTCAACGTTTACGGGGCTTTTAGCCCGTCTTTTCCAGCTCTGAGGCGCCAGGATTACGGGTCAGATGGACGCTAAAAGACCGGATCAGTCTTGTTAAAAAGATGGAATACCATAATATGACCGGCATCTGAGGGGCAGCCAAAGAGCTCCCCCGGTTTGGCTTCGTACAACTATAAGATCAGACAAACTAGAGTTCATGCACATGTCCCAGATGTCCCGGCAAGACCCCCTGATCGAGAATCACACGGTCGATTACGTCCCACTCGCGGAACGTCACGGGAAGGCCCGCGACCTTTTCACCTTGTGGTTCAGCACCAACATCGCACCTCTGCCGATCGTGACCGGCGCCATGGTGGTTCAAGTGTTCCACCTTGACCTGTTCTGGGGGCTCTTGGCGATTGCGCTCGGGCATATGGTCGGCGGTCTGGTGATTGCCCTCGCGTCGGCTCAAGGCCCGCGCATGGGGATTCCGCAGATGGTGCAGAGCCGCGGCCAGTTCGGTCGTTATGGTGCGCTGCTGATCGTATTCTTTGCGGCGATCATCTACATCGGCTTTTTCATCTCCAACATTGTGCTGGCCGGCAAATCGATTGTCGGCATCGCGCCTTCGGTTCCGGTGCCGGCGAGCATCCTCATCGGCGCCTTGAGCGCCACCGCAATCGGGGTGATCGGTTACCGTTTCATTCACACCCTCAATCGCATCGGTACCTGGGTCATGGGCAGCGCCTTGCTCGCCGGTTTCCTTTACATCTTCGCCCATGACTTGCCGGTGGACTTCTTCACTCGCGGCGGTTTCAACCTGTCGGGCTGGCTGGCCACGGTGTCGCTGGGGATTATCTGGCAGATCAGCTTTTCGCCTTATGTGTCGGACTACTCGCGTTACCTGCCAGCGGATATCGGGATTGCCCGTCCGTTTTTCGCCACGTATCTGGGCGCGACCCTGGGCACCATTCTGTCGTTTACCTTCGGCGCGGTGGCGGTGCTGGCGACCCCGGAAGGGACTGAAGCGATGGCAGCGGTGAAGCAATCCACCGGCTGGTTGGGACCGATTTTGATGGTGCTGTTTTTGCTCAATATCATCAGCCACAACGCCTTGAATCTGTATGGCGCGGTGCTGTCGATCATCACCTCGATCCAGACCTTCGCCAGCCAGTGGACGCCGAGCATCAAGGTGCGCGTGGTGTTGTCGAGTGTCGTGCTGGCGGGCTGCTGTGTCGTCGCGTTGGGCGCTTCGGCGGACTTCATCTCGCAGTTCATCGGGTTGATCCTGGCGCTGTTGCTGGTCCTGGTGCCGTGGGCGTCGATCAACCTGATCGACTTCTATGTGATCAAGCGTGGTCACTACGACATCGCGTCGATCTTCCGGGCTGACGGCGGTATTTATGGACGCGTCAATCTGCATGCGATCGTTGCGTACTTCATCGGGATTATCGTGCAGCTGCCGTTTGCCAATACGTCGTTGTATGTCGGGCCGTATGCCAATCTGGTCGAGGGGGCGGATCTTTCGTGGCTGGTGGGGTTGGTGGTGACGTGTCCGTTGTATTACTGCCTGGCCACACGCGGGCAAACCCGGCAGATCAGGGCCGCGCGGTTTGGCTATACCGACTGACCATGCCGGGTCGGTAGGAGCAGCCTGCGGCGGCTCCTACAAAAAAGCACAACGCCTCCACAATTGGAGGCGTTGCAGTTTCAGCGATTTCGCTTGGGTTACTTAACCTTTTGAAGTCAGCGTTCGACGCTCCTGAGGGAGCGCCGAGTCAGGTGCAATGCAAGGGTTAGCGAACCTCGGTTGGCGGGGGCTCGTTGAGCGCTGCGCAACGACTGGCTTTCAGGGCCAGCCCCCTGGACGCCGGGCTGGCCTGGTAGGAAACCTGCCCAACCAGGCGATCCTGGACGGCGCTGCTGTCGCCTCCGAACCGAGGGTTACCCCAAGTCACGACACGACCATCGGCGGTCAGGGCGGTAAAGCCATTGTCATTGCTGTAAAGCGCCTGCACGTTGGTCAGTTGGCTGACGACTACTGACGTGTCGCTGCCCTCGAAGGGAAGCCCCCAAGCCACCACGGTGCCGTTCTGGCGCAAGGCGGCGAACGCGTAGGATGAACCGCACACCTGAACGATGTCGACCAGCGCCGCGATTTCGGCAGGCACCAGCCCGCCCAGTGCCGCCGCGCCCCAGCCGACGACAGAACCATTAGCACGACGAGCGACGAATGCACCATGAGCAGCGGTGACTTCAACGATATCAGTCAGCGTTGCGATCCCCGGGCCAAGCGTGCCGCCAAACCGCGAATCCCCCCAGGCCACGATCTGACCAGTCGCCCGTCGTGCGGTAAAAGCGAATATATTGGCGCAGCTCAGTTCAATGATGTCGGTCAGGGCGACGATATTCGCCGGCAGACTTCCACCGGAGGTGCCCAGACCCCAGGCCACGAGCCTGCCGTTGGCTCGGAGTGCCGCAAACGCATTGCTAGCACCGATGAGCGACTGGATATCGGTGAGTGCAGCAATGGCGCTCGGCACGTTTCCACCCTCGTAGGTATGCCCCCAGGCCATCACCTGCCCGGTGGTGCGTAGCGCAGTAAACGTGTATGTGGTGGCGACCACCCGAGCTACGTCGGTCAGCGCGCCAACCGGGGCCGAGACGGTGCCCCCATAGTGGGACCTACCCCAGGCTACCACCTGCCGCGTGTTTTTTATCCCGGCGAAGGCAGCCTGGTTACCGATGACCTGAACAAAGTCCTGAGGCGGGACGGCACCCATGTTTCCACCATCAGTCGCGTTTCCCCAGACCACCACTAGCCCATTGGCCCGTCGGGCGGCGTAGGCGCTATAGGTACTGCTCACCTCAACAATGTCGTCCAGGGCGATGATGGGCGAGGGGATCGTTGCCCCATGGGCCGAGTCGCCCCAGGCCACTAGATCCCCCCGATCCCGATGCGCCACGAACGCTGCCAAACTGCCAATGATGTTCGCCGGATTCAGAGTGATCTGATCATCGGCGGTGCGCACCTGCAGCGGTAGTTGTGGCGCGGTATCGCGCCAGGTGGTGCCGGCCGTCCATTCGCTGTCGTCGGGGTATTTCCAGTGGGCCTCGAGCGGCTGACCGGTGGTGGCGTTGAACGCGCTCAACAGACGTGAAGCGCTGGAAACTCTCCAAATGCTGCGGCTAGCACGCGCGCCCATGACCCTCAGAATACCCGAACCGATCACCTTTCGAACATCGTAAACCGTGGGGTCCGAGGGCCCGTCCGTACCCCCGGCTTTGCGCTTGACGAGGTAACTCAAGTTAAGGCTCAAGCCGTCGTTGGCCTCGATCAGCGTGTGCGGCACCTTGATGGAGGACAACTCCGTGCCTGCTTCCGCAGACAGGACCCTGTGCGGGTACGTGGTGGTGGTCTTGCCCTCGACGGTGACGATTACGTCGTCATCGGTTTTCAGCAGGGCTGTCGCCGGGATGATCACGGTGGCGCCGAAGGGGAACACATCGTCCGGGTTCAGTTGGTCTTGCTGTGCACCGGAGGCTTCTTTGAAGGTCGCGACCGGCAGTCTCACTGCCGCGCTGACGGTGTAGGTGCGCACCGGGAAGCTCACCGCTTCCTTGTCGTCCGGACTCTTGCCCAACGCGGCCTTGAACCTCATCGTCAGGGTTTTGCCATCGCCCAGGTCTTTCAGATAGTCGTAGGGCAATGTCACGTCGTAATAGCCCTGATTGATCCAGGCCTGAGTCACGTAGCTGCCCGGCGCTTGCATCAGCCGGCGATTGTGGAGGGTGCCATCGGCTTTGAAACCCTCAAGATCCAGCCACACATACTGGCCTGGCGCAATCAGTGGCCAACTGAGCGAGCGTGTTGTCGCTCCACCGGTCACGTCGCTCAGGTTCAACTCCGTGCCTTCACCGTTGTTGGCGGCCTGCAGGATCAGCGGCTGTTTCAGCTCACTCACCGGCAGGGTCAAGACATTCAGCGTGAAGGTCTCCGAGGGTGGATAGGTTGTGCCGTTGCGGGTCACCGTGTAGCTCACGGTCACCGGCTTACCCAGGTTGAAGGCCACCACGCTGTTGGGGATCGGGATGTCCTTGATGCCGACGCTACCCACCTCAACCGGGGTCGAGGTGTGTGAGCCATCACCGGCGGTGCCCGCCCAGGTCACGCTCAGCTGGTCCGTGGCCAGCATCCCGGTGTAGTGCGGCACGACGGCAGTCAGGCGATCCTTGGCGTTGATCGGGTTGAGGTTGTTACCGACAGCTTCCGGGTCGCCGGGGATCGTGGTTTTGACGAGCACGTCCAGGTGAAAGGAGATCGACACGTTGCTGCCCACGAAGGTGGTCACGCGGTAGAACAGCCGGGCATCGCCTTCGACAATGTGTTGGGGGAGGACGGCGAAGGTCAGGCTGTGGGAGTCGATGTGGCCCTGGTTGACCGGGAAAAAGTCGACAATTTTGCCGTCCCACACCAGCTCGATGCGGTCATTCAGGGCGATGCCGGGGTAGCCCACGACGGTCACATGCACCGGCACGGTGGGGTCGTTGAGGTCCTGAAAGCGCAGGCCGCCATTGATCTGGGCAACCGGGATTTTAGGGGCGGCCAGGGTGGGCGCCGGGTCGGCGCGGCGGGACAGGGTCGAGGGTTGCAGTGGGGCGTCGGGTGAAGTGTTCATGTCCACGGTCATGGGGCAACTCCCTTGCTGAGAAGGCCCAGTGGAAGTGGCCTTGATCGGGCTATCAAACACCCGAAGAAAGCGCTTTGGCTACTGTCAGAAATAACAGGTAGGAGGGGGTGTCGGACGAGTGGTCGGGGCGGTGGGTGGCTTCGGATTGGCTCGCAACGCCAAAAGATCGCAGCTTGCGGCGGCTCCTACAGGGATCGCATTCGATCCTCTTTGCGGGTCATGATCAGGCTCAACAGCACCGAAGTCAGAATGATCCCGCCGACAACGGCCAACGACCATTCAACCGGCATGTGCAGCCACGGCATCAGCGTCATCTTGGCGCCGATGAACACCAACACGGTCGCCAAACCGTATTTGAGCAGGTGAAAGCGCTCAGCCATGTCGGCCAGCAGGAAATACAACGCCCGCAAACCCATGATCGCGAAGATGTTCGACGTGAATACAATGAACGGATCGGTGGTGATGGCGAAGATCGCCGGGATGCTGTCGATCGCAAACACCAGGTCGCTGGCCTCGATCAGCACCAGCACCAGAAACATCGGCGTCGCCCAGCGCCGACCGTCTCGCAGCACAAAAAAATGCTCGCCATGAAGCCCGTTGGTGATGCGCAGATGGCCGCGTATCCAGTGCAATAAGGGGTTTTTATCGAGGTCAGGCCGCTGACCGGCGAACACCAGCATCTTGATCCCGGTGATGATCAGGAACACCCCGAACACATACAGCAACCACGCGAACTGCGACACCAGCCAGACGCCGGCGAAAATCATCGCCGCACGCATCACGATGGCCCCGAGCACACCGTACAGCAGCACTCGGCGCTGTAACTCCGGTGGCACGGCGAAGTAGCCGAAAATCATGACGAAGACGAACATGTTGTCGATCGACAGCGACTGCTCGATCAGATAGCCCGTGAGGAATTCCAGCATTTTGCGCTGGGCGATCTCGGGCCCGAATTCGCCAGTCAAATACCACCGGAGCAATCCCGCGAAGGCCAGCGCCAGCGCGCACCAGGCAATGACCCAGCACGTCGCCTCGCGCACCGATACCCGATGTGCCTTGCGCCCGCCGAAGACAAACAAATCCAAAGCCAGCATGGCGACGACGAAGACGATGAAGGCGACCCACATCCAGGGTTCGCCGATGTTCACGGGCTGCATGTCGTTCTCCCTGTCTGGACGTGTTCTGGAATCGACAGGGTCATGCTAGCGGGGGGATGGGCGTGAAGAAAAATCGAATATTCTTTACCCATCATTCGTTATTTACGAAGTGTCGCTGGGGATTTTCGGTGAATTTCGTTTGACCACAAAGGCTTGGTAAAAAAAATGGCCACCACAGCCCGACGCTGTGGTGACCCGAGGGTGACACGCGAAAATCGGGCCCACCGC
This sequence comes from Pseudomonas fluorescens, assembly GCF_000968015.1. Taxonomy (GTDB): domain Bacteria; phylum Pseudomonadota; class Gammaproteobacteria; order Pseudomonadales; family Pseudomonadaceae; genus Aquipseudomonas; species Aquipseudomonas fluorescens_W. Next base: position 38,738 of record NZ_LACH01000015.1, read on the forward strand.
GGTGGGCCTTTGCATCAGTGAGCGCCAGCAGCCTTGTTCAGATCGCTTTCCGCCCATTCGGTATAAACGCAAGCATCTGCAGTGGCCCAGCGCACGCGTACCGGGTCGCCGGTTTTGAGCGGCATGCCGGCGGCGGAGAGCGCCTTGACGGTCATCGAAGTGCCGCCCAAGGTTTTCACCGTGCACGTCTGGCTTTCACCGAGGAACAGCACTTCACCCACTGTCGCCGAGACTTCATTCCAGCCTGCCGCCAAGGGTTCTTGAGCGGATTGCTCAACACTCAAGGCAAGCGCTTTTTCCGGACGCACCATCAGCAGCACATCCTGATTGGTTTGCAATCCTGCGGTCAGTCGAATCGACAACGATTGCCCTTCAAACGTAGCGACCGCATTGCCCTGAGCCTTGAGCTTGAGGAAGTTCGAGTTGCCGAGGAACGAGGCGACAAACGCATTCGGCGGATTCTGGTACAGGTCGAAGCCGCTGCCCAACCCGACAATTTTGCCGTGGCTGAAAATCGCGATGCGCTGGGACAGACGCATGGCTTCTTCCTGGTCGTGGGTCACGTAAACAATGGTGATGCCCAGACGCCGATGCAGCTGGCGCAGTTCATCCTGCAAGTCTTCACGCAGCTTCTTGTCCAGCGCACCGAGGGGTTCGTCCATCAGCAGGATGCGTGGTTCATAAACCAGCGCCCGAGCAATCGCCACGCGTTGCTGCTGGCCGCCGGACAGTTGCGAAGGGCGGCGATGGGCGAATTGTTCCAGTTGCACCAGTTTGAGCATGGCATCGACCCGGCGCTCGCGTTCGGCGCTGGCCAGTTTGCGGATGGCCAGCGGGAACGCGATGTTGTCGCGTACCGACAGGTGCGGGAACAGCGAGTAACGCTGGAACACCATGCCGATGTCGCGCTTGTGCGGCGGCACGTTGACCAGCGATTGGCCATTGACCAGGATCTCGCCGCTGCTCGGGGTTTCAAAGCCGGCGAGCATCGACAGCGTCGTACTTTTGCCGGAACCGCTGGAGCCGAGGAACGTGAGGAATTCGCCATCCTTGATGTCCAGCGAGATGTCGTCCACGGCGGCAAAATCGCCGTAGTACTTGTTCAGGTTGCGCAGGCTTACCAACGGTTGGTCGCTCTGTTGCGCGGAATCTTTGATCACTGCACTCATGTCGTACTCCTGGCGCTCAGGCGCTGATTTCATTGCGCCGGCGAAGGGCGGCGGCGATCACCATGACCAATACCGAGAGGCCGATCAGCAGCGTCGAGGCGACGGCGATCACGGGCGTCAGGTCCTGGCGCAGGGTGGTCCACATTTTCACGGGAAGGGTTTGCAGGGTCGGGCTGGCCATCATCACGCTCAGCACCACTTCATCCCAGGACACCAGGAACGCAAACAGGGCGCCGGCCACCATGCCCGGACGAATCGCCGGAAAGGTCACCTTGAACACGGCTTGCAGGCGTGAGGCGCCGCAGATCACCGCGGCATCCTCAATCGACTGATCGAACAGCTTCAGCGAGTTGATGATCGAGATGATGGTGAACGGCAACGCAACAATCACGTGGCTGACGACGAAAGCGAACATCGTCCCGGTGTAACCCAGTTTCAGGAATAGTGCGTACACCGCCACCGCAATGATCACCAGCGGCACGATCATCGGCAGGGTGAACAGACCGTAGAGCATTTCGCGGCCCGGGAAGCGTCCGCGCACCAGTGCAAAAGCGGTCGGCAGGCCCAGCGCCACCGCGAAGAACGTGGTCAGTACCGCGACCTTGAGGCTGGCCACGGCCGCGTTCATCCAGTCGGCGTTGGAGAAGAACTGGCTGTACCATTTCAGCGTCCAGCCCGGCGGCGGGAACACTAGCCACTGGGAGGAACCGAAGGACAGCAGCACGATGAACACGATCGGCAACAGCAGGAACAGCGCGATCAATCCGGTCGTGAAGTACAGGCCGAAGCGCATGCGCCGGCTCATGGCATTGGGGGTCAGGAGCATGACGGCTTACCTCGCGTTGCTGGCGCCAACCGGAGATTCCGGCTGGAGCTTCAGGTAGAAGTAGAACAACACCAGCGTAATGACGATCAGCAACGCGGCACCGGCGCTGGCCAGGCCCCAATTGAGGAAAGACTGCACCTGCTGAATGATGAACTCGGGCAGCATCATGTTCTGCGCACCGCCCAGCAGCGCCGGGGTGACGTAGTAACCGAGCGACATCACGAACACCATCAGGCCACCGGAGAACAACCCCGGCCGGCAGAGCGGCAGGAACACCCGGAAGAAGTTGGTCCAGGGGCTCGCGCCGCAGATCGAGCCGGCCTGCAGGATCATCGGGTCGATGGCCTGCATGGTCGCCTGCAACGGCAGCACGATGAACGGGATCATGATGTAGCTCATGCCGATCACCACGCCGGTGAGGTTATGCACCATCTCCAGCGGCTGATCGATGATGCCCATCGCCATCAGCGCCTTGTTGATCACCCCGGAGGCTTGCAGCAACACCAGCCAGGAATAGGTTCGGGCGAGGAGGCTGGTCCACATCGACAGCAACACGATGTTGAGGATCCAGCGACCCCAGCCTTTCGGCACCAGGGTGATGGCCCAGGCCAGTGGAAAGCCGAGCAGCAGGCTGAACAATGTCACCAGTCCGGCCACCGAGAAGGTGTTGAGCAAGACCCGTGCATACGCTGAGTTGGCGAACAGTTGCTCGTAGTTGCCCAGCCCCGGTACCGGCTCCAGCACGCCACGCAGCAGCAGCCCGATCAGCGGCGCCAGAAAGAACAGGCCGAGGAACAGCAGGGCGGGGATCAGGTTGCTTGAACCGCGCCAGCGCTGTGCCATGGAAGGGGATTGGTTCATCGCAGCCGCCTTGCCGAGTGCCGAGCCGGCAGCGCCAGTGGCGCTCCCGACTTGAGTGGGTTGGCGGGACGCGGTTGCCGTCATTTTCATTTGACCAGCCATTCGTTCCACCGTGTCGCGATGGCCGGACCGTTTTTGGCCCAGTACGCGAAATCAAGAGTGATCTGATCCTTAGCGTAGGCAGTCGGCAGGTTAGGGGCCAGTACCGAATCCAGGCGCGCCACGCTGTCGACGTTGACCGGCGCATAGGCGGTCAGGTTGGAGAAGTCAGCTTGTCCTTTGGCGCTGCTGGCGTTGGCCAGGAATTTCATGGCCGCGGCTTTGTTTTTTGTCCCTTTGGGCACGACCAGAATGTCGGCCATGACCAGGTTCTGTTTCCAGCTCACGCCCACCGGTGCACCGTCTTCTTGCAGGGCGTGGATCCGGCCGTTCCAGAACTGGCCCATGCTGGCTTCGCCAGAGGCCAGCAACTGTTGCGACTGGGCACCGCCGCCCCACCAGACGATGTCTTTCTTGATGGTGTCGAGTTTCTTGAAGGCGCGATCCAGGTCCAGCGGGTAGAGCTTGTCGGCGGTTACGCCATCGGCCAGCAGCGCCAGTTCAAGCACGCCTGGGCTTGGCCATTTGTAGAGGGCGCGTTTACCGGGGTAGGTCTTGGTGTCAAACAGCGCGGACCAGTCCTGCGGTTTGCTTGCGCCGAGCTTGCCTTCGTTGTAGCCGAGGACGAAGGAGAAGAAGAACGAACCGACGCCGTGATCGGAGACAAACCGCGGGTCGATTTTGTCGCGCTGAATGACTGTGAAATCGAGAGGTTCGAGCAAGCCTTCGGCGGCGGCGCGCAGGGCGAAGTCCGCTTCGACGTCGACCACGTCCCACTGCACATTGCCGCTTTCGACCATGGCTTTGAGTTTGCCGTAGTCGGTAGGGCCATCCTGGACCACGGTGATGCCGCTGGCTTTGCTGAACGGATCGGCCCAGGCCTGCTTCTGCGCATCCTGGGTGCTACCGCCCCAGCTGACGAAGTTGACGCTTTCGGCCGCCAGCAATGCCTGGCTGGTCACGCTCAGCAGCCCCGCAAAAAGTATTGCGGTTGCACGTTTGTTCAACACCATTTTCACGCCCTCATTGTTGTGTTTTTGAGCGGGGCTTTTAGTGCCCGCCTATCGGGAGCAGTAGGTCCGTCGGGCCAGTGATGGTCGTCCGGTCTATGGAATATCATATTATGGTATTCCAAACTTTGTGCAAGCACTTTGCCTTACCGGCTATCAGCCAAAAGTGAGATTTTTTGTGGCTCTGAAGCTTTGCTCAAGCCCCGCCGGTCAACGCAATCCCTGTGGGAGCGGGCTTGCCCGCGAAGACGGCGGCACATCCAGTATCAATGTGCCAGCGGGATCGCTATCGCGGGCAAGCCCGCTCCCACAGGGATCGCGCCATATCAGAGATGTTTGTGTATCACTGGGTGAACGGGATGCTCTCCACCACTTCCAGGTCGTAACCGGTCAAACCCGCGTACTTCAGCGGAGGGCCAAGATGACGCAGCTTGCCCACACCAAGGTCCTGCAGAATCTGCGCCCCGGTACCCACTTCAGAATAGATGCGCGACTGCGAACGGCTGAACTGACGTGGCGGCTGGGTCAGCTGCGGCACACGCTCCAGCAGTGCTTGCGACGACTCATGATTGGCCAGCACCACCACCACGCCACGACCTTCCTCGGCGACTCGCTGCAACGCCGCCCACAACGTCCAGTTGGACGGACCGCTGTATTCGGCGCCCACCAGATCGCGCAGCGGATCGATCACATGCACGCGCACCAGCGTCGGCTCGTCCCGGTGCAACTTGCCCATGACCATTGCCATATGGACGCCGCCTTCGATGCGGTCTTCAAAAGTGATCAGCCGGAACGTGCCATGCACAGTGGGCAGTTCACGTTCACCGATACGCACGACAGTGCTTTCGGTGCTGAGGCGATAGTGAATCAGGTCGGCGATGGTGCCGATCTTGATTCCGTGCTTGCGCGCGAACACTTCCAGGTCCGGGCGGCGAGCCATGGTGCCGTCATCGTTCATCACTTCGACGATCACCGAGGCCGGGGTGAAGCCGGCCAGGCGTGCCAGGTCGCAACCAGCCTCGGTATGGCCGGCGCGAGTCAGTACGCCGCCTTCCTTGGCGCGCAGCGGGAAAATGTGACCGGGTTGCACGAGGTCGGCGGCCCCGGCATTAGCCGCAACGGCGGCTGCCACGGTACGCGCCCGGTCGGCAGCAGAAATGCCGGTGGTCACGCCGACAGCGGCCTCGATGGATACGGTGAAAGCGGTGCTGAACACGCTGCCATTGCTCGGCACCATCTGTTCCAGCCCGAGGCGTTGGCAGTGGTCGTCGGTCAAGGTCAGGCAGATCAGGCCGCGAGCTTCCCGGGCCATGAAGCTGATGGCCTCGGCCGTGCAGCAATCGGCGGCCAGCAGCAGGTCACCTTCGTTTTCCCGATCCTCGTCATCGACCAGGAGCACCATTTTGCCTTGTCGATAGTCTTCGATAATTTCTTCGATGCTGTTGAAGGCCATGCTGGGATTCTCAGTGTTTGATGGAAATACTTTGTGGTATACCATAATACAAAATAAACCGAGAGGTCACTATGAAGGCGTACTGGATTGCTCATGTCGATGTCACCGACCCCGATCAATACAGCCAATACACTCAGCGGGCGCCGGCGGCCTTCGCGTTGTATGGCGGACGGATGTTGGCCCGGGGCGGGCGCAGTGAAGCGCTGGAAGGCGGGCCCACGCCGCAGCGCAACGTGGTGATTGAATTCGACTCGTACGAACAGGCGCTGGCTTGCTACCGGTCGGAGGAATATCAGGAAGCGAAACGGCACCGCGAAGGCGTGGCCCGGGCTCAGATCATTATTGTCGAGGGTGTGGCGACGTTGTGATGCCACCTGTAGGAGCTGCCGAAGGCTGCGATCTTTTGGCGGCTCGCAAACGAGCCAAGATCAATAGATCGCAGCCTTCGGCAGCTCCTACCGAATGAAGTGGATCTTGCCGGTATCGTCGTTGCCGATGTAGATGCCGTAGACCCCGGCCTGGCGTTCCTCGATATAGCGTTCGAGGATCTGCCGGATTGCCGGGTAGTAGATGCTGTCCCAGGGAATGTCCTCGGGTGCGAAGAATTTGTAGTCGAGGGTTTCCGGCCCGTACTGGCCGGTGATCTCCAACGCAATGGCGCGGAAGATGATGTACACCTCGCTGATCTTCGGCACGCTGAAGATCGAGTAGGGCGAGAGAATTTCCGCGCGCACGCCGCTCTCTTCCCAGACTTCGCGCAGCGCTGCCTGTTCGGTGGTCTCGCCGCCTTCCATGAAGCCGGCCGGCAGCGTCCAGGTGCCCGGACGCGGTGGGATGGCGCGCTGACACAGCAAATACTTGCCGTCCTGCTCGATGATGCAGCCGGCAATGATTTTCGGATTGACGTAATGGATGTAGCCACAGCCGCGGCACATCAGGCGCTCGTGCGTATCGCCCGGTGGCAGCTGAGACCTGAGGTCATTGCCGCCGCACTTTGGACAAAAGCTCGGGCTGAACATCTTTAGCGACCTATGCGCGGTTCTTTAAGCGCGATTGGCAGGGTGATCTCAGGCATTTTCCCGGTCTCTTCCTGTTTGCGCTTGAGGTAATCGAGGGCGACGGTTGCGGCGGCGCGCACGTGGTCGACGCAAGCCTGGTGGGCGGCGAGGGGATCGCCACTCTTGATCGCTTCGACCATGCGTTCCATTTCCTGATTGCTCGCACCGCGACGGTTTTCCTGGGACACCGACGTCGCCCGCAGGTAGCTGATCCGCGCCTGCAACTGACGCAGCTGAGTGGCCGCGACATGGTTACCGGAACCTTCGAGCAGTACATCGTAGAAACCCTGAACCGAATCGATCACCTGTTGCAGCTCGCCGTCCTTGAGGGCCTTGCGGTTTTCCTCCAGGGCTTTTTCCAGGGCCTTGATGTCCTTGGCCTTGGCGCGCAGGGTGAACAGCTGGACGATCAGGCCTTCGAGCACGCAACGCAGCTCATAGATGTCGCCGGCATCGGAGAGGGTAATGATGGCGACCCGTGGGCCCTTGGCGTCGGCGAATTCCACCAGGCCTTCGGATTCCAGGTGACGCAAGGCTTCGCGCACGGACGTGCGGCTGACGCCCAGGCGATCGCACAGATCGCGCTCGACCAGACGGTCTCCCGGCAGGAGCTGGAAGTTCATGATGGCGCTTCGCAGTTTATCCAGCACGATTTCGCGCAGGGTAACGGGGTTGCGATTGACCTTGAAGCTGTCGTCGAGTGGCAGGCGTTTCATGGGGTCCGCTCTGAGTGTGGCTGTCCATGCAAAAAGAGCACTTCGATCGCAAGAATCTCCGTGCTCGGTCAGATCAAACAGCCAAGGGTTAACTGGAGGCCTCGGCATCGGCTTCGGCGAACGCTTCACGGGCGAGCCGGAAACTGTCTACGGCAGCGGGGACGCCGCAATAAATACCGACCTGAAGCAGAATTTCGCGTATTTGTTCACGAGTCAGTCCGTTACGCAAGGCGCCGCGTACATGCAGCTTGAGTTCGTGAGGCCGATTGAGGGCCGAAATCATGGCCAAGTTTATCATGCTGCGCTCTTTAAGCGACAAACCCTCACGGCCCCAGACGTGGCCCCAGCAGTACTCGGTGACCATTTCCTGCAGTGGCCGGGTGAAGTCGTCGGCGTTCTCGATGGAGCGCTTCACGTAGGCTTCGCCCAGCACCTGGGTGCGGATTTTCAGGCCTTTTTCATACTTCTCGTTGCTCATATCATCCTCTCACCGCAGATCCCCTGTGGGAGCGAGCTCGCTCCCACAGGTTTTGAGTAAACCTGTCAGGCCAAAGCGGGCAGGGGGCCCAGCTTGCCTTTGTGGTAGATCATCGGCGTCACCGGTTGCTCGGGCAGAATCAGGTTCTTCACCGCGCCGACGATGATCGCGTGGTCACCGCCGTCGTATTCGCGCCACAGTTCGCACTCGATGATCGCCGTGGCGTTGCCCAGCAGCGGATTGCCCAGCGCGCTCAAGTGCCAGTCGATGCCATTGGCCTTGTCCTTGCCTTTACCGGCAAATGCATAGGCTTCGGCGGTCTGGTCGGCGGACAGTAAGTGAATCGCGAACTGCTTGCTGTCGCGCAGGATCGGGTACGTGTCGGAGGCATAGTTGGGGCAGAACAGCACCAGTGCCGGATCGATCGACAGCGCACTGAAAGCGCTGGCGGTAATGCCGACGATGCCGCCGTCCGGGTCCAGGGTGGTGACCACCGTGACCCCGGAGGGGAACGAGCTCATGACGTCTTTGTAAATGCCGGGTTCGATCATTTCATCTATCTCCTAGCGCATCACAAACGGATCAGGCATTGGCGCCTGGGAGAGGTTGATCCACACCGTTTTCAGCTCGGTGTAGGCCAGTACCGAATCGATACCGCTCTCGCGTCCATAGCCGCTGTTCTTGAAGCCGCCGATCGGCGCCATGGCCGACACGGCGCGGTAGGTGTTGACCCAGATGATCCCGGATCGCACATCCCGGGCCAGGCGATGAGCCCTGCCCAGATCGCGAGTCCAGATGCCGGCGGCGAGGCCGAACTGCGAGTCGTTGGCAATCGCCAACGCTTCGGCTTCATCTTTGAAACGGATGACCGAGGCCACCGGACCAAAGACTTCTTCCTGCATGATCTTCATCGAGTTGCGGTCGCATTCGAACAAGGTCGGCTCGTAGAACCAGCCATCGCCCAGATTCTGCGGACGCTTGCCGCCCAGGCGCAGGCGCGCACCTTCGGCGATGGCGTCGGCGACCAGGCCTTCGACCACAGCCAGTTGCTGCGCGGTGGCCATCGGGCCCATTTCGCTGCTGTCTTCTTGCGGGTTGCCGATGCGGATGCGTTTGGCGCGTTCGACCAAACGATCGACGAACTCATCGTAGATTTCGTCCTGCACCAGCAACCGCGAACCGGAGACGCAACTCTGACCGGAGGCCGCGTAGATCCCGGCAATCGCGCCGTTGATCGCGCTGTCGAGGTCGGCGTCGGCGAAGATAATGTTCGGCGATTTGCCGCCCAGTTCCAGCGACAACTTGGCGAAGTTCTCGGCGCTGCTGCGCACCACATGCCGTGCCGTCGCGGCGCCACCGGTGAAGGCGATTTTGCGGATCAGCGGATGGCGGGTCAGGGCCGCGCCAGTGCTTGGGCCGTAGCCGGTGACGACGTTGACCACGCCCGGCGGGATGCCGGCTTCCAGCGCCAGACGCGCCAGTTCGAGAATGGTGGCGGAGGCGTGCTCCGACGGTTTGATCACGATGGTGTTGCCCGCAGCCAAAGCCGGGGCAAGTTTGATCGCGGTCAGGTACAGCGGACTGTTCCAGGGAATGATCGCGGCGACCACGCCCATGGCTTCGTGCACGGTGTAGGCAAACAGGTCGGGCTTGTCGAGGGGCAGGGTGCCGCCTTCGAGTTTGTCGGCCAGGCCCGCGGTGTAGTGGAAGAACTCCGGCAAGTAGCTGACCTGACCACGGGTTTCGCGGATCAGCTTGCCGTTGTCACGGCTTTCCAGCTGCGCCAGGTGTTCCTTGTTTTCAGCGATCAGATCACCCAGGCGCCGCAGCAGTTTGCCGCGTGCGGTGGCGGTCAGGCCGCGCCAGGCGGGGCTGTCGAAAGCCGTCTGCGCAGCCTGTACGGCGCGCTCGACGTCGGCTTCGTCGGCATCGGGCAGTTCGGCCCAGGCTTGGGCCAGGGCCGGGTTCAGGCTTTCAAAGGTCTTGCCGGACAGGGCATCGACCCATTCACCGCCGATGCACATCTGGAAGCGTGCGAGTGTCATGCAACGATCCCCTTTATTTGGTTTTGTCGGGAGTGCGCGGTGTCGAGAAACTCCAGCAGCAGCTGGTTGACCAGGCGCGGTGATTCTACGGGCATCATATGCCGCTGCTCCGCAAGCACGGCAACTGTCGCGCCGGGAATGCGTGCGGCCAATTGCTCGGCCATTTCCGGCGTGGAGCCCGGGTCCAGTTCACCGGTGGCGATCAGTGTCGGCACCTGAATGCTGCCCAAGTCGTCGGCGCGGTACATGTCCTGGGTCGCGAACAGCTCATAGGTGGTCAGGTAACCCTGTGGGTCATTGTCTGCCAGGGTTTGGCGCAAGGCCGCGATCTGCGCCGGGTTGGCCGCCTGATATTCACGGCTGAACCAGCGCGACAGGGCGGCTTCGGCGTTGGCATCCGGTCCGTGTTCGGCCGCTTGAGCGGTACGGGCGATGACGCCGGCACGCTGTTCGGGGCTGCGATTGAACACGCTGTTGAGCACCACCAGACCTTGCAGGCGTTGCGGGTAATGCAAGGCAAATGCCCGGGCCACCAGGCCACCCATGGAAAAACCGATCACCGTCGCCTGGGGCAATTGCAGGTGATCGAGCAGCTCCAGCAACTGGTCGGCGTAGCCGAGCAGCGGGGTGCCACTTTCCGGGCGTGGGCTGGCGCCATGGCCGAGCATGTCGTAGGCAATCACACGGTACTTCGTGGCCAGGCCAACGACCTGGCCGCCCCACATTTCTTTGTTCAGGCCCACGCCGTGGATCAAAACCACGGGCTGGCCTTGGCCGGTCGCCAGGTAACTGGTGCCAGCCGGGGTGAGTTCAGCGGTGAGCCGAATCATGGAGCGCTCCTGCATGCCTTTTTGTTGTTCTTGCCGACCTTGATTACTGGGCGTTTTCAGCGGCCAGCTCTTCCAGATCGATGTAACGGTTGCCGATGCGTGGGTGCAGGCGGCCGCCATCGGCGCAACCCAGTACCACCACGATTTCGTCGGCGCGCGGTGCATCTTCGATTTGCATTTCCAGGGTGATGTAGTGCGAACGCAGGCCTTCGTCGTCCTTGTGCATCATCGGAATCTGGATCGAAGTGCCCGGGCCGCCACGCTTGTTGGTAAAGCTCAGGTAGCTCTTGGCTTTCACCGCTTCGCGGTAATGGTTGCCAAAGCGCAGGGTGTGGATCACGGCGGAGGCGTGTTCAATTTCACCGTCGGCGCCCACGACAGCAGCCTTGCCGTAAGCCTCGATCTTCTCGGCACCGCCGATGATGCCGACCAGGCGCTCGACCATCAGCGCGCCGAGGTCGGAGCAATTGGCGCGGATTTCCGGTTTCAGGTCTTCGACAAAGCCGCGGCCCAGCCAAGGGTTTTTCATCACGACGGCCAGCCCGACCATGGTCACTGGCTTATCGGTGGCCTTGCCGCCTTCGATAAAGGTTTCTTCGACATAGCTGACGATCTTGCGGATTTCGAAACTCATGAGCTGCTCCGTGTAAGGTGAGAGTGTCTGTGCGTCTGATGGTATACCATAATACCGGAAGCGCAAGTCCCTGAGGCGGGTTTCTGGTCGGACGGTGGTTAAAACGGAAGAGGGGATGGCTATTGCCAATAAAAAAACCAAAAAAAACCCGGCTGATGAGGCCGGGTTTTTCGTTGAGTATTAATGCCTGCTACCGCGAGATGATCCCGTGATCGATCGCGTATTTGACCAGGGCCGCCGGTTTGTCGATGTTGAGTTTGCGACGGATGCTCAGGCGGTGGGTTTCTACCGTGCGAACGCTGATGTCCAGTTCGCGGGCCATCTCCTTGTTGTTCAGCCCTTGCGCCATTTTGTACAACACCTGGCTTTCGCGCGGAGTCAGCTCGTTGTCGGTATTTTTATCGGCGATGAGCCGCTGGGCGATCTCGGCACTGTAAAACGTGCCGCCGCTGGCGATGGCTTCGATCGCCGCGATGATTTCCCGCGACGGTGAGTTCTTCAGTACATAGCCGCTGGCCCCCGCGCGAACGGACTCACTCACGTATTCATTATTGTCGTACATGCTCAGCATCAGCACCTTCAGCGACGGGTACTGGCTGCGTAGCACCCGGGTCAACTCAAGGCCGTTCATGTCTTTGAGGCTGATGTCGACCAGTAGCAGGTCAGGCTGGCAGCGTCCGACCATTTCGATCGCGTCCGCACCATTCTCGGCTTCGCCCACCACTTCCAGGGGGGCCATGACCGCCAGCAGCGCTTTGATCCCGTCGCGGACCAGGGCGTGATCGTCGACCAGAGCGACGCGGATCGGGTAGGGCAGGTTCATCGCGGTTATTCACTCTTGTTGTCAGGGGGCGAGTCAGCGTGTTGTACCGGGCATTTTCATTGGCAGCCAAACGTCCAGCTCACTTCGTCCCGGCATCGAGATCAGGTCGAATCGTCCACCAAAATGCTCGACACGTTCACGGATATTACGCAGGCCAATGCCCGCATGACGACGTTCGACCTGGGCGACGTTGAAACCGATACCGTCATCGACCACCGTCAACCGCACGGAATCTTCGGACCCGTGCAGGGTAATGGAGACGTTTTTAGCCTGGGCGTGTCGTTCAATATTAGTCAGGCCTTCTTGCACGATGCGAAACAGCGAGACCGCTGCCCCATCGACCAAGTGACAGTCGAATTCGTTGTCGTTATAGGTCACCACCAGGCCGCTGCGTTGTTCGAATTCTGCAGCGAGTTGACCGATCGCAGCCGGCAGTCCCAGGGTGTCGAGCAGCGAGGAGCGCAGGTCGTGGGAGAGGCTGCGAACCTCGCCAATCGCTTCACCCAGTCGTTCCGTGGCGTCCCTCAGCGTACTCAAACCCTTGTCGTGGGCTTGTCCATTCTCGAGCAGATGGCTGGCCAGCTCGAACTGAAACTTGATGGAGACCAGTAGCTGGCTGATGCCGTCGTGCAGTTCGCGGGAAACCCGTGAGCGCTCTTCCTCTTGCAAGCTGACGATACGCTGAGTCAGGCGCTGAAGTTTTTTGTCGGCCAGACGATGCTCGCTGACGTTAAGTGTCATGCCGCTGGCGAAGACAAACAGCACCGCCACGAGGGCCACCGCGGCAATCGCCAGCATGGTTTTACGAATGCCCTGGGCCACTTCGTCGCGCGCCTGCTGGGTCGCGCGCTCGACGTCTTCAAGGTAGATGCCGGTGCCGAGCATCCAGCCCCAACGATCCAGCATCACCACGTAGGCGAGCTTGTCGGTCACCTGGCCGGAAGAGGGTTTGTTCCAGGCATAGCGTTGAAAGCCTTCGCCTGATTGTGCACTTTTGAGGAGCGCCTGGATCACCGGCAAACCGTGAGGATCCTTCATGTCCCACAGGTATTTACCCACCAGTTCGGACTGGCGCGCGTGCATCAGGCTGCGACCTTCGTGGTCGTAGACGAAGAAGTAGCCATTGATGCCAAAGCTGAGTTTGCGCAGTTCTTCCAGCACTTTTTGCTGTGCGTGTTCGTCACCGTGGCCGTCGTCGTACAGCGGTTCGATCAGGCTTTGCGCCATTTCGACGTAGTTCTTAAGTTCGGCGCGCTTGCTCGCCAGAATGCTGTCTTCGATCAGTTGCGCCTGTTGTTCACCCAGTTGCCGGTTCATGGAAATCACTAGCGCGCAGATGACGGCGATGGCCAACACCAGCGGCAGAATCCCGAGCGCGACGATTTTGTGTTTGAGCTGCATCTCTGCTCCTGTCCGGACCGAGGGAAGGCGAAGGCCCGGCATCATATGCCAAAGATACGCGCGTCCAGTAGCGGTGCTGGACGGAATGACCTGTGGCTGGGTCGCCGACCATTTTCTTGCGGGTGTACATATCCATTTCTGCGGTAACGGCGGCTTAGGGTTTCGCCCTTACGG
>NZ_LACH01000015.1:52337-52487 GCF_000968015.1 Pseudomonas fluorescens
CGGCCTGTTGAGTGGTGAGGGGCGAAAGGCGAACACCGATCCCCTGTGGGAGATCAGGAGCTGCAGGCGAGCTAACGCTCGGCCTGTTGAGTGGTGAGAAGCGAAAGGTGAACACCGATCTCCTGTGGGAGATCAAGAGCTGCAGGCGAG
>NZ_LACH01000150.1 GCF_000968015.1 Pseudomonas fluorescens
ATAGTAGTCTAGTTAGTATCTAAATAATGCCTTATTAAGCGAAAAGCCTATAGTTACATTCTTCGCATTATTATAAGCGAACTAAGCCTCTCGTAGTAGTCTAGGCTAGTTGTTATATTCGGCATTTATATAATACCGAAGGTAGTATTATAGTGTCTAATTCACCCGTTCGGTCTAACCGTCGGTTTATAGGTAAAAGGCTATCGATAACCTACGTTTTATCTATAATATATAATAAAGGTCTAACTAAAACTTATTAGTAAATAGAGATCCTCTATCG
>NZ_LACH01000151.1 GCF_000968015.1 Pseudomonas fluorescens
GGCTCTTTAGCCTTTAAGTCGGAGATTATCTTCGATATCTTAGATCTTCCGTCTATAAAGGGAAAGCATCTATAGCACGCCGATGATTAGCGAAAGGGAATTCGCGCGTATCTTTGTTTTATAGGCGAGCTTCCCGATAAAGAGACTCCTCTCTACGCTACGATGTCTTTAGTATATCGGCTAGTTCAAGCTATACCTCTTAACCCGTAAATAATCGACGGAGACCCTTCTAACGGTTAATCGGAGGAATAGCCTCCTCTTCGTCGC
>NZ_LACH01000152.1:0-255 GCF_000968015.1 Pseudomonas fluorescens
TTCCGCTGCTAAGGGGTTATGCTAGGTAGGGGGGGATTAAAGGGCTTAGTGCTAAGCTTTAGGTAGAAGCTATAGTTAGCAAAGAAAAGGGAAAGGCCGGTAGATTTAAAGACCTAATTATTAATAGTAAACTCAACGAATGGAAGGAGGTCGACCTAATCGTCCTAAAGGTAGGTAGTATAATAACGAAGGTAAACCTTTATCTAAGCGTTCGCGATCTTAGTCTAACCGTCGGTCTAAGGGTAGTAGGCGGGG
>NZ_LACH01000152.1:315-501 GCF_000968015.1 Pseudomonas fluorescens
CTAAGGGGAGGAACGAGGGGATTTAGCACGTAGGCACGTATAATAATTCCGCATAAAGCTAGAAATAGACTTATATATACCGGGCTAGATATAGGAGCGGTAGAGGCTAGCGGTCTTCGTACGTCTAAAGTAGCCGGCGAGGGGGGAGGTATAAGCGCGGATGAGGATCTAAAGAATTAAGGCGTC
>NZ_LACH01000153.1:0-210 GCF_000968015.1 Pseudomonas fluorescens
GCCGGGACTAGCGCTAGGGTTAGCGCCTAGATTAGCACCGAAAACCTTATTAGGGTAGGTCCGGGCGGTATAGGTAGCGGTAGCCGGCTAAGCGTAGTAGAGGTAAAGACGGTTCTCGAACCGCCGTTGCTTTTTAGCGTTAGTAAGCCGGGCCCGGAATATATCGAGCTATATCGGGTTACCGGTAGGAGGCGCGGGCGGGGCGGGCGT
>NZ_LACH01000153.1:280-569 GCF_000968015.1 Pseudomonas fluorescens
CATTAGTAAGTTCGATAAAGACCTTTAAATAAAGAGAGGCGACGCAAGCGGTGCCGTTAAAGGATAAGTCGGCCTAAAGCTAGGTAAACTTCGAATAGAAGTCCGGCTAAGAGATATTCTTTATCGATAAGGCGTTAAAGTCGGCCTCCGACTAAGCGCGGGTAAAATTAGCACTAAAGACTAGGCTAAGGTCGTCGGTAAGGGCTTTAATAGTAGTATACTGCTAATTAGCGAAAGACTTATTATCGAAGACGTCTTTATGAACGCTAGCGATAATAGAGGCGGCCTA
>NZ_LACH01000154.1 GCF_000968015.1 Pseudomonas fluorescens
ATTCTATACTAAACGCACGTTTAGCGCCTACTAGAGCTTTAAGAGAAATACACTAAAGAGGGTATTTATATTTTCGACTATAGCCCCTCTTTTATGCGCCGCGATAAAAAGCTTCTTAGGAAATACTCTTAGCTCTAGCGAGATATAGGCACCGCCGTCGTAAAACCCGGAAAGGAATCAACAATCCCCTTAATCGACAATTAGTACGAAAAGCGAGTCGCTTAGAGGCCTTACCTATAAGGGCTTCGCGATAGGAAGGTTATCGACGACACATTTAATCTACTTTATAAGCAGG
>NZ_LACH01000155.1 GCF_000968015.1 Pseudomonas fluorescens
GCAGGTAGCTAAAGGCGTTAAGGAGAATAGCTTAAGAGCCGGGCTAAAAGACGATCTTAAAATTAAAACGACTAAGGAATTCGGCCTAGCGGGCCTATCGCTAGTTAAAGAGCTTTATAGTTATAAAATACTAAAGATTCTTATAGTCTAAGGCTATCTTAAACTTAGGAAGGCCTTCGAGCTTAAGGCGCTACTCCTTAAGAGATTTTATAATCGCGAGGAGTTCTTTATCGTAGATCTCGTAATTATACTCTTAAGCGGAGTGCTTTAACGAGAAGAAGGCAACCGGATAGTAACGACTATCGTCGAGGAGCTATATTAGTATACCTTTAGCGGCTTAGTTAGAAGTATCTATTTAAACTATAGTCTTACGATAAGGGTCGAAGTATATAAAGAC
>NZ_LACH01000156.1 GCF_000968015.1 Pseudomonas fluorescens
TTATCGGCGTTTTATTCGCGGTTTTTCTAAGCTTGCGAACCCTCTAAACGCCCTTACTAAGAACTCTGCCCCCTAGATCTAGTCTCCCGCCTACGCCTACGCCTTCGGAGCCCTTAAGCACGCTTTTACCGCCGCCTTAGTCCTCGCATACTTTAACCCCTCTCGAAAGACTATAGTTTAGACCGATGCTTCCGACTAAGCCGCTAAGAGCGTGCTAATATAGCTCTCTAACGACGGCCGCTATTACCCTATCGCGTTCTTTTCGTCGAAACACTCCGCCTAAGAA
>NZ_LACH01000157.1 GCF_000968015.1 Pseudomonas fluorescens
CGCGGACGATCCGGGTCTCGGCTTCGCTAAAGGGGCGAGGGCGGGTATAAGGAGGTTATATCCCCTCTTTAAGGTTAATTTAAGTATTAACGGTACGGTAAAAGGCGAGCTTATCGGCCTCGCTCTTAAGCTATATATAGATTATATAGTAGAGCTACTTAGGGACCTTAGCCTAAAGCTCGTCGAGCGTATAAAGGACCTTCTCTTACTTCTTAAAGAACTTAGCGATATCGTTAAAGGAGATCTTATTAAGGTAGATCTTATCGAGGTAGTCGTTAATAAAGTCGTAAAAGCGGGGGTTAAGGTAGGCTTTCGCG
>NZ_LACH01000158.1 GCF_000968015.1 Pseudomonas fluorescens
ACTCATGATTTTATGCTTTAAGAGCCTAGGTCGGTATATTTCCCGATAGTTCTTACTTTCTATCGGTATAATCTATCGAGATAACGACCGAGCCTTTCGATATGATTTTTAAGACTTTATTAACTAGTAGGGCATTTATAATAAGCCTACTAATATTACCGTCTTCCCTATTTGCTTTCTACCGGGAAATCCCCGGTTCTTCCCTAGATTCTACTATAGAATTCCACGGGCTTCTATAGGCATTAACCCGCACTTCTACGGGCGTATTTACCTACTTTTTCTTCGGTTATATTTCACCGTGGTTTTACGGTGATTTTACGGTTATTTATATAGACTTTACCCGTAAAATTTCTTCCCTTCTACGGTCTTCTAC
>NZ_LACH01000159.1:0-519 GCF_000968015.1 Pseudomonas fluorescens
AAGATTCTTATAGTCTATAATAACGTCGAACGCCTTAGTAGTCCCTTAGAGTTCTAAGCGCTATTCCTTAAGCGCTTTAACAATTGCTAATAGCTCTTTATTATAGATCTCGTAGTTGCACTTAGGGGCAGTATGCTTTAACAAAAAAAACGCAATAGGGTAAAGATATCCGGCGTCTCCGGTCTATAAAAGGACTCCTCCTAAGGCTTAATTCAAGGCGTTAGTTTTAATCACTATTTTCTTCGAGTAGTTAAAATAGGCTAAGACTAAGGCAGTAGTAAAAGCAAGTTTAAGGGCCTTAAACGCGGTAGCTTATTTAGGTCCTTAAGACTAACGGGAATCCTTTCAAAGTAGCGTAGTTATCGGGGAGATAATACTAGAGTATCCTTTAATAAAACGGCGGTAGAAGTTTATAAACCTAAGAAACTGCTAGAGTTCTTTTACTAAAGTTAGGGTATTTTAAGCCGTGATTATATATACCTTCTTAAGGTCTATGCTTATGCTAGATATCGAAATAAT
>NZ_LACH01000159.1:553-724 GCF_000968015.1 Pseudomonas fluorescens
CCCTACGTTGCCTAGGCGTTAGATAACTATTCGCACGTAGTTCTTATATTCCGCCTTAGTCTTTAAAAAGACTAGTACGTTATTAAGATATACTATATAGAAGTTATTAAAGGCATTATAAAGCACGTGATTAATATAGTTTTAGAAGGTCGACGGTGCGTTACAAAGGCC
>NZ_LACH01000016.1:0-169813 GCF_000968015.1 Pseudomonas fluorescens
CCGTAGCAGGAAGGCTATTTACCCCTGTAGCAGCTGTCGAGTCTGCGAGGCTGCGTTCGGCTGCGCAGCAGTCGTGAAATCAGGCAATGCGGTTCTTCAGGACTACCTCGCGGCCAGGTTTTACGACTGCTGCGCAGCCGAACGCAGCCTTCGGCAGCTGCTACACGGACTGCGTTATGACTTAACTGGCTGGCATTACCCCTGGGGCTTCTCGATTCATTTGGGTTTAACCAACTGTCAGTGCGCGCTTTCACTAGTGATCTTCGTCGACAAGGTATCCGGCGCCTCAACAACAAGCACTCGCGTAACCATCGCCAGCAGGCGGCATAAACCGGTACTCTCGCGCCCTCCCTCTATCGACGACGTTTGCCCATCGAGACTGAACAATGCCCCACGGAGCCATCTTCCAGGGTTCGAGCGTCAGAATCCTGATTTATCTACTGTTCGTGATCCAGCTCGTCTCCATGGGCGCGATGGAAATGAGCGGTCCGTTCTGGCCGGTGTACCTGCGTGGGCTGACCGACTCGGAATCGCTGTTCAGCTTCGCCTGCATCGCGGTCTACGTCGGCCCGATGCTGGGGATTATGCTGACCAGCGCTTTCTGGGGCCGTATCGGCGACCGCCATGGCCACAAGCTGATGATGATCCGTGCGCTCGCCGGTTTGTCGTTGACTCAGCTTGCGCTGGCACTGTGCAGCGACATCTGGGTGATCCTGATCCTGCGCTTTTTGCAGGGCGCGTTTGCCGGCTACATCGCACCGGCCCAAGCCTACGGTGTCAGCATCGAAGCCCCTTCGCGGCGGGCACGCCTGTTTGCCCTCCTGCAGATCTCGACCAACGTCGGTTCGTTGCTCGGCGCGGTGGTCGGCGGGTTGATTCTCGATTATGCGACGTTCTTCTGGATCAACATCATTGCCTCGGCACTGTGTGCGGTGTGCACCGTGGTAGCGGCGGTGACGTTGCCGGATGTACCACCGGTGAAGAAAACGCTGAAGGTGGATGCTACGCAAGTCAGTCGGCCACGCAGCCTCTGGCAGGGTTCACCGTTGCCGTCGCTGCTGGGTGTGATGGGGATTTTGCTGTTGGCGCGGATGCTTCCGCAGACCTCGTTTTCGCTGTATGTCAGCTCGGTGTTCGAGGTCAGCCATTCGGTCGTGGGCCTGTGCTACGGCTTGCTGGCCCTGGGCTTCATCATGTCGGCGACGCCGTGGTCGAGGTACTTCGAACACCGTACCCGGCAGGAAACCCTGCACCGTATCACCTACATCGTCATCGGCTGTATTGGCCTGACGGCCCTGGCCGGCATCACCCGAAACACGGTGGTGTTTGTGATTGCCTACTTCCTTTGGGGCGTGCTGCTGGGCGCAACGACGCCGGTGCTGATGGCACTGATTTCTAAAACGGTCGACAGTTCGCAGCAGGGTCACGTGCTGGGAATTGCTCAAGGCACCGCTCAATTTGCCTCCATTGCCGGCATCTCGGCCGGCGGTTTGCTGAGCCAGGTCTATGGATTGCCGTACATCTACCTGTTCGTTTGCCTGGCTTATGGGGTTGCACTGATCCCCATCGTCGCGCTGCGTTATCGACCGGTGATCATGCCCGCGAGCGATCCGTCTCCCGGCGACTGATCAAGCAGTATCTTCTTGCGTCGCTAGTTCACTGTCATCTAGTATTGGGAATACTTCTCAATCGCTAAAAATTATCATCCATGAGCGCTACCCTGCCCGCTTCCCCCGACAATCATCTGCGCGCGATCGAGGCCCTTTACAGCGGCCATCATGGCTGGCTGTATGCCACGCTGCGCAAAAAACTGGGTAACGCCATGGATGCGGCGGACCTGGCGCAGGACACCTTCACCCGCATACTCGCCTCCCAGGTTGCCGTCATCGAACAGCCCCGGGCTTACTTGAGTTGTGTGGCGAAGGGCATTCTCGTCAATTGGTACCAGCGCAAGGCGCTCGAACGCGCCTACCTCGATGCGCTCGCGCTGCTGCCCGCCCCCGAAGTGCCTTCGCCCGAACACCGTTTCATGGTGCTGGAAACCCTGCACGAAATCGACGCAATGCTCGATGCCCTTCCCGCGCTGGTCAAACGCGCGTTCCTGCTATCACAGATCGGCGGGCTGAAATACGAGGACATTGCCGCGCAACTGGGCGTATCGCTGATCACGATCAAGCGCTACATGAAGCAAGCCTTCGTGCAATGCCTGATGCTGGTGGAATGAATGTCGACTCACCGCAGTGACGCGCAGATTGATCCCCAAGTGCTCGACGAAGCCGCCGAATGGCTGATGCGTCTGAGCGAAGGCGATCTTGACGAAACCCAGCGTGCCGAATGGGAATGCTGGCGTGTCAGCAGCCCCGAGCGTCATCGCGCCTGGGGCCGCGCACAGTTGCTGCAAAGTAAACTCGGCGGGCTGCCACCGTCCTTGGCGATGTCGGCGCTCGATCGTCCAGGCAATCCGGATCGCCGTATCGCCCTGGGCAAACTGGCGATGATTCTGGCCGTCCTGCCCGCCAGTTGGGGCAGTTGGAAACTGGTGGAATCGCAGCAATGGTCGGCCGACTACCGGACCGCCCTTGGCCAGCGTCGCGAGCTGAACCTGGCCGACGGTTCGCAGATCACCCTGAACACCGACACCGCCATCGATGTGCTGTTCGACGCCCATCAGCGGCTGATCAACTTGCGCGAAGGTGAAATCCTGGTGCAAACCGCGCCAGATGCAATGCCTCAGGCTCGGCCCTTTCTGGTCAGCACGCGTCAGGGGCGAATGCAGGCATTGGGCACACGGTTTATCGTTCGCGAGCAGCAACCTCGCACGCACCTCGCCGTACTGGAAGGCGCGGTCAGGGTTCAATTACCCGATGGCAACCGCGTGCCGCCATTGATCGTAAACGCCGGGCAACGCACCGACTTTTCATCGCAAGCCTTTGGCCCGTTGAACCCGGTGGATCGCTCCGTCAGCGCCTGGGCCCAAGGCATGCTGATGGCTGACAACCTGCGTCTGGCCGACTTCGCCGCCGAACTGACGCGTTATCGCAGAGGCTTCGTACGTGTCGATCCGGCGATTGCCGAACTGCGCATTTCCGGCGCATTCCCGATCAGCGATACCCAACGCACGTTGAACATGCTGGTGCAAACCTACCCGGTGATCGCCACCGGCCATTTGAGCGGTTATTGGGTGACGCTCTCCCCCGCCTGAACCCCGCGCAAAAAAAGTTGCTGCGAGGGTGATACTTTTTTTGATCTCGACTGGCAAGGAAAGGAAGAACTTCTCAACCTCGTCGAAAGGGTCATCACTCCATGCTCGCTGCACGACCTCCGCGTTCGGATCGCTCACTCAAGCTGGCTGTCCGCAGCGCGTTGCTAAGCCTTGCCCTGACCGGCGCCGCCAGCCCCTTTGCCTGCGCCGCTGCGCCAGCTCAACTGGACACCACCGCTACCCGCGCTTACAACATTGCCCCCGGTCCGCTGGGGTCGACCTTGTCGAGATTTGCTGTGGAAGCCGGCATTGCGCTGTCGTTTCAGCCGGCGATGACCGAAGGCCTGAGCAGTCCGGGACTTTCCGGCACCTACTCGACCCAGGAAGCTATCAGCCGATTGCTGGCCGGCAGCGGCCTGGACATGGTTTTGCGCAGTGACGGCAGTTACACCCTGGCGCCGCGCCCGGCCGACAGTGCCGACCTGACCCTTGCCGAAACCACGGTCAACGGTATCGACGCACGGAGCGACAGCTTGCCACCGGTGTACCCGGGTGGTCAGATTGCCCGCGGCGGGCGCCTCGGCATGTTGGGCAACAAGGATGTGATGGACGCGCCGTTCAGCGTGAGCAACTACACCTCGGCGCTGATGAAAGATCTGCAAGCGGTCACCGTGGCCGACGTGCTGGAGCGCGATTCCTCGGTACGCTCCACGGGCCAGACCGGTGGCATTGTCGATTCCTTCTTCATCCGCGGCTTCCCGGTGGGTGAAGGCAACCTCGGTGAACTGGCGTTCGACGGCGTCTACGGCGTCGCCCCCAACTACCGGGTGTTTACCGAATACGCCGAGCGCATCGAAGTGATCAAGGGCCCCGGTGCCCTGCTCTACGGCATGTCGCCGAACAGCGGCGTGGGTGGCGTGATCAACGTGGTGCCCAAGCGCTCCCTCGACGAAGACCTGACCCGGTTCACCGCCAGTTACGCCATGGACTCACAGATCGGCGGCCACCTCGACGTCAGTCGGCGCTTCGGTGAGGGGCGCCAGTTTGGCGTGCGCATCAACGGCAGCACCCAGCAAGGTGACACAGCCATCGACGATCAATCCCGGGATGTCGATATCGGCGCCATCTCGCTGGACTATCAGGGTGAGCGCCTGCGAACCACGCTGGACCTGATCAGCCAGAAAGAAGAGTTCGACGCTGCCTCCCGGCCGTTCCTTATTGCGTCAGGGCTGGAGGTGCCTTCCGCCGCCAACGGCCGAACCAACGTGAGCCAGGACTGGGGCTGGTCCGAAACCCGCGACAAGTCGGCGTTGCTCGGTGCCGAATACGACCTCAACGACGCCCTGACCGTGTTCGCCCATGCTGGCGGCGGCAAGTCGGACGTCTCGCGGATGTCCGACCAGACCCCAACCATCCTCAACGCTGCCGGCGACACGTCCTCGATCCCCGGTTATTACAAATTCGAAGTCGAACGCTACACCGTCGATGCCGGCGCGCGCCTGCGCTTCGACACCGGACCGATCAGCCACAGCACCACGCTGCAAGTCACCCGTTACCGCGATGAGTTGTCTCGCGGCATCATTTCCGGCCCGGCTGTACGATCGAATATTTACCACCCGATCGACCGTCCAAAACCGTCCATCGCCACGCCGGATGCGTTGAAAGTGTCCGAGACCGAGTTGTCCGGTGTGGCCCTGGCCGACACCCTTTCGGTGCTGGACGAGCGCTTGCAGGTCACCCTCGGCTTACGCAAACAGAACATCGAGTCCGATAACTTCAACGCGGCCGGCGCGGTCACCACTTCATACGATAAGAGCGAGACAACGCCGCTGTTCGGTGTCGTCGTCAAACCCTGGGACCATGTGTCGTTCTACTACAACTACATCGAAGGCTTGAGCAAAGGCGACATCGCGCCGGCCACGGCCTCGAACTCGGGCGAGATCTTCGCGCCCTACATCTCCCGGCAACAGGAGGTCGGAGTCAAAGTCGACTACGGCACTTTCACCTCCACGCTCGCTCTGTTCCAGATCAAAAAACCCAGCGGCGAACTGGCTGCCGGGGTGTTCTCGGTACAGGGCGAGCAACGCAACCGCGGCGTGGAGCTGAACGTGTTTGGCGAGATCGCCCAAGGCACGCGCCTGCTCGGTGGCGTGACCCTGCTCGACGCCGAACTGACCAAAACCGGTGTTGCCGCCAACCGTGGCAATAAACCGGTCGGCGTACCCGAAGTCCAGGCCAACCTCTGGGCCGAGTGGGATACCCCGTGGATCGAAGGTTTTACCTTGACCGGCGGCGCGATCTACACCGGCAGTCAGTACATCAATCAGGCCAATACCCAGGAACTCGACCCGTGGACGCGTTTCGATGTCGGCGCGCGGTATGCCACGCGCATCGCGGACCGACCGACCACCTTCCGGGCAACGGTGCAGAACGTTTTAGACCGGGAATACTGGTCCGGCGTCGCGTCCTACGGTGCCTTCTCCCAAGGCTCGCCGCGCACCCTGCAACTGTCGGCCACCGTCGATTTCTGAAACGTTCAGCCCCGGGCAACGGCCTGAGCCGTTGCCCTGTCTGGCTTCCTGCAAAGGTTTCAACCATGGCTTCTGTTCTTCGACGCCGCCACGCCTTCACGGCCCTGCTATTGGCAGGGTTTCTCGGCGTGGCGTTGTTTTGTCTGGCACCGCACACCGCATTTGCGGCCGATCAGGATCCTGCTGCGGTCACGGTGACCGATCTGCTGGGACGCAAGGTCAAGGTCCACCTCCCGGTCAGGCGCGTGATTCTCGGCGAAGGCCGTCAGTTGTATCTGGTCGCCGCGCTGGATACGCAAAACCCCATCGAACGCATCGTCGGTTGGCGCAAGGACTTGATTCAGTCCGACCCGGACACCTACGGCGCCTACCTGCGCAAATTCCCGGACATCGCGAAGATCCCAACCTTTGGCGGCTTTGAAGACGGCACGTTCGACATCGAGCAAGCCATCTCCCAACAGCCGGACGTGATCATCCTCAACATCGAAGCGCAGCACGCCACCGAAGACGCGCGCTACATCGACAAGCTCGATGCGCTAGGCATCCCGGTGGTCTACGTCGACTTTCGCAACAACCCGATGCAAAACACTGAGCCGACCATGCGCCTGTTCGGCCAGCTGTTTGGCAAAGAAGCACGCGCCGAGGCTTTCATCGACTTTCGTAACCAACAGATCCGCCGCGTCACTGACGTGATTGCCGCCAGCAAGCCGTCGCGCCCGAATGTATTCATCGAACGCATCGGCGGTTACACCGACGATTGCTGCCTGAGTTTCGGTAACGAGAACTTCGGTCGTTTCGTGGAAATGGCCGGTGGCAACAACATTGCCAAAGGCATCATTCCCAGCACCTTCGGCCAACTGAACCCCGAACAGGTGATTGTCGCCAATCCCGACCAAGTGGTTGTCACCAGCGCCAATTGGGAAGCCTTTGCGCCGAGTGGTCGCTGGGTCGGCGTCGGACCCGGCGCGGACCTGACTAACGCCCGAAACAAACTGGCCTGGTACACCCAACGCCCGGCGTATGCCGGGATCAAGGCTCAGGACAACCAGGCCTTTCATGCCATTTGGCATCAGTTCTACAACAGCCCTTACCAGTTCGTGGCCATCCAGCAACTCGCCAAATGGTTTCACCCGACGCTGTTTGCAGACCTCGATCCCGACGCCTCGTTTCGTGAACTCCATGAGCGGTTCCTGCCGGTGACTTATGAGTCAGGCTACTTCGTCAGTCTGAAGGAGAGCCATCAATGAGTTCCCTGGGTGAAGTACAGATCGTGCAGAGCGACACCTACCGTCAACTGGTGCTGCGTAAACGGCTGATCCTCGGTGCGCTCGTGGTGTTGCTGGTGTTCAGCGTGCTGCTCGATCTGGCCCTGGGCCCGGCCAGCTACAGCCTGAGCGAAGTGCTCGGGGCATTGTTTTCTCCAGATACCGCATCGAAGCAAGTCCGGGTGGTGATGTGGGAAATCCGCTTGCCGGTGGCCCTGATGGCCGTGGCGGTCGGCGCGGCGTTGTCCCTGGCCGGCGCGCAGATGCAGACGATCCTCAACAACCCGCTCGCCAGCCCCTTCACCCTCGGCATTTCCGCCGCCGCCAGTTTTGGCGCGGCGATGGGACTGGCGTTTGGCGTCGCGTTGTTCCCCTTGGCGGCGCAATACATGGTGCCGGTGAATGCGTTCATCATGGCGATGCTTTCTGCGCTGCTGATCCACTTCTTGAGCATGCGTCGCGGCGTAACGGCCGAAACCATTGTGCTGCTCGGCATTGCGCTGGTGTTTACGTTTAATGCGCTGCTGGCGCTGGTGCAGTTTTTCGCCACCGAGCAAGCCGTGGCGGCGGTGGTGTTCTGGACCATGGGCAGCCTGACCAAAGCCACCTGGCCGAAACTCGGGGTGATCTGTCTGGTGATCCTGATCACCCTGCCGATTTTCGCCAGGCGCGCCTGGGCTTTGACCGCCCTGAGGCTGGGCGACGACAAGGCGGCGAGTTTCGGGATCAACGTGCGGCGTTTGCGCTTTCAGACGCTGATCATGGTCAGCCTGCTCGCCTCATTTCCGGTGGCGTTTGTCGGCACCATCGGCTTTATCGGACTGGTTGGCCCCCACATCGCCCGAATGTTGATCGGTGAAGATCAACGGTTCTTTTTACCGGCCTCGCTGCTGACCGGCTCGCTGATTCTGTCCGCCAGTTCCGTGGTCAGCAAAACCCTGATCCCGGGCGCGATATTCCCCATTGGCGTGGTTACCTCGCTGATTGGCGTGCCGTTCTTCATATCTCTGATCCTCAGCGGGAAGAAAAACTCATGGTGAAGATCCAGCTGGAGAACCTTGGTGCCCACTACGGTCAGCGCCAGATCATTACGGGCGTGACCACGACGACGTTTAACGGCGGCCAAGTGGTGGCGGTGGTCGGACCGAATGCGGCGGGCAAGTCGACGCTGTTCAAACGCATGGCCGGGCTGATTGACGGCCCAGGCCAGGTCAACCTGCAGGACTCGAAAAAAGGCCCTCAGGGAATCAGCTACATGCCTCAGGGCTTGAATGCCAGCGCCCGCCTGACGGTTTACGAGTCAGTATTGCTGGCGCGCAAACAACTGACGCCAGGCTGGGTTGTCCACGACGATGAGTTGCAGCGGGTGGACCAGATTCTCGGCGCCCTGGGGATCACTGAACTATCCTTTCGCAACCTTGGGGAACTGAGCGGCGGCCAGCAACAACTGGTGTCGATCGCCCAAACCCTGGTGCGCGAGCCGGAAATTCTGCTGATGGACGAACCGACCAGCGCGCTGGACATGCATCGGCAGGTGCAAGTGCTGAACTTCATGCGCGCACTGGCGCGCAGACGCGAAGTCATCGTGTTCATCGCGATCCATAACCTGAATCAGGCGCTACGCTTTGCCGATCAGGTATTAGTGATCGCCAATGGCACCAGCCAGGGCAGCGGTCCCAGCGATCAAGTGATTACGGTGAAGATGCTGCGCGAAGTCTACGAGGTTGAAGCAAGGATCGAGCAATGCAGCCGTGGACAGCGCCACATTCTGATCGACGACATCGTTTGATACCCGATCCACCGCGCAATGGGCTGAGGTGCTGCTAATCTGAATGAAAATGACATGTATTAACGGTTTCTTTAACGTTTTTTTCTCATGTTGTTCTCTACATTCGCTGCAACTCAAAACATGCCAATGATTCGCATTGTGCTACCCGCGAGTCTGCATGCATGACTTCTAAAAAAGAACCGGAGCTGCCCACAGAATGAATGCCCGTATCCCTTCTTTCCTGAAAAAAGCACTGCTGGCCACCGCGCTGCTGAGCGTCGGCCACGTGTATGCGGCGGATGCCGATGGCATCGTAGTCTACAACGCCCAGCACGAAAGCCTGACCAAATCCTGGATCGAAGGTTTTACCAAGGAAACCGGCATCAAGGTCACCGTGCGCAATGGCGACGACACCGAGATGGGCAATCAGATCGTACAGGAAGGCGCCGCCTCCCCGGCCGACGTGTTCCTGACCGAAAACTCCCCGGCCATGGTGCTGGTCGACAACGCTGGGCTGTTTGCACCGGTTGCGCCGGCCACCCTGGAACAGGTCGGCAATGCTTACCGCCCGGCCCATGGCAAATGGGTGGGGATCGCCGCGCGCTCCACGGTGTTTGTCTATAACCCGAGCAAACTGCCCGAAGCCGAGCTGCCCAAGTCGCTGATGGACCTTGCCGGCCCAAACTGGAAAGGTCGTTGGGGTGCTTCACCGGCCGGTGCCGACTTCCAGGCCATCGTCGCCGCCGTGCTGGAACTCAAGGGTGAAGCCGCCACGCTGGAATGGCTCAAAGGGTTAAAGGCCAATGCCACGATCTATCGCGGCAACAGTGCGGTACTGAAAGCGGTCAACGCCGGGCAGGTCGACAGCGGTGTGATCTACCACTATTACAGCTTCGGCGACCAGGCCAAGACCGGCGAAAACAGCAAGAACACAGCCCTGCACTACTTCAAACACAAGGATCCGGGCGCGTTCGTCAGCGTCTCCGGCGGCGGCGTGCTGGCGTCCAGCAAACACAAGGAACAAGCCCAGGCGTTCCTCAAATGGGTTACCGGCAAAGATGGCCAGGCCATCCTCAAAACCGGCAAATCGTTTGAATACGCCGTGGGCAAGAACGCTGAATCCAATCCAAAACTGGTACCTTTGCAGCAACTCGACGCGCCGACAGTCGATGCGTCAAAACTCGACAGTAAAAAAGCGGTGGAGCTGATGACTCAGGCGGGACTGCTCTAATTGATGCCTGAAACCTTGCCAGCGGGTGTCGCCGAGGCGATACCCGCGAACTTGCGACGACGAACCCGCGGCCTCTTCGCGGGGCGCGGTGGCGCGTGGGTGATCGGTTTGTCGGTGCTGGTTTCGCTCCTGTCGCTGCTGCCGATTGCCTTCGTCATCGGCGTATCGTTTCAGACAGGCTGGGCGACCCTTGTGCCGCTGGTTTTCCGGCCTCGGGTCGCTGAATTATTGATCAACACTGTTTTACTGGTGGTGATCACGATTCCGTTGTGCGTCACGCTAGGCCTGTCTCTGGCCTGGTTGACAGAGCGCACCAACCTGCCGGGGCGGCGCTGGTGGTCGTTGTTGGCGACCGCGCCGCTGGCGGTACCGGCGTTCGTGCACAGCTATGCGTGGGTCAGTCTGGCCCCACCGATTCACGGTCTGTTTGCCGGGGTTCTGGTCTCGGTCATCGCCTACTTCCCGTTCCTGTACTTGCCGATTGCAGCGACCCTGCGCAGGCTCGATCCGGCCATCGAAGACGTTGCCGAATCGCTGGGGCTAAAACCCTGGGCGATATTTTTCCGCGTGGTCCTGCCGCAGTTGCGCCTGGCCATCTGCGGCGGTGCTTTGCTGGTGGGCCTGCACTTACTGGCCGAATATGGCCTGTACGCGATGATCCGTTTCGACACCTTCACCACGGCCATCTTCGATCAGTTCAAGTCCACCTTCAACGGCCCTGCCGCCCACATGCTGGCCAGCGTGCTCGCCCTGTGTTGCCTGGTGATGCTGACCGCAGAATCGGCCGCTCGTGGCTCGGCGCGTTACGCCCGGGTCGGGTCGGGAAGCGCTCGCGAACAGCGAGTGGTGCGTCTGAAACCCGGAACAACGCTCCTCGCCCTGACCGTACAGATCGCGACCTGCGCGCTGGCGCTGGGCGTACCACTGGTGACTTTAGGTAACTGGCTGATAGCTGGCGGTATGCAGGTCTGGCAGATGGACGAACTTCTGCCAGCGCTGGAACAGACGCTGCTGCTCGGCGTTGTGGGTGCCGCCCTCACCACTTGCGCCGCCATCCCGATTGCCTGGCTGTCGATTCGCTCTCCGGGCCGGTTGCAGCGCGTACTGGAAAGCTGCAACTACATCACCAGTTCGTTGCCCGGGATCGTCGTGGCCCTGGCATTGGTGACCGTCACCATCCATTTCGCCCGGCCGATTTACCAGACGACCATCACAGTGCTGCTGGCGTACCTGCTGATGTTTTTGCCCCGCGCTCTGGTGAGTTTGCGCGCCGGGATCGCCCAGGCGCCGGTGGAGCTGGAAAACATGGCCCGCAGCCTCGGCCGCTCGCCTGCCCGGGCATTGTGGCTGATCACCCTGCGCCTGGCCGCGCCCGGTGCTGCCGCAGGCGCCGCACTGGTGTTTCTGGCGATCACCAATGAGTTGACCGCCACCCTGCTGCTCGCCCCCAACGGCACGCGCACCCTGGCCACCGGGTTCTGGGCCATGACCAGCGAAATCGATTACGCTGCGGCTGCGCCCTATGCCCTGCTGATGATTTTGCTGTCGCTTCCCTTGACCGGACTTCTTTATCACCAATCCAAACGAACGGCTGGCCGATGAACGCTCTTGAACTCCATTCCATTTCCAAGTCCTACGGCTCCCATCAAGCGCTGGAGAGCATCAACCTGTCGGTGCCAACGGGCAGCCGAACGGTTATCGTCGGCCCGTCCGGCTCAGGAAAAACCACGTTGTTGCGGATGATCGCCGGCTTCGAATTCCCGGATACGGGCCGTCTTTCACTCAATGGCCAAACGCTCGTCGACAACACCCACGAAGTCCCGGCGCATCAGCGTTTGATTGGTTATGTTCCCCAGGACGGCGCCCTGTTCCCGCACATGACCGTGGCCGCGAACATCGGTTTCGGGCTTTCGATCAAGGGCGGTGCAAAACAAGAGCGAGTCGCAGAACTGATGGATAGCGTGGCGCTGGATGCGAACATGGCCAACCGTTGGCCCCATGAACTGTCCGGCGGCCAGCAACAACGCGTGGCGCTGGCGCGGGCGTTGGCGCAACAGCCGCGCTTGATGTTGCTGGACGAGCCGTTTTCGGCCCTCGACACCGGACTTCGGGGCGCCATGCGCAAAATGGTCGCACGGCTGCTGACCGACGCTGGCGTGACCACCATTCTGGTCACCCATGACCAGAGTGAAGCCTTGTCGTTTGCCGATCAGCTGGCGGTGATGCGCGACGGTCGACTGGTGCAGTCAGGCCATCCGCTGGATCTTTACCGCTACCCCGAGGATGAACAAACCGCGTTGTTTCTGGGAGATGCCGTGGTCATGCCCGCCAGAATCGAAGCAGGCTGGGCCCATTGCGATCTCGGTCGCATACCGGTGAACAACCACCGGAACAACAAATCGGCGCAGATCATGCTGCGTCCCGAACAACTGCAACTCGTCAGCATCCAGCCCAGCCCAACCGAGGCTGCCGGGTGTCGTGCCGTTGTGACCGAGCGGGATTTCAGCGGCAATACCTGCACGTTGACGGTGGAATTGGAAACGTTGGCTTCCGGGCAACAGGCTGGGCGATCATTAATGGTGCGCAGCTCGGGCCTGTATGCGCCACCCGCCGGCAGTGCGGTTCACGTTTCGACAATCGGCCATGCCCATGTACTGAGCGAATCCTGAACCTCGTCTATCAAAGATCGAACCGGTCCACGGCCCGACGCCGTTCGTTGTCATCGCGCACATCGTAGTTGGCGGTGGTCTGGATGTTGCTGTGATGGGCGAGTTTCTGGGCGATCGACAAGTCGTACTCCTCAATGACGCGGGTAATGAACGAACGTCGAAAATCATGCGGCATGATTTTCACCCCGACCTGCGCGCCCCGTTGTCGGGCGATGTAATAGATCGCATGTTTGGTGATGCGCTCGCGGGTGATGTGACTACCGCGGCGGATGCGATTGAACAGGAACGAATCGTCCACTTCACCCTCCTTCAGTAGCGAGCGCCGCAGTTCCAGCCAGTCATTGAGCTTGGCGAACGCCCAAGCCGGTGCGTACTTGATCAATTGCTTATTGCCCTTGGCGGTCACACGAAGGCTGCGCTCGGCGAAATCGACCTGGTTCAGGTCCAGGTTCACCGATTCGGATTTGCGCATGCCTGAGCCATACAAAATCCCGATGATCGCCGCATCCCTCAACCCTTGTGGCCGTGGATCGGCAGCGCAGACCGCCATCAATTCCTGGATCAGCGTGCGCCTGAGGTTACGTCCCTGGGACAAACGCGTGCCGGCAATCCCTTTCACCGAACGCATTTTCAGCAAGTGCTCCTGACTGATCAGGCTCATGCGCCACGCTTCGTTCATCACCCCGCGCACCGCGTTGACGTACAGCGAAGAGGTGTTCGGCGCATAGCCGTCCGTGCGCAAAGTGGCCACCAGCGCGATGACATCTTCCGGTTGCAGGTTGTGCCAGGGAATCTCCTCGACGTTCATGTCTTCGAAGCCCAACCGGTCAGCGGCGTCCTGCAACACGTAACGCATGGTCAGTTGGCTGGAGGGCGCCAGACGTGCCAGATACAGGGTCAACGGATTGGTCTTTGAGGGAATTGGGTCGGTAGCGGGTAAGTCAATCAAACGAAACGGCCTTCAGTGGAAACAGTTCATTAAACAACTAAGGATTGAAACATCCTTCATGTAAAGCGGGACACTTCTGTAGGACCTTCTACTAGAAAACTCGATGAACGGCAGAAGCCTGAACAGTGGCTGTATGCCCCCCAGATAAACGATTCGCCGACTGGTTTTTCATGTCCCTTTCACAAAATCAGGAATAACCTCAATGAGTCCAGCCTGTCTCTTTGCGAGGGACCAACCTGCCGACCATGGCAGAAAATGTCAACCTATCTAAATCGTCAGGTATTTCGAGTAACTTGTTGATACAGCTTTTCTTTTAGCGTCTATGCTTGCACTGGATCCAAATTTTTTTTAGCCTCACAGGCTATTCACTCTTTAGCCCAGAGGTGCCCATGAGTCAGGCTTTTCTCCCCTTCTCCCGCCCCAGTATCGGCGATGAAGAAATTGCCGCCGTAGAGCAAGTGCTGCGCTCCGGCTGGATCACTACCGGGCCGAAAAATCAGGAGCTGGAAGAGCAATTCGCCAATTACGTGGGATGTCGTCATGCCGTGGCACTGTCCTCGGCCACCGGCGGGATGCACATCACGTTGCTGGCATTGGGCATTGGTCCGGGCGACGAAGTCATTACGCCGTCGCAGACCTGGGTGTCCACTGCCAACATGATCTGCCTGTTGGGCGCGACTCCGGTGTTCGTCGACGTAGATCGCGACACGCTGATGAGTGACCTGGCCAGCATCGAAGCGGCGATCACGCCGC
Source organism: Pseudomonas fluorescens (assembly GCF_000968015.1). Classification (GTDB taxonomy): domain Bacteria; phylum Pseudomonadota; class Gammaproteobacteria; order Pseudomonadales; family Pseudomonadaceae; genus Aquipseudomonas; species Aquipseudomonas fluorescens_W. The sequence continues at coordinate 14,369 of NZ_LACH01000016.1, forward strand.
GCACCAAAGCCATTATTCCGGTGCATTACGCCGGTGCAGCGTTCGATCTCGATCCGCTTTATGCGTTGGCCGACAAACACGGCATCCCCGTCATCGAAGATGCCGCTCATGCCGCAGGCACCTTCTACAAAGGGCGACATGTCGGCGCGAAAGGCACGGCAATCTTCTCGTTCCACGCGATCAAGAACATGACCTGCGCCGAAGGCGCGATGTTCGTCAGCGATGACGAAGCCCTGGCCTCGCGAGTGCGCATGCTCAAGTTTCACGGCCTTGGGGTCGACGCCTATGACCGCCTGACTCACGGGCGCAAACCTCAGGCTCAGGTCATGGAGCCCGGCTTCAAGTACAACCTGGCCGACATTAACGCCGCCATCGCCCTGGTGCAGCTGCAGCGACTGGACGAAATCAACGCCAAACGCACGGAGCTGGCCGGTGCTTATTTGCAGCGACTGGAAGGTTTGCCGGTGCAACCCCTGGCCCTTCCAGCCTATGCGCAGCAGCACGCTTGGCACCTGTTCATCCTGCGTATCGACACCGAGCGCTGCGGGCTGGACCGCGAAGCGTTCATGAAGGCTCTGCAGGAACAGAACATCGGCACCGGCATTCACTTCATCGCCACTCACCTCCACACCTATTACCGCCAACGCTTCCCCAACATCTACCTGCCCAACACCGAATGGAACTCGGCGCGGCTCTGCTCGATCCCGTTGTTCCCCGACATGACCCTCGATGACGTCGATCGTGTGGTCGGCGCCATTGAAAACGTTATGGACTCAAGCCTGTGAAACCTTACCCAATCCGCTGCGTGTCGATCGTCATTCCGGTCTACAACGAGCAAGACAGCCTGCCCGAGTTGCTCCGGCGTACCGAAGCGGCGTGTCAGCAATTGCACCATGACTACGAGATTGTGTTGGTCGATGACGGCAGCCGCGATGACTCGGCGCAAATATTGGAACAGGCAGCATCGCTCAAAGGCAGCCCGTTCGTAGCGGTCATTCTCAACCGCAACTACGGCCAGCACGCGGCAATCATGGCCGGTTTCGAGCAGTGCAAGGGCGATGTGGTCATCACCCTCGACGCCGACCTGCAAAACCCGCCCGAAGAAATCCCGCGGTTGGTGGCTCAGGCCGAGCTGGGTTATGACGTGGTCGCCACCGTGCGCAGCAATCGTCAGGACTCGGCGCTGCGCCGCTGGCCGTCGAAGCTGATCAATCTGGCCGTGCAGCGCTCCACCGGCGTCGCCATGACCGACTACGGCTGCATGCTCCGCGCTTACCGGCGAACCATCGTCGACGCCATGCTCGCCTGCCGCGAACGCAGCACCTTCATCCCGATCCTCGCCAACAGCTTCGCCCGGCACACCACGGAAATTCTGGTGACCCACGCCGAGCGTGAACATGGTGAATCCAAGTACAGCCCCATGCGCCTGGTCAACCTGATGTTCGACCTGATCACCTGCATGACCACCACGCCCCTGCGTTTGTTGAGCATTGTCGGCTTCGCCATGGCAGCCCTCGGCGTGCTGTTTGCCACGGCGTTGATCGTGTTGCGCCTGGCCTTCGGCGCCCATTGGGCCGGCGACGGGACGTTCGTACTGTTCGCCGTGCTGTTCATCTTCACTGGCGGCCAATTCATCGGCATGGGCCTGTTGGGCGAATACCTGGGCCGCATGTACGGCGACGTCCGCGCCCGCCCCCGGTTCTTTATTGAAAAAGTCCTGCGTAACCAACCCGCTGCCCCGGTTCCCGTTGTCACCGTTGACGGTCTCACCTCCATTTCTTCAGATCAGGTTCACTCATGAGTGCAAAAGCTGTTGTCTTCGCCTATCACGATATTGGCTGTGCCGGCATCGAATCCCTGCTTAGCTCGGGCTTTGACATTGCCGCCGTGTTTACCCACGCCGATGATCCGAAGGAAAACGCGTTCTACGGCTCTGTTGCGCAACTGTGCGCACGCAAGGGCATTCCGGTGCATGCCCCGGAAGATGCCAACCACCCGCTGTGGATCGAGCGCATCGCCAAGCTCAACCCCGATTACCTGTTCTCGTTCTACTACCGCAACCTGCTGAGTGAACCGCTGTTGGCCACGGCCAGCAAAGGTGCCTTCAACCTGCACGGTTCGTTGCTGCCGCGCTACCGTGGCCGCGCGCCCGCCAACTGGGTGCTGGTCAACGGCGAAACCGAAACCGGCGTGACCCTGCACCGCATGGTCAAACGGGCCGATGCCGGCGCCATCCTCGCCCAGAAAACCGTGGCGATTGAACGCAGCGACACCGCGCTGAGCCTGCACGGCAAATTGCGTCTGGCCGCTAGCGACTTGCTACATGACACCTTGCCAGCGTTACTCGCCGGCAAAGTCAGCGAAACCCCACAGGACGAATCCCAAGCCACGGTGTTTGGCCGGCGTACCCCGGCCGACGGCAAATTGGTTTGGCAAAAACCGGCGGAAGAACTGTTCAACCTGGTTCGCGCGGTGACTCAGCCTTACCCGGGCGCTTTCTGCGCCGTGGGCGAACACAAGCTGATTGTCTGGAACGCAGAAGTCGCCAAGGGCAACGAAGGCCAGGCACCGGGCCGGGTCATCAGCGTCGACCCGCTGCGGATCGCCTGCGGCGAAGATTCCCTGGTGATCACCGCCGGCCAGCGCAACGACAATGGCCTGTACCTCAGTGGCCCGCAACTGGCCAACGAACTGGGTCTGGTGGACGGTTCCGTGCTGCGTGGCGCCGAGTCCGGTCGTGCCCCGCGTCGCACCCGCGTGCTGATCCTCGGCGTCAACGGTTTCATCGGCAATCACCTGTCCGAGCGCCTGCTGCGCGACGACCGATACGAGGTGTATGGCCTGGACATCGGCTCGGATGCCATCGAGCGTCTGCGCAGTCACCCGAACTTCCACTTCGTCGAAGGTGACATCAGCATCCACTCCGAGTGGATCGAGTACCACATCAAGAAGTGCGACGTGATCCTGCCACTGGTGGCGATCGCCACGCCGATCGAGTACACCCGCAACCCGCTGCGCGTGTTCGAGCTGGACTTCGAAGAGAACCTGAAACTGGTTCGCTACTGCGTCAAATACAACAAACGCGTGATCTTCCCGTCGACCTCCGAAGTCTACGGCATGTGCCAGGACCAGAACTTCGACGAAGACACCTCCAACCTCATCGTCGGTCCGATCAACAAACAACGCTGGATCTACTCGATCTCCAAGCAACTGCTCGACCGGGTGATCTGGGCCTACGGCCAGAAAGGCCTGAACTTCACGCTGTTCCGCCCTTTCAACTGGATGGGCCCACGTCTCGACCGTCTGGACTCGGCGCGGATCGGCAGTTCCCGCGCGATCACTCAGCTGATCCTCAACCTGGTGGAAGGCACGCCGATTCGCCTGTTCGATGGCGGCGAGCAAAAACGCTGCTTCACCGACATTGCCGACGGCGTGGAAGCGCTGGCGCGGATCATCGACAACGACAACGACGCCTGCAACGGCCAGATCATCAACATCGGCAACCCTGACAACGAAGCCAGCATTCGCCAGTTGGGCGAGGAGCTGTTGCGTCAGTTCGAAGCGCACCCGTTGCGCGACAACTTCCCGCCGTTCGCCGGGTTCCGCGATGTCGAAAGCAAAGCATTCTACGGCACCGGCTATCAGGACGTGTCCCACCGCAAGCCGAGCATCGCCAACGCCAAACGTCTGCTGGACTGGACGCCGACCGTGGAGATGAGCGAGACCATCGGCAATACGCTGGATTTCTTCCTGCGTGAAGCCATGCTCGAAATCGCGGACAAGCGCTGATGCGGGCAGGTCTGCGGATTGATGTCGACACGTACCGGGGCACCCGTGAGGGGGTGCCGCGGCTGCTGGAAATCCTCGATGAAGCGCAGGTCAAGGCGACGTTTTTTTTCAGTGTCGGGCCGGACAACATGGGGCGCCATTTGTGGCGCCTGATCCGCCCGCAATTTCTCTGGAAAATGCTGCGTTCCAACGCGGCAGGCCTGTACGGCTGGGACATCTTGCTGGCCGGCACCGCGTGGCCCGGCAAACCGATCGGCCGTGATCTTGGGCACTTGATGCGTCAAACCATTGCAGCCGGGCATGAAGTCGGGCTGCACGCCTGGGATCATCACGGCTGGCAGGCCAATGCCGGGCGCTGGAATGACAAGCAACTGATCGAGCACCTTCGTCGGGGCGTGGACACGCTCGCCGACATCCTCGGGCAAAACGTCGAATGCTCGGCGTCCGCCGGGTGGCGGGCAGACGAGCGCGTGATCGAGGCCAAGCAGGCGTTCAGCTTTCGCTACAACAGCGATTGCCGGGGCCAGAGCCTGTTTCAGCCGCGATTGTCCAATGGTGGTTTGGGGGCGCCGCAGATTCCGGTGGACCTGCCAACCTTCGATGAGGTGGTCGGCCCCAGCGTGGCGGCCAAGGACTTCAACGCTTTTATTCTTGATCGCTTCAGCCCCGAAAAACTCAACGTCTACACGATCCATGCCGAAGTAGAAGGGATTCTGATGGCCCACGATTTTCGTCAACTGCTGGCCGATGCGCGCCAGCGAAACATCCGTTTTCAACCCTTGGGCGATCTGCTGCCCGAGGCGACCGACACCTTGCCGGTTGGCCGGGTGCTGCGCGGCACCCTGGAAGGACGCGAAGGCTGGTTGGGAGTGCAAGGCGTATGAGCAAGCGCTGGGCATTACCGTTGTTGCTGGCTATCTTCGCTCTGGCGTACCTGCTGCCGCTGGGCAGCCATGGCTTATGGATTCCCGACGAAACCCGCTACGCCCAGATCAGCCAGGACATGCTCCTGAGCGGCAACTGGGTGTCGCCGCATTTCATGAGCCTGCGTTATTTCGAAAAACCGGTGGCCGGCTACTGGATGATCGCCGCCAGCCAAGCGTTGTTTGGCGACAACCTGTTCGGCGTGCGGTTTGCCTCCGCGATGAGCACCGGGTTGAGTGTGTTGCTGTGTTACCTGATCGCTCGCCGGCTCTGGAACGAACCGCGCAAGAGTTTTGCCTGCGCGCTGCTGTACATGAGTCTCACCGTCATCGCTGGCGCCGCGGGCTACGCCAACCTCGATCCGCAATTCACCTTCTGGGTCAATTTGAGTCTGGTGGCCTTGTGGTTTGCCCTCGACAGCGTCAGCCGTGGCCAGCGCCTGATCGGTTGGGCGGCGATGGGCCTGGCCTGCGGCATGGGGTTCATGACCAAGGGTTTTCTCGCCTGGCTGCTACCGGTGCTGATCGCCTTGCCCTGGATGATCTGGCAAAAACGCTGGCGTGAACTGCTGATCTACGGCCCGCTGGCGATTGCCGTGGCCGTCGCCGTCAGCTTGCCGTGGGCCTTGGCCGTGCACGCGCAGGAACCCGATTACTGGCGGTTCTTCTTCTGGCATGAACACATTCGCCGTTTCGCCGGCGACGACGCGCAGCATGACGCACCGTGGTGGTTTTATCTGCCGTTGCTGGTCGCCTTCAGTCTGCCGTGGGTGGCGTTGCTGCCGTCGGCGCTGAAGCAGGCGTGGGACACACGACGCCAGGCCAACATCGCTTTCCTGCTGCTGTGGCTGCTGATGCCGCTGATTTTTTTCAGCCTGAGCAAAGGCAAATTGCCGAGCTACATCCTGCCGTGCCTGTTGCCATTGGCGTTGCTGCTGGGCCATGCACTGGTGGACCGCTTGAAGCTTGAGCAAGGCCGGGTACTGGGCATCAATGGTCTGCTGAACCTGCTGCTGGGCCTGACGATCCTGGTGGCCCTGGTCTACCTGCAACTGAAAAAACCGCTCTACAACCATGAACTGCACAACCTGGTGCTGGTGTTCATCGGCCTGACCGGCTGGATCATGGCCAACCTGCTGCAAGCCTTTAGACCGTTGCAATGCTGGGCGGCGCCAGCCTTCGGCAGTCTGCTGCTGATCGCCTTGTTGCCGGCCGGGCTGCCTGAGTCGGTGGTCGCCAACAAGATGCCCGATCAATTCATCCTCGAGCATTCCCAGGAACTCGGCCAGACCGACCAATTGCTGAGCAACGATCTCGGCGCCGCCGGGGCCCTGGCCTGGCGTCTGAAACGCCCGGACGTGGCGTTGTACAACACGATAGGCGAATTGAAATATGGCCTCGCCTATCCTGACGGCGCACAGCAGCAAGTTCACCCGAACCAGGTTCAAGCTTGGATGCGCAACGCCCGCCAGAGCGGCTCGGTCGGCGTGGTCATGCGCGTCAAAGGTGACGAGGAACTGCAAGAAATCGAACGGCTGCCCAAGGATGGCAAGCGTTATGAACAAGGCAACATTGTGATTCTGATCTTCCCTCAGGAGGCGTCATGAGCCTGTTACTGCTCTTGGCCGCCTGCCTGCTGACCTGCCTGGGCCAGATCGCCCAGAAATACGCCGTGGAAAGCTGGCGCGACAAGGTATCGGACTGGAGCGAGAAACTGCGTTCGCCGTGGTTGTGGCTGGCCCTCGCTGCTCTGGGATTGGGCTTGCTGGTGTGGCTGCTGGTGTTGCAGCGCCTCGAGGTCGGCATCGCCTACCCGATGCTGAGTCTCAATTTCGTGCTGATCACCCTGGTCGCCCGCTTCGTTTTCCACGAAACCATCGACCGTCGCCACTGGTTGGGTGTGGCACTGGTGATCGGTGGCGTGGTGCTGCTGGGGCAACACACATGAACCTGCGTCGCGGAATCACCTTCGCGCTGGGCAGCGTGCTGCTGGTCAGTGCCGCGCAACTGGGCATGCGCTGGAGCATGAGCCGCCTGCCGCCACCTGAATACTGGTTCACCGCCAGCATTGATTTGAGCGCTGTCGCCGTGGTGCTGGCGGCGATTCTGGCCTACGCCCTGTCGATGCTTTGCTGGCTCGCCGCCCTGCGGGATTTACCGCTGGGCCGGGCCTATTCGCTGCTGAGCATCAGCTACGCGCTGGTGTACCTGCTGGCCGCCAGCCTGCCGCTGTTCAACGAAGCGTTCAGCCTTTCAAAAACCATCGGGGTGGCCTTGGTCATCCTCGGTGTCATTACCATTAACTCTCGGCCTGCTCGCTCGCGCGAACTCAGGAGTACCCCATGAAAATCAGTGTATTTGGTAGCGGTTACGTTGGTCTGGTGCAAGCCGCCGTCCTGGCTGAAGTTGGCCACGACGTGGTCTGCATGGACATTGACGAGAAGAAAATCGAGCTGTTGCAACAAGGCCACGTGAGCATTTTCGAACCGGGGCTGGCCAGCCTGGTGCGCGAAGGCCTGGAAGGCAAACGTCTACAGTTCACCACCGACGAAAAACTCGCGGTGCAGCATGGCCAGGTGTTGTTTATCGCGGTCGGCACACCGTCCCGGGACGACGGCTCGGCGGATCTGAGTTACGTGCTGTCGGTGGGAGAAGCCGTGGCGCGTCATCGTGAACAACCGGTAATTCTGGTGGAGAAATCCACGGTGCCGGTGGGCACGGGTGACAACTTGCGCGCGCATATCGACAAGTGCCTGATCAAGGTCGGCCGCTTGCTGCAGTTCGATATCGTCTCCAACCCGGAATTTTTGAAAGAGGGCTCGGCCGTGGCCGATTGCCGGCGCCCGGACCGGATCATCATCGGCTGCGAACGCGATGAGGTGCGTGACGTGATGCGTGACCTCTACGCGCCCTTCAACCGCAACCATGACCGGGTCATGTTCATGGACCTGCGCAGCGCCGAGCTGACCAAGTACGCCGCCAACTGCATGCTGGCGACCAAGATCAGCTTCATCAACCAGATCGCCGAACTGGCCGAACACCTGGGCGCCGACATCGAATCGGTGCGCCTGGGCATCGGCGCCGATTCGCGCATTGGTTACCACTTCATCTATCCCGGCTGCGGTTATGGCGGCTCGTGCTTTCCCAAGGACATGCGCGCCCTGATCCACAGCGCCGAAGAGGCGCATTGCTCCAGCGATTTGCTGCAAGCGGTGGAAGCGATCAATGAGCGTCAGAAGCACAAGCTGTACGACCGCATCAACGCGTTCTACAAGGGCGATTTGCGCGGCAAGACCTTTGCCGTGTGGGGCCTGGCGTTCAAACCGAACACCGACGACATGCGCGATGCACCGAGCCGGGTGCTGCTGGAATCGCTGTGGGCCGCCGGGGCCAATGTCCGCGCGTTCGACCCGGAAGCCATGCAGGAAACCCAGCAACTGTATCCCGATGAACCCAAGTTGATGCTCATGGGCACACCGGAATCGGTATTGTCCGGCGCTGACGCGTTGATCATCTGCACCGAATGGCAGCAGTTCAAGGCCCCGGATTTCAGCCTGATCCAGCAGCGGCTCAACGCACCGGTGATCTTCGACGGACGCAACCTCTACGACGCCGATCGCCTGGCTCGCGCCGGCTTCAAGTACTTCCCGATGGGCCGCGGTGAATCGCGCAATCTGCCGATTCCACATCAGCAGTGGCCCGCTGCTTCGGTCATTGCTTGATAGCGACATCACCTGGTATCCGCCGACAGTCTCTGGGGTTGGGGCTGTTGGCGCTGCTGCTGTTCAGCGCCGGGGTGTATCAGCAGGCGGTGATCGGCTTCGATTCGCGCTTTGTGCTGTTCGCTCAGGAAATGCTGCGCCACGGGCCGACATTTTTTCCGACCACCTATGGCCAGCCGTATGCGGATTATTCTGCGCTGACGACGCTGTTCATCTGGCTGCTGTCGCTGCCGTTCGGGCAGGTCAACAGTTTGACTGCCTGGTTGCCGAGCGCCATTGCCGGGGCGGTGATCGTCACGTTGATGTACCGGCTGCTGGCGCCCTACTCCCAGCGCTGGGCGTTGCTAAGCATCGCCCTGATGCTGCTGACCAACACCTTTGTCACCGAAACCCGTGCCGTGTCCCTGGATTTGATGCTCACGGCGGTGGCTTTCTCGGTGTTCTACCTGGGTTATGCCGCCGATCATTTCGCAGCAAAGCGCCGGTGGTGGTTGATCTTTGCGTTGTTGCTGCTGGGTTTCGGGATTCGCGGGCCGATCGGGCTGGTGATTCCCACGGGCATGCTGTGCAGCTATTTCTTGCTCAATCGACAATGGCAGCATTTTTTTGGTTTTGGCCTGATTGCGGCGGTGCTACTGGCCGTGTGCGTGGGCGTGCTGTTGTGGCTGGCGGAAACCATCGGCGGTCCGGACTTCATGCACGAAGTGGTGCGCATGCAGTTCATGGGGCGCCTGGACGGTAGCGAAGGCGTCAGCGGTTCGCTGTATTACTTCACCGGCTCAGTGGGCAACTATGCGCTCGCGTATCCGTTGGCGTTGCTGGCACTGGCCGCCGTCTGGCTGACAACGCCTCGGCAGGCCGGTCCCACACTGCGCCTGTTGCAGTACTGCACGGCGGCCGCCTTGATCGTGATGGTCGGGCTCTCGATCCCCCAGGCCAAAAAGGCCCGTTACCTGCTGCCTATGTTGCCCATGGCGGCGATCATTGCGGCGTATCCGTTCCAGGTGGCGCAGGGTCGGGTATTCGAGTGGTTGCGGGGGTTGATGCAAGGGGTGTGGTTGTTGATCCCGGCTCTATTGGTGGTTGGATTGATGGTCGCTCACCGACGTTTTTCCGAGCAAATGCCGGCGCTGACTGCAATGTTGATCATGCTTGGCGTTCTGCAAGTCATCGCGCTGGCAGTGCTTTTTCGGCCCGCCTGGCGGGCTCAGACACTGGCCTTTTGCGCGGTCCTGGCGTTGTGGTCGGTCTACATTCTGGTATTCGAACCGGTCGAACGCCGACTCTACGATACCCGGACTTTCAGCCGCGCGGCATTCGCACTGGTCCAGAAAGACCCGGCGCCTCTGGTGCTGCACGCCATGGGAAAAGACGCCAAGGCGATCAAGTTCATGGTCAACATCGAGCAGGACTTACAGCCGGTTTTCACCGAATCGACGCAAGAACTGGAAAACCTTCAGGGGCCGCAATGGCTGATGATGGATGAAAACGACTACCGCGCCCTGCAGGGCACGCCGTTGGGTGCGTTACCGCCCATTTTGAGCGGCAGCTTCGACAAAAACGATTACGTCCTGCTGCACCTCAATCCTTTGTAGCAGCTGTCGAGCTTGCGAGGCTGCGTTCGGCGACGGAGTCGCCCGCATGAATTTAACTATTCGCCGTGCCCAACTTGCCGACGCTGACTTCCAGTGCCAGGGCGCGGGGCGAAAGTTACTGTTAACCGCAATTGCGCATGACCGGGATCGAGCACTCTATGGTCTGTCGCTGACCACGTTCCGCGAGTTGCCATGGAATGAACCGTTTTATCAGCGCATGGGCTTTGAAACATTGAGCCCTGCGCAAATGGGTCCATGTTTAAAAGACGTATTGAGTAACAAAGTGGCCCACGGTTTACCTGGTGAACGCCGTTGTGCGCTGCGTTTCAACCTTAGAGCGGCGCCTTCAAATCAACCCCCAACGCCTGGGCAAAGGCCTTGACCAGCGGGCTGCGCACAGTGTTGTGGCGCAGGATCAGATTGAACGGCGTGACGATGTGTATGAGGTCTGGACGCACCGCCCGGAACTGCCCCTGCGCCACCATCGACGTAGCGTAATGCTGGGGAAGAAAACCCACGAAACGCCCGGTCTTAATCAACAATGCCACCGCTTCGACCTGGCTGGCCGACGCGGAAAAGCTGTCGTAATGGGCAAAATTCAGTTTGTCGCGATGGATCGCGTAGCGGTGGTTGATGCACTCGTAATCCTTGAGCACATGACTGCCGATTTCTGCGTCCGGCACTGTGAACAACGGATGACCGACCGCGCAATAAACTTCGGAGCGTTCTTCATACAGCGCGTAGTAATCAAACTCTTCGCGCTTCTGATAAACCGGCACGATCCCCGCTACTAATCGCCCCTCTACCACGCCTCTTTCCACTTCATCTAGCTGAGACGCTTGAAGTTGAAACCTTACTTTCGGCGACGTCTCATTAATTATTCTAAGAGCAGCAACTAACGGCGAATTAACGTCGGAAATCGTATTGTCAATAACCCCCACGCCAAGGTCACCGATCAGTTCGTTTTGCGCTGAACTAAGGCGATCACGAAAGTTGTCGACCGAGGCAAATAAATCAATGGACGCCTGATACACCAAGCGGCCCTCTTCGGTCAGGTGAAACCCCTCGCGACCTCGGGTGCACAGGCGCATGCCGATGCGGATCTCCAGGTCGGAGATCTGTTTGCTGATGGCTGCCAGTCCCACATTCAGCTCGTTCTGGGCGGCACTGAAGCCGCCGGCCTCGACCACAGCCTTGAACACTTTGAGCAGTTTGAAGTCCAGACCGCTGAGGGTCAGCGGTGCCCGATGGCCCGTTTTCAGCGGCGGGTTTCCTGAATTGGAAAGTGGGGTTTCCATAATGCCTATTTACCTCTGGCGCCCTATTCAACAATCTGTGTCCAACAACAAAAATAGTGCTGGTAAATAATAATGACCACAGAAAACCAGGCTTGGCAACCGCTAATAAATCCCGCACATCAGTGCCAACCCACTGATTTCGAAACATTAAAAGCTGACACTTCGATCAGCTCTCGTAACGATGCAACTGCGCTTCCCCCCTGCCCTTGAATAATGTTTAGGCCTCACCACGCCCCATTGATTTGCGACGAGTGTTTCAGGCCCGGCACACCGATTTCAGTTCGCTTTACCGACGAGGAAAACAACAATGTCTCAAACCACCGACCGTCTCTGGGGTGCTCGCTTCAAAAGCGGCCCATCCGAAGCCCTGGCGGCCTTGTCCCGTTGCCCCGAGCGCTACTTTCGCCTCACCCCGTACGACCTCGCCGGCTCCAAGGCGCATGCCCGTGAATTGCAGCGCGCCGGGCTGCTGAGCGAACAAGAAACCCAAACCATGCTCGACGCTCTTGAGCGCATCGGTGATGACTTCCGCGCTGGCAGCATCGCACCGACCCTGGACGACGAAGACGTCCACACCTTTATCGAACGCCTGCTGACCGAACGCCTCGGCGCCCTCGGTGGCAAGCTGCGCGCCGGCCGTTCACGCAACGACCAGACCGCCAACGACCTGCGCCTGTTCCTGCGTGATCACGTCCGCACCCTGGCCGTTGAAGTCCTGGCCTTGCAACAAGCGCTGGTGGATCAGGCCGAGCAACACATCGAAAGCATCTGCCCGGGGTTCACTCACCTGCAGCAAGCCCAGCCGATCGTTTTCGCTCACCACCTGCTGGCCCACGCCCAATCCATGTTGCGTGACGTGCAACGCCTGGTGGACTGGGACGTACGCACTTCGCTGTCGCCACTCGGCGCGGCGGCGATGGCCGGTTCCGCCATCGCTCGCCTGCCTCAGCAGTCGGCCAAGGAAATGGGTTACAGCGGCGTGTGTGAAAACTCCATCGACGCCGTGGCCAGCCGCGATCACGTTGCCGAGTTCCTGTTCATTGCCAGCATGCTCGGGATCAACATTTCCCGCCTTGCTGAAGAATTCTGCCTGTGGTCGTCGCGGCAGTTTCGCTGGGTCGCACTGGACGATGCCTACGCCACCGGCAGCTCGATCATGCCGCAGAAGAAAAACCCGGACATCGCTGAACTGGCACGCGGCAAGGCGGGTCGCCTGATCGGCAACCTGACCGGTCTGCTCTCCACCCTGAAATCCCTGCCGCTGTCGTACAACCGCGACTTGAGCGAAGACAAAAACGGCGTGCTCGACAGTGTCGACACCCTGTTGCTGGTGCTGCCTGCCATGGCCGGGATGGTCGCGACCATGAAGGTCAACGTCGAAGAGTTGCGGCGTCAGGCGCCACTGGGTTTCACCCTCGCCACCGAAGTCGCCGACTGGCTGGCCATGCGCGGCGTGCCGTTCAAGGAAGCCCACGAAATTACCGGTGCGCTGGTCCAGGCCTGTGAGAAACACGACATCGAATTGTGGGAAGCCTCCCCGGCGTTGTTGGCCGAGATTGACCCGCGCCTGACTGCGGAAGTACGCGAGAGCCTGACCCTCGAAGCCGCCATCGCCGCCCGCAGTGGCTGGGGCGGCACCGCGCCGCAACAGGTGCGCGAGCAGATCGGCCGGTTGAAAACGGCCCTGGCTGCTCAACAAGAGTGGACCGAGAACTATCACGGTTTCCGACTCTAAAGCAGCACACAGAACCTGTAGGAGCGAGCCTGCTCGCGATAGCGGTGGGTCAGTCAACATCGGTGTTGATGTAATACCGCCATCGCGAGCAGGCTCACTCCTACAGGGATTGTGGTTGGCCTGAATTACCAAGTGTACGGAGAAACAACATGAGCCAGACTCAGGCAGAACGACTCCAGGCGGAGCGCAAACTGGCGGAAAACCAGTTCGATATCACCCAGTACCACCATGTGCCACGGCGTTACTACGGGCGGATTTTCTTCGCCACCGTCATCGTCATTGCGATTCTCGGGCTGGTGCGGGCCTTCGCCGAAGGCAAGATCGAGTGGTCTTACATCGGCCAGTTCCTCACCTCCCAGGCGATCATGTGGGGTTTGCTCAACACCATCATCATGGCAGTACTGGCCATGGCGTTGGGCATTGTGTTCGGGGTGATCACGGCAATCATGCGCATGTCGGCCAACCCGATCCTGCGCTACGTGGCAGTGACCTACACCTGGTTGTTTCGCGGTACGCCACTGATTCTGCAACTGCTGTTGTGGTTCAACCTGGCGCTTATTTTTCCCACCATCGGCATCCCCGGTGTGTTCGAGATGGACACCGTGAGCCTGATGACGCCGTTCGTGGCTGCCCTCCTCGGCTTGAGCATCAACCAGGGCGCCTACACCGCCGAAGTGGTGCGTGCCGGCCTGCTGTCGGTGGACACCGGCCAGTACGAAGCCGCCAAGTCGATCGGCATGCCGCGCCTGCAAGCGCTGCGCCGGATCATCCTGCCGCAAGCCATGCGGGTCATCATTCCACCGGTCGGTAACGAGTTCATCGGCATGGTGAAAATGACCTCGCTGGCGAGCGTCATCCAGTACTCGGAACTGCTCTACAACGCCCAGAACATCTACTACGCCAACGCCCGGGTGATGGAGCTGCTGATCGTCGCCGGTATCTGGTACCTGGCCACCGTCACCGTCCTGTCCTTCGGTCAAAGCCGTCTGGAGCGTCGTTTCGCTCGCGGCGCCGGCAAGCGTTCTTGAGGAGTTCAACATGAGAAGCATCGTCAAGGCCGTGAGCCTGAACAAGTACTACGACCATTTCCACGCGCTCAAGGACATCAACATCGAAGTCGAGCAAGGCGAAGTGCTGTGCATCATTGGCCCGTCCGGCTCCGGCAAAAGCACCTTGCTGCGTTGCATCAACCAGCTGGAAAAAATCGACAAGGGTGGCCTGTGGGTCGACGGCGAACTGGTGGGTTACCGGATCGTCGGCAACAAACTGCACGAACTCAACGAGTCGCAGATCGCCCGTCAACGCTTGTCCACCGGCATGGTGTTCCAGCGTTTCAACCTGTTCCCGCACATGACCGTGCTGCAAAACATCATCGAAGGGCCGTGCCAGGTGCTCAAGCGTTCGCCCAAAGAGGCGCACGAAGAAGCCGTGGAATTGCTCGCTCGCGTCGGCCTGGCCGACAAGCGCAACAGCTACCCGATCGAACTCTCGGGTGGTCAGCAACAACGCGTCGCCATTGCCCGTGCACTGGCCATGCGGCCCAAGCTGATGCTGTTCGATGAACCCACTTCGGCACTCGACCCGGAACTGGTCGGTGAGGTGCTGTCGGTGATGCGCGACCTCGCGCAGACCGGCATGACCATGATCGTCGTCACCCATGAACTGGGCTTCGCTCGCGAAGTCTCCAACCGCATGGTGTTCATGGACGGCGGGCAGATCGTGGAGGCAGGAAGCCCCGAAGAAATACTAATAAGTCCGCAAAACCCGCGCACCCAAAGCTTCATTTCTGCCGTTCGAACCTAAGCGCCGTGCTTGTAAAACAAGAGCCGCCTAATAACACTCATAAGAGAACGACCATGAAGAACATAGTTATCCCCGCAGTACTCGCAAGCGTTATGGCTTCCGGCTTCGCCTTCGCCGCCGAACTACCGGCCAGCATCAAAGAAAAAGGCGAGGTCGTGGTAGCGATCATGCCGAACTACCCGCCGATGGATTTCAAGGACCCGGCCACCAACACCCTTACCGGTCTCGACTATGACCTGGGCAATGCCCTGGCCGAACGTCTGGGCGTGAAGATCAAATGGCAGGAAACCGGCTTCGAGCAAATGATCAATGCGCTGACCACCGACCGCGTGGACATGGTGATGTCAGGCATGACCGACACCGCCGAACGTCAGGCCAGCGTGACCTTCGTCGACTACTTCACCAGCGGTCCGCAGTTCTACACCTTGCAGAAAAACAAGGATTTCAACGAGATCACCGACCTGTGCGGCAAGAAAGTCGGCACCAGCCGCCGCACCACCTTCCCCGCGGAAATTGCTGAATACAGCAAGGCTAACTGCGAAACCGCCGGCAAACCGGCCATCGTGGTGATCGGCACCGAAGGTTCGGCCGATGCCCGTGCGCAACTGCGTCAGAGCCGTATCGACGCGGCCATGCAGGGCAGCGAAACCCTGCCGTACCTCAAGACCCAGGAAAAGGACATGTACAAAACCGTGGGCCTGCCGATCTCCAAGCAGTTCACCGGGCTGGGCGTGAGCAAGAAAAAACCTGAGTTGAGTGAAGCGGTGAAGGTGGCGATGCAGAGCATGGTGGATGACGGCACGTATCAGACCATCCTGAAAAAATGGGACCTGGAGTTGGGTGCGATCAAGACTGTGACCATTAACGCCGGCAAGTAATGCTTGCCCTGTAGGAGTGAGCCTGCTCCGGGCGGCGTTCCGACGATAGCGGTGTGTCAGTCAGCAGAGATGTTGGATTTGCCGGCCTCATCGCGAGCAGGCTCACTCCTACAAGGTTACGGGTTGACCGGAGATTTGATGATCGACCCAGATCCCATGTGGGAGCGAGCTTGCTCGCGATGAGGCCATGCAGTCGACATTGATGTTGAATGACACACCGCTATCGCGAGCAAGCTCGCTCCCACAGGGTTCGGCGTCTACTTATAGATAGTTGGAGCACCACGATGTCCTCCTCACCCCAACCCACCTGGCCTGACCAGCACAAAGCCTGCCTCGCCCTGGCCTTCGACCTCGACGGCCCGACCGGCGATGCCATGCTCAACGGCTCGATCTGGCGCAAGCCCGAGTACTTCGGTTTCGGCGGTTATGGCCCCTACCGTGCCCTGCCACGCATCCTCGATGTGCTCGATGAGTACCAAATCCCGACGACATTCTTCGTCCCGGCCTGGGTCGTGGAGAACTGGCCGAAACAGTGCCAGGCGATTGTCGAGCGCGGGCATGAAGTGGCCTACCACGGCTACAAACACGAATCCTTTTACGCCCTGACGCTGGACCAGCAAAAGGACGTGATGAACAAATCCCGCGAGGTGTTCTGGAAGCACTTGAACATCCGCGCCGAAGGTTTCCGCACCCCGTCCGGCGACTGGCGGGCCGAAACCCCGGCGATGCTGGTGGAAGCCGGCGTGACCTACTCCAGCAGCATGCGCGGTGATGACCGGCCGTACCTGGTGAAAGTGCCGGGTTACGAAACACCGCTGGTGGAAATCCCCGGTCGCTGGGAAATGGACGACTACGCCTCTCTCGCCTACACCCGCGCGCCGGACTTTCCTTCCGGGCTGGACCGCACTGCCAGTTACGCACTGACCCTCGATAACTGGTGCCGCGAGTACGACGGCGCCATGAACGAAGGGTTGTGCCTGACCACCCTGTTCCACCCCAAGATCACCGGCAAACCGGGACGCATCCTGCTGCTGGAAAAACTCTTCGAACACATGCGCCAGCGCGATGACGTGTGGTTCGCCACGTGCCGCGATGTCGCCCAGTGGTGGCTGAAGGAGCATCACCATGGCTGATTCCACTGTCTGGCCCAAAGGTTACCGCTGCGCTGTGGTGCTGACCGTCGATTACAACGACATCCACGGCATCCTCACCCAGGCCCCGGAAGTCGCCGGGCGCGACAAGACGCTGTCGGTCTGGCGCTATGGCACCCAACGCGGCGTCGACCGTTTGCTCGGTTTGTTCGAAGAACTGGGGGTTTCCAGCAGCTGGTTTGTGCCCGGTATCGTCGCCGAGGAAAACCCCGAGCATATTCGGGCAATCCAGGCCGGTGGGCATGAGATTGCCTGCGCCGGTTATCGCCATCAGAACTACGACAACCTGAGTCTCAACGAGCAAAGCGCCGAGATTGCCAAAGGCTGTGAGGCATTGACCGCGCTGACGGGCCAACGTCCAACAGGCTTTCGCATCCCGGCCGGCAACGGTGCGCCAGGCTTCATCGAGGCGTTGAAGGATCACGGCATTCGTTGGTCCTCATCCTGGCGCGGTGATGATTTGCCGTTCGCTCATCCGACGGCGCCCGACGTCATCGAGTTGCCGTTGCACTACGAACTGGAAGACGAACCCTACTTCGCCTTCAACCTCAGCCCGGCCGTGCCGCCAGCACAATCGCGGATCGCTTCTTACAGCCACACCCTGGGCAACCTGCAAATGGACTTCGCCGGGTTTCACCGGTTTGGTTTGTGTTATGTACTGCGGCTGCACCCGGAGATCATTGCGACACCTGGGCGGATTGGCGTACTGCGCGAGTTGCTTGAGGGGATTCAACAGCACGATGACGTGTGGATTGCCACGGGCGCCGACGTCGCGCAATGGTGGGCCGAATCGGCGCTGCCGGTGACCGAGGATCATCCGGCCTCGGTGTATGAGCGCCATTATCGGGATTACCTCCTATGACCGAGCGGATGCAGCGATTGGCGCAGTTCTGCGTCGACACCCGATTCGAAGACTTGCCGCCCTCACTGGTGACCCAAGCCAAGCGGCACATACTCGACACCTTCGGCGCGACCCTGGCCGGGGCTGGCAGCGAGGTCGCGAAACAGGCACGGCAGGTCTTCGAAGGTGAAACCGGGAGCACGCTGATCTGGGGCAGCGATCAGCGCACCGGCGCGGCTCAGGCCGCCATGCTCAATGGTGTCGCCGCCCATGCCCTGGAACTGGACGACACCGGTGGCTGCGACCATTCCGGCGCGGTGGTGCTGCCGGCCGTCATGGCGGCGGTGTCGATGTCTGGCAAACCGGTGAATGGCCGGGAGTTGATCACGGCCGTGGTGATCGGCTACGAAATCGGTCGCCGGGTGCTCGAAGCCTGCGGCAGTTATTCGGCCCACAACGGCGCCGGCTGGCACTCCACCGCCACCTGCGGCGTATTCGGCGCGGCGGCGGCCAGTGCGCGAATTCTCGGACTGGATACCGCGCAAACCGTCTCGGCGCTGGGCATTGCCGGCAGTTTCAGTGGTGGATTGTGGGCATTCATCCACGACGGATCGCAAAGCAAAAAACTTCACAGCGGTCGTGCCGCCGAGGGTGGATTGCTGGCGGCGCGATTTGCCCAACGAGGTATCACCGGGCCGACGAAGTTGTTCGACGATGTCTGGGGCGGGTTTCTGAAAACCCTGGCCGGCGAGAACTCACAACCTGACGCGCTGGATGCGGAACTGGGCGTCGTATGGAAACTCGCTCGCTGTTCGATCAAACCGTACGCCGCGTGCCGAGGAACCCATTCGGCAATCGATGCGCTGGGCCTGTTGCTGGATCAACTGCAGGTCAGCGTGGATCAGGTCGAGGATGTCCGGGTGTCGTTGTGCGGGTTTCTTCAGGACATGTGCGGCGGGCGCGACGTCAGCACGCTGGCGGCGGCGCAGATGAGCCTGCCGTATGCCCTTGCGGCCCGGCTGGTGCAAGGTCATTGCCGGCTGGAGGCTTATGACGATCAACAACGGGGCGATCCACGGATTGCTCACTGGATGTCGCGCATCCGTCTTGAAGTGGACCCGCAACTGTCAGAGGATGGCGAGCCCATCGTCAGCGTGCGGACCGTGGACGGTCGGCAGGCGAGCCTGTGTGTTGAAGTGCCGTTAGGTGCACCGGGCAATCCGTTGAGTGATGTGGCGCTGGAAGAGAAGTTTTTCAGTCTGGCTGGGCGGGTGATGCCGCGGGAGCAGGCTGTGGAATTGCTTGAGCAGTTGTGGCGGTTGGAGGAACTGGAATCGGTTGGCTCTCTGGATCGGTGGCTGACTTGAATATTGCGTTGCCTTGGCGGGCCCCATCGCGAGCAAGCTCGCTCCCACATTTGAAATGCATTCCCCTGTGGGAGCGAGCTTGCTCGCGATTGGCAGCGACTCGGTGTTACGTCGAACACTAAAATCTAAATAAGGATATTTGCCCCACCGTGGCCACTTACTCACTCGTTATCCGCCGGTTGATGATCGTTTCGCTGACCATCGTCGTCAGCCGCGCCATCACCAGCCCGCTGCTGACGTTGTTCCTGAGCAACAAACTCGGCCTCAACCAACAGGACGTTGGCTTGCTGCTGGGCATCGCGGTGTTCATCGCCACCCTGCTCGCGCTCTACGGCGGTTACATCATCGACCGCCTCGAGAAGCGCCGGCTGCTGATCCTGGCGATGCTCTCCAGCGCCATCGGCTTCGTGCTGCTGACCTTCGCCGACAACCTCTACCTGACCACCGCCACCCTGGTGATCACCGAAACCGCCTCGGCGCTGTTCCTGATCGGCTCGAAGGCGATCCTCAGTGAAAACCTGCCGATGGGCCAGCGCGCCAAGGCGTTTTCCCTGCGCTACACCTTGACCAACATCGGCTACGCCACCGGCCCGATGTTGGGCGTGGTGATTGCCGGCGTGTATCCGATTGCACCGTTCCTGATCGCCGGCGGCATCGCCTTCTTCAGTATTTTTCTGATGATCGGGATACCGAAGGACGCGGCCCAGACACCCGTAATCGGCCAGCCCGCGAGTTTTCTCAAGACACTGGTCACCCTGAAGAATGACCGCACGCTGATCATGTTCACCTGCGGCTGCCTGCTCAGTACCGTCGTCCACGGCCGTTTCACCCTGTACCTGTCGCAATATTTGTTGGTGACCCATGATTCCAAACGGGCACTGGAAACCATGGCCGCCCTGCTCGCCTGCAACGCGATCAGCGTGATCCTGCTGCAATACCAGATCGGCCGCTTCCTCAAACGTGAACAATTGCGTTACTGGATCGCGGGCGGTACCAGTCTGTTCATCGTCGGGTTGATCGGTTTCAGCCTGGCCGACAGCCTTGTGAGCTGGTGCGTGGCAATGTTCATCTTCACCCTCGGTGAAATGATCATTTACCCCGCCGAATTCCTCTTCGTCGACACCCTGGCCCCGGAAGAACTGCGCGGCAGCTATTACGGTGCGCAAAACCTCGCGGCCCTTGGCGGAGCCCTGAGCCCAGTGATTTGCGGATACCTGCTGATTCACACCCCGGCGCCAACGATGTTTTATGCCCTGAGCGCGCTGACCGCCATGGGCGGTTTCCTGTGTTTCATGAGCGGTCGTCGGGTGGCCTTACAGCAAAATTAATGCACTCAAACTGCATTAATATGAATTTGTCAGTATCAGGAATGAACGGCACACTGTGCCCGTTCCTCCCCCAATAGTTGGAACAACTTCAAGGGCTTTCTGGGTATCCCAGCTAAGCCTTTTTTTTGCCTCGGTTTTTTCAACGGATCGTCTGCCTCATGTTCGCTCGCTGGTTTCCCGCCGCCATCAACACCCGCCCCTCCGAATGGAGCCGCGCCGCGATTGGCATGTCCCTGGGCACGATGTTCAGCGTCTGGCTCTGCAGCCAGGTATTCGGCATGCAAGTGGCGCAGCACCTGATCGGTCCGCTGGGTGCATCGGCCGTATTGCTGTTCGCAGTGTCCTCCGGCGCCCTCGCCCAGCCCTGGTCGATTCTTGGCGGCTACCTCAGCGCCGGGGTGGTTTCGCTGCTGGTCGCTCACGTGCTCGGACGAACCCTCGGCAGCGCTTGCCTGGCGGCAGGCATGGCGCTGATTCTGATGTGCTGGCTGCGTTGCCTGCATCCACCGGCCGGGGCCTTGGCGCTGCTGCTGGTGTTGGCAGACCCGGCGACCATTGCCCTGGACTGGAAAGCCCTCGGCCCGGTGATGCTCAGCGGGTCGACCCTGCTGCTCAGCGCCCTGGCCTACAACAACCTGACGCGCATACGTTACCCAAAACGCGCCAGCGAACCGGTGTCCAGGGTACCGGCCGACCACCCGCCCACCGACAGCCAGGCGATCACCGCCCAGGACCTGAAACTGGCCCTGGCGGAGATGGAAGCGTTCTTCGATGTCACGCCCGAAGACCTCGAACAATTGATCCATGCCAGTGAATTGCATGCCAGACGGCGCAGCATTGGTGAAGTACTCAGCAGTAGAACCTGAAGAAACACAGATCCCCTGTGGGAGCGAGCTTGCTCGCGAGGGGGCCCTGTCAGTCAATATTGATGTTGAATAACACACCGCCATCGCGAGCAAGCTCGCTCCCTCAGGTTCAGAGCCACCCCAAAAATCTGTTTAGGCCGCTGACAATTGTCGTGCCGGCACCGCCAGACTCACCGCGCGCACCGATGATCCGGCACTCAACCCCAAACTCTTCGCAGTCTCTACATCGACAATCAACGTACCAGCAGCCACCCGCGCCGGTGCCGCGGTAATCCGGCACTCGGCAAACTGGCGGTTGTGAATCAGGTAAGTCGCCGCCTGCTCCCCCGGTGTGCCGATGCTCAGTTGCAGCACCTGGCTGTCACGCACCGCACGGATATCCCCGGTGGCGCATTCGATCAACGGGCCGCCGTCGAAGATGTCGATGTAGTCGCGGTGTTCGAATCCTTCAGCCTTGAGCATGCCCAGCGCCGGTTCCGTGTTGGGGTGAACGCGACCGATGACGGTTCTTGCTGCTTCAGGCAACAGGCAGGTCGGCAGCGGAAACTTGGGCATCAGCTCGGCGATGAAGGTCTTGTTACCCAGCCCGGTCAGGTAGTCGGCATCGGCAAAATCCATCTTGAAGAAGTGCCGCCCCAGACCTTCCCAGAACGGTGAAACGCCCTCCGCGTCCGAGTAGCCGCGCATCTCGGCGATGACCTTCTCTGCGAAATGCTGACGAAATTCCGCCAGAAACAGGAACCGCGCCTTGGACAGCAAACGCCCGTTCAGGCCGCTGCGGTGATCGGCATGCAGAAACAGCGAACACAGCTCTGAGTGACCGGTCATATCGTTACCGAGGAACAATGTCGGCAGTTGCTGATTGATCCCAAGGTTTTTCGAGGCCGCGACAAACAGGCCCAGTCGATAGTTGTACCAGGGCTCGCGCAGGCCGACGGCACCGGCCAGTGCGCAAATGCCGATGGCTTCATGCTGGTCATTCTCGAGCACAAACAGGTAATCGGCATCGGCGCGTTCGGCCTCGCCGGCGAAGGTTTTCGCCGCCCATTCCAGACGCTGACGCAGACGCCCCGCGTCGGCCGGCAAGGTGGTCAAACCGGTTCCGGCGCTATGGGCCAGGGCTAACAGTGCCGGCAGGTCTGCCGGTGTGGCTGGACGAACGATCATCGCACTTGCTCCTGGGTAACCTGATGTCTGGACAGAAAGACCTCGGCCAACATGCAGCGCGCGCTGCCGCCGCCGATGCGCTCGATGGTGTCGATATTGACGGGGAGTGGCGTGGTGTGGGCTTCGATCAAACGACGTTGCGCGGCATCCAGCGATTGCCAGGCCGTGCGCGACATCACCAGCAAGGGTTCGCCCGCGGCGTTGTGGACCTCCAGCATGTTGCCGGCGAAGGATTCCAGCTGCTCCCAGCTCAGGGCGATGACCTGCTTGCCGCTGTCTTCCAGTCGCGAACGCAGGGCCAGGCGTTCGGCCGGGTGCGTGACCGACGCCAGGCAAGCCACGGCCAGGCGCGTGCCGACACTCATCATCACGTTGGTGTGGTAAATCGCGACGCCCTGGCGGTCCACCGCATTGAAGGCGCACAGCTCGTAACCCAAATGACTGACCACCTGATCCAGAGCACGGGCATGGGTGCGGGTGGAATAACCGGCGTAGCAAATCCGCTGCTGACGATCCAGCACCATGCTGCCGGTGCCTTCGAGGAACACTTCCTGCTGTTCGAGGCAGGAAAGGTCCAGCAATTGTTCTACCCGGTACTCGTCCCGCAGCCAGTCAAGCACGCCTTTGTCCCGTTCCAGACGCCGGTTGTGGCCCTGCATCGGGTACAGCACCAATGTGCCGTCGGGATGGCTGCTCCACCAATTGTTGGGGAAGATCGAATCCGGGGTATGCGGCGCTTCGCGGTCGTTGTGCACGATGACTTCGACGCCATGGTGACGCAGCGCAGCAACGTAGCCATCGAACTCTTGCAGGGCCTTTTGCTGAACGTCTTCGCTGACCGCGGCCGGCTGCTGGAAACGGTTGTTCGCCGCCGTGTCCTGATTGAAGGAGAAACGTGTCGGGCGAATCATCAAAACGGTATTGGTGGTTTGCATGGGCACAGATTCAATGAGGGTTAAGAGGTACTCATTGTCTGTTTCGCAGGCTGAAAAACCCGGTTGATAAGTGGCTGCGGCGTGATGGAAACGGCTGAAAAACGTGTGTGGCCCAGCCGATTCGGCGAGCACCGAAAAGCAAAAGATCGCAGCCTTCGGCAGCTCCTACAGAATCGGGTTTTCACGCGGTCTGTGTAGGAGGTGCCGAAGGCTGCGATCTTTTGATCTTGATCTTGCTTCTATTCCATCGTGGTCTTGACCATCGCCAGTTCCGGATGGCTCACCAACTTGTCGATGTGCAAATCCGGATCATCGAACCAGACTTCGGTCAGCACCCGATAGTGTTCCATGTCCCGGCAACGCATGCGCAAGCTGTAGTCGAACGCACCGCTGATCAACCGACATTCCAGCACCTG
The DNA here is from genome assembly GCF_000968015.1 of Pseudomonas fluorescens. GTDB lineage: Bacteria > Pseudomonadota > Gammaproteobacteria > Pseudomonadales > Pseudomonadaceae > Aquipseudomonas > Aquipseudomonas fluorescens_W. The sequence goes on from NZ_LACH01000016.1 coordinate 38,183, forward strand.
CGGGCAGGCGCGGACCTTGGCTTCAAACGCCTTTTGCGCCGCCCGCCCACTCTGGTTGGACAACGCCACCAGCACCAGCAACGACAAGCCTGGCGTCAGTTTCTTTTCATCGAGAATCGCGCCATACCCACGAATGACCCCGAGCTGTTCGAGTTTGCGCACTCGTTCCAGGCACGGCCTGGGCGTCAGGTGCACGCGCTCGGAAAGCTTTTGATAAGTGATGCGCCCTTCGTGGCGCAGCACTTCGATGATTGCCTGATCGATACGATCAAGCACGATCGACAGATCGCGGATATCCGCCATGTACGTCTTGCCTCACTTCAAACGACCCGATAGAAATTGCTGCAAACGTTCACTTTTTGGCTGGTCGAGGATCGTAGCGTCCCCCTGCTCCTCGACCTTCCCCTGATGCAAGAACAACACCTGGCTGGAAACCTGCCGGGCAAACCCCATCTCGTGGGTCACCATCAACATGGTACGGCCTTCTTCGGCCAGCGCCTGAATTACCTTCAGCACCTCACCCACCAATTCCGGATCGAGTGCCGAAGTCGGCTCGTCGAACAATAGAATCTCCGGCTCCACCGCCAGGGCTCGCGCGATTGCCACCCGCTGTTGCTGCCCGCCGGACAGAAATGCCGGGTATTGATCGGCCACTCGTTGCGGCAGACCGACCTTGTCCAGATAGGCCCGCGCACTTTCTTCCGCCGCCTTGCGGCTGATCCCCAGCACCCGACACGGCGCCAGCACGATGTTCTCCAGCACCGTCAGATGGCTCCACAAATTGAAATGCTGGAACACCATCGCCAGGCGTGTGCGCAAACGCTGCAATTGCGCCGGATGAGCGACACGCATGCCACCGGCACCCGGGCGCGTGATGACGCGCTCGCCGTCCAGTTCAATGGCGCCTTCGTCCGCGCGCTCCAGAAAGTTGATGCAACGCAGCATCGTGCTTTTACCCGAACCGCTGGCGCCGATCATGCTCACCACATCGCCTGCCCGTGCGTTCAACGAGACGCCCTTGAGCACTTCGTTGTCACCAAAACGTTTATACAGATTTTCAACCGTGAGTTTGTACATGTCAGCACTCCTGGAGCGGCGCGCCAAGCGGCACCGCTCTGGATAGAAAATGGGATTCAGTGAGTCGGGCCGAGAAAACTCAGCCAGCGCTTCTCCGCCAGGCGGAAGGCTCCGACCAGCCCGAACGACAGCGCGAGGTACAGCAGGCCGGCAATGCCGAAGGCCTGGAAGGTCATGAAGGTCGCGGCGTTGGCGTCCCGGGCGATTTTGAGGATGTCCGGAATGGTGGCGGTGAACGCCACTGAAGTCGCGTGCAACATCAAGATTACTTCGTTGCTGTAATACGGCAGTGCCCGGCGCAATGCCGAAGGCAGAATCAGCCGCAGGTACAGGCGCCAGCCACTCAAGCCATACGCGTGGGCGGCCTCGATTTCACCGTAGGGAATGCTGCGAATCGCCCCGGCGAAGATTTCCACGGTGTAGGCGCAGGTGTTGAGCGTGAACGCGAGCAAGGTGCAATTCATCGCATCGCGGAAAAATGCTTCGAGCAGCGGTTGCGAGCGCACCACCGCGATGCCGTAGATCCCGCTGTAGCAAATCAGCAACTGGATATACAGCGGTGTTCCGCGAAACACATAGGTAAACAGCTGAACCGGCCAGCGCAGCAGGCCCCAGCGCGAAGTGCGCATGATTGCCAATGGCAACGACAGGAAGAACCCCATCACAATGCTCGCCACCAGCAGCCACAACGTCATGGCCAACCCGGTGAGGCTGTAGCCGTCGCTGAACAGAAAGGGTTTCCAGTATTCGGCAATCAACTCGATCATCGTGCCATCCCCCGCACACCCTGGTTATAACGTCGTTCCAGCACGCGCAAAACGTAGTTGGAAGCGCTGGTGATCAGCAAATACAGCGCCGCTGCGAGCAGCAGGAAATCGAGCATGTTGAAGGTACTTTTGCCGGCTTCCTGCGCGACTTTGACCAGGTCCGACAAACCGATGATCGACACCAACGCCGTGGCCTTGAGCAGTACCAGCCAGTTATTGCCGAGGCTCGGCAAGGCGAAACGCATCATTTGCGGGAACACCACGAAGCGAAATCGCTGCCAGCGGTTCAGGCCAAAGCACGCGGCGGCTTCCTGCTGGCCGCGCGGCACGCTCAAAATCGCCCCGCGAAAGGTCTCGGTGAAATACGCGCCGTAGATAAACCCAAGGGTGATGACGCCGGCCACGAACGGGTCGATTTCCATGTAGGGCCAGTCCATGGCCTCGGTCAGGCTACTCAGCCAGCCTTGCAAGCTGTAGAAAATCAGCAGCATCAGCACCAGGTCCGGCACGCCGCGAATCAGTGTCGTGTAGAAGGTCGCCGGCAGGTTCAACAGCTTCAGCGGCGACAGTTTCGCCGCCGCGCCGAGCAGGCCCAGCGCCATGCTCACCAGCAGCGAGAGCGCTGACAATTTCAGAGTGACCCAGGTGCCGTGCAGCAACAAAGGGCCATAGCCTTGCAGGGCCGAGAGATCGACCCCGATCAGATTCAGGAAGGAGTTCACGTCAGTCACCTGTCTTGAGGCGCCCGCGCTCAAGCGCTGCGCCTGTTACCAGGACGCAGCCTTCGGGGCGCGAGGATCAGTAGTTGTAAAGGTCCAGATCGCCGAAGTGTTTCTGCTGGATCTGCGCGTAGATACCCTTGTCATGCAGGGCCTTGATGGCGGCATTGAGCATGCCTTTTAGTTCTTCGTTGTCCTTGCGCACGCCGATGGCGATGTCGGACGGCACTAACGGGTCGCTGATGCCTTCACTGTTCTTGAAGTCTGCGCCTTGGGGGGACGTCAAAAAGCTCATTTGCGCCTGCATCTTGTCCTGGATCGAGGCGTCGAGACGGCCAAATACCAGGTCGGCGTAGACCTGATCCTGATTCTGATAGGCACGCAGTTTCACGCCGCCGGGTGCCAGCTTGGCCTTGGCGTAGGTTTCCTGAATCGTGCCCTGCATGTAACCGATGGTCTTGCCCTGCAGCGACTCGGCTGTGGGCAACAGCCCGGAATCCTTGCGAGTGACGATGGCGGTCGGCCCGGCATACAGGCGATCGGTGAAGTCGATCTGCTTTTTACGCGCATCAGTCACCGTCATCGACGATTCGATGGCGTCGAACTTGCCCGCCTTGAGCGCCGGAATCAGCCCGTCGAAGTCATTGCTGACCCACACGCATTTCAACTTCAATTCAGCGCAGATCGCGTTGCCCAAATCCACGCCAAAGCCCTGCACGCCGCCATCGGCGGTGGTGGATTCAAAAGGCGGGTAGCTCGGGTTGACGCCGAATCGCAGCTCTTTCCATTCCTTGGCGCTGGCGCCGGTGGTGCAGCACAGCAATGCGATTGCCGGCAAGGTCAGCCATTTGATGTTGATCATCTTCTTGAGTCCCGGATTATTTGGATTTATCGCGGCCTGGCGCCTGCGCCTAACCACACTTTTTGACAGGGGCAGAGAGTCGATGCGGTATTCACCGCAGCCGTATTTGTTGTTGTTTTCGACCGGCCCGAGCCAGTCGTCGGAGTGCAGTCCGCTCCAGGCGCATCGTCGCAAGCGCTTGAAATGGACCGTCAGAATGCCAATTGCCAGGCCGGTGCAGGTGTCGTAAGTCCCTGTTCTGACAGCGCAACTGCGCTGAACGAGGGGCTTTCACAGCCGTTTCTGTCGTCGGCAATCAAAGATCAAAAGATCGCAGCCTGCGGCAGCTCCTACAGGGTGTACGTGTTCTGAGGTAGGAGCTGCCGCAGGCTGCGATCTTTTGATCTTGCTTTAAGGCAAAAACGCAAACTGACCCTGCACATATGCCGGTTGTACATCACAAATTTGCACTGTTACGATCCAGCATCGCTCGCGCGCGAGCTTCTCTATAAAGAACAATAAAAGCAGGGAGTTAGTGATGACTGCTCAGGTTTCTTCTCCAGGGACTTCGTCCATGGATGCCACGCAAAACGAAGTGCTGGCCGAGGTTCGCAACCACATCGGTCACCTGACTCTCAATCGCCCCGCCGGACTCAACGCCATTACCCTGGACATGGTGCGCAATCTGCAGCGTCAGCTCGACGCCTGGGCGCTGGATCCGCATGTACACGCAGTGGTTTTGCGCGGTGCTGGCGAGAAGGCGTTCTGTGCCGGCGGCGATATTCGTTCGCTGTACGACAGCTTCAAAAACGGCGACACGCTGCACGAAGATTTCTTCGTCGAGGAATACGCCCTCGACCTCGCGATTCACCATTACCGCAAACCGGTGCTCGCCTTGATGGACGGTTTTGTCCTGGGCGGCGGCATGGGCCTGGTACAAGGCGCCGACTTGCGGGTGGTCACCGAGAAAAGCCGTCTGGCGATGCCGGAAGTGGCGATCGGTTATTTCCCGGATGTCGGTGGCAGCCATTTCCTGCCGCGCGTTCCCGGTGAGCTGGGGATTTACCTTGGCGTCAGCGGCGTGCAGATCCGTGCGGCCGATGCGCTCTATTGCGGCCTGGCCGACTGGTACCTGGAAAGCGACAAGCTGGGCACCCTCGACGAGCAACTCGACCAGCTCGAATGGCACGAAACACCGTTGAAGGACCTTCAAGGTCTGCTGGCGAAACTCGCCGTGCAACAACTGCCCGCGGCACCTTTGGCGGCATTGCGCCCGGCCATCGATCACTTCTTCGCCCTGCCCGATGTGCCGAGTATTGTTGAGCAACTGCGTGAAGTAACGGTCGCCGACAGCCACGAGTGGGCCATAACCACCGCCAACCTGCTGGAAAGCCGTTCACCGCTGGCCATGGGCGTGACCCTGGACATGCTCCGTCGCGGCCGGCACTTGAGTCTGGAAGACTGCTTCGCCCTTGAGCTGCACCTGGACCGTCAGTGGTTCGAGCGCGGCGACCTGATCGAAGGCGTGCGCGCCTTGCTGATCGACAAAGACAAGAAGCCGCGCTGGAACCCGCCGACCTTGCAGGCGCTGGACGCCGAGCACGTCGCGAGTTTCTTCACCGGTTTTGACCAAAGCGGGAGCTGAGCCATGCACGATATCGAATTGAGCGAAGAGCAAGTCATGATCCGCGACATGGCCCGGGACTTTGCCCGCGGCGAAATCGCGCCCCACGCACAGTCCTGGGAAAAGGCCGGCTGGATCGATGACGGCCTGGTGGCGAAGATGGGCGAACTGGGTCTGCTGGGCATGGTGGTGCCCGAGGAATGGGGCGGCACCTATGTCGACTACGTCGCCTACGCCTTGGCGGTGGAAGAGATTTCGGCCGGTGACGGCGCCACTGGCGCACTGATGAGCATTCACAACTCCGTGGGCTGCGGTCCGGTCCTCAACTACGGCACTGAAGAACAGAAACAGACCTGGCTGCCGGATCTGGCCAGCGGTCAGGCCATCGGCTGCTTCTGCCTGACCGAACCCCAGGCCGGCTCCGAAGCCCACAACCTGCGCACCCGTGCCGAGCTGCGCGATGGCCAGTGGGTGATCAACGGCGCCAAGCAATTCGTCAGCAACGGCAAACGGGCGAAACTGGCCATTGTGTTTGCGGTGACCGATCCGGACCTGGGCAAGCGCGGCCTCTCGGCGTTCCTGGTGCCGACCGATACCGCGGGTTTCATCGTTGATCGCACCGAACACAAAATGGGTATTCGCGCGTCCGATACCTGCGCGGTGACCCTGAGCAACTGCACGATTCCCGAAGCCAACCTGTTGGGTGAGCGCGGCAAAGGACTGGCGATTGCCCTGTCGAACCTTGAAGGCGGCCGCATCGGCATCGCGGCGCAGGCGCTGGGCATTGCCCGCGCAGCGTTTGAAGCAGCGCTGGCCTACTCGCGGGATCGGGTGCAGTTCGACAAACCGATCATCGAGCACCAGAGCATTGCCAACATGCTGGCCGACATGCACACCCGATTGAATGCTGCACGACTGCTGATCTTGCATGCTGCGCGGTTGCGCAGTGCCGGCAAGCCGTGTCTGTCGGAGGCTTCACAGGCCAAGCTGTTTGCATCTGAGATGGCCGAGAAAGTGTGTTCGTCGGCGATGCAGATTCACGGCGGGTATGGGTATCTGGAGGATTACCCGGTGGAGCGTTACTACCGGGATGCGCGGATTACGCAGATTTATGAAGGGTCGAGCGAGATACAGCGGATGGTGATTGCCCGGGAGCTCAAAAACTACCTTGTGTGAGGTCTGGGATCGGGGGTGGTCTTTGAATCCACCCCTCACCCTAACCCTCTCCCCAGAGGGTAGAGGGGACTGACCGAGGTGTTTTTCGAGTTTCATCGACCTGAAAATTCCGGGTCGAACTCAGGATTTGAAAAGCATGGAGATGGGCTCCCTTTCCCCCTCTCCCCCATGGGGAGAGGGCTGGGGTGAGGGGTGGATTTTGAATCTACCCCACTACCATCACTTACCCTTGAACTCGGCCTCACGCTTGGCAATAAACGCCGCCATCCCTTCCTTCTGATCCTGCGTCGCAAACGCCGCATGGAACACCCGACGCTCAAAGCGCACACCTTCCGACAGGCTCACTTCAAACGCGCGGTTGACGCTTTCCTTGACCATCATTGCAATCGGCAGCGACTTCTTGGCGATCAGCGCCGCGACTTTCAACGCTTCTTCCAGCAACTCATCAGCCGGAACAATCCGCGCGACAATCCCGCAACGCTCCGCTTCCACCGCATCGATCAAGCGACCGCTGAGGCACATTTCCATGGCCTTGGCCTTGCCCACCGCGCGGGTCAGGCGCTGGGTGCCGCCCATGCCCGGCAGTACGCCGAGGTTGATTTCCGGCTGACCGAATCTGGCGTTGTCGCCGGCCAGGATGAAGTCGCACATCAGCGCCAGTTCACAACCACCGCCCAAGGCGAAGCCGTTGACGGCAGCAATGATCGGCTTGCGGCGGTTAGCCACGCGATCGCTGTCGCTGAACAGGTCGTCGAGGTATATCTGCGGGTAGGTCAGCTCGGCCATTTCCTTGATGTCGGCACCGGCGGCGAAGGCTTTTTTCGAGCCGGTCAGCACGATGCAACCGATGTTCGAATCGGCTTCCAGGCCATCGAGGGCGTGGTTCAGCTCGCTGACAATTTGCGCGTTCAACGCATTCAGCGCTTGCGGCCGGTTCAGGGTAATCAGGCCCACACGACCGTGGGTTTCCAGCAAAATCGTTTCGTAACTCACAGATGACTCCTTCTTAAAGATTGCGAGAAATAACCATGCGCTGAATATCGCTGGTGCCTTCGTAGATCTGGCAGACACGCACGTCGCGGTAGATCCGCTCCAGCGGAAAATCGTTCAAGTAACCGTAGCCGCCGAGTGTTTGCAACGCCGAGGAACAGACTTTCTCGGCCATTTCCGAGGCGAACAGCTTGGCCATGGACGCTTCGACCAAGGCCGGTTTGCCGCTGTCACGCAGCGCCGCTGCGTAATGCACCATCTGCCGGGCCACAGCGATTTGGGTTGCCATGTCCGCCAGGCGGAACGCGACCGCTTGATGCTCGATGATCGGTTTGCCAAAGCTTTCACGCTCGCGGGCGTAGTCGCGGGCTGCTTCGAACGCAGCGCGGGCCATGCCCACCGATTGCGAAGCGATGCCGACGCGGCCGCCTTCGAGGTTGGCCAGGGCGATTCGATAACCTTCGCCCTCCTCGCCCAACCGATTGGCCACCGGCACCTTCACGTCCTCAAACAGAATCTGGCAGGTGTCGGAGGCGTGCTGGCCGAGCTTGTCTTCGACCCGCGCGACTTTGTAGCCCGGCGAATCGGTGGGCACGATCAGCGCCGTGATGCCACGCTTGCCGGCACTCGGATCAGTCACAGCGAACACGATCACCACCCCGGCGTTCTGTCCGGAGGTGATGAACTGTTTGCAGCCGTTCAACACGTAGTGATCGCCTTCCAGGCGGGCACGGGTTTTCAAGCCGCTCGCGTCGGAGCCGGCCTGCGGTTCGGTCAGGGCAAAGGCCCCCAGCATCGAGCCGCTGGCCAAAGGTTTGAGGAAGCGTTCTTTCTGGTCGTCGTTGCCGTACTTGAGAATCGGCACGCAACCCACCGAGTTGTGCACGCTCATGATGGTCGAGCAGGCGCCGTCGCCGGCCGCGATTTCTTCCAGGGCCATGGCGTAGGCCAGGTAACCGGTGTCGCAGCCGCCCCACTCTTCCGGCACCAACATGCCGAAGAAGCCCAGTTCCGCCATCTCGCCGATGGCTTCCTTGGGGAAGCGATGCTCGCGGTCCCACTCGGCGGCGAACGGTTTCAGCCGTTCCTGGGCAAACTGCCGGGCCGCTTCGCTGATTTGCAGTTGTTCGTCATTGGGAATCATGGCAAATCCTTAAAATTACAGTTGCCCTTGTAGGAGCTGTCGAGTGCAACGAGGCTGCGATCTTTTGATCTTGATCTTTAAAAAAGCAAAGTCAAAAGATCGCAGCCTCGTTGCACTCGACAGCTCCTACATTGCTCCTACAGAGACCGTGCAGGCCTTAGTAGAGGCATTCAACAGCCATGGCCGTGGCTTCACCGCCGCCGATGCAGATTGCTGCAACGCCGCGTTTCAGGCCTTTCTGGCGCAGGGCCGAGAGCAAGGTCACAAGGATCCGCGCGCCAGACGCACCGATCGGGTGGCCGAGGGCGCAAGCGCCGCCGTGAACGTTGATCTTCTCGTGAGGGATTTCCAGTTTGGTCATGGTGACCAGACTGACCACGGCGAAGGCTTCGTTAACTTCGACCAGATCGACTTCGTCCAGCGACCAGCCGGTTTTCTTCATCAGCTTCTCGATCGCCCCCACCGGTGCCACCGGGAACAGGCCCGGGGTGTCGGCAAACGCGGCGTGGCCGTGAATCACTGCCAGCGGTTTCAGGCCGCGCTTTTCAGCTTCGGAACGGCGCATCAACACCAGTGCAGCGGCGCCATCGGAAATCGAGCTGGAGTTCGCCGCCGTCACCGTGCCGCCGTCGCGGAACGCCGGTTTCAAGGACGCGATCTTGTCCAGTTTGGCTTTCGGTGGTTGTTCGTCGTTGCTGATCAGCACCTGCTCTTTACCGACGGTCACGGTGAGCGGCACGATCTCGTCTTTGAAGCTGCCGTCCTTGATCGCCTGCTGCGCGCGGGTGGTCGAGGCAATGGCAAACGCATCCTGGGCTTCACGGGTGAAACCGTTGGTTTCGGCGCAATCCTCGGCGAAGGTGCCCATCAGGCGGCCTTTGTCGTAAGCGTCTTCCAGACCGTCGAGGAACATGTGGTCGAGTACGCGACCGTGGCCCATGCGGTAACCGCTACGGGCGCGGTCCAGCAGATACGGTGCGTTGGACATGCTTTCCATGCCGCCGGCGACAACCACGTCGGCGCTACCGGCCACCAGCATGTCGTGGGCCAGAATCGCCGCTTCCATGCCCGAACCGCACATCTTGTTCAGGGTGGTGCAGCGGGTCGATTTATCCAGCCCGGCGCCCAGTGCGGCTTGACGCGCAGGGGCTTGGCCGAGGCCGGCGGACAGGACGCAACCGAACAGCACTTCTTCAACCGCGTCTGGCGCCACACCGGCGCGTTCGACGGCAGCGCGAATCGCCGCAGCACCGAGTTGCGGTGCAGTCAGGCTTTTCAGTTCGCCCTGGAAACCACCCATCGGGGTGCGGACGGCGCTGACGATAACAATGGGATCGTTGGAAATAGTCATGACAAATCCTCCTTACTTGGCGGCCATGCGCAAGGCGCCGTCGAGACGGATCACCTCGCCATTAAGCATGCTGTTTTCAATGATATGCCTGACCAGCCCGGCATACTCGCCTGGTTTGCCAAGACGTGGCGGAAACGGCACGCCAGCCGCCAGCGACGCGCGGACTTCCGGGGTCATGCCGGCCATCATCGGGGTTTCGAAAATGCCCGGGGCGATGGTCATCACGCGGATGCCGAAGCGCGCCAGTTCACGGGCGGCGGGCAAGGTCAGGCTGACGATTGCGCCTTTGGAGGCGGCATACGCGGCCTGGCCGATCTGGCCGTCATAGGCTGCAGCCGAAGCGGTGTTGATGATCACGCCGCGCTCGCCGTCAGCATCTGCTTCGGTTTCGGCAATCGCCGCAGCGGCCAGGCGCAGCATGTTGAAACTGCCGATCAGGTTGACGTTGATTACCTGGCTGAAATTGGCCAACACGTGCGGGCCGTTCTTGCCGAGGATCTTCTCACCGCGCACGATGCCGGCGCAGTTGACCAGACCATTCAGGCCACCGAAGGCTTTGACCGTCGCCTGCACAGCGGCTTCGGCCGCCGCTTCGTTGCTGATATCCGCCACCACGCTTTGCGCGCCGAGACGTTCAGCCTGGGCCGCAACGGCCTCGGCGTTCATGTCCACCAGCATCACTTTGGCACCGGCAGCGACCAGCATTTCAGCGGTGGCCGCACCGAGGCCCGACGCACCGCCGGTGACGAGAAAAACCTTATTTTCGATCTGCATCATTGTTTCCTTGGATTCAAGCTGAAACGTTCTTCGCGACGGCCTCTTGAGCCTTGGCGATTTCCTGGTTGCGCAAGATAAAGCGCTGCAATTTGCCGCTAGGGGTTTTCGGCAACTCGCTGACAAATTCGATTTCACGGGGGTACGAGTGCGCGGCCAGTCGTTTGCGCACGTGTTGGCGCAGCTCTTCGGCCAGCTCCGGCGTTGCGCGGTATTGCTCGCAAATCACCACGAAGGCTTTCACCAGTTCGGTGCGCTCCGGGTCGGGCTTGCCGACAACGGCGGCTTCAATCACGGCCGGGTGTTCGATCAACGCGCTTTCCACGTCGAACGGGCCGACGCGGTAACCGGAGGTAGTAATCACGTCGTCGCTGCGACCGACGAAGCTGATGCTGCCGTCCGGGTTCCACTCGACGGTGTCGCCGCTCAGGTAATAGTTGCCGACGAAGGCCCTGGTCGGTGCGCCTTCGTAACCGGCGAACCAGCACATCGGCGACTGGGTGCGGTCGATGGCCAGAATGCCCGGCTGACCGACGCCCAGTTCTTTGTACTCGTCATCCAGCACCACGATGCGGTGGCCGGGCGAAGCGAAACCGGCGGCGCCCATGTGGATCGGATGCTCGAGGCCATGGTGATTGCACAGGACCATGCCGAGTTCGGTCTGGCCGTAATGGTCGTGAATCACCACGCCGAGGTTGTCGGCGAACCAGCGAATCACCTCCGGATTCAGCGGCTCGCCGGCGCTGCTGACGATGCGCAGCTTGCCCTTGATCGAGCGGGCGAATTCGTCACCTCCGGCGATCAACAGGCGATAGGCCGTCGGCGAGCCGGTGAGGTTGGTGATCCCGTATTTGTTGATCACCCGACAGGTGCTTTCGAGGGAGAACGGGCCATCGTAAAAGGTGATCGGATGCCCCAGGGCCATGGGCCCGGTGACGCCGAAATAGATGCCGTAGGCCCAACCCGGATCGGCGAGGTTCCAGAAGGCGTCTTCGGGGCGCAAGTCCACGGCGTCACGGGTGTAGTTCTGGAAGGCGACGATGGCCTTGAGCGGAACGGACAGCGCTTTCGACGGACCGGTGGTGCCCGAGGTGAACATCAGCAGGAACGGGTCTTCGCCGGTCAACAGGACGGGTTCGCACACAGGAGAATAATGGGCCAGTTCGGCCCAGAAGCTGTAATCGCCGCGGACGATGCCTTGGCCTTTCGGGCCGGCAACGGTGACGATGGTCGGGCAGTCGGCGACTTCAGAGAGTTTGGAGCGATTGCCCGCGTCGGTGACCACCACTTTGGCGCCAGAGGAGTTGAGACGGTGTTCGATGGCTTTCGGGCCGAATGCCGTGAACAGCGGCTGGTAGACCGCGCCGATGCGCCAGGTGGCGAATACAGTGATCAGCAATTCGATGTTACGAGGCAGGAGACCGGCAACCTTGTCGCCTTTTTTCACGCCTTGGGCCAGGAGGAAATTGGCTAAACGTGCGGCTTTGTCCTGCAAGTCGCTGAAGGTGTAGGTCGCGCTGGCGCCATCACGGCCTTCCCAGAACAGCGCGATGCGCCCCGGCAAGGCATGGCGGTCGCAACACTCGACACAGGCGTTGAGGGCAGTCAAATCGCCCGCGAGCGCGGCATCGACGGTGTGCTGATAATTAAACTGTGATGTAGCAGACAAATAATCGCGCATTGCCAGAATCCCTTTGTATTTTTATTAGGCCGGGGGAACCTTTATTTACAGGGAAATACTCGCTCTGCGCAGGGCGCGGGACAATGGTCAAAGCTATCAAGTTGCGTGACTGGTTTGGCCAAGATTTGAGAGATGTGGCGCCTGTAAGGGCCTCATCGCGAGCAAGCTCGCTCCCACAGTAGTTCTTTGGTGTGAACACTATCTATGTCACACCAAATTCCCTGTGGGAGCGAGCTTGCTCGCGATAGCGTCAGCCCAGGCACAACAGGCTTCGGATCAATCAGCTTCGTTGAGGATCAGGCTGCGGTAATGCCCGGGATTTGACCCCGACCACTTGCGAAACGCCTTGTAGAACGAGCTGGTATCGGCAAACCCCAGCCGCGCGGCGATCTCGGCGAAGCTGATAGCGGGTTCGGCCAGCCAGACAATCGCCAGTTCCTTGCGCACGCTGTCCTTGAGCCCTTGGTAAGTCTGGCCTTCTTCGGCCAGGCGCCGACGCAGGGTGGAAGCCGACATGCACAGCTGTTGCGCCAGGGGTTCGGTTTCCGGCCAGTGTTCGGCGGGGAGTTGCCGCAAATCGTGCTTGATCCGGCTGGCAAGGCTCTCCGGGTCGCGGTACTTGACCAGGATATTGGCCGGCGCATGGGCCAGGAAACGCTTGAGTTCTTCCGGGCTGCGCTTGATCGGCAAGTCCAGGCACTCGGCGGAGAAAATCATCCGCGTGCGCGGCCGGTCGAAACGCAGGTTCTCGGAGAACATCACCTGATAGTCATCGCAGAAGTCCGGTGTCGGGCAGCGCAACTCGATGGCCAGGATCGGAATTCGTCGCCCCGCCAGCCAGCAGGCGACGCCGTGAACGATCATCCAGTAAGTGAAATACGTGAAGGCGCGGCGCGGGTCCTGGTCGTCTTCGAGCAGGACGATTTCCGCCAGGCTTTGCTGACGAACCAACTGCGCGGGCAGGTGTTCGAGCATCAACGACAGGAAGCTCAAGCCCGAGGTCAGGCCGGCGGCCAGGCTCGGCTGGACCATGGAGCAGCGACAGAGAAAAGCCAGGCTGCCGGATTTGAGTTTGCGCGGATCCATGCCAAAAAATTCATCGTCTCCACGTCGCGCCAGTAAACGCCACAGACGCGCATAAGCTGTGGCCGGAACGCGTGCATCGCTGCTGTCGAGCAGTGCCGGATCGATGCCGACCTTGTTCAACACCTCATCGGCGGTCGCTCCGGGGGCGCAGCTTTGCAGCAGTGCTTCACGCACCAGTTGAATGGAGATGGTGTCTTTTTCCGACATTGACCGAGGCGAGCCTTGTTATTTGAGTGCCGGCATCTTAGCGCAGAACCCTGTGGGAGCGAGCTTGCTCGCGAAGGCATATTCAGACCCGCCACCAACCCTTGCGTTACAAAATCCGATAGAGCAACCGCTCGATCCGCACACGACTCACGCGCTTGAGAAACTTGGCCACCGCCGCCGGGTATTCCAGCAGCGTTTCCAGTTCCTGGTAACGTTCGATGCGGCGGGTGTTCTCGAAAATCTCCGCCAGCTCTTTACGACGGGGCTCCAACAACTCACCTTTCGGATCATCAATCAGCAAGGCGTTTTCCAGGTCGAGTCGGAACGCCCGCGGGTTGAGGTTGTTGCCGGTCAGCAAGGTGTAGCGCTGATCGATCCACATGCCCTTGAGGTGATAGGTGTTGTCGCCGTCACGCCACAGATGCAGGTTCAACTGGCCGCTGTCGACGCTGCGATGATGACGTTTGGCGAAGCGCCGCAGGCTGATCTCGTAAAGATAAGGCAGCGCCGAAATCACCTTGAACGGCTCGCTCGGCGGGATGTAGAAGTCGTTGGCCGTCTTGTCGCCGACGATGATGTCGATCTTCACGCCCCGCGCCAGTGCCCGGTTGATTTCCCGAGTCACGGGCAGCGGCATGTTGAAGTACGGTGTGCAGATGGTCAGTTGATGCTGAGCGCTGGCGATCAACTCGCAAATCACCCGGCTCAACGGGTTGTTCTTGCCGACACCGAGCAATGGGCTGACCGACAAACCACCTTTTTCCGTGGTGCCTGTCGTGGTGTCGTACGCCGCGTGCTTGAGGCGGCTGCGCAAGTCGCCGATGTCGTTGCGCAGGCTGCGAGTGGTCGGCAGGTTCGGCAAATCGAGACGATGTACCGCTTTGGAAGCGATCAGACCGTGCTTGACCAGGTGCTGCATGGAATCGGCCAGCGCGCTGTTATGCAGCAGGTGATAACGGTCGTAGCGGTATTTGTCGAACTTGTGCAGATAGACGTTGTTCAGACTCGCGCCGCTGTAGATCACGCAGTCATCGATCACGAAGCCTTTCAAATGCAGCACGCCGAACAGTTCTCGGGTCTGCACGGGAACGCCATACACCGGCACTTCACTGGCGTGAGTGCGGGTGGTTTCCTGATACCAGGCCGAGTTGCCCGGCTGCTTGCCGGCGCCGATCAAGCCGCGCTGGGCGCGCAACCAGTCAACGACCACCACCACGTCCAGTTCCGGACGCGCCAGTTTGGCCGCATGCAAGGCATCGAGAATTTCCTGGCCGGCTTCATCCTGTTGCAGATAAAGCGCGACGATATAAATGCGCCGGGTGGCGCTGGCGATCTTTTCCAGCAGGCACCGACGAAACTCGGCAGCGCCAGAAAGGATGGTGACGGCATCGGCGGTCAGCGGAAAACTGCGCAGTTTGGGCAGCAGAGAGCGTTTGAAAAGCGACGGCATAGGGCTCGCAAAAAGGTCGAATCCGGAGAACCCGAGAGCTTACACCATGGATCGGTTCGGGTCTTGTTACTGACTGTAATGGCCCCATCGCGAGCAAGCTCGCTCCCACAGGGGAACGCATTTCAAATGTGGGAGCGAGCTTGCTCGCGATAGCAATTTTGTAGACGACAAAAATATCTTCTTGACCAAGGAGAACGATCGTTCTACTGTTTGCCACATGAACGAAATAACCAGCAACGACACACGCGACATCATTCTGGATGTCACCGAAAAGTTGATCTACAAAAGTGGCATCGCTGCCACCGGGATGGATCTTCTGGTGAAAACCGCCGGTGTCTCCAGAAAGAGTATTTACCGCTACTTCGCCAACAAGGAGGAGCTCACCGTCGCGGCCCTGCAACGCCGTGATGTGCGCTGGATGCATTGGTACCGAAGCGAAGTCGACCAGGCTGAAACACCGGCCGACCGGCTGCTCAACCTGTTTACCGTGCTCAAGGCCTGGTTCGCCTCCGAAGGCTTCCGTGGCTGT
This sequence comes from Pseudomonas fluorescens, assembly GCF_000968015.1. Taxonomy (GTDB): domain Bacteria; phylum Pseudomonadota; class Gammaproteobacteria; order Pseudomonadales; family Pseudomonadaceae; genus Aquipseudomonas; species Aquipseudomonas fluorescens_W. Next base: position 53,599 of record NZ_LACH01000016.1, read on the forward strand.
GCATTCATCAATACCAGCGGCGAAACCGGCGACCCGCAAGACCCGGTTCGCCTGGTTGCCAAAGACCATAAACAGAAGCTGCTCGACTACGTGCGCGAGCTCTGCACCGAACATGGCGCCACAGACCCGGAGACGCTGGCCAAACAGCTGCTGATCCTGATCGACGGTGCCATTACCGTGGCGCTTGTCATGGGTGATCACAGTGCCGCCGATAATGCGCAATGCATGGCGCGAAAGTTATTGGACCTGTAACACTTTAACCAAGCCCGACAACTTGCTAGAACTTTACTTTGATAGGGAGACTATTAATGTCTAATGCCGAAGTTCGTCCGCCATTGCCGCCATTCACCCGTGAATCGGCCATTGAAAAAGTACGCCTGGCCGAAGACGGCTGGAACTCCCGCGACCCGGAACGCGTGTCGCTGGCCTACACCCTGGACACCAAATGGCGTAACCGCGCCGAGTTCGCCTACAACCGCGAAGAAGCCAAAGGTTTCCTGACGCGCAAATGGGCCAAGGAACTGGATTACCGCCTGATCAAAGAACTTTGGGCCTTTACCGGCAATCGCATTGCCGTGCGTTATGCCTACGAATGGCACGACGACTCGGGCAACTGGTTCCGCTCGTACGGCAACGAAAACTGGGAGTTCGACGAGAACGGCTTGATGGCCAATCGGTTTGCCTGCATCAACGACATGCCGATCAAGGAAAGTGACCGCAAGTTCCACTGGCCGCTGGGCCGTCGTCCTGACGATCACCCAAGCTTGTCCGACTTGGGCCTGTAAACACTGATCCCCTGTAGGAGCTGTCGAGTGAAACGAGGCTGCGATCTTTTGATCTCAAAAATCAAAGTCAAAAGATCGCAGCCTCGTTTCACTCGACAGCTCCTACAGGGGTTTTGTGGTGTTCAGGCTACCGCGGCCTGCTGCTTGGCCGCTGCCTTGGCTTCCAGCTCCCTCACCAACGGCAATACCCGCTTACCGAAATACTCCACCTCCTCCTGAAAGTGCAGAAACCCCGCCAACACCAGGTCCACGCCCACCGCTTTCAACGCGACGATCCGCTCGGCAATCTGCTGCGGCGTACCAATCAGGTTGGTCTTGAACCCGTCGTTGTACTGCACCAGATCCTCGAACGTCGACTTGGCCCAGTTGCCCTCGCCCTCAGGTGACGCCCTGCCCGCCTGCTTCGCCGCATCGCCAAACGCATTCACCGCCTCGGGGTCCGCCTGATCGATTATTTGCGCCAGTACGGCTCGCGCTTCTTCTTCGGTGTCGCGGGCAATGACAAACGCGTTCACACCGACCTTCACCGAATGATTGTTGGCCGCTGCCTTGGCGCGGATGTCATCGACCTGGGCCTTGATGCCTTCCGGGGTGTTGCCGTTGGTGAAGTACCAGTCCGAAACCCGTGCCGCCATGTCCCGAGCCGCGCGGGAACTGCCACCCTGGAAGATTTCCGGCTGACCCAGCGGCTTGGGTTTGAGGCTGTAGTTGTCGAAACGGTAGAAGTCGCCGCGAAAGGTAAAGTTGTCCTGGCTCCAGATGCCCTTCAGCGAGCGGATGAATTCTTCGGAGCGACGATAACGCTCGTCGTGTTCCAGCCAGTGTTCGCCAATCGCCTGGAACTCACCCTTGAACCAGCCACTGACGATGTTCACCGCCACTCGGCCGTTAGTCAGTTGGTCGATGGTTGCCAATTGCTTGGCCGCCAGCGCCGGTTGCCAAGGGCCGGGAAGGATCGCGGCGATGACTTTCAGTTGGGTGGTGGCGGCCAGCAGCGCATGGCTGAAGGCGACCGATTCGTGCTGGTACTCGGCGCCGTAACCGGCGGTGAAGCGGATCTGCGTCAGGGCGTATTCAAACCCGGCCTCTTCGGCCAGTTGCGCCAGTTTGCGGTTGTAGTCGATGCCCCAGTGGGTGCGTTGCTCGATCTTGCTGACCACCAGCCCGCCGCTGACGTTCGGCACCCAGTAGGCAAATTTGACGGCTTGCTGACTCATTGACATGTCCTCGGGACTTTAGGGAAGTCCTGGGGTAAGAGCAGCAACCGTGCCAGCACCGAAATCTCGGGGTGGGCGAACACTGTGGCGAGGGAGCTTGCTCCCGCTGGGCTGCGCAGCGACCCTTTTTTTTTGTGAGCGCTGCGCACTCAAGCGGGAGCAAGCTCCCTCGCCACAGATGTGGGTGTATCAGAGGCAATTTGCTGATGCACTGTTGGTACAGCAACAATTCACTGCGTGTCGGCATCCAGTTCCTCCCGTAAATCCTGGCCCGCGAGCTTCGGCATGGACCCTGCAATTGCCCCTGGCAGACGCAACACTTTCTACTGCCGACCCAAGGAGCCGTCCCATGACCGAACATCAGGTAATCAATCCGCTGTCCACTGGCACTGACTATGAAACGCTGGCCGCAAGGTTCCGGCCAATTTTCCAACGCATCGCCGCCGGTGCCGTTGAGCGCGAACAGTCCCGCAGCCTTCCGTACGAACCGATTCAGTGGCTCAAGGACGCCGGTTTCGGCGCCGTACGGATTCCCGTTGAATACGGCGGTGGCGGCGCCTCCCTGCCACAATTGTTTGAGCTGCTGATCGAATTGGCCGAAGCCGATTCCAACGTGCCTCAGGCCTTGCGCGGGCACTTCGCCTTTGCCGAGGATCGCTTGAACTCGGCGCCCGGGCCGGCGCGGGATCTGTGGTTCAAGCGCTTCGTCGACGGCGATATCGCCGGCAATGCCTGGACCGAAATCGGCAGCGTGGCGATTGGCGATGTCATCACCAAAGTCTCACCTCATGGCGATCAGTGGAGGCTCAACGGCGAGAAGTTCTACAGCACCGGCAGCCTGTTTTCCGACTGGATCGACGTGTATGCGCAACGCAGCGACACCGGCGGCGACGTGATTGCCGCGGTCCGCACTCGCCAGCCCGGCATCGTGCAGAGCGACGACTGGGACGGCTTCGGTCAACGCACCACCGGCAGTGGCACCTCACGGTTTATCGATGCCGACGTGGAGGCCGAGAACATCATCGACTTCGCCACCCGCTTCAAATACCAGACCGCGTTTTATCAGTTGGTGCTGCTGGCGACACTGGCCGGGATCGGTCGTGCGGCGTTGCGCGATGTGGCTCACCAAGTACGTGAACGCAAACGCATCTACAGCCATGGCAATGCGCAGCACGTCAGCCAGGATTCGCAGGTGCAGCAAGTGGTCGGTGAAATCGCGTCACTGGTGTATGCGGCCGAGGCCAGCGCCTTGAGGGCTGCACAACCGGCGCAGCGGGCTTATCTGGCGCGATTCTCAGGTGATGAAGCCTTGGAACAAGTGGCGAATGTCGCGGCGGAAATCGAATCGGCCAAGGCGCAGGTGGTGGTGTCGGAGCTGATCCAGCGAGCGACTACAGAGCTGTTCAATGCATTGGGGGCTTCGGATACTCGGGTGGGTAAATCGCTGGATCGGCACTGGCGCAATGCGCGGACGGTGTCGTCGCACAATCCGGTGATCTACAAGGCACGGATTGTCGGGGATTGGGCGATCAACGGGACCGAGCCGCCGTTTGTGTGGCAGATCGGGAATGGGCCACAGACCAAGTGATGTGTCGTCAGGGCTGACGCCATCGCGAGCAAGCTCGCTCCCACATTGTTCTGTGCAACGCCGCAGATCCCCTGTGGGAGCGAGCTTGCTCGCGATAGGGCCAGAGCGGTCGCCGCAGAAGTTGGATATAGGTAAGATATCGGCCCTTCCCCCGCAGCCCTGTCCTGCACCCCGCCGAATAAGCCGATTCCATGCCTTTCGAACTCAGTGTTGACCTCACCACCCTGGCCATTCTGGCCCTCGTCGCTTTCATTGCCGGTTTCATCGACGCCATTGCCGGTGGCGGTGGTTTGTTGACCACCCCGGCGCTGCTGACCGCAGGCCTGCCGCCGCATCTGGTGCTGGGCACCAACAAACTCAGTTCGACGTTCGGCTCGGCCACCGCCAGTTTCACCTTCTACCGACGCAAGCTGTTCCATCCAAGGCAGTGGATGCACGCCATTGTCGGCACGCTGGTGGGCGCGCTGACCGGGGCTGTGGTCGCTCACTACCTGCCCGCGGAATGGCTGAACAAGATGCTTCCGGTAATCGTTTTCGCCTGCGGCATTTATCTGTTGTTTGGCGGCACGCCGAAAGCGCCGCTGGACAGCGACGCACCGATCAAGAAAAAGTGGCAATCGACCCAAGGCTTCGGCCTCGGGTTTTACGACGGCGTGGCCGGTCCCGGCACGGGTGCTTTCTGGACCGTCAGCACGATGCTCATGTACCCCATCGATCTGGTGAAGGCCAGCGGCGTGGCGCGCAGCATGAACTTCGTCAGCAACATTGCCGCACTGTCGGTGTTCGTATTTTCCGGGCAGGTGGACTGGATCATCGGCCTGAGCATGGGCCTGTCGGTGATGGTCGGGGCGTTCTTCGGGGCCCGCACCGCCATCAGCGGCGGTGCGAAGTTCATTCGCCCGGTGTTCATCACCGTGGTGCTGGGCTTGACCGTGCGGTTAGCCTGGCAACACTGGTTCAGCGTGGCCTAAGCGCCGCGCCACATAGACGTCGATCAGGTAACGGGCAATCGAGCGTGACGCCGGCAACGGCGGCAGCTCATGAACGTTGAACCACTGGGCGTCTTCGATCTCGTCTTCCTGACACACGATCTCGCCGCCGGCGTATTCGGCATGGAAACCCAGCATCATCGAATGCGGGAACGGCCAGCACTGGCTGCCCATGTACTGGATGTGCTTGACCTCGATCTGCACTTCTTCGCGTACTTCGCGAATCAGGCAGTCTTCGGCCGACTCGCCCGGCTCGGCAAACCCCGCCAACGTGCTGTAGACCCCGGCGACAAAGCGTGGCGAACGCGCCAGCAGGACCTCATCGCCACGGGTCACCAGCACGATCATGCTCGGCGAAATGCGCGGGTAGCTGCGTAAATCGCACGGCTCGCAATACATCGCCCGTTCCCGGACCACCTGGGTCATCGCCTGCCCGCAGTTGCCGCAAAAGCGGTGTTCGCGGGCCCAGGTGCCGATTTGCGCGGCGTAACCGAGCACTTTGTAGAGCGTATGGTCGCCTTCGAGCATGAACGCCCGCAGGCCTTTCCAGTTGCAGCCCGGCACATCGCTGTGACTGCGCAGCTCCAGTAAATAGACCGGTTCGCCGTCCAGGTGACCGATGCCATGTTCGGCGAGGATCGACAGGTCCTGGCGCTTGAGCCATTCGCGGGGGAACAGCGCGCCATTGTCATCGAACAGAAAGCCTTCGGGGCTGCGCGCCACGGCCCAGCCGCCGGGTTGGTCGGTGTCCAGTACTGCAGTGGTCCAGCGTGAAGTCATTTTTAATCAGTCCAGAAATTCGGGTTTCTGTTTGCTCATATGGGCGGCCATGGCCACGCGCAGATCGGTGGATTGCAGCATGGCGGCGTTCCAGGTGGCGACGTATTCGAGGCCGTCATCGATGCGATGGTCGCGCATGTAGCTGATCATCTCTTTAGTGCCGGTGATCGCAATCGGCGACTTGCCGGCGATCTCGCGGGCAATGCCCATGACACCGTCGAGCAGGCTGGCGGTGTCGCTGTAGACGCGATTGACCAGGCCCATGCCACGCGCTTCTTCGGCACCGAACGTGCGACCAGTGTAAGCCAGTTCACGCAGCATGCCGTCACCGATGATCCGCGGCAAGCGTTGCAAAGTGCCAACGTCGGCGGCCATGCCTATGTCGATTTCCTTGATCGAGAATTGCGCGTCTTCGGCGGCGTAACGCATGTCGCAAGCCGAAATCAAATCAATGGCGCCGCCCAGGCAATAACCCTGAACCGCCGCCAGTACCGGCTTGCGGCAATTGTCGACGGCATTGAAAGACGCTTGCAGGGCGAGGATTTTCCGACGCAGCAGGCGCGCGTTACGACCCACGTCCTTGCCCAGTTCATTGGCCACGCCGGCCAGCATCATCAGGTCAATACCGGAAGAAAAATGCTTGCCCGCACCACTGAGCACCACTACCCGGACTTCGTCAGTGTCGTCTATCCACTGGAAAATCTCGATGATCTCGCTCCAGAACGCGGCATTCATCGAGTTGATTTTTTCCGGCCGGTTGATCTGCACATGGGCGATTTTATCGGCCAGTTCGACGGTGAACGCAGTGTACTGAGACATGGCAGTGATCCTTTTACCGGGCAGAAAATGAGGCCCGGACTATAACAAGGCATCAAGGCGGACCGTAAGGCAGCGGTTCGGCCAAAGACGGGACTGGTCGACGCGCACCATAACGGTGCGCAAGCCTTGCCGTGCATCGCACATTCATGTGACATCTCGACTTTTTTTTGAGCCAAAACGGTCAAAAAACATGCCCTTCGTCGGTGCGTTTCTCCCTCCAGGCGGTACGTCCGTACCTCTTTAAACCGATTGTCGAACAATTTTGCCATCTGGTCTCCACCGCTCTAAGTTCTGGCCTAGACTCAGCTCCGCGGGGCGAAACCGGTCGGTCACAAAGCGGAAAGAAAGTCGAAACTTTTGCCGGGCGTGACGGGTCAGCTTAAAAGGAGGGGCGTTGCGACTGGTGCAATCCTTGCAACGATCACTACAGCCATTCTGCTTCATCGTATTGGCAGCGCTTGCTCACCGATGCGTAGCGCGTTTGCGCCCGGCCACAGGAATTGGCCACGAAACACCGTTTGTGCCAGACCTAAGAATTAGATCAACAACACGGGAGATTCATATGATCAGTGCGGCTTTAGATATTCAGGGAGAACGTGCTCATCAGCAGGTCGGCGAAACGAGCGCCGTGAGCGCTCCAAGTCACCAATCGATCAGCGTCCCAGGCACCAAGACGCTGACACCGGTGGCCAGTCAGAATCCCAACAAGAAGAAAGTGCTGTTCGTCACCTCGGAGATCGCCGATCTGGTGAAAACCGGAGGTCTGGGCGACGTTTCCGCAGCGCTGCCGCGAGCCATGGCTCACTTGCACGATGTGCGGGTGTTGATCCCCGGTTACCCGCAAGTGCTGCACAGCGAAAACCCGATTCACATCATTGGTGAACTCGGTGGTCACGCCGCGTTGCCCCCCTGCAAGATCGGGCGCATGGACATGCCCGATGGTCTGGTCATTTACGTGTTGATCTGCCCCGAGCTCTATGAGCGCGAGGGTTCGCCTTACGGTGCCAACAACGGCCGCGACTGGCCGGACAACCACATCCGTTTCGCCCGCCTGGGCCTGGCCGCCGCCGACATCGCCGCCAACCTTGCACAAATTCACTGGTGCCCGGACCTGGTGCACGCCCATGACTGGCCTGCCGGCCTGGCACCCGCTTACATGCACTGGCGTGGTCAGCGCACCCCGACGCTGTTCACCATTCATAACCTCGCCTACCAGGGCGTTACCAGTCTTGGCTCGTGCCCGGAACTGGGTATTCCCCTGCATGCCTTGCAACAGGAAGGCATGGAGTTCTACGGCAAGATGTCGTTCCTCAAGGCCGGCATGGCTTATTCGAGCCACATCACCACCGTCAGCGCCACCTATGCCCAGGAAATCACCACCCCGGCCTTCGGCTGCGGTCTCGACGGCTTTCTTGCCGCCAAGACCCAGCAAGGCCTGCTCAGTGGTATTCCCAATGGCATCGATGAAAGCTGGGACGCTGCCACCGACCCGCACCTGTTCTGCCCCTTCAAAATTGGCGATTGGGAAGGCAAAGCGGTCAACGCCGCCCACGTGCGTGAGCTGTTCGGCCTGGACGATAGCGAAGGTCCGCTGTTCGCCGTGGTTTCGCGACTGGTCTATCAGAAAGGCCTGGACCTGACCGAAGCCGTCTCCGAGTACATCGTCAAATCTGGCGGGCAGATCGCGATCATCGGTCGTGGCGAGCCGGAAGAAGAACAAGCCATGCGTGAGCTGGCCGTGCGCTTTCCAGGTCAGATCGGCGTGCGCATCGGTTTCAACGAAACCGACGCCCGTCGCATGTTCGCCGGCAGTGATTTCCTGCTGATGCCTTCACGTTACGAGCCTTGCGGGCTGAGCCAGATGTACGCCCAGCGCTTCGGTTCATTGCCGGTTGCACGCAACACCGGGGGTTTGGCCGACACCATTGAAAACGGCGTGACCGGTTTCCTGTTCGACGAATCCACGGCCGAGAGCTACGAGGAAGCCCTGAGCCGGGCCTTCAAGGTTTTTGCCTTCCCCGACCTGCTCAATGCCATGCGTTGCCGGGCCATGGCCGCGCCTTTCAACTGGTGCAAGGCGGTCGAACCATACGCCGAACTCTACGAACAGCTTGTCACTAAGGCGTTGGGTAAATCGGGCAAACATTAAGAGGTTTTCAAAGATGCCGTTACGGACCCTTGAGACCTGGCCCCACGGCGCAATCATGCTGGACGCAGAGCACACGCGTTTTGCCTTGTGGGCGCCAGATGCGTATTACGTCAGTGTCGAACTGGAAGATGGACAGTCCTTGCCACTCCTGCCCCAGGCAGATGGCTGGTTCGTGATCAACACCCGCTGCCCCGCCGGCACGCGTTACCGCTTCAACATCGACGGGGAGCTTGCGGTGCCCGACCCGGCCTCCCGCGCGCAGGCCGGTGATATCGACCGTCACAGCGTGGTGGTCGATCCACTTGCGTATCAATGGCGACACAGCACCTGGTTCGGGCGGCCGTGGAATGAGGCGGTGATCTACGAATTGCACGTCGGTGCGCTCGGCGGCTTCAGCGAAGTCGAGCAGCACCTGGCGCGCCTCGTGGAGTTGGGCATCAGTGCGATCGAACTGATGCCGCTGGCGCAGTTCCCCGGTGATCGCAATTGGGGCTACGACGGGGTTCTGCCCTACGCGCCCCAAGCCTCCTATGGCACTCCCGAACAACTCAAACACCTGATCGACACCGCCCACGGCCATGGCCTGGCGGTGATTCTCGACGTGGTCTACAACCACTTCGGCCCGGACGGCAATTACCTGCATCGCTACGCCAAGGCCTTCTTCCGCGAAGACAAGCACACCCCGTGGGGCGCGGCGATCGACTTCCGGCGGCGCGAGGTGCGGGACTTCTTCATCGACAATGCGTTGATGTGGTTGCTGGAGTACCGCTTCGATGGTTTGCGCCTGGACGCGGTGCATGCCATCGAAGACCCTGACTTTCTTCAGGAACTGGCGCAAAAGGTTCGCCAGCAAATCGATCCGGCGCGTCATGTCTGGCTGACGGTAGAGAACGAACACAACCAGGCCAGTCTGCTGGAACAAGGCTTCGACGCGCAGTGGAACGACGACGGCCACAATGCCTTGCACGTGCTGCTGACCGGCGAAACCGATGCCTATTACGCCGACTATGCGCAAAACCCCACCGAGCAACTGGCGCGATGCCTGAGCCAGGGCTTTGTGTTTCAGGGCCACGTGACCCGTCACGGTACAACCCGTGGCGAGCCCAGCGGTCATTTGCCGCCCAGTGCTTTCGTGCTGTTTCTGCAAAACCACGACCAGATCGGCAACCGCGCCTTGGGCGAACGACTGCATCAACTGGCCAACCCCGATGCGCTCAAGGCAGCCACTGCATTACTGCTGTTGTCACCGATGATCCCGCTGATGTTCATGGGCGACGAGTTCGCCGCCGAGCAACCGTTCCTGTTCTTCACCAGCCATCACGGTGAACTCGCGGAGCTGGTCCGCGAGGGACGACGTAACGAGTTTGCCGCCTTCAGCGCGTTTGCTGATCCGCACACACGCGAGCGGATTCCCGACCCCAACGCGCGCCAGACCTTTGAGGCGTCACGCCCCGAGCTGACCTCAACCCGACAGTCCGCAATGCACGACCTGTATCGCCAACTGTTGCAGATCCGCCATCAGCAGATCATTCCCCGCCTGCCCGGTGCTCAGGCATTGGGTGCCGAGGTGCTGGCCACCGGCGCGGTAACGGCGCGCTGGCGACTGGGCGATGGCAGTCAGCTGCGCATTGACCTGAACCTCAGCGACACGCTAGTGGTCCACTCCCCACAGGCCGACGCTTCATTGTTGTTGTTCGAATACCCGCCACAGTCAGCCGGTCTGTTGGATCAGGGCACACTTGCCCCGTATTGCGCGCTAGTCAGCCTCACGGCCGCAGCCCCTTTGCTAACCCCGGATGGAGAGCGCCAATGAGCGACGCGCAACTGGAAATACTGGCCACTCGAGCTGGCCTGGCTGTCGACTGGATCGACGCCAACGGCCGCCCACAGAAAGTCGCTCCATCGGTGTTGCGTAACGTCCTCATCGGACTCGGCCACCCGGCCGGCACCGCCCAGGAAATCGACGCCAGCCTGCTGGAATTGCAGCAGGTGCAACAGACTCGACACCTGCCGCCGCTGCTGACCGCAGACGTCGGTGTCGGCCTGAGCCTGGCGCATTACTTTGAGCCGGAAACACCGTGCGAGATCCACCTTGAAGATGGCTCGCGACTTAATTTGAAACTGGATGCCGAAGCGATACTGCCCGGCCTGATCCCGGTCGGCTATCAGCACGTCAGCATCGACGGGCAGGCATTTACCTTGGCCGTGGCACCGACGCGCTGCTACAGCGTCGGCGATGCCGTCGACAGTCCGATCCCCCGTACCTGGGGCCTGAGCGTGCAGCTGTACTCGCTGCGTCGTCCGGGCGATGGCGGTTTCGGCGATACCCAGGCGCTGGAAGACCTGGCCCGCGTGGCCGGCGAACGCGGTGCGGAAGCACTGGCGATCAGTCCGCTGCACGCGATGTTCAGCAGCGACACCCAGCGTTACAGCCCGTATTCGCCGTCCAGCCGCTTGTTTCTCAACAGTCTGTACGCCGCACCGGGCGCGATCCTGGGTGATCGAGCATTGCGGACCGCGATTGATGCCACCGGCCTGGCAGCAGAACTCAAGCACCTCGAAGCCTTGCCGTTGATTGATTGGCCGGTGGCGGCCGAAGCCAAACATCGCCTGTTGCAGGCGTTGTACGAAGGCTTTGTCCAGGGCGAACACCCGTTGCATGCCGACTTCAGCAGCTTCCGCCACGCCGCTGGCGAAGCCCTGGAAAACCACTGCCGTTTTGAAGCCATTCAAGAAGCCCGCGCCGCCAAGGGTGAAAGTCTCGACTGGCGGCAGTGGCCCGAGCAATGGCAAAACCCGCGCAGCGCGGCCCTGGCCGGATTTGCCGAAGAAAACGCCGGACGCATCGGCTTCTTTGCCTTCTGCCAATGGCTGATCACCCGCTGCCTGGAACGCGCACAAACCGCCGCCCGCAGCGCGGGCATGAGCATTGGCCTGATCGCCGATCTCGCAGTGGGCGCCGATGGCGGTGGCAGTCAGGCCTGGAGTCGTCAGGACGAATTGCTCGCCTCGCTGACCGTGGGTGCACCACCCGACATCCTCAACCGCACCGGGCAGGGCTGGGGGATTTCCGCGTTCTCGCCTGAAGGTCTGGTGCGCAATGGCTTTCGTGCCTTCATCGAAATGCTCCGCGCCAATTTTGCCCACGCCGGGGGCCTGCGCATCGATCACGTCATGGGCCTGCAACGGCTGTGGGTGATCCCCAATGGCGCGTCACCCGCCGACGGCGCCTACCTCTATTACCCGGTGGACGACCTGCTGCGTTTGCTGACCCTCGAGTCCCATCGGCATCAGGCCATCGTCCTCGGTGAGGACCTCGGCACGGTGGCTGACGGTCTGCGCGAAAAGCTCATCGCCCGCTCGATCCTCGGCATGCGCGTGCTGCTGTTCGAACAGGACAACACACACTTCAAACCGATTCTCGACTGGCCGGACAACGCCCTCGCGACCACCAGCACCCATGACCTGCCAACGATCAATGGCTGGTGGCATGGCCACGATATCGACTGGAACGCCCGACTGGGCCTGGTCGACGCCCCGGGTGAAATCGAATGGCGTCATCATCGCGAACGCGAGCGTGAAGGCCTGCGCCGGGTGTTGAGCGAGGACCCGCAGAACTTTCGCGAAGAGTCCCATGAAACTGATCAGGTGCTCGACGCCGCGATACGTTTCCTCGGTCATACCCGTGCGCCGCTGGTGTTGCTGCCGCTGGAAGATGCCTTGGGCATCGAGCAGCAGGCCAACTTGCCCGGCACCACCGACACGCACCCCAACTGGTCCCGACGCTTGCCCGGCGACAGTGAAGCCTTGCTTGATGACCCGGACGCCGCCCGGCGCCTGGAACTGCTCGCCTGTGCGCGACTTCAGGCGGCCGAGCGTGACCAATGAAGCAAACGCTTATCCAACCGCTGCGGGCAACCCTGCGGCTGCAGTTTCATAAAGACTTCACGCTGGACGATGCGGTGCCGCTGGTGCCGTACTTCGCCAGCCTCGGCATCAGCCACGTCTATGCGTCACCCCTGCTGAGCGCCCGCGCCGGTTCCATGCATGGCTACGACGTCGTGGACCCGACCACCGTCAACCCGGAACTGGGCGGCGAAGCGGCGCTGCGGCGTTTGGTCAGTGCATTGCGCGAGCAGCACATGGGGCTGATCCTCGACATCGTCTCCAACCACATGGCGGTCGGCGGTGGCGATAATCCCTGGTGGCAGGATTTGCTGGAATGGGGACGTCTGAGCCCTTACGGCGAGTTCTTCGATATCCAGTGGCATTCACCCGACCCGTTGATGGAAGGCCAGTTGCTGCTGCCCTTCCTTGGCAGCGATTACGGCATCGCCCTGCAGGACGGCACCCTGCCCCTGCGCTTCGATGCGCAAAAGGGCGCGTTTTATGTTGAGCACTATGAGCATCACTTCCCGATCTGCCCGACCCATTACGGCGAACTGCTCAAAACCGATGACCCGCTGGCCGCCGAATTGCTTAAGTCGCTGGCAGACCGTTTCAGCACCTTGAGCTACCAGACCGACGCCCACAGTCTGGCGATGCCTCTGAAAGCAGAGCTGCGTGAACTGGCCAATGACCCGGCCATTCTGCAGGCCATCCAGCAAAACCTCAGCGCTTACGATTCGCTCACCGCCGAAGGTTTCCAGCGCCTGCACCAATTGCTTGAACACCAAAGCTATCGCCTGGCCAGTTGGCGCACGGCGGCAGATGACATCAACTGGCGGCGTTTTTTCGATGTCAACGAACTGGGCGGCCTGCGGGTCGAACGCCCGGCCGTGTTCGAAGCCACCCACGCGAAAATCTTCGAGCTGGTGGCCGAAGGCCTGGTTGACGGTCTGCGCATCGACCACATCGACGGCCTCGCCGACCCTCGGGGTTACTGCCGCAAATTGCGGCGGCGGGTCGACAGCCTGTCGCCGGATCGGCATCTGCCGATCTACGTCGAGAAGATCCTCGGCGAAGGTGAAACCCTGCACCGCGACTGGTCGGTGGATGGCACCACCGGTTACGAGTTCATGAATCAGTTGTCGCTGCTGCAACACGCTCCGGAAGGCGCCGATACCTTGGGCGAACTGTGGAATCGTCACAGCGAACGGCCCGCCGATTTCCGTCAGGAAGCGCAACTGGCCCGCCAGCAGATCCTCAACGGCTCCCTTGCCGGAGACTTCGAAAGCGTCGCCCAGGCCCTGTTGCAAGTGGCCCGGGATGACCTGATGACCCGCGACCTCACTCTTGGTGCGATTCGTCGGGCGTTGCAGGAACTGATCGTGCATTTCCCGGTGTACCGCACCTATATCAGTCCTCGGGGGCGTTCCGCTGAAGACGATGTGTTTTTCCAGCAAGCCATGGACGGTGCCAGGCAAACCCTCGGCGAGGCCGACTGGCCGGTGCTCGATTGCCTGGCCAGCTGGCTGGGGGGTGAACCGTGGCGCAAACGCCCGTTGGGCCGGCCGCGCAAGATGCTCAAGCATGCTTGTGTGCGTTTTCAGCAACTGACGTCACCAGCGGCGGCGAAGGCTGTGGAGGACACCGCGTTCTATCGCTCAGCGACGTTGCTGTCGCGCAATGACGTGGGCTTCAGCACCGAGCAGTTCAGCGCGCCGGTGGCCGATTTCCATGCGGCATGCATCAACCGTCTCGAAGCGTTCCCCGATAATTTGCTGGCCACCGCGACCCACGACCACAAACGCGGCGAAGACACCCGCGCGCGCCTGGCGGTGCTGAGCGAGCGCAGTGCCTGGTACGCCGAGCAAGTCTCGCTCTGGCGGACCCTCGCCCGCCCCCTGCGCGACGACGAGCAGATGCCGACTGCGGGCGATGAGTTGGTCCTCTATCAAGCGCTTCTCGGCAGCTGGCCGCTCGATTTGCGCAGTGACGATCAAGCAGCCTTGGAGAACTACACACAACGTGTGTGGCAGTGGCAACAGAAAGCCTTGCGCGAAGCCAAGTTGCAAAGCAGCTGGAGCGCGCCAAACGAGGCTTACGAACAAGCCGTTCAGCAATTCCTGCAACGTCTGCTTCTGAGCCCCGAAGGTGAGCTGCTACGCGCCGCCCTCGGCAAAGCAGCCCAACGCATCGCCGTCCCCGGCGCACTCAATGGGTTGGCGCAAACCTTGCTGCGCATGACAGTGCCGGGCGTACCGGACCTCTATCAGGGCAACGAGTATTGGGACTTCTCGCTGGTCGATCCGGACAACCGCCGGCCGGTGGATTACGCCAGCCGTCAGCAGTCGATGCAGACGCCATTGGAACTGCCAAAGTTGTTGGCTGACTGGCGCGACGGGCGCATCAAACAAGCGCTGATCGCGCAGGTGTTGAATCTTCGGCGCGAGCACACCGAGCTGTTTCGGCGAGGGACGTATCAAGCCCTTGAAGTCGTCGGCAGCCAGGCTCACCGGGTGCTCGCATTTGCTCGCTCGCTGGAAGGAAAACGCGCCATCGTGATCGTACCGATACGCTGCGCCGAACTGCTGAAAAACAGTGCCGAACCTCGAATTGACGCGCCGCTGTGGGGCGATACACGGGTCAAATTACCGTTCACCGCCCCTGATGAAAATTTGAAGGGACTTTTTTCAAGCACGACAGTCACACACCAAAGGGAGCTGAACATCAGCGACGCGCTAGTGAATTTCCCGATCAATCTATTTATCCAAACTACCCATACTTGAGTTCAGTTCAGGAGTATTTCGATGAGCACCAACGATAAACGCATCCGCGAATTCGCCTATCAGATCTGGGAATCGGAAGGAAAACCTGAGGGCCAGGACGCTCGCCACTGGGAGATGGCCCGCAAACTGGCTGAAGCCGAAGCCCTGGCTCCGAGCAAATCGCCAAAAGCGCCTGGCAGCAAAGCTGCCGACACCAAGGCCCCTGCCAGCAAAGCCAATGGCAAGGCAGCGGTGCCAAAAACCAAAGCCAAGCCCGCCGCTGCCTCCAAGGTCATCCCGCCGGGCGAAAAAGCCAACGAGAAAAAGCCTCGAGCAGCGCGTAAACCGCCCGCTGTCTGACGCCTCTCACCTTTGACCTGATTGACCTCGTGGCGGGTTTTCTCGCCACCGAGGGCTCGCTCGCCCTCAAAAAAAACCAGAGCCAAGAATTGTCCCCCTTTTTGCAGGAGCACCTATGACCAGTCCGAAGAAAGCCGCGCCAGAACCTCAAGCCGAGGCCTCGCGAATCCGTGAAGGCTTGCCCTTCCCGCTGGGCGCGACCTGGGATGGCCTGGGGGTCAACTTTGCCTTGTTTTCCGCCAATGCCACCAAGGTCGAGCTGTGCATCTTCGATGATGCCGGCGAGGTCGAACTGGAACGCATCGAACTGCCGGAATACACCGACGAGATCTACCACGGCTATCTGCCCGACGCGCATCCGGGGATGATCTACGGCTACCGTGTCTACGGCCCGTACGACCCGGCGAACGGTCATCGCTTCAACCACAACAAACTGCTGATCGACCCCTACGCCAAACAACTGGTCGGCCAGTTGAAATGGTCCGAAGCCCTGTTCGGCTACACCATCGGCCACCCCGACGCGGACTTGAGTTTCGATGAGCGCGACAGTGCGCCGTTCGTGCCCAAGTGCAAGGTGATCGACCCGGCCCATACCTGGGGCAATGATCAACGGGTCAGCGTCCCGTGGGACAAGACGATCATTTATGAAACCCACCTGCGCGGCATCAGCATGCGTCACCCCTCCGTCCCCGAGAACGTGCGCGGCACCTGCGCCGGGTTGATGGTCGATGACGTGCTGGAACACATCCGCAAGCTCGGCGTGTCGACGGTGGAATTGCTACCGATTCATGCCTTCGTCAACGACCAGCACCTGTTGCACAAGGGCATGACCAATTACTGGGGCTACAACAGCATCGCGTTCTTCGCCCCCGACCCGCGTTACCTGGCCAGCGGCAAAATCGCCGAGTTCAAGGAGATGGTTGCGCACCTGCACGAAGCCAATCTTGAAGTGATCCTCGACGTGGTCTACAACCACACCGCCGAGGGCAACGAACAAGGCCCGACCCTGTCCATGCGCGGCATCGACAACGCCTCCTACTACCGCTTGATGCCCGACGACAAGCGCTACTACATCAACGATTCCGGCACCGGCAACACCCTGGACCTGAGTCACCCGTGCGTGTTGCAAATGGTTACCGACTCCCTGCGCTACTGGGCTTCGGAAATGCACGTGGACGGTTTCCGCTTCGACCTGGCGACCATTCTAGGGCGCTACCACGATGGCTTCGACGAACGTCACAGCTTCCTCGTCGCCTGCCGTCAGGACCCGGTGCTGCGCCAGGTGAAGATGATTGCAGAAGCCTGGGATTGCGGCCCCGGTGGCTATCAGGTCGGGAACTTTCCACCGGGCTGGGTCGAGTGGAATGACAAATTCCGCGACACCGTGCGTGCGTTCTGGAAAGGCGACGACGGCCAACTGGCAGACTTCGCCAGTCGCATGACCGCCTCCGGCGAGATGTTCAATCAGCGTGGTCGGCGGCCATACGCTTCGGTGAACTTCGTCACCGCCCACGACGGTTTCACCCTGAACGACCTGGTGTCGTACAACGACAAGCACAACGAAGCCAACGACGAGAACAATCAGGACGGCAGCAACAACAACCTGTCCTGGAACCACGGCGTCGAAGGCCCGACCGACGATCCCGAGATCAATGAGCTGCGTCAGCGGCAGATGCGCAATTTCTTTGCCACGCTGCTGCTGTCCCAAGGCACGCCGATGCTGGTGGCCGGCGACGAATTCGCCCGCACTCAGGAGGGCAACAACAACGCCTATTGCCAGGACAGCGAGATCGGTTGGGTCAATTGGGACCTGAGCGAAGACGGCAAGGCCCTGCTCAAGTTCGTTAAACGTCTGATCAAGTTGCGCCTGACCTACCCGATCCTGCGTCGCGGCCGGTTCCTGGTGGGCAATTACAACGAGGACATCGGTGTCAAGGACGTCACCTGGCTCGCGCCGGATGGCAGCGAAATGTCCACCGAACAATGGGAGGAAGGCCATGGCCGCTGTCTCGGCATGCTGCTCGATGGCCGTGCCCAGGAAACCGGTATCCGCCGCAAGGGCGGTGACGCGACCCTGTTGCTGGTGGTCAACGCGCACCACGACATCGTCAACTTCACCTTGCCGGAAGTGCCAGACGGTGGTCACTGGACGTGCATGATCGACACCAATCAACCGTCGATTCGCGGGCAGGAACGCTTCGAGTTCGGGCACGAATATTCCGTCACCGGTCGTTCGCTGCTGCTGTTCGAATTGCAGCATGAGGAAGAAGAGTGAAATGGACCTTCAGTGGTAACTCAGATAAAAAAACGTACTGAATGGAGCATCGAGGCGACGAATAGCGTGACATGAGCAATACTCTGCTCGCGGCAATCCAGGGTTTGGAGCGCCGCACATTGCTATCAACGAGAACAAGGACGTAGCCATGAAATCGGTTTCCATCAGTGAAAGCACCCCGCCAGTACAAATCTGGAACAGCGCCCCGCAACTGGACAACATTCCTGTCATCAGTACTCAGAGCCTGGTCCCCGCCGGCGCACGCGCGGTAGTGATTGCCCCACACCCTGGCGATGAAGTCGTGACCTGCGGCGGCCTGCTGCAGTTGCTCAGTGCCCTGGGGCATCCCCTGCAATTGATCTCGATTACCGACGGCAGCGCCAGCCATCCGGGCTCGCAACAGTGGTCGGAGAAACGCTTGAGCGTGTTCCGTCCCCAGGAAAGCCTCGAAGCCTTGCGCCGGCTCGGGTTGCCGATGCACAGCCTGAAGTGGATTCGTGGCGGCTTCACCGACAACGCCCTGGCCGAACGGGAATTTCAGATGACTCAGTTCATTGCCCGTTATCTACGCCCCGGGGATGTAGTGTTCAGCACCTGGCGCGAGGATGGCATTGTCGACCATGACACCGTCGGCCGGGCTAGCGCCAAGGCCGCGGCAATGGTCGGGGCGGCGTTCAACGAAGTACCGGTCTGGGCCTGGCACTGGCCAACGCGTGATCGAGGGCTCATCCCTTGGCATCGCGCGCGCAAGGTTCGCCTGGACACCTGGACCGTCGCGCGCAAAAGCCACGCGACCCACGCCTATGCCAGCCAGCTCGACGGCGAGCCGGCCATCGGCCTTGCCCCGCTGCTACCCCCGGTGCTTCTGGAACGGATACGGTTGCCCTACGAAATTGTCTTCGTCTGAAGTAGCGCAGGTAGCAGCCTGTAGCAGCTGTCGAGCCTGCGAGGCTGCGTTCGGCTGCGAAGCAGTCGTAAAACCCGGCAACCCGGTGTGTCAGACAAACCCCATGCTCTGGATGACGACTGCTTCGCAGCCGAACGCAGCCTCGCATCAGGCTCGACAGCCGCTACAGCTGCTACAGTTTTCGGTGAACGGTTGTTACGACGAATCACTCTGAACTGCCCGCCGCTGCATCAGTCGCATACATAAGCAGCCCTGATTCAAAGGAGTGAACGTGACCAGTGATTCCAAGTGGCAGGCCGTCGAATCATCTCCATTGAACACGCCCCCGGCGATTCATCGACTGAGAGTGCTGACAGTCAACACCCACAAGGGTTTTACCGCACTCAACCGGCGTTTCATTCTCCCGGAACTGCGTGAAGCGGTACGCAGTACGTCGGCGGACCTGGTGTTCCTGCAGGAAGTCGTCGGTGAACACGACCGCCATTCCACTCGCTACAACGATTGGCCGCAGACCTCACAATACGAGTTCCTGGCCGACAGCATGTGGAGCGACTTCGCCTACGGTCGTAACGCGGTCTACCCCAACGGTCACCACGGGAACGCCCTGTTATCGAAATACCCGATCCGCGAACACCGCAACCTCGACGTCTCGATCACCGGCCCCGAACGCCGCGGCCTGCTGCATTGTGTTCTGGATGTGCCGGGGCACACTGAAGTTCACGCAATCTGCGTGCACTTGAGTCTGTTGGAAAGCCATCGCCAGCTGCAGCTCCAGCTACTGTGCCAACTGCTCGAATCCTTGCCCGACGATGCGCCGGTGATTATCGCCGGCGACTTCAACGACTGGCAGCTGCAAGGCAACACCGCCCTCGCCCGACGCGACTACCTGCATGAAGCCTTCGAGCGTCACCACGGCCGCCCGGCCAAAACATATCCGGCGCGCTTCCCGCTGCTGCGTCTGGATCGAATTTATTTGCGCAATGCCAGCAGTCATGAGCCGCGAATACTGGGGCACAAGCCCTGGACGCATTTGTCGGATCACTTGCCGTTAGCGGTGGAAGTGCATCTGTAGCGGTTCAACAGCGAACCGAAACGAATGTTCGGTTTCAGCCTCATTATTGACAGTAATAAACAGCAAGAATCAGTCAGCGAATTAGCTGGACAGAGGCCGCTCGAAGACCGGCTGTCGGCTGGCGAGCGGCTCTGATTCGCGGGTTTCGCGATGATTTTTCGTACAAACAAGAACTTAGATAAGCGCCAAAAAACAATTAGTTGCATAGGCCAAATTAGCCATACCGCTCATCGTTCATTTTCTTGACGCAGTGGCATCGCTCTTCTTAGCTTCACGTTACTACCCCCGGAAATATCACCCGGGGCACCCCCCCAGACTCCCGCGAAATCGGGCGGCCAGAGGCTTGCCCCACTACATTCGGTCGCCCCTCATTCAGGGTAGGAGAGAGACGCCAGAGCGAGATACGGCATGCGATTGCAAGGTAGACCGCCATGAAAACTTCATTCACCCAACAAGAGATCAAAGTTACTTTTTGCGCTGTCTCGAGTTCACTCCTTCTGTGCTCGTCCATGGATGTACAGGCAGGGCCAACAGAGGATCAAACCACGCCTTGGTACCGTCAGGATGTTCCGGCCATGACCTTGCCAGCCGTCACCTTCACCACCCCCTACCCCGGTCGCTTCAGCGCCGCCTCCGATACACGAACTTCGCGCCTGACCATCGAAGACGCTGCGCCTTCGGCCTGGGATCAGGTGTATGGACAAGCCTCGCGGCAGGCGCAAACCGATGTTCTGGCTCAGGGATTTGCTATCCCTGGCAGTAGCGAATTCAAAGGTCCGGCGATCCTGACTCTGCAAAGCGGTAGCGGTAATACCCAGCGGGTCGGACTGGTTGGCGGCATTACTCAGTTACAAGGCAACAGCAACGGGCTGCTGACCGGTCGCGCCCTGGCTGATCCCGGCAACGATACCCTCAACCTTGAAGGCCAAAGCCTCGGCGCCTACTGGAGCCTGACCGGGCCTCAGGGCTGGCACGTGGATTTGACGGCCAGCGGCGGCCGGGTCAACGGTTATAGCCTCAATGACCAGGGCGCCCGGCAAGCGACCGAGGGCAGCGCGGTGACGCTGTCGGTAGAAGGTGGTTTCCCCATCGGTCTTAGCGATCACTGGGTAGTCGAACCTCAGGCACAGTTGATCAATCAACGCATTACCCTGGACACCCCGTATGCCGGGTCAGGCAATGCCTCGTCCAGCGATCTGACGTCCTGGAGCGGCCGGGTCGGTGCACGGTTGAAAGGTAGTTACGACATCAACGGGCTGGGGGTCGAACCCTATGTGCGAACCAACGTGTGGCACACGGTCTACACCAGCGATACCGTGAACCTTGATCAGGTCGAGAAGATCAGCAGCAGCCGCTATTCATCGACCGTCGAAGTGGGTTTGGGCCTGGTGGCCAGAGTGACACCTGCCGTGAGTCTTTACGTCAGCGCCGACTACAGCAGTTCGGTGGATGAAAATGACTTGAACGGGTTGATTGGGAGTTTGGGTGTGCGGATGCGGTGGTGAGCGTCTGACTTGAGATGTGCGTTGTTCAGTCCGACGCCATCGTCGGATCGCCGCCCGGAGCAAGCTCGCTCCCACAGTGGAATGATGTCGTACACAAAACCAATGTGGGAGCGAGCTTGCTCGCGATGGGAGCGACGCGGTTTTAGATCAACCCTCCGGACGCAGCATCAACACCGCCAGCGGCGGCAGGTTCAATACCAATGAGAGTTCCTGGCCATGGCTCGGCTCTTCCTCGGTAAACGCCCCGCCGCTGTTGCCATAGTTCGAACCGGCGTAAGTGGCCGCATCGCTGTTGATCACCTCGGTCCAACGCCCGGCAAACGGTACGCCGATGCGATACCCCTCACGCGGCACCGGCGTAAAGTTAGCCACCACCAACACCGGCCGACCATCCCTGCTCCAGCGCATGAAGGCGTAAACGCTGTTGATTGCATCATCACCGATCAGCCACTGGAAACCTTGCGGCGCGTCGTCCTGATCATGCAGCGCCGGCTCTTCGCGATACAGCCGATTAAGATCGCCGACGAGTTTCTGCACACCTTTGTGTTCCGAGTACTGCAGCAAGTACCAGTCGAGTTGCTGATCGTGGTTCCACTCACGCCACTGACCGAACTCGCAGCCCATGAACAACAGTTTCTTGCCCGGATGCGCCCACATGAAGCTGAGGTAGGCGCGCAGGTTGGCGAATTTCTGCCAGCGATCGCCGGGCATCTTGTCGATCAACGAGTGCTTGCCGTGTACCACCTCGTCATGGGAGATCGGCAGGATAAAGCGCTCGGACCA
Source organism: Pseudomonas fluorescens (assembly GCF_000968015.1). Classification (GTDB taxonomy): domain Bacteria; phylum Pseudomonadota; class Gammaproteobacteria; order Pseudomonadales; family Pseudomonadaceae; genus Aquipseudomonas; species Aquipseudomonas fluorescens_W. The sequence continues at coordinate 75,478 of NZ_LACH01000016.1, forward strand.
GGCATACACCAGGCCGAAACTCAGTTCGTTGTGGTGATGGGCGCGGTACACCGGGTCCTGCTGGATGTAGTGCAGCGAATCGTGCATCCAGCCCATGTTCCATTTGTAGTCGAAGCCCAGTCCGCCCTGTTGCGTGCCCTGGCTGACACCTGGCCATGCGGTGGACTCTTCGGCAATCACCAGCGCGCCGGGGGCTTCAAGGTCTACCACGTCATTGAGATGGCGCAGGAAGTCGATGGCTTCGAGGTTTTCCCGACCGCCGTGACGGTTTGGCACCCATTCGCCGGCCTTGCGCGAGTAATCGCGATACAGCATCGAAGCCACGGCATCGACCCGCAGACCGTCGACGTGGAAATGTTTGAGCCAGTGCAGCGCCGAGGCAAGCATGTAGCCGTGCACTTCGGTGCGGCCCAGGTTGTAGATCAGCGTGTCCCAGTCCTGATGGAAGCCTTCCTGCGGGTTGCCGTATTCGTACAGCGCAGTGCCGTCGAATTGCGCCAGGCCGTGGGTATCGGTTGGAAAATGCGCTGGCACCCAGTCGAGGATTACGCCGATATCGGCCTGGTGGCAGGCATTGACGAACGCAGCGAAGTCATCCGGCGACCCGTAGCGGGCGCTTGGGGCGAATTGCGACAGCAACTGATAGCCCCAGGAACCACCGAACGGGTGTTCCATGATCGGCATCAGCTCGATGTGGGTAAAACCCAGATCCTTCACGTAAGGAATCAGCCGCTCGGCCAACTCATGCCAAGTGTACTGGCGGGCGACCTCGCCCAGATCATCCAGCTCACATTGCCACGAGCCAGCATGCAATTCGTAGATCGACAGCGGCGCACTCACCCGATGACGGTCGCCCCGGGATTGCATCCACTCCTGATCCTGCCAATCGATGTTCAGCGGCGAAGCGACTTTTGACGCGGTGTCCGGCGGCAGCGAGGTGGCCAGCGCCATCGGGTCGGCCTTGAGCGGCAGAATGCCGTGGGCACCGAGGATTTCGTATTTGTACGTTTCCCCCGCTTGCATGCGCGGGACGAAAATTTCCCAGACACCGGTCGGATGACGCAGGCGCATCGGGTGCCGGCGACCGTCCCAGTTGTTGAAATCACCCACCACCGACACCCTTCTGGCATTCGGTGCCCACACGGCGAAACGCACGCCATCGACACCGTCGACCGTTTTCAGCTGCGCGCCCAGGCAAGCGCTGAGATCGCGGTGATTGCCTTCGGCGAACAGGTACAAGTCCATTTCACCGAGCAACGGGCCAAAGCTGTAAGGGTCCTCGGAAACCTGTTCGCCGCCGGCCCACCGGGTTCGCAGCAGATACGGCTGCGCCCGATCGAAGTGCCCGACGAACAGGCCCGGGGTCTGGGTGGCCTCAAGGTTGCCGAGTTCTTCCCCGGAGTCCTTGGCCAGCACCTGCACGCTCAAGGCGTCCGGTAAATAGGCCCGAATGAATTGCCCACCATGACCATCGCCGTGCGGGCCAAGAATTGCAAAGGGGTCGTGATGTTCGGCGCGTACCAATGCGTCGATGTCCCGCGATCTGGGCAGCAACGCTTCTTTAGCGTGTCCCTGTTCCTTGTTCGAGAAACTCATGACTACTCTCCACCAAGATCGGAAAAGGGTTTAAGCCCACTCAATAACCCATACAAACCGTGCAACGGCACGGGCAACCATGTGGGGCGATTTTCTGCCTCATAGGCCACTTCATACGCTGCCTTCTCCAGGCTGAACAACGCCAATGCGGCGTCCTCGCCTTCCGGATCTTGCCATGCATGAGCAAGACTAGCTGCCGCCAGCCGATAAGCGTCGACAAATGCTTGTCTTGCTTCATTTAAATAGCGATCCGCGACACGTTGACGAGCGGCTTGGGCATCAGCCGTGTTGTCGACGTTGTGCACGTTGATCGCCATCGCCGCAGCGTAGTCAAAAGAACGCAATACGCCACTGACATCTTTGTACGGGCTGTGTTTGCCCCGTCGTTCGTGCAGCGGCCGCGCCGGCTCGCCTTCGAAGTCGATCAGGTAGGCGTCGCCCTTGATCACCAGCACCTGGCCCAGGTGCAAGTCGCCATGGACGCGAATGCGCAGACCACCAACGGCTTTTTTGCCCAGCTCCTGAACATGGCTGAGGATGGCTTTTTTGTTGTCCTGCAAACGAGTGACCAAGGCTTTGTCTGCCGGGTTCAATTCGCTTTGATGCTGTTTGAGCAACTTCAGCGCGTGCTCCAGTTGCGCCGCCACGTCCTTGGCGCAGGCCAGGGCATCCTTCTGGGTGGTGACCTTCGGAGTGAAGTCCGGGTTGTCGCTTTGCGCCGCCAGCACCTGATGCATTTCACCGAGACGCTGACCGAGCATGCCGGCGAAGTCTCTCAGTTCGCCCAAGGCGTTGTAGTGTTGCTCCTGCTCGGACATGGCGTCAGCCAGCTCGTCGCGCAGCGCCCGTTCGAGGTTGTTCTGGGTCCACTCCCAAGCGTCGCCCTGATTGCTCAAATAGCCCTGGGCAATCATCAGCAAACTTTCCTCACCCGCCGGATCGCGGCGAACCACCGAACCCAGCAGCGGCGAAATATTGCGGAAACCGGCGTGGGTCAGGAACGCGCTCATTTCCAGTTCCGGGTGCACGCCAGACGCGACCTTGCGGATCAGTTTCAGCACCAGGCTGTTGCCGATCACCACCGAACTGTTGGACTGTTCGGCGGACAGGTAACGCACTTCCGATTCCCCGGTCAGACCGAGTTTCGCCAGTTCCCACGTCGGCTCGAAGCAGATATCGCCCGCACTGGATGGCAATACGGTATTACTTTGCATGCCCTGCAATACCGCATGCACAAAGGTGTCGAGACTGAAGGCATCGGTGATCAAGCCGACCTGACGCACGCGCCGGACCCGAGACAAGGCCAGTTGCTGAGGCAACGCGGCACCGACCTGATCTTCGGAGATAAAACCGAACGGCAACTGATAGCGGCTGGTCTGGCCGCCACTGGTGACGTCGATTTCACTCAACAACACGGGGTGCAGCGGATCGCCGAAGCGCACGCCATAAGCGATGTTGACCTGCTCGATGGCCGCGTCCTTGCCGGCAAACCAGCGGCGATTCTGCAGCCAGTTCGGCAGGATGCCCTGCTCCAGCGTGTCGCGGGACGGCGCTTCGAGCAGTTCTTCCATGCGTTTCTTCAGCACCAGCGTGGTGAAGTCCGGCAGGCTTTGCGCCGGTTCCACGTGCCAGCTCGGCATCTGGTTTTCCGCCGCCAATGCGAACCAATAGAAGCCGTAAGGCGCCAGGGTCAGCAGGAAATTCAACTGACCGATCGGCGGGAAGGCGTTACCGCCGAGCATCTCCACCGGCACCATGCCGACGTAGGCCGACAAGTCCAGTTCCGCCGCTTGCGCACTACGTGACACGTTGGCCACGCACAAGATGATTTCGTGCTTGCCGTCGGCCCCGGTGAATTCCCGGGTGTAGGCCAGGATCCGCCGGTTGGTCGGCGAGAGCATTTTCAGCGTGCCGCGACCGAAGGCCTTGGACTGCTTGCGCACGGCGAGCATGCGCCGGGTCCAGTTCAGCAGCGAATGCGGGTCGCCGGACTGGGTTTCAACGTTGACCGACAAATACCCATATTGCGGGTCCATGATCGGTGGCAGCACCAGGCTGGCCGGGTCGGCGCGGGAGAAACCGCCGTTACGGTCAATCGACCACTGCATCGGCGTCCGCACGCCGTCACGGTCGCCGAGGTAGATGTTGTCACCCATGCCGATTTCATCGCCGTAATACAGGGTCGGCGTGCCGGGCATCGACAGCAGCAAACTGTTCAGCAACTCCACACGACGACGGTCGCGCTCCATCAGCGGCGCCAAGCGGCGGCGAATGCCCAGGTTGATCCGCGCCCGACGGTCGGCCGCGTAGTAATTCCACAGGTAATCGCGTTCCTTGTCGGTGACCATTTCCAGGGTCAGTTCATCGTGGTTGCGCAGGAAAATCGCCCACTGACAGTTGGCCGGGATCTCGGGGGTCTGACGCAGAATGTCGGTGATCGGGAAACGGTCTTCCTGGGCCAGCGCCATGTACATGCGTGGCATCAGCGGGAAGTGGAACGCCATGTGGCATTCGTCGCCGTTCAGGCCTTTGGCGTCGGTGTCGCCGAAGTACAGCTGCGTATCTTCCGGCCATTGGTTGGCCTCGGCGAGCAGCATGCGGTCCGGGTAATTGGCGTCGATTTCGGCACGGATCTGCTTGAGGACGTCGTGGGTCTCGGGCAGGTTTTCGTTGTTGGTGCCGTCGCGCTCGATCAGGTACGGAATCGCGTCCAGGCGCAGACCGTCGATGCCCATGTCCAGCCAGTAGCGCATCACCGACAACACGGCTTTCATGACTTGCGGGTTATCGAAGTTCAGGTCTGGCTGGTGGGAATAGAAACGGTGCCAGAAGTACTGACCGGCGACCGGGTCCCAGGTCCAGTTGGACTTTTCGGTGTCGAGAAAGATGATGCGGGTGCCATCGTACTTTTGATCGTCATCGGACCAGACGTAGAAATCCCGTGCCGCCGAACCTTTCTTGGCCTTGCGTGCGCGCTGGAACCAGGCGTGCTGGTCCGAGGTGTGGTTGATGACCAGTTCGGTGATCACCCGCAGGCCACGTTCGTGGGCTTCCGAGATGAACCGCTTGGCGTCGGCCATGGTGCCGTAGTCGGGATGCACGCCACGGTATTCGGCAATGTCGTAACCGTCGTCGCGCCGTGGCGAGGGATAGAACGGCAACAACCAAATGGTGTTGACGCCCAGATCGGCAATGTAATCGAGTTTGGCGATAAGACCGGGAAAGTCGCCGATCCCGTCATTGTTGGAGTCGAAAAAAGACTTAACGTGAACCTGGTAGATCACCGCATCCTTGTACCAGAGCGGGTCCTTGATAAAGGTGGCTGCCTTGGGTTTCTTCGCCATTTGAAACTCCTGTTGAATTCAATTTACCGCTGAGTCGAACACTCCCTTGTGGGAAGGAGCTTTTGTGGCGAGGGGGCTTGCCCCCGTTCGGCTGCGAAGCAGTCGTAAATTTGGATGATTCGGTGTGTCTGAAAGAAAAGCGGGGCCGCTTCGCGACCCAACGGGGGCAAGCCCCCTCGCCACAGGCAAGCTCCCTCGCCACAAAGGCAGTCTCAGGAAATGCTGATTCGCCAGATCCCGAACGGTTGATGCGCCGGGTCGATCCGCATGAATTGGTACTTGCCGTGCCAGGTCCAGCGATGACCGCTCATCAAGTCTTCGCCCTGGGTGCTGGCGTCGTCGGGCAAGCCCATTTCCCACAGCGGCAATTCGAAGTTCGCTTCCTGGACGTTATGCGGATCAAGGCTGACGGCCACCAGAATGAAATTGCTGCCGTCCGCGCTGCGTTTGCCGAAATACAAAATGTTGTCGTTCCAGGCGTTGTAGACCTTCAAGCCCAAGTGCGTGTGCAGCGCCGGGTTCTGCCGGCGGATGCGGTTGAGCTGGGCGATCTCGGCAATGATGTTGCCCGGCGCGTTGAAGTCCCGCGGGCGGATCTCGTACTTCTCGGAATTGAGGTACTCCTCCTTGCCCGGCACCGGTGCTGCTTCACACAGTTCGAAGCCTGAATACATGCCCCACAGACCGGAGCCCATGGTGGCCAGTGCCGCGCGGATCAGAAATCCGGCGCGCCCCGACTCATGCAAAAACGCCGGGTTGATGTCGGGTGTGTTGACGAAGAAGTTCGGCCGGAAGCATTCGCGCCACGGTGACTCGTTGAGTTCAGTGAAATAGGTGGCCAGCTCGGACTTGTTGTTGCGCCAGGTGAAGTAGGTGTAGCTCTGGGAGTAACCGACCTTGCCCAACCGCGCCATCATCGCCGGGGTGGTGAAGGCTTCGGCCAGGAAAATCACCTCGGGGTACAGCGCCCGCACATCAGCGATCAGCCACTGCCAGAACGGCAGCGGTTTGGTGTGAGGGTTGTCGACGCGAAACAGCTTCACGCCCTCCTCGACCCAACCCACCACGATGTCGCGCAACTCGACCCACAGACTCGGAATCGCATCGGTGGCATAGAAATCGACGTTGACGATGTCCTGGTATTTTTTCGGCGGGTTCTCGGCGTATTTGATCGTGCCGTCCGGCCGCCAGTTGAACCAGCCCGGATGCTGCTGCAGCCACGGGTGATCCTGGGAACACTGAATCGCGAAGTCGAGGGCGATTTCCAGCCCATGGTCAGCGGCCGCCGCGACAAGACGCCGGAAGTCCTCGCGGGTGCCCAGTTCGGCGTGAATGGCTTCGTGCCCGCCCTCTTCGCTGCCAATGGCATACGGACTGCCTGGATCGTCCGGCCCGGCGGTCAGGGAATTGTTCGGGCCTTTGCGGTAGCTGCGGCCGATCGGGTGGATCGGCGGGAAGTACAGCACATCGAAGCCCATGTCCTGAATCATCGGCAGCCGCGAATGCACATCGTTGAAGGTGCCATGACGGGCAGGATCGTCAGTGATCGAACGCGGAAACAATTCATACCAACTGGCGAACTGCGCCAGTTCCCGTTCGACGTCGAGCGGGTACTCAGGGCTGATGCTCAAATAGGCACGATGATTGGCCAGCGCCATCAGCTCGGCGCTACGCTGGTGCAGAAACAGCTCGACCTGCTCGATTTCGAGCAGACCCGACAATTCATGGTGCAGCGCCGCCAGTTGTTCACTCAGCGGCCCTTCGGTGCGTTCGGCGGCGTGCTGGACCAGCGTTCGCCCCTCCTGCAACTCCAGGCTGATCGGCACTCTGGCGGCGTGTTTTTTCTCCAGCTCATAACAGAAGCTGGCGAACTGATCGATCCAGGCTTCGATGCAAAACACATAACGACCCTGGCGCGCGACCTGGAACTGGCCCTGCCAACCGTTATTGCCCAGGTCAGTCATGACTTCGCTTTGCCAGGTCTCGTCACCGTCGGCGTGCCAGCGCACTCGCACGGCCAACTTGTCGTGACCGTCGGCGAACACTTTGCTGGTCACCACCACGTCCTGACCCTCCACGGCCTTGACGGCGAACTGCCCGCCATCGAGGGTCGGCATGGTGTTTTCGATGGCGATGCGCGGTAGCAGTAAAGCCTGCGACAGCGGCATATGAGGGTTGTAGTTGAGCTCTGTCGGTTTTTCAGCAGTCATCGAGCATCTCTCCTTTACGCCCCATGGACGCTCTTGTGTCTGTGGCTTGTAACAAGATTGCCATCCCGCAGGACCGTCCGCCCCGGAATGAACTCACTTAAGTTCCGAGCGACAGGCGTCGGTAAAAGTTCACGAGGATTCGCCTGGGCCTTCGGTGGAATCAATTCCTTTACACAGTGGTCAACACACTTAAGCACGACTTACGCCATGTGCCACTGGAGGCTAAATTCATGAGCATTCCGATCCCTGCCGAAACGCCTGATCCGAACATCGACAGCCCGACCATTCCGTCGACCGAGCCTGAACCGGTGCCTGAGCAAGATCCCCCCGGCACCACACCGCCACCGCGCGAAGACCCGCCGAGCACCATGCCGCCGGTGGTTGTCACACCTACGGGGAATCGCGTTCCAACATTTTTACGATCTTCGGCATCACACTGAAAATAGCCAACGCCAGCAACGTACTGAACACCGCCGCCTCTCGCCCCAACACGGCGGCCGCGTCGACCATTAATCGGTTGCACAGAACGATGATCCTCGGCTGTGCCCTAACACTTAAGAATCTGCTAAAAAAAGGACATCTTCATGACTGTGCGCATCGAAAACCAGACCTGCTTCTTCATTACCGAGACCGGCGAGGAAATTCGTTTGTGTCCCGACGTCACCATCATTACCGACTCGGAAAAAGCCATGTCGGCGGTGGAGCTCAATGGCCAGCGCTTCTACATTACCGAAGCAGAAGCCGACGCATTGACCGTAGCAGGCGCAGTCGACGGGCGTAAGCATTTGAAGGCCACCGACAGTGATTCGGTGATTTGACTGACCCGGATCAACAACCCCCGCAGACGCTTGATACAGGCGCCTGCGTCCCGCTGCAGCGGGTGCATCAACTTGTCGCAGGCAGCGGATCAACGCCCATCTGATCCGCTTTTTATTGCAATAGGTGAGTCTGTTATGCAAACAGATCGCCGCTCATAGTGCTCATGCCTGATGGAGGCTGATGAGCGAAAGACCATGAGCGATAGAATCCCCGTCCGAATTGTTGAAAGTGCCCCGCTGGTGCAGAGCTATGAGCCTTCGCGTCCAAAGATGAAGGCCAAGTCCAGCGACAACCTGATCCACACCCGCAGCTTCACCGGTTTATTCCGCACCCTGCGCATGAGTGGTGCGGGGTTTCTGTTTTTGCTGTTTTTCGGCACGGTGTGGTTGAACTGGGGCGGCCGCCAGGCGGTGCTCTGGGATCTTTCCGAAAGCAAATTCCACATCTTCGGCGCAACCTTCTGGCCGCAGGATTTCATCCTGCTGTCGGCGTTGCTGATCATTGCCGCGTTCGGCCTGTTTGCGATCACCGTGTTCGCCGGGCGAGTCTGGTGCGGTTACACCTGCCCACAGAGTTCCTGGACCTGGATCTTCATGTGGTGCGAGAAGCTCACCGAAGGCGAACGCAACCAGCGGATCAAGCTGCAAGCCGCACCCTGGGGCCTGAACAAACTGATCCGCCGCTCGGCCAAGCACACCTTGTGGCTGGCCATCAGCCTGTTGACCGGCCTGACTTTTGTCGGCTATTTCACCCCGATCCGGCCGCTGGCTGTAGAACTGCTGACCTTGCAGATGGGCGGCGTCAGCCTGTTCTGGGTGCTGTTCTTTACCGGCGCGACCTACATCAACGCCGGTTGGCTGCGTGAAGCGGTGTGCATGCACATGTGTCCTTATGCGCGATTCCAGAGCGTGATGTTCGACAAAGACACCCTGACCATTTCCTACGACGTGGCCCGTGGCGAAAACCGTGGCCCGCGCAAACGTGACGTGGCACCGGCTGAAGTCGGCCTCGGTGATTGCATCGACTGCCAGGTGTGCGTGCAGGTCTGCCCGACCGGTATCGACATCCGCGACGGCTTGCAGATGGAATGCATCGGTTGCGCCGCGTGTATCGACGCCTGTGATTCGATCATGGACAAAATGGGCTATGCCCGTGGGCTGATCAGCTACACCTCGGAGCATCAATTGCAGGGTGGCAAGACTCATTTGTTGCGGCCGCGCTTGATCGGCTACACCGCGGTCCTGCTGGTGATGATCGGTGCGCTTGCCCTGGCGCTGGTGGAGCGGCCGATGGTGTCGCTGGACGTGAGCAAGGACCGTGGCCTGTTCCGCGAAAACAGTCAGGGGCAGATCGAAAACATCTATAGCCTGAAAGTCATCAACAAGACCCAGCAACGTCAGGATTACCGTCTGACCCTGGTCGATGGCGACGGCTTCCTGCTGCAAGGCAAGACCGAACTGAGCCTGGCACCGGGCGAGATTGTGGATGTGCCGGTGTCGGTGGCAATGACCACGGAACGGCCGAGCAGCAGCTCGCAGACGATCAGCTTCAAGATTGTCGACAGCGATGAGCCAGAGATTTATAGCGTGGCGAAGAGCCGGTTTGTTGCGCCGATGAATCGTTGATCCCTTAGAATCCACCCCTCACCCCAGCCCTCTCCCCAGAGGGGAGAGGGGGAAAGGGAGCAGATCTTCAAGCCTTTCAAAACCTGAGTTCGACTAAATATTTCAGGTCGCAGTAATTTGAACAAACACCTCGGTCAGTCCCCTCGCCCCTCTGGGGAGAGGGTTAGGGTGAGGGGCGGATATCCCTGACACCCAACAAAAACCCCAGGCAACAAGGCCCCCGATGAAACGCTACGAAAAATTCGCCGACGACATCGCTGAACTGATCCGCTCCGGTGTTCTCGCCCCCGGCCAGCGCGTGCCGTCGGTGCGCTACGCAAGCCAGACCTACGGGGTCAGCCCGTCCACGGTGTTCCAGGCCTACTACCTGCTCGAACGCCGCGGTCTGATCCGCGCTCGCCCGCGCTCCGGCTACTTCGTCAACACGCACGCGCCGAGCCCGTTCTCGGAGCCGGTGATCAGCAGCCAGGTCAACGAGTCCACCGAAGTCGACGTCAGCGAACTGGTGTTCTCGGTCCTCGACTCGATCAAGGACCCGAACACCGTGCCCTTCGGCTCGGCCTTCCCCAGCCCGACCCTGTTCCCGTTGCAGCGCCTGTCGCGCTCCCTGGCCAGCGCCGCCCGCGAGATGGACCCGCGCATGGTCGTCACCGACATGTCGCCGGGCAACCCGCAACTGCGTCGACAAATTGCCCTGCGCTACATGGTCGGCGGGCTGATGCTGCCCATGGAAGAACTGCTGATTACCAACGGCGCACTGGAAGCGCTGAACCTGTGCCTGCAAGCGGTCACCGAGCCCGGCGATCTGGTGGCCATCGAAGCCCCGGCGTTCTACGCCTGCCTGCAAATACTGGAACGGCTGAAGCTCAAAGCCGTGGAAATCCCTGTGCATCCGCGCGATGGCATCGACCTTGGCGTACTCGCGCAAACCCTGGCACGACACCCGATCAAGGTGGTCTGGTGCATGACCAGTTTCCAGAACCCGATGGGCGCGACGATGCCCGAGGCGAAGAAACAGGAACTGGTTGAGCTATTGCGCAGCCATCAAGTGCCGTTGATCGAGGACGATGTCTACGCCGAACTCTATTACGGCCAACAGGCGCCGAAACCGGCCAAGTCTTTTGATACTGAAGGACTGGTGATGCATTGCGGTTCGTTCGCCAAAAGCCTGGCTCCCGGCTACCGCATCGGTTGGGTCGCCGCCGGGCGCTATGCGCAGAAGATCGAACGGCTGAAACTCATGACGTCGCTGTGCGCGTCGATGCCCGCCCAGGCAGCCATTGCCGATTACCTGCAACACGGTGGCTACGACCGGCACCTGCGAAAACTGCGGTATGCCCTTGAAGAACAGCAAAGCGCCATGCTCGCTGCTATCGCGCGGTACTTCCCGGCGCAAACCCGCGTCAGTCAACCGGCCGGCGGCTATTTCCTGTGGCTGGAATTGCCACCGCAGATGGATTCGCTGAAGTTGTTTCAGATGGCGTTGGCACAAGGGATCAGCATTGCGCCCGGGCCGATTTTTTCACCGACCCAGCGCTTCAGGAATTGTATCCGGCTGAATTACGGCAGCCCCTGGGATGAGACTGCCGAGAAGGCGATGGAGACGCTGGGCCGGATTGTGCGGTCGTTCTGAGGGTTTGATGGCGTCATCGCTGGCGCCTTCGCGAGCAAGCTCGCTCCCACATTGGATAGATGTGAACACAATAATTGTGAACAACACCAATCCCTGTGGGAGCGAGCTTGCTCCGGGCGGCGTTCCGACGAAGAGGCCAGATCAGACAACAACGAATCTATAAGTTAACGCCCGCCGCCAAGATCAACAAATGTCCCGGTCGCATAGGAGGCCTTGTCCGACAGCAACCACACAATCGCCTCAGCCACCTCTTCCGGACGCCCGCCCCGAGCCATCGGAATCGCCGACTCCAGCTTGCTGACCCGATCCGGGTCACCGCTCAATGCGTGGAAATCGGTAAAGATGTAACCAGGACGCACCGCGTTGACGCGGATGCCTTCGCCGGCCACTTCTTTGGACAGGCCGATGGTGAAGGTATCCAGCGCACCTTTGGAGGCGGCGTAATCGACGTATTCATTTGGCGCGCCCAGGCGTGAGGCCACCGAGGACACGTTAACGATGCTGCCACCCTGCCCGCCATGCTTGGGCGACATGCGCAGGATCGCGTGTTTGGCGCAGAGGATCGGCGCCAGGACGTTGGTCCTGAGGATTTTGAGAATACGGAATTCAGACATTTCATCGATCCGCGACTTGTGCCCGACGGTGCCGGCGTTGTTCACCAGTGCAGTGACCCGACCCAACTCAGTGTCCACGCGGTGGAACAGCGCGATCACTTCGTCTTCGATGCTGACGTCGGCGCGCACCGCGATGGCTTGGGCGCCGAGGGCGCGGACTTGTTCCAGCACAGTTTGCGCAGCGGATTCGTCGGCCTGGTAGTTGATGCAGATCCGATAGCCTTGTTCGGCGGCCAACAGGGCGGTGGCGGCACCGATGCCGCGGCTGCCGCCAGTGATGACGATGACTTTGTCCATGCGAAATGTCCCCCGTTCCAAGCGTTAGCAGTCGGGGCCAAGAATAACCGTCATCGGCGGCTTTTGCATGGGCTCACATCAATCACATTGTTCTCAACTCACCGCCAATTGCTCTGCACGCAGAATATCGACCATGAAGCGTTCGGCCGGCAGCGGGTGCCCGAGCAGATAACCCTGCAGCGAATCACAACCGAGTTGCGTCAGGAAGTCTTGCTGCGAGTCGGTCTCCACCCCTTCGGCGACGATCCGCAACCCTAGCGCCTGACCGAGGGCGACGATGGCGGAAACGATGGCGGCGTCATCGCTGTCACGCTCCAGGTCGCGGACAAAACCCCGGTCGATCTTCAGTTCGTTAGCCGGCAGGCGTTTGAGGTACATCAAGCTCGAATAGCCGGTGCCAAAGTCGTCGATCGACAGGTCGACACCCATTGTCGACAACTCCTGAAGCACCGTCATGCTCGCATCGGCATCGCTCATGGCGGTGGTTTCTGTGATCTCGAGGGTCAGGCTGTTGGCCGGCAAATGGTGAGTGGCCAAGGCTTTGGCGACGCTCTGGACCAGGCCCGCGTGGCAGAACTGCAAGGCTGAAAGGTTCACCGCGATGCGCCAGTCGGTGTACCCGAGCACGTACCACTCGCGCATCTGACGGCAGGCTTCGTTGAGCACCCATTCGCCAATTGGAATGATCAGCCCGGTCTTTTCCGCCAGTTCGATGAACTTGTCCGGCAACAGCATGCCCTGAGTCGGATGCTCCCAGCGCAACAGCGCCTCGGCACCGACCGGTCGGCCATTGTTGGCGTCGAACTTGGGTTGGTAATAGAGACTGAATTGCTGCTGATCAATGGCGATACGCAAATCCTGCAATAACTGCAGCTGTTTGCGCGCGTTGCTGTTCATCGAGGCATCGAAGAAGCTGTAGCCGTTTTTCCCGGCGCCCTTGGCGTGGTACATCGCCGCGTCAGCGTTCATCAGCAATTCCTCGGCGGTTTCACCGTTGCCCGGGTATATAGCGATGCCGACGCTGGCGGAAATCTGCAAGTCATGTTCGCCGACCCGGAACGAACGCCCGATCAGCCCGACCTGACGGGCCGCCAGGTTCAATGCGTCATTCTGCTCGCCGAGTTGCACCAGCAATACGAACTCATCACCGCCGATCCGTGCCAGGGTGTCCTGGCTGCGCAAATCCTCGCGCAGGCGCAAGCCGACCTCACGCAACAACAGATCGCCCATATGGTGACCGAAGGCATCGTTGACCGGTTTGAAACCGTCCAGATCGATGAACATCAACGCGAAACAACCGCCCTGCTCCTGCACCATGGACATCGCCTGATCGATGCGGTCAGCCAGCAACACGCGATTCGGCAGGCCGGTCAGGGTGTCATGCAGGGCCAGTTGAGTCAGTTCGCGGTTGGCCTCGGTCAATGAGTGGGCAAGGCCTGCGGTGCGGGCCTCGAGGCGTGCATCGAGGATCGAGGTCAACAAGGCCAGGCTCAACACTGCCAGGGTGGTGATCAGCACCAGATTGTCCAGGCCCTTGCCGTTCAAGCCGCTGACGGCCGCGCCACAGAAACTGCCATCCGGGAACCGCGCCGCCGCCATGCCGGTGTAGTGCATGCCGACGATCGCGAACCCCATGATCACCGCCGCACCGCCACGGATCAGGCCGACATAAGGTGTGTGCTGGCGCAGGCGGAAAGCGATCCACAACGCGGCGCCCGAGGCGACTACGGCGATCAGCAGCGAGGCACCAAATAGCGTCGGATCGTAATCGATACCCGGCTGCATGCGCATGGCGGCCATGCCGGTGTAGTGCATGGCACTGATCCCGGAACCCATGACCAGCGCGCCGAATGCCAGTTGCCAGGCTGGCAATTGTGGCTGGCTGACCAGCCACAGGGCAAAGCCGCAGGACAGGACGCCAATCAGCAGAGACAGCAGCGTGATGCCGATGTCATAACCGAGGTCGATGGGCAATTTGAACGCGAGCATGCCGATGAAATGCATCGACCACACGCCAACCCCCATGGCAAAGGCGCCGCCCGCCGTCCATAAATGCACGGCCCGGCCCTTGGCCGTGGAGATGCGTTCGGTCAGGTCGAGCGCAGTATAGGAGGCGAGAATCGCCACAAAAAGCGAGATGACAACCAGCGTGGGGGAATAGCTACCGATAAGCATGAGACTACTCGCGACAGCCCTCCGTACTGCTTCCATTCTCGGGGGGCAAATCGGGCGATTGTACTGATTGCGCAAAAGAACGCACTGACAAAATAAGCAAATGGCCATCAAGTCGATGAAACGCTTGTTTGATCGTGCGCAAAGACTCTAAAACACCACGCATACCTGTGGGACTGAGGGGCCTGTAGGAGCTGTCGAGTGAAACGAGGCTGCGATCTTTTGATCTTGCTTTTAAGAGATCAGGATCAAAAGATCGCAGCCTCGTTTCACTCGACAGCTCCTACAGGCCTACAGAGTTTTGGGCGGGCGGGGTTATTTGTTTTCGCTCACTTGCAGCGCCCCATCCCAGCCACCACCCAATGCTGCGATCAACTGCACACTGGCAATCAACCGGCTCTGCAACAGGCTCAGCACGCTGCGTTCATTGTTCAACGCGGTGGCCTGAACGACCACCACGCCCAGGTAAGCGATCACACCGGCCTTGTACTGGTTCTGGGTCAGACGCAAGGATTCACGCGCCGCATCCAATGCTTCCTGGCGCACGCCCGCTTCGTCTTCCAGGACCTTGAGCTGCACCAGGTAGTTTTCCACTTCACGGAAGCCATCGAGCACGGTCTGGCGGTACTTGGCCACTGTTTCATCGTAGGCCGCTTCGCTGCGGTCGACTTCCGCGGAGCGCTGACCGCCGTCGAACAAGGTCATGGCCAATTGCGGCCCGACCGACCAGAAGCGGTTCGGCACGCTGAACCAGTTGGAAGAGGTGCTGCTGCTGTAACCACCGTTCAGACTCAGGGTGAAGTCCGGGTAATAGGCCGCCTTGGCCACACCGATGTTGGCATTGGCCGCCATCACCGAACGTTCGGCGGAGGCGATGTCCGGGCGGCGCTCGAGCAATTGCGAAGGCAGGCTCAGCGGTATCTCGGGCAACGCAGGGATGTCTTTGGTTTCAGCCAGGCTGAACTCGGCCGGCGCTAGCCCGATCAGTACGGCAATGGCGTTCTCGAATTGAGCACGCTGCCAGATCAAATCAACCATGTCAGCCTGGGTGGTTTTGAGCTGAGTCTGGGCCTGCGCCACTGCATCCTTGCCGGAGACACCGGCGCGGTACTGGTTTTCAGTCATTGTCAGCGAGCGCTGATAGGCCTCGACCGTCGCCTCAAGCAGGCGTTTCTGCTCGTCGATCACGCGCAGTTGCAGATAGTTCTGCACCAGTTCCGACTGCTGACTCAAGCGCATCGCCGCCAGATCGGCAAAACTCGCCTCGGCATTGGCGGTGTCGGCTTCAAGGCCTCGGCGCAGCTTGCCCCAAACGTCGGCCTCCCAACTGACTCCGGCCTGTGCGGTGTAAGTGTCACGAATCCCGCTGGAAGAACTGGTCAGGCTCGAACTGCTGCTGCCGGTGCCCTGGCTGGAGCGGTTTTTCCCGACGGTCAGGTCCACAGTCGGGAAAAACGCGCCACGGGCACTGCGCACCAAGGCCTGGGCCTGACGGTACTGGGCTTCGGATTGCGCGACGGTCTGGTTGGAACTGTTGAGTTTTTCAACCAGGCCATTGAGCTGCCGATCGCCATACAACTCCCACCACGCGCCGCGTGCCAGGGAATCGCCTGGATTGGCCTGACGCCAGCCTGCCGCTTCCTTGTATTGCGCCGGCGCAGCCGCTTGCGGGCGCTGGTAATCCGGGCCGATGGCGCAGGCGCTGAGCATCGCCACGCACAGCGCCAGGCTCAACAAACGCGAGCCTCGGGCCGTTACCAGCGGTGCAGCCAGAGTGATAAGCGAACGGTCAGTCATAGCGGAGTTTCCAGAGCAGCATCGGTACGCACCCCACGCCAGTGGTTGAAGCGATGGCGCAGTTTGTCGAGATAGAGGTAAACCACCGGGGTGGTGTAAAGGGTCAGCACCTGGCTGAAGATCAGCCCGCCAATGATGGTCAGGCCCAGCGGCTGACGCATTTCGGCACCTTCGGCGCGGCTCAGCAGCAACGGCAACGCGCCGAGGATCGCCGCCAGGGTGGTCATCAGAATCGGCCGCAGACGTTGCAGGCAGGCGCTGCGAATCGACTCCAGCGGCGCCATGCCCTGATGTCGCTCCAGCTGCAAGGCCAGGTCGATCATCAGAATGGCGTTTTTCTTCACTACCCCGATCAACAAGAACAGCCCGAGCAGCGAGATCAGGCTGAACTCACCGCCCAGCGCATAGATCGACAGCAACGCGCCAACCCCGGCCGACGGCAAGGTCGACAGAATCGTCAGCGGATGAATGTAGCTTTCATACAGCACACCCAGCACCAGATACACCGCCACCAGCGCACCGAGAATCATGAACGGCTGGCTCTTCTGGGTGGCGGCGAAGGCGTCGGCGGTGCCCGCCATTTTCACGATCACGTCTTCCGGCATACCCAGTTTGGCGATGGCCCGCTCGATGGCTGCTGTGCCCTGCTCCACCGTCACGCCTTCGGCCATGTCGAAGGAAATGCTCTCGGAGGCGAACTGGCCTTCATGGCTGACGCGGTCGTCTTCCAGGCTGTTTTCGTAATGCGCGATGGTCGAGAGCGGAATCCGCGCGCCGTCAGCGGTGATCACCTGAACCTGTTTGAGGGTGATCGGGTCCTGGGCATATTTCGGATTGACCTCCATGACCACCTGATACTGGTTAAGGCTGTCGTAAATCGTCGAAATTTGCCGCTGGCTGTAAGCGTTGTTCAGCACCGCGGTGACCATGTCCATGTCGACACCCAGGCGTTTGGCCTGATCACGGTCGACGATCAGGGTCACCTGTTGGGCACCACGCCCTTCACGGGCGTCAATCGCCGTCAGCTCCGGCAAGGCCTTGAGCGCAGTCACCACTTTCGGATACCACTCGCGCAACTCGCCAAGGTCGGCGCTTTGCAGGATGTAGGAATACTGCGAGGAGGTCTGTTCACGACCGCCACCAAACTGCAGGTCCTGATCGGCCATCAGCATCAACTGCGCACCAGCGACCTTGGGCATTTCCTTGCGCAGCCGTTCAATGACCTTTTGCGCAGAAATGTTGCGTTCCTTGATCGGCTTCAGCCGCACCAGCATGAAGGCATTGTTGGTGCCGTTGGTGCCGCCGATGAAGCCGGCGACGCTTTGCACCGCGTCATCCTTGAGCACGGCACGGCGGAAGATTTCCATTTTCGGCTGCATCACACTGAATGACAGCCCGTCGTCGCCGCGCACGAAACCAATCAGCTGGCCAGTGTCCTGCTGAGGCATAAATGTTTTAGGAACAACAACATACAGTGCAATGTTAACGCCGACTGTCACGAGCAGACTAAGCAAGGTCAACCGGCGGTGACGCAACACCCAGTCAAGACTTGTCGCGTATTTGCCGACCATCCACTCGTTGGCACGCTGACTCCAGCGTTGCAAACGGTTTTCCTGACCCGGCGTGTGCTGTTTGAGCCAGCGGGCGCAGAGCATCGGTGTCAGCGTCAGCGAGACCACCAGCGACACCACGATGGCCGCCGCCAACGTGATGGAAAACTCGCGAAACAGGCTTTCGACGATCCCGCCCATGAACAGGATCGACAGAAACACGGCCACCAGTGAGACGTTCATCGACAGCAAGGTGAAGCCGACTTCCTGCGCCCCGAGGTACGCGGCCTTCATCGGCGGCACGCCTTCGTCGATGTGCCGGGAAATGTTCTCCAGCACCACAATGGCGTCGTCCACCACCAGCCCGGTGGCCAGAATCAGCGCCATCAGCGACAGATTGTTCAGGGAGAATCCGTAGAGGTACATCACCGCAAAGGTGCCGACCAGCGACACAGGCACCGCAAGGGTCGGAATCAACGAGGCGCGGAAGTTACCGAGGAACAGGAACACCACCAGAATCACCAGCGCCACGGCAATCAGCAGGGTCATTTCCGCTTCGTGCAAGGTCGCCTTGATCACCGGCGACCGGTCCATCGCCAGGTTCAGTTTGACGCTGGCCGGCAACACGGCCTGCAACGCCGGCAGTTGCGCTTTGATTTCGTTGACCGTCTCGATGATGTTGGCGCCGGCCTGACGGTTGATCACCAACAGTACCGCCGCGTCGTTGTTGAAGAAGCCGCTGTTGTAGCGGTCTTCGACGCCGTCGCTGACCTTGGCCACGTCCTTCAGGCGCAGGGCCGCGCCGTCGGCGTAGTGAATGATCAGCGACTCGTAATCCTTGGCTTTCTCGAGTTGATCGTTGGCCTGAACCTGCCACATCCGTTGGCTGTCTTCGACCGAGCCCTTAGGCCTGCGCACGTTGGCGTTGGCGATGGTGTTGCGCACGTCGTCCAGCGCCACGCCGTACTGGTTGAGCGCCTGCGGTTCGAGTTCGATGCGCACCGCCGGCAAGGAACTGCCGCCGATCTGCACTTCGCCGACACCCTGCACCTGAGACAGGCTCTGGGACAGAATCGTCGAGGCCAAATCGTAGAGCTGGCCCTTTTCCAGCACGTCGGAGGTCAGCGACAGCACCATGATGGGCGCCTGGGACGGGTTGACCTTCTTGTAGGTCGGCATGCTGCGCATCCCGCTCGGCAGCAAATTGCGCGAGGCGTTGATTGCCGCCTGCACTTCCCGCGCCGCGCCGTTGATGTCGCGGTCCAGGTCAAACTGCAAAATCACCCGGGTCGAGCCCTGGCTGGAGCGGCTGCTCATGGTGTTGACCCCGGCGATGGCGCCGAAGGAACGCTCAAGCGGCGTGGCCACGGTCGAGGCCATGACCTCAGGGCTTGCACCGGGCAGACTCGCCTGGACCACAATCACCGGGAAATCCATCTGCGGTAACGGCGCCACCGGCAACAGGCCGAAGCTCACGCCGCCCAGCAGCAGGATCGCCAGGCTCAGCAACATCGTCGCGACCGGGCGCTTGATGAAAGGACCGGACAGGTTCATGGCTGTTCTGCCGCTTCCACGGCTTCAGGCTTGCGACCCCAGCGCCGACCGAGGCGGTCGAAGTACAGATAAATTACCGGCGTGGTGAACAAGGTCAGGACCTGACTCACCAGCAGACCACCCACCATCACCAGACCCAACGGTTGACGCAGCTCCGCGCCGGAACCGGTCGCCAGCATCAGAGGCACCGCGCCGAACAACGCGGCCAGTGTGGTCATCAGAATCGGCCGGAAACGCAGCAGCGCCGCCTGATAAATCGCCGTTTCCGGGTCCATGCCCTGGTTGCGTTCAGCGTCGAGGGCAAAGTCGATCATCATGATCGCGTTCTTTTTCACGATACCGATCAACAAAATGATGCCGATGATCGCGATCATTCCCAGATCATTCCCGCTCAACAGCAGCGCCAGCAAGGCGCCGACCGCCGCAGAGGGCAAGGTCGAGAGAATGGTGATCGGGTGGATGTAGCTCTCGTAGAGCACGCCGAGCACGATGTACATGGTCACCACTGCCGCCAGAATCAGCAGCAAGGTGCTCGACAGCGACGCCTGGAATGCCTCGGCCGCGCCCTGGAACTGGGTCTGCACGCCAATCGGCATGCCGATGTCCTTTTGCACCTGGTCGATGATCTGCACTGCATGCCCCAGCGCCACGCCGGGCGCGAGGTTGAAGGACATCATCACCGCCGGGAACTGACCGATGTGAGTGATCGCCAGTTGCGCCTGACGCTCCTCGATATGCGCCAGACTGGACAGGCGCACTTGCCCGCCGTCAGTGGTTTTCACGTGAATCTGGTTCAGCGCATCCGGGCCGATCCTCTCGCCCGACTGCGATTGCAGCACCACACGGTATTGGCTGGCCTGGGTGTAGATGGTGGAAATCTGCCGCTGACCGAAGGCGTCGTACAGCGCATCGGTGATGTTCGACACCGACACGCCGACCCGCGACGCCGCATCGCGGTCAATCACCAGATAGACCTGCAAGCCCTTGTCCTGCAAATCGCTGGCAACGTCGGTCAGCTCCGGCCGTTGGGACAGTGCGTCCACCAAACGACCGCTCCACAGACTCAGCAGCTCCGAGTCCGGCGACGACATGCTGAACTGGTATTGAGTGCGGCTGACGCGGTCTTCAATGGTCAGGTCCTGCACCGGCTGCATGAACAGGCGGATGCCGGGGAGCTTGTCCAGTTCCGGTTGCAGACGTGCAATCACCTCGGTGGCGCTCAGATCGCGATTGCTGTGAGATTTGAGGTTGATCAGCAGACGACCGCTGTTCAGCGTCGAGTTGTCACCGTCGACGCCGATGTAGGACGACAGGCTCTCCACCGCTGGATCCGCCAGGATCACTTTGGCCAGTTCCTGCTGACGTTCGCTCATCGCCGCAAAGGAAATCGACTGCGGTGCCTCGGAAATACCCTGGATCACCCCGGTGTCCTGCACCGGGAAGAAGCCCTTGGGCACCACCATGTAAAGGAACACGGTCAACGCCAGCGTGCCGATGGCCACCATCAGGGTCAGCGGTTGATGCTTGAGAACCCACTTTAACTTGCGCCCGTAAGCCGCGATCATCCAATCAATTGCAGCGCCGCTGGCCCGGTAGAAACGGCCCTGTTCTTCTTCCTTCGGCTCACGTTTGAGCAGCCGCGCGCACATCATCGGCGTCAAGGTCAGGGACACCACCAGGGAAATCAGGATCGCCACCGCCAGAGTGATGGCAAATTCGCGGAACAACCGCCCTACCACGTCGGCCATGAACAGCAGAGGAATCAATACTGCGATCAGCGACAGGGTCAGGGAGATCAGCGTGAAGCCGATCTGTTTGGCGCCCTTTAGCGCCGCATTCAGGGGACTATCGCCCTCTTCGATAAATCGGGAAATGTTCTCCAGCATGACGATCGCATCGTCCACCACGAAACCGGTGGCGATGGTCAGTGCCATCAGGGTCAGGTTGTTGACCGAGAAACCCGCGAGGTACATCACGCCGAAGGTGCCGATCAGCGACAGTGGGACCGCGACCGACGGAATGATCGTAGCGCTGGCCCGACGCAGGAACAGGAAGGTCACCATCACGACCAGCGCAATGGCGATCAACAGTTCGTGCTGCACGTCGGTGACCGAGGCGCGGATAGTCTGGGTGCGGTCGGTCAGCACGGTGACTTCGAGACCGGCCGGCAGGTTGTCGGTGATGCTCGGCAGCAGGGCTTTGATCCGGTCGACCACTTCGATGACGTTGGCGCCAGGCTGACGCTGGATGTTCAGCAGCACGGCCTGGTTTTCGTTGGCCCACGCCGCCAGACGTTCGTTTTCCGCACCATCGACGATCTCCGCCACGTCCTTGAGCCGCAACGGCGCGCCGTTGGCGTAGGCGAGAATCAGGTTGGCGTAGTCCTTGGGCGAGGTCAGTTGATCGTTTGCATCGAGCATCGACACCCGGGTCGGGCCGTCGAAGTTGCCCTTGGGCTGGTTAACGTTGGACGCACCGATCAAGGTGCGTACGTCCGACAGGTTCAAGCCATTGGCGGCCAGCGCCTCGGGGTTGACCTTGATCCGCACGGCCTGACGCTGGCCGCCGGCAATGCTGACCATGCCGACGCCGCTGATCTGGGCAATTTTCTGCGCCATGCGCGTGTCGACCAAGTCATTGAGCTTGGGCAGCAGCATGGTCTTGGAGGTGATGGCCAGCGTCAGCACCGGGGTGTCCGCCGGGTTGACCTTGTTGTACACCGGCGGCGCCGGCAGGTCCTTGGGCAGCAAATTGGTCGCGGCGTTGATCGCCGCCTGCACCTGCTGCTCGGCGACGTCCATGTTGATGTCGAGGCTGAAACGCAGGGTCAGCACCGAAGCGCCGCCGGAACTGGTCGAGGCCATCTGGGTCAGGCCGGGCATCTGCCCGAATTGACGCTCAAGGGGCGCCGTCACGGCGCTGGTCATGACATCCGGGCTGGCACCGGGATACAGCGTCATGACGCGGATGGTCGGGTAATCGACCTGAGGCAATGCCGACACCGGCAACAGCCGATAGGCGATCACGCCGGCCAGGATAATGGCCAGCATGCTCAGGGTCGTGGCGACCGGGCGAAGTATGAACAGCCGCGAGATGTTCATGCGCCGCCCTTTTTCGCCTTGTCGGTGGTCGTCGCGTCAGGCGCCGTGGCGGCCGATTTGCCTTGCAGGTGCCCGGTCGGGGTGGTCGGTACATCCTTGGTGTCGTTGACCACTTCCACTTCACTGCCTTCCTTCAAGCGGTCGGTGCCTTCAAGGACCACGCGATCCCCAGGGGCCAGGCCTTCGGTAACCACGGTGTTTTCACCGTCACTGGCGCCGACTTTCAACTGACGAATCGCGACTTTCTTGTCGCCGTCCAGGGCGTAGACAAACGTACCGTTGGTGCCGAACTGAATTGCTGCCGAAGGTGCGAGCACCACGTCTTTGAGGGTGTCGGCCAGCAGGTGGACGTTGACGAACTGATTCGGGAACAGCGCCTGATCGCGGTTCTCGTAACGAGCCTTGAATTTCAGGGTCCCGGTGGTGACGTCGATCTGGTTGTCCAGGCTCTGCAAGACGCCGGTGGCCTGCAACTTGGTGTCGCCACGGTCCCAGGCTTCGGCGGGCAGTTTGGCGCCGGTGCGATAACGGGCCAGCACGGTGTCCAGGCTGTTTTCCGGCAAGGTGAAGGCAACGCTGATCGGTTGGGTCTGGGTGATGATCACCAGCGCGGTGGTGTCGTTGGCTGCCACCAGGTTGCCAACATCCAGCTGACGCAAGCCCACACGCCCGGCAATCGGGGCGCGGATCTTGGTGAATTCCAGATTGAGCTTGGCGTCGTTGACCGCCGCCTGATTGGTTTTGACCGTGCCCTGATACTGGCCCACCAGTGCTTCGGCGGTGTCCAGAGTCTGCTTGGCGATACTGTCTTCGCGATACAGGCCGCGATAGCGTTCCACATCGACCTGGGCGTTTTTCAGTTGTGCCTGGTTCTGCAGCAACGTGCCTTCGGCCTGAAGCAAGGCGTTCTGGTAAGGACGCGGGTCGATTTCAGCCAGCAGATCGCCTGCCTTGACCATCTGCCCTTCCTCGAAGGAGATCTTCATCAGCTCACCACCGACGCGGCTGCGCACATTAATGGTGTTCAACGCCGTCACGGTGCCCAGCGCCTTGTAGTACAGCGGGAAGTCGCCCTTGACCGCTGGTGCGACACGCACTGGAACAGGCCCGGTCGCCCCGCCGAAACCGGGACGCATCCCCCCCGACCTGCCGGTATGCCCGGCAACGGCTTTTTGCCCTGCGCCCTCTTTTTGGGCAGTGCCGGCAGGCCAGAATTTCCAGCACAGGCCAGCGATGACCAACAGGACAAGCAGGCCAAACAGCCAGCGACGGGGACTACGGGAAACGGAGGATTGCATGGAATGATCAACCATTGGGCGCGTGGGCTTCTTCTACAGGAGGCTGAACGATAAGCACTGGCGGGCATTAAGCAAAGCGGCTTTACCGGCAATTTACCTTCGGCTTACGTAACAGGAGATTTATCTAAGACACTGAAGCACAAATGAAAACGGCCTGGACAGGGCCAGGCCGTTAACAATTGTAAAAGCGCGCTTATTTCAGAACAGCGAGTGCCGCTTCGTAGTTCGGTTCATCAGCGATTTCCTTGACCAGTTCGCTGTGCAGAACGTTGTCGTTTTCGTCCAGAACCACGACGGCACGGGCGGTCAGGCCTTTGAGCGGGCCGTCAGCGATGGCAACACCGTAGTTCTCGATGAACTCGGCGCCGCGCAGGGTCGACAGGTTCTGTACGTTTTCCAGGCCTTCGGCGCCGCAGAAGCGAGCTTGAGCGAACGGCAGGTCAGCGGAGATGCACAGCACGACAGTGTTGGCGACATCACTGGCCTGGGCGTTGAACTTGCGAACCGAAGTCGCGCAGGTCGGGGTATCGACGCTTGGGAAGATGTTCAGCACTTTGCGCTTGCCGGCGAAGCTCGCCAGGGTCACGTCAGACAGATTGCCGGCAACCAGGGAAAAGGCTGGCGCCTTGGAACCGGCTTGTGGCAGTTGGCCGTTGACTTGAACCGGGGAGCCTTTAAGAGTGACTTGAGCCATGAACGGAGTCCTTCTGAACGTTGTTGTAGAGAATTTGAAGAGGCCGAAGTTAACCACGAAATGGCCCGACGACCTATGCCCAGATACAAATTGTGAAGTGTCGCCCCCTAAATTGGATACAACTCTCGCAAGCGACACAAAAACCTGTGGGAGCGAGCTCGCTCGCGATAGCTGACTGACATTCAATATGGATATCGACTGGTACACCGCTATCGTCGGAATGCCGCCCAGACCAAGCTCGCTCCCACAGGAGAAAGTCACGCGGTCGGTGTACAGCGTACCGCCCTCACCGGCCGCAACCCGGTGTTCATGACGAAAGGCAGCCAGCGTTGTCGATTTAAGCGACGGCCATTCGACTAGCCTGTGAGTCACTCACATCCAGCGGAGATAAGACCATGCGATTCATGATCATTGTGAAAGCCAGCCAGGATTCCGAGGCCGGTGTGATGCCCAGCGAGGAACTGATGACCGCGATGGGCAACTACAACGAGGAACTGGTCAAAGCCGGCATCCTCATTGAGTGCGATGGCCTGCAACCCAGCAGCAAAGGCGCCCGCGTGCGTTTCTCGGGTGAAAAGCGCACGGTGATCGACGGTCCGTTCGCCGAAACCAAGGAGCTGATCGCCGGCTATTGGATATGGAACGTGAAGTCGAAACAGGAAGCGATCGAGTGGGTCAAGCGCTGCCCCAACCCGATGCCAGGCACCGACGCCGAGATCGAGATTCGCCAGGTGTTCGAGGCTGAAGATTTCGGGGACGAGTTCACACCGCAATTGCGGGAGCAGGAAGAATGGGTGCGTGCGCAGATGAAGAAGCCCTGAATAATGGATCATTGTGGCGAAGGGGCTTGCCCTCTCGCCACAACTAGCAGTCCATCGATTTCAACCCTCTGTTTCGTATTAACTTTTTAGTACACATAAATTCACGCAAACGTGTACAAAAAACCAAAGATTCCTCCCCTTCGACTGGCGAACCCCGAGTTAGCTGCTAGCTTCAACAGACGTGTCCTACAGGCTTGATAGGAAAGAGATTTCGCAGTAACGGCCGAGAAGTGCCGAGCAGTCCAATGAGCCACGAAGGAACGGGGGATTCATGTCGAACAATGCGCGAGCACACGCCTTTCTAATGGCGGCATCAATGGCGTCTGCCGTTTATGCCCACGCGGATAACGCCGAGACGGCCAACAAAAGTAACAACCCGCTGAACCTGGCGCCCGGCGCCAACCTTCAGGATTACTACACGCCCAAGCTTTACGACACCAATGCCCATACCAACGACCTCCTGATGCGCGGCACGTTGCCCATTGCACCCGGCGACGTTATTAGTGTGCCGCAATTGCTGCGCGCCACC
This sequence comes from Pseudomonas fluorescens, assembly GCF_000968015.1. Taxonomy (GTDB): domain Bacteria; phylum Pseudomonadota; class Gammaproteobacteria; order Pseudomonadales; family Pseudomonadaceae; genus Aquipseudomonas; species Aquipseudomonas fluorescens_W. The sequence goes on from NZ_LACH01000016.1 coordinate 101,132, forward strand.
GTGCCGATCAGCACTCGCCCCGACCCAAACAGCGGCTACAGCACCGGTGTAGGTGATCTGAACATTTTCGACATCTTTCTGCTCAAGACCGACGGTGTGCAGCTGGGCATCGGCCCGCAGATCACTGCACCCACCGCCGATCAGGACGAACTGGGCACCGGCAAATGGCAGGCCGGCCTGGCAGCCGTTGCAATTGATTCATCGCCGCGCGGCCTGCTCGGCGCATTGGTGCAATACCAGAGCTCGTTCGCTGGCGACCATGATCGCCCCCACGTCGAAACCGCGACGATACAGCCCTTCATCATGCATAACCTGGCCAAAGGTTGGTATTTGCGTTCGACCGGCACCTGGACGTTCGACCTGAAAAACGACACCCACTACATCCCCATCGGGTTCGGTGGCGGCAAAGTGTGGAAATCCGGTTCCAATATCCTCAATGCATTCGTCGAACCTCAGTGGACCGTGGAACGCAAAGGCGACGGCCTGCCGCAGTTCACGCTGTTCGCCGGGATCAACGTCACGTTTGGCAAATAAGGACTTTCGTATGCACGGTGCAATTCGCGCAGCCGGTTTCAGCCTGATGACCATGTTCGTCAGTTGCGGGGTCGGTGCCCTGGATCTGGATACGCGGGTCGGCAAGATCACGATGGAAGGCGAACTGCCAGCCCATGAGTCCATTGCCAAACTCTACGCCGAGCTGGATTTCCAACAGGCGACCCAGAGTTATCTGTGGGCTCTGCCACTGGTGTCCTACGCGCAATGGCAGGAGGAGTTTCGCGACAAACTCGGCGCCCACAGCGGCGACCTGATGGTGCTCAACAGTTACGAAGACAAACTGGGCGTGATCACCGCCAACGCCACCACGCCGTACATCCTCGGTTTCGTCGACTTGAATGAAACCGGTCCGCTGGTGATCGAACTGCCGCCCGGCCCGACGGCTGGCGGTGTGGGTGATTTCTGGCAGCGTGCGATCATCGACATGGGCCAGACCGGCCCGGACAAAGGCAAGGGCGGCAAGTACCTGGTGTTGCCACCGGGTGCCGAGCCACCGGCCGACGCCGGCAAGTATTACCTCGCCAAGTCGGAAACAATGAACGTGCTGGTGGGTTTTCGCGTCCTCGATCCGGACCCGGCCAAGGGCAAGGCGCTGGTCGAACAATTCAAGATGTACCCGTACGCCAAACGCGCCGAACCGGGCAAGACCCGACTGCTCTCCCCCGGCGGCAAGGCCTGGTCCGGCACCCAGCCACGTGGCAAGGGGTATTGGGAGCGCTTGCACCAGATCATCCAGAAAGAGCCGGTCAACGAACGTGACCGTTTCTACATGGCCATGCTTGCCAGCCTGGGCATCGAAAAAGACAAACCCTTCAACCCCAACGACAACCAACGCAAGGCGCTGGAACAAGGTGCGCAAGTCGGCGAACTGATTGCCAAGGCCAACACCTTCGCCAAGCGTTTTCCAGGCGCCCAGTACTGGAAAGACCGGCAATGGGACACGGTGCTGAACATCGCCGAGCCGTCGCAGCGCGTCGCCTATTACGACCAGTTGTGGGAGCGCAGTGCCTGGTTCTACGAAGCGGTGACCAACACCAAGGGCATGGTTTCCAAGACACCGGGCCTGGGCCAGACCTACCTCGGCGCCTACACCGACGCCAAGGGCAACTGGCTCGACGGCAGCAAAAGTTATCGCCTGCACGTCGACGCCAACCCGCCGGCCAAGCAGTTCTGGTCGATGACCGTCTACGACATCGACAGCCGTTGCCTGATCGACAACCCGCAGCGCAAGGCCGATCTGTCGTCCCGTCAGGATCTGAAAAAGAACGCCGACGGCTCGGTGGACCTGTACTTCGGCCCGACCGCGCCCAAAGGTTTCGAGAACAACTGGGTGCAAACCGTGCCGGGCAAACACTGGTTCAGCTATTTCCGCCTGTACGCGCCCACCGAAGCCTACTTCGATAAAAGCTGGAAACTCGACGACATCACGGCTGTGGAATGACGCCCAAGCGTTTTATAAGGAAGTTTTATGAATAACCGCATGCTGCTCACCGCACTCTCGCTAGCCCTGAGCACCAGCGCCTGGGCCGACTTCACCGCCACCCCGGAAGAAGCCCGGGGCATCGCCAAGGAAGCCTACTTGTACGGTTTCCCGGTGGTGGAGATGTACAAGACCCTCTACACCCAGGCCGTGGACAAAAAGAGCCCTAACTTCAAGGCGCCGTTCAACCAGATTGGCAACACCGCCAAGGCGTTCACCGCCAAAGACACCGCCTTCGTCACCCCGAACGCCGACACGCCCTATTCGTTTATCTGGATGGACCTGCGCGCCGAACCGGTGGTGCTGACCCTGCCACCTATCGAAGAACACCGTTACTACTCGGTGCAGCTGATCGACGCCTACACGCAGAACTTTGCGTACCTGGGCACACGCAGCACGGGCAACAACGGCGGGCATTTCATGATTGCCGGGCCCAACTGGCAAGGTCAGCAACCGGTGGAAATGGATCGGCTGCTGCGCAGTGAAACCAACATCGCCTACGCGCTGTATCGCACGCAGTTGTTCGATGAAAAGGACTTGGGCAAGGTCAAGGAGATCCAGAAGGGTTACAAGGTCGAGACGCTCAGCCACTACGTCAAACAAAAAGCCCCGGCCGCCGCGCCAAAGATCGACTGGCCAAAACCCACGCCGACCATGAGCGAGTCCTCTGAACTGTTCCGCTACCTGAACTTCATGCTGTCGTTCGCCCCGCCCCAGGATGCGGAAAAGGACCTGCTCGCACGCTTTGCAAAAATCGGTATTGAAGCCGGCAAGCCTTTCGAACCGGATGCGCTCACGCCTGAGCAGCGCAAGGCGCTGGAGGACGGTATCAGCGATGCCAAAGCCGAGTTTGCCCAGTTCAAAAAAGACAAGGTCGATAGCCATCAGGTCACCAGCGGTGACTTGTTCGGCACTCGCGATCACCTCAATGGCAACTACCTGTACCGCTACGCCGGCGCCAACATGGGGATCTTTGGCAACTCCGCCGAAGAGGCGAATTACATCGGCTATTTCGTCGACAAGGACGGCCAGCCGGTGGACGCCTCGAAACAGGATTACACCCTGCATTTCGACAAGGGTGCCCTGCCCCCGGCCGACGCGTTCTGGTCGCTGACGATGTACGACGGCAAGAACAAATTGCTGGTGGCCAACCCGTTGAATCGGTACCTGATCAACTCGCGGATGTTGCCGGATCTCAAGCTCGACGCCGACGGTGGGCTGACCCTTTATGTGCAGCACAAGGCACCGGCCAAGGACTTGCAAAGCAATTGGCTGCCGGCGCCGAACGGTCCGTTCTACGGCGTGTTGCGCTTGTACCTGCCGAAACCGGAAGTCACCAGCGGCGAATGGAAAATGCCGCTGCTGACCCCCGTCAATCAACCAAAACAATAAACGGAGTCCGGCATGGTCAGGCCTTATGTTGTGCGTCCTTTAGTGGCCCTGTGCGTACTCGGTGCAAGCCCGTTGGCCCTCGCGGCCGAGGGCGGTGTCGGCCGGCCGATCACCGGGCAACAGGTATTTTCCAACGCCGGGATCGTGCCGCCGGAACCCGGCTGGGTCATGTCGCTGACCAGCATCTGGTACGACGGTGACCTCAAGGGCAGCAAGGGTGTGCCGATTGTCGGTGAGATCGGCGCGGATCTGGACATGAAAGTCTCCTACACCATGGCCAACTTCACCCATATCTGGGACACCGGCAAGGGTCGCTGGAACTACGCCTCGGCCATCGGCGTGCCGGTGCAGTACACCGACGTCAACATCAGCATTACCGGCCCGCGCGGCCGGACACTGGGCTCCGAAGACACCGGCACACAGTTCGCCGACATGCTGATCACGCCGATCGCCGCCGGCTACCACTTCGATGAGGTCAACCACCTCTCGCTGTCCCTGCCGATCTACGTGCCGACCGGTGCCTATAACGACGATCGCCTGGCCAACCCCGGGCAGAACACTTACACCTTCATGCCCACCGTGGCCTTCACCCATCTGGACGGCAAGGGCGGCGAGTTCACCCTGTCCAGCGGTCTGGAGTTCTACACCGAGAACGACGCCACGGATTATCGCAATGGCAACATTTTCACCCTCGATGCACTGTGGACCCACGGTTTCGGCAATGGCTGGAGCGCTGGCGTTGTCGGCGGTTACGTGCAGCAGATCACCGATGACAAGGGCCAGACCGCCGATTCACTCAACGGCTTTCGCGGCCGCTCGGTGGGCGCCGGTCCGGTGGTGGGCTGGGCCGGGAAGTTTGCCGATGCCCAGGCCAGCGTCAGCGCGCGCTGGGTGCCGGAGTTCGACACCAAGAACCGCCCTGAAGGTAACGGCTTCAGCATCAACCTGACGTTGGCGTTTTTCTAGGAGTGACCAGGGATGGCCATGGGTTCCAGATTGTCCTTATGCAGCGTGTTGTTCAGCGGTTTCGCCTGCGCCAGCGGCGACTTGCCCGCCCTCGGCAGCACGCCAGCGCATCCCGTCGCCATGGGTGACCCAGAAACTTGCCATCGACTGCAACAGGACTTCGACATCGACCTGAAGAAGGTCGTTGCGGCGGGCTGCGATCCGTCCACGGAACAGATAGCCAAACTGATGGACAACCCGGTGGGCAATCTGGTGCTGCTGTTCAACCAATTCGACTACACCGCGCTGAAAGGTCCGCATAGCAATGGCACGCGCTACCTGGGCAAATACAGTTTCATGCCGACCTTCCCGATTTCCCTCGGTGAAGACTGGAACCTGATCAACCGCCTGCCCATCAGCTACGTCAGTGCCCCGGTGAACCGCAAGGCCGGCAACCTGATCGGCATGGGCCCCAATGAACTGCTGCATGACCGCGGCGATTTTACCTCCGTTGTGCAGGACCCGTTCGACCGCACCAGCGGTTTCGGCGACCTGGCCTATGTCGGCGTGTTTTCGCCCAAGGAACCGATTCGCTTCGCCGGGGGCGGCAAGCTGGTCTGGGGGTTCGGCCCGACCACGATGTTCCCCACGGCTGAAGAAGACGTGCTGGGCACCGGCAAATACTCCCTCGGCCCGGCGTTCGTCGCGGCGTACCTGGGCGAAGACTGGACCCTCGGGCTGTTCCCGCAGCACTGGTGGTCGGTGGGCGGCGACAGCAAGCGCAAGGACGTGAGCCTGACCAACATTCAGTACTTCATCCAGCGCACCATCCCCGGCCCCGAGCAATGGCGAGTCGGCATGACACCCAACGTCACCGTCAACTGGAAGGCCGAGGGCGGCAACAAAGTCACCTTCCCCATCGGACTCGGTGCCGGGCGAATCTTCAACTTCGGCAAGCTGCCGGTGCGGATCTCCGGAGAGATTCAGTACTCGGCGATCCACCCGGACGACCTGATCAGCAGCCGCTGGAATTTTCGCTTGTCGTTCATCCCCGTCATTCCGACTTTCATGTTTTGAGCATGCCTTTGAGAAAGGGAACATCCCATGACTGCGCTCCAAGACCTCAACGCCCTGCAAGCCAGCATCGCCGAAGCCGTGCTCGGCCAGGATCAGGTGATCCGCCAGATTATTCTTGGCCTGTTGGCCAACGGGCACTTGTTGCTTGAAAGCCTGCCCGGTCTGGCCAAGACCCGCACGGTCAAAGCGCTGGCCAAACACCTGGACGCGAAGATGAGCCGCATCCAGTTCACCCCCGACCTGTTGCCGTCAGACATCACCGGCGCCGAGGTGCTGCACCAGATCGATGGCAAGAACGAGATCCGGTTCCAGCCCGGCCCGCTGTTCGGCAACCTGATCCTGGCGGATGAAATCAACCGCGCCCCGGCCAAGGTTCAGGCCGCGTTGCTGGAAGCCATGGAAGAACGACAAATCACCGTGGCCGGCAACAGCCATGTACTGCCGGAGCTGTTCATCGTAGTGGCGACCCAGAACCCGATTGAACAGGAAGGCACCTATCCGCTGCCGGAAGCGCAGATGGACCGGTTCCTGATGAAGGTTCTGCTGGATTACCCGAGTGCGGAAAACGAAAGCCAGGTGCTGCGCCTGTTACGTGAAGAAGAGTTTGCGTTGGGCGCCAAAACGGCCGCGGTGCAGGGCTTCGCGCTGTCCCAGGAGGTTATTTTCGCGGCGCGTCGGGAAGTCAGCGCCGTTCACGTGTCCCCGGCCATCGACCGCTACCTGATCGACCTGATCAATGCCACCCGCCACCCGGCCGATTACGATGCCGACCTCGGTCGCTGGATCGCCATCGGCGCCAGCCCTCGCGGCGGTATCGGCCTGGATCGCTGCGCCCGGGCCGATGCCTGGTTGCAGGGGCAGGATTTTGTCTCGCCGGACAACGTTCGTGCCGTTGTGCATCCGGTGCTGCGACATCGCCTGCAACTGAGCTATGACGCGGTAGCTGACGGCGTCACTGCCGATCAGGTGCTTGATCGCCTGCTCGACAACGTCGCGATTCCGGCCTGAGGTCGAAAATGAACAGTGCGGACGGTCTGGTCTATGTCTCTCTGGCGCAGTTAATGGCCCTGGAGTTCAAGGCGCGTGACCTGAGTTTCCTCGCGCGTCAGCCGCAAGGCAGCATTCTCGCCGGCAACCATGCCTCGCGCCTGCGTGGCCGTGGGTTGAACTTCGATGAGCTGCGCCGCTATCAGCCGGGAGACGACTTGCGTCATCTGGATTGGCGGGCGTCGCTGCGCACTGGCAAACCGGTGGTTCGCACCTTCACCGAAGAACGCGACCGCCCGGCGCTGATTCTGGTCGATCAGCGCATGTCGATGTTCTTCGGCTCCCAGCGCAGCTTCAAATCCGCCGTTGCCGCCGAACTTGGCGCGTTGGCCGCGTGGATGGTGTTCCACGCGGGCGATCGGGTCGGCGGTCTGGTGTTCAACGATTTGCGCATCGACGCCTTTGCCCCGTTGCGCAGCCGTAAACGTGTCGAAGCGCTGTGCAGTCGCATCGCAGAGCAGAATCAGCAACTGAACGCAGCCAATCCAGACGCTGAAGGTGAGGACCAACTCGACAAGGTTTTACAGCATTGCCTGGCGGTGGCCGGTCACGACCACCTGATTTGCATCGTCAGCGACTTTGCCGGCGCCGGTGAGCGGACCTTGCAGTTGATGCGCCAATTGGCGGCTCACAACGATGTGATTGCGATGCAGGTCTACGACCCGTTGGCGCTGAACCTGCCGAAGAATGGCCGTTTGCTGATCACTCAAGGCCAGTTGCAGGTGGAACTGGCCGTCGAGCAACGCAGCGTTCATCAGCCGCTGGGGGACTTTCTCAGCGGTCGGCTCAAGGACGTCGCCACGTTGCTGCGCCGCAGTCAGGTGCCGCTGATGATGTTCAGCACCGCCACTGAGGCGCAGGAACAATTGCGCGCCGAACTGGGCAAGCTCGGCGGAGGTCGGCGATGAACCCGAACATCCCGAGCATCGAGCAACTCAAGGAAATCGCCCTGCCCACGCCGGTGAGTTATGCGCCGCAGACGTGGGGTTGGTGGGTGTTGCTCTGCCTGTTGGTGATTGCGGTTTTGCTGGTCAGCGCACGGAGGTATTGGCAGTGGCGGCGGGACCGGTATCGGCGTGAGGCGTTGGTGCGTCTGGCTGAGTTGCAAAACAGCGATGATCAGCTGAAAGCCCTGCGGGAACTCCCGGAACTGCTGAAACGCGTGGCCCTGTCGATGCCCACCGATTGGAATACAAAACCTGTGGGAGCGAGCTTGCTCGCGATGGCGGCCCGACATTCAACATTGAAAGTGACTGACACACCGCCATCGCGAGCAAGCTCGCTCCCACAGGATCCCGGTGCACTTGGGGGTGAGGATTGGCAAGCGTTTTTGGTGCGACACAGTTCACAGCCGTTACCTGCGGACTTCAGCGAGCAGCTGGCTCAATTAGCCTATGCACCCGATGCAACGTTATCGGCGCTGCCGAACGATCAGCGCGATCAACTGTTCGCCACCTGCAAACACTGGGTGGAGCATCACCATGTGGCAGCTTGATTACCCTTGGCTGCTAATCCTTTTGCCGTTGCCGTGGTTCGGCTACCGCTACCTGCCCGATTACCGCGAAGCCCGCAGCGCCGTGCGCGTACCGTTTTTCGCGGCCATGAGCCGAGCCGTCGGCCAGGCACCCAGCCAGGCCGGCACCCGCAGCAATCGCTGGCAGTTGCTGCTGAACCTGCTGGTCTGGGCACTCTTGCTACTGGCGGCCGCTCGCCCGGTGTTCGTCGAAAAACCGATCGAGCGCCAGCAACCGGTGCGTGACCTGATGCTGGCCATCGACATTTCCCAGTCCATGGAAACCACCGATTTCACCGATGCCAACGGCCAGAAAATCAACCGTCTGGCGGCGGTCAAGGACGTGGTTCATGGCTTTATCGACAAGCGCAAAGATGATCGGCTGGGCCTGATCGTGTTCGGCAGTGGTGCTTACCCGCAGGCGCCGCTGACCCTCGATCACGCCAGTCTGTCGCTGTTACTGGACGACACCGGCATCGGCATGGCCGGGCCCAATACGGCCATCGGCGACGCCATCGGTCTGAGCCTGAAACTGCTCGACCAGGCCCACGAACAGGAAAAAGTCCTGATCCTGCTCACCGACGGCAACGATACCAGCAGCGCCATTACCCCGGATCACGCGGCGGCCATGGCGGCCGCCAAAGACGTGGTCATTCACACCATCGGCATTGGTGACCCTGACGCCTCGGGTGAAGCCAAGGTCAACCTTCAGGGTTTGCAGCAGATCGCCGAGACCACGGGCGGCAAGTTCTTTCGTGCTGAAGATCGCAATGCGCTGGATCAGGTGTACGGCACCCTCGACAAACTCACGCCGCATCAAGTGAAAACCCTCAGTCATCAGCCGAAAAAGGACCTGTTCTGGTGGCCGCTGGGGGCCGCGATCGGTTTGCTCGCGCTCTATCATTCGGGCGCCCTGCTCCGTCCGCACCTGACACTCGCGCGTCAGCGGCAGGAGGCTTGAGATGGAGATCAATCTCAGTGACTTCCATTTCCTGCGTCCACTGTGGCTGTTGCTGCTGCTGTTCGGCGCCCTGTTGCCCTGGCTCTGGCGCCGCAGCCGCGACGTGCAACGGCGCTTGCGCAGCAACATTGCCGAGCACTTGTTGCCGCACTTGCTGATTACGCCACAGGACCAACAGCGCTTTCGGCCCGTGCATCTGGCTTGCGCGTTGTTGATGCTGGGGGCCATCGCCGCTGCCGGGCCCACCTGGGAACAGGACCGTCCGGACTTTCTGGAAAACCGCGCGCCACTGATCATCGCCATCGACCTGTCGCCGTCCATGGACGCCACCGACGTACAGCCAAGTCGTCTGGAAGCGGCCAAACACAAGCTGCATGACCTGATCCAGCGTCGCGCCGGTGCGCGCAGCGGGTTGATCGCCTACGCCGGCAGCGCTCACCTGGTATTGCCGCCGACCGACGACCCGGCCCTGCTCGACACCTTCATTCAGGCCCTGAGCACCGACCTGATCAGCAAACCGGGGAAAAATGTCGGCGCGGTGATCGAGCAAGCCAAACGCCTGCTGATCGCCGAGAAAACGCCGGGAACGCTGCTGCTGATCACCGACGGCGCCGACACCTCACAACTCAGCGGCCTGGACAAGCAACTGGACGACAGCGCGCTGCAGGTGTTGATTCTGGCCGTCGGCAGCGAGGACGGCGGAATCATCCACGACGCCAACGGCCAGCCACGTACCGACAGCAATGGTCGTCCGGCACTCGGCAGTTTTGATCAGGCCGCACTCAAACAGCTTGGATCAACGCTGAATGCGCCATTGGGCAGCCTGACGCTCAATGACGACGACCTGGACTGGATCGAGCTGCACGCCCAGCAGCATTTCCAGGCAGCCAGCGATGAACAACGCGAACTGCACTGGAAGGACGCCGGTTACTGGCTGTGCTGGCCACTGCTGCTGATCGCCTTTTTCTGCGTGCGCAAGGGCTGGAGCCTGAACTGGATGGCCGGGTGGTTGCTGGCACTGAGCGTTGGCTTGCAACCGGCACCGGCCGAAGCCAACGCATTGACCGATACCTTTTTCACCCCTGACCAGCAAGGCCGCTGGGCTTTCGAGCACGGGCACTTCCCGCAGGCTGCCGCGCATTTCGTCGATCCCTATTGGAAAGGCATTGCCGCCTACAACGCCGCCGATTACGACCTGGCACTGGCCAGCTTCGCGCGGCTGGACACGCCGCAGGCGTATTTCTACCTGGGCAATATTTACGTGCGCCGCTTCAAGTTTGATCAGGCCATCGCGGCGTATACCCAGGCGTTGAAGTTGCAACCGCAATTCCCTGAAGCCACCGCCAACCTGGCCTTGGCCATCGCCTTGCAGAAAGACACCGACAGCGCCGAACAGAACGCGCCGGAGGTCAAACCCGACGACATCAAAATGGACAAAGCGCCGGGCAAGGGCCAGAGCAAACCAGTCGAGACCGAGGAAGCGGCTTCGGATGCGCTGTGGTTGCAGAACCTCAGCACGTCACCGGCGAAATTCCTGAAACAGAAATTCAGTTTGCAGGATCAGGCGGGAGGCAAGCCATGATCCGTCTCGTAGACCGAGTCGCGGCCATCGCGAGCAAGCTCGCTCCCACAGGGGATTTGCGTTACATACAGATCAAATGTGGGAGCGAGCTTGCTCGCGATGGCGTCCGATCATTCAACATCGGTCTCGGCGCATTACTCATTTATCTGATCAGCACCAGCGCCTTGGCCGCCGAACCCGAACTGCGAATCCAGACCCGCCTGCAACCCGCCGACTCGGTCATGGTCGGCGGCATTCTGGAACTGCAACTCGATGTCCTCACTGACAGCTGGTTCACCGACGCGCCCACCCTGCCCGACCTGAAGCTGCCCGGCGCACTGGTCATGCCGCCCGACGGCCACGCCGAACACCTGAACCAGACGCTCGACGGCAAGTCGTTCAACGGCATGCGCTACCGCTACCGGATCACCCCGAATCTGGCCCAGGGTTTCGACATCCCGGCGTTGATGGTGCGCGCCACGCCCGGTCAGGCCAGCACGCCGTTGACCGCCCAAAGCCAGCCACTGCACTTTCGCGCCACACAACCGCCGGGGTTCCAGCCCGGCGAACCGGTGCTGGTGGCCCAAGGGCTGCGTTTCACGCAAAAAACCATCAACTCGGCGACACCCCTGAAGGTCGGTGACAGCATCACCCGGCAACTGACGTTGCAGGCCGACGACGCCCTGGCCATGTCGCTGCCAGCGCCGTCACTGGAGGATGTCGCCGGCCTCAGCCGTTATCCGAAAACCCCGCAGATCAGCAACCTCGACGACGGTCGCGGTCATTTCAACGGCGGCCAGCGCGTCGACACCACAACCTATCGGATCGACACCGAAGGCCGCCATAACCTGCCAGCGATCGAGCTGAAATGGTGGGACGCCAGCACCGGACAGACCCGCACGGCCCAAGTCCCAGCCGTAACCTTCAATGCTGCGGCCAACAGCGCTTATCGGCCGGTATTTTCGATCAGCGAAGACCTGAAAAAACTCGGTCAGAAAAGTCGTCTGCATCTCTCCGGACATTGGTTGGGGCTGTCGGCATTGCTGTTGATCGTGGCGCTGCTCGGCTGGTTTGCCCGTCCGCTCGTCCATCATGCGTTCCTTCAATGGCAGGCCCGACGCCGCGCCAGGCGCGCCGCGTGGCTGGAGTCCGCCGACTACGCCTGGCGGCAGATTCCGGCACAAATCGACGGCAAACCCGCACAGTTGAGCGCCCTGTACCTGTGGGCCAGACGCAGCCGCATGGGCCTGAAACTGACGAACCTTGGCCCGCGCCTGCAAGACCTGTTGCGCGCCTGTTACAGCCGTCAACCCACCGAAGACCAGGCGCTGCACCACCTCAAGCAATCCTTGGCTACGCTGCATAGTCAGGCCAAACGCGACACAGAATCAGCCGCACCTGCACTGCGTCCACTCAATCCCGTTTACGAGAAGGATTTCCCATGACGAACCCGATATCGCTGCGCCACCGCTACGGGCTGACGTTGCTGTTGACCCTTGCACTGAGCTTGCCGGCGCTAGCGCAGACCAGCGAGCCCCTGCCCTCGTGGAACGACGGCCCGGCGAAAAAGAACATCATCGAGTTCGTCCAGACGGTGACCGATCAAAGCAGCAAGGACTTCGTCAAACCCGCCGATCGAATCGCCGTGTTCGACAACGACGGCACGCTGTGGAGCGAGCAGCCGATGTACTTCGAATTGCTGTTTGCCCTGGAAGAGGTCAAGCGCACCGCACCGCAGCACCCGGAATGGAAAACCACCCAACCTTTCAAAGCCGTGCTGGAAAATGATCACAAGGCCCTGGGCGAGTCGGGCATGGATGGCACCCTGAAAATCTTCGGCGCCACCCACACCGGCATGACCACCGAAGCCTTCGATGACTACGCCAAAACCTGGCTGACCCAGGCGCGCCATCCGAAAACCGGCAAGCCGTACACCGAGATGATCTTCCAGCCGATGCTGGAAATGCTCGACTACCTGCGCAGCCAGGACTTCAAGACCTACATCGTCTCCGGCGGCGACACCGGGTTCATGCGCGCCTTCGCCGAGAAGGTCTACGGCATCCCTCCGGAACAAGTGATCGGTACCACGTTTGTCACGGCGTTCCAATACAAGGACGGCAAAGCCTCGATCGTGCGTACGCCGAAACTGGCGCACAACGATGATGGCCCGGGCAAACCGGAGAGCATCGACGCGGTCATCGGCAAGCGGCCGATCCTCGCCTTCGGCAACTCCGACGGCGACCTGCAAATGTTGCAGTGGACTGCCGCCGGGCCGGGCAAACGCTTCATGGGGCTGGTGCATCACACCGACGCCAAGCGCGAATGGGCCTACGACCGCCAATCCCAGATCGGTCGTCTGGACAAGGCTCTGGACGAAGCAAAAACCCGCGGCTGGACTATCGTGGATATGGCCGCCGAATGGCGCCGGATCTATCCCTTCGAGGCCGCCACACCCGAGCAAGTGCAATAAAAAAAGCGTAACGCAGGACTGCAAAAAACGTTTGTCGCGCTGAAGCGACGCAAGTGAGCTAAGGAGCAAGTCAGATGACTCGCATACACAAGTGGCTACCGAAATTCGCCCTGGTGGCAGCCTCGGTGATGGCGATTTCGGCAACAGCCGGGGCCGCTGAAAAACCCAACATTCTGGTGATCTTTGGCGATGACATCGGCCAGACCAACATCAGCGCCTACTCCATGGGCGTGGTCGGGTACAAGACTCCAAACATCGACCGGATTGCCAAAGAAGGCATGATGTTCACCGACTATTACGCGGAGAACAGTTGCACGGCGGGACGCTCGTCGTTCATTACCGGCCAGACACCGTTGCGTACCGGTCTGTCGAAAGTCGGCATACCGGGTGCCCCGGTGGGCCTGCAAAAACGCGACATCACCATCGCCCAGGCACTCAAGTCCCAGGGCTATGCCACCGGCCAGTTCGGCAAAAACCACTTGGGCGACCGGGATGAATATCTGCCGACCAATCACGGTTTCGACGAGTTCTTCGGCAACCTGTACCACCTCAACGCCGAAGAAGAACCCGAACGCCCGTACTGGCCCAAGGATGACCCTGAGTTCGTCAAGGCCAACTCCCCCCGTGGAGTGATTCACAGCTTCGCCGACGGCAAGATCGAAGACACCGGCGCCTTGACCGCCAAGCGCATGGAAACCATCGACGACGAAACCACTGCCGCGGCGCAAGCGTTCATCGAGAAACAGGCCAAGGCGGACAAGCCGTTCTTCGTCTGGATGAACACCACCCGCATGCACTTGTTCACCCACGTGCGCGAGTCGATGAAGGGCCAGAGCGGCATGCCCGGCAACGAGTATGCGGACGGCATGCTTGAACACGATGGCGACGTCGGCAAACTGCTGAAAACCCTTGACGACCTGAAAATCGCCGACAACACCATCGTCGTCTACTCCACCGACAACGGCCCGAACCAGTTCTCCTGGCCGGACGCGGCGACCACGCCGTTCCGCAACGAGAAGAACTCCAACTGGGAAGGCGCATACCGGGTACCCGCGATTGTTCGTTGGCCAGGCAAGATCAAGGCCGGTGAAGTCTCCAACGAAATGTTCTCGGGCATGGACTGGTTCCCGACCCTGCTGGCTGCTGCTGGCGATGCCGGTGTGAAAGACAAACTCCTGAAAGGTTGGGCCCCGACTTCGGGCGGCACCAATTTCAAGGTGCACCTGGACGGTTACAACCAACTGCCTTACCTGACGGGCCAACAACCTAAAGGCGAACGCAAGGAGTTTTACTACTTCAACGACGACGGTGTGCTGGTGTCCATGCGTTTCGATAACTGGAAAGCCGTGTTCTGCGAACAACGCGCACCGGGTGGTTTCAAGGTCTGGAGCGAGCCGTTCGTATGCTTGCGGGTACCGAAAATCTTCAACCTGCGGATGGACCCGTATGAGCGGGCCGACATCGTTTCCGATCAGTATTACGATTGGCAAACCAAGAACGTCTATCTGGCCGCTGTAGCGGTCGGTAAGTCAGCGGCGTTCTTGCAAACGTTCATCGAGTATCCGCCGAGCCAGAAACCGGCCAGCTTCAGCATCGATCAGATCCGTGCGGCGGTAGACAAGAAAATCGAAGAAAAAATGAAAGCTGCACAGTAAGACCGCTTGACCGCCGCTCGCCTTCACCGGCGAGCGGCCCTATTTCCAGGATGTGAACACATCCACTGTAGGAGCTGCCGAAGGCTGCGATCTTTTGATCTTCAGTCTTCAAGATCAAAAGATCGCAGCCTACGGCAGCTCCTACGCCGGTTCGTGTTCGATTCGAATTTTGCACAAGGCAATCCGCAATGACCTCACGTGTCGCCAGCAAGTCGTCGGCCATCCCTGCCACTCAGACCAAAGCCCCGGCGCTGCTGATTCCCGCCCTGTTGCTGTTCATCTCCGGTGCCGCGGCGCTGGTGTATCAGGTGCTGTGGATCAAGCAGTTGTCGTTGGTGGTCGGCGTCGAGGTGTACGCCATTACCACCGGGATCAGCGCCTTTTTTGCCGGACTGGCGTTAGGCGGTTTGTTGTTCGGCCGGTGGGCCGATCGCTTGCAGAAGCCGGTTCTGCTCTATGCAGGGCTGGAAGTGCTGGTGGCCGTGCTCGGCGTCGGCGCGACCTTCGCCATGAGTCTCGCGGCCAGCCCGTTTGCCTGGCTGGAACAGCAAGTCGGCCTGCTGGCCTGGGTGTTGCCGTTTGCACTGGTGGGCATTCCGGCGCTGCTGATGGGCGGCACCCTGCCAGTGCTGATTCGTTCGTTGGCAGCAAACCCGCAACAGCTGGGCAAGGCCGGCGGTCAGCTCTATGCGGCGAACACCGCCGGGGCCATTGCCGGCACCCTGCTGGCCGCGTTTGTATTGATTGCGACCCTCGGTGTGCGCGGCAGTGCCTTGGCCGCAGCCATGCTGAACCTGCTGGCCGCCGCCGGTGCCTTGTGGTTCCAACGCCACCGCTCGCTGCCGAACGAGGCGCCGGTCAAGCACCACGTCGACAAAGCTCCCGATCGCGTTGCCTTGTGGCTGTATTCAATTGCCGGTGGCGTGGCCCTCGGTTACGAAGTGGTCTGGTCGCAGTCCATCGTGCAGTTCATGAGCACTCGTACGTACGCCTTTGCGGTGGTGCTGGCAACGTACCTCACCGGGCTGTTTCTCGGCAGCATCCTGCTGGCCCGACGGGCTGACCGCATTCGCGATCCCTGGGGTGTGTTCGGTTTGCTGATCGCCGGTGCCGGGCTCGTCGCGTTGCTGGAAATCGCCTTGCTCGGACGGTGGCTGGTGGTCGCCCAAAGCCTGGCCGAAACCTGGGTGTTGTCGTTGGGTGCAAGTGACCTGTTGGGCATGACCGCACGGTTTGCGGTGGCGGCAGTGAGCATCGTGTTTGTACCGACCCTGCTGCTCGGCGCCGCATTTCCGCTGGCCCTGCGTTTGAGCGTCGGCCGCGAGCGGGTCGGTCAGGCCGTCGGCGCGGTGGTGGCGTTCAATACGCTGGGCGGGATTGTCGGGGTGATGCTTTGCGGGTTTGTGCTGATCCCGTTGCTGGGGCTGGTCCGAACCCTCGGCTTGCTGGCGATTGTCGCTGCCGGGATTGGGTACTTCGCGGTGCGCAAGGGTCATAGGGTCAAGAAAGGCCGACGCCAGGCTGTGGTCGCTATCGGCCTGTTGTCGATTGCGGTGGCCGTTTTTACCCCCGTGAACAAACTCGCCAGCCTGCTTCCCGGTGCACGCAACGGCACTCTGGCTTTTTACGAAGAAGGACGCGGTGGGACCGTCGCCGTGGTCACTCAGGGCAAAGGACAAAAAGCGTTCCAGCGCTTGTACATCCAGGGGGTATCGAACACCGGCGACGCCATGCCGTCCCTGCGCTACATGCGTATCCAGGCGCTGTTGCCACTGCTGATCCACAATGGCGAACCGCGCTCGGCGCTGGTGATCGGTTTTGGCACCGGCATCACCGCGGGCGCCCTGACGCGCTATCCGGGGCTGGAACACCGTGTCGTGGCCGAGTTGCTGCCTTCGGTGGTCAAAGCCGCGCCGTTGTTCAAAGGCAACTTCAATGCGACCGCGGACCCCGTTGTTGACGTGCGCCTGCACGATGGCCGGCAGGAACTGCTGCGCAACCCACAACGCTACGACTTGATCACCCTCGAACCGCCACCGCCCTCCGCGGCTGGCGTGGTGAATCTGTATTCCCGGGACTTCTATCAGTTGGCCGCCAGTCGCTTGGAGAATAAGGGTCTGGTCGCTCAATGGTTGCCACTGCCCACCCAGAACATCGACGATTCGCGCTCACTGGTGCGCAGCTTTCTCGACGTCTTCCCCTACGCCAACCTGTGGACCAGCGAGTTCCACGAAATGCTGCTGGTGGGCTCGATGGAACCGATCGAACTGGACGCGGCGAAAATCAGCCAACGCTTCCAACAGGACACCGTGCGCAGCACCTTGCAGGACGTGGGCATTGGCTCCGCTGCAGCGTTGCTCTCGACCTGGGTCACCGATCGTGCCGGCCTGGAGCGTTTTGCTGGCGACGCCCCACCGGTAACCGACGATCAGCCGCGTATCGAATATGCGCCGTGGGTGCGGGCCAAGGAGATCAGCCGTGTACTGCCGGCCTTGCTGGACCTGCGCATAGCACCACCGCTGGTGAATGCCGATGCGGGCTTCAATGAACGGATGAACGCACACCAGCAACGCCTGATGCAGTTCTATAGGGCGAGCCTGCATGCTTATGACGGTGACCGCGACGCGTGGGCCAGGGATATTCGCGAGGTGATGCGCGGGGATGGGGGGAATCCGTATTTCCGGTGGTTTGTCGGGGAGTGATGCAGCGTCCGATAGACCGCCTTCGCGAGCAGGCTCGCTCCCACACTGGATCTGTGGCGAATACAAATCCCCTGTGGGAGCGAGCTTGCTCGCGATTAGGCCCTCAGCCTCAACGCATCATTTGGACTTGAGCTTCAAATACGACTGATGCAGATCGCAGGCCCAGCCATCGAGAAACACCGCTTCAGTGGGACGCTGCCCAGTGGATCACAACCGTCATTTGACAGACGCCGGCCTTCCGGCAAAGCTGCGTCGAGCTTGAACGCGCGCCTGACGGCAAACGCACCCGGACTATGGAAGTCGCAATGCCGAAACATAAAAATAAAGCGGTACAGACAAACCCTGATTCGCCACCGACCTTGATTAACCGTTACCTGTTTCCCGTCACCCTTGGCGTCTTGCTATTAGCCGTCGCGGGCATCGGCTGGTTTCTGTTCAGCAGCACACCGGCCCCCGTGACGTATGCGCCTGTCAGTACGCCGGTCGCTCAGCCGGTCAAACCGCAACCAGTCGCCGTGGCGCCGGCAACGATGGTTGATGAGCAACAATGCCAAAGCTGCCACAGCGAGCAGGTCAAGGACTGGCAAGGCTCCCATCACCAATTGGCGATGCAGGAGGCCAATGCCGAGACGATGTTGGGCGACTTCAAAAACATAACCTTCAAAGCGGAAAACGAGACCACCCGTTTCTCGCGCAAGGGCGACGAATTCTGGGTCAACACCCCCGGCATTGACGGCAAGAATGCCGAGTTCAAGGTCGCCTACACCTTTGGCATCGCGCCGTTGCAGCAATACCTGATCGAGGTCGGCGAGGGTCGGTTGCAAGCCCTCGGCGTGGCCTGGGATACCGAGAAGCACCGCTGGTTTCACCTTTATCCGGGCCAGGGTGTGAACTTCAAAGACCCGTTGCACTGGAGCAAGCCGAGCCAGAACGCCAACTTCATGTGCGTCGAGTGCCACACCACCGGTTACAAACGCAATTTCGATGCCGCGAAAAACACCTTCGACAGTCACTGGAACAGCCTCGGTGTCGGCTGTCAGGCGTGCCACGGCCCGGCCTCCAATCACCTGGAGTGGACGGCAAAAAAAGGTGACCTGGTCCATGCCGGTTTTGCCGTCGACCTGAAGGACAAGAACGCCACCGTCGAAATCGAAACCTGTGCCCGCTGCCACTCGCGCCGCGCGCCATTGGGCGACGGCTTCACCGCCGGCAAGCGCCTGATGGATGACTACCTGCCGAGCCCCCTGACCCGCGAGTTGTACGCGCTGGACGGCAAGATCAAGGACGAAGTGTTCGAACACGGCTCCTTCGCCCAGAGCAAAATGTTCGACAAGGGTGTGCGCTGCAGCAACTGCCACAACCCGCACAGCACCGAGCTCAAGGCACCGGGCAACGGTGTCTGCCTGCAATGCCACAACACCGCCGGCAAGACTTCGGTCGACGGCGTCGACGGCAAAGGGCTGCAAGCGAAGAACTACGATTCGATCGAACACACGCGCCACACCATGGGCCAACCGGGTTCGCAGTGCGTGGATTGCCACATGCCTGGCAAGTTCTACATGGGTAATGACTTCAGGCATGACCACAGTTTCAGCATCCCCAACCCTGAGCGGGCGAAAAAACTCGGCACGCCGGACGCTTGCCTGACCTGTCACCAGGGCAAGGCGGGCGACAAGATCACCGAGCAATTCAAGCTGTGGAACACCAACACCGCGCAGGCACCGCGTTACGACGAAAGCCTGTGGCTGATTCGCAACGGTCAGCCCGGCGCGGCACAAGCCTTGTACGAGCAGCTTCAACTTAGCCATTTGCCAGCGATTCAGCGCGCAACCCTGCTCGCCGAGTTGCCGCTGTACCCAAGCGAACAGGCGTTGAAACTGGCCACCCAGGACTTGAACAACCCGGCCCCGCAAGTGCGTGAAAGCGCCGTCCGGGCGATCAGCGCGTTCCTGCCGCCACCGGAGCGCGCGCCGCTGCTGTCGCCGTTGCTGGGCGACCCGGTGAAGGCTGTGCGGATTGTCGCGGCCCGGGATCTGCTGAGCGTGGCCCGTAATGGCTTGGGCAGCGCCCAGGACAACTGGAATGCAGCCATCGCCGAATACGAGGACGTCCAGAAGAACCTGGCCGAACGCGCCGAAGCCAACCTCAACCTGGCCATGCTCTATCAAGCCAGCGGTCGTAGCAGCGAAGTCGAAGCGCTGCTGCGCACAGCCCTCAAGCGCGATCCGGATTTCTACCCGGCGCTGGTGACACTGGTGCAATGGCTGGAGGCGAACGGACGCAGTCAGGAAGCTCAGACGCTGCTGGCGCAGAGCCTGAAAGCACACCCGGATGCCGCCCTGCTGCAACACACTCAAGGGCTGTCGCTGGTGCGCGCGGGCAAATCAGCCCAGGCCATGCCGGCCCTGCGCAAAGCCGCGCAACTAGAGCCTCAGAGCGCCCAATACGGTTACGTGTTGGCGGTAGCGTTGCACGACAGCGGCAAGGTCGATGAGGCCTGCCAAGAGCTGGAGCGATTGTTGAAAGTGCAGCCAGCCAATCGCAATGCCCGGTTGTCGTTGATCCAGTACTACCTGGATAACGGGCAGGAACCGAAGGCGCAGGTGTTGCTGCAGGGCTGGAAGAAAATGAACATGGGGGATCCGGCGTTGAAATGACCCTTGCGCCAAGTCTGTATCAGCCGCCCTGTGGCGAGGGGATTTATCCCCTCGCCACAGGGCAGCTACATCGACGGTGGAATCACCAGGACGAACCGCTTTTGAGCGCCAACTCCCGCCGACTATTGACTCGCATCGCCTTGATCAACGACACCGTCCCCACCAGCAAAATCGCCGCGCCAAACAGGAAGTCGATGTTGTACAGCTGAAAGTCCTGCAACGGCCCCACCAGCAATATCCGGACAGCCCCGATACTCACCAGCGTGGCGAGAAAATCGATGCCCGGCTCGTCGCGATAAAACACGTGCATCAGCGGCAGGCAAATCACCAGCAGCAACAGCAACACGATCACCTTGAACGAACCTTTGCGCTCGACGCTGAACGCGCATTCATGAGAGGTGAAGGGTTTGTAGTCTTCCTCGCCAACCAGCGCGTTTTTCTCGTTGATGTACTCGGCCCGGTTGTACTTCTGAATGGGCGTAAAGGTGTTCGACATCTCCATCACCGTGGTGATGTGGCGGAAGCGCAGGTCGATGCGCTCATTGCCCTTGAGGTAATACAGCACCGGTTTGTAGCCATAGCGGTAGGTGTCGAAGGGGAACTCGGTGGCGCGCCCCTGCACGCCAATCGGTCGCGGCTCGAGCTCCGCGTAGGCACTTTTGTTGTCTGAAGCGAGGTTACGGCTCAGGGGTTTGATTTTGACCTGCTCGAGGAAAATCGGCGTGGCGCCGTAGGACCATTGCAGCGGTTCCAGGCGCAGGCGCAGCTCGTTTCGGCCCAGGTCATAGCGATTGAAAGTGCGCTCGGAAACAATCACCGCGCCGCTGAGCAGGAACTCGCCACGCAGGTTGTTGGTGATACGCAGGGTCAGTTGATCCTTGCCCAGCGACAGCGCATCGGCGGCCGGTGGCGTGCCGCACCAGGCGTAACTGTCGAACGCGCCACCCAACTGCCCGCCCCGGTTCTCCTGGAACACATAAAAGTAACCGCCCCACAGGGCCAACATCAGCAGAAACGCGGTTAACCCTAAAATCTTCTTGCCCACACTCAAACCAGACTCCTTTCGGTACGACTTCCTTGTGAGGTGCGGACTCTACCAAAGTGAACGCCCAAAGCAAAAAGATCGCAGCCTGCGGCAGCTCCTACACCAGCCGCGTACATCCGCAATGTGTAGGAGCTGCCGCAGGCTGCGATCTTTTGATCTACCCGTTTTTTTTACCGTCGCCTGAACAACGGTCGCGGCTCAATCACCGAGCGCCCATACAACACACTCATCCCGGCCAGCCCCTTGAGCGCATCTTCGGCGGACTTGTCCTCACGCACCGCGAAGCTGTCGAATCCGCATTGACGCATGTGGCTGAGTTGATCGCGCAGTACATCGCCGACGGCGCGCAACTCGCCCGTCCAGCCCAATCGAGTGCGCAGCAAGTACGCCTGGCTGTAACCGCGACCATCACGGAAACTGGGGAAGTCGAGGGCAATCAGCGGCAGGTGTGAAAACCACGGCTTGAGGCTTTCCACCTCATCGTCCGGCCCCAACCACACGCCCTTTTGCGGTGGACCTTCAAGCCAACGGGCCAACGGCAGAATGACTTCACCCGCCGGCCACTCATCGTTGACATCCCTGACCAGCGTCCATGGATCATCAGCGACAATCCGCGCCACGCCCTCCTCCAGCCGCAACACATTGTTCATTCCGACACCTCCAGCAGCTTCGGATAGACCTGCTCTTTGAATGGCTCCAGACCGATACGCTGCAAGGTGTCGACGAACACTTCCTCGCTCTCACGGTAATTGACGAACGTGGCGATGATCTGCTCGATCACCCCGGGCACCTCGGCGGCGCTGAAGGACGGGCCGATGACTTTGCCCAATGCGCTGTTCTTGCCCTGAGCCCCGCCGAGGGTGATCTGGTACCACTCGCTGCCGTTCTTATCGACCCCCAGAATGCCGATGTTGCCGATATGGTGGTGGCCGCAGGCGTTCATGCAGCCGGAAATGTTCAGGCTGATGTCGCCCAGATCATGCAGATAGTCGAGGTCTTCGAAGCGAGCCTGAATGGCTTGTGCGATGGGGATCGACTTGGCATTGGCCAGCGCGCAGAAGTCGCCGCCGGGGCAGGCGATGATGTCGGTCAGCAAACCGATGTTGGCGCAGCCCAGGCCCTGTTCGCAGGCCAGGCACCAGAGCGTATAAAGATCAGCCTTGGGCACGTCGGGCAACACAATGTTCTGTTCATGAGCGATGCGAATTTCGCCAAAACCGAACTGCTCGGACCAGTCGGCAACGGCCTCCATTTGCTCGGCAGTGACATCACCCGGGGGCGAGGCGATGCCCGGTTTGGTCGACAACACCACGCTGGCATAGCCCGGCACTTTGTGCGGCTGAACGTTGCGCGACACCCAACGGGCGAAGGCCGGGTTTTCGGAAAGGCGTGTGCCGAAGTCGAGGTCGGTGTCCGCCAGAGCGCGGTAATCCGGTGGCACAAAGGCACTGGCCACGCGCTCATACTCGACGTCGGTCAACTGCGCCGGGCCGTCCTTGAGGTACTGCCACTCCTCCTCCACTTCCCGGGCAAAGGCTTCGATGCCCAGCGCCTTGACCAGAATCTTGATCCGCGCCTTGTACTTGTTGTCGCGCCGACCGTGGCGGTTGTAGACCCGCAGCACCGCCTCGACGTAGGACAGCAAATGCTGCCACGGCAACCCTTCGCGAATCTGCAAACCGAGGATCGGCGTGCGCCCCAACCCACCGCCGACGATGACCCGCAGCAGCATTTGCCCGTCGGTGCCCGGGTAAAGATAGAGGCCGATGTCATGCATCATGATCGCCGCCCGGTCCTGTTCCGCCGAGCAGATGGCGATCTTGAACTTGCGCGGCAGGAACAGGAATTCCGGGTTGATGGTCGACCACTGCCGCAGGATTTCCGCCAGCGGCCGCGGGTCGATCATTTCGTCCGCCGCCACCCCGGCAAAGGCTTCGGTGGTGATGTTGCGCACGCAATTGCCGGAGGTCTGGATCGCGTGCATTTCCACGTGCGCCAGGCGTTCGAGGATGTCTGGCACTTGAGCCAGTTCGATCCAGTTGAACTGCATGTTCTGTCGGGTGGTGAAGTGGCCGTAGCCACGGTCGTAATCCCGGGCGATGCTTGCCAGCGTGCGCATTTGCGGCGCGCTTAACGTGCCGTATGGAATCGCCACGCGCAGCATGTAGGCGTGTTTTTGCATGTACAGGCCGTTTTGCAAACGCAGCGGCAGGAATTCTTCTTCGCTCAACTCATCCGCCATGAAGCGTTCGACCTGATCGCGAAACTGCGCGACCCGCTCAAAGACCAGGGCCCGGTCATAGTCATCGTATTGGTACATGCAGCGGTTACCTCATCAGGACGCACAATTCCTGTAGGAGTGAGCCTGCTCGCGATAGCGGTGTGTCAGTCAACATCTCAGTTGCCTGACACACCGCTATCGCGAGCAGGCTCACTCCTACAGACTTTGGCAGCACTATGAAGGTGCGGCGCATAACACAACAGATTCACCTGAAACGATAAAAACCATATCAGCACGCGGCAGAACGCCGCAGGCAGCACTTCAATCTGATCCGCACAAATGAACAATTCCTGAGTCTGTTTTGTTTCCGGCGGGATTTCTACAGTGGGCGACATGCCAGTCCGGGTGGTCTGGCAAGACTTTGCAACCGTGGAAGCATTGACCATGAGCACAGCAACAATCGGACAGGCCTATAACTACAAGGTCGTCCGCCAATTCGTCGTGGCAACCGTGGTTTGGGGTGTCGTGGGGATGGCGATGGGGGTGTGGATCGCCTCGCAACTGGTGTGGCCGCAGATGAACCTCGACCTGCCATGGACAACTTTCGGCCGCTTGCGCCCGCTGCACACCAGCCTGGTGATTTTTGGCTTTGCTGGCAGCGCGCAATTCGCCGCAAGCTACTACGCGGTGCAGCGCACCTGCCAGGTGCGACTGTTTTCGGACAGGCTAGCGGCATTCACTTTTTGGGGCTGGCAGTCGGTGATTGTGGTGATGCTGATCACCCTGCCGCTGGGCTATACCACCACCAAGGAATACGCCGAGATCGAATTCTCCGGCGCGGTATGGATGACGGTGGTCTGGATCGCCTACGCCATCGTGTTTTTCACCACCGTGGTGCAACGCAAGACCAAGCACATCTACGTCGGCAACTGGTTCTTCGGCGCGTTCATCGTGGTCATCGCGATGCTGCACGTGGTCAATCACCTGGCGATTCCGGTGGACTGGTTCAAGTCCTATCCGGTGTATTCCGGGGCGACCGACGCCATGGTGCAGTGGTGGTACGGGCACAACGCAGTGGGTTTCTTCCTGACCACCGGGTTTCTGGGGATGATGTATTACTTCGTGCCGAAACAGGTCGGGCGCCCGGTGTATTCCTATCGGCTGTCGATCGTGCACTTCTGGGCGCTGATCACCCTGTACATCTGGGCCGGCCCGCACCACTTGCATTACACCGCGCTACCAGACTGGGCGCAGTCGCTCGGCATGGCGATGTCGCTGATCCTGCTGGCACCGAGCTGGGGCGGAATGATCAACGGCATGATGACCCTCTCGGGTGCCTGGCATAAATTGCGCACCGACCCGATCCTGCGCTTTTTGGTGTTGTCCCTGGCCTTCTACGGCATGTCGACCTTCGAAGGGCCGATGATGGCGATCAAGACGGTCAACGCCCTCTCCCACTACACCGACTGGACCATCGGCCACGTTCACGCCGGCGCTCTGGGTTGGGTGGCAATGATCACCTTCGGCTCGCTCTACCACATGATCCCGAAAGTCTTCGGCCGCGAGCAGATGTACAGCACACCACTGATCAACCTGCACTTCTGGCTGGCGACCATCGGCACCGTGCTGTACATCGCCTCGATGTGGGTCAACGGCATCACCCAGGGTTTGATGTGGCGCGCGATCAACGACGACGGCACGCTGACCTACTCGTTCGTCGAAGCCTTGCAGGCCAGCCATCCAGGGTTCGTGGTGCGCTTCGTCGGTGGGGTGTTCTTCCTTAGCGGCATGTTGCTGATGGCTTATAACGTCTGGCGCACGGTGCGGGTTTCGGACGTCGAAATGGCCCACCGCGAAGCGCAGATTGCCTGAGGCAAGGGGCTTGAGATGATTGAGGTCGTGCTGAATGTGTTAGGCGTCGTGGGGCTTTGGCTGGCGGTTGAATACTGCCTGAAACACCAGACCGCAGAGAGTCTGGATGAAGCCAGTTTGATTCCGTTTGCCGATGACCCGGAAGTGGCGCGGCGGGTGGCATTGGCGACGGGCAAGACGGTGAAGGCGGTGGAGCCGGAAGAAGCGAAACCCGGCTGGGGCAACCTGGAAATCTGACGCCACGCCGATCAATGTGGGAGCGAGCTTGCTCGCGATGGGGCCATAACATGCAACATCTATGTTGACTGTTACACCGCCATCGCGAGCAAGCTCGCTCCCACAGGGGTCTGCGCCAGCTTTAGAGAATTCAGCTACGCTCGCGGGGAATCAGGCTCTGCAACTGCTGCGCTAAAAAGCTCGCATCGAACGCAAAGGTATCCGGGTCTTTCAAGCCGTTGGTCTTGCGCCATTGCCAGCTACTGGACGGCGGCAGGCACACCAGCGAAATGCTGCCATAGCGCGCGGCCGTCAGGCCCATCACGGCCAGTGAAATCTGACCACCGGCGCCCATCACATCCGGCACAAACTCCACCGGTTTACCGGCAATCACAATCGTCAGCTTCTCGGTCTTGAAGGTCGACGTTTCGACCGGAACGCTCGGCCCCGAGGCGACATACGCCTCGCGACTCACCTCCAGCAGATTCGGCGCCTGGACCGGTTCCAGCCATTGCTGGATCTGATCGAACAGCTCACCAATACGCGTCGCCCACACGGCCGATTGCGACTCGAACAGTTGCTTCTTGTGCGCTTCGCTTTCTGCGTAATGGCGAAGCATCTCACCCAGTTGCTGTACGTCGTCCATTGCGGTGTTCCTTTGTTGAAGCGGTGCTGCGGAATTCAATCATGGCAGATGCCAGCCACCGGCGTACGACAAAGCGGCCGTGTGGGTGCCAATTAATGAGGGATGAAAACGACGAGCGGTTACTTTTTAACGGGTTGATCCCCTTCTACCTGTCAGATGTGACAGTAGCCGACGTTCGCACATTGGTGTCTGATGATTCGACAGTTGATGTAACCAGAAAACTCTCTGCCCACAGCCAAGGATTGCCGCTCATGAGCAACCAAACTTTAAAGATAGACAGAGTGATGATATTGGGGTGGACGCCGCCGGTCATTCATCCGGACAATCCCGAGGGTGGCATCGGCCTTTCCCTTGTCACACCTGCCGGCGTTCGAGTGTTGGTCGATCCTTGGCTTAACATGGGCGAATATGACACCGCAGAGCTATTGCTCAATGACCTGCCCACGTCTGTCGCCTCCAAAACTATCCAGGCGGACGAGGTAGACAAAAGATTCACGCTGGATCTGCCCGGCGGGTATCTGCAGAACGGTATCAACCGGATTCGCTTGAGAGTCAAACGGACCAGTCAGCCACCGGAAACATCGGATGACCTTGTCGCTCTGTTTAACACCCCTCGCCCTGGCGGCGAAGTAACGGGATCCGGGGACAATCCTAACCTTGTAATGTCACTCCCGGCCGATGTTATTAGCAAGGGTGTGGATGCCGACCGCGCCGCCCAAGGGGTAGATATCACCCTCAAATACCCTTACATGCGAGCGCACGACAAAATCACTCTCGATTGTGATGGCCACACCGTTCTTCATACAGTGACAGCGGCACAAGCAACTGCCGGCACAATAGTGTTGAAGCTGTTCGCAGATGCGTTCAAAAACGATAATCCTCGTTTCGCCATGCGCTTGCGGAGCGTCGATCAAATCGGAAACTCTACCGGCCCGCAGGCGATTTGGTCAAAAACGACTTATATCGATGTGCACCTTAAACGACCGGTTCTGGATCTGAAACCGCCCAAAGTGCTTGAAGCCTTTGGCAGTAACGGGACAGTGCTGACGTTTGATGACATGTATTCTGCCGACTATGCCCGAGTGCAGGTCGCCTATACCGGTTCGTTCACCGGACACACCGTTAAAGTGTATTGGCAGGGCCGAAATTCCACTTATGGCAGTGAGACTCAAGCGATCGGACAACCCGGGCAAACCCTGACATTCCTGATCCACCGACTGGACGTAATCGACTGTATCGGCAGCGGCGCCAAGGTGTTTTACACCGTTCTACATTCTGGAATCCCGGACCCGATCGAGTCGCGCCCCTTAAACCTCACCGTGACCCCGCAGAGATTCAACCTGCCAGAGCCAACACTGTCGTCGGACAAACGCACTGCAACAGTCAGTTACGTCGGCATGACCACGGGTTATACCGTACGCATTGCCTGGCATGGAAAAGTCACGCGTTATGGGCCCGAGACGCCCATCACCAGTACCTCTCAGATGAGACTTTCGATTGACCCGGCCTGGATTGCTGAAAGTGCAGGAC
Source organism: Pseudomonas fluorescens (assembly GCF_000968015.1). Classification (GTDB taxonomy): domain Bacteria; phylum Pseudomonadota; class Gammaproteobacteria; order Pseudomonadales; family Pseudomonadaceae; genus Aquipseudomonas; species Aquipseudomonas fluorescens_W. The sequence continues at coordinate 128,677 of NZ_LACH01000016.1, forward strand.
TGCCCGTGCGTGTCAATTACACAGTCCTTCGCACCAGCAGTGGTGATCGCTTAATGTTTTCGTGGGTATTGCGCCTGCGAGTTTAGTCGCGAACCAACTTCAGGGACCGCATCAACACATTGAGTCTTTCATAAGTAACAAGGAGTGCATTATGAACCGCCCTGCCTGGCTGTTGCTTGGCGCTGGACTATTGCTCTGCAACTTCTCAAATCTGTACGCTGCCTCGAAAACAACCAGTACACCCAGCAGCCCAACAACTATCACCACACAGCGTTGCGCAAGATATATTGAAACCGCCGAATGGTTTCGCCGGGACCATGAATGGTCTATTGCAATCACCCCAACACTTTGTGCCAGAGAAACCCAGCCAGAACAAACGCCTTACTTATGGGATGAGCTGACGCGTGACTATTCCAACAGCAGGTATTGGAAAAACACCCATGGCTTGAGACACCAATTGATTTGCCATCTGGCCATCGCACGAGACAAACCTCAATGGATCCTGGAACCATGGAGACCTGACGTCGGCTACGAAAAAACCCTGGCCGCCGGTTGCAACCATGTTATTCCCCTGCCCGAAAAAGCCCCCTGATATTTGGCGAATCTTAAAACATCGCGCCCTTATCAACAGGGCCTTTTATCGCTTAAAGAAAGTTTAAAACGCTGATAAACAGTGGAGCACACCTCATGAAAAACATACCACTTGCGCTACTTATCTCATTCATTTTTGGCTGTGCTCAAATCGACAGGCATTCGACTCTGGAGGTCAATACAACCGGCAACTTACACGCTGCCATGACGGGACCAGAAGTTGTGAATCTGCTGACCGACCTTTACAACCGAACGTTCCCAAACTGTCACAACTCGGCTACTTCACCGGCATTTCTGTGTTCGGGAATCACACTCCGAGTCACTGATAAAAGGCCTGGTGAAACGCATCATGTCTGGAACCCGAGCCCGACGTCCGTCAAGAGCGGTGGTGTTTCATTTTCTTATTTAAGAGCGGATGCAAATATAGGACGACTGGCGTGGGGTAAAAACAACGGTTTCATGTTGTACCCCATCTTTGGTGCACCAGTGGACAAGATCGACCTTGATTATCTTTGCTCCTTTCCCATCGACGGCTGGACCTGGACTCGAACCACGCCTTGCGGCCATCACGCCTCGTTTCCCTCTCAAAGCCAGCGTTGCCGCAGCGCCGGTGTGACCACAGCGGAACAATGGAAAAGTGTCTGGAGTAGTTCACCGAGCAATCAACAAATCCGACAATGCGGTTTCGATGTGTCGGAAGCGACAGGCAAACCGGCTTCAGTTCCGTTCTATCAATCGGTACGGGCAAGAGGGATGTTAGGCGCTGATGGCCTGAACGAACAAAACGAAATCGTCATCAGGACCTGGTCGCAGAATCTCCAAAATACCCTGCCACTCATGGCCTTCTTTTTTATCGCAGGAGGAGACAATGCCGGTCTTGCGGAAGCCCGAGGCAATCAGAAAGACTTCCACGACTCAACCACCGCCAGGATCTGGGTTCCTGTGATCAGGCTCATACCGCCTTCAACCATGAACGGTAAGGCGGGTTTTCAGTACGTTGCATCGGATCAATTGGTCCTCCCCTGACGCCTGGAAACCAACCGCCCTGAAGCTCCCGCTTCAGGGCTTTGTGCACCAAACCGCACAACCCTCTGGCGTCATCTACCCAAAACAAAGGACACTCTCGCGACTCACATAATGGGAGAGCATGATGCGCACCATCGGCCTTATCGGCGGCATGAGCTGGGAGTCCAGCGCCGAATATTACCGTCTCATCAACCAACAGGTACGCGACCGGCTCGGGCCGTTGCGCTCGGCGAAATTGCTAATGTACAGCGTCGACTTTGGCCCTGTCGAACAGGCCCAGCATGCCGGGCGCTGGGACGATGCGGCGGCGATTCTGGTGGACGCGGCGCAACGGCTGCAGGCGGGTGGTGCCGATTGCGTGGTGCTGTGTACCAACACCATGCACAAAGTGGCCGGGCAGATTCAGGCGGCGATCGACATTCCATTCCTGCACATCGCCGACCCGGTCGGTCAGGCTGCCGTCGAGGCTGGCGCGCTGAAGATCGGATTGCTCGGCACAGCGTTCACCATGGAGCAGGACTTCCTCAAGGAGCGCCTGATTTCAATGGGGCTGACCGTGCTGGTGCCGGAGGCCGATGAACGTCAGGCCGTCCACCGGATCATCTATGACGAGTTGTGTGTCGGGGTGATCAGCGAGGCGTCACGCAAGGTCTATCAGCAGGTCATCGAATCGCTGACCCGACGTGGCGCCCAGGCGATCATCCTCGGTTGTACGGAAATCGGCCTGCTGATCAAACCCGAGCACAGCGCCCTGCCCTTGCTCGACACCACCGAACTGCATGCGCAGGCGGCGGTGGCGTTCGCCTTGGGCGAGTGACTCAACCGGCCTTGGGCGTGCGACGCAGCCGCGCCATGCTCAAGGCATCCACCAGCACGCCGTCACGCACGGCGTAGTCGCGAAACAGCCCTTCGGTGTCGAAGCCGAATTTGCGATATGGCGAGAGTCAGTGTGGGAGCGAGCCTGCTCCGGGCGGCGTTCCGACGAAGGCAGTTTTTCAGTCACATCAATGCCGGATTTGCCGACGCTTTCGCGAGCAAGCTCGCTCCCACATTTTGGACGGCGGTCAGGCTTCGAACCACTCTCGTCGCTCTTCGAAGGTGTTCTGGATCAGCTCGACGATCATCTGCACCTGCGCTTGCCCCTCGGACTCGGCATTGACCGCCATCCACACCTGACGCTGCATCGGTTGACTGAACAGCCCCGGCAACTCAACAAGGCCGCGGTCGAAGCGGCTGATGTAGCCGGGCAGCAGGCCAATGCAGGCGCTGCAACGGATCATCTCCAGCATCAGTTGATAGGAATGTAACTGCACCACCCCGGCCAGGCGCTGGTCCACGAGGGTATTCCACGGCCGAAAACAGTCGACCTGATGGTCATACTGCCATTGCACCAGCAGGAAATCCGCCAGGTCATCGAGGCTGTCAGGGCGGGACGCGACCCGTGAATACCGTTTGGCAATGTGGGGCAGGTAGTCGAGCCGCGCCAGACGCCGGGGCTCGCTGACAGCAAAACTCGGGCCCGGAAGCGGTGAATCGGTGCCGGCCAGCCACAGCACTACATCGGCACTGACCGCTTGCAGGGAGAGTTCGCTGTCCAGGGTGATGACGTCCAGGCGCACGCTGGCGTTGCGCCGCAACAAGGCAACCAGATCGCGACCGAGAATGTCATGCAGGATCGACTCGGCAACGGCCAGGCGAATCAACGGCTGTTCGATCACCGGCAAATCGCGCTCGTGGGCCAAAGCAATCAACTGCGATTGCAGCTGCAATCCGTCACGACTGAGGGCAACGCCATTCTCTGAGTGGCTGAATAGCGAACACTGCAGGTGCGCTTCAAGCTGCGCCAATTGTTTGCGCAGCTGGGTAGCCTTGATGTTGAGACTGCGGGCTGCCTGCATGAAACAGCCGCAACGGGCACTGACCCGAAAAGACTGCGCCAGCACCGGATCGATGCCTGCCGCCAGTGTGCGCCAGGATGAAGTTTTTTCTACGGGCGAGCGGTACTTGGCAACTTGCTGATGACCTGTGGTTTCCATGAATGGCATCGCTGACTCCCTGTCGATCTGTCCTTGAAAGCCTCATCCTGCGCAGGGTTTATGAACCTGATGTGACGCTCAGGGTAGAAAATCGATTCAGCCTCCGGGGGTTTGCCGGAAACTCACCGCGAGGCGATTCCAGCTGTTGATCGTGGTGACGGCGATAGTCAGGTCGACCATCTCGCCTTCGCTGAACTGCTCCCGGGCCTGCACGTAGACCTCGTCCGGCACATGGCTCTCAGAGAGCAAGGTGACGGCTTCGGTCCAGGCCAGCGCCGCACGTTCTCGCGGGTTGAAGAAGCCGCTGTCGCGCCAGACCACGATCGAATACAACCGACGGTCAGTCTCGCCCAGGCGCCGGGCATCCACCGAGTGCATGTCGGTGCAGAAGGCGCAGCCATTGAGTTGCGAGGCACGGATCTTGATCAAGTGCAGCAAGGCCGGCTCGATGCTGAGGTTGCTGGTCAAGGCCTCCATGGCAATCATCGCTTTCATCGCTTTGGGCGATGCGCTGTAGTAATCCAGGCGGGCGTTCATGGAGTGACCTCGTGGATCGAATATGTACCCCTCAAGGTAGGCGTTGATACGCAGGCGTTACAGATCCAATTCTACGAAATACCCGTGGACCACTCAGGCACCAGACCAATCGGAGGTTTTTCGCCCACGCAACTTTTGTGCAGGCGCGCATGCGGGTAATCTGGCCCGACGCACACGCGCGTCAATCGCCCCAGGAGCTTCGCCGGTATGGAACTTCACGTTGTCATCAACGGCCGCAAGGACCTGGCAGGCCAGTTGTATAGCCAACTGCGCAGCGCCATCGAATCCGGCCGTCTGGCAGCCGGGACGCAGCTACCGCCCAGTCGTTTACTCGCTGAACAACTGGGCATTTCCCGCAAGACCATTTCCGACACTTACACGCAACTGACCTACGAAAACTTCCTCACCGGGGTCATCGGCAAAGGCACCTACGTCAATGCCCGGCCGGCGAAAATCACCCGTAAACAGAGCCATTCGGAGTTGGCCAGTGCCGAGGTCATCGAGTCCTGGCGCAACCTGCCGGTGTTCCTGCGCCATCCGACGCTGGAAGGCTCGTTACGCTACGACTTCATCGGCGGCGCCACCAGCAAGGGCCAGTTCCCCCAGGATGACTGGCGGCGCTGCACCGCTCACGCCTTGCGCCAGATCGCCGCTTCCAAGGGTTTCTACAGTCTGCCCGAAGGCCTGCCGGCGCTGCGCAATGCGATCGCCCGACACATCGCGTTTTCCCGCGGGGTCAATTGCCAGGACGAAGACGTGGTGGTGTGCAACGGCGCACAACAGGCGCTGGACCTGATCTCCCGGGTACTCACGCGTCCCGGCAGCATTGTCGCCATGGAAGACCCTGGCTATCCGCCCGCACGCCTGTTGTTCGGCACCCACGGCGCCACGGTGATCGGTGTACCGGTGGATGCCGAAGGCATTCAGGTGGACAAGATCCCCCTTGGCACCCGGCTAATCTACGTCACGCCGTCCCACCAGTTCCCGCTCGGCATGCCGATGAGCCAGGCGCGCCGGGTGGCGCTGCTGGAGCGGGCCCATGAGTTGGGCGCGATCATCATCGAGGACGATTACGACAGCGAATTCCGCTACGAAGGCCGACCCACCGACTCGCTGCAAAGCATGGACGAACGCGGCATCGTCGCCTACGTCGGGACCTTTTCCAAAACCCTTCTGCCCGAGCTGCGCCTGGGTTATGCGATCCTGCCGCCAGCGATTCTCGACGCGGTCATTCGCGCCAAGCAGCTCACCGACCTGCACACCTCCACCCTGCCCCAATGGGCGCTGGCCAAGTTCATCGCCGCAGGCTGTCTGCTCAAGCACATCCGGCGTTGCCATACGATCTATGCCGGGCGTCGTGAGCGGATCCTCGCGCGCATGGCCGGCGATCTTTCACCGTGGCTCGAGGCGGTTCCGACCACCGCCGGGTTCCACATGGTGGTTATGTGCAAAGTGTCTATCGATATTCCATTGGTGATCGAACTGGCCAAAAAAGTCGAAGTCGGTGTGTATCCCATCGACAGCTTTTTCTATCAGCAAGCGCCGCAGGCCGGGCTTTTCCTCGGTTTTGGCGCCATCGAAACCCTCGACATCGACATCGCCCTGGACCGCCTGCGGGACATTTTGCAGCAAGTCGCCTGACAGATTGGTCTGCGTCTTTATCCCGCGATTGGCTATTGGTGGTCCGGGGATGCAGGCCTATCCTGCATAAGCGTTATCCCTCAATGAGCAGGATTTCGTCCGGCCTGATTCAGGAGTGTGAGCAATGTCCAACGAAGTGATCAATACCGTTAAGGTGCAGGCCGCCGCCGGCTGCTCGGACGAACTGGGCAAGCAACTGCAAAAAATTGTCGACACCCTGCGCGAACTGCCGGGCTGCGATTCCTATATGGTCGACCGCTGCCCCGAGGACGACAACCGCTGGACTGTCAGCGCCCGCTGGCAATCGGAAGCGGCCATGCAAATGCATTTCAACTGCCCTGAAGTACAAGGCTTTATCGGCCTGATCGACAGCCGCCTGGCCAACGCCGTCGATTTCAACAGCTTTCCTATCGTTTAAAAATTAGGTCGCCGTCTTCGGCCACTGCTACAGGGCAATGGGTACCCCTGCAGGAGTGGCTAGAGACGGCGATCTTGTTTGTTCAACGCGCATGATTGGTCCCCTCGCCTTCACGAGAATTGGCTGTTTGATTGGCCTTGGCCGAGACTTACTGTGGTCCCTGACATCTAACCACAGCAGGTGATAACCAATGAATGCCTTCCGCTACTGTGCTGCGCCCCTCGCCGCCCTGGCCCTGACCCTGACCGTTTCCGCCGCGGCATTAGCCCACGACCCTTCGGAAAAAGTCACGGTGTTGCAGGACCAGATGCTGAAAAACGTGCCGGGTAAAAAAGCGCTGATGATCGAAGTCGATTACAAACCCGGCCAATCGTCGATCGCCCACAAGCACGAGGGCACGACGATGGCTTACGTTATTTCTGGTTCGATCGTTTCTCAAGTGAAAGGCGAGCAACCGAAGACCTACAAGGCCGGCGAGTATTGGTACGAACCGGCCGGATCGGAGCATCTGGTCTCGAAAAATGCCAGTACCACCAAACCCGCTAAACTCTTGGTGTTTATGGTGTTAGCGCCCGACGAAAAAGTATTGATCCCTTTGGAAAACTGATAGCTGTCGCGCCAGCCATAAATAAACAGGCTCGAATTAAGCAATCGGGCCTTTTTATTTCCCGGCGTAATTAACCGGCGTCTTTTAAACCAAACAAAACTAGTAACCACCCGGCAAGCGCGGTGATTGGCTATTTCTTTGAGCAACGACAGGTTTAGTCTGGAATTTCCGCCGACTGTGTCCGGCTTATTAACTTTCCGACTCAAGTTGTTTCACGGGAGAAACACCATGAAACTTGCACTTGTCAGCACCATGACGATAACAGTTCTTTTAACAGGATGTTCAATACCCACTGCACCGAAGGCTGTTTCTTCGCTCGACGGCATTTTCACCGAGCCGGTGGGCCGCAGCAGTGCCACGCGTGTCACCAATGGCAGCAACGTGTCCCTGGGCATCGTCTACAGCCGCAACACTCAGACCAACCGCGCCTACCTTCAGGATTACCAGGCCAACGCCGGCACCGGTTTCGGCCAGAGCCTGCTGGTGCAGTCGATTCACGACGCCTACGTTGCCACCTCCAAACCGGACATGGCGGTGGACTGGGTCAAAGCCTCCTTGCAACGTCAGTTTGGCTCGGTGACGGTGTATCCGGACATGCAAAGTCTCAGGGCCGCTAAACCGGACGTGGTCGCCATTGTCGACACGCGCAGTCAATTGATGACATCGCGCAGTTCGGACATCAGCGCGAATGTCAGCGCAGCGTTCTACGATACCCACTTCAACTACATCGGCACTGCGCAAGGGCATGATGCTAAAGAACTGAGTCCGGTATGGGCGGACTATAAACGCAGCGAAGAGATAGTTTCCGATATTAACGAACAACAGAATGTGCAAGTTCGGGCCTTGCAAAAGTTTGACCAGTCGCTCAGTAATTTATTGACCAGACCGACAGATAAAGTGTCGATGATCGATAGCACAACAGGTCAGAAGTTGTATTAAGGCCAATGGCCCCATCGCGAGCAAGCTCGGCTCCCACAGGATTTGTGTTGAACACATAACATGCACACGACACAAAACCTGTGGGAGCCGAGCTTGCTCGCGATGGGGCCCAACCAAACGCCACAAAAACATCAGACAAAAAAAAGCCCCGCCTCTTTCGAGACGGGGCTTCTTCATTCAGCGCCTGATCAGGCAGCCGGCTCCAACTCAGCGCTGGCAGTAACAGCGACAGCGGCAGGCACTACCGCTTGACCGCTCAACGCCAGATCCAGCAACTCACGGTTGGCCACCGCATACATGGCGTAATCAGTGCCGCTGGCGGCACGGATTTCTACCAGCATGGCGCGCCAGCGTTCGATCATGCCTTCGTGCTCCTCCATCCACAGCTCCAGACGGGTTTCCACGTCTTGAGTGCCGTCGCCCTGTTGCAGGACGGAGATGGTGATCGCACGTTGTTGCCAGTCGACGTCATCGCGGAACGCTTCACGGGCCAGGGCCTGCCAGTTGTTTTCAACCGGCAGAGCGCTGATCTGTTGCAGGTACCAGGTGATGTCCAGCGCGCTGCCCACGGCGAAGTAAGCCTTCGCCACGTCCGCAGGGTTCTGGCCAGTCACGTCGGAGGCTTCGATGATCGGCAGCAAGGTGTACAGGTGCGAAGTGCCAGCGACCATGCGTGCAAGCAACTCCGGCACACCGGCTTCGACGTACGCTTCATAACGAGCCTGCCAGTTCTCGTGGATTTCGCCACTCAGCAGTTCGTCGAGCTTGAGACCCAACTCCTTCAGATGCGGACCGAAGTGCGCGACATCACGGGCAGCGTTCTGCTCGTTGCGACGAGCACGCAGGAACCAGCGCGTAGCGCGACGGCCCAGACGCATCAGCTCATCCATCAGCTCCAGTTGCACGTCAGCGGAAACCTGGTAATCCAGGGCTTCTATCTGCCGGAACCAATGCGGGAGGTGGAAGATATCCCGAACAATTACATATGCACCCGCAACATTCGCCGGGCTCATGCCGGTCGACTCTTTGAGTCGTTGAACGAAGGTGATGCCCATGTGGTTGACCAGATCGTTGGCGATCTGGGTGCTGACGATTTCGCGCTTCAGACGGTGACGGCGCATGGCCTCGGAGAACTTGCTCACCAGGGTCGGCGGGAAAGCGGTTTCCATGTCGCGCGTCAGGTAATCGTCGTCCGGTACCTGAGAATTGAGCAGCGCTTCCTTGAGGTCGATCTTGCTGTAGGAAATCAGCACCGACAGCTCGGCACGGGTCAGGCCATGGCCTTCCGCGAGGCGCTCGTTGATTGCCTCTTCAGCCGGCAGGAACTCGATGGCGCGATCCAGCTTGCCGCGGCCTTCCAGATCGTTCATCAGACGTTTGTATTCGGCAATCCGCACGAAGGCACGGCGTGCTGCCAGGGACAAGGCCTGAGTCTGCTTGTAGTTGTTGCCGAGCACCAGGTTGCCGACTTCGTCGGTCATGCTCGCCAGCAACTGGTTACGTTGCTTGTCGGTCATGTCACCGGCATGAACCACTTCGTTCAGCAGGATCTTGATGTTTACTTCGTGGTCGGAGCAGTCCACACCACCGGCGTTGTCGATGAAGTCGGTGTTGGAACCGCCGCCATTGAGGCCGAATTCGACACGACCCAGCTGGGTCATACCGAGGTTGCCGCCCTCGCCCACGACTTTGCAGCGCAGTTCGTTGCCGTTCACGCGCAGTGCATCGTTAGCCTTGTCGCCCACATCGGCGTGGCTTTCGCTGCTGGCTTTGACGTACGTACCGATACCGCCGTTCCACAACAGATCCACCGGTGCCTTGAGCAAGGCATTCAGCAGTTCGGTCGGGGTCAGCTTGTCAGCCTGAATGTCGAAGCGCTCTTTCATCTGCGGGGAAATCGCGATGCTTTTCGCGCTACGGGAGAAGATCCCGCCGCCTTCGGACATGATGCTGGTGTCGTAATCCGACCAGGCCGAACGCGGCAGGTCGAACAGGCGCTGACGCTCGGCGAAGCTGTTGGCCGGCTCCGGGTTCGGGTCGATGAAGATGTGCAGGTGGTTGAACGCTGCGACCAGTTGCAGCTTGTCGGACATCAACAAGCCGTTACCGAACACGTCACCGGCCATGTCGCCGACGCCGACCACGGTGATGTTGTCTTCTTGAACATTGATGCCGCGTTCGCGGAAGTGACGTTGTACGCCAACCCACGCGCCCTTGGCGGTGATGCCCATTTTCTTGTGGTCGTAACCGGCCGAGCCGCCCGATGCGAACGCATCGCCGAGCCAGAAGCCGTAGTCGATGGCGATACCGTTGGCGATGTCGGAGAAGGTTGCAGTGCCCTTGTCCGCTGCCACTACCAGGTACGGGTCATCGTCGTCATGACGCACGACGTTGGCCGGCGGTACCAGCGCACCGTCTTTCAGGTTGTCGGTGATGTCCAGCAGGCCCGAGATGAAGATGCGGTAGCAGGCGATGCCCTCGGCCGCGATCTCGTCACGGCTGCCGCCCAGTGGCAAGCGACGCGGCAGGAAACCGCCCTTGGCGCCCACTGGCACGATGACCGAGTTCTTCACTTGCTGGGCTTTTACCAGGCCCAGGACTTCGGTGCGGTAGTCTTCTTCACGATCAGACCAGCGCAGACCACCGCGAGCAACGTTGCCGAAGCGCAGGTGCACGCCTTCGACGCGTGGCGAGTAAACGAAGATTTCGAACTTCGGTACTGGCTTCGGCAGCTCTGGAATCTGGTGTGGGTTGAACTTGAAGCTGAAGTAGGACTTGTTCTGACCGTGCGCGTCGGTCTGGTAGAAGTTGGTCCGCAGGGTGGCCTTGATCAGGTCCAGGTAGCGACGCAGGATACGGTCTTCGTTCAACACCTGGACGTCGTCCAGTGCGCTCAGAATCGCGTGTTCCAGACGTTGCTGCTTGTCTTCCAGATCGTCAGTACCAAGCTTGCGGGCCAGGTAGAAACGGGTTTTGAACAACCGGGTCAACTCGCGAGCGATGTCGGTGTGGTTGTTCAGGGTGCTGGCGATGTAACCCAGGTCGAAGCCCAGGCGAATCTGCTTCATGTAACGGGCGTAGGCACGCAGCAGCGCAACATCGCGCCATGGCAAGCCGGCGGTCAGCACCAGGCGGTTGAACGCATCGTTCTCGGCATCGCCGCGCACGATGTGGACGAACGCGTCCTGCAAGGTGTCGTTGAGTTGCTGAATGTCGAGTTCCAGGCCTTCAGCGGCGGTGAACGCGAAATCGTGAATCCAGAACTCGCGGCCACTGTTGTGACGCAGGCGATACGGGAACTCACCCAGCACGCGCAGGCCAAGGTTTTCCAGGATCGGCAACACGTCGGACAACGCCAGCGGGGTATCGGCGTGATACAGCTTGCAGTGCAGCTCGCGCTGACCGGAGACCTGACCCAGTGGCTGATAGAAGCTCATCACCAGCGGATTGGATTCTTTCAGGCTCAGCAGGTGCTGCATGTCGACCACAGCCGAATGCGCAGCGAAACGCTCGCGGTAACCGGCCGGGAAGCCTTTCGGGAAGTCGGCCAACACGTTGGTGCCGTGGGCTTCGCCGAAGGTTTCGACGGTCAGGGCCGAGTAGTCGTCCTGCCAGCTGCGGCAAGCCTGGATCACTTCGTTTTCCAGCTGCTGTGGGTCGATGTCCAGACGGTTTTTCGGATCGACACGCAGAATCAGCTGCACGCGGGCCAGCACGGACTCGGAGAAGAAGGTCCAGAACTCGCAGTCCGAGGCTTTCAGGCGATCCATCAGCACTTGCTGGATCTTCTGGCGCACTTCGGTGGAGTAGATGTCGCGCGGCACGTAGGCCAGGCAGTAGCAGAAGCGGCCGTACGGGTCTTTGCGCAGGAACACGCGAATCTTGTTGCGTTCCTGGATCTGCACGATCGACATCACGGTGGCAAACAGTTCGTCGACCGGGGTCTGGAACAGGTCGTCGCGCGGCAGCACTTCAACCACCTGGGCCAGTTCCTTGCCCAAGTGAGCCTTGGCCTGGAAGCCGGAGCGGCGTTCGATTTCTTCGACCTTGCGGCGGATGTACGGGATGACCCGCACGCTCTCGCCATACACCGAGGAGGTGTACAGGCCCATGAAACGGCATTCCTTGATGACGTTGCCGTCGGCGTCGATTTCACGGATCGACACGTAATCCGGGTAAGCCGGACGGTGTACACGGCTTGGGTGCGCAGCCTTGGCGAACGACAGCAGGGTCGGTTCGCGCAGGTAGTTCACGGCGTAGTCTTCGATGCGCAGGTCATCGTAGGTCAGGCCGGTGCGCAGCAATTTGGTCAGGCCGAGGAAGGAATCCTGGTCGTAGACGATGTGGCCGCCATCGGTTTCATCGCGAACCACGAACTCTTCATAGCCCAGGAAGGTGAAGTGGTTGCCCACCAGCCATTCCAGGAAGCTTTTGATTTCGGCTTTTTCTTGCGGATCAACCTTGAACTGGCTGTTGTCCAGGCCGGTGAGGATCTCCTGGACCTTGGCTTTCATCGGTTCGAAATCGGCGACCGCAACGCGGACTTCACCGAGAACCTGTTCCAGTTCCTTGCTCAGGACATTCAATTCGGCCGGGTTGGCGCAACGGTCGATTTCCAGGTACATCAACGACTCTTGCAGCACGTCGTCGCCCTGGGTGCCTTTCGGCAGGATTTCCAGCAGCTCGCCCTTGCTGCCGCGACGTACGCTCAGCACAGTGGTTTGCAGGGTATGGATGCTGTAGCCGCGACGGTTCAGCTCGGTGCGTACCGAGTCCACCAGGAATGGCAGGTCGTGGTGCAGCACTTCGACCGCGGTGTGGGTCGACTGCCAGCCGTGGCGTTCGTAATCGGGGTTGTAGACGCGCACTTGCGGTTGCGCGTGATCGAAGCGCTCAAGCAGGCGCCACGCAGAAAGGGTGCAGCCGGCGAGGTCGGACAACCGACGCTGGGTCAGCTCGTCCAGGGAAATGATGCCGAAAAATTGTTCCGCGAACAGCGCCACTTGTGGCAGTGCCTGTTCACTGATGTGCTGGGCCAGTGCCGCTCGCAGTTGGTGCTGGAAGTCGGCTTTGCTGGCTGCGGTGAAGAACGCCATCTGTGGTACTCCGCTTGGGCTTGTTATTGATGGAAGCGTCGCGTGCAAACCCCTTTCGGGGCGATCCGTCACCCTGTTCCTGATTCTCGGGCAGAGGAAACAGGGTGACAGGTGGGTGAAGCTGGACGAGACACTCAGGTCACATTCACCTTCCATGAATGGGCATCTGCAAAAACGACTGGGCAAGGTGCAGCGCAATGCCTTTACAGGTGCTCATCCGTTGCGCAGCTTAACCAGTGCGGCAAGCCCCGTGCTTGCAGCGCTGCGACATATTCGGTCATCGGTACGCAGCTTGCGCCTTGCGCATCGAACAACACTAGCAGCCGCACGGCAAAACGGGGGGTTTAAGCCCGGTTTTGCGGCACATCCGTACCAGAAATGACCAGCAACACCCCAGATGTTCACGACACATCCTCTGACAACCAGACGAGCAGAAATTCCCGTCTGCTGGCAGAATCGCCCTTTGTTTGTCTTCACAACGCTCGTCGAGCCAGGAATTCCCCATGCAAATGACCACCGCCCTCTTGATCGTCAACCCGTGCGACGACGAAGAAGACAACATGGCCATGCTCTGCTGCCACAGCGATCAGGGCGATATGTTCCTGATGACCCGCTACCCGGACGAGGACGCGCTGGACATCAGCCTCGGCGACGAGCCTTCGACACTGGACGGCGTAAAAGTCACCCTCAGCCCTACCCGCCTGCTGATCGAAATCGCCGCCGCTGACGCCGATGCGCTGAATGGTGATGATTCGCTGGAAATCATTCACAGCACTGATGCGGCGGATTTGGCTGAAGTGGAAGAAACGTTGCAGAACATTCTCAAGGGTACTGGCACCTATATCAGCGAGATATGATGGTGCCTTGACCGGCCTCATCGCGAGCAGGCTCACTCCTACATTGACGGTGTACGACGATCAATTGTAGGAGTGAGCCTGCTCGCGATGGGGCCGGCACAGCCACCCAATCACTCCCCTGCTACAAATCTCTAACAATTCCCCCGACCATTTCCCACACTTTGCACAAAATGCCGTTAGTCGCCGCCCCCCGCGATAGATTAAAGTAACGCCCCCAGCCCTGGCGTTATTCGAACGTCTTCGGTCACCCTTTCCAGGAACAGTCATCGATGGAACATCGTGAAGCGCTGCTAGCGCTGCGAACCTTTCTTTCAACGCAGATTCTCGGCCAGGAAAAACTCATCGAGCGCTTGCTCATTGCCTTGCTTGCCGACGGCCACATGCTGGTCGAGGGCGCTCCGGGCCTGGCCAAGACCAAGGCCATCAAAGAACTCGCCGAAGGCATCGAAGCACAGTTCCATCGCATCCAGTTCACCCCCGACCTGCTGCCCGCCGACATCACCGGCACGGAAATCTATCGCCCGGAAACCGGCAGTTTCGTATTCCAGCAAGGCCCGATCTTCCACAATCTGGTACTGGCGGACGAAATCAACCGCGCCCCGGCCAAGGTTCAGTCGGCCCTGCTCGAAGCCATGGGCGAACGCCAGGTCAGCGTCGGGCGCAGCACGTATGAGCTGTCGCCGCTGTTTTTGGTGATGGCCACGCAAAACCCGATCGAGCAGGAAGGCACCTATCCATTGCCCGAAGCGCAGCTCGACCGCTTCCTGATGCACGTGAAAATCGGCTTCCCGGACGCCGCCGTCGAACGACGGATTTTGCAACAGGCCCGTGGCGAAGCGCTGAACGGCGAAACCAAGCCCGAGCGCCGGGTCAGCCAGCAGGCGATTTTTGCCGCGCGCAAGGAAATCCTCGGTTTGTACATGGCCGACGCGGTGGAGGAATACCTGGTGCAACTGGTCATGGCCACGCGCACCCCGGCCAAATTCGACCCGGAGATGGCCGAGTGGATCGCCTATGGCGCCAGCCCGCGCGGTTCGATTGCCCTCGACCGTTGCGCCCGGGCCCACGCCTGGCTGGCAGGTCGCGACTTCGTCAGCCCGGAAGACATTCAAGCGGTACTGTTCGACGTACTGCGCCACCGCATCATTCTTTCCTTTGAAGCCGAAGCCGCGGGCATCGACCAGGACCGGGTGGTCCAGCGGATTCTCGACGTCGTAGCCGTCGCTTGACCCCGATGAACGCCCTCCTGCCGCCCGAGCCGGGCATCCGCGTCAGCCTCGCCGAGCTGATCGAGATGCGCCATCGCGTGCGTGAAGTGCAACTGTTTTCCACACCGAGCCAGCGCAGCCCGCTGATCGGCCTGCACCACTCCAAACTGCGCGGCCGCGGGGTGGACTTCGACCAGGTGCGGGTCTATCAGGCCGGCGATGACGTGCGAAGCATCGACTGGCGGGTGACCGCACGGACCCAGGAACCCCACACCAAGCTGTTCCATGAAGAGCGCGAGCGACCCATTTTCATCATGGTCGAGCAAAGTCGCCGGCTGTTTTTCGGCTCGGGGCTGATGTTCAAATCAGTGCTCGCCGCCCAGGCTGCGAGCCTGATCGGCTGGGCAGCACTGGGTCATAACGATCGAGTTGGCGGACTGGTGTTCGGCAACAACGAGCACTATGAAATCAAGCCACGACGCAGCAAACAGAGCCTGCTGCAATTGCTCAACCGTCTGGTGCGGGTCAATCAGTCGCTGCACACGGAAAACGAGCCGGACCGGGACGCCTTCAACATTGCCCTGCGCCGTGCCCGGGAAGTCCTGCGTCCCGGCAGCCTGGTGATCATAATCTGCGACGAACGCACCCTGACCGAGGGCGCCGAGCAACAGCTGAGCCTGTTATCGCGGCATTGCGATCTGTTGCTGCTGCCGGTGTCCGATCCGCTGGATCACGCCCTGCCCGCCGCCGGGCTTTTGCGCTTCGCCGAACGCGGTGCGCAACTGGAACTCGACACCCTGAATTTCGAGCTGCGCCAGACCTATCGCGCCCAGGCCGAAGCGCGCATCGCTCGCTGGGAATTGCTGGCGCAGAAGCTGCGGGTATTGCTGATGCCCCTGAGCACCCAGAGTGAGATGGTCGAGCAACTGCGCGAGTACCTGAACCCACAGAAACCGGGGAAAGGCCGATGAGCAGCCTCGATCAACTGCAACCACTGATCTCCCCGCCACCGATCGAATTCTGGCCACCGGCACCGGGCTGGTGGTTGTTGTTGCTGTTACTGCCGCTCATCGGCTTCGGTCTGTGGAAGGCAAGGCGCTTCCTTCCGAACAAGCATCCGATCGTGCGCGCCGAACAACCGCTGGACCCGGTGCGCCTCGCCGCGCTGGCCGAACTGGCGCGGATGCCTAAACCCTACGACGGCGCTCCGGCCGGTGCCTGGTTGCAGCAACTCAACGGTTTGCTCAAACGCCTGTGCCGCAACCACTACCCCTACAGCCAGAGCCATACCCTCAATGGGCGCAAATGGCTGGCATTCCTCGACAATCGTTGCCCGGCCGCCGGCCTGACCCGCTGGATGGTGCTGGTCGAAGGCGCCTACAAACCCGAGTGCAAACTCGACGACAAGGCCATCGCCGGCCTGACTCAAGCGGTCGACACCTGGATTCGTAAACATGTTTGAGTTCGCCTGGCCGTGGATCTTTGCCCTGCTGCCGCTGCCCTGGCTGATGCGCATCGTGCTGCCTGTCGCCGACAGTGGCGAGCCGGCGCTCAAAGTCAGCTTCCTCGGCGACCTCGAAGGCTTGGTCCGCCGCCGCGCCCGGGCCAACCTGCCGGCCTGGCGCCAACAGGCACCGTTCATTCTGCTGTGGCTGTTGTTGCTGATCGCCGCGGCGCGCCCGCAATGGCTCGGCGAACCGCTGCCCATCGCCGCCAGCGGTCGCGATCTGCTGGTAGCGGTCGACGTGTCCGGCTCGATGGATTACCCCGACATGCAATGGCAGGGCGAAGACGTCAGTCGACTCACACTGGTTCAGCACTTGCTCGGTGACTTCCTTGAAAGTCGCGACGGCGATCGCGTCGGCCTGATCCTGTTCGGCAGCCAGGCGTATCTGCAAGCACCGCTGACGTTCGACCGGCACACGGTGCGCGTGTGGCTGGACGAAGCGCGGATCGGCATCGCCGGCAAGAACACCGCCATCGGCGATGCCATTGGCCTGGCCCTCAAACGTCTGCGCCAACGCCCGGCACAAAGTCGCGTACTGGTTCTGGTCACTGACGGCGCCAACAACGGCGGCCAAATCGACCCGCTCACGGCTGCGCGGCTGGCAGCCAGCGAAGGCGTGAAAATCTACCCGATAGGTATCGGCGCCGATCCGGAGCAAAGCGGCACTGTGGGTTTCCTGGGGGTCAACCCGAGCCTCGACCTTGATGAACCTTCGTTGATGGCGATCGCCGAAGCCACGGGCGGACAGTATTTTCGCGCCCACGATGACAAGGAACTGCAAGCGATCAAGGACACCCTCGACCAACTGGAACCGGTGACCCAGCAACCGACTCAGGCCCGCCCGGCGCAGGCGTTGTACCACTGGCCTTTGGCGATAGCGCTGTTATTGAGCATGCTGTTGGTGGCGCGCGAGCGCTGGCCTGACAACCCGTTGCAGCGACTGTTTACCAAGGATCTGTTTTTGCAAACGCAACTGCCCGACTGGCGCCAGCGGCTTAACCGCCTGCGCCTGCGGAGGCGCCGATGAGTGCACTCTGGCCGTACTTGTTCCGCCCCTGGTGGTTGCTGTTGTTGCCATTGCTTGGCTGGTTGCTCTGGCAACTCTGGCATCGGCAGAAACGCGCCGGGCGCTGGCAGATGATTCTGCCACCGGCCTTCCATGCGGCATTGCTCAGTGGCGGCAACGGTCGCGACAGCAAATTGCCGTGGGTCATCCTTGGATGTGCCTGGGTGCTGGCCATTCTGGCGCTGCTCGGGCCGAGCTGGGAACGTGTCGAGCAACCCAGTCAGAAACCCGCCGACCCGCTGGTCGTGGTCCTTGAGCTGACCCCGGAAATGCTCGCCACCGACGTACCACCCAACCGGCTGGAACAGGCCCGGCGCAAGCTGTTCGACCTGCTGGAGAGCCGCAGCGACGCCCAGACCGCGATTGTCGTCTACGCCGGCAGCGCTCACACCCTGGTGCCGCTGTCGGATGACCTGTCGACCAGCCGTAATCTGCTGGATGCCCTCAAACCTTCGCTGATGCCCCAGGCGGGACATCGTGCCGATCTGGCGGTGACCAAGGCCCTTGCCCTACTGGCTCAGAGCGCCCTGGGTGACGGGCGGATCCTGCTGATCGGTTCGACCTTGACTGAACTGGAACGCCAGGGGATTCAGCAGGCGCTGGACGGCAAGTCGACACAGTTTCTGATGCTCGGTATCGGCACTGCCGAAGGCGCGCCGATCACCCAGGAGGACGGCAGTTTTCTGAAGGACGACCAGGGCGCGATTCTGGTGCCGCATCTGGACGAACCAAGCCTGAAAGCCTTTGCCAACGATCTGAACGGAAGCTATCGCCACGCGCGCCTGGACGATGCCGACCTGCGCGCACTCGGCTTGTTCGAGGAGCCACGCACGCTGCGCAACAACGGCCAGACCCTGCGCCTCGATACGTGGGCCGATCAGGGTTATTGGCTGTTGTTGCCGTTGTTGTTGCTGGCGGCGTGCGCCGGTCGTCGCGGCTGGCTGTTCTGCTTGCCACTGCTGTTTTTGCTGCCACAACCGAGTTATGCCTTCGACTTCAACGATTTGTGGCTGCGCCCCGATCAACAGGGCCTGATTTTGCTGAAGCAGGAGCGCCCGGCCGAGGCTGCGCAGCACTTCGAAGATCGCCAATGGCAAGGTGTCGCGCTCTACGAGGCCGGCGACTACAGCGGCGCCGCCCAGCGGTTCGCCGAAGGCAGCGACGCCCACGCCCACTACAATCGTGGCAACGCCCTGGCCAAAAGTGGTGAACTGGAAGCCGCGCTGGATGCCTACGAACAGGCGCTTGAGCGTCAACCGGATTTGCGCCCGGCCCTGACCAACAAGGCGCTGGTGGAAAGTCTGCTCAAGCAGAAAAACACTCCACCGCCCGTTGCTCCAGACAAAAACGCCGAAAACCAGACCGAGCCCCACACGCAAGAACCGCCGCCGGGCGCGGCCACGCAACCGTCGGACAGTGGTGAACCGAAAACCGACGGCCAACAAACCACGACGGACTCCGACCAACAGAGCAAAACGCCGTCGAAACCCGGCACCAATGAAGTCCCGGGCAGCGAGTTGGGGAATGAAGACAGCACCCGACCACCGATGCGTCCGGCCAGCGACAGCATCGATGGTGAACGGCGCCAGGCGCTGGAGCAATGGCTGCGCAAGATCCCGGATGATCCGGGTGAATTGCTCAGACGCAAATTCTGGTACGAACAGCAACAACATCAGGATCAGGGAAAAACTCGATGACCCGCTTCACCACTTTCTTGCTCGCTCTTCTGCTCTGGACTGTTCAGGCACAGGCAGCCGGGCTGGTCGCCAGTGTGGATCGCAGTCGCCTGAACAGCGGCGAAACGATTGAACTGACCCTGGAATCCAGCGACGTGACGCAGTTCGGCAAGCCTGATCTGTCACCGCTGGAGCCGCTGTTCGAAGTACGCGGCACCCGTCAGGTCAACCAGTTGACCACCCTGAACGGCGACAACCGTGCGACGACCCGCTGGATCATCACCCTGCTGCCTCGACAGAACGGCAGCGTGGTGATTCCGTCACTGCACCTGGGTGACGTGCAGAGCCAGCCGATTACCGTGCAAGTGGTCGAAACCGAAACCCAGGACAGCCCGGACAAACGGGCCCCGGTGTTCATCGACGCCAGCCTCGATCAAAACAGCGTGTACGTGCAAGCCCAGGCGATCCTGACCTTGCGCATCTACCATTCGGTGTCGCTGTACGACGACAGCAGCCTGCCCCCTTTGCAAATCCCCGATGTGCGCATCGAGCAACTGGGCGAGGCGCGCACCTACGAGAAGGACATCAATGGCCTGCGCCACGGCGTGATCGAGATGCGCTACGCGATCTACCCGCAACACAGCGGTGAGTTGGTCATTCCGCCGCAAATATTCAATGCTGCACTCGTGGACGCACAGCCTGCGAAGGACGCCGCCGCGCAGGCACCGAAATCCGGCAAATTGATGCGGGTCAGCTCCGCCGAGATTCTGCTGACGGTCAAGGCCAAACCCATCACCTACCCGGCCGACATTCCATGGCTGCCGGCCCGCAGCCTCAGCCTGAGCGAAAGCTGGAACCCGGAACCCGATCATGCGCAGGTGGGTGATTCGTTGACCCGCAGCCTGACGGTGAAGGCTGAAGGCCTGGCCAGTTCGCAGTTACCACCGCTGCCCGCCACCGACGTCAACAGCTTGCGGCGCTACCCGGATCAACCGGTGCTGGGCAACCAGAACAGCGAGCGCGGGCTGATCGGCAGTCGCGAGGACCGTGAAGCCCTGGTGCCGACGCGTAGCGGCGCAATCGAGTTGCCAGCGGTTGAAGTGATCTGGTGGAACACCTTCGAGGACCACCTCGACCACAGCAGTTTGCCGGCCCGAACCCTGCCAGTGGCGAACAATCCGAGCCTGATGGTCGACACCCCGGCCGGGACGCCTCAAGTCTTTTCCGCGGCCGACAACGAAGCCCTCTGGTGGTGGAAACTCAGCACCCTGGTCCTGGCCTGCACCACCCTGCTGGGCTTCGGTCTCTGGTGGCGCGCCCGCTGGCAACCGGCGATCCTGCGCGCGGCGCAGACCGGTCCGAGCCCGCGCACCGTGCTCGACGATCTCAAGCGTGCCTGCCAGGCCAACGACTCCCATGCTACCCGCCAGGCCCTCGACGCCTGGGCTCGGCAACAACCGGAAACCCTGGCCGATATGGCGGCGCGCTTTGTGCCGTTGTCCGACGCCCTCGACGGCTTGAACGGCGCGCTCTACAGCGAAACCGGCCAGCATTGGCAAGGTGAAGACTTGTGGCGGGCGATCAAGGCGATACCGATTGCCGAGCGGGTTCAGGACCCGGTGGGCGACAGTGGCCTGCCACCGCTGTACCCCAAATAAACACTGTCGCCACATTCCCTGTAGCAGCTGGCGAAGCCTGCGTCCGGCTGCGCAGCAGTCGTAAAATCAGCACACGCGGTGTATCAGACAAACCGTGTAAGCAGGATTTACGACTGCTGCGCAGCCGGACGCAGGCTTCGCCAGCTGCTACAGGTTGTGGTGTTGGCCACATCCAGCGTGTTTGCCAGTAAACTCCCTCCCCTTTAGCCGCCATCATTTTCCTCGCGGCCATTACCTTCTTTCCCACGGAGTTCACCTTGCGTCTGTTTCACACCTCCGACTGGCACCTTGGACAAAACCTGCACGGCCAGGAACGCGATTTCGAACATGCCTGCTTTCTCGAATGGCTGCTGCGTCAGCTGAAGCTGGACCAGCCAGAGGTGCTTCTGATCGCCGGCGATATCTTCGACACGGTCAACCCGCCGGTCAAAGCCCAGGAACGTCTCTACGATTTCATCGTCAGCGCCCATGAACAACAGCCGAAGCTGACCATCGTGATGATCGCCGGCAACCATGACTCCGGTTCGCGCATTGAACTGCCCGCGCCGCTGATGCGGCGTTTGCGCACGCATGCACTGGGCCGTGTGCTGTGGCTGGATGACGGTCAACTCGACGCCGAGCGCTTGTTGCTGCCATTGCCGGATGCCAAGGGCAAAACCGTCGCCTGGTGCCTGGCGCTGCCGTTCCTGCGACCCGCCGAAGTGACCGGCGCGCACCTGGGCGACAACTACCTGCGCGGCATCGGTCAGGTTCACGAATGGCTGATCGAAGCGGCCAATGCCAAGCGCAAGCCAGGTCAGGCGCTGATCGCCATCAGCCACGCGCACATGGCCGGCGGTTCGGTGTCGGAAGACTCCGAGCGCAGCCTGATCATCGGCAACGCCGAAGCGCTGCCCGCCAGCCTGTTCGGGCCGAGCATCAGTTACGTCGCCCTCGGTCACTTGCACAAGCCGCAGAAGGTCAATGGTGAAGAGCGTATCCGCTACAGCGGCTCGCCGATTCCGTTGTCGTTCTCCGAGATCGGCTATCAGCACCAGATTCTCGACATCCAACTGAAAGGCGAAACCCTGGTCAGCGTCGAACCCAAACTGATTCCCCGGGCGGTGAATCTGCAACGCATTGGTCCCGCGCCACTGGCGGACATCCTGCTGCAACTGGCCGACTTGCCGAACATCGACCTGCTGGCCGACATCCAGCGCCAGCCAT
Organism: Pseudomonas fluorescens; assembly: GCF_000968015.1. Lineage (GTDB taxonomy): Bacteria > Pseudomonadota > Gammaproteobacteria > Pseudomonadales > Pseudomonadaceae > Aquipseudomonas > Aquipseudomonas fluorescens_W. The sequence continues at coordinate 150,746 of NZ_LACH01000016.1, forward strand.
GGCTGGAAGTTCGGGTGCGTCTCGATGAACCGCAACCCGACTTGCGTTATCAAGTGGAAACCGCCCTGCAGGGCAAAGCCGTGCGTCTGGTGCGGATCGCCGCTGAATATGCCGGCAATGGCAGCCGCGATGGCGTCGATGACGGCACGACCTTGATCGAACTCGACCAGCTCTCGCCTCAAGAACTGTTCAGCCGCGCCTGGCAGGACAACTACGGCAGTGAGGTCGACGAGCAAACCCTCAAGGACTTCGCCGAGTTGTTGCAAGACGTGCAGATGGAGAGCGAACAACCATGAAGATCCTCGCGATCCGCCTGAAAAACCTCGCCTCACTGGCCGGGCCTTTTGAAATCGACTTTACCGCTGAGCCGTTGGCCAGCGCCGGTCTGTTCGCGATCACCGGGCCGACCGGCGCCGGTAAAAGCACCTTGCTCGACGCTTTGTGCCTGGCGCTGTTCGGTGCTGTGCCTCGGCTGAGCAATGCCCAGGTGTCTGCCAAAGCGCCAGACGCCGACGGCGAGATCAGTACTGGCGACCCCCGCACGCTGCTGCGTCGCGGCACGGGTGAAGGTTATGCCGAAGTAGATTTCGTTGGCATCGATGGCCGTCGCTACCGCGCTCGCTGGGAGGCTAATCGCGCTCGCGAGAAGGCCGGCGGCAAGCTGCAAGCCAGCCGTCAGAGTTTGCGCGACATCGATCTGGATCAACTGCTGGCCAGTCAGAAAGTTGAATTCAAAACCCAGCTCGAATCCGTACTGGGCTTGAACTTTGAGCAATTCACTCGCGCGGTGCTGCTGGCCCAGAGCGAATTCAGTGCGTTCCTCAAGGCTAACGACAACGAACGTAGCGAACTGCTGGAAAAACTCACCGACACCGCGCTCTATACGCGCCTCGGACGCCGGGCGTTCGACAAAACCAAAGAGGCTCGCGAAACCCACAAGCTGCTGCAGGATCAGGCCACCGGTGTGACGCCGTTGTCGCCAGAAGCTCGGGCAGAACTCGATGAACGCTTCAGCGAGGCTCAGCAACAACTCAAGACCCAGCAAGCGCAACTCAAGCAATTGGAACTGCAACACACTTGGCTCAAGGACCTGCGTCAATTGCAGGACGAGCAACAGAGCGCCACCGAGCAACTGCAATCGGCCCAGCAGCACTGGGAAGGTCTGGCCGGCGAACGTTTGAAGCTGACTCGCCTGGAGCAACTGGCCCCGCAACGGCACCAGTTCGCCCGCAAGACCGAACTCACTGCCCGGCTCACACCCCTGGCCGCGCAGATTCAGCAGCACATCCAACAGCAAACCGAACTGAATGAACGCCAGGCGCAACTCGAACACAGCCTGAGCGCTGCGCAGACCGCACTGGTCGAAGCCCAAAGCCAACACACCACCAGCGCACCACTGCTGCGTCAGGCGTTTGAAGAGCAAAGCACCCTCGCTCGCCTGGTCAAGGATGCCGGCCTCAGTGCCAATCTCAAGCAGCAGGCGGAACTGGCCTGCACTCAGGGTCAAAACACGATCCAAGGCTTGCTAGACCAACAGAAACAGGTCGCCGAACGTTTGCAGCGGATTGCCGGGGAGCTTGACCAAAGCACCCCTCTGGCGCCCTTGAGCGATGCCTGGAACGCCTACCGTGATCGCCTGCAACAGCTGATGCTGATCGGCAATCGCCTGAACAAGGGCCAGGCTGAACTGGCCGCCCTGGAACAGAGCGCCGCTCGCGCTGCCGAGGATCTGTCCACTCAGCGCCAGAGCCTTGAAGTGCTGTACAAGGAGGCCGGCGCCGAACCTGAAGCGGTGGCCGAGCAGGTTCAGATTCTCGGTAGTCTGTTGCAGGATAACCGCAAGCAACAGCGGGACTTTGAAGAGCTGACGCGCCTGTGGGCCAGTCAGCAGGAACTGGACAAGCACGCGTCCGAGCTCCAGCAACGTCAGCTGATCGCTCAGCAAGCGCGTGAGCGTCTGACCCAGGACGGTGTGAAAGCCAAGAGCGAATTGGTCGTTGCCGAACAGACCCTGACCGTCACCCGCGAATTGCTGGAGCGCCAGCGCCTGGCCCGCAGCGCCAGTGTCGAAGAACTGCGCGAGCAGTTGCAGGACGATCAACCGTGCCCGGTCTGTGGCAGCCCCGACCATCCCTATCATCAGCCCGAAGCCCTGCTGCAAAGCCTTGGCCGGCATGATGAAAGCGAACAGGCCAACGCCCAGAAAGCCGTCGACCTGTTGAAAGAAACGCTCACTGACTTGCGCGCTGAAGTGGGCGGTGTGATTGCGCAGCAAAAGGAGTTGCTGCAACAGCAAGAACACCTCGCGACCCAGCAGCAGAGCCTGACGCCCAGCCTTGAGACACATCCGTTGTCTGCGCAGCTGTTCACGCAGGATGCGCTCAAACGTGATGCCTGGCTGGTGCAGCAAAACAACCAGTTGAAACAAAGCATCACTCAGGACGAACAACGGCAGACCGCCCTGCTCACCCTGCAACAGGACGCCGCGCGCCTTCACCAGCAACTGCGTAGCGCTGAAGCGGCGAGCCAGCAAGCTGCCCAGCACCTGGCCAACCAGCAACGGGAGTTGAGCAGTGATCGCCAGCGTCTGGACGAGGAGTTGACAGCGTTCAGCACCCTGCTCCCGGCCGATACGCTGCAAGCGCTGCGCAACGAACCGGCCGCGACCTTCATGCAATTGGACCAGCAGATCAGCCAGCGCCTGGAACAACTCGATCAGCAACGCGATGAACTCAGCGAACAGCAACAGCGGCAGCAGACGCTGGAAAAAGAACAGGACCGCCAACTCACTCGCCTCCAGCAGTTGGAAACGGCCCGCCAGCAGTTCACCGCCCTCGCCGACCAGCAACAGGCCTGCCAGCAAAAACTCACGCAATTGCTCGGCGAACACACCAGCGCCGAACAGTGGCAACAGCAACTGGATCAAGCCGTCGAACAGGCGCGCAACGCTGAGGCGACGGCCAATCAGGAACTGCAAAGCGTGCGTACGCGGCTAGTGCAGCTGGGCGCCGAACTCAAGGCCCAGCAGGAACGCTCGCAGGCACTGGAAACCGAAGATCGCGAGCTGAGCGGCAAGATTGCCAACTGGCGCGCCTTGCATCCGGAACTGGATGACGGCGGTCTGGAAGATCTGCTGAGTGTCGACGACCAGCAGGTCAGCGAACTGCGTCAGCAATTGCAGCAAAGCGAAAAAGCCATCGAACAGACCAAGGTTCTGTTGCAGGAGCGCGATCAGCGTCTACTCAATCATCTAGCACAGCACAACGGCAATCTCGACGCCGAACAGCTGGCGACGGCGCTTGCCGAGTTGCAAAACCTGTTCACCGCCAGCGAACACCGTTGCGCCGAACTGCGCGCCGAACAGGCCGAGGATCAGCGCCGGCAAAACGCCAATCAGGCCCTCGCACAGCAGATCGCCGACGCCTACACCGAATACCAGCGCTGGGCACGTTTGAATGCACTGATCGGTTCGGCCACGGGCGACACCTTCCGCAAGATCGCCCAGGCCTACAACCTCGACCTGCTGGTGCATCACGCCAACGTTCAGTTGCGGCAACTGGTGCGGCGCTATCGCCTCAAACGGGGCGGCAGCATGCTCGGGTTGTTGGTGATGGACACCGAGATGGGTGATGAACTGCGTTCGGTGCATTCGTTGTCCGGCGGCGAGACGTTCCTGGTGTCGCTGGCCCTGGCGCTCGGTCTGGCGTCCATGGCATCGAGCACGCTGAAAATCGAATCGTTGTTCATCGATGAAGGCTTCGGCAGCCTTGACCCGGAATCCCTGCAACTGGCCATGGATGCTCTCGACGGCTTGCAGGCGCAAGGACGTAAAGTCGCGGTGATTTCACACGTGCAGGAAATGCATGAACGGATTCCGGTGCAGATTCAGGTCCGCCGTCAGGGCAATGGCCTGAGTACGCTGGAGGTGAAATGAATACGCTGTATTCCTTCCGCCGCTGCCCCTATGCGATGCGGGCGCGCATGGCCCTGCGCTACTCCGGCGTTGCGGTGAACATTGTCGAGGTCAGCCTGAAGGCCAAACCTGCCGAAATGCTGGCGCTGTCGAGCAAAGGCACGGTGCCGGTGCTGAGCGTCGATGGTCAGGTGATCGATGAAAGCCTGGCGATCATGCACTGGGCCCTGGCGCAGAGCGATCCGCAGGATTGGTTGCTCAAGGATGATCCTGTCGGGCAGCAACTTATCGCTGGGCTGATCGAAGAAAACGATCAGGTGTTCAAGGTGCACCTGAATCGCTACAAGTACGCCGAGCGATACCCCGAGCAGCCGATGGCGTTTTATCGCGCCGAGGGCGAGGTGTTTTTGCGCAGGCTTGATGAATTGCTGGAGGGACGCGACTACTTGCTGGACAAGCATCCGAGCCTGGCGGATGTGGCACTGATGCCGTTCGTGCGGCAGTTCGCCCATGTGGATCGCGAGTGGTTCGGGCAGACGCCCTATCACCGTTTGCAGGCCTGGTTGCAGCGGCTTCTGGAGTCGGATTTGTTTGTCGGCGTAATGCAGAAGGAGCCGCACCGCCCCCTGTAGCTGCTGGCGAAGCCTGCGTTCGGCTGCGAAGCAGTCGCAAATCCGTTATGTCAGATTTATCTGGAAGACCGAGTGCTCTGGTTTCACGACTGCTTCGCAGCCGAACGCAGGCTTCGCCAGCTGCTACAAGTGCGCGTCCAGGCAACTCAGGCCAACACTTCACACATCTGCAACGCCGAGCAATCTACGTGGAACGGCCCGAAGAAATCGTCCTGACGTTCGATCGGCGGATTGCCGGCCAGTAACCCCAGGGCCTTGGCGGTTTCAATGTTACGAGCAAGGTTGTGATTGGCTTCGATAGTCCGTGCCACCGACCCCGCCGAGCCCTGTCCGATCCCCAACAAGGAAGATCCATTGGTCATGAACGCCAGGAAGGCGATGACCCAAAGTCTGTGCCCTTTCATTCCCCGGCGACTCCCGCGAGTTCAGCTTGATCGACCATCGCGATTTGCGAACGGTGTTCAAACTGGATGCCGGGATGAGCGACTTGAATCGGCGCTTCAAGGGGTTGACGCGATTGTGGCGAGAGGCTGACAACCAGCACCAGGACCACGTAAAGAGCGATAGCCAGGTAGGCGCCGTGTTTGGCAGAAGTGATGATTGCGCTGGCCATGATGTTCTCCGCAGGCATGTTTCGATGCCCACAGAATCGATCAAAAAAGCGGTGATAACCACTCAGGGTTATCCATAGTAACCATCAGCTTCGTTAATCATTAAGCCAAACTATCTCAGTCTTCAATAAAACTCATCAAGCGCTCGCGGGCCGCATCGGGCTCGTCTGGAACGGGCTGGGCAGCCGAAAGAATGGGGGTGGAATAGAGAAACAGAAGAACCACGGCCAGACGCATTGCCATGCTGTCGATCCTTATCAGGAGAAGGAGTCAAAAAATCAGCGTCAAATTTAAACTTGTGGCCATGTGATATCAAGCACTACATTGATAGCAATATGATGCTGTCGTAAACGCGTTATGCAGGAGCGACATCACTCATGTTTTTCGAAGCTTTTCAGCTCGATCGGCACAAGTGACTTCGCTCCTGCATAAAGGGTGCAGGGGTCAAATTTCAGGCTTGGGTCTTGTGATCCAGAGCCGCGTAAAAGTTGGCGCTCTGTTGCAGGTATTTCTGGGTGTAGCTTTGGGTGTGGGATTTTTTGTCGCTGATTTCAACGTGGGCGCTGGCTGGCAAAGCAACGGTGGCAGAGATAGCGGAAGCGGCGATTACAGAGAAGAGATTGAAGTTCATGGCGGTGTTCCTCGGATTCAGTTGGCTTGCTTGCCCGGTGGGGCCGTGAAGCAAACTTAACCGTCGAGGTTGGCGCCTTGAAATCTTTTGTAGCATTAGCAGATATCAGCGTCATTAATAGAAGGATGCAGGCCCCATCAACCGGGGCCTGCGGCCTATTGACGCACCATGAACTTGAGATCGCTCGGGGCATCCATCGGCAGTTTTTGCACGGTTTTACCCAGCAGGCCTGTCTTTGAATCGCGCTCGACGACGACAATCTGGTTACTTTTCTGGTTGGCGATCAGCAAGAACTTGCCACTCGGATCGAGGCTGAACTCACGCGGGTGATCACCTTCAACAGAACGACGCTGCAGTTCCTTGAGGTGCCCGGTCGCAGGATCGATGGCGAACACCAGCAGCTGATTGGCGGTGCCACGGTTGCTGACGTAGAGAAACTTGCCATCGTGCGACGCGTGAAGCGCAGCGGCGGCCTTGTCCGAAGCGGGCTGCCCCGTCGCCAACTCGACCATTTGCGTTTGCTTGAGTTGGCCGTCCTTGTAATCGAACACCGCAACCTGCGCACTCATTTCCATGGTCAGCCACGCGTGCTTGCCATCGGCGCTGAACAGCAGATGACGCGGCCCGCTACCGGGTGGCAACTGGACGGACGCGGGTGTCGCGGCGGTCAAGGGCAGTTCCGGGTTGGCCTTGGGGTCGAAGCGGTAGGCAAAGATCTTGTCGGCGCCCAGGTCATTGGAGAACACATACTTGCCGTCCGGCGACGAAACCGTTGAATGCACGTGCGCCGACATCTGCCGCTCGGGATTGACCCGGCTCGATGGATGGCTGCTCATCTGCACCACGGATTTCAGCTTGCCGTCGGCGTCCACCGGCAATACCGCCAGCGTGCCGCCCGGATCTTCAGCCACCGAATAGTTGCTGACAAACAGGTGACTGGCTTCAATGCTGAGGCCCGAATGAGTCGGCTCATTGCCCAGGCTCTGCACCTGATTGATCAGGCTCAGCGCATGGGTTTTCGGATCGATCGCATAACTGCTGACGCGCCCTACCGGATCGGTCTGTCCCGGGCCGTTTTCGTTGACCACGAACAGGTGACGCTGGTCGTTGGACAGGGTCAGCCAGGACGGGTTTTCACTCTTGACCACTTGCAGCGGCTTGGCATCAATCTGCCCGGTGGTGGCGTCGAAGTTCAGGCGATAAATCCCCTGGCTCTGACCGGCGGTGTAGGAGCCGACCAGCAACTGATAGTCGTCGGCCAATGCAGCCTGAAAGCCTATCGCGCCGAGGCTGCCGGCCATCAACAGTGGCCAGAGCTTACGCATCCTCATTCGCTTCTTCCTCGTCGTCATCACCGCGGAACGCGGTCATGCACACCAACCGGTGCTCGCCGGAACTGCCGGTGATCAGCCAGCTTTGCAGGTCTGGATCGAAGGTCGCAGCCTCGACCTCGGCCGGGGTGAACTCCCAGTGCTTGGACACACGACCGTCCAAGCATTCGATGTGCAGGTTATCGTCTTCATCGAGGGAGAATTCGAAGGCGTGCAGCCCATCGATTTCCACCATATCGCAGTGTTCGAGGGTGGCGAGCAAGGTGTCGGTTGCGGAAGTCATGGCAGTCAATCTTTGAATGGGAAAGACGCAATGATAGCTCATTGCGCCTCAGTCCAATGTGGGAGCGAGCTTGCTCGCGATGGCGGTGTGTCATTCAACATTGATGTGATTGACAGGGACTCATCGTCGGAACGCCGCCCGGAGCAAGCTCGCTCCCACAGGGGATTGTGCTCGCCGTTAGAGGGCTTCGCGCGAAGGTTGGCCATCGACCAATCGCTGGATTCGCAGTGGATTGCCATTCTTCAAGGCATCCGGCAGCAGGCTGTCGGGGTAGTTCTGGAAGCACACCGGGCGCAGGAAACGGTCGATGGCCAAGGTGCCCACCGACGTGCCGCGAGCATCGGATGTTGCCGGATACGGCCCGCCATGGACCATCGAATCGCAGACTTCCACCCCAGTCGGATAACCATTGAGCAGGATCCGCCCGACCTTCTGTTCCAGCAACGGCGTCAGCTCAGCGAACTGCTCGAAGTCTGCCGTCTCGCCAATGATCGTCGCCGTCAGTTGCCCGTGCAGGCCATTCAATGCGGCGCTGAGTTGCGCCTGATCGGCGACTTCGACAAACACCGTGGTCGGGCCGAACACTTCTTCCTGCAGCACTTCATCGCCCTTGAGCAACAGGCTGGCATCGGCCTTGAACAGCTGCGGTTGTGCCTGATTGCCTTGTTGCGGACTGCCGGCAAGATGCTCGATACCGGGATGAGCGAGGAGTTTTTGCAGACCTTGACCATAACTGCTCAAGGTCCCGGCATTGAGCATGGTTTGCGCCGGCTGATCGCCGATCAGGCCCGCCACCTGTTGCACAAACGCACTGAATTGCGGCGAACGAATACCGATCACCAAACCGGGATTGGTGCAGAACTGGCCGCAGCCCTGGACCACCGAAGCGGTCAGGTCGCGGGCGACCGATTCGGCGCGAACTTGCAGTGCCTGCGGCAACACGATCACCGGGTTGATGCTCGACATCTCGGCGAACACCGGGATCGGTTGTGGACGCGCGGCCGCCATGTCGCACAACGCACGTCCGCCTTTCAACGAACCGGTAAAGCCAACCGCCTGAATCGCCGGATGCTTGACCAACGCTTCGCCGACCCCACCGCCGTAGATCATGTTGAACACGCCGGCCGGCATGCCGGTTTTTTCTGCGGCGCGGATGATCGCGTCGGCCACTCGTTCGGCGGTGGCCATGTGACCGCTGTGAGCCTTGAACACCACCGGGCAACCGGCGGCCAACGCCGACGCGGTGTCGCCGCCCGCCGTGGAGAACGCCAACGGAAAGTTGCTCGCACCAAACACCGCGACTGGCCCATGGCCGATGCGGTACTGACGCAAGTCCGGGCGCGGCAACGGTTGGCGCTCCGGCAATGCCCGATCGATCCGCGCGCCATAGAAATCACCGCGACGCAGCACCTTGGCGAACAAACGCATCTGGCCGCTGGTGCGACCGCGCTCGCCTTGAATCCGTGCAGCAGGCAGAGCGGTTTCGCGGCAGACCAGCGCAACAAAGTCATCGCCCAGCGCGTCCAGTTCATCGGCAATCGCATCGAGAAACTGCGCCCGACGTTCGGCACTCAGGCTGCGATAGGCCGGGTAGGCGGCAGCGGCAGCCTTGGCGGCGGCATCGACCTCTTCCGGGGTCGCCTGGAAGAAATCGTACGGCAATGCTTCGCCCGTGCTGGCGTCGACGCTCTGTAGTTTGAGCGGGCCGGCCGCACTGCGCTGGCCGCCGATGTAGTTGTGACCAAGAATCTGGGTCATGCGTATCTCCTTAAAGGGTGCCAACGGTGCCGGGCTCGAACACTGCTTCAACCGGTGCAATCCCGTTGATCAACGGTGCACCGAACTCGGCCTGACTGATCTCGAACACATCACCCGGCTGGGTGCGAATGCCGTCGGCAAAGGACAGGGTCGCGGTGCCGAAGAAGTGAATGTGCACATCGCCCGGACGGAGGAACTGGCTGTACTTGAAATGGTGGTACTCGAGGTTTTCCAGGCTGTGGCACATGTTGGCCTCGCCACTGAGAAACTCGCTCTGCCACAGCACTTCACCGTTACGCAGGATGCGGCTGGTGCCTGCCAGATGCTCTGGCAATTCGCCGACTCGAAGTTCTGGGCCATAACTGCAACTGCGCAATTTGGAGTGCGCCAGGTACAGGTAATTCTTGCGTTCCATCACATGGTCAGAGAACTCGTTGCCCACGGCGAAACCAAGTCGATACGGTTTGCCGTCGTGGCCGATGACGTAGAGACCGCTGAGCTCAGGTTCTTCACCGGCGTCTTCAGCAAACGGTGGCAGCGGGAACGGTTGGCCCGGACGCACGACGATGCTGCCATCGCCCTTGTAGAACCATTCCGGTTGTACACCGGCCTGCCCCGCCACCGGTTTACCGCCCTCCACGCCCCATTTGAAAATGCGCATGGTGTCGGTCATCGCGGCTTCGTCGCCGACTTGCTGATGCATCTTGTCCCGGGCCGACGCACTGCCCAAATGGGTCAGGCCCGTGCCACTGACCAGCATGTGCGCGGGATCCGGGTGATCCAGCGGTGGCAGGATGCGCAGTTTGGCCAACAGCTCTGCATAGTCATGGCTGATGCCCAGGCCCAGGGTTTTCACCTGCTGCTCAAGATTGACGCCCGCCTCGATCGCGGCCAACGCCAGGTCGCGAACCGTGCGCGCGTCTTGTACTTCGCGCACCAGACTGTCTTCGACCACGCCCACCCGGCGCTCGCCGTTACTCAATTCGAACTGAACTAAACGCATGATTTTCTCCTTTGTTATTCAGAACACCGCAGATCCCTGTAGGAGTGAGCCTGCTCGCGATAGCGGTCTAACCTTCAACATCTATGTCGAATGACACTCCGTCATCGCGAGCAGGCTCACTCCTACAGGGGGCGGTGTCAGTCATTCAGGTGCGGGTTGCGCCACGGGCGCTGGCAGCGAACTGGTCGGCCGGCAGTACGTGCTTGCGTTCCAGCAGGCGATAGACCACACCGGTCAACACCAGCCCGAACACCATCACGCCGGACAAGAAGTACAGACCCGAAGCCAGGTTGCCGGTGTATTCCTTGAGCGCGCCGATCACGAACGGACCGATGTAGCCGCCGAGGTTGCCTACCGAATTGATCAAGGCGATTCCGGCCGCGGCACTGGCGCCGGCAAAGAAGCGGCCCGGCAAGGTCCAGAACACCGCGGTGCAGGAAAACAGCGCGAAGGCCACCAGGCACAACGCCGCCAGTTGCAGCACCGGCACGGTCAGCCAGGCGCTGAGGAACAGGCCGATGGCACCCAACACGTAAAGCACCGCCAAGTGGCCGTAGCGATCATTCAAACGGTCGGAACTGCGCGGAATGATCAGCAACCCGATGATCCCGAAGATGTACGGCACCGACGACACGAAACCGGTCACCAGATCCGTGCCACCGAACTGTTTGATCAGGGTCGGCAACCACAAGCCCAGGCCGTAGATGCTCAGGGTCACCGGCAGATAGAACAGCGCCAGCAGCAACACACGTTTGTCCTTGAGGGCGTGCAACGGATTGCCGTGGCGGGTCTGGCCGTATTCCTCAAGATCCTTTTTCAGTTCGCCGGTCAGCCAGTCCTTTTCGGCCTGGTCCATCCACTTCACCTGTTTCGGACCGTCCGGCAGCCAGCGCAGCACTGGCCAGGTCAACAGGATCGCCGGGGTGCCGATGACGATGAACAGCCACTGCCAGCCATGCAGGCCAAGAATGCCGTCCATGCCGAGCAGACCGCCGGACACCGGGCCGGTGATCAACATGGCGATGGGTTGGGAAAGGATGAACAACCCGAGGATCTTGCCGCGATGGCGCACCGGAAACCACTGGGTGATGTAGTAGAGAACGCCCGGAAAGAAACCGGCTTCCGCCGCGCCGAGCAGAAAGCGCATCACATAGAAACTGTGCGGCCCCTGAACGAAGGCCATGCCGATGGTGATGGCGCCCCAGGTGACCATGATCCGCGCGAACCAGCGCCGTGCGCCAAAGCGTTCGAGCATCAGGTTGCTGGGGATTTCCAGCAGGAAATAGCCAATGAAAAACAGCCCGGCACCCAGCCCGTAAGCCGCATCACCGATGCCAAGGTCGGCGCCCATGTGCAATTTGGCGAAGCCTACGGCGGAGCGATCCACATAGGCGATCAGGTACAGCAGGATCAGGAAGGGAATCAGTTTCAGCGTGATGCGACGAATAAGCCGCAGTTCCTGGCTCATGAGATAGGTCTCCGATTGTTGTTTTTATAGAACCTCGGGGGACGCCTCTCGCGGAAAACCGCCAGGGCCATCCCTCCGTTGAAACGGACTATATAGTAATACTATTTAAGCAACAACACTTCCAAACCGCCGAATTTGCGCTTATGTTACGCCTCAACTCGAACAATATAGTCATACAATAAGAGAACCGATCATGTCTGATAAGAAACCCACCCTGCGCTCCGCCCAATGGTTTGGCACTGCCGACAAGAACGGCTTCATGTACCGCAGCTGGATGAAGAATCAGGGCATCGCCGACCACCAGTTCCACGGCAAGCCGATCATCGGCATCTGCAACACCTGGTCGGAACTGACCCCGTGCAACGCGCATTTCCGCCAGATCGCGGAGCACGTCAAACGTGGGGTGATCGAGGCTGGGGGCTTTCCCGTGGAATTCCCGGTGTTCTCCAACGGCGAGTCGAACCTGCGCCCGACTGCCATGCTCACCCGCAACCTGGCGAGCATGGACGTCGAAGAAGCGATTCGTGGCAACCCGATTGACGGTGTCGTGCTGCTGACCGGCTGCGACAAAACCACCCCGGCGTTGTTGATGGGCGCGGCCAGTTGCGACGTGCCGGCGATCGTCGTCACCGGTGGGCCGATGCTCAACGGCAAGCACAAAGGTCAGGACATTGGTTCGGGCACCGTGGTCTGGCAGCTCAGTGAACAAGTGAAAGCCGGCACCATCACCATCGACGATTTCCTTGCGGCCGAAGGTGGCATGTCCCGCTCGGCCGGTACGTGCAACACCATGGGCACCGCCTCGACCATGGCCTGCATGGCTGAAGCACTGGGCACTTCCCTGCCCCACAACGCGGCGATTCCAGCGGTCGATGCGCGTCGTTATGTGCTGGCGCACATGTCCGGCATGCGCGCGGTGGAGATGGTTCGCGAAGATTTGAAACTGTCGAAAATCCTCACCAAAGAAGCCTTCGAAAACGCCATTCGGGTCAACGCTGCGATCGGTGGTTCGACCAACGCCGTGATCCATTTGAAAGCCATCGCCGGGCGCATCGGCGTGGAACTGGACCTCGACGACTGGACCCGCATAGGTCGCGGCATGCCGACCATCGTCGACCTGCAACCGTCCGGGCGTTTCCTGATGGAAGAGTTCTACTACGCCGGTGGCCTGCCAGCGGTGCTGCGTCGTCTGGGTGAAGCCAACCTGATTCCGCATCCGAATGCCCTGACCGTCAACGGCAAAACCCTCGGCGAGAACACCAAGGACGCGCCGATCTATGGCCAGGACGAAGTGATCCGCACACTCGACAACCCGATCCGCGCCGACGGCGGCATCTGTGTGTTGCGCGGCAACCTCGCACCACTGGGTGCGGTGCTCAAGCCTTCAGCCGCCAGCGCCGAACTGATGCAACACCGCGGGCGTGCGGTGGTGTTCGAGAACTTCGACATGTACAAGGCGCGGATCAACGACCCGGAACTGGACGTGGATGCCAACTCGATTCTGGTGATGAAGAACTGCGGTCCGAAGGGTTACCCGGGCATGGCCGAAGTCGGCAACATGGGCTTGCCGGCCAAGTTGCTGGCTCAGGGTGTGACGGACATGGTGCGCATTTCCGATGCGCGCATGAGCGGCACGGCGTACGGCACTGTCGTTCTGCACGTGGCCCCGGAAGCAGCCGCTGGCGGACCTTTGGCGACCGTGAAGGAAGGTGACTGGATCGAACTCGACTGCGCCAACGGCCGTCTGCACCTGGACATTCCCGACGCCGAACTGGCGGCGCGCATGGCCGATCTGCAGCCACCGCAGCAACTGATCGTGGGTGGCTATCGCCAGCTGTACATCGACCATGTGCTGCAGGCGGATCAGGGTTGCGATTTCGACTTCCTGGTTGGTTGCCGTGGCTCTGAAGTACCGCGCCACTCTCACTGATCACCCCCTGTAGGAGTGAGCCTGCTCGCGATAGCGGTCGAACATTCAACACTGATGTTGATTTAACTACCGCTATCGCGAGCAGGCTCACTCCCACATTGGTTCTTCATCTGATTCAGGACCGGGTCCGCGCCTGCTATCATGCGCGGCATCTCCATCGCCCAGGATCGCGCCGTTCCCCATGGATTACCGCAAACCCTCCGACCGCAAAAGCATGCACTCGCGCATCGTCCAGGAACTGGGCATGCAGATCGTTTCAGGACGCTTCAAGCCGTGTGACAAACTGCCTGCCGAAGCCCTGTTGTGCGAGGAGTACGCGGTCAGCCGTCCAGTCCTGCGCGAAGCCACCCGCGTGTTGGTCGCCAAGGGTCTGGTGTATTCCCGTCCGCGAGTGGGCACGGTGGTCAAGCAGCGCAAGGAATGGCACATGCTCGATCCGGATGTGCTGCACTGGCTGATGCAAAGCAGCCCGCAAAATGAATTCTTCGACCTGCTGACCAGCGTGCGCAGCATCATCGAACCGGCAGCGGCCGCCCTCGCCGCGCAGTTCGCCACGGACGATGACATCGCCTCCATCGGTGAAGCCTACCAACGTATGGAAGCGGCGCCGACGCCGGAAGCACTGCTGCAACCGGACCTGGATTTCCATAGCCGGATCGCCGATGCGACCCATAACGACTTGCTGGCCAACCTGTGCAACATGCTGTCGGTGGCGATTGCCGAAGCCTTGAAGCATTCCAACCAGCGGCCGAATCTGCATGAACTGGCATTGCCCCGGCACAAGGCGATTCTGACGGCGATCGAGAACCGGGATGCGCTGGGTGCGCGGCATGCGACGTTGGTGCAGCTGGATGATGCGCGTAGTGCGTTGAATGCGGTGCTGGGTACCGATCCTTCCTGACACAACACAATCCCATAGCTACAAAAATCCCCTGTAGGAGTGAGCCTGCTCGCGATGACGGAGTGTCATTCGACATAGATGTTGAATGTTAGACCGCTATCGCGAGCAGGCTCACTCCTACAGGGGGGTAGTGTTGAATTCGGGATGTAAAAAAGCCGCAACCATGGTTGCGGCTTTTCTATTTCAGTCTGGGATCAGTGAGCAAACAACGAATTGCCCTTCTGCCCCGCCAATTTCTCCGGCTTGATCAGGAACCGTGCCAGCGCTGGCAGCAGCCACAGTGCGCCGAACATGTTCCAGAGCAGCATGAAGGTCAGCATCAGGCCCATGTCGGCCTGGAACTTGATGGCCGAGAAGATCCAGGTGCACACGCCGATCGCCAGGCACAAACCGGTGAACAGCACGGCTTTACCGGTGGACTTCAGCGTCTGGTAGTACGCCTCTTGCAATGGAAGACCGGCACGCAGGAAGCTTTCCAGACGGCTGTAGATGTAGATGCCGTAATCCACGCCAATCCCCACCCCGAGTGCCACAACCGGCAGGGTTGCGACTTTCACGCCAATGCCCATGAAGGCCATCAGGGCGTTCCCGAGTACCGAAGTCAGTACCAGCGGCAGCACGATGCACAACGTCGCTGCCCAGGAGCGGAAGGTGATCATGCACATGGTCGCCACGCAGATGTACACCAGGACCAGGATGGTCAGCTCGGATTCCTTGATCACCTCGTTGGTGGCGGCCTCGATCCCGGCATTACCGGCGGCGAGGATGAATTCCAGGCCTTCCTTGTTGTTCTCCTTGGCGAAGTCTTGCACCGCATGCACGGCGCGATCCAGCGTGGCGGCCTTGTGATCGTTGAGGAACACCAGCACCGGCGCCAGGGAGCAACTGTTGTTGTACAGACCATCAGCCCGAGCGATCGAGTTGTTCAGCACGTCCGGGTTACGTGAAAGGGTTTCCCATTTCAGGTTGCCCTCGTTCATGCCCTTGATCATCTGCTTGGACACGGTCACCAGCGAGATCGCCGACTGCACGCCCTCGGTGTTCTGCATCTTCCACATCAGCTCGTCGATCGGCGCCATGGCTTCGTAACGCGAGCAGCCTTCGGACTTGGTCTTGACCATCACCACCAACACGTCGGAACTGGTGGAGTAATTGCTGATGATGAAGTTGTTGTCCTTGTTGTAGCGCGAGTCCGGGCGCAGTTCCGGAGCGCCCTGATCGAGGTCACCGATTTTCAGGTTCTGGCTGTACCAGAGGCCGCCGCTGAAGGCCAACAGGGCCAAAACAATCGACACCGGCGCCACTTTCGGGCTGGCAAAGTTCGACAGCAAGCGCCAGAACGGGTGTTCGCGGTGCGCGTCTTTCTTGCTGCGTTCGACGGCACGTTTGCTGATACCGACGTAGGAAATCGCCACTGGCAGCAGGATCAGGTTGGTGAACACGATCACCGCCACGCCGATGGACGCGCCGATGGCCAGTTCACGAATCACGCCGATGTCGATGATCAGCAGCGTGATGAAACCCACCGCATCCGCGAGGATCGCAATCATCCCCGGCAGGAACAGCTGACGGAACGTGCGCCGTGCCGCAGTCAGTGCGTTGTCTGCCTCGCTGGACTGCAAGGCAATCCCGTTGATCTTCTGCACACCGTGGGAAATACCAATGGCGAAGATCAGGAACGGCACCAGCATCGAATACGGATCGAGCCCGAAGCCGAAGAAGTGCATCAAGCCCAACTGCCAGACCACCGCCACCAGCGTCGTACTCAACACCGCCACGGTGCTGCGCATGCAGTTGGTGAACCAGTAGAGCAGGATCAACGTGATGACGAAGGCGACGCCGAAGAACATCACCACCATGACCAGCCCATCGATCAGGTCGCCGACTTTCTTGGCGAAACCGACGATGTGGATCTGCACGTTAGGGTTCTGGGCTTCGAATTTGTTGCGGATCTTGTCTTCGAGTTCGTGAGAGAACTTGCGATAGTCCAGCGCCAGCAACTTGCCCTGGTCCTGCGGGTCCGGGTAGGACTCCAGCAGCGGGATATCGACAATGCTCGACTTGAAGTCGTTGGCCACCAGACGCCCGACCTGACCGGACTTGAGCACGTTGTTGCGCAACAGGTCGAGGCTTTGCTGGGAACCGTTGTAGCTCTGCGGAATCACTTCACCACCGGCGAAGCCCTCCTCCGTCACTTCGGTCCAGCGTACGCTCGGGCTCCACAGCGACTTGAGGCCGGAACGATCAACACCGGAGATGTAGAACACCTCGTCGTTGATCTGACGCAGGGTCTCCATGTACTCCTTGGAGAAGATGTCGCCATCAGTGGCTTCCACCGAGATGCGCACCGTGTTGCCCAGGTTCGCCAGATCGTTGCGATGCTCCATCATCTTTTGAATGAACGGATGCTCGAGCGGGATCATTTTTTCGAAACTGGTGGACGGCCGGATCAGCGTCGCCTGCCAGAACAGGAAAATACTGACCAGCAGGCAGATGACGATCACTGCCGGGCGGTTGTTGAAAATCAGGCGTTCGAGAAACGTCGCCTTGTCATGATGATGAGTGCTCAAGGATGTCATAGACCCGCCTTCTTATTATTTGCCCGGCTCATTTGGACGACCCATTTTTTCCATTTTCTGCGCCGGTTGGCGAAGTGAGGCGAACGCCACCCTGTCCTGCCAGAATCAGATTGCCGTTGCCCGCCGCGGTGACTGCCGAAACGGAAATGCGATCCGGACGGTTGAACACGCTGAAGGTTTCGCCGTTGTCGTTGCTGCGGATCACCGAGCCACCGTTACCGACGATCACGATGGAACCGTCGTCGAGCAGCGTCGCGCCGGACAGACCGAACTCCAGCGCACCGCGAGCGGCCTTGAGCTCAACCGGCTCCCAGGTCGTACCAAAATCGGTGGAGCGAAACAGATTGCCCCGCAGCCCGTAGGCCAGCAGTGTGTTGGCTTGAGCGGTGCCGATCACGCCGAACAGCGAACCTTGGTAGGGACCTTCAAGCTTTTCCCAGGTCTGGCCCCCGTCGGCAGAGCGGAACATGCTGCCCTGCTCGCCGACGATGAACAGCCCGGCATCCTTGACCGCGGCAATGCCGTTGAGGTGGTACTGGTCTTCGTTGTCGAGGCGATCGCTGACGTCATCCCAGGTTTTGCCGCCGTCGGTGGTGGCAATCAACGCACCGTAGGCGCCCACGGCAAAGCCGCTGTTGACGTCCTGGAACCAGACGTCGAGCAGCGGCGATTCGCGTTTCAGATCTTCGAATTGCTTGGTCCAGGTGACGCCGCCGTCCTCGCTCGCGAGGATCTGCGCATCATGGCCAACGGCCCAACCGTGTTTGTCGTCGACGAAATACACCGACGTCAGCAGTTGCCGCGTCGGCACCTTGGCTTGGGTCCAGGTCGCGCCCTGGTCATCGGAATACAAAATGTGCCCGCGATCCCCGACCGCCACCAGGCGTTTGCCGGCGTGCACGACGTCGAGCATCAGGCTCTTGCTGGCTTTGGCAGATTCAACGGAATAAACAATGTCGGATGCCGGCGCCGCAGCGGCCAGCGCAGGTGCCGACAGCACGGCACAGCCCAACAGCGAGAGCGCTGTAGCCAGCAACGCGAATTTGCGTAATGCCGGCGGGCGGCAGATACCCACACCCATGACAGGCTCACTCATAGACCTTCCCCCATTATTATTGTTAGGTCGTTCAACCTTTCTGGGCGCCATAAGGGTGCTCTTTGCGAATGCCTTTTCTGAAGCATACTCCTGAAATATGCAATCTAGAGCCCCTTCGGAAGCTGGCTTATCCTATCGGGGTTTGGAAAGGTCTGACAATCGACGCCACGTTATGTTTTGTTAACCTGGAGGGGTATGGGGGTTGGGTGAATGTTTGGGTATCAGGTGGGGTGATTGGGTTTCGGGGTTTCGGGGTTTGGTGTACATATCCATTTTTGCGGTAACGGCTACTTATGGTTTCGCTCTTACAGCGAGTCACTTTTCCAAACGCCGAAAAGTAACCAAAAGGCTTCGCCCCGGCGTACGGCGCCTCGCTGAGGCTCCGCGTTCCCTCGCTACGGTGTCCATCAGGGGGCATCGCCTACGGTCTGCTTCGCGACGACCTCCTCTCGATGTGTGCGGCTTCGCCGCACGGCGCTACGCGCCTAACCCCCTGATGAACACCTACGCTCGGCCTGCCGAAGGGGCGAAAGATCAAAAGCAGATCAAGATCAAGATCAAAAGCCACAGCCACAGCCACAGCCACAGCCACATACACAGCCACAGCCACAGCCACAGCCACAGTCACAGCAGACATCAATCCCGGCCCGGCAAAAATCCAAATGTGGGAGCGAGCTTGCTCGCGATAGCGGTGTGTCTGTCGACATCAATGTTGAATGAACAATTGCCATCGCGAGCAAGCTCGCTTCCACAGTTGAATTGGGTACATCTGCAAGATATTGATCGGCTGTCAGGCCGCCTTCGCGAGCAAGCCCGCTCCCACAATGGGATGAGGGACATATCTGAAAGAAATTGGTCGACTGTTGAGCCGCCTTCGCAGCCAGCTACCACAATGGATCGGCGTAAACCCTGCTTCTCACCACTCAACAGGC
>NZ_LACH01000016.1:169873-177662 GCF_000968015.1 Pseudomonas fluorescens
AGCGAAGGAACGCCGAGCCCAGGCGAGGGGCCGGACGCTCGGGGCGAGCGTTTTTTTGCTTACTTTTTTTAGGCGTTTGTAAAAAAAGTGAGTCGCCGTAAGGGCGAAACCCTAAGTGGCCGTTACCGCAGGAATGGATATACACCCTGCGGAAACAAGTCCCAACTCAGGCCAGGCTTTTGCTGACCACCTCAAACACGTCACTCGACAACTGACCCGAAGCGCGAATCCGCTCCAGCTCACCCTTCATCAACGCCTGACGCGCATCGTCATATTTGCGCCAGCGAGTCAGCGGCGCCAACTGCCGAGAAGCGATCTGCGGGTTAAACCCATTCAACTCGATCACCAGATCCGCGAGGAACCGATAACCCGAACCATCCGCCGCATGGAAATTAATCAGGTTCTGCCCGGCAAACGCCCCCACCAGCGCCCGCACCTTGTTCGGGTTCTTGATGTTGAATGCCGGATGCTGCATCAACGCCTTGACCCGCTCCAGACCACCGGGCAACACGCTGCCGGCCTGGACGCTGAACCACTGATCCATGACCAGCGGATTGTCCTTGAAGTGCTCGGCGAAACTGGCCAGGGCCTTGGCTTTCTCGTCTTCGAACGACGAATTGACCAGCACCGCCAACGCCGTCAGGCGCTCGGTCATGTTGTCGCTGGTCTCGAACTGCTCAAGCGTCGCCGCCAACACTTCCGGTTTACCGCTGAGCATCAGGTACGACAGCGCAATGTTCTGCAACGCGCGACGAGCGAAGTGCTCGGCCTCGGCTACATACGGGGTTTTCTTCGACAGATCGCGATTGGCCTGATAACGCAGCCACAACGCCTCGAACAAACCCTCTGCCAATTGTTTACGAGCAAACTCGCGAGCGATGTGAATGGCGTCAACGTCAGCCACTTCGCTGATTTCGGTCAGATACGCCTCGCCCGGCAGCGAAAGCATTTCCGCGACCATCGCCTGATCCAGCGTCTCGTCCGACAACACGGTGCGCAAGGCTGAAACCAGACGCTGATCCAGCACCAGTTTCTCGCCCTTTTGCTGCTGAGCAATCAGCTCTTGCAGCACCTGAACCGACAATTGCTGACCCGCATCCCAGCGGTTGAAACCGTCGCTGTCGTGCTGCATCAGGAACATCAGTTGATCGCGGTTGTACGGGAAGCTCAGTTTCACCGGCGCCGAGAAGCCACGCAGCAGCGAAGGCAATGGCTGTTCCGCGATGTCGATAAAGGTGAATGTCTGCTCGGCTTCGGTCACCGAAATGACCCGTGAGGTGCCCTGAGCGCTGGCTTCACCGGAAAGACGCAACGCAATGGCCGCGCCTTTGGAGTCCAGCAGGCCCAATTCGACCGGGATCACGAACGGCAACTTCTCAACCTTGTCCGGGGTTGCCGGGCAGCTTTGACGGAAGGTCAGGCTGTAGGTTTTCGCCGCCGCGTCGTAGGACTCGCTGACCGCCAAACGCGGTGTGCCGGCCTGGCTGTACCAGCGTTTGAACTGGGTCAGGTAGACACCGTTCGCGTCTTCCATGGCCTTGATGAAGTCGTCGCACGTCACGGCCTGGCCGTCATGGCGTTCGAAGTACAGGTCGCTGCCTTTACGGAAGCCTTCGGCCCCAAGCAAGGTATGGATCATGCCGACCACTTCCGAACCTTTTTCGTACACGGTCAGGGTATAGAAGTTGGAAATCTCGATGAAGCTGTCCGGGCGCACGGCGTGAGCCATGGGGCCGGCGTCTTCGGCGAATTGGTGGGTGCGCAGGTATGCCACGTCCTGGATACGCTTGACGGTGGCCGAGTTCATGTCGGCGGAGAAGCCCGAATCGCGGAATACGGTGAAGCCTTCCTTGAGCGACAACTGGAACCAGTCGCGGCAGGTCACGCGGTTGCCCGACCAGTTGTGGAAGTATTCGTGGGCAACGATCGCCTCGACCCGCTGGTGCGCGGCGTCGGTGGCGGTTTCAGCGCGGGCCAGCACGGCGCTGGAGTTGAAGATGTTGAGGCCCTTGTTCTCCATGGCGCCCATGTTGAAGTCGTTGACCGCGACGATCATGAAGATGTCCAGGTCGTACTCGCGACCGTAGACCTCTTCGTCCCAACGCATGGATTTCTTCAGGCTGTTCATGGCGTGCTGGCACTTGTCGATGTTTTCCGGCTCGACATAAATGCGCAGCGCCACAGCGCGATCGGTCATGGTGGTGAAGGTGTCTTCGACACACCACAAATCACCGGCCACCAGCGCAAACAGGTAGGCCGGCTTCTTGAACGGATCTTCCCAGGTCGCCCAGTGCCGGCCGTCTTCGCCCGGACCGCTAGCAATCGGGTTGCCGTTGGACAGCAGCACCGGATAGCTGTGCTGCTCGGCAACCACCGTGGTGGTGAACGTGCTCATCACGTCCGGACGGTCGAGGTAATAGGTGATCTTGCGGAAGCCTTCGGCCTCGCACTGGGTGCAGAACATCGTGCCGGATTTGTACAGGCCTTCCAGCGCGGTGTTGGTTTCCGGGTGAATGCGCACGCTGGTGTCGACCGTAAAGCGCTCGCTCAAGGGTTGCAGCGTCAGATGGTTCTCGGTCAACACGTAGTCGTCGACGCCGAGTTCGCGGTCGGCGAGGTTCACTGTCAACAACTCAAGCTGCTGACCATCCAGCACCAGCGGCGGCAGGCCCGGGCCACGTTCAGGATTGCGGCGCATCACCAGTTGCGCATGGACCAGGCTGTGGTCCTCGTACAACTCGAAGGTCAGGTGCGTCTCGTCGATCAGGTACTCGGGCGCCTGATAGTCCTTCAGGTAGATCATCTTCGGTTGTTCGGTGCGCATGCTGGAGTCCTTACTGATGCACGGCGAGCTGGTAGGCCGTGTATTTACGAATATTGATCACGCCAGTGTCGAAGATCAGGTATTGGCCTTTGATCCCTAGCAGCGTGCCTTCGGCAATCGGATTCTTGTCCAGGTTGAAGCTGACAATTTTCGCTGGGTATTGCTCGACCGGATAGCGGATTTCGAGCGTTTCTACATCGGCAATGGTCTGGATCGCCTGTAGGCCGAATCGTTCCTGTAAACCTTGCAATCCTTCGGCGCAACTGTCGAACAGCTGATCACGAACCTGCGCCAGGTCGACCGACACCGCATCGCCCTTGAGTAAAGCACGCCAGTTGGTCTTGTCCGCCACCTGACTGCGGAACAGGTCTTCGACGAAGCCCGACTGCTGACGGGTCGAGACACGCATGATTGGCAAGGCCTGACGGGCGCCCTGATCGATCCAACGGGTCGGCAGCTGGGTGGCGCGGGTAATCCCGACCTTCACCCCCGAAGAGTTGGACAGATACACAATGTGATCGGTCATGCAGAATTTCTCGCCCCACTCCGGCTCACGGCAGGTGCCAGCGTCATAGTGGCAACGCTCCGGGCTCATGATGCAGATATCGCATTGGGCCAGTTTGGTCATGCACGGGTAGCAGTAACCCTGACTGAAACTGGTTTTGGTTTTGCGTCCGCAATGGGAGCAATGAATCGCCCCCAGGTATTCCAGGCGCACCGTGGTCCCGATCAAAGGATTGACCGGCACCTCGACGTCGTCCAGACGAAACGCGTACTGCACGTTCGGCCCGTCAAGGCGCGCCGACATTTTGCTGATTGCACCGCGGCCAATCTCGATCAATGGACGGCATCCGATTTGAACAGGATATTCGGCACTTCGATCGACTTGGAGCCGCACTCCTGCACACCCATGTAACCGGTGCGCTGGTCTTCAGGCAGGTTCTGGATTTCCCAGGCGATCATCGCTTGCAGCGACAGTTCGCGCTGTTCGGCGGTGAGTTTGCCACCGTCGGACCATTTACCGATTTCCACCGCCAGTTTCAGGCTCTGGTAGATATCAGGGGTGATGTTGTTGATCATTTCGTTAAAAGAGGACATCAAGGGCTCCGCGCTCTTTATTGACATAACTATTTAGACGGCCAGTTTACGGCGGTTGTACAAACCACCCAACAAGCCGGTCAAGCATCCGACGAGCAACCCGCCGACGTGGGCCGCATTGGCAATTTCACCGAAGCCGATCATCGAGACCAGCCCGGACAGGCACAGCAGCAGCCACACCAGCATCATCACCAGCACGCCACGCGGCAGGCGATAAGCACGGTTCGGCGACAATATCTGGAAAATCCAGCAATGCCCGAGCAGGCCGTAGAGCACGCCGGACAACCCGCCAAACAGGGTCGGGCCACTGAAGTAATACTGGGCGTAGTTCGAGACCAGGCCGAACAGCAACGTCAGGCCGATCAGGTTGATGCTGCCCTGGCGCGACTCGATACGTCGCCCCAGTTCCCAGTACCACATGCCGTTCATGGCCAGGTGCAGGATGCCGAAGTGGATCAGCATCGGTGTCACCAGACGCCACCATTGCCCCGCCGCCAGGCTGTCGGCCAAGGGCACGAAGTGGATGTACTCGCCGACAACGCGAAAATCAAGGAAGGTCAGCCAGCGCATCGTGTCGAGGTTTTCGCCCAGCAGCGTCACCGCACCGACAAGCAGGCTCAGCAGCAACACGAATGCTGTCGCCTTGGCGTAGCGCAGTTGCTCGACGAACCCAGGGCGATTGATGGTTTTCGCCACCGGAATGTCCAGCTGTTGATCGGGATCACCGGCCGGGAAGCGCTCGTACAACACACGCACGTCTTCGCTGATGTTGGCCGGCACCCACAGCACCTGCTCACCCGCCTCTTCGCTGACCCGATGCGGCACCTGCATGCGCTGCAACAGTTTGACGAACCCGCTCAAGTCCACCGCCAGCGGCAGCCGTAAAACGGCAACGGCGCTCATCGCAGCACCTCCGGCCGCTCGACATCGACCCAGACAAATTTATGCGGGTCGAGGCGGGTTTCCTGGTCCAGGCGGTAGGCGACCAGTTTGCCATAGAGCACCGCGCTGTAATCCAGGCAGGCCAGGTTCGGCCGGATCGGCACCGGTTTGCCGCTGCGCCAGTAATGGCCCACGAACAACAGTGGCTCATCGACGCCATAACGCAGCAAGGTGTTTTTTTCAGTGGACGACAGCGGCGTCCGGGCCACGGGTTCGGGCAAGGCGTCGGGCTGGAACACAATGTCTCCGTAAGTTTGCGGGTCGTCTTCCCAGAATTTGGTGCGAAAGAACGAACGCGTCAGGCCATCGCCGCTCGTCATGGTCAGCCCATGAGGCAAGCGCATGTCAGTGCCGCGCAGCAGGCGGTCGAACACGGTGCAGGCGAAACTGCCCGGTACGGCCGAGGCCTGGAGGAAATGTTCATCGACACACCCGTTGGGGAACAGGGCTCGCAGCGGTTCGATCAGCCCCGCGTCCCAGCAGGCATGCACCACCCGGAAACGCCCGGCATCAACGAACAATGGCATCTCATAGAACCATTGCAGGAAATCATGCCAGTCAGCCGGATGGTCTTCGAACTGGGTCAGGGTTTCGTTCAGCAAACGGGCATGGCGCGGGGTGTGTTCACGCACGAACTGCTTGCCGCTGCCCGGAGGCGCCGGCGTGCTCCAGCCGAGGGCGTTGAATTCATGGTTGCCCATGATGCACAACGCCTGGCCGGCTTCGACCATGTCGTGAACGATGTGCAGCGCTTCGCGAATCCGTGGGCCGCGGTCGATGATGTCGCCGACAAACACCGCCATGCGCGATGGATGCCGCCAGACGCCAGCTTTTTTTTGATAACCGAGCCGGTCGAGCAAGTGCTCAAGGGTTAGAGCGCAACCGTGCACGTCACCGATCAGGTCGTAGCTACGCGCGGGATCGAGCATCAGTCGCCTCCACCACCCAACTTGCTGCCCCAGCCGAGTTTGGTCCGGCAGACTTCATAGTAGTTGTGGTCGAGCGGGTGAATCAGCCGCAGCTTCTGGGCCTTCTTGCTGATAGTGATGGTGTCACCCGGCGCGCAGGTGAAATGGTTCTGCCCGTCACAGGAGACTTGCGGGTAAATCTGCATATCTTTGGACACGACGATTTTCAGCTCACTGTTGCCATCGACCACAATCGGCCTGCCCGACAAGGTATGGGGGTACATCGGCACAATCACAATAGCGTCAAGCTTGGGATGCATGATCGGCCCGCCCGCCGACAGCGCGTAGGCCGTCGAACCGGTCGGCGTGGCGACGATCAGGCCGTCGGCCTTCTGGCTGCAGACGAACTGGCCGTCGATGTACAACTCGAACTCGATCATCCGCGTCGATTTACCGGGGTGCAGTACCACGTCGTTCAGCGCGTCGCCCTGCCCGATGGCCTCGGCGTGACGGCGGACTTCGGCTTGCAGCAGGAAGCGGTTTTCCACCAGATAGTGGCCGTCGAGCACTTCGGCGACTTTGACTTCCAGCTCATCGGGGCGAATATCGGTCAGGAAGCCCAGGCTGCCACGGTTGATGCCGAGCACCGGAATATTGTGTCGGGCCAGCGCGCGGGCGGCGCCCAACAGGCTGCCGTCACCACCGACCACAATCACCATGTCACATACTTCACCGAGCATCTTGCGCGACGAGGTTTGCAAGCCATGACCCGGCAGCACTTCGGCGATGGTGTCTTCGAGGATCACGTGCAGGTGACGATCGAGCAGAAACCGTTTCAGTCGGCGAACGGTATCCAGCACCTGAGAACTGCCCAGGCGACCGATGATGCCGATATTACGAAATTGCTCCATGGGGCTCCTAATGAAGGGCAGCGGCGGCGAAAGACACGATTATGGGCGAAAGCGCAGGATAGACAAAATCCTTTCAGCCACAACGGTGTACTCACGATTGAGGCTATGCTCGCAAGATGATCTTATTTCCCGATTTGCTGCAGTTACCCCACCAGTTGCGCCATCCCGAAGTGCGCGACCTGGCTTGGGTCATCCTCGCGCCGCCGATGCTGGGCGTCACGACGTGGCCGCAGCGTCATCCGCTGACCGGCAGTGACTGGGTACAAGCGCCGGAGCGGCTGGAACGGTGGCTGCGGCAACTGGATCGAGACAGTTATGACTTGCTGCACTGGCTGGCGCAGGCCAGAACCCGGCGATTGGGCTTGTACTACGAACGCCTCTGGCAATACGCCGTGCGGCAGGCACCGGGTATCGACCTGATTGCCGCCAACATGCCGATCCGCCGCGAAGGCCACACCCTGGGCGAATTGGACATGCTGCTGCGCGATCGTGACGGCGTGCATCATCTGGAGTTGGCCATCAAACTTTACCTTGGTCCGCAAAATGGCGACGGACACGACACGGCGCAGTGGCTCGGCCCCGGCTGCCATGATCGACTGGACCGCAAGCTGGCCCATCTGACTCAGCATCAATTACCGATTTCGGCGCGCCCGGAGAGCCGCGAAGTATTGGCCGCGCTGGATATTCAGCAGTTCAGCGCACATTTGTGGCTGGGCGGCTATTTGCTGTATCCATGGCCGGGACCGGCCGAGCCACCGAATGGTGCACATCCCCAGCATTTACGCGGTAGCTGGCTGCATCAGAAGGACTGGGCAGAGTTTGTCGCGCAGCGCCCGTTCGGTCGCTGGCAACCCCTGCCCCGCCATGCCTGGCTGGCACCGGCATACTATCCGGTGGAACAGACCTGGAGCACTGAACAGCTGAATGGCTGGCTCAACGACCTCGAGCCACTGGCCCCGGCGCGGTTGTTGGTGCGACTCACAGAAAACGCCCAGGGCGATTGGGAAGAAGCCGAGCGGCTGTTTCTGGTGGCGGATCTTTGGCCGAATGTTCCTGGCAGTGGCTGAGTTTTTAGTGTCTGGGCTGGCCCTATCGCGAGCAGGCTC
>NZ_LACH01000160.1 GCF_000968015.1 Pseudomonas fluorescens
ATTTAGTTAAAAGGGATATATTTAATATTAAAAGTATTACGTAAGAATTCCTATCGGGCCTAGTAGTTGTAAATTTTAACGTGCTTCCAGGCGGTCTAAATCTTTAGAATCTCGGCGGAAACTAGGCGGATTAACTAGGTGTTATTATACTAAATAGTAGGAATAGGAATATCTAGCTATAGGGAAATATCGTTAAACAAACGAAGAATAGAAATTAGCTCTTTCGCGGTAGAAGAGACTATAAGAAGTTCGGCCTCGGTAGAAGAAGTAATAACTATAGATTGTTTCCGGGCACTCTACGCGATTAGACCGTTAAATAGGCTAATAAAATAGCCTTTAGA
>NZ_LACH01000161.1 GCF_000968015.1 Pseudomonas fluorescens
GATATCTCCGTAGTAGCCTAGGTCTAAGCCCCTAAAGAGAAGGATTATAATATCCTTAATAAGCGCCTCTAGTAGTAGATCGACTATTAATAACGTAGACTTACGTACCGACTAATTAATCTCGAGATAGCTAAACTCGTGGTATTTACGGATGGCTTATTCGCAAACAACCGAGACCTTTCGTCTTAGTTAGGCTTCGTTATTACGCTCGTTAATAAGACCGAGCGTACGGATACGCACTTTCGGGTTAATAGCAATATTATCTATTAGAGCTCGACGAAGTATAAGCGAG
>NZ_LACH01000162.1 GCF_000968015.1 Pseudomonas fluorescens
TAAATTATATTAATGAATTATACTTATTATCACTTAGGCGAAGGGGAAGATATAAGGAAGGCCGTATAAAAGGCCGGTTTAGGCTTAGTCGGGTTAAGGGCGTAAAAAGCCTTAAGGTCGTCCTAGCAGCCGTTAAGGCAGGAGGAGTCCTCCTACGTAAGGGGGCCGACACGCTATTAAACGCGATACTTAATCTTCCCGGAGGCGTACTAGCGTTGCGTAAGGATAGAAGAAAACTCCTACTTAAGGTACGCGTTATCGCCGTCGTCGTCGCCGGGGGAAAGGAGAACGCTATTATCGG
>NZ_LACH01000163.1 GCF_000968015.1 Pseudomonas fluorescens
AATCTATAAACAATAACGTATTAATATAGTCAAGGGACTAAAGGTTGCGCGGAGAGACGAGTATAGAGAAGGATTAACGTTTTATTACTATTCGATAAACTAATCTAAAGATCCGTTCTATCTAAGAGCAACGACTTAATCCTCTTATCCTCCCCTATATATAACCCTTAAGAGCGACTTACTCTAGGGGGATATCTTTTAGCAATAGCCTTAACGCCGGCCGCTCGCTTTATAAATCCGTATCCTCTTCCCTAAGGATACGGCCTTATTTATAGTCGACTGTATAAACGAGCTAGCCTTAGCTATACCCGCCGCCGCGGGGGGCCTCACAGACCCCCCCCG
>NZ_LACH01000164.1 GCF_000968015.1 Pseudomonas fluorescens
AATCTACGAAGGGATATAGCTATAGACTAGATCTAAATGTCTATATATATAATATAGAGGTCACGTGGGATAATATATAATATAACCTAATACCGTGATAGTATATCCCCCTTAAATCGGCGTTCGACTTAAACGCTGAAAAGGGGCAATAGGCTAATAAAAACGAAGGAAATCTATATTAACCGGTCCTAAAAGCGGGCCTAATATAGAACGAGAGAAGAATAAGGAGAAATAAAGGGTAAAACTAAGAATATCT
>NZ_LACH01000165.1 GCF_000968015.1 Pseudomonas fluorescens
GGCTAAGGCGGTCGGGGTAAAGGCAAGTATAAGCGTCGGCGGGAACTACGAACGGGGGGCGGTCTTCTTCTCGAGCTTCTAACGATAAGTATAGTTAGCGAGATTCTTTATA
The DNA here is from genome assembly GCF_000968015.1 of Pseudomonas fluorescens. Lineage (GTDB taxonomy): Bacteria > Pseudomonadota > Gammaproteobacteria > Pseudomonadales > Pseudomonadaceae > Aquipseudomonas > Aquipseudomonas fluorescens_W. Next base: position 113 of record NZ_LACH01000165.1, read on the forward strand.
AAGATATCTATCTACGCTAATTACTTCTTATAGTCGGTGTTAGGGATCTTAGTCTATATATTCTTAATAAGATCGCTTATATCCTTCGATATAATCTTCCGGAGGAGGTCGACTTACTATTCCTTTATCTTCCTTACCTTACGTATATAGGCGTCGAGGTCTGCCTTCTAGATCTAATAGTTCTTATCGCCTTAGGGG
>NZ_LACH01000166.1 GCF_000968015.1 Pseudomonas fluorescens
GCCTACTTAAAGATTTAACGATTTCTCCTTAAGGACTTCTACCTATAAATTATTAAAGAAAGACGATTATTGCCGTATAGCTTCTACGACACTCGCATCCAGTCGGTATTAGCATAATCAAATAATCCTGAAAATACGAAGAGACTAATCTAAATAGGAGCCCGAAAAACATAATTTAAGGGATTACTCCCCGAGCAGGATATCCTAACTTACACGGAAATCGACTAGCCGAGGCTATAACACAACTACCTTACGAATTCCTGCTATTCTTCCTA
>NZ_LACH01000167.1 GCF_000968015.1 Pseudomonas fluorescens
AAGGATTAGAAGCTATAAGGTGTAAAACACTAAGAATAATAGCTCTTATCTTATCTAGTAGGGAGGCTAACTAGTCTCTATATATAGGAAAAATCCTCGGACGAAATCAGCCGCGTAGACCTAAGGAAAAACAGGTGACGTAAATAATCGGACGGAAGGATCGGTAGGAAAAGCAATAGATCGTGCCGTACGATAAATAAGTCATATAGTTAGTAATTTAATAAGCAGTCTAGTAGAAGACTAGTAAATTCTATAGTAAAAGCCGTAACTATATAAAGGAATTCTATAGTAAAA
>NZ_LACH01000168.1 GCF_000968015.1 Pseudomonas fluorescens
CAAGATATAGTAGAAATACCTGTTATAATACTTATATTAGTGGTTCGGATGCCTTAGACGCGGTGAAAAACTAAGTCTTATTAAACGTTATATCCTAAACTCGAGAAACCTCCTATCTCTATAGGATCTATATACGAAAAATGTTAGTAGAATTATACCTAACTAAGTAGCTAACCTCCGTATAAGGTTTTTGCTGAAGATTACGTTTCTACGTGTTAGTTAAGGCCTTAGTAGTTAATAGGTAGGCTTTATAGCTAA